>CAVTPG010000006.1:0-40891 GCA_963736595.1 uncultured Alphaproteobacteria bacterium
CACCCCGCATATCTTACAGCCCGTCGAGGCCCTTGCTGACCAGAATGTTCACCGAAACGCGGCGGTTTTGCGCCTTGCCTTCCTCGGTTTCATTATCGGCCAGCGGATCGGCTTCGGCCATTCCGGTTGGCGTCAGCATACGATACGGCTTCCACCGGCACGCCTGCTGCAGGAAATTGACCACACGACCGGCGCGCTTCTCGCTCAGCACCTGGTTATAGTCCTGACTACCAACCGAATCGGTGTAGCCGACAACCAGCAGCAGCGCGTTGTCCATCGCGTCGGCTTCGCTTGCCGCGCTGCACAGCTCGCTTTCGGCCTGCGGCGACAAATTCCACTTGCCTGTGTCGAAATAGACGTTCGTCGTGCCTTTGATGTTGTACTTGTCGATGTCGCCCATGCGGCCGCGCAAGGCATCGGTCGCCGCCGTTTGTTCATCAAAGCCCTGCTGCGTGCCGGAGCGGATCATGGTGGCGGTTTTCAAATCGTTGTTCCGCAGCTTGATCTGCCGTGCGATCAGGCCTTCACCCCATTGCGCGGTCTCGACAGTGACGGGCAAACCATTCAGCAACGAGTCGGCGGCCAGCTTTTCGCGGCCCATACCGAAGAGGCCTTTGGTAGCTCTGATTTCCGTGCCGTCACCAACCGCGATCACCGTTTTCGTGCCGTCATCGGCGGTGACTTGCACTTGCCGTCCGTTGCGCGCGGAAATGAAGCCCTTGATCTCCGGCCCGTCAGGCAGTTCGGACATATCATCGGGCAGCGATCCATACACGGTCGTCAGGATCTCGCCCTCTGGCTGATCCTGCTCTTGCGCAGACAGGGCAACGGGCGCGGCGATGGTCAGCGCGGCAAGCAAGGCAAAACCCGTCGGGCGGTGCGATAATACATTCATGTCAATTCTCCCTCAAACTGCATCCGGGCCGACGCGATGGTTTCGCGATCTTGGTCGGAAAACCCGAAACGGCGTGTCCGGCTGATAAAGCCGCGCGCATCCCAATTGACGAGATGCGCGGGATCAAAGCCGAACCTGGACGCCTTAATAAGCCGTGAGTGGCAACTCAGCCTTGCTCTGTGGTGAACGCTGTCACACGCGTCCATCCTTGTGCGGATCATCGGAGCGCAAGATGCGGTGAACCGTTCAAGCTGCGCCGAACAAGGGTGTCGTTGGGGGTAAATGAGACCGCCCGGACGCAAGCCACCCCGGAAAACTTGGGCAAGTGCCTGAATGTGTGCCACAGGGTGCGAGTTATGGACGTACCCTACCATCCGCCGGTCAAACGCTCGATCGCGATTGCAGGACACAAAACATCGATCAGTCTGGAACCTGTATTCTGGGAAATGTTGCGCGAGGCAGCGGCGTTGCGCGAATTACCGATTGCCGGACTGGTCGCGCAAATCGATGCGGAGCGGATTAAATCCAAAACGCCGCCGGGGCTGGCCAGCGCGCTGCGCGTGTGGCTGGTCGCACACCATATGCGCGCGGTGGGTGGCGATGACGCTTAGCACTACTTAAGCAAATGCGCATGAAAAAGGCGACAGGATTGCTCCCGCCGCCTTCATTGCTTTGCGTGTAAGCAATCAGTAGTTTGCAGGCGGATCGCTTGCCGGAAACGACTGGTCCAGCGCTTCGTCGGTTTTGGTCCATTCGCGCTTGGGCTTATCGCGCATGGATTCAGGCCCGGCATCGCGCACTTCGGCGCTGGCGCGCTGAGGCTGATCTCCGGAAAACGCCGGATTCCCCTCGGCCTTTTGTTTTTCGTAATATTTGTAGCCTGCATATCCCAGGCCACCCAAAGTCAAGAGCTTGAGCAACATGATAAATTCCTTTCGTGCCGGATCAACGCGATCCCTGCAGGAAAGGTCCATTGCTAAAGTTTAATCGTCGCCCACCCGTTCAATATCGGCGCCGACCAGCTGCAGCTTTTCTTCCAGCCGCTCATATCCGCGATCGAGATGATAAATGCGCCGGACTTCGGTTTCGCCTTCCGCTGCCAACGCGGCGATAATTAAGCTCATCGAAGCGCGCAAATCGGTCGCCATCACTTCGGCACCGTTCAATTTGTCCACGCCATGCACGACGGCGGTGCGGCCATTGGTTTCGATATGCGCGCCCATCCGGCTGAGTTCGGGGACGTGCATATAGCGGTTTTCGAAAATCGTTTCATTCAGCACGCTGGTGCCCTGCGCCTTGCACAGCAAGCTCATGAATTGCGCCTGCATATCGGTGGCGAGGCCAGGATAGGGCGCAGTGGACAGATTGACCGCTTTTAGCGGGCCATCGGCGCTGACAGTCACGCGCTTATCATCGCCTTCGACTTTGACGCCGATATTGCGCAGCGCGTGCAGGGTCGCGGCCATATCGCTGGCCTTCGCGCCTTCCAGCACGACTTCGCCGCCGGTAATCGCCGCAGCGCAGGCATAGGAGCCAGCTTCGATCCGGTCTGGCATGACTTTGTAAGTCGCGCCATTCAATCGCTGGACCCCGTGAATGGTCAGCTCCGATGTGCCGATCCCCTCCATCTCTGCGCCCATCGCGACCAGCATATTGCACAGATCGACGATTTCCGGCTCGCGTGCGGTGTTGGTCAAGCGAGTCGTGCCGTTGGCCAGCGCGGCGGCCATGATGACGTTCTCGCTCGCGCCAACCGACACCACCGGAAAGTCGAAATCGCCGCCGGTCAAGCCACCATCGGGCGCAATCGCCCGGACATAGCCCTGTGCCAATTCGATCGTCGCGCCGATCGCTTCCAGCGCCTTTAGATGCAGGTCGATGGGCCGGTTCCCGATCGCGCAGCCACCCGGCAGCGATACCGTGGCCTCGCCCCCGCGCGCCAGCAATGGCCCCAGCACCAAAATCGAGGCCCGCATCTTGCGCACCAGATCATAGGGCGCGGTCGTGCTGGTCAAGCGAGTCGCCTGCAATGTCACCACACGGCCGAAATCCTCTGGCCGCTTGCCGGCAATCGAGTGGCTAACCCCGAATTGCGTCATCAGATGCTGGAACCCGTCGATATCGGCAAGGCGCGGCAAATTGCGCAGCGTCAGCGGCTCGTCGGTCAGCAATGCGCAAGGGATCAGGGTCAGCGCGGAATTCTTCGCACCGGAGATCGGCAGCGTGCCGGACAGGCGGTTTCCGCCACGAATGAGCAATTTATCCATACGCCAAGCGGTTTAGCCAGATTGCGCGCCAGCACAAGATGCGCGGCAAAAATGCTCACGCGCAACCGCCAAAACGCACGAAACAATGGCGCGTCACAATTGGTCAATATGTCGCTGCTAGTTGACGCGTCACGCGCAACCACTATCGCAAGGCCCATTATGACACAGCACAAACCGATCAAGAAAGCCGTCTTTCCCGTTGCAGGCCTCGGCACCAGATTCCTGCCCGCGACCAAGGCGATCCCCAAGGAATTGCTGCCCATCGTGGACCGCCCGCTGATCCAGTATGCAGTGGACGAAGCGCGCGAAGCCGGGATCGAGCAGATCATCTTTGTCACCGGGCGCGGCAAGACCGCCATCGTCGAACATTTCGATGTGGCGTTCGAGCTGGAAGCCACCATGAGCGAACGCGGCAAGGATATGTCTGTCCTCGATGCCACGCGCGCCACGCCGGGCGACATCATCACCGTGCGCCAGCAAGTGCCGATGGGGCTGGGCCATGCGATCTGGTGCGCCCGCGCCATTGTCGGCGACGATCCGTTCGCGATCCTGTTGCCGGATGAATTGATGGTGGGCGAGCCGGGCTGCATGAAGCAGATGGTCGAGGCTTATAACGAAGTTGGCGGCAATCTCATTTCCGTCCTCGAAGTGCCGATGGAGGAAGTGTCATCCTATGGCGTGATCGATCCGGGCGATGGCAATCTGGGCGCGAGCGGCGCTTTGACCCAAGTGAACGGTCTGGTCGAGAAACCGAAGCAGGCCGACGCGCCGTCGAACAAAATCGTATCGGGCCGCTATATTCTGCAGCCCGAAGTCATGGGCGTGCTGAAGGATCAGGGCACCGGCGCAGGCGGAGAGATCCAGTTGACCGATGCGATGGCCAAGATGATCGGCACGCAGCCGTTTCACGCGGTTACTTTCGCAGGGCAGCGGTATGATTGCGGCAGCAAACTGGGCTTTGTCGAGGCGACGCTGGCGCTGGCGCTGGAACGCGACGACATGGGCGCAGATGTCCGCGCCATGGCGAAACGGTTGCTAAAATAAAGCGAATGGCGGGGGTGATGCGTTCTGGTCAGGCATCCGGCGGCAATTTGATCTCTTTCATGATGCGGTCTGTTTCGAGCAGGATTTTGACGATGTTCTGGTAATGCCCAATATCATCCCATGACAGCGCTCGGGTCTTGCGGTCTTTCAGCCATTTCTGTGCGGGCTGATACCCGCCGATGTAAAAGTCCCACGCCACTTGCGGCACATCATCGAAATACTGGTGCGGGTTAATATAGACGCGCCCGTCGCGGTATTTCAGATGCGCCGGAGCGACGACACTGTCTTCGTCGCTATCCTCCACTTCGCCCATGAAGGGATAGAGCGCTTCGCCAATAGCAGCAGGTTCCATCAGATGCAGCCGGCGCAGCGCTTCGCCCTTCTCGCTGACATGGGTGAACACGTCCGGGCTGGCCGGATACGGAATGCGCGGGAAGTCGATCTTGAGAAATTCGGCAAAGGTCGCGCGATAATCGGGGGAGTGCAGCACGCCGTAGATATAGTCGAACACCTTGACCTCGGAAGGCCGCGCATCTCCGGTGGGGGCGCGGAAATCGTCCTCCGGTCCGGCTTGGTCGGCTGGGTCGATCCCGGCGGCTTTGCAGATTTTGGCGTAGAGTTTCGGGTCTAGGTTGAGGGTGCGTTCGGTGGGAGCAAGTGCGTCTGCTTGGTCGGCGGTTTCGTCGGGGTAAAGGTAGAGAGGGGCAAGTTGGTTCGACTCTTTCATACTTAAAGCATGAAGATCGAAGATCCCTTCAACCGCGAGGCTATCGGAGAACTGCCGGGAGCCTTCAATTTGCCTGTTCATAGCAAGCCCAAAATTCGGGCCTGCGATCATATGCTTCATCAAATTGATTCGTGAGTCGCCACGCGTGATAATTTGATTGATCCGGTCAGGTGGGTAGTAGGTGAAGCGTCGGTCGAATTGTCGATACAAGACTGGCGCAATTGAGGATGTATCCCCTTCCCTAAAGAGATGTCTTTTTTCCTCGTGCTGCCAGTCCTTGGTTTCCGAGAAGCCATATTTGTTCAATAGTCTAGGCGTGTCGAACTTAGCCACATCGCAGACCATCTCGACGGCAGAAGACGGGGAAAAATGTGGTTTCACGAGCAACTTGTCTTTTCGGAACTTCGTACCAATCGATGCAATCGGAAAAAACTTATCGATAGAAAACGAGCGTTGATATTCTTTGAAGCCGGCGGAATCATGCGGTGTGAAATAATATCGATCAGCGACAGGTGAAAGCCGCTTGCTCAGGCCGATGATCGATCTCGAACCAAGCCAGTCGTTCTTAACTTTTCGAGAACCCCAGACATCTTCATAACGCACTTCAGGGCACAACCCTTTCTGATCCGATTTAGTTCGGACTAGGATGATAATTCCGACCCCCTGCCGAATGTCAAAGACGTTTTCATCTGTACTACCGTCAGGAGCTATTTCACCCGTATTGCTGTTACCATGAAGGTTTATTATGTACACTTTGTCAAATTGAGTAAGTATCCGTTGGCGCATAGTTCGATGAACCAAGCCGAACATATAACTATTGTTTGAAATATATGCTACAACGCCACGGCCATTCTTCTCTATCATATGCGACGCCATGCGTATGAATTTGACGTAGTCATCTGAAAGGGGTGAGATATTACTCTCACCTTCAAGACCATCCTTAAAATCACTGTTTAGTGTCTCTATCCAATCTCCACGATTCATCGAACTGATCGAATACGGCGGATTACCAATCACACACATAATCGGCGTCTGCCGCTTCACCTCGCTTGCGCCGCGCGCTTCGTCGGCGAGTTGCTGGAAAAACAAATCCTTCACCTCGCGCTCGGCAGGTTCCAGCGCGTTGGTCAGCCAGACGGACAAGCGCGGCGGGTTCTTGCTCGGCACGTAACCGCTTTCGGTCAGTTGCATGTCCAGCTTCATATGGCACATGGCGTAACTGGCCATCAGCAGTTCAAACCCGTGCAGGCGCGGCAGCAATTCTTCCTCGACATAGGAAGACCACTTGCCCGGTGCCTTCGCCTTTACCCGATCGGCAATGGTCTGCACCGTCTTGGCCAGAAACGTGCCAGTACCGGTCGCGGGATCAAGGATTTGCACCCGGTGAACGTCTTTCTTGATCGTGACCGGCTTGCCGTTCTTTGTTTCGCCCGTGTCCCAGTCCACCGTCACCTTGCCGGTATCGGCCAGGCCCTCCGCAATACCGAACTCCGTTTTCAGCACATCGTCCACGGCGCGCACGATGAAATCGACGACCGGTTCCGGCGTGTACCAGACGCCCCGGCTCTTGCGCTTTTTGGGATTATACGCGGCAAGGAAGGTTTCATAAAAGTGGATAAAGGGATCGTTGCGGGCGGTGAACTTGCCGAAATCTTCGAACAGCGAATGCGGATCGCTGGCGCGCAGAACTTCTGCCAGATCGTCCACCACATAACGCAGCCGGTCGGGAATGTCGTAGCCGGCAATGAACTGAAACAGCCCGCGCAGGAACGGATTGGATTTCGGTAACTTCTCTAGCGCTTCGGCACGGCTGAACGTTTCCAGCTGATCGTCATGCAGGCGGGCGGCGAACATGCCGTATGTTATCGTCTCGGCGTAAATGTCCGCGAACTCGCTCGGCTCCAGATTGGGCAGCAGGTTTTCCTTGAAGGTGGTAAACTGGCGGCCCAGACCGAGGCGGAATTCCGGGTCCTCGGCCAGCGCGATGCCGACCTCGTCCTTGATGATCGCCGCTTTGCCGGCCATCATTTCCGCCAGTTTCTGCGCGCTACGGATGCTGATCGGTTTTTGCTGCGCGAAGCTTTCCAGCTGTCGTTCCAGCTCGCCGAACTTGTCCGGCAGAGGCTGCAACCCTTCGCCCATACCGATGAAGCTGGCGATGGACGTATGATGGATCACGTCCTTGTCGCGGATGAATTCGAAATCGACGCCGTTGGTGTAGAGAAGGTTGGGGTATGCGTTTTCGTACCGCTTGCGCTGCTCGACGCTGTAGCCTGTCAGCTTCACCACGTCTTTCGGCAGGTCCTTCGCCTCCGCCCAGCCGAACGCTACGCCATCGCGATGGAACAGGAAGTCGGGCATCCCGCCTTCGCTGCGCTTGGGCTCGTTGATGATCTGCGCCGTACCGTCGATGCTTTCGAACAGGCGTTGTAGCGGCGCGCGATAACTGTGTTCGGTGGCATCGCCGCTCTTATAGATGCGCGTGATTTCATCCAGATAACCGGCAATATCCATCCCAACGCTCCCTATTCGCAGCGACACTTACCGTGTGCGCTTTAGGAGGCAAGTATTGGCTGCTACAAGGGCTACTCGCGATTACTTGCAGAAGCCCGTTTCCCGCGCAATCACCCCGCATACTCGTCTTTCAGTTTGCGTTTGTAGAGTTTGCCATTGGCTTCGCGCGGTAATTCTGCACGGAAATCGATTTGGCGCGGCAATTTCAGGCGCGCGAGTTTCTCGGCCAGAAACGCGTGCAATTCCTCGGCCAAGGCATCGCCAGCCGCCGCCATGTTTTCCGGTTGGACCACCGCTACAACGCATTCGCCCATCTCGGCATCGGGCGCGCCGATCACCGCGGCATCGGTGACTTTGGGATGCGTGACCAGCAGGTTTTCGATCTCCTGCGGATAGATATTCACCCCGCCCGAAATGATCATATTGCTCTTGCGATCGGTGAGATAGAGGAAGCCGTCGCCGTCCACGCGCCCGATATCGCCCAGCGTGGTCCAGCCTTTTGCGTTCGTGACGCTCGCGGTCTTTTCTGGATCGTTGTGATATTCGAACGGCAGCGGCGGCAGCCAGTATATCAGGCCCGTTTCACCCGGCGGCAATTCCTCGCCATCATCGCCGCAAATATGCAGCTCGCCAAAGATCGGCCGCCCGACCGATCCGGGATGCGCCAGCCAGTCATCGGCATTGATAAAGGTCATGCCATTGCCTTCGCTGCCCGCGTAATATTCCTGAATAATCGGCCCCCACCATTCGATCATGGCCTGCTTGATCGGCACGGGACAGGGGGCGGCGGCGTGGATCGCGCGCTGATGGGTGGAGAGGTCGTATTTAGCCCTGACTTCCGGCGGCAATTTCAGCATCCGCACGAAATGCGTCGGCACCCACTGGCTGGAATTGATCGCGTAAGTCTCGATCGCGGCAAGCGCGGCTTCCGCGTCGAATTTCTCCATGATGACGACCGTGCCGCCGACCCGGTGCACACTGGCGCACCAGCGCAGAGGCGCGGCATGATACAATGGCGCCGGGCTAAGATAGCGGCACGTGCCGTCGGTTGGAAAGCCGAACACCGCGCTCATCACCATGACCAGCGGATTGACGCCGCCCTGCGGATCGGGATCGGGGACGGTTGGCTTGATGCCCTTGGGCCGCCCGGTCGTGCCGGAGGAATAGAGCATCTCGTATCCTGCGACCTGATCGCTGGGCGGAGTATCCTCTTGCGCGGCAATCGCGGCATCCGCATCCTCGTCGCCCTGTCCGCCGAAGATCAACATTGGCAAATCGGGACGCTGCTCGCGCAGATGCTTGGTCAGTGCGTCGAAGCGGGTGGATGTGACCAGCAGCTTGGCTTTGCTGTCCTCCAGAATATAAACCGTCTCATCGGCAGTCAGATGGGTGGAAACCGGCACCATGACCGTGCCGATCCGCTGCGACCCCCACATCATCGGCAAATATTCGATGCGGTTCTCGCAATAGATCGCAAAGGCGTCTCCCGGCTGCATTCCCTGCGCGCGCAGCCAATGGGCAAAGCGGTTCGCATAGGCATCCATCGCGGCATAGGTGAGTGTCTCACCAGACCCCGCCATGATAAGCGCGGGGCGGTCTGGATGGTTTGCTGCGTGCTGGATCGGGTGCATGGGTCGCGTCTCTCCTCGCGGGGTTTGGGGCGCGGCAACATCCTTGAAACGGGTTGCCTTATGCCATGCATCCTATCGCTTTGCCTTGGCGCGGCAAGGAGTTTCGCCGGATCGCTGCGGGACACTAAGCCGCTGGATCGCAGCGACAGCAAACGCGCATAAAGAAAAGGCGACAGGATCGCGCCTGCCGCCTTCAGATTTCGCCGGTAACCAGCCGGCAAGCCCTACGCATGAGGGCAGAATGGGGTAAAGCGTTAGCGCTGGCCGCCGCGACCGCCTTCGGTCATGTCGAGGGCGAAATCCTGCTGAGCCTGGCTCTGCGCCATATATGGCAGCGGATTGACCGCCTGACCGGCTACGCGGACTTCATAATGCAGATGCGGCCCAGTGGAACGTCCGGTCGAACCGACATAGCCGATAAGATCGCCTTTTTTCACTTGCTGACCGGCAACAACCGCCATCCGCGAGAGATGCGCAAAGCGTGTTTCAAGCTGCGCGCCGTGGCCCATCTTGATCAGATTGCCATAGGACGAGGAATATTTTGCAGTATTTACGACACCATCAGCAGTCGCATAAACCGGCGTGCCGCTTGCAGCCGCCAGATCGACGCCTTTGTGACGCTTGCGTCCGCCAGTAACAGGGTGATTGCGCATTCCGTAATCGCTCGACATCCGCGCCTGCGCCAATGGCATACCGGAAGGAACCGATACGCGCGGCGTAATCGCCTGACCCGACTGGCGGCTTTCGTGATTGCGCCACTGCGCCATCAACTGCCGGTATTCGGCATCTTCGTCACCGATCACCAGCGGCGAGTTGCCGACGGTGGTTGCGGCCTGAGCGCCGGACGGAACGATAATATCTTCGGCCTGAGCCGGAGTTGCGGCAATCGCCAATAAAGAGCCAAGCGCAACAGCCAGCTTGGAGCGAAGTATGGAAATCATATGTTTGACCCGTCTTGCCGCCCGTGATGTTTCACTTGGCAGCTCCCTAAAGCATGGCCTGACTGACAGGCTGGCTTTGTCCAAAAAATAAACCGGAACCGATGTCCGATTTGCGTGTTGATGTTAGCTAAGGGTCAAACCTTAATTTTCGCAAGCGACTCGTGGCACTCTCGCGACAGTCTGAAAGCGAGACGGGATGAGTTGTGAAAAACAACCGTTCGTGACTTGCCAATTAACCATAAACCAACATGAAACCGCGAGTTTTTGGCGCTTTTGCGCGAATCCGGTGATTGTTATGATAAACGCTTGATCGCACGGCTCGCCGGACGGTGTATGCCGTCAAGGATGCAGGGCCACAATTTCCCCATCATTTTGCCGCGCATTTAAGGCGGCGCCGTAAGCTCAGGCGAAAATCAAGCGGTCGCGGCTTCCAGCACCTCTTGCGCATGGCCTTTGACTTTGACCTTCGGCCAGACGCGCAGGATCTTGCCATCTTCGCCGATCAGATAAGTCGCGCGCACCATCCCCATATACTTCTTGCCGAACATGGATTTTTCGGTCCACACGCCCAGCGCATCGGACAGGCCATTCTCTGCGGCATCGGTGGCGAGCGGCGTTTCAAGGCTGTGCTTGGCAATGAAGTTCTGATGCTTCTTGGCCGAATCCTTGCTGATGCCCAGCAACGCAACATTCGCTTTGTCGAATTGATTTTTCAGCGCGGTAAAGTCCTTTGCTTCGATCGTGCAACCCGGCGTATTGTCCTTGGGATAGAAGAAGAACACGGCTTTGCGGCCCGCAAAATCGCTGGGCTTTACCGTGCCGCCATCAGGCGTTTCCATCGCGATATCGGGCATCGGATCGCCTGCCTGCGGCCAATTGTCGTCACTCATCATTCTATCTCCAATGTCTCGCCGAATATGGTGTGCCAGCTTGCTGCAACGCTATGGCGCGCACGCGTCAGTTCTTGCAAGAGCGCATCCATGCTGTCTGCCCCGCACGCCTTGGCCAGCACCAGCGCCGCAGCATCATGCGGCACGGCCAGATCGGGGGCCAGCAACCGCGCCGACACCAGAATGCGGTTCATCAGGGCATTGGCGTGCTGCAATTCGTCCGGCCGGTCCAGCAATCCCGCTTCGCCCAATTCCGCGATGGCTTTGACCGGAGCAGGGTTCAACGCGGTCTGATCGCGCAATTGCAGATAGTGGATCATGAATTCCAGATCGACCATGCCCCCGCGCAGCAGCTTGGCATCCAGCGCGCCCGCCGGGTGCTTATGCTCGGCCATATCGGCGCGCATGGACAGCACAGCTTCCCGCAAATTCGCCGCATCGCGCGGCGCAGTCAGCACTTCGTCCACCAGCGCATCAAGCGCCTGCCGCAAATGCGGTGAGCCGGTGATCGCGCGCGCGCGGGTCAGCGCCATATGCTCCCAGGTCCAGGCGGCTTCTTTCTGATAGCGCGCAAAACTGTCGAAGCTGACTGCAAGCGGCCCCTGATTGCCTTGCGGGCGCAGCCGCGTATCGACTTCATATAATGCGCCCTGCGCCGTCGGGACCGAAAGCGCCGCACTAACCCGCTGCGCCAGCCGGTTGAAATACAGCGTCGCGCCAAGCGGACGCGGCCCGTCGGATTCCGCTTCATGCGAGCCGTTGAACAGATATACGATGTCGAGATCGGAAGCGTGCGTGAGCATCCCGCCGCCCAGCCGCCCCAGCGCCAGCACAATCAATTCCGCGCCCTCGATCACGCCATGTTTCTCGGCAAATTGCGCGGCAGCGGCTTCGCTCGCAACTTGCATTCCCGCTTCTGCTGTCCGCGACAGGCCGCCCGCGATGTCGAGCGGGTCATGCGCCGCCTCGATCAATTGCACGCCCAGCGTGAAGCGCGTTTCGCCAGTGACAATCCGGATGCGGTCCAGCCGCTCCTCATATTCCGCATCGTCATCGGTCAGGTGCATCAGCGCGGCGAGTTCCGGCACCTCGCCGGGTAAGTCGAAAGCGCTGCGATCGATCAGCGGGTCCAGCAATTCAGGGCGGCGCGCCAGTTCTGCGGCCAGCGGCGGGGCAAGACTGACGATCCGCATCAGCTGATCCAGCAAAGCGGGGCGCGCTTCCAGCAGGCGGAACAGATTGACTGCACTGGGCAGGCGCTCCAGCAACGCCTCCACCCGCGTCAGTGCACGCTCCGGATCGGGCGTATCCGACATTGCTTCCAGCAGATCGGGCTGCATTGCAAAGAACGCCGCCCGCGCCGCTTCGCTTTTCAGCGCGCGATAACGGCCATCGGCCCATCCGGCGATGCGGGTCGCCAGCTCAGCGCTTTTCGCAAAGCCCAGCGTATCGAGTTGCGGCACAAGTTCATCGGCCAGCTTGGCAGGCGTCAGCAATTTTGGCGGACGATCCTCGGCAATCAGGCGGTCGAACCGCTCACCCACCGCTTCGCAAATCGGGTCAAGATAGGCGAGCAGGGCCGCGCCATCGTCAAGCCCGTGCAACTGCGCCACATTGTCGAGCGCCGCGCCATCGGGCAGCGAATGCGTCTGCCGGTCGTCCACCATTTGCAAGCGATGCTCGATCACCCGCAGCGCATCGTAGGACTTGCCCAGCATCACCGCGTCGTCTGAGGTAATGCGGCCCGCTGCGGCCAGCGCGTCCAGCGCCGCGCGCGTGCCCGAACTGCGCAGGCTTGGATCGCGCCCGCCATGAATAAGCTGATGCGTTTGCGCGAAAAATTCGATCTCGCGGATACCGCCACGCCCCAGTTTCAGACTGTATCCGGGAACCGGCGTCGGCGGGCCTTTGTGATTGTCGCGGATGCGGTGAGTGAGGCGGCGCACCGCGTCGATGGCTCCGAAATCGAGGCTCCGCCGCCACACGAAACTGTCGATCTGGTCGAGAAAGTCTTCCCCCGCCGCTACATCGCCCGCTGCGCTGCGCGCCCGGATGAACGCGGCGCGCTCCCATGCCAGCGCGCTCGTTTCGTAATGCGATAACGCTCCGTTCAGCGGCACAGCCAGCGGGCTGATTTCGGACGCCGGACGCAGGCGCAGATCGACGCGAAACACATAACCATCCGCCGTGCTGTCGGACAAGAGCCGCACCCATTGCCGCGCATAACGCTGCGCTGCTTCGGCAGGGTCGTCGCGCTCTCGCCGGGGCAGCTTTGACGGGTCGTAAATCAGGATGGGATCGATGTCGGAGGAATAATTCAGCTCGCGCGCGCCCAGCTTGCCCAGCGCCAATGCAAAGATGCCATCGACTTGCTTCTCAACCGGCGCATCCGGCACACGCTTTGCGATGACGGCTTGCAAGGCGCGGTGCATGGCGCGGTCGGCAAAGTCCGATAATTCCGCCATCACGAAATCGACCGAATAAGCGCCCGCCAGATCGCCGATTGCCAGCACCAGCGACAGGGCGGACTTTTCCCGTCGCAAGGCGCTTGCCGCATCCTTGGCATCGGTGGGGACCGCTTTTGCACGGTCCAGCGCCTTGTCCACCTCGCCCGCTTCCAGCAATTCGCTGAGGTCCGGCCACCGCTCCAGCCCCTTGGCAAGATAAGGCGAATGGGCGCGGGCGCGCGTGATCGCAAAATTCCAGTCGCCGGTCATGATGCCATCCTTGCCCCTGCCCGCACGCGCGCGCAACATCCCTGTGCAAGCACCCTTGATAAGCCAACACTCTTGATAAGCACGCCCTGCTCTGCGACAAACATCTGCAACAGATCGGGCCAGATTGCCCATGCTCGCATTCGGCCAAGCCAAGGACACGAACTTCCATGATCCGCACAACCACAACATTAGCCGCTATCACGCTCGGACTGGCTTTAAGTGCCTGCAATTCCATCGGAACGCAGGGCGATGTGAACACGCTCGATCTGCCCGATGTGGCAGCGGGCGATATTTCGGAAGCCACTATGGTGGACATCACCCGCACCTTGTCCTCGGACGAATTCGAAGGCCGGATGCCGGGCACACCGGGCGAGGAAAAGACCGTTGCGCTGCTAACAGAACGCTTTGCGCAGGCGGGCCTGTCGCCGGGCAATAACGGATCGTGGGTGCAGAACGTCCCGCTGGTCGAGATTACCGGCAGGGATTTTGCCCCGCTGACCATCTCAGGGATGGGCGATGCGGGTCGGCTGGAATTTGGTCGCGACTGGGTCGGCGTGACCTATCGCGAAGATGCGAAGACATCGCTCGATAACAGCGAGCTGGTGTTTGTGGGTTACGGCATTTCCGCGCCCGAACGCGGCTGGAACGATTATGAAGGCGTGGACATGACCGGCAAAACTGCCGTGATCCTCGTCAATGATCCCGACTACGAAACCGAAGGGCTGGAAGGCACATTTGGCGGGCGGGCGATGACCTATTACGGACGCTGGACGTATAAATACGAGGAAGCCGCGCGTCAGGGCGCAGCGGGCGCGATCATCATTCATGACGATTTTCCCGCCGCCTACGGCTGGCAAGTGGTCGAATCCTCGTGGTCCGGCCCGCAAGCCTATGCGCAGCGCGGCGCGAATGCTCCGGCGCTAACCAGCATGAATGGCTGGATGCAAAAGGGCGTGGCCGAGCGAATCCTGACCGCCGCCGGACAGGATTTTGGCGATCTTAGCCAAGCTGCCAAGCAAGAGGGCTTCAAGGCCGTGCCGCTGGGCCTGACCGCCTCCACCAGCTTTGCCAACGACATCCGCAAATTCGCCTCGCAAAACGTCATCGGCATCCTGCCGGGCAGCGAACGCGCCGACGAATATGTCATTCACACCGCGCATTGGGACCATCTGGGACGCTGCACACCGGCCCCTGATGGCGATGATATTTGCAACGGCGCGGTCGATAACGCCACCGGCACAGCGGCGCTGGTCGCTTTGGCCGAGGCGCACAACAAAGCGGGCGCGACCGACCGGACGCAGGTGTTTCTGGCCGTAACGGCAGAGGAATCGGGCTTGCTCGGCGCGGATTATTACGCGGCAAACCCCGTGTTTCCGCTGAATCAGACCGTCGGCGGCATCAATATGGATGCGTTTCAAGTGGCCGGACCCGCCAATGACGTGATGGTCGTGGGCGGCGGGAAAAGCCGTTTGGATGATTTCCTCGATAAGGCGCTGGGTGATCTGGGCCGTGTCGCGACGCCTGAGCCGACCCCGGAAAAGGGCTATTATTACCGCTCCGATCACTTCGCCTTTGCCAAGCGCGGCGTGCCGATGATGTATGTCGATGGCGGCGAAGATCTGGTCATTGGCGGCGTGGAAGCGGGCGCAGCAGTGGCCAAGGATTACGTCGATAACCGTTATCACGGGCCAAAGGACGAGTTTAACGAGGACTGGGACTGGTCGGGCGTCATGTCCGATCTGCAATTGTTTTACCGTGTCGGCCGGATGCTGGGCAATTCGACAAGCTGGCCCAATTGGGTCGAGGGTGATGAATTCCGCGCCATCCGCGACAAGGATTGCGCAAGCGATGGCGGCTGCTGATTAACGGCTAGCGCGGAGGCTGCTCAATGTCGATCCCCGGTCCTGTCGTCATGCCGCCCGAATGGGCACCGCAAGACTGGCTGTGGATCGGCTTTCCGCATGATGAGGCGGAATGGCCGGGCTTTTTAGGCGCTGCGCAAGAGCAGATTGCCGCCTTCGCGAACGCTGTTGCCGATAGCGGGCAGGAAGTGCGGCTTCTGGTACGCGATGCCGCAAACGAAGCGCGTGCAAAGTCGCTGGTCACAGGCGCGGTCAAGCTGGAGCGGCGCGATTACGGCGACATCTGGCTGCGCGATACCGGACCGCTGGTGGTGGTGGCCAATGGTCAGCGCGAAGCCCGCCGGTTCGGCTTCAATGGTTGGGGCGGGAAATACCGCATGGCGGGCGATGAAACCATCGGCGCGGAGCTGGCACATGATGCCGGTTTGCCGCTCGACATTGCCGACTGGATATTGGAGGGCGGCGCGATCGAGGGCGATGGCACGGGCCTGTGCCTGACGACCGAGCAATGCCTGCTCAATCCGAACCGCAATCCGGTGCTGGAACGCTCGCAAATTGAGGAGCGACTGGCGCGCGATTTGGGTTTCACGCGCGTGTGTTGGCTGGGCGAAGGATTGATCGGCGACCACACCGATGGCCATGTCGATAATCTGGCGCGGTTCGTGGCGCCGGGAGAGATCGTGCTGGCTGAAGCGGCGGGCCAGACCGATCCCAACGCCGCGATTTATACCGATGCGCGCGCCCGCGCAGAAGCCTTCGGCCTGACCGTCCATGCCATCCCCTCACCCGGCCTGATTACAAGCGGCAATCAGCCCGAACCGGCCAGCTATGCCAATTTCGCGATCACCACGCATCTGGTCGTCGTGCCGACATTCGGGGTGCCGCAAGATGCGACGCGGTCGAAGCCATTGGCGCGCATTTCCCGGATCGCGCTTGTATTGGCTTACCCGCCGATGCCGTGCTGGCCGGAGGTGGCGGCTTCCACTGCGCCAGCCAGCAAATGCCCGGCGCGTAATGGTCCGCGCCTAATGATCCTCGCCTCGTGGACTCGCGCCTCGTGGGTCGCGCCAAAGGGTTAATGGTAAGGTTTTGTTAGGGACTGGCCGCCAGAACCGCCCCTATGACGCGCGCAATCTCTTATGTTCAAACGAACACCTTGGCGCTCGCGCAGGACATACTGCCGCGCGGCATCGTGCTGGCTTGCGGGCTGGCGTTGATGCTCGCGGGTAGCTGGCACCCGTTCTGAGCGGCTTTAGTCCCTGAGATCCGGCGCAATAGCGGCATCGCGCAACCACGCCACCGCTTCATCCAGGCTCATCACGCGCTGTTCTTTTTCGCCCAACGTCCGGATCGCAACCGTGCCGCCCTCTTCCTCGCGCTTGCCCACGACCAGCAGATGCGGCACTTTCGCCAGAGAATGCTCGCGCACCTTGTAGTTGATCTTCTCGTTGCGAAGATCGCTATGCGCGCGAATCCCTGCCGCTTCCAGTTTCGCCAGCACCTCGCCCGCATAACCATCCACATCGGACACGATCGGCGCGACCACTGCCTGCACCGGAGCCAGCCATAGCGGCAATTTGCCCGCGTAATTCTCGATCAGAATGCCGATAAACCGCTCGTAAGAACCGAAGATCGCGCGGTGCAGCATGACCGGGCGATGGCGACCGCCATCCTCGCCGATATAGCTCGCATCCAGCCGTTCGGGCAGCACGCGGTCGGATTGGATCGTGCCGACCTGCCACGTCCGCCCGATCGCATCGGTCAAATGCCATTCCAGCTTAGGCGCGTAAAACGCCCCTTCGCCCGGCAATTCCTCCCAGCCATATTCCGGCGTCGCCATCCCGGCATCGGCCACGGCGTCGCGCAATTCCTGTTCAGCCTTATCCCAATCCGCATCCGAGCCGAACCGTTCGTCGGGCCGCGTGGCCAGCTTGACCGCGAATTTGGCAAAGCCCAGCTCGCGATAAACCCGCCCCGCCAATTCGCAGAAGCGGCGCACTTCCTCGACCACCTGCTCTTCGGTGCAGAAAATATGCCCGTCATCCTGCGTAAACTGGCGGACGCGCATCAATCCATGCAGCGCGCCATGCGGCTCGTTGCGGTGACAGCAGCCCATTTCGCCCATGCGCAGCGGCAAGTCGCGATAGGACGTAATGCCCTGCTTGAAAATCAGGACATGGGCCGGGCAATTCATCGGCTTGATCGCCATCCAGTCGGCGTCTTCGGCAACTTTCGGCCCGCTGCTGTCGCCATCCGGCACGATGTCGGGGACGGCGAACATATTGCCGCTATATTTGCCCCAGTGACCGCTGCTTTCCCACTGGCGGATATCCATCAACTGCGGCGTTTTGACTTCGCTATAGCCTGCGCCATCCATCGCGCGGCGCATATAAGCCTCCAGCTCACGCCAGATGATATAGCCCTTGGGATGCCAGAAAACCGAGCCGTGCGCCTCTTCTTGCAAGTGGAACAGGTTCATTTCGCGGCCCAGCTTGCGGTGATCGCGCTTGCCCGCTTCTTCGAGGCGATGGAGGTGCGCGTTAAGCTGTTTCTTGTTGAGCCAGCCGGTCCCGTAAATCCGCGTCAATTGCGCGTTGTTCTGATCGCCGCGCCAATATGCGCCCGCCACCCGCATCAGCTTGAAGGCTTCTGCATCCAGCCGCCCGGTCGAGGGCAAATGCGGCCCCCTGCACAGATCAAGCCAAGTGCCTTGCGCCCCGATTGCGCCCGAATGATACACTGTCAGCGGCTCGCCTGCGGGAAGTTCGGCAGCCCATTCGGCCTTAAATGCTTCGCCCTTATCCTGAAACCAGGCAATCAGATCGTCGCGCTGCCATTCCTCGCGGATCAGCGGCTTGTCGGCCTTGATAATCTCGCGCATTTTGGCTTCGATTGCGGGCAGATCGTCCATCGAAAACGGATCGCGGCCAGCCGGTGCCATCACGTCATAATAAAACCCGTCATCGGTCGCCGGACCAAAGGTAATCTGCGTGCCGGGCCACAAGGCCTGCACCGCCTCGGCCAGGACATGGGCGTAATCGTGCCGGACCAGTTCCAGCGCCTCGGCCTCGTCTTTCGAGGTGATCAGCGCCAGCTTCGCATCGCCATCGAAAGGGCGCTGCAAATCGCGCACTTCGCCGCCATCGCCGTGGTCTACGTGTGCGGCAAGAGCGGCTTTCGCCAGACCGGGGCCGATTGCGGCGGCCACATCGGCAGGGGTGCTGCCCGGCTCCATTTCGCGCACCGAGCCATCGGGCAGGCTGATTTTCAAAAGTTCCGTCATGTCGCGTCCATTATATGATTGCGCGCGCCCATGCCACAGGGTCGTGCGCTCGCAAAGCCCGATGCGAGAATATGCGGCCAGATGTCTAGGCGTTGGGAGCGGATCGACGAGCCGCGTTACTGGCCCAGTATGGAAAGCTAGCTTGACATCGCAAAATCCGTATGACAAACACGCTTTACATATTGAAAAGGGAGTTTGTCATGAGTCGTATTCAAAAGTCCATTCTGTTGGCCTGCGCCATGATCGCCATCGCTTTGTTGGCGGTGCTTGGCATTGTGCCGGAGAAATTTGCGCAATTTGCACCGATTGCTTTGGTTGCGCTTTTCCCATCGGTCGTGTTCGGAAAGGCGCGCTGCGGAAAGTCCTGCGCATGACCGAGGCTACGAAACTATCTGTCTGGCAGAAGCCAGGCCTGTGGGCAGGGCTGATGTTCGCGACACTCGGCATTATCGCCGGATTAAAATTCAGCGGCGCAGTCGAACGCGGTCCGACATATCTGCTGCTGATCGTCCCATTGTTGTTAGGGGCGCAGTTCTATCGCAGCTTGCAGAATTATGCAGATGCTTGCGGTGCAGTCAGTCCGGCTCTGAAACGCTACAACAAAGGAATCGCCATCACCTCGCTTGGCTACATGATCGGCCTTGGCATCGCGATGACGCTATGGAATCGCTATGAATTATCCGACGCAGCGATCTTCGGCATAGCGTTGTTGCCCGCCATACCAACCTTTGCGATGATCGCGGTCATGGGCCGTTATATAACCGACGAGCAGGACGAATATTTACGCCATCGCGCGATGATTGCCGCCGTGTGGGGCCTTGGTATTGTGTTGGCGCTCGGCACGTTTTGGGGCTTTATGGAGATGTTCGGGCTGGTCCCGCATATCTGGTCGTGGTGGGTGCTGCCGGTCTGGGCCATCGGGATGGGCCTTGGTCAATTGGTGCAGCGCGATCGCGCATTATGAACAATCGCTTGAAAGTGCTGCGCGCAGAGCGTGACTGGAGCCAGCAGGCTTTGGCCGAGCAGCTTGGCGTATCGCGGCAGTCGGTGAACGCCATCGAAACGGGTCGCTACGACCCCTCTCTGCCGCTGGCTTTCCGGATCGCCGATGTCTTCGATCTCGCCATCGAGGAGATATTCCTGCGCGACACCAAATCGTAACCCCGGCCTTTTATCGCTACCCTAGCGCCGCTTTACGCCGCGTCCTTCGCCAAGCAGGGCCAGCCCTTCCTGCTTGACTTGCCGCACCGCGAATGGAAACGTTTGGCCAAGAACTGGGGTGGGGAAAAACCGATCATGCAATTCAAGGATACCGACGCCGAGAGCGCCTTCGGCTTCGATGGCACGTGGAAAGAATTCGCGCCGATCGCCTTTACCAATCTTCTGCTGACGATCGTGACGCTGGGCATTTATCGCTTCTGGGCCACCGCGCGAGAGCGGCGCTATCTCTGGTCGCGCAGCCGGTTCGTCGATGAGCGCCTCGAATGGGCAGGCACAGGCATGGAGCTGTTTATCGGCTTCCTCATCGTGGCCGTCTTGTTCGGCATCCCGTTCCTGTTTCTGCAATTCGGCGTTCAGGCGCTGATCTTTCGCGGCTATCAGGCGGCGGCAGGCATCATCGGTATCATCGCCACCGTCGCCCTGTTTTACCTCTACGGTCTCGCGAAATATCGCGCGCTGCGATACCGATTGTCCCGCACCCGCTGGCGCGGCATTCGCGGGGGCAGCCACAATCCCGGCTTCCGATATGGCATCAGCTATATGTGGAAGAGTGTGGTCGGCTATCTGCCGCTCGGCCTGCTGATCCCGTGGTCCATGACCAGCCTGTGGAACCAGCGGTGGCGGGAAATGAGCTTCGGCCCGTATAAATTCGATGCGCAGGCGCAAGCGGGCAATGTGTTCGCGCGCTTCCTGCTGTTTTACCTTGCGCCGTTTATCATCGTTGCGGTGACATTTGTTGTCGGCGCAATGGGCGGTCTGGCCGGATATGGCATCGGCGGGGAAGAGGGCGCGGGCATCGGCGCTTTGGTTGGTGCAATCATTGCGTTTTTTCTGTTTTACGTCGTGTTGGGCATTATCGCGGTCGCGTTCTACTCCGCTTATTACCGCGAAGTCGTGGGCGAGACGACTTGGGGCCATTTGCAGTTTTCCTTCAACGCCTCGACCGGGGACTGGATCAAGCTGATCATTGGAGACGCCGCGCTGGTCGTATTCACGCTGGGCATCGGGCTGATTTTCCTGAGCTATCGGCATTGGAAGTTTTTCATGATCCATATGGAAGCGGGCGGCGAAATCCTGCTGGATGAATTGACGCAATCCACGACAACGACCGCGAAACATGGCGAAGGACTGCTGGATGCGTTCGATATGGGCGCGATCTGATGGATGACGGTGTCAGCGTAGGATCGGGAGCTGTAGCCGGGTCGTTGGAGGGGTTGCCTGCCCATTGGTATGACGGGCAGAGCGCATTGCGCCGCGAAGGTTTTGCGCGATGGGATGGCGCGGGCAATCTCGTACTGGCGCAGGACGGCGAGGCCCCCGTGACTATTGCATTGGACACCCTTAAATATCGCGAGCAGCGGCGCGACGAAACGATCTATGGCATGACAGACGAGCCGGATTTCCGCCTCGTCCTGCCGACGCAGACTGCCCCCGGACTGGCCGCAAAATTGCCGCAAAAGTCGGATTATGGCGCGTGGGTTGACCGGATTGGCTTGGGCAGAGCAGCCGCAGCTTTCGCCGTGGTCAGTGTCGCGGCGGTGGCATTGTTTATGACCGCGCCCAACTGGCTCGGCCCGATGGTGCCGGAACGCTGGGAGCGGCAATTGGGCAATGCGATGATTGGCGATCTCGGCAATCGCCTCTGCCACACGCCGCAGGGCGATGCGGCTTTGGCCAAGATGCTGGGCGAAGTCGATCCGGGCGCTGAAAAAGTGCGCGCTGGCGTCGCCAATTCTGAAATGGTGAATGCAGTCGCGCTGCCCGGCGGGCAAGTGTTGCTGTTCGACGGATTGATCCAGCAAGCGGAAAGCGCGGAAGAACTCGCCGGTGTGCTGGCGCATGAAGTCGGCCATGTGCGCGAGCGCCATGTGATGACGGCGCTGTTGCGGCAATTTGGCCTGTCGGCGCTGGCCAGCGGCTTTGGCGGCGGCTTCGGGGAAAGCGCGATGGCGCTGGCCGGAATGAGCTATTCGCGCGATGCCGAACGCGAGGCGGACGAATATGCGCGGGCGCAGATGGCACGCAGCGACATCTCACCCGATGGCGCGGCGGAATTCTTTCGAGCGGATGGTGGAGGAACGCGGCGGAGAAGAAGCCGATGCCGTGGTCGGCTGGATCGCGACGCACCCGTCTGGCGTCGAGCGCGCGAAGGCGTTTCGTGCGAGTGCGAAGGAAGGCGCGGACTACCCGCCAGTGCTGACCGATGCGGAATTCGAGGCGCTGAAATCCATGTGCGCGGATGACGAGGATGTGGAAGAGTTCAGCCTGTTCTAAAGCTCTTCCCGATTGCCCGTGCTTCCTGCTAAGTCGCGGCGCATGACCACCGACAACACGCCTGAATTCCACGAATTGCCCGACGGGCGGCGCATCGCTTACCGCTACACCGATGGAGCGGGGCCGTGCCTTGTCTTCCTGCCGGGCTATATGTCCGACATGGCGGGCGGCAAAGCTACGGCGCTGGCAGAATGGGCGGCTGAGCGCGGGGTGGCCACATTACTGCTCGACTATTCCGGTTGCGGGCAGAGTGAAGGCGATTTCGCCGATGGTACGCTGACGAAATGGCGCGACGAAGTGCTGGCTGTCATAAAAGCGAAAGTCGGCGGCAGGGTTAGCGAAGGGGTCAACGAAGGGGCCGGCGGTGACATCATTTTAATCGGTTCGTCGATGGGCGGCTGGCTGATGCTGCTCGTTGGGCTGGCGCTGCATAAGCGCCTTGCCGGAATGATCGGGATCGCGCCCGCGCCCGACTTTTCCGAATGGGGCTATATGCCCGATCAGAAAGCCAAACTGGCGGGCGGCGAGACGATTTACGAAGACAATCCCTACGGCCCGGAGCCAACGCCGACACACGCAAAATTCTGGCAGGATGCGCAAGGCCAGCGGCAGCTCGATGGCGAAATTGCGATAGACTGCCCGGTTCGCCTGATCCACGGTCAGCAAGATGCCGATGTGCCGTGGCAGATCAGCTTGCGGCTGGCCGATGCGCTGCGTTCGGATGATGTTCAAGTGACGCTGATAAAAGATGGCGATCACCGGCTGTCCCGGCCACAGGATATTGCGCTGTTGCTGCGGACCGTCGCGACTATGCTGCAAGTGACATAAGCCTGAACAGAACAGCGCCACGACAAAAGGCAAACGCATGATTTTATCCGCCATCCTCCCGCTGCTGATCATGCAGGTCGGCCCCAATCCCGCCGAGCAGGGCCTGTCAGAATTGCCGATCGATCCCGAAGGTCGCCGCGCCGCCCAGTCTGAGCAACAACAGCCGCAAGCCGCAACTGCGATTCCCGAACGCTTGCGCCAATGTCTGCTGGCGGTGCGCGACAATCCCGTTTCCGGCGAGAACGCTGCCCGCGCATGGATGCAAGATGCGGACGGGACCGATGCCGCCAATGCGCGCCAGTGCCTTGGCATGGCGTTTTATACGCAGGGGCAATTTGCCGATGCGATGACGGTTTTTCTGGATGCGCGCGACCGGCTGCCCGACACCGATAATGCTGCACGCGGGCGGTTGAGTGCGCTGGCCGGCAATGCGGGTCTGGCATCGGGCGAATTCGAGGGTGCGCTGGAAGCGCTTGATATGGCGCGGATCGATGCAGTGGCGTTGGACGATCAGCAGCTTCTTGGCGAGACGCATATCGATCGCGCCCGTGCGCTGGTCGGATTGTCGCGCAATGAAGACGCTGCCGATGCCTTGAGCGATGCGCGCGAAGCGTTGCCTGACAACGCCACCGCCTGGCTGTTATCGGCGACATTGTCGCGCAGGCTGGAACGCTATGCCAATGCGCAGGCGCAGATCGAGCGAGCCGCCACGCTGGCTCCGCAAAACCCTGAGATCGGGCTTGAAGCGGGCGTCATTGCGGCGGTTTCGGGACGCTATGACGAGGCGCGATTGAGCTTCGCTTCGGTCATCGAAGTTGCCCCTGACAGCGCGCAGGCAAAACGCGCGCAGACCTATCTCGACAGCCTCGATGATCTATCCGGCACATCAGCCAGCGACACAGGAATTGACGCAGCGACGCAGCCAGATGCAGCCCCGTCAGCGCAACAGCCGGAAGGCCGCTAGAACCCTTCGACATCCGCCATTACCCCGCGTAAATTACTGGACTTGCACCGCATTACTGCGCTTGCTTCGCCCCGCTAGCAGGCTTAGGGCCAGACGTCTGACATTCGTCCCGCACACATGGCGGGCCTTTTTACAAGTGGCTCAGGCAAGTCCGGGCCGATGGAGCTTTCAGGAATGGGTGCCGAAACCAAAAGCGCGACCAAACGGTCCGGTAAAGCCAAAACCGCCAAGAACACGCCGGACATTCCCGCAAAACTGGTGAAGCAATTAGAGCAGCGGATTCAGCATTCGATGCTGCCGGGCGACGATGCATTTCCCGCTAACGAAATTCGCGATGCGGCGGAATTTTTGCTGGAAACCGGATCGCAGCGCAGCTTCGGCAAAACCGCCATCGCGCTTGGCACGGCCACGGACGAGCGGCGCTTTATGCGCATCGCCATCATCAATGACGATATGCCGTTTATCGTGGATTCGGTTGCGGCGATCATCGCGGCGCATGGATTGTCGATCGACCGTCTGGTTCATCCGATCGTGCCGGTCACGCGCGACAAGGACGGCACGCTGGAGGCGATTCCGGCAGGCGAGCCGGACGAGGCGATGTACGAATCGATGGTCTATATCGAGACCAGCCGCGTCGATGCGCGCACGCGCCGCGCTTTGACCAAAGCCTTGCGCGAAACACTGGAAGACGTGCGGGCGGCGGTCAATGACTGGCCCAAATTGCAAACGGCGATGAAGCGCGATGCCAAACGGCTGGGCGAACATCCCGATGCCGCGCTGCTGGACTGGCTGAACAAGGGGATGCTGACGCAGCTTGGCCATGTCGTGCAAACGCGCGCAGGCGAACAGAAATCCGCCATCGGTATCTGCCGCAAAAGCACCAAGGAAATCCTCGCCGAAAGCTCGATTAAAAGCGCCTTTGCATGGTTCGACGAGGATGATGCCGATGATCGCCAGCTTCTCATCATCAAGGCCAATCACCTGTCCAGTGTGCACCGCCGCGTGCCGCTCGATCTGTTCATCGTTCCGGTGCGGGGCGAGAAGGATAAAATCGAAGCGCTGTCGATCCATGCCGGCGTGTGGACCTCGGCGGCGCTGGCCGCTCCACCGCGCAGTGTGCCGCGTCTTGCCGAGCAGATCGAGACGATCATGGCGGACCTCGATTTCGACACGGGCAGCCATGCCGGAAAAGCGTTGGTCCATGCGCTGACCGCGCTGCCGCATGATGTGCTGATCGGCTTTTCGAAGGATGATGTCGCGCGCATCGCAACCACTATGATGAGCCTGGTGGATCGTCCGCGCCCGCGCCTTGCGCTGGTAACCGCCCCGCTGTCGCGCCACTTGTTTGCCTTCGTGTGGATCCCGCGCGATATGCTGGCCACGCAGGTGCGTCTGCGCATCCAGTCGCTGATCGAGGAAGGCTGCGAAGCGCCGATGCTGGATTACAGCCTCGAAGTGGAAGGCGGCAATCTTGCTATGCTCCGCTTCGTGCTGGATTTTCGCGAAGGCACCAAAAAGGTCAGCGAGGCCGAGCTGGAAGAACGGCTGCAAATCATGCTGCGCGGATGGGGCGAGGCGGTCGAAACCGAGCTGGCCAAGACGCAGGAACCGGGACGTGCAGCGGCAATTGCAGGCCGCTATGCCGAAAGTTTCCCGAACAGCTATCGCGGTGAAAATGGCCCGGCAGAGGCAGCACGCGACATTGTTCGCTTGCGCAGTTTGCACCCCGCCGAAACCCATGCCGAGCCGCAGGACCGGCGCGAACCCGCCGATTATGGCAATCCCGATCATGCCCCTGCTCCGGTTACGCGCGATGCCCGCCTGTATCGGCGCGCGGATGCCAATGATACCGATCTGCGGCTGAAATTGTATCAGACCACCGGCAGCCTGCCGCTATCCGATGCCGTCCCGGCGCTGGAGAATTTTGGCTTCACCGTATGCACCGAAGTGCCGACGCATCTCGATAATGGCAATCTCGGCACGATCCATGATTTTACCCTGTCGCTGCCCGAAACGGTCGATCCCGAAGCCGTGTATCAGCGAGCAGAACCGATCGAACAGGCGATTGCCGCCGTCCTCAACAATCAGGAAGAAAACGATCCGTTCAACCGGCTGGTGACGGAGACTGGTCTTGGCGCGAGCGAAGCGACCTGGCTGCGCTCTTTCTATCGCTATTTGCGGCAGGCCGGGATCACTTTCACCATCTACACCGTGGTCGATGCTTTGCGCGGCGCGCCCAAAGTCACGGCGGGACTGGTCGCCCTGTTTACCGCGCGGCACGATCCCGCTTTCAAAGGCTCGCGCGACGAGGCCATCAGTCAGGCCGAGGAAGACATCCGCAGCGGCCTGACCAAAGTCAGCGCGATCAATGATGACCGCTTGCTGCGCCTCTATAAAGCGCTGGTCGATGCGATCCTGCGCACCAACGCCTTTTCGCCCGCAGCCGATGAAGCATTGGCCTTCAAAATCGATTCCGCACTGGTCCCGAATTTGCCCAAACCGCTGCCGTGGCGCGAAATCTGGGTCTATTCGCGCCGGGTCGAAGGCATCCATCTGCGCGCCGGACCAATCGCGCGCGGAGGCTTGCGCTGGTCCGACCGACGCGACGATTTCCGCACCGAAGTGCTGGGCCTGATGAAAGCGCAGCGGGTGAAGAACGCCGTGATCGTGCCGACGGGCGCCAAGGGTGGTTTCTACCCCAAACAACTGCCCAGCCCTGCACGCGATCGCGATGCGTGGGCCGCCGAGGGCCAAGCCAGCTACGAAGTCTTCATCCGCACCCTGCTGTCGGTGACGGACAACATCGTCGATGACAAAGTCGTGCATCCGCAAGATGTGCGCATCCTCGACGGCGAAGACCCGTATTTCGTGGTTGCGGCGGACAAAGGCACAGCGCGTTTCTCCGACGTTGCCAACGCCATCGCCGAAAGCGAGGATTTCTGGCTCGACGATGCGTTCGCCAGCGGCGGCTCCAACGGATACGACCACAAGGCGATGGGCATCACTGCGCGCGGCGCATGGATTTCGGTACAGCGCCACTTCCGCGAAATGGGCATCGATGTGCAGGAAGAATCGGTCACCGTGGCCGGTTGCGGCGATATGTCGGGCGATGTCTTCGGCAACGGAATGCTGCTGTCCAAGGCATTGAAGCTGGTCGCGGCGTTCGATCACCGCCACATCTTCATCGACCCCGACCCCGATCCGGCGAAAAGCTGGAAAGAGCGGCAGCGATTGTTCGATCTGCCCCGGTCAAGCTGGGACGATTACGACAAAGACCTGATCTCGCGCGGCGGCGGCGTCTATCCGCGCAACGTCAAGACCATCACCGTGAGCAAAACCGCACAGAAAATGCTGGGCATCGAAACCGACGCCATCGAACCGGACAAGTTGATCTCTGCCATTCTGGCGGCTCCGGTCGATCTGTTCTGGTTCGGCGGCATCGGCACTTACATGAAAAGCGCCAGCCAGAATAATATCGAGGTTGGCGATCCGGCGAACGATTCCCTGCGGATCGATGCGGGCGAGATGCGGGCCAAAGTCATCGGCGAAGGCGCAAATCTTGGCGTGACACAAGCCGGACGGATCGAATATGCGCTGAAAGGCGGGCGATTGAACACCGACTTCATCGACAATTCCGCCGGAGTCGATTGCTCGGATAACGAGGTCAATATCAAGATCGCACTGGCAGCCGCGCGCCGGGCCGGCAAACTGTCCGAAGAAAAGCGCAACGCGTTGCTGAAAGAGATGACCGACGAAGTGGCGGACATCGTGCTGCAGGACAACGAAGCGCAGGCACTCGCCCTGTCCATCGCCAAAATCGGCGGCGAAGCAGCAGTGGAATCGCAGTGGCATTTGATCGAGACGCTGGAAATGATGGATGCGCTCGACCGCTCGACCGAAGGGCTGGCCGACCGCGAAACATATATGCGCCGTGCGGGCGATGGCGAGGGGCTGACTCGCCCCGAACTGGCCGTGCTGCTATCCTCCACCAAGCTGGTGCTGCAGGACGCCATCGAAACCAGTGGCATGGTCGATGATGCCGCGCTGGAGCCGACCCTGATCCAGGCCTTCCCCGCGCCGATGCAGGACAAATATCGCAAGCAGATCCTCAATCATCGCCTGCGCAAGGAATTGATCGCGACGAAGATAGCGAATCGCATGATCAATCGCCTTGGCATCGTGCATCCTTTCGAATTGGCGGAGGAAGAGGGCGACACGCTGCAACACGTCGCATCCGCCTTTGTCGTCGCTGAGGAACTGTTCGATCTCGACGCTTTGTGGGAAGCCATCGAACACGGCAAAATGCCCGAAGATGCGCGCTTGCTGATGCTCGACAGGCTGGCGCGCTCGATCCGCATCCAGATGGCCGATCTGCTGCGTGTGGGTGATGCAAAAGCCGCGCCCAGCACCATGATCGAACAATTGCGACCGGGCGTCAGCCGCCTGACGGAAGGGACCGGCGAATTGCTCGGCACCGAAAGCCGCGTTCTGTGCGAACGTTTGCAAGGCGAACTTGTCGAAGCGGGCGCACCGGATAAACTGGCCGGACAAGTCGCGCATTTGTTCGCGCTCGACGGATCGGTAGGGCTGGCTTCGCTGGCCCGCGATGCCGGAATCGACGTCGCAGAGATTACGCGCGGATTTACAACGCTGGGTGGGAAGCTGGGCCTGGATTGGGCGCAAAGCACGGCGGCGTTGATGAACCCGTCCGATGTGTGGGAGCGGCTGCTGGTTGCAGGGCTTGCGCAGGATTTTCAGCAGATCAGACTGGAATTCCTTCGCCGGATTTCGCGCCGCAAGGGAGCGAAAGACGATATCGTGCAGGCGGTTGAAAACTGGCTGGCCGACAATGCCCAGGCGGTGGAGCAATATCGCGAGATGATCGCGCGCGCACAGTCGCAAACGCCGTATGCTCCGGCAATGCTGGCGCAATTGGCCAGCATGGGCCGCAATGTTCTGGGGCGATGACGCGATAGGTCCGGCCGGCTAATATTGCCCTGTTTCGAGCCGTTCCCACATCGCGGGGCCATCGTGCACCTTGACCGGGAGGCCATTTGCCAACAGACACGGCGCTGATGGATAATGCTGACGTCATAATCGTGGGTTCCGGGCATGGCGGCGCGCAGGCGGCGATTGCCCTGCGGCAAAACGGACACGATGCATCAATCCTGATGCTGACGCGCGAGCGCAGCTTGCCTTATGAACGCCCGCCTTTATCCAAGGATTTTCTGGCCGGAGCCAAGACGTTCGAGCGGATCCAGATTCGCCCTGCGGCGTTCTGGGAAGAACGCGACATTACCATCCGCATGGGCACTAATGTGGCGGAAATCGACGCCATGATGCACGAGGTCGTGCTGGGCGATGGCAGCCGGATCGGATACCGCAAACTGATCTGGGCGGCGGGCGGCGAACCGCGCCGACTATCCGTGCCGGGCTGCGATTTCGAAGGCATTCATGCGGTCCGCACCCGTGAAGATGTGGAGCATCTGAAAGGCGATCTCGACAAAGGCGCGCGGCGGGCCGTCGTAATCGGAGGCGGCTATATCGGGCTGGAAGCTGCTGCTGTTTTGCGCTCGCTGGAGTGCGACGTGACTGTTGTGGAATCGCGCAATCGCTTGCTGGCGCGGGTCGCGGGTGAGGATTTGTCGAACTTTTATCTGGCCGAACATCGCGAGCGCGGCGTGGCCTTCCACCTGGGCGCTGGCGTAACCAGCATTCAGGGCGGCGAAAATGACCGCGTTACAGGCGTGACGCTGGAAGATGAAACCGTATTGCCATGCGACGTGATCGTGACCGGGATCGGCATCGTGCCGAGCGTCGGCGCCTTGATCGCAGCGGGGGCGGTCGGCGCAAACGGCGTCGATGTCGATGAGTTTTGCCGCACATCGCTCGACGATGTGTATGCCATCGGCGATTGCGCAGCCCACGCCAACCCTTACGCCAATGGCGCGGTCATCCGGTTGGAATCGGTGCAGAATGCACATGACATGGCGACCACGGCGGCGCGTGCGATTTGCGGCGAGAAAGAGCCATATGATGCTCTGCCGTGGTTCTGGTCCAACCAGTATGATCTGCGCCTGCAGACAGTCGGCATCGCGGCGGATTTCGACACGACGGTGTTGCGCGGCGATCCGGCGGAGCGCAAGTTTTCGGTCGTGTATCTGCGCGAAGGGCAAGTGATTGCGCTCGATTGCGTCAACAATACGCGCGATTATGCGCAAGGGCGCAAGCTGGTTGAGGCGCGCGCGGAAATAGAGCCTGCGTTGCTGGCCGATACCGAAGTCGCGCTTAAAGAGATGCTGTAAGCTGCGCCTTGGCCCAGCTGGCGGCTTCCGCCACCACCGGATCGTCATCATGGAGCAACGGCTCGATCTGCGCGCATAGTGACGGATCACGCGAATTGCCCGCTGCAATCAAGCAGTTACGTACGAAGCGATTGCGCCCGATGCGCTTGATCGGGGAGCCGGAGAACAGCTTGCGGAATGCGGCATCGTCCAATTGCAGAAAGTCGGCGATGCGCGGCGCGGCCAGTTCGGCGCGCGGCAGAAATTTGGTGTGGCGCGAGGCGGTTTCGGCAAATTTGTTCCACGGGCAGACGGCCAGACAATCATCGCAGCCATAGATGCGGTTGCCGATGGCAGCGCGAAATTCCTCCGGGATCGGCCCCTTATGCTCGATCGTCAGATACGAGATACAGCGGCGCGCATCCAGCTTGTAGGGATGTGGGAAAGCATCGGTCGGGCAGGCATCCTGACACGCACGACACGACCCGCACAGATCGGGATGCGGCGCGTCGGGCTGAAACGGAATATTGGTGTAGATCGCACCGAGGAACAGCCAGCTGCCATCGGACTTGCTGACCAGATTCGTATGCTTGCCTTGCCAGCCGATTCCCGCTGCTTCGCCCAGCGGCTTTTCCATCACCGGAGCGGTATCGACAAAGACCTTGCACGCGACCTCGCTAAACGGCGTTAAGTCGCTGCTTGGCATCATTGTGGACGCTTTCGACATCATTGTGCGCGCCAGTGTTTTCAGCGCCTTTTTGACGACATCGTGGTAATCCGCGCCTTGCGAATAAACCGAGATGCGGGCAATTTCGCCTTGGTTTTCAAGGGCAAGCGGGTCTTGCGCCGGGGCATAGCTCATGCCGAGTGCGATGACGCTTTGCGCTTCGGGCCACAAATGTTGCGGGGCATCGCGCTGATCGGCGCGCGCTTCCATCCACTCCATCGAGCCGTGATTCCCCTCGCCTAGCCAAGCGAACAGTCGGTCGGATCTGGTCGGGCTGGTGTCGGCAGAGGCAAACCCGACAGCGGAAAAGCCAATTTCGCCTGCGGTTTTCCGCAGAAATCCTTGCATTTCCGCAATTACCGCCGCGTTAACCATACTTGGCCTTGCTCCGTTACTATAAGTGGCTGTACGCCCGCGACATGGCACAAGCGCTAAGCGAACCTCCGGTGACAGGCAATCCCTCTGGCGTTTTGGCCCCGCGTCTGGCGATCGAAGCGCGCGGGCTGGTGAAGCATTTCGACGGCATTCTGGCCGTTGACGGGATCGACATTTCAGTGCCGGAAGGCAGCATTTTCGGCATTCTTGGGCCTAATGGCGCAGGCAAGACGACAACCTTGCGAATGCTGCTCGGCATTATCGATCCTGACGAGGGCACACGCACCCTGTTGGGAAATGACCGGCCTTATGATGTGGCGCGCGCCATCGGATATTTGCCGGAAGAGCGCGGTCTGTATTCCAGCATGAAGGCTTACGAAGCCATCGCTTTTATGGGTGCTTTGCGCGGTTTGCCACTGGCCGAAGGGCGCATACGCGGCAAAGCGATGCTGGAAGAACACGGGCTTGGCCATGCAATCGACAAACAAATCCGGCAGCTTTCCAAAGGCATGGCGCAAACGGTGCAGCTGCTCGGCACGCTGGTCCATCACCCGCGCCTGGTCGTGTTGGACGAGCCGTTTTCCGGCCTCGATGCAATCAATCAGGGCAAGCTCGAACGCATGATCCGGCGCCTTGCCACACAAGGCACGACGGTGATTTTTTCAACTCACGTGATCGCTCATGCGGAGAGATTGTGTGAGCAGATCGCGATTATTGCGGGCGGAAAAGTTCCATTCGCTGGCGGTGTCGATGAAGCACGCGACCGCATTCCGGCACAAGTCCGGCTTGAGACGCGCAATGGTGACGGACCGTGGCGCGCGGCTTTACCAACGGACACACAGCATGACCGCAAGCATGACAAGGCGCATATGTGGAGCTTTGATTTACCGGAAAGCGGACCCGAGCCGCTGTTGCGCGAATTGATTGCGGGGCAAGCGGGCATTCTGTCATTGTCGATCGAGCGCGCCGGTCTGCATGATGCGTTCGTCGAAATTGCCGGTCAGGCGGCAGCGCGTGCGTTGGAAATCGATGCGCAGGCCGAGGTCGCCTCGTGAACGCGCCCGTTAATCCACGCGTCGATCCGCCCCTCGAAACACCAAGCGCTCTGCTACGCGTGAGCGAACGCTTACCATTGCGACAGGCCGCGTGGGTCATCGCCCGCCGCGATTTCGTCGCAATTCTTTTCAGCCGCGCCTTCTTTTTCTTCCTGCTTGGCCCGCTGTTCCCGCTATTGGTCGGAGCATTGGCAGGCGGCATCGGCAGCCAAGTGCGCCAGTCGGTCGATGAGCCGATCCTTGCCGTCAGCCTGTCACCGGAGGAAACGCGCGCCCTTGACGCGGCGCGCCAACACCTCTTGCAGGATGGCGGGTTCAACCTTCCCCAAATCGCCACCATTCCGGGCGTAATGGACGATCCGGCTGACGTGCTAAAAAGCGAAGATCGCAATTATGGCGCAGTGTTGAGCGGCACGCTGGCGGCCCCTGAAATGACGGGTTCACCGGACAAGCTGGACCGCTGGCAAGGTCCGGTCGCCATCCTGATCGCCGAAGCGCGGCAGGGATCACCCACCAATTTTGCAGAGCTTGTCACGGTCCCGATTGCCTCCACCACGGCGGACCGCAACCGCGATCAGCTGGTCACGGCGCAGTCCGCGCAATTGCTGTTGTTCCTGCTGTCGATGTTGCTCGCTGGCATGGTTCTGTCCAATCTGGTCGAGGAAAAAGCCAACAAGATCATCGAGATACTCGCCGCAGCCATCCCGATGGATGCCGTCTTCATGGGCAAGCTGTTTGCGATGCTGGGCATATCGCTGGTCGGTATCGCGGTGTGGGCGGGAGCGGTCGCTGCGATCTTCGCGTTTGCGGGCAATATGCTGCCTGCCCTGACAGTACCGGCGGTCGGGTGGCCCGGCTTTATCCTGCTTGGCATCGTTTATTTTATGATGAACTACCTGCTGTTAGGCTCGGTTTTCCTTGGCATCGGATCGCTCGCCACCACCGTGCGCGAAGTGCAGACATTGTCGATGCCGATCACGATGAGCCAGGTTTTAATCTTCTTTCTGGCCAGCCTGGCCGTTCCGCAAATCGACAGCGCCGTGGGCCTGTTCGCAATGGCCTTTCCGTTATCCTCGCCTTACGCTCTGCTTGCGTTGGCGGCGCAAGACGATGCGCTGTGGCCGCATTTGTTAGGGGTGGTTTGGCAGGCGGTGTTTGTCGTGATCTTTATCAAAGTGGGCGCTGCTCTATTCCGCAGGCGCGTGATGAAGTCGGGGCCGCCGATAAAATCGACGCGAAATCGCTGGTGGCGCAAGAAAGTCGCTTAGCAAACTGTTGACATTGGTGTCAGTAAGCGCAGTGTAACGCCTTATCAGCCCGGTCAGCATGTGTAGTTCGGGCGCGACATGGACGGAGATGGACATGGCCACGACAGCCACAGACGCTAAGCCGGATACGCCGCAATGGACGGTTTCGCCGACCCCGCATGAGGCCGTCACGGCCTATTTTGCCGAAAATCCCGATGCACGATTTCAGCATCCCGATCCGTATGATGTCAGTCGCAGCGATATTTATGCCGAAAATCGCTGGCAGCCAATCATGGCGGAATTGCGCGCGAAAGGGCCGATCCACTACGTGCCTGAAAGCCCCTTCGGTCCGTATTGGAGCGTCGTGCAGCACAAGGCGATCCAGCACGTCGAATCCCTGCCGGAGCTGTTCTCATCAAGCTGGGAACATGGCGGCATTACCATCCTCGACCGCCCGGAAACCGGGGACGACGGGTCTGAATTCGAATTGCCGATGTTCATTGCAATGGACCGGCCCAAACACACCGGACAGCGGCGTACGGTGGCTCCGGCTTTCAACCCCAAGGAAATGAAGCGGCTGGAAGAATCGATCCGGCAGCGCGCTGGCGAAGTGCTGGACGGTTTGCCGCGCGGCGAAGTGTTCGACTGGGTGCCGACAGTCTCCATCGAATTGACCACACAAATGCTGGCGATCCTGTTCGATTTCCCGTGGGAAGACAGGCATTTGCTGACGTTCTGGTCCGATTGGGCGGGTGATACAGAGCTGGCCAGCGTCCGCGATCTCGATGTGACGCGGCGCGGCATTCTGTTCGAGATGGCAGCGTATTTTCAGCAGCTTTGGGCCAAGCGCGCGGAGTTGGGCGAAGCACCCGACCTTATCTCCATGATGATCCATTCGCCCGCGATGAATCAGATGAGTCCGCAGGAATTTATGGGCAATCTGGTGCTGCTGATCGTGGGCGGTAACGACACCACGCGCAACACGATGTCGGGCATCATCCATGCGTTCGACAAATTTCCCGAACAGCGCAAATTGTTCGAGGAAAATCCGGACCTTATCCCGAATGCGGTGCAGGAATGTATCCGCTATCAAACGCCGCTGAAGCATATGCGCCGCACGGCCAGCGAAGATACGGAACTGTTCGGTAAGACCATCACAAAAGGCGATAAAGTGGTGCTGTGGTACAACTCTGCGAACCGCGACGAAACCGTGTTCGAGGATGCTGACAAACTTGATATTACACGGGAAAATGCGCGCCGGCATCTAGCCTTCGGCTATGGCATTCACCGCTGTGTCGGGGCGCGGCTGGCCGAGCTGCAACTGCGCATCCTGCTCGAAGAAATTCACGCGCGGCGATTGCGCATCCATGTGGCCGGTGATGTGGAGCGAGTGCGGGCGAATTTTGTCGAAGGCTTCCGCAAATTGGAAGTCGAAGTCACGCAATTCTGACGTTTTTGCCGCGTAAATTGCAACTTTTCTTGCCGTTCCAGCGTATATTCATACAAGCGCAGCTAGAACGAAGTGCATGATTATGAACGACAAAACCAAATCGACATCGCGCCGTGGATTGCTCGGCTGGCTGGGCGCGGCAACCGCTTTCACCACGCTGTCAGCGTGCGGGTCCGGATCGGCCAATGCCAAGACTTTTCCAGTCAGTTTGAGCGAAGACGAATGGCGTAAGCGTTTGACAAGCCAAGAGTTTCGCATTCTTCGCAAGGCAGGGACGGAGCGCCCTTTCACCTCTCCGCTCGATAATGAAAAGCGAAAAGGCACGTTTATTTGCGCGGGTTGCAATAACGAATTGTACCCTTCCAGCACCAAGTTCGACAGTGGTACGGGATGGCCCAGTTTCTGGAAGGCGTTGCCAAATTCCGTTGGAACTTCAACCGATTACAAGATTGGCTTTCCCCGCACCGAAGTGCATTGCGCCGATTGCGGCGGGCATTTGGGACACATCTTCAACGATGGCCCGAAACCGACCGGAAAACGGCATTGTATCAATGGCTTGGCAATGGATTTCAAACCCGCGTAAAATCGGTCCACAAGGGGGTCTAAACGGCCCCTAGCGATGTCGAGCGCGTTTTAACGAGCCGCAAGAAGCCCTTTTCAGCGCACCACTCGCCAGACTTTGAAATCATCCGCCGCATCCAATACAATAGGCTGTAACCAGACCGGCGCGCGATCCGCATTAAGCGCATCGATCAACGCATCCTCGCCCTCATTCAAGTCGGCATAAATTTTCGCTTCCGGCAGGTCGGCACAAATCAGCACATAATCCGCTTTCCGCTCGGCCAAGAGTTCGCGGGCTTTGTCCGCCGGACTGCTGAAGCCTAGAATCACGTCCCGCATCGCCAATTGTGCGCGGTGATGACTGCTGGCGACGACCTTGTGTTTTGTCTGCCGCAAAATTTCCGGCCCCAGATCGAAGAAAGCAAACACAGTCCCCGTCGGCAACGTGTCCAGCGCAGCCAAGCTCCGGTCGAGCTCGCAGCCCGTGTCCGCGATGGAATTGGTCATGGTGACCTTCGCGTCATCGCCGCTCCACTGATCGATGTAGGATTTCGCCGTATTGGCAAGGCTCATCGGGATCAGAATAATCAGGATCGCGATCGGATTGAAAATGCGCTTCGCGATGGATTTCGACCCGCTCCATTCACTGAACAGTCCGACGATCAGCCAGCCTAGCGGCAAGGCAGCAATTGCTCCGGCAAAAGCCAGCGAGCGCGTCGTCAGCATCCCGGCGACAATCGCCAGCGCCAGCAGCAGGCTGTAATCCATCCACCAGCGGCGCAGCCAGTCGCTATGCCGTCCAATCAGCGCGATACTAGCGCCGAGCCCGATGATCGGCTGCAACAGCGCGGGAACTGCAAAATCCCACGAATACGCCCAGATCGGGCGACCTTCCTTGATGCGCAAATACCAGTTTTCATAGACCAGCGGATCAAGATTGCCGAACGGATTGCCAAGACACATTGGCGCATTCCAGGCAAAGAAAGCGGCTCCGATCATGGCGATGACACCGAAACCGACGACCAGCCCCATTCCGGGCAAGCGTCCGAAGCCCGACAGGATGCCTGTGCCGACGGCAGCGATCAGGAAAAACGACAGATAAGCGGGCGAGATGACGTCGCAATGTGCGGCCAGATCGCCGACCCCGCGCGTGACCAGAAACAGCACCAGCAGCGAGATGGCGAGCGACTGCATATAGCCGACCAGCCCCCAGCGATCGCGCGCATCACGCAGCCATCGCAGCAGCAAAACCCCGCCGAACCCTGCCGCCAATGGAAGCAATTCCAGCGAAATCATCAGCCCGGCAGCCATTGCGAACCCGGCAATCGCTCCGCCGCGCAGGGTCTTGCGCCAGCTTATCGCCCACAACGCGACCAGCACGGTAAGGATTTGTAGGCCGTGGTGATCGATCCGCATCGGCTGCATCTGCACCGTGACCAGCGGGTAAAGAATGAGGCACAGGCACGCGACGACCGCGACTTGCCGATTGATCAGCCGCCACGCCAGTATCCCGACCATCACAACGCACGCACCCAAAGTCAGCAACGGCATGACGATCATCGCAGTGATCTCCGCGCTATGCTGCCCGATGAACGGCTTCAGCACGGCGATGATGGCGGCAATCGGTAAATCGACCAGCCGCGACCAGTGCATCAGCGCGCCGTCGGGCGGCGCAAGGCGATATTGATTGAGATCGAACCACCCTTGCCCGGCAAGCAGATCACGCACCTGCACCAAACGCATGACGTCATCGGGACCGGCTGGCTTGCCGATCATGATGTTGTCCCAAGTCAGAGTGAGCAGCAGACCCGCTGCAATCGCCCAAACTGCAAACACGGCCAGCAAGGGCCGCTCGTCATTGCGAATCCGTCGATCCTGAAAGCCGACGCGGCTCATAGGGCTGGGCCGGCGGGGACGCTTGGCGGGGCGCGGAATACGATTTTCGCGCGCAATATATAGGTAAGGGCAAAGCTGATGCCGACCGCGAACAATTTTGCGATCAGGGTGTTAAGGCCCAGCCAGTCGGCAGTTCCGACGATAGCAGTCGTTACAGCCAGCCCGGCCAGTGCGGACAGGGCAAACAATCCCTTTTGCCGCGAACGGGCCACGCCGCTGGCCGCAACGCCGTCACCGAACACAATGCGGCTTGAAAACAGCCAGTGGACCAGAATGCCGACGGAATAGCCAATCGCGGATGCCAGCGCATCGTTCATGTGGCCTTGGATCAGCAGCCAGAAGGTGGCGACATCGGCACATAAAGCGCCGACGCTGGCGGCAAGATAACGCAGCAGGCGCACGTCGAACAGGCGTTCCATCCACTGGCTCATGTGCATCCTCCCGTTCAGTTCGCCAATCGAAGCAGACTTACGCCGCGTCGCGCTTGTCGTCGCCCCGCTTCTCGTTCTGGCGGCTATCTTCTTCAACATCCGAGAGACGTTTCGGCACATCGCGCAATGAATTCAAGGCCGCCGCCTGATCCGGCGTTACCGTGGCTTTTCCGTCGGCGACAGCTGTGGCTGCACCCGAGGCCGCGATCTGCTTGTCATCGCCTTCATCGCCTGCCTCGTGATATTCGGCATCTTCATTGACGCACCAGGTGTCATAAATGCGCTCTCCGGCGAGAATGTTCTCGACCGTCAGCATCGCCGTCATCATGGCGTGATCCTGATTGTTATAGCGGTGCATTCCGTTGCGTCCGACCAGATGCAGCGTCGGAAATTTTTCTTCCAGTTCGGCGCGGACGCAATCGACATTGTCGGCATAATCGCCATCGTAAACCGGATAGGCTTTTTCCTGCCGCACGACTGCCCCGCCGAAGACTTTTGCCGGATCGACAAGGCCCAATATATCCATTTCCTTGGTCGCCAACGCGATCAAATCATCGTCGTCCATCGACCACAGGCTGTCATCCTCGAAGCAGAAATATTCAAGGCCGACACACGCGACATTTTCATCCGGCACCATTTCAGGCGACCAACTGCGGAAATTCTGCACGCGGCCAACTTTGACCTTGTCGTCATGGATATAAATCCAGTTATCGGGAAACAAATCGTCGGAGCGGATCATCAGCGCCACGGTCAGGAAGTCGCGATATTTCAAGTCAGAGGCTTGCAGCGTTGTTTGCGGAAGCGGGTGCAGCCGGGATGCGAGTTGCCGCATCGGGGCTGAACTGATCGCGTGATCCGCTTCGATGGTGATCGCGCCGTCCTTGCCCTTGGCTTTCATGCGCCAGCCGCCATCTTCGCCGGGACCAGTGCTGGCCAGTTGCTCAAGTTCGTGACCCATGATGACACGGCCGCCCATTTCCACGATCTTGTCGCGGGCGGTTTCCCACATCATGCCGGGACCAAGCCGCGGATAGCGGAAGGTTTCCAGCAGCGTTTTTACCGCCTGTCCGTCATTTGGCTTTTTGTTAAGGCCAAGGCTGCGTTTCAGCCCGTCGGTGACTGCGCTCCACAGGCTGAGGCCCTTAATGCGTTGCGCCGCCCAGTCCGCGCTCATTTCATCGCACGGCATCCCCCATACTTTCTCGGTATAGGTTTTGAAAAAGATCGAATAGAGTTTGCGGCCGAACTGGTTCACGGTCCAGTCCTCGAAGCTTTTGACCTCTTTCACTGGAAACGCCTTGTAGCGTAGGTAGCTGACCATGCAGGCCGTGCTGCGCAATATACCAAGATTGCCCAATGCTTCGAATGCGCGCAACGGATAGCTGTAGAATTTGCCTTCGTAATAGATGCGGCTCATCCGTGGGCGCTGAATGAAATCGTCGGGCAGGATCTCGTTCCACAGATCGACGACTTGCTGCGATTTGGAGAAAAAGCGGTGTCCACCGATGTCGAAGCGGTAGCCGTCATGTTCGACTGTGCGGCTGATCCCGCCGACATAACGTTCGTCCCGCTCGATAATGGCAACCGATTTGCCTTGCTTGGCCAGTAGATAGCCTGCGGTCAGGCCTGCGGGTCCAGCGCCGATAATGGCGACATCGACCTTTGTGTTCGCTCCGTTGCCCGATGATTGGCTGGATGTGTGGCTGGCCGAAATCTTACCGCTTGTCATATTTTCCCCCGTGAAAGGCAGTCCTGAAAGGCCCGTGTGCGGCCTGTCTGTGTGTCACGGTAAGAAGTGAACGATATTGGTTAAGAGAAGGTTTACGCGATGTCTTAAGACTTGGGCCTAGGCTTATGACTTAGGCTGGCGCTTCACCGCCCGCTTTTCTCCGGTCAGGATTGCGCGGCGTGGCTCGCCGTGATGTTATGCGCAATATCTGAGCAAGTTCGCGATCCCTCGAACAACACCGGACATTGCAGCATCGCCGCCATATGCGCGAATTCCTGCATCGGGAAAGTCGTCTCGAACACGCAGCCATAATTGCTGTCGCGTCGCCAACGCACTGTTGCGCGGATTTCCGGCAAAGCTTCTGTTTCGATCGAAAATTTCTGATCGATGGCAAAAACAGCTTCCGTTTCCAGTCGCGCGCCCTGCTGTGACAGATTGCTGATCACCGCGTTCGCGCGACCCGTCAGCGTGACCAGCTGCACCGGAATGTAAATGCCCAGGCGAAGCTGCCGCTTGGGGTAATTCCAGTCCTCTTTCAGCAAATGTTCCAGCGGAATATCGTTTTTAAACCGGAAGCTGGCTTGATTGTTGTCATGCCGCACAAGGTCCAGATCGAATCGCTCGCCATTTTGCAATTCCAGCGCCATCGCGTGATGTTCAGGCAATGGATGAAAGGTTTTAACGCTGATACCGGTTTCCGACACGTCGCGGATAACGCAGACGAATTCGCCTTGTGCGCAGACCAGCTTGGCCGCGCGGATCATCGAGGTAAACCGCCGTGCGCCGCGCTGATCGCTGTCGTAATGCGGTTCCGTCATCGTGGACGCCTGCGTGTTTTGAAATTCCATCGGCCGCGCTTCCCATTCCGCCCGTCCCTTGGCGCTGCGTACCCGGGCGGGCATCACGCAACGCTAACATAGACCTTCGATGAACCAGTCTATCTGCCAATGGGTTAATAGTGCGATAATCGCGAGCCAGCATGATACCTCGAAATGGTATTGACGCATTGATCACGACAAAATTTGCATTTTGATGGTTTATCTTAAGTGACGTTTGGCGCTTGCGTATGGATATTCGA
>CAVTPG010000007.1:0-89149 GCA_963736595.1 uncultured Alphaproteobacteria bacterium
ATTCCAGTAATTCGGCACAACTGCAGCAATTCCGCCGAAAAGCAGCGCAAACCACAGGCTAAGCGCCTGCGTAAAGCCGCGATGGGCAATCAAGGATGCACTGCTATTGGTCATTAAATCCGTTCCGCTAACCTTACTCGTTAGTCTGCCATCGTGCTTAGCAGATTAAGGTAAACCTTATCATAACCGTTCTTGCGCGCCCGCAATCCTTCCGCGATTTGCCCGCAATTATAGCGCGTCCCGCCATGCCGTAAGGTCGGCGCGCATGGCATTGCACTTGCGCCGCAGTTCCGCCATTACCTTGGTCCATAAGGCGCAGACCGCGCCAACGCATCAAGGAGCTTTTATGACGCCTCAGGATATTGCAGAAAAAACCGGCGAAACCATCGGGACATCCCAGTGGGTGGAAATGAGCCAGGAGCGCATCAACCAGTTTGCCGATGCGACCGGCGACCATCAGTTCATTCATATCGACGAAGAAAAAGCCAAGATGACGCCGTTTCGGCGGCACGATTGCGCACGGCTTTTTGACGCTGTCGATGATCCCGCATTTGACGGCCGAAAGCGATGCACCGCGTCCCGAAGGCATTAAGATGGCGGTGAATTACGGCGGCAACAAAACCCGCTTTATCTCGCCTGTTCGCAGCGGTAAGAAAATCCGCTCGCATATGAAACTGCTGGAAATGGCGGAGAAACGCCCCGGTCAGTGGCAGCAGACACTGGAAATCACCATCGAGATCGAAGGCGAGGAAAAGCCCGCACTGATCTGTGAATGGATCACGATGTATTTCGTGTAAAACTTAACTCTGAAACAATCTAGCAACCCGCCGCGGCCTCGTGATCCCGGCGCGAACAAAAGGTATTGAACTATGCGTGATGCAGTCATCGTTTCCACCGCCCGCACCGGAATGGGCAAAGCCTATAAGGGCGCTTTCAATTCGACCCCCGGCGCGACACTGGGCGCGTATTCGCTGAAGCCCGCGATGGAGAAAGCCGGGATCGATCCGGGCGAAGTGGACGATGTGCTGTGGGGTGCAGCTTTGCAGCAGGGCGCGCAGGCGGGCAATCTGGGCCGTCAGGTGGCCTTGCGCGCGGGCTGCCCGATCGGCGTGTCCGGCATGACCATCGACCGGCAATGTTCCTCCGGCCTGATGACGATCGCGACTGCGGCAAAGCAAGTCATCGTCGACAATATGGACATCGTTGCGGCTGGCGGTCAGGAATCGGTTAGCCTCGTGCAGACGCCGGAAATGCGCGTTATGCCCGATCCCGAATTGATGAAGATGCACGGCGCGATTTATATGCCGATGCTGCAAACCGCCGAAACCGTGGCTCAGCGTTATGGCATCAGCCGCGAAGATCAGGACGAATATGCGCTGCAATCGCAGCAGCGCACCGCCGCCGCTCAGGAAGCGGGCAAGTTCGATAACGAAATCGTGTCGGTTTCAACCACCCACAAGGTGAAGAACAAGGAAACCGGCGAGATCACCGATGAAGACGTGACGATTGCGAAGGATGAGGGCAATCGCCCTTCGACGACGCTGGAAGGTCTGTCCTCGCTGCAACCCGTGCTTGGTCCCGATACGACGATCACGGCAGGCAATGCCTCGCAGCTTTCCGATGGGTCGAGCGCCTGCGTTATCATGGAAGCCAAGGTCGCGGAACAGCGCGGATTACAGCCTCTGGGCCGCTATATCGGCATGGCGGTTGCCGGAACCGAGCCTGACGAAATGGGCATTGGTCCGATCTTTGCGATCCCCAAACTGCTCGAACGCTTCGGCAAGAGCGTGGACGACATTGATCTGTGGGAGCTGAACGAAGCCTTCGCCGTGCAAGTCCTGTATTGCCGCGACAAGCTGGGCATCGACAATGACAAGCTGAACGTCAATGGCGGCTCGATCTCGATCGGCCACCCATACGGTATGACCGGCGCACGTTGCACCGGCCACGCCTTGCTCGAAGGACAGCGTCGCGGTGCGAAATATGCGGTTGTGACCATGTGCGTTGGCGGCGGCATGGGCGCAGCGGGTCTGTTCGAGATCTTCTGATGCCATCAGGGGCGCGGCGTTGGCCGCAACTCGACTATCGCGCGGACAAAGCGGTCATCGAAACGATGCACGCTTATCTGCAAGTGGTCGGGAAACTGCCGACGCGCGCTCTCCCCTGGCGCAACCATAGCTGGCACGTTGCCCTGCTGCCTGTACCGCGCGGTTTCCGAACCTATCCGGTGGTCGCGGGCGAAGTCGAGGCGGAGCTGCTGTTCGATTGCATCGACAGCGTAGTGAGGCTGGAAACATCGTCCGGCTTTGCGGATAGTTTTGCCATTAGCGGGCAAAGCGTGGCGGCGTTTCTGGCAGAATTGCAAACGCTGCTTAAATCAGGCGGGATTGCCGTTTCGGTCGATGGCGCACCGAATGAAGTCGAGGATGCTGTTCCGTTCGCCGAGGATAGCGCCAAGCGTGAATGGGATCACGACACCGCGCGCCGCTGTCACGCGGCCATGCTCAGCGTCAATCGCGTGTTCGAGCGGTTCCGCAGCGGCTTCGTCGGCAAATCCAGCCCCTCGCACTTGTTCTGGGGCAGTTTCGATCTGGCCGTCTCGCGCTTTAGCGGTCGCACGGCGCCCTTGCACCCCGGCGGTTTTCCCAATTTGCCTGACGAAGTGACGCGCGAGGCCTATAGCCACGAAGTTGCCAGCGCAGGCTTCTGGCTTGGCGGCGGCGGCGTGGATGAAGCAGCGTTTTACGCTTACGGTTATCCAACGCCCGATGGCCTGAAAGATGCGCCGGTCAAGCCCGAACAGACTTATTGGCACGAAGAACTGGGCGAATTTGTGCTGCCTTATAAGGACGTGCAGACAGCGGACGATCCCGACGCGGTGCTGATGGCGTTTCTGCACTCGACTTATGAGGCAGTTGCCGAGAAAGGCGGGTGGGATCGCGCGACACTGGAAATCCCGGTTGGTGCATTCGGTGAGCCCTATGATGTGGCAGAGCGGCGCGACTAGATTTCAGAACGGCGGCTACGCGAACGCCGCATTTGCTAAAGCCGCGTCCAGCGCATAATCTCGCGGCATGGGCATTATCGAACTGTTGGGCGTCGCCGGAAGCGTGAGTTTGCTATCGGGCTGGCGGCTGTATCTCACCATCGCGGCAACGGGCCTTGCCATGCGGCTGGGCGCAATTCCCTTGCCCGAGCAATTGGCGAGCCTCGATGCGCTTGCCAATCCGTGGGTGATCGGCATTGCCGGTTTTGCCGCCGGAGCGGAATTTTTCGCCGACAAAGTGATGTGGCTCGATTCGATCTGGGACAGCGTCCACACACTTATCCGTCCCATTGGCGGGGCGCTGCTCACTATGGCCATCGTCGATCCGGGCGATCCTGTGTGGCAGGCGATCGTGTTTATTCTCGGCGGCGGTGGCGCGTTACTGGCGCATGGCGGGAAAGCAGGCGCCCGCGCGGTCGTGAATGCCAGCCCCGAGCCGGTCAGCAATGTGGCGGTGTCCACCATCGAGGATGTCGCGACTGCAGGGGCGCTCTACACCGTGTACGAATATCCGTATGCTGCGGGCGGCGTTGCGCTGGTGCTGCTTGGCATTGCAGTCGGCTTGCTGCTCACCGCGCGCCGCCTGATCCGCAAACTGTTTGGACGCGATCCGGCAGAGCCTGACGCGATCTGAACCGCTTTACGCAGCGTGCTGGCGGAAGAACTTCTCCAGCACCGGAGCGACTTTTTCACGCCAGCGCGATCCGTTGAAAATGCCGTAATGCCCGGCCCCTTCGGCCAGGAAATACTGCTTTTTCTTGTCCGGCAGGCCAGTCGCCAGATCGAGTGCGGCTTTGGTCTGACCGATGCCGGAAATATCGTCCCGCTCGCCTTCGACCGTCAGAATGGCCGTGTCGGTAATCTTGCCAAGATCGATCAGCTCGCCGCGATGCATGAAGGTGCCTTTGGGCAAGGACTGCTTTTGAAACACTTCCTCGACCGTTTGAATATAGAATTCCGCCGTCATGTCGCACACGCTGCGATATTCCTCGTAGAAATCCTTGGTCGCCTGCGCGCCTTCGTCATTGCCTTCGGTCAGGTGTTTGAACATCTCGTAATGGCTCAGCATATGATTGCCGAGGTTCATCGACATGAAGCCGGCAAGCTGCATGAAACCGGGATAAACGCGCCGCCCGTGGCCGCGATATTGCATCGGGACGGTGGCGATCACGTTCTGGCGGAACCAGCTTAACGGCCGCTCCATCGCCAGATCATTGACCGACGTCGGCGATTGCCGCGTGTCGATCGGGCCGCCCATCATGGTCAGCGTGTCGGGGCGCGCAGGATGATTTTGCGCGTTCATGAAGGCCGTTGCAGCGAGCGCGGGAACCGATGGCTGACAGACTGCGACCATGTGGATGCCGCCGCTGCCTGTGCCATCTTCGCGAATGAAATCGAGGAAACCCATCAGGTATTCGATGTAATCATCAAGGTCGAACCGGCCCGCTTCGGATGGGACGTGTTTGGCATCGTGCCAGTCGGTGACGTATAATTCGCTTGTTTCCGCCAACCGCTCGACCGTGCCGCGCAGCAGCGTTGCATAATGTCCGCTCATCGGCGCGACCAGCAGCACGCGCGGGGCGTCTTTTGGCAAAGCGTCATGCGTAAAGCGCAGCAAATCGCCGAAATCGCGATTGACGACGATGCTTTCGGTGATTGGCTGTTCGGCGCCATCCACCATAACGGTGTCGATCCCGAATTCCGGTTTTCCGCGCGGTGCGGCTGCGTGAGCGAACACTTCCAGAGCCGAAGCCGAGGCAGGTCCAAGCCCGCTATACGCTAAAGGATTGGCAGGATTGGTCAGCATTTCCGCGCTGATCGAGGCCCATGCGCTCGCGCTGGTAAGCCAGGATTTCTGCATCTCATGTGCGTGATATAGCAAGTTTTGGTCCTTTCCTGCGGCGACCGATTAAGCGACGTGACCACCATGAAAGCCGGTTTTTCCGGTCTTCTGACGCCTCTCGTGCATCGAAACGCGCTCTTGTGCAATGCACAATGACACAGACGGTTTCAAATCGATACGGATTATAGCCTAAGTGTCACGGTGGATTTTGCCGCGCGAGGGGGCTAGGCGGATGCCATGCAAGAACGCGCGCCAGATACAGCCGAATCGATGATAGATTCCCAAACCGCTGAGCAAATCGGCGCGGAGCACGCGTCGGATGAGGCCGCGCCTGCTATCGGGCAGATCGACGATGCCAGCGCTGGGACGAATGACAGCGAAGACGAAGAGGCAGCCGCCAAGACCCGTTCGTTAAAACCGCTGCGCATGGTAGCGGCGGCGCTGGCGCAATATCCCTCGCAACTGGCGCTGGCCGCGATTGCGTTGCTGATTACGGCGGGCGCGACTTTGGCCATTCCGGCAGGTTTCAAGTTGATTATCGACCGGGGTTTTGCAGCGGGCGGCGATCCCGGCGATATCGGGCAATGGTTTCGTTATCTGCTGATGATCGTGGTCGTTTTGGCCGCAGGGACCGCCATGCGCTTTTACTATGTCAGCTGGCTGGGTGAGCGGGTGGTCGCCGATATTCGCCGCCGCGTACACAACAATCTGTTGCGGCTCGCCCCGGCGTTTTACGAAGAAAACAGCCCCAAAGAAATTTCCAGCCGGATGACATCGGATACGTCGCTGATCGAGCAAGTGGTCGGAACCACCGTATCGGTCGCGTTGCGCAACACGCTGATGGCAATTGGCGGGACTGCGTATCTGTTCTGGCTCGCTCCGCAACTGACTTTGGGCTTAATGCTGGTCATTCCATTGATCATCATTCCGATCACGATCTTCGGGCGCAGATTGCGCGCGATTTCCCGCACCAGCCAGGACCGCGTGGCCGATGTCGGCGCAATGGTGACCGAAGTCCTGTCTTCGATGAAAATCGTGCAGGCCTTCAATCAGGAGGGGCGCGAAACCGGGCGCTTTTCGGCCAAGGTCGAGCAGACATTCGATGTCGCCAAGAAGCGCATTTTGATCCGCGCGGCCATGACCTCGATCATCATCATGCTGGTATTCGGCTCGATCACGCTCTTGATGTGGCGCGGCGCGATCAATGTCGCGGAAGGCACCATCAGCGGCGGCACGATTGCGGCATTTGTGCTGACCGGCGGGCTGGTCGCAGGATCGTTCGGCGCACTGACCGAAGTGTATGGCGATTTGCTGCGCGGAGCGGGGGCGGCCAGCCGCTTGTCCGAATTGCTGCATGAAGAGCCGACCATTACCGCGCCGCAAAGGCCCGAAATTTTGCCCGATCCACCGCGTGGAAGCCTGTCGTTTCGCAATGTTACGTTCCGCTATCCCACCCGGCTGGAAACGGCGGCTTTGCAGGATTTCTCGCTGGAAGTGGAAGCCGGAGAGACCGTCGCCATCGTCGGCCCCTCGGGCGCAGGCAAAAGCACGATCTTTCAACTGGCAGAGCGGTTCTACGATCCACAAGGCGGTACGGTGCGGCTGGATGGCGTGCCATTGACCAGCGCGGACCCGGCGGAAATCCGCAAGCGTATGGCGCTGGTCCCGCAAGACGGCGTGTTGTTCAGCGCCGATGCGCGCGACAATCTGCGCTATGGCAATTGGGAGGCAAGCGACGCGGACATCTGGGAAGCGGCTCGCGCGGCCAATGCCGAAGAGTTCCTGCGCGAATTGCCCGATGGCCTCGACACGTTTTTGGGCGAAAGCGGGACGCGGCTGTCGGGGGGTCAACAACAACGCATTGCCATTGCGCGCGCGATCCTGCGCGATGCGCCGATCCTGCTGCTCGATGAAGCGACCAGCGCATTGGATGCGCAAAGTGAACGGCTGGTGCAGGATGCGCTTGAACGATTGATGGTTGGACGCACGACGCTGGTCATTGCGCACCGGCTGGCAACAGTTAGGGCAGCGAATAGGATTGTCGTGCTGAAGAGCGGGCAGATCGTAGAGCAAGGCACGCACGCGGAGCTGACCCAAGCGGGCGGCTTGTATTCCGAGCTGGCTGCGCTGCAATTCACGGACCGAGCAGCCTGAACGCACGCCTGCGCTATTTTCGCCAATCGTGCAGAATCATTCAGCTTTTCGACAAGCGAACAACACTAACCGTTCAATGCATTCGCTTGCGCGCCGTGTTGCGCTATGCGGGCGGAGAAGTTTTGGAGAGGACTGTAATTTCATGAACAAACGGATTTTAAGCGGCGCCGTCAGCGCCATTGCGCTGATATGCGCCAGCCCCGCATTGGCTGATGACCATGCGAGTGACAATGCAAGCGACACCGAAATGGCCGACGCTGCGGATGCAACGCCGACAATGGATTTCGGCACCTGGGGTGTCGATCTGACCATGCTGTCCGAGGATGTCGATCCCGGCGATGATTTCAACGCTTACACAAACAGCAAGTGGATTGCCGCGAATGAAATTCCAGCGGACCGCCAGCGGTTCGGCGCATTCGATATGCTGCGCGAAGCAGCGACGCAGGATGTCAAAGCACTGGTCGCCGATCTTGTAGCGTCGAACCCGCAGCCGGGCACGCAAGCGCGCCGCATCGTCGATGCTTACAATGCCTTCATGGATGTGGAGGCGATCGACGCCTCAGGCCTTGCTCCGGCACAGCCTTATCTCGGCAAAATTTACGGAGCTGCGAACCTTACCGAACTGGTCAAGCTGTTCGGCGAGCCGGGTTATCCCTCGCTCATTGCCGCGAATGTGTCAGTCGATGCGCGCAATCCGACCGAATACGCCGTATCCATCGGCTTTGATGGCATGGGCTTGCCCGATCGCGATTACTACCTGGAGGATTCGGAAAACAATCTGAAAATCCGGGCGGCTTACATGGATTATCTGACGACCCTGCTCGATGCGGGTGGATATGCCGATGCGCGCGGTGCGGCTGAAGCTGTCTATGCGTTCGAAACCAAAGTGGCTCAATTGGAATGGGCGCGGCAGATGCTGCGAATGCCGCAACTGACCTATAACGAGCTTACAGCGGACGAACTGCGCGAGATGGCGGGAGATTTCCCGGCCACTGCGTTGCTCGAATCTTTCCAATTTACGGATCAGACTCGCTTTTTGGCAAGCCAGCTTCCTCCGACGCCTGAGGAAATCGAGGAGCTGGAGCTTAGTTCTGAACAGCTTGCCATGATCGGCGGCGGTTTGCCCGCGATGATGGAATTGCTGACCGAAACGCCTCTGGCAACGCTGCAGGCCTATATGGCGAAAGGCTTCCTATCCTCATATGCTCCGGTCCTTTCGAGTGCATTGGACGAGGCAAATTTCGATTTTTACGGACGCACGATCAATGGGCAGGAAGAGCAGCAAGAGCGCTGGAAACGAGCCATTAGCGGCGTCGAAGGTGCTCTGGGCGAACAGCTTGGCGCGCTTTATGTCGAACGCTATTTCCCAGCGACCAGCAAGACCCGGATGGATGAGTTGGTAGGCAATCTGTCGCGCTCGATGAGCATGGCGCTTGATGACAATGGCTGGATGACGCCGGAAACCATTGCCGAGGCGCGCTCCAAGCTAAACGGTTTCGTGCCGATGGTCGGCCATCCCGACGAGTTTAAAACCTATGACGGGTTGGAAATTTCGGACGATCCGCTTGCCAACCGCATGAACGCGACACGCTGGTTTACTGACGATAGGCGTGCCCGGCTCGGCACGAAAGTCGATCCCACCGAGTGGGGTATGTTCCCGCAAACGGTCAACGCTTACTACTCGCCGCTGACCAACCGGATCGTATTTCCGGCAGCGATTTTGCAGCCGCCCTTTTTCAATGCCGAAGCCGACCCGGCAGTAAATTATGGCGGGATCGGTGCAGTAATTGGTCACGAAATCGGTCATGGTTACGACGATCAGGGGTCGCAATTTGATGCCACAGGCACTTTGCGCAACTGGTGGCAGGATACTGATCGCGCCGGATTTGAAGGCTTTACCGGCAAGATGGGCAAGTTGATTGAATCCTATTGCCCGGTCGATAGCGCCGAGGGGCCGGTCTGCTTGCGAGCAGGGCAGTCGATGGGCGAAACACTGGGCGATGTCGTCGGTCTGCAAATGGCGTATCGCGCTTACCGGTTATCGCTTGATGGGCAAGAAGCTCCTGTGATTGACGGCTTGACCGGGGATCAGCGGTTTTTCCTCGGATTTGCGCAAATCTGGCGGTCGATGGAGCGTGAAGAGAGCCTGCGCAATCGCGTGATGACGGCCAATCACCCTCCTGGAGAATTTCGCCTGAACAATGCTGTGCGTCATCTCGATGCATGGTATGATGCGTTTAATGTGACGGCGGACGATGGTTTGTATCTGCCACCTGAAGAGCGGATCTCCATCTGGTAGATTTTCGAATTACTAAGTGGCCCGCTTGCTTTGAACCGGCGGCGGGCCGCTTTACAACACGCTGCTGCGGCTTTGTCTTTTGCAAAGCGAATGCAAACAAGCGTTGACTGTTTGGCGTGCACACGCTTGAGCGCTGGACCATGGATTTAAGCCTTACCGCCTTTCTGCTCGGCATCCTTGAAGGATTGACCGAATTTCTGCCCGTTTCAAGCACCGGTCATTTGATTCTGGCGACCGAGCTGTTCGGCTATGATCCGGCACAATGGGCGCAATTTAACATCGTGATACAGCTTGGCGCCGTGCTGGCGGTGGTCGTTTCCTATTGGTCCACTTTCTGGAAAATGGGCATGGGGCTATTGCGCCGTGAAAATGAAGCGATGCGCTTCGTCCGCAATATCCTGCTTGCCTTTATGCCCGCCGCCGTGATCGGCGTGTTTGCCAAGGACGCAATCGACGTAATGCTCGAAACGCCGCTGGTCGTGACGATCGCGCTGGTCATCGGCGGGATCGCGATGCTGGTGCTGGAAAAAAACATTGCGCCGCGCGAAGATCACGGCGTCGCCGCGCTGTCGGCGAAAACCGCCATCGGCATCGGGTTCGTGCAGTGCTTGGCTATGATCCCCGGCACCAGCCGGTCTGGCGCAACTATTCTTGGCGCGTTGGCGATGGGTGTGGGCCGCAAAACCGCTGCCGAATTTTCGTTTTTCCTCGCTGTGCCGACCATGCTGGGCGCGGCGACTTACAAGATTATGTCGGAACCGGACGCGCTGATGTCCGGGACCAGTCTGGTGGGATGGGACGAAATTGCCATCGGCTTCGTGACCAGCTTTGTCGTCGCCCTGCTCGTGATCAAGGCGTTCGTTGCCTATATTTCCAAACACGGCTTTGCGCCTTTCGCCTGGTATCGGATCATTTTCGGCAGCGCCGCATTCTTGTGGCTGATGAGCAACTAAGCGGCCATCTCTGTTCGTAAATGGCACGTGAACGAAATGCCTCATTTGGTTAATGCTCGGAACTTATTTCTGCCTTATTCCGTTGATGCCTTGTAAGTTGATACGGGAAAGTGTGATGGGATTTTTGGTTTTAATGGTCGTCGGAGGTATCCTCGGATGGCTTGCGTCGATCATTCTCAACCTGTCGAACCAGCGCAGCATCGCACTGAATATCGGTGCGGGTGTGCTCGGATCGCTGATAATCGGGAATGCCGCCAATGGCGCTCTTGCGTTTAGCGGCCTGACAGCTATCGCATTTCTGCTTGGCTGTATCGGTGCCTTGGTCCTGATTGCCATCGCAAATTTGGCTCGCGATGAGTTACTAGACTGATTTATAAGGCAATTTTTTATCTTACTATATTCTTCGGCTCCTGTTATACGGACCGCTGATTAAAAAGGGGAATACATATGAAAAGCATTTTTAAACTTGCATCCGTAGCCGCTCTTGGCCTGTCGATCGCAGCTTGCGATTCCGCCGCTGAGAATGAAATGGAAGATAACGCAGAAGAAATGGAAGATGCGGCTGACATGGAAATCGAAGCCATGGAAGATGCCGGCCAGATCACCGATGAGCAAGCCGACCAGATGGAAGATGCTGTCGATGAGGAAGCAGAAGCCATGGAAGAAGCAGCCGATTCGATGGACGCAGAACCTACCTGAACGCGACCTTCTAACGCTTAAGAAAACCGGCGCTGGAGCGATCCAGAGCCGGTTTTTCTTTGCCTACGTAATTTGCACCACGGTCCGCTTGTTCAAAACTCATCGCGCATCAAATCATTGCGCGCATCAGTCAGTGCTGCGCACTTTCGCCACGCACCGCAACACTTCCGCTTATATGCTAAGTAGCGCTTTTTTAAACCGGATCAGCGCCGCTACCACGGCCACCACGCAGCGAATATTCCTGTGTTCCGCGATGCACCAGATTATCGACATCAATGATCGCCGAGTTCGCATAGGTGAAGGACGGCGGCAAATTGCTGTAAAGCCGGTCGAAATCACGCTCGACGGTCTTGCGGAACAGATCTTCGTAACTTTCGATCACGAAATAAGTCGGCTGCAAGTCACTGATGACGTAATCGGTGCGCATCACGCGGTCTACATTCAGCATAATCCGGTTCGGACTTTCCGCTTCTGTGGCGAACACGACTTCGGTCGGGCCGGACAAGATGCCGGCACCATAGGCGCGGATGCCCGCTTCCTCTTCGATCAGGCCGAATTCCACCGTGTACCAATATAGTGCGCCCAGCGCCTTCAGGCGGTTATAATGCATCGCCTTCCATCCGGCCTTGCCATATTCCTGCATATAATCGGCATAGACCGGATCGGTCAGCATCGGCACATGGCCGAACACGTCATGAAACACGTCCGGTTCTTGAATGTAATCAAATGTCTCGCGCGTGCGGATGAAGTTGCCCGCTGGAAAGCGGCGATTGGCCAGATGCCAGAAAAACACATGGTCGGGGATCAGCATCGGGACCGGAACGACGCTCCACCCGGTCAACTTGTCCAGCTCTTCGGATATTTGCGCGAAAGCAGGCACGCCGCCACGCCCCAGATCGAGCTTTTCCAGACCTTCCAAGAACGCCGTTGCCGCGCGTCCTGGCAGCACTTTCATCTGCCGCGCAAACAGATCGTTCCAGATCGCATCATCATCGCTGTCATAGCGCGTTTGTTCCGGCTCCAGCCAGTCATCGCCCAGATGTTCGGGCTTTTGCAGCGGCGCTGTAAAAACGTCGGCGGGCATATCCGGCAAAGTCGTAAAATCATGCGCGGCGTGTTCGAAGATGGTTTGATTATGTGTGGTCATAGCTGGTTACGGGGCATATCACTGGCGATGAGGTCTGACAAATCGAGGAGAGCAGCGTGGGTAAATTGAAGCGTAAGGCATATGAGAAACTGCTTGAACCGATGACGCAGGAGCTGGTGTCGATGGCCCGCTGGGCGCGGACGACCGGAGCGCGTATCTGCGTATTGTTCGAGGGCCGTGATACGGCGGGGAAGGGCGGCGCAATTCGTGCAGTATCCGAGCGATTGAACCCACGGCAATGCCGGATTGCGGCGCTGGCGAAACCAACGACACGCGAACAATCGCAATGGTATTTTCAGCGTTACGTCCCGCATTTGCCAGCGGCGGGCGAGATCGTGCTGTTCGATCGGAGCTGGTACAATCGGGCCGGGGTCGAGGCTGTGATGGGATATGCCGATGAAGCGCAAATCGCGCTGTTTTTGCAGCAGACGCCTGCCTTCGAGCAAATGCTGGTCGATGATGGCATTTTCCTGCTGAAATACTGGCTGACGACCGATCAGGAGCGGCAGGAAGAACGTTTGAAAGAGCGCTTGGAAGACCCGCTGAAACGCTGGAAATTGTCGCCGGTCGATCTGGCCGCGCGCGACAAATACGAGGATTACACCAAGGCGCGGACGCGAATGCTGGAAGCGACGCATACGAAAAGCGCGCCGTGGACGCTGGTGAACTTCAACGATCAGAAGCAGGGCCGGCTGACATTGGTGCGCGATCTGCTGGACCGGCTGCCCGATACGCATATCGATCCGCCTGCGCTGGAATTTCCGGACCTGACGCATGAGCTGCACAAGGAAAGCTATTCGGTCATCGAACCGATTAGACGATTATCCGGTGGATTAAGCCTTGATGGCGAGTGTCGCGCTGGCTTTCGTAACTTGGCGCCCGTCATCGGCAAATGCGCCAAGTTCAATGTCGCCGTCGCTTCCGCGCATGACCAGATGCAGTGGCTCGCCCGCAATCGCCGGACTCATCCCGCGAAAGGCAAAGCTGGCAAGGGCATTCGGCCCCAACTCCGCTTGCGCCAGATCGAGCAGCAAAGTCGCCGTCAGCGGGCCATGCACGACCAGCCCGCGATACCGCTCCACTTCGCTTGCATAGGGCGCGTCATAATGGATGCGATGCGTATTAAACGTCAGCGCGGAATAGCGGAACAACAAGCGCGGATCAGGCGTCAATGTGCGGTGGGCATCCCACGCACTGGCGTCGAAATTCGGCTTTTCCACGAGCGGCGGCGACAAGGGCGCATCCGGCGCAGCGGCATCGCGATAGACCAGCGTTTGCGTTTCGCTCACCGCCCGCTTGCCATCGGCGAGCGTGTCATGCGCAATATCGACGAAGACGAGCTTCCCCGTTGCGCCATCCTTCTCGGCAATCGAAGCAATGCGCGACGTGCGCTCGATTGTGGCTCCGATAGTCAGCGGCTGATGGAAGGTGATTTTGCTCGACGCCCACATCCGGCGCGGCAAGGGAATGGGCGGTAGAAAGCTGCCCGGCGTTTCATCGCGTTTCGGATGGCCATCTTCGCCCAGTGTTGCCGTCGGTGCGTCGGGTGTCGTGAGGCAAAAGTGGATCCCTTGCGGCATCGCTCCGATCGCCTGTGTCGGGTGATCGAACGTCGCGAGCCAGCGCGTCGCCAGCTCCCGGTTCAGGCAGTCGCGGCGCACTTCCTCGCGCCCGACCCAAGATGCCCAGTCGCTCATCCGGCGCGCTCGAAAATCGCTGCCATGCCCTGACCACCACCGATGCACATAGTTTCCAATCCATAGCGCGCGCCGCGCCGGTGCATTTCATGCGCCATATCGGCGAGAATACGTCCGCCGGTCGCGCCAATGGGATGGCCCAGCGAAATGCCCGAACCGTTGACGTTCAGTAAGTCGCGGCGGGAATCATCGTCCGACCAGCCCCAGCCTTTCAGCACCGCCAGCACTTGCGGCGCGAACGCCTCGTTCAATTCGATGAGATCGATATCGTCCCAGCTCATGCCGCTGCGCGCAAAGAGCCGTTCGACCGCCGGAACCGGACCGATCCCCATACGCGCCGGATCGCAGCCTGCAGCCGCCCATCCGTTGAGCCACAGCATCGGCTCCAGCCCCAATTCTTCCAGCCTGTCTTCCGCCACGACCAGGCACGCGGCGGCGGCATCGTTTTGCTGGCTGGCATTGCCTGCCGTCACGACCGCATCGGGGTTCTGCTTGCCCTCGATGGCGCGCAATGCGCCCAGCGTTTCCATGCTGGCATCGGCGCGAAAGCCCTCGTCCCGCGTAAACATCACCGGCTCACCTTTGCGTTGCGGCACGGGGACAGGGACCAGTTGCGCATCGAACTTGCCGGCTTCCCACGCCGCAGCCGCTTGCTGATGCGAACGCACGGCAAAGGCGTCGGAAGCTTCGCGGCTGATCCCGTAATCCTTGGCCAGATTTTCCGCCGTTTCGATCATGCCGGAGATGACGCCGAACCGGTCGATTGGCTGGCTCATCAATCGCCCGCGTGTCAGCCGGTCATGCAAAGTCAGGTCGCCAAACCGCGCGCCTTTGCGAATGTCAGTCGAGTAATGTTCGACATTGGACATGGATTCGACCCCGCCGGCCAGCACCATGTCCGCCGCGCCTGTCTGAACCATCATCGCAGCGGTCACGACCGCTTGCAGGCCCGATCCGCATCGCCGGTCGAGCTGCATTCCCGGCACCGAGATCGGCATATCGGCGGCCAGCCACGACCACCGCCCGATGGCGGGCGCTTCCCCGCTGCCATAGCCTTGCGAAAAGATCACATCGTCGACCCGTTCGGGATCGATCCCCGTGCGTTCGACCAGCGCCTTGATGATGACCGCGCCCAAGGCTCCGGCTTCTATCGGAGCCAGCGTGCCGAGGAATTTGCCGACCGGGGTGCGCAATGGCGAAACGATGGCGGCGCGGCGCAATTCGGGGCGTGTCATGGCGTGTCCTTGTCAGAAGTGGCGATCAGCCCTTTGTCGATCAGCTTGGCAATTTGCGTAGAGCCAAGGCCAAGGCGGTCGGCCAGCACCTCTTCGCTATGCTGACCCAGATAGGGCGCGGGTTCTGGCGTGCCGCGCATCTGCGAGGGCACATTGGCGAACGGGCCGGGCGCGGGGTAATCGAACCCGCTGGGGTTGACAGTCGAAGGGCTGAACAGCGGATTTGCGCCAACCAGATCGGGATCGCTCGCCGCTTCATGCATCGTGCGGTACCGCTCGAACGTGGCGCGAGCTGTGGTCAGCCTTGTCGCTATATCGGCATAGTCATGTGTATCGGCGGCAGTTTGAAAAACCGCGAACAAGTCATCGCGATGCGTGAAGCGATTGTGGTCGCTGGCCGCGAATGCGACACCGTGTTTTGTTTCAAGCGCACTGACTTGCTCACCCACATCAAAGGCCTCGATCAGCGCGGTCCATTGCTTGTGCGTCAGTGCCGCCACCATGAAGCGCACGCCATCGCGGCTCATAAAATCTCGCCCGAACGCGCCCCAGATCGCATTGCCCAACCGCTCGCGATTGTCCCCGCGATACAGCATTTCCGCCATCGCTCCGCTATTGGCGACCGTGCCCATCATTACATCACCCAGCGGCACGCGCACATGACCGCCTTCGCCCGTCCGGGTGCGATGATGCACCGCCGCCATCAACGCGAACGCGCTATAAGCTCCGGTGATGAAGTCCCATGCGGGCAGCACCTGATTGACCGGCGGCGCGGTATCGCGGTCCCATTCCTGCGGCCCGGTCATCAGCGGATAGCCGCTCGCTGCATTGACGGTGAAATCCATCGCCTGCCGCCCGTCATGCCAGCCCATAATGCGCAGCGTAATCATATCGGCGCGCTGCTTTGCCAGCACCTCATGCGCAAGAAAGCTGTTCTCCGGCACATTGGTCAAAAGCTGACCCGTTTTTGCAGCAAGTTCGACGACCAGCTCACGTCCTTCCGCACTACGCATATCGACCGCGACCGACTTTTTCGCGCGGTTCAAGTTCTCCCATGACAGGGAGCGCCCTTCGTCGGTCAACTGATAGCGATCGTAATCCAACCCGCCGCCGATCTGATCGACGCGGATGACGTCCGCCCCCATCTGCGCGCAATACAGGCCCGCCGTGGGCGATGCGACAAAGCTGGAAACCTCGATCAGCGACAGATCGGAGAGGAGCTTATACACCTATCCGTGCGCGCCGGCGGCAAATTGGCGCAGCATATTCTTGGCGATCACCAGTTGCATGATCTGCGTCGTGCCTTCGTAAATGCGGTAGATACGGCTGTCGCGGAAGAACCGCTCGGCTTCGTATTCGGCCAGATAGCCCGCCCCGCCGTGAATTTGCACACAGCGATCGGCCACCCGTCCGCACATTTCGGAGGCGAACATCTTGGCGCTGGCGCATTCGATGATCGCCTTGCCCGCATTCGCTTTGGCGCTGGCATCGCGGAGCATACATTCGGATGCGTAGATTTCCGCTTCGCTATCGGCCAGCATTGCCTGGATCAGCTGAAACTGCGCGATCGGCTCACCGAAGGCTTTGCGCTCGGTCGCGTATTTCAGCGCAGTATCGAGGATGCGGCGGGCGTAACCTGCGCTGGCTGCGGCAACCGACAAGCGCCCATTGTCGAGGCTTTGCATGGCGGTGGCAAACCCGCGCCCTTCTTCCCCGCCAAGCAAAGCATCGCCCGGCACTTTCACGTCATCCATATAAATATCGGCAATGTGACTGCCTGATTGACCCATTTTGCGGTCCGGCTTTCCAACCGAAATGCCGTCCGAATCCATATCGACCAGAAACGCGCTGACATGAGCGTTTTTCGGCAGAGCGTCGGTGTTGGTGCGCGCCATGATCAGGCCCAGCTTGGCGTGCGGCGCATTGGTGATGTAGCGTTTAGAACCGCTTAAAACATAGCCATTGCCATCGCGTTTGGCGGTGGTTTGCATCGCGGCGCTGTCGCTGCCTGAACCCGGCTCAGTCAGGCCGAAACACGCGATTTCTCCGGCGGCAAGGCGGGGGAGCCATTCCTGCTTCTGCTCGTCCGTGCCCGAATTTTTCAACGCGGAACACACCATGCCCAGATTGATCGAAGTGATCGAGCGATAGGCGGGCAGCGCATAGGACAACACGCGGATCGTCTCGACATATTGCGGGATATTCATCCCCGATCCGCCATATTCCTCGGGCATGGTGAGGCCGAACAGGCCCATATCGCGCATTTCGTCGATCAGATCGGCGGGAATGGCATCATCGGCAATCACCTGCTGTTCTGCCGGAATCAGACGCTCACGCACATAGCGGTGAAGCTGTTCGATAAACTGCTCGAACGTTTCTGCATCCATGCCGCCGCTGCTGATAATCGCGTCGGTCGCCACAGGCTTATTCGTCCTCGGCCAGAACCGGCGTGTTGATGTCCGGTGTTTCGGTGGAAACAGGCGCGACCGGGCCATCGCTGTCGTCACCATCGGATCGGCATCACCGTCCGCATCTGCGTCTTCGCCCGGAACCGCATCATCCTCGCCCAAATCGGTATTGGCGTCGGGATCGGCGACCGGCAGTTCATCGACATTGGAGAGTGCTTCGAAAGACGGAATTTCGACCGTGTCGGCTTGTGCTTCGGTCGAGGCATCTTCGGAATTGGCGCAGGCCGATATGGCAAGACCAAGGGCGACGGTGGAGGCGATCAGGATAGGGCGGCGCATATGCGTATTCTCCGGTTTGGGCCGCTTGCTACCCGGTCAGGCGCAAGCGCAAGATTGTGAATAAAGAGATAGCGAGTGGTGGTGGCCGGTGCAATGGAGAGAGTGCAATGCATGAGAGTGCAAGGCCCGGAACTTGGGATAGCCGATGCCGCGGCCGGGGCGGAGCGTTCGTTAATCCAGCAAATGACCCGCGCGGTCGCGTTTCGTCGCCAGATAGCGGGCATTGTGCGGATTGTCGGGCAGTTGATGCGGCACGCGCTGGCTCACGATTGCGCCTGCTTGCGTCAGCGCGTCCACTTTACGCGGATTGTTCGTCATCAGCCGGATTTTCGGAATGTTCAGCAATTCCAGCATCCGTGCCGCAATCGGGAAATCGCGTGCTTCATCGGGTAAGCCAAGGCGGTTATTGGCGTCTACCGTGTCAAATCCCTGATCCTGCAAACGATAAGCGCGCATCTTGTTGATAAGGCCAATCCCGCGCCCCTCCTGCCGCATATATAGCAGCACGCCCCATCCGGTTCCGGCGCGTGCTTCCTTGGCCATTGCGTGCATCGCGGCGTCGAGTTGCGGGCCGCAATCGCATTTCAGACTGCCCAGAATATCGCCGGTCAGGCACTCGGAATGCAGGCGGACCAGCGGCACTTGCTCGCTATTCCTTGTGCCGATGATCAGGGCGACGTGTTCGCGCAAATCATGCGGACTGCGAAATGCGACAATCTCGGCGTTTTCATAAGCTTCGACGGGCAGTCGCGCGCGTGTGGCAATGGTCAGGTTCTCGCTGTTTTGCCACGCAGCCAGATCGCCAACCTCCAGCGTAACCGGCTCCTGATGCGGCTGCGCATCGATCAGAAACGCGGGCAAAATCCCGGCAATACGGGCCAGCTCCAGCGCGGCCTTGGCGGCATCCTCCCATTCGCAGGGCAACGCCTTGAACGGTCCTTTCAAGGGATGGGCGAGATCGGCGGAAGGATCGGCAATCGCCATCGCGCGCAGCAACGAAACCGGCTCTGCCGTGCAGATCAGCACCGGGGCTTGCGGAACGGCAGCAGCGCTTTGATTGGCCAGCTTCAATGTGGTCGCTCGCGCGCAGGAGATCAGCATTCGGTTTGCGGAAATCTCTCCGGTGGCCGTTTCGACCGGCAGCAAAACCGGTGCGCGCTGTGATCCGCCGCCAACAGCTGCATCGCCGAACCGGATCGGCCAGCCATGCCGCAAAGCATCGATCGCTTGCGCCGCACGCCGGGCAGGCGAGGAAGTGACGGCGGCTTGGCTCAGAGGACAAATTCCGTGGTCAGCGGGATATGGTCGGACGGCTTTTCCCAACTTCGCGCCGCTTCCAGCACGCTATGCCCGGTGACTTGCCGCGCCAGATCGGGCGAGGCCCACATATGATCCAGCCGCCGCCCGCGATCGCCCTGCGTCCAGTCTTTCGAGCGATAACTCCACCAACTGTAATAACGCTGTGGCGCAGGAATTTCCTGCCGCCCGATATCGACCCAGCCATGCGCGTCCTGAAAGCGTTGCAACGTCTCTACTTCCAGCGGGGTGTGGCTGACCACTTTCAGCAATTGCTTGTGGCTCCACACATCGCTTTCCAAGGGCGCAACATTGAAATCGCCCACGATCAGCGATGGCCGGTCCACTGTTTCGGCCCAGCGAGTCATTCGCTCGAAAAAGTCCAGCTTTTGTCCAAATTTCGCGTTTTGCTCACGGTCGGGAATATCGCCGCCCGCCGGAATATAGACGTTCTCGATGACCATGCCCTGAGCGCCGCCCGAGCCGGTCATTTCCACGCCAATATGCCGCGCTTCGCCATTATCCTGCCAGTCATGCCGCGAATATTCGCGAAAGGGCAGGCGGCTGACCGTCGCAACCCCGTGATAGCCTTTCTGTCCGTGGACCGCGATATGATCATAGCCCAGCGCTTTGAACGCATCATACGGAAAGAATTGCTCTTCTGTCTTGATCTCCTGCAGGCACAGGACATCGGGCGCGTGTTCTTTCAGAAACCGCTCGACGATCGGCATCCGCAGGCGGACGGAATTGATGTTCCAGGTTGTTACAGAGACCATGCGCGCAGCGTTAAAGCGCATCGCGCGGCCTGTCCATCGGCCAGCACCGGCGCGAATACAAAAAAGCCCTCACTCCGGGGGCAATGGAGCGAGAGCTTTTTATATAGCGTTCGTCACGCTGATAACGCCGTGATTGGTTGAACCGGATAACAGGGGAACCCGGATCATCGCGTCGTTACAGTTGAAAAATTACGCCTGTTTGGCTGTCTGCTAACTGAATGGATACAGTATCTCGTCGCACGCAAAGCACTTTTGGTAGGCTGCGCGTTTAGCGAGGCCGACGAGAGGAGCGGCGCGGGTCGCGGAAAGTAAAAGCCTTATCGCTGACCGCGACTCCGTAACGGTGATTGCGCAGCCGCACGGTCGTCCGGTGATTCTGTGCATCAAGAGCAACCCAATGCGTCAGCCGCAATCCGCCAGGCGATTGTGCATCACGCACGAAAATCATTGTGATCGCGCCAAATTCCGGGCGATCCTTGTCGCGCACTTCGATGCTGACAACTTCAGAATTGCCGGTCTCTACGACTTTGCCATATTGTTTTACGTCACGCGACGGATCGAGCAGCGCGCCCAGTGGCGATTTGCTGATCGGCCAGCGCTGAACCTGCGAGACTTCGTAATCCACCAGATACAGCGACTTGCCGTTCGATACGACCAGCATATTAGTGCCTTTTTCGTATTCGAAGCGGATTTTTCCGGGGTTTTTCAGCGTCAGGACGCCGTTGATGCTGGACCCGTTGCGATCGGTCTGGCTGAAATCGGCCTTCATCGTCTGGATACCGCGTAAGGCGGTCACCGCGCGGTCGAGATCGCCCGATTGCGCATAAGCCGCCGTAGCGGGCACAGTTACTGCCAGGGGCGCGGCAAAAGCCAGCATCCCTGCCATAAATATACGGATCGGATTTTTAATCGAACGGGCCAAGTGTGTCATGCTCCGATGGTTAGGGCTGGAGCGTTGAACCATCGGTGAACCGACGCGGTCCCTTTGGGTTCAGCAATATCCGGCGCGCCTTGTCGAAACGGTGCCGCGCCAGACAAATTACTTGATCTTGGCTTCCTTGAACTCGACGTGCTTGCGAACCTTGGGATCGTATTTGCGGAACACCATCTTTTCAGTGGTATTGCGCGGATTTTTCTTCGTCGTGTAATAGAAGCCGGTATCGGCGGTCGAGACGAGCTTGATCTTGACGGTGGCTGACTTCGCCATGGCGTATTCCCAAAGTTTTGCTAATCGGCGACGTGCGCCGGAAAAAATTTAAGCGGCACGAAACGCACCGCCATCCAAGGGCCGAGCCATTGGGACAAGCCAACTCCTGAGTCAAGCAAATTGCTGTCGCACAAGGAGCGTTTTGCCGCAGCGCGAAGCTACCAATCGACCTTGCCGCGCTTCGCCTTGACGTCGCCGCGCACTTTCTTGGCTTTCAAGCGCTTCACCTTGCCGACACGATTGACCCGCGTCTTGGCGCGTTTTCGTGGCTGCTTATGCGCATCTTCGAGGATCTGCTCCAGCTTTTCGCGCGCATCGCTGCGATTGGCATCCTGTGTGCGGTGGCGATTCGCCGTGATCAGTAAGTCTCCGCCTGTGGTCAGCTTGCTTCCCGCCAGCTCGCGGAGGCGCGCAAAAACCTGCGGCGTCAGGCGTAATTTGTAAATGTTGACGCGCAGCAGCACATTGGTCGCAACCTTGTTGGCGTTTTGTCCGCCCGGACCCGAACCAGCGGTAAACTGCTCTTCTGCCAGCGCGTGTGCGCGGTCAATTAGCGCGCGGTCCATGTATCCATATCCGTCATGCCTGCCTCAATACACAATGCGGCAAAATCGGTCGGCAGCGGCGCAATCGCATCGACCGGCGGCTTGTTATCGCGCGTAACCGTAATCGCGCTCGCATGAAGCATCGTGCGCGCGACTGCGGCGTTTTTCATGCCGTAAACCGGATCACCGACCAGCGGAAAGCTAAGTCCTTCCAATGCATGAATGCGGATCTGGTGCGTGCGCCCGGTGACGGGCTTGAACAATACAGCGGTCAGGCCATCGGCGCGTTCCAAAACTTCCCAGTGTGTGGTCGATGGCTTACCTTGCGGATCGCCCACCATCCGCCAGCCGCGCTCTGCTGAACTGGTCTTGGACAAGGCGATGTCGATCGTGCCGCTATCCTCTGCAATGCTGCCCGCGACCAGCCCGATATAGCGTTTCTCCACCCGGCGATCTTCGAACGCCTTGGCAAAGCGTTTCAGCGCTTTGGGATTGCGCGCCAGCAGCAAACAGCCGCTGGTATCTGTGTCGAGCCGATGCACCGGATTGGGATAGCGCTGAAAGCCGAGCCGCAACGCATCGTAATGATTTTCCAGGCTTGGCCCGCCGCGCCGGGGCGGATCGACCGGCAGGCCCGCAGGCTTGTCGATGACCAGCGCTTCGCCATCCTCGAACAGGATCGGCGGGTGAGCGGGTTGTGTCATATCGTTCATGTGTCGGCCAATCATGCGGGGTTTGCGTGTGTCGCTAAGGAGATGTCGCTAGGGGGGTGTCGCTAAGGGAGTGTCAGGCGGTTTGTGAGGAAGCGGGCGGTGTCGGCGCCAGCCTAGCAGGGATCAGGCCACGCACCGAATTGCCGATAAAGAAACCATCGGCCAAATCACCCAGATGCAGTTTTCCTTCGCGCGCTTTTCCGGCTTCGATCAAGCTGCGGCGCAGGATGCCGGGCAGCAGGCCCAGCGTTGCAGGCGGCGTCAGCAGCACCCCGTCAGCGTCCGCCACGAAGATATTGGTAATGCTGCCTTCGGTCAGCCAGCCATCCTGCCGAATGAACAGCGCCTCTTGCGCGCCCTGAGTTAGCGCCACTTCGCGCGCATCCTCATAAAATCCGCGATCGGTTGTTTTGTGGCGCAACCGCCAATCGCCCGGATCGACCGGCAGCGGCAGGATGATGCACTGCGCTGGATCGGGCCACGCATCCGCCTCTGCCAAAGGCCGTGCTTCCAGCGAGATCGCACCGCGCCGCGACGCCAGCAAACGGATGCGGCACGGCACATCGAGGTCGAAACTAAGCGCCTGTATCTGATTGCGGGCTTCATGCTTGTCGAAGGAGACGCCGAGAACCGCCGCGCTGTCTTTCATCCGGTCGAGATGCAGCGCCAGATGTTCGATCCCGCGCCGGGGGCCAAACCGCATCGTTTCGATCAGGTCGAATGATGGCGCGCAGAAATCGGGTGAGCTTGTGCGCGCAAATTCGCCTTTGATCAGGCATTCGCGCCATTCGGCTTGCGGGTCGCTATCGGCCAGAATGGCGGAGCCGACGCCCAGCACCGCTTTTCCGCGATGGTTCTCGATCGGAGTGAGGCGCAGCGTGCGGATGGCAACATTGAAAGCCGCGTTGGTGCTGCCGTTCGCGCTCGCGTCGATCCGACCGATGGCTCCGCAATAGGGGCCACGCGCATCCCGCTCGACTTCTGCGATCAGCTCCATTGCGCGGATTTTCGGTGCTCCGGTGATCGAGCCGCACGGGAACAGCGCGCGCACCAGATCGCTGGCGCTAGCTGGCCCCGCCAGTTCCGCGCCAACCGTTGTAACCATCTGATGCACCGTCGGGTAGCTCTCGATGGCGAAGGGCGCGCTGACTTCGACGCTGCCCGGCCTGGCAATCCGCGACAGATCGTTGCGCAGCAAATCGACGATCATCAGATTTTCCGCGCGATCTTTTTCCGAACTCGCCAATTCCTCGGCCAGCGCCTTATCCTGTGCGGGATCGGCAGAGCGGGGCCGCGTCCCCTTCATCGGTTTGGCCCGGATGTGTCCGTCTTTCACGGCCACGAACAATTCAGGCGACAGGCTCAAAAGCCAGTGCGAACCATCGAAGACCAGCCCGCCATAACCCGCCTGCGCCGCCGGACGCAGCGCGCGATACAAGGCCAGCGGATCGCCGGTATAGCCGCCCGCCAGCGGGAATGTCAGATTGGCCTGATAGATATCGCCCGCGCGAATTGCTTCCTGCAACCGCTCCACCGCTTGCGCGTGCGCTGCCTGACTGATTTGCGGATCGAGCGGTCCAAGACCAGGCGGAATGGCCTCGGCATCGGTCTGCTGCTCCAGCCAGTCGGCCACATCGCCCGCCGGAATGGCCTCCGCCTTATCGAACAGCCCCAGCCACACCAACGGCCCCATCGCTCCGCTCCGCTGATCAGCCAGCGGCATCAGCCGTTCTTCCAGCGCCAGCCCCGCTTCATAAGCAATATACCCGGCCAACGATCCGCCATTTTCAGACAATGCGCGGTCCGCATCGGCCAGCACTTCGGCCACCTCGGCGGGCCTGCGCGCCACGAACACTTGGGCTGGATCGCGATACAGCAGCGCATCGCTTGGGGCATCGCCACGCGCATCATCGAGCAGGACCATTGGCGTTCGCATATCCATTGTGGCAGCCATAATAGCAGCGGTGCGAATTGGAAGCGGGCAAATCGTATCGCCGTCTTGGCGCGCATACGGATGGCATCCCGCTTGACCCGCACGCATGGCTTACGCCACTGACGCGCGCAGGACTTGCAAAATGCAAAAGGTGACGAAGCGATGGGCGAGATTTTTCTGGGGCTGGGCGCGAATGGAGAGCGGCAAGCGCTCGCATTATCGCGCGCCAATCGCCACGGCCTGATCGCGGGCGCGACCGGGACCGGCAAAACCGTGACCCTGCAAGGCATGGCAGAAAGCTTTTCCGCTGCCGGTGTTCCGGTATTTGTCGCCGATGTAAAAGGCGATCTGTCGGGCGTCGCCATGGCAGGCTCTTCGCAATTCAAGCACGCCGACAAGCTTGAGGCGCGCGCCAAAGAGCTGGGCATGGACGATTATGCCTATTCCGATAATCCCTGCATTTTCTGGGACTTGTATGGCGAGCAGGGCCACCCGATCCGCACCACGGTTTCCGAAATGGGTCCGTTGCTGCTGGCGCGCTTGCTCGATCTTAACGACACGCAGGAAGGCGTGTTGCAGATCATCTTTCGCTATGCCGATGAAAACGGTTTGCTGCTGCTGAATTTCGAGGATCTGGAAGCGATGCTGCTTTACGCCTCGCAGAATTCGAAAGAATTGTCGGCGCAATATGGCAATGTGTCCAAGCAATCGGTCGGCGCGATCCAGCGGCAATTGCTCAGTTTCGAAGCGCAGGGCGCGGACCACTTCTTTGGCGAACCGGCGCTGGAAATCGACGATTTTCTGCAAACCGACGATCAGGGGCGCGGGATTATCAACGTGCTGGCCGCCGACAAGTTGATGCGCAGCCCGAAATTATACGCGACCTTTCTGCTGTGGCTGCTGGCCGAATTGTTCGAGACGCTGCCCGAAGTGGGCGATCCTGAAAAACCGAAACTGGTGTTCTTTTTCGACGAGGCGCATTTGCTGTTCGATGACGCGCCCAAAGCTCTGGAAAACAAGATCGAGCAAGTCGTCCGCCTGATCCGCTCGAAAGGCGTCGGCGTGTTTTTCGTAACGCAGAACCCGATCGACATTCCGCAGGAAGTGGCCGGTCAGCTTGGCAACCGCGTGCAGCACGCCCTGCGCGCTTTTACTCCGCGCGACAAAAAGGCGATCCGCGCGGCTGCCGACACGTTCCGCATCAATCCCGACCTCGATGTGGAGGAAGCGATCACCGAATTGCGCGTGGGCGAGGCGCTGGTGTCCACCTTGCTCGACGATGGCGCGCCGTCCATCGTACAGCGCACGCTGATCAAGCCGCCGCGTTCACGCCTTGGTCCGGTGACGGCCAAAGAACGCGCAATTATTCAGTCGATTAGCCCGCTTGAGGGAAAATACGACGTCGAAGTGGACCGGGAAAGCGCTGAGGAAATACTTGCGCAAAAGGCGGCAGATGCGGCGCAAACTGCCGTCGAGGTCGAGGAAAGCGGTCGCGACGAAGTCGGCAAACAGCCGCGAAAAAGCAAGTCGATCTGGGGCAAAGCGTTTAGTCGAGGCGCGAAAGTGGCGGCTGGCTCTGCTGCAGGACTGGCGGCAAGGGCCGTGCTGGGCAAGCGATCACGCGCCAATCCCATGCGTTCAGGCGTAACATCTGCTGCCGGTTCAATCGCGACCGATCTGGCTGGCCCGATTGCCGGACGTTTTGTCAGGAACCTGATCGGCGGCTTGATGCGGTAATTCGCACGTGCGGATTGCCCGCCGCCACGGCGGCACGCCTATTTCTGCTCGTAGCAGAAGACGTTTAGCTTGTTACCGTCCAGATCGCGGAAATAGCCTGCATAAAAGCCATCATCGCCGCGCGGTCCCGGTGCGCCTTCATCGCTGCCGCCCTGTTCCATCGCGATGTCGTAGATTGCTTTGACCTTATCCGGGCTATCGACTTGCAGCACGACCATTGTGCCGTTGCCAGCGGTTGCCTGCTCGCCATCGAAAGGCTTGGTTGCGGCGATCCCGGCGCTTGCGCTGCCCATCTCGCCCCAAGCGATGAATGTCTCGAATTCCATCATGCGGCCCACCCCCATTGCAGCAGCAATCGCATCATAGAATTTGGCGGCGCGGGGAATGTCGTTCGTGCCGACAGTCACATATCCGATCATGGCTTTTCTCCGATTCGACTCGCGACCCGGCAGAACATTAGATGAACATCGGCGGTTCGCCAAGCGCTATGTCAGACCGGTTCGCACTGCTTGCTCAGCCAGTCGCGCACATCGCCATCGAGTTGCGGGCCGATTACATCCCACACCTGAGCATGGTAGCGATCGAGCCAGTCACGTTCCGGCGCGGTCAGCAAGCCGGTCGCGATCAGGCGGCGCTCGATCGGTGCAAAGGTGAGTGTTTCAAAGCCGAGATAGTCCCCTTCCGCACCATCGATTGCGCGCGGTTCGATCAATACGAGGTTCTCGATCCTGATGCCGAATGCGCCCGCTTTGTAATAGCCCGGTTCGTTGGAGCAGATCATGCCCGCGTGCAGCGGATGGCCCGTGCCCGCTTGCCCGCCAGCTGGTTTGGCGATGCGTTGCGGCCCTTCATGCACTGACAAATACGCGCCGACGCCGTGGCCCGTTCCGTGGGCATAATCGACGCCTGCCTGCCACAAATGCTGGCGCGCAAATGCGTCGAGCTGCCCGCCGGTGGTGGCATCGGGGAATACGGCCAGTGCCAGCGCGATGTGGCCTTTCAGCACGCGGGTAAAGCGGTCCTTATGCTCGGCGGTCGGCTCGCTTCCCTCCGGCGTGTCGATCCACACTGTGCGAGTGATGTCGGTCGTTCCGTCGAGATATTGACCACCTGAATCGCACAGGAAAATGCTGCCCGGCGGGATCACAATATTGCTGTCCTCATCCACTTTGTAATGCGGCAAAGCGGCATGGCCAGCAGCGGCAGAAATCGTATCGAAGGAGGTGTCCTTCAACGCGCCCGACTCTTCGCGAAATTGCTTCAACCGTGCCGCCGCGCCCAGTTCGTCCAGCTCGCCCTTCGGTGCTTCCACAGACAGCCAGTGCAGGAATTTGGCGATCGCTGCTCCGTCGCGCGCCTGCGCATCGCGGTGGCCTTGCTGTTCGCCTGCATTCTTGATCGCCTTGGGCAGGATGGTGGGGTCGGTTTTCTGCACAATGCGCGCGCCGCCATCTTCCAGCGCCTGAAAAATGCCGGCCACGCTGCGTTCGGGATCGACCGCCACAGATTTGCCATTCAGCGCGCCAAGCGCGGACACGAATTCAGCCTTGTCGCGCACTCGCACCGCATTGCCGAGATGCTGCGTCAATTCGGGCGTCACCTTGTCGGGCGTGATAAACAGATCGGCGGTCCCGTCAGCATGAGCCACAGCGAAACTCAGGGCCAGCGGTGTATTGTCGATGTCGGACCCGCGCATATTCATCAGCCAAGCGACCGAATCCAGTGCGGCAATGACCGTGGCATCATGGCCGTTTTCATTGAGCCAGTCGGCAATCTGCGCACGTTTGTCCGCGCTCGACTGTCCGGCATATTCGGTCGGATGCGGCACGGCGGCTGCGGGCGAAGGTACGGGCTGATCGGGCCACACGGCATCGACCGGATTGCTGTCCACTGGCACTGTCATGCCGCCCTTATCCGCCAGCGCGCGTTCCAATTGCATCGCCCATGCTTTGGTATGCAGCCACGGGTCATAGGCGATCCGCGCCCCTTGCGCGCAATGTTCCGCGATCCATTTGACCGGGCTGCTTTCAGGCACGCCGACATAATCGAACAGCGCCTCTTCCACTTGCTCGCGCACTTGCACGGTATAGCGGCCATCGGTGAAGATCGCTGCGCCTTTGCCCTCATACTGGCCCGCCAGCACCGCTGCACTGCCCGCCGACCCGCCAAAGCCGGTCAGCCATGCCAGACGCTGCGCATAGCCGCCCACATATTCCGACATATGTTCATCGGAAATCGGGATCACAAAGCCTTCGAGATCGCGTTTTACAAGCTCTTGCCGCAAGGCGGCCACGCGCGCTTCATGGGGTTGCATCAGCATATTGTCGATCCTGCTCTGGTGTTTGTATCCCGCGTCATTTATCAGATGTCGCGTCCGTATTTATAACGCCGACCATAGCATCTGCCGCCGACATTCAACAGGGGGAATACCACATGAAATTCGCGCCACTTACCGCGCTTGCTCTGGCAAGCTGCCTCGTTCCCGCGCAGCTTCATGCGCAAACCACGACATCCAAGGATTCCACGAATTTGACCAAGCAGACCACGCCGCCCGTCGCCGAAAAGCGCGACCATGAATATACGCATCACGGCATCACGATTTCCGACCCCTATCACTGGATGAAGGATCAATCCTATCCCAAGATCGACGATGCCGATGTAATCGCGCATCTGGAAAAGGAGAATGCGTATTTCGACGCGCAGATGGCCCCGCATCAGGCGCTGGTCGATACGATCTTCGAGGAACTAAAGGGCCGGATGAAGCAGGATGACAGCTCCGTCCCGCAAAAGGATGGCGACTATTTGTATTGGTCCAGCGTTGCAGAAGGTAAGGAATACCGCCTGCATTGGCGCAAGCCCGTGGCCGGCGGCGAAGATGAATTGCTATTGGATCAAAACCAGCTGGCCGAGGGCAAGGATTATTTCCGGCTCGGCGCTTTGTCGGTCAGCGATAATGGCCGCTACCTTGCTTATTCGTTCGACGATGATGGATCGGAGCGGTTCACCGCGCGGATCAAGGATCTGACGACTGGCGAATTGCTGGACGATACGATCCCTGAAACGCTGTCCGGCCTTACCTGGGTCGCGAACGATACGGCGCTGGTGTATGGCAAGGCGAATGAAAACTGGCGCGTCGATAATGCCCGGCTGCACGTCATCGGTACGCCGGTCGAAAGCGATGTCGAACTTTATCGCGAGGAAGATGAGGGCTACCGCGTCGGTACGGGCCTCAGCGCGCAGGATGACTGGCTGATTATCGCGACCGGCGACAATGAAACCAGCGAAGTGCGGCTGGTCCGCGCGGACGATCCGACGGGTGAGCAGCTGCTGATCAAGCCGCGCATGAAAGGCGTCGAATATGATGTGGATGTGCGCGACGGGCAGTTGTTCATCCACACGAATGACGATCATGTGAACTTTCGCGTTGCCACCGCGCCGCTCGACAATCCGGCGCAATGGACCACGCTGATTGCCGGATCGGACGAGTTTTACCTGACCGATATCGACCTGTTCAAGGATTTCTACGTCACCGAAGGACGCCTGAACGGTCTCGATCAGGTGCAATTGCGCAGCTATGACGATGCGGGCAAGTTTACGCCCGTAACCTTCCCCGAAGCCAGCTATGTCACGGGCCTGTCGAACAATCCCGAATATGACATGACGAAGCTGCGCTTGTCCTATGAAAGCATGGTGACGCCGGATTCCGTCTATGATTACGATGTGAAAACCGGCGCGCTGGAAATGCTGAAGCAGACCGAAATACCAAGCGGCTATGATGCGAGCGCCTACATAACCGAGCGGCTGATGATCACCGCGCGCGACGGTGCGCAAGTCCCGGTCAGCATTGTGCGCCACAAGAATACCGCCGGACCCGATGCGGGCGGCGCGCCGCTGCATCTCTATGCCTATGGCGCTTACGGCTATGCCATTCCGCCGGGCTTTTCGACCTCTCGCCTGAGCCTGCTGGATCGCGGAATGTCTTATGCCATCGCGCATATTCGCGGCGGCGATGATCTGGGCCGTAATTGGTATCTGCAAGGCAAGCTGAATGCGCGGACCAACACGTTCAATGATTTTGTCGATGTGGCCAAAGGGCTGATCGACAAAGGCTACACTCAGAAGGGTAAAGTCACGGCCAGCGGCGGCAGTGCAGGCGGGTCGCTGATGGGTGTCATTGCCAATACCAATCCCGATTTGTGGGGCGCGCTGGCCGCCCATGTGCCGTTCGTCGATGTGCTGAACACGATGCTGGATGACAGCTTGCCTTTAACGCCGGGCGAATGGCCGGAATGGGGCAATCCGATCGAAAGCAAGCAGGCCTTTGCCTATATCCTCAGCTATAGCCCCTACGATCAGGTCATCGCGCAGGATTATCCGCCGATGCTGATTACTGCTGGATTGAATGATCCGCGCGTAACCTATTGGGAGCCGATGAAGTGGACGGCCAAGCTGCGCGAATTGAAGACCGATGACAATGTTCTGCTGCTGAAAACCAATATGGGCGCGGGTCATGGCGGCAAGTCCGGGCGGTTCCGCCGGCTGTACGAGCAGGCCGAGGAATTCTACCTTCCTGCTGACGCAAATCGGTCTGGAGAAGTGACGGCGGAGTTTTCGCGCAACTTTACGGCTGAACCCGACCATATCGACGAGCTGGGCCATGTGAACAACACGGTCTGGCTCGGTTGGGTGCAGCAGATTGCGGTCGAGCATTGGAACGCCGTCGCCGCGCCGGAACACATCGCGCAGTTTATCTGGGTCGTGACGCGGCACGAGATCGACTATCGCGGCAATGTGAAGCTGGGCGAGAATGTCGAGGCCACCACGTATATTCCCGATCAGCCACGTGGCGCGCGCTTCGATCGTTGCGTCGACTTCCGCAGCATCACGCCGGACGGTGCTGGTAAAGTGATTGTGGCCGCGCGCAGCACCTGGGCCATGCTGGACAAGCAGACCGGGCGGCTGGTCCGGATTCGCGACGAACACGCCGCGCCATTTATGAGCCAGACCTAATCAGCGAAATCGCGCGTTAACGCCTATTCGGCGGCGATCGTGTCGTCCTTGATATACTGGTCGAGTTCCAGCACGTCCCATTCCTCCGCAACCACTTGATCGCGACCGGACCGCTTGGCCTGATACAGCAGCAGATCGACACGCGAATACAGGTCTGAAAATGCCAGCGGTTCGGTGTTCGTCGGCGGAATGGTCAGCACTCCCATGCTGGCGGTCACTTTCATATCGAGTTCGTGCATTTCCTCGCCCACGCGCATCGGAATGCGTTGCCGCAAATCATCGGCGCGGCGCACCGCATCCTCTCCGCGCAGCATCAGCAGAAATTCCTCGCCGCCCATGCGGATGGCGACATTGTCGGGATCGCGGCGCAGCACTTGCCCGATGATCTTCAGCACCTGATCGCCCGCAAGATGGCCGTGAATATCGTTCACCGTTTTGAAGTGGTCGATGTCGAGAATGGCGAGCGAGCGATAATCGCGGCTCATCAATTCGTGCCAGCGTGTGTCCAATGCACCCCGGTTGAACAGGCCGGTCAGGGGATCGCGCTCGCTGCGGCGCGACAGCAGATTGGCCTCCAATAGAGCTTCATCGCGCTGACGTTTGGTGAGCAGAAAGCGATCGGCGACGGCCCATGACGACATAACGACCTGCCACAGCATGGTGCCATATAGCAGGGGTAGGAAATCCGTCTGATGCGCGCTGCCCATTAAAGAGGCGCCGATCTGCATGACGATAACCAGGATCGCAGGAGCGATGCTGATCAGCAGGATCTTTACGGCCCGGCTGCCGCTGCGATAGGCTCCGAGCAACATGGCGCAGGCCAGCAGCACCGCTGGGAGAACTTCGATAATGTGCAAGATGTCGCAATATGGCCTGAGCAGGGGCAGGTCTGCCGAATGCAGGACGCTGATCGCCAGCGTCCAGACAGCAACGTACGGAACCAGGTTCCGTATTTTCGGCAAGATATTGTCGTATTGTACGAAGCGACTGATAAACATCAGTCCCGTAACCCCCACCACGGCCACATTGCTGATATTGATAATGCGCCAGACCTCTACGGGCATTTCGATCAGTATGTTGATCAGGCCGGACCGGATCAGAACGACTGCGGCAACAGCGACACTGAGCGCTGCATACCAGATCAGAAACGGCTCGTTCAAAACGCGATAAAAGCCAAGATAGACCAGCGATGGAACGACCAGCGCAACCACCAGCATACTTAGCAGGACGAGATAGGATACGCGTTCCGGACCGGGCAAGATTGAGCCGGAATGCAGGCTTGCCTGCACGACTGTGGGTCCATGCCGATTGCCTGCAATGCTGGCCACGACCAAGTCTGTGCCGCCGGAAATTTTGGGCAACGTCGCCACCATAACCGAACCTTCGCTGGTCGGGATCAGCCGCTCACCGGCATGGGTGATTTGATGCCATGTCCCCGCGCTATCGCGGGCGGAAAGCGTGATCGTGTCGAGCTTGCCGAGCCGTAGAGCGAGATGCGTGGGCGCCCCCTGCTGCGTATTCGGCTCGAAAATCAGCGTCCAGTCACCGCGTCCGTTCGCCAGTTCCGCCTCGATGCATTGGCGCGTCGCCACACCTGTCTCGATAGTGCGAAGCTGGGTCGATGAGCGATACGACCCCGGCAGCAGGCACGTTGGCGATACTGAAGTTTCGGAAAAAGGCGTGGCCGAAGCGGGGGAAGCCGGCGCGATGGCGGCAATCAGCGTAATCGCAGCAAGTGTCAGCGCGACGACAGCCATACGCAAGGCTTCTGGCAATGTGCCAAATTTGCTGATCGTCCCGCTCATAGCGAACCGATAGCGCAGATTCCCTATTTCAAGGTTAAAATCATTAAGTTATTTAGCTTGTTTAATCAGGTCTAGGCGGTTTTGCTAAGCATCCAGCAGTTCCGAAACAGGCAGATGTTCGTAACCCTGTTCCACTGCGACTGCCTCGTAAGTCACGCGGCCATCATGCACGTTCAACCCTTCGGCCAAATGCGGATTGTCGCGCAGCGCCTCTTTCCAGCCCTTGCGGGCGATCCGCAAAGCATGGGGCAGCGTCACATTGTTCAGCGCATACGTGCTGGTCCGCGCCACCGCGCCCGGCATATTCGCGACGCAATAATGCACGACCTCATCGATAACATAAGTCGGATCGGCATGGGTGGTCGCTTTGGATGTTTCGAAACAGCCACCCTGATCGATCGCCACATCGACCAGCACCGAACCCGGCTTCATGCAGGACAGCATCTCGCGTGTAATCAGTTTCGGGGCAGAGGCTCCGGGTATCAGCACCGCACCGATGACCAGATCGGCCTCGCACACGGCTTCTTCCAGATTGGCTTTGTTGGAAAAACGCGTGCTGGCGCGGTTCTCGAAAAACGTGCCGACTTTGTCGAGGACTTCGGGATCGCGGTCCATGATGACCACTTGCGCGCCCAGACCCACGGCCATTTGCGCGGCGTTAAAGCCGACCACACCGCCGCCGATCACCACGACTTTGCCCGGCATCACACCTGGCACACCACCCAGCAATACGCCGCGTCCGCCATGCGCCTTTTCCAGCGCGGTCGCGCCTGCTTGCACGCTCATGCGCCCGGCCACCTGGCTCATGGGTTTGAGCAGCGGCAAGGTGCCGCCCGGTCCGGTGACGGTTTCATAAGCAATCGCGGTGACGCCGGAATCCACCAGTTCTTTGGTCTGCGCTTCATCGGGCGCAAGGTGCAGATAGGTGTAGAGAATCTGGCCTGAATGCAGCTTCGCGCGCTCTTCGGCTTGCGGCTCTTTCACTTTCACGACCATCTCGCAGTCGGCAAAGATCGAATCCGGTCCCTCGACGATTTCCGAGCCAGTGGCGCGATATTGATCGTCGGTCGCGCCGATGCCAAGCCCTGCGCCGCTTTCGATCCTGACCGCATTGCCTTGCGTCACCAGTTCGCGCGCACTTTCCGGGGTTAACCCGACGCGGTATTCGTGGTTCTTGATCTCTTTGGGGCAACCGATCAGCATTGCGACTCTCCTTGGAAGTCAGCCTCCTAGCGAAATAATATTATGCCCGCCAGCAAGATTTGGCCGGATTATCTGTCTTGGAAGTAGGCGGCCCTTGGTGCAATGTTACCGGCGACATACCGGCGACTTACAGCACATTCCCATCGGAATCGCGGTAGATTTCGCGGCGGCCGACATGGTTGGCCGGACCGACCAGACCTTCGCCTTCCATCCGTTCGATCCATTTGGCAGCCGTGTTGTAACCGACACCCATTTGCCGTTGCAGCCACGAGCCGCTCGCCTTCTGGTTCTCGATGACGATCTGGCACGCCTGTCGGTATTTGCGCTCTGCCGGATCATCGGATGCCGTCAATTCATCCTCGAAGCCCATCATGCCGCCATCTTCGGGTTCTTCGGTTACGGCATCGACATATTCAGGCTTGCCCTGCGCGCGCCAGTGATCGGCCACCCGCTCCACTTCTTCATCGCTGACAAATGGCCCGTGAACGCGCACAGTCGCGCCAGTATTGGGCTTATAAAGCATATCGCCTTTGCCCAGCAATTGCTCTGCGCCTTGCTCGCCCAGAATGGTGCGGGAATCGATCCGGCTGGTCACTTTAAAGCTGATGCGGGTGGGCAAGTTTGCCTTGATGACGCCGGTGATGACATCGACGCTGGGGCGCTGCGTCGCCATGATCAGGTGGATCCCGGCGGCGCGCGATTTCTGGCTAAGGCGCTGGATCAGGACTTCGATTTCCTTGCCGATCGTCACCATCAAATCGGCCAGTTCGTCCACGATCAGCACGATCTGCGGCAGGACTGCATAATCAAGCTGTTCTTCCTCGTACAATTCCTCGCCCGTTTCCGGATCGAAGCCCGTCTGTACCCGGCGGCCCAATGGTTTGCCCTTGTCGGCGGCTGCCCGCACTTTTTCATTGAACGAGTGAATGTTGCGCGAATTGATGGAGGACATCATCCGATAACGCCGCTCCATTTCCTCCACGGCCCATTTCAGCGCGCGGACCGACTTGTGCGGTTCGGTCACGACGGGGGACAGCAAGTGCGGAATGTCGTCGTAGGATTTCAATTCCAGCACTTTGGGATCGATCAGAATGAGGCGGCATTCTTCCGGCGTGAAGCGATACAGCAACGACAGCAGGATCGCATTCAGGCCGACCGATTTGCCCGATCCGGTGGTCCCCGCGACCAGCAAATGCGGCATGGCGGCCAAGATCGGCGATGATCGGCTCACCCGCGATGTCTTTGCCAAGGATGATCGGCAGATTGCCCTTGGCTTCCACAAAATCGGCGCAAGCGGCCAGCTCGCGAAATGCGACCATTTGGCGGTCGGCATTGGGCAATTCGATCCCCATGACGGTCTTGCCGGGAATGGGTGAGACACGCGCGGAAATCGCGCTCATATTGCGGGCGATGTCTTCAGCCAGGCCTACCACACGGCTGGCCTTGATACCGGGCGCCGGTTCCAGCTCGTACATGGTCACGACAGGGCCAGTGCGCACGGCGGTAATTTCGCCCTTTACGTTGAAATCGTCGAGGACGTTTTCCAGCAGGCGCGCATTGCGTTCCAGCGCCATCTTGTCGAGTTTCTTGGCCGATTGTATGGGAATTTCGGCCAGCAATTCGAGGCTCGGCAATTCGTAATCGGCAAACATATCGCGCTTGGTCTGGCTGGGTTTGGCAGGCTGACGCGGCGGCGCGGATGGATCGGTAATCTCGGGCGCACGGCGCGGCGTCGGGTCGGGCAAAGTGGCGGTATTGGGCTCTGCCTTGTCGCGCGCTGCCTTGGCCAAGCTTCCGGATTTGGCTGCATGGATTGGGGTCGTGATGGGCAAGCCGTCATCATCCGCGATTTGCGTATCCTCGCCCCGACGCAGGAAGGCGGGCAAGGTAAGCCATTGCGCCCAGTCGATGGCGAACACGCGGGTGGTCAGAGCGAAAGCGGCGACCATGCTGGCAAGGCCCAGGCCGCCGATGATCCAGACGCGGCTGCTTTCGGGAAAGCGGCCTGCGACGGCTTCCAATCCGGCTGCACCAAGCAATCCTGTGACGCCGCCGATCCCAGCGGGCAAAGTGCTGTCAGACCCGTCGAACATCAACGATAAAACGACGCCGAACAGACCGATGGCAAGGATCAGCATGGCAAGCGGCCACCACCATTTGCCTTGCGGCGCATCGTCGTCGGTCTCGACCGCGCTCCACAACCGACGCGCTCCGATATAGATCAGCGGCAGCAGCAGGATCGCGGGCAAGCCGAATGCCAGCAAGACCCGCTCGGCAGTCCAAGCGCCGCTCGCTCCCATCCAGTTGGCAATGTCGCCACTGGCGGCGGCGGTCGATGCGCTGGGATCGGTCTGGGTATAGCTGGCCAGCGACAGCGTGAGAAAGATTAGCAGCAGCGCCAATGCGCCAGCGCCGACCATCTGCAGCGCGCGCGCGGCAGAGCGACGGAACGCGGCACGCCAGTCGGTCTGCTTTCGTGTCGTCATCGCGCGTGTCGCCATTGCCGTTGGATTTCCCGTCCTTTGTTGCCGATCCCCGATCACGACAATGCACCGGAGCCACCGGACCCGTCAAGGAATAGGGCGCATCCAGGAGCATTTGGGCGAGCACGAGGAGGGCAATGAACAGCGTGGGCGGCCAGAGACTATTGGGGTGTTAGCCCGTCGATTGCGCCCCATCGCGAATGCCCAAGTTCAATCGCGCGCGCCTTGGTCATTCCGCCCAGCGCAATCACCGGCATTGTCGCTTGTGCAGCCAGTTCGTGAAACCGTGTTGCGCCCAGTGTTGGACTATCGGGATGCGAACGTGTTGGAAAAACCGGCGAGACAAAAACCGCATCCGCTTGTGCCAAATTGGCGGCGGTAATTTCCGCTTCGTTATGGGCCGTCGCGAGATACAGCAGATGGGGCGCGATTTGGGCCGGTCGGCGCCCGTAAACCGCGTCTAGACATCCTTGTGGGTCGTTTAGACATCCTTGTAGATCGTCCAATATTTGCCCCGAAACGGCGATCAAATGACCGCATTTGCGCGCAATTTTTGCCAATGTTTCAAAGCGTTGCGCGCGCATCTCGGCGCTCAAATGGTAGTGCCGGAACACGAAACCGGACTTTTCGGGCAAATCGGCCAAAGCTTGGGCCAGCATGGCGTCATTGCGCTCATCTGAAAATAGCCACAGATCGGGAAGGGTCTGGATTGCCATGCCCGGCACGCTATAGCGCCTCCTTATGGAAAACCAGCCGACACCGCTCGAAACCGTCCGTCAGACTATCGCGAAATCCTGCAAAATCGCGCGCCGCAAGGTCGAGGATGTGACGCTGATCGCGGTCAGCAAAACGCGCGATGCCGAAGCTATTCTGCCTTTGCTGGAACAGGGGCATCGTGTGTTCGGCGAAAACCGCGTGCAGGAAGCACAGCCCAAGTGGCTGGAATTGCGAGAGAAATATGCCGGATGCGAGTTGCATTTAATCGGTCAGTTGCAATCGAACAAAGCTGAGGATGCGGTGGAAACATTCGACTGCATCCACTCGCTCGACCGGATGAGTCTGGTGAAAGCGCTCGCCAAAGCGTTCGATAAGACCGGCAAGCAAATTCCGTGTTTTATACAAGTGAATATCGGCAGCGAGGCGCAAAAAGGCGGCTGCGCATTGGCCGACCTGCCGGACTTGATTGCAGCGGCGCAGAACGCCGCCATTCCGCTTGGCGGACTGATGTGCATTCCGCCTGCCGACATCGAGCCTGCACCGTTTTTCGCGCTGCTCGACAAGTTGGCGACGGACCACGGATTGCGGGTCGCAGCATGGGCATGAGCGGCGATTACGAGACGGCAATCATGCTCGGCGCGACGCATATCCGGGTGGGAACTGCCTTGTTTGGCGCACGCAGCTAAGCACGCCTTCGCGCCAGCAACAGCACGACCAAATCCCTGATGCACAAAGAAAAAGGGACGCCCGAAGGCGCCCCTTTCGCAATCCGTTAGTTTGGCGCTTTAGAAGCGACCGCGTACCGTCACGCCGTAAGTGCGTGGCTCGGCGAGGAACGCCGAATACGTCTGCTGTGGCGCGATGAACGGCGTGTTGAACGCAACCTGCGTGTAATCCACATCGAACATATTCTGGACCCAGCCTTCGATCGAGAAACGGTCGGCGATATTGGTCAGGCCGATGCGGCCATTGACCAGGACGAAGCCGTCCTGTTCCTTACCATACAGCAGGTCCGAACCGGTGTTGTAATCGCTGGTCATACGCGCGTTCAGATAGACCAATCCGCGCATTCCGCCGGTGCCAAGTTCCGGCGTCCATGTCAGCGATGACGTGCCGACGATTTCCGGTGCGTTCGAGAGGTTGTCACCGGGCAGCAAGCGCAGGGCAGGGTCCAATGGAACGCCGCTGTCATTGCCGACCAGATCGTTCTCATACGACGTATCGGAGTACGTCAAGCCGAACGTCACAGCCACTTCGCGCACAGGATTGATGGTCGTTTCAATCTCGATACCTTGAGCGATAACGCCGGGAACGACGTTATCCGCTACACACGAGCCGGTCGCGGCGCTGGCATCCAGATCGCCGCCGCCAAGGCCTTCGCTGCACGCATTGACATTCTGCACGAGGAAGACCGAACCGTTAAAGGTGTTCAGCTGGAAGTTGCTGAATTCCTGACGGAAAGCTGCGACACTGATGCCGAATTCGCGCGTGGAATATTTCATGCCCAGCTCGAATGCATCGACCGTTTCTTCTTCGAACTGAAGCGAAGCCGGATCGATATTGGCGACCTGGAATGTGACAGGATTGCCCAGTGCCGAGCGGTCAAGATTGAAACCGCCTGCTTTGTAGCCGCGCGAATAACCGCCATAGAACAAGAGGTCGGGATTAGGCTTCCAGCTTAAGACCGCCGTGCCGGTAAATTTGTCCTCATCGCGGGAGTCCGTCAGCGTCACGCCGTCCAGTTCAGCCGTCGAGTTACCCTGACACGATAGCGCGATCAGACCGCCCGCAAGTCCGCCCAATGGCGAAGCCAGCAACGGACTGAGCAGCGCTTTGTTTTGCGGGCAGAACACGTTGTCATTGGAGAACGCCGCATCGAAGTCCTTGGTCTCGTTGGTATAACGAAGGCCAAGCGTCAGATCGACGGTGTCCGTGACATGGAAGATATTGTGCGTGAAGAACGCGAAGTTCTCGCTCGTCTGGTTATAGACATCGACAATGCTACCGCGATCCGTGACTTGCGCCAGATTGTTGATCCCGGCGATGATCAGCGGAGTTGCCGCTCCGAAAGCAGGTGTTCCCGTTAGCGTGCCATCCAGCGCCGCTACGTTTGCGCCCAGGCAGTTTGCCGCCGACGGATTGGCCAGCGCCGGATTGATCGCCAATGCGATGCGGCAATTGGCAAAAGCGCCATATTGCGAACCGAACCGCAGATTGTCGCGCGTTTCCAACTTCTCGTTGGCGTAATAGCCGCCGATCAGCCAGTCGAAACGATCGTTGAACGCCGTTCCGTTCAAGCGCACTTCTTGCGTGAACGTCTTAAACGCCCGTGCTCCGGCATCGCCGGTTGGCGCGCGATACAGAATGTCGGCTTGCGTGTAGTCGGTATCCGATCCCTGGAAGTTATCATATTCGCGGTAAGCAGTGATCGAGGTCAGGCTGATATTGCCAAGGTCCAACTTCAATTCGCCCGACAGGCCGTAATCTTCGGTTTCACCTTCGTATGAGCGGCCCGGCGTCACATAGATGTCGCGGTTATAGGTCGATTGCGTGAATGCGCGCGAGTCTTGGCCAAGGCCCAGCAGGATCGGAACGATCGGATTGCTGGTCGAGGTCAATGGCGGGCTGCCAACGGCAGGACGTGTGAAAGAGTCAAATCCGGGCGAGATACGTGCCAATGGAGCGACTTCGGGCTGGACGAACGTCGCAGCACAGCAGGCTTCGTCTTTCTTGGAATAATCGCCGACGATGCGGACCGACAGAATGTCGCTGGGCTCGAACAAAAGCTGTCCGCGAACCAGATAGCGATCGCGGTTGTTGATGTCCGTGTCGTTGACGACGTCGTTGTAAAAGCCGTCGCGCTTGAAATACACGCCATCAACGCGGGCAGCGATGGTGTCGCCCACCGGCACGTTAATTCCGGCTTCAGCGCGAATGGCATCGAAATTGCCGTATGTGAAAGCGCCATAGGCTTCGAAATCGAAGGATGGCGGGGCGGTATAAACATTGATGACACCAGCGGAGGCATTGCGTCCGCCAAGCGTACCTTGCGGACCACGCAAGATTTCGACCCGGTCGAGCGGGCCAAGTTCAGAGAGTGCGTTACCGGAGCGCGAACGATAGACGCCATCGACGAACACCGCGACGGAGCTTTCAAGGCCGGGGTTGTCGCCAACCGTACCGATGCCGCGAATACGCGCGGAGCCATTGGCTTCGTTACCGGTGGAGGACACGAGCAGCGACGGGGCGACCTGGTTAAGTTCGCGAATGTCGCTGGTGCCGGAATTCTCCAGCGTTTCCGCCGACACTGCCGAGATGGCAACCGGCACATCGGCCAGCTGTTGCGAGCGGCCTTGCGCCGTCACGATGATCACATTGTCGTCAGTCACATCGGCATTATCGATGAGCGTTTCATCGTCGGGCTGCGTGCTGTCCTGAGCCATTGCCGGGTTAGCGGCAAGGGCCATACCGGCACCAAGGATCGCAAGCGTACGCAAGGATACTGTAGAATATGACATCGAAAATCTCCCAAAATTTCAGGAGTTGCCTACTACGTAATGGTTAACAATAAAAGACGAACGCAAAGCGAAAAGCGGCCAGTGTGGCTCTTTTGCGTCAGGCGTCTTCCATTTCTCTTTGCCGCTGATCGCTGGCTGCGGTGAGCAAGGATACCTCGATGTCGGCCAGGCGTTTCTTGGCGGTAATCTTCGCACCCGTGAGATCCGTAACGTAAAACGTGTCGACCGCCCGCTCGCCATAGGCTGTGACATGGGCGGAATTGACGACCAGATTGGCCTCGAACAGGCTGCGCGCCAGGCGATTGAGCAAAGCGGAACGGTCGCGCGCATTGACTTCGATAACGGTAAATCGCTGTGAGGCGGCGTTGTCGATTACGACTTGCGGGCTGACATCGAAGGCAGCAGCGCGGGCGCGGGGCAGCGGGCGTTGCGCCAATTTGGGCGCCAGATTGATGCGGTTGGCCAATGCGTCACCGATTGCGGTTTTGATCCGCTCAAGTTGCGCAGCCTCGCGGAATGGCTTGCCGAGCGGGTCTTGCACCAGAAAATTATCGACGGCCCAGCCGGCTTGCGTGGTGTGGATACGCGCGTCGATGATGTTCGCCCCGGCCAGATGGATGCCGCCCGCAATCCGGTAAAACAGGCCGGGATGGTCGGCGGCAATAACCGTGACCAGCGTCGCCCCGCGCGCTTCGTCATATTCGCAATGGATGGATAGATTGTGCTCGGCGGCTTGGGCTGCGTCATAATGAACGAGGTTCAGCGCGATCACATCGCGGTGTTCGGCAATCCAGTACGCATCGCCGAAAATATCGCCCGATTGCGTCACCAGATACCCGCGCTTGCCCAGCAAATCGGCCACGGCCAGCTTCTTCGCGGCCACCTGAACTTCGCGACCTTCGCCCATATGGCCAAGCCGCAATCGCTGTTGCGCGCCGTCGAACAGCTGACCCAGAAGCTGCCCTTTCCAGCTGTTCCAGATGCCCGGACCGACCGCGCGAATATCCACGGCGGTCAGGATGGCAAGCTGTCGCAGCCGTTCAATCCCTTGAACCCGCCCGACAAAGTCCTCGATCGTTTTGGGGTCGGTCAAATCGCGCTTGAAAGCGGTCGCGCTCATCAGCAAATGTTCTTCAACCAGCCAACTGACCAGATCGGTCTCGGCCTTCGTCAGCCCGAAACGCGGGCATAGCGTGCGGGCAATTTCCGCGCCCAGAACCGAGTGATCGCCGCCACGACCTTTGGCAATATCATGCAGCAGCACCGCGACATAAGCGGCGCGGCGCGAGGCGACTTTGTGGATCAGTTTGGTCGCGCGCGGATGATCTTGCGCCAGTTCGCCTTTCTCGATCTTGTTCAGCAAACCGATGGCGCGGATCGTATGCTCGTCCACCGTATAATGATGATACATATCGAACTGCATCTGCGCATTCACGCGGCCAAAGTCCGGCACGAACCGCCCGAATACACCCGCCTCGTGCATCCAGCGCAGCACCGTTTCCGGATCGTTCTTGCCCGATAGCAGATCGAGGAACAGCGCATTGGCACGCGGGTCTTTGCGCACCTCGCGGGTGATCAAGGCATTGTCGCGATCGGCCATGCGCATCGTGTCGGGGTGGATTTCCAGCCCTTCGGCTTCGGCAATCTGGAATATTTCAATCAGCCGGACCGGATCGCTGCGAAACCACTCATTGCCCGGTGCTGCAATCCGCCCGCCAAACACGGTGTAGCCTTTCAGCTTGCGCGGTTTGGGACTGAACCCGGCCAGCAAGCCCGTGCGCCGCCGTTTTTGCGCCAGTTCATCATCGATATGCGCAAGGAACACGCCCGTCAGGCTGCCCACGCGCTTGGCTTGCAGGAAATAGAATTGCATGAACCGTTCCACCGGCGCGCGACCGGGCCGTTCGGCAAAATTCATGCGCTCTGCAATCTGACGTTGAAAATCAAAGGTCAGCCGGTCTTCGGCTCGCCCGGTCAGCAGATGCAAGTGACAGCGCACCGCCAGCAGGAAGTTTTCCGCCCGGCGAAAGCTGCGATATTCCACTTTGGTCAGCAATCCGACATCGACCAGCTCGGACGCGCTGCGCACATTGTGGATATATTTGCCGATCCAGTAGAGCGTCTGCAAATCGCGCAAGCCGCCTTTGCCGTCCTTGACGTTGGGCTCCACGACATAGCGGCTGTCGCCCATCCGCTTATGTCGCGCATTGCGTTCTGCCAGCTTTTCGGTGACGAATTGCCGCGCGGTGCCTTTTACAACGTCTTTGTGAAAGCGGCGGGAAGCCTCGTCATACAAATCCTGGTCGCCCCACAGATAGCGCCCTTCCAGCATGGCTGTGCGGATCGTCAAATCCTGCCTGGCCATCGAAATCGTCTCATCGATGGTGCGACTGGAATGCCCGACTTTCAAGCCCAGATCCCAGAACACATACAGCATTGTTTCAATGACTTGCTCGCACCAAGGGGTCGCGCGGTGCGGCGTAATAAAGGCGATGTCGACATCGGAATGCGGCGCCATTTCCGCGCGGCCATAACCGCCGACCGCCTTCAGTGTCAGCCGCTCGCCCGATGTGGGATTGGGACGCGGTAGCAGGTCACCTGTCACATGATCATAGATAATCCGGATTAGCTGATCGATCAGAAACGAATGACCGCCAGCGCATTCATGCCCCGCTGACGGCTTGGCTTCCAGCCGCCGGGACAGCTCGCCGCGACCATCCTCCAGCGCGCGTTTCAGCCGCTCGATAATCGCCGGACGCGCCTCTGCGCCCGATGCCTTATGCAGTTTGGCAACGTCGCTGGCGACAGCCCGCCGGTCGATGATCCTGCGCTGATTGGGTATGCGAGTGCGGTTCATCGGGCCATCAGCGAGGGATCACGCCTCGCTATAATGTTTGCGGACGCTGATCTTGTCGATTTTCTGCGTGCCGAGGCGCGGCAAGGCCTTGTCCGAGCGCCAGACCTTCTCCGGCATTTTGAATTTGGCGATCTTGCCTTCGAGAAAACCGCGCAAGGCGTCGGGTGACAATTCGCTGCCATCCTTGGTGTAGTAAACCGCAGCAGGGACTTCGCCGAAACGCTCGTCAGGAAGCCCGAACACAGAGCATTCCGCCACGTCGTCATGCGCGTAAATCGCGTCCTCGACTTCGATGCAGGTGATGTTTTCACCGCCGCGAATAATAATGTCTTTCTTGCGATCGACGATGAACAGATAATCATCCTCGTCAAGATAGCCCAGATCTCCGGTGCGGAAATACATATCGTCGGTAAAGGCGGCTTTGGTCGCCTCGTCATTGTTCCAATAGCCGAGGAAATTGGCGGTGGAGCGAATGCAAACTTCGCCGACGCTGCCCGTTGGTTGCGCGACGCCGTCATCGTCCAAAATGGCAAGATCGACCATCGGGCGGCTGGGTTGCCCCGTGCTGCCGGGTTTGGCCATGTAGTTTTCGTTCAAATTGCCGCACCCGACTGCATTGGTTTCGGTGAGGCCATAGCCCAAAATCGGGAAGCCTTCGGGGAAGGAGTCCTTGATCTTCGTGACGTGTTCGGCCGGGCGCGGCGCGCCGCCTGCAGCAAAAGTCTTGCACGATGTCAGGTCGAACTGGTCGCGTTCAGGGTGCGCGGCCATCTCGTAACTCATCAGCGGTACGCCAACGAAATAGCTAATTTTCTCCTGCTCGATCAATCGCATAGCTTCGCGTGCATCCCATTTCGGCATGAAAACGAGCTTACGACCGATAGCGAAACTTTGCAGGAACAACGGCACTTCGCCGGTGACGTGGAACAGCGGCACCGCGACCAGTGAACTGGGCGGTGATGTCGGCGCTTCGCCCTTTTTGGTCAGCACTTGCAGCATCATCACCGTCTGTGCGGCATAATTCATAACGCCGTGCAGCACGCCGCGATGATCGGAATACGCGCCTTTCGATTTGCCGGTGGAGCCTGACGTATAAAGGATTGTGGCAAGATCATCCGGGCCAAGCTCCGGCAAAGCGGTGCGCGCCCTGCGCTTCGTCCTGCGGCCAGATTGCGCCCAGTCCCTGCGCCGGATCACCGCCGTGATCGAATGTCACGACTTTGGCGGAGTGCTCTGTCCCATCAAGCCGTTTGGCGCGCGCACTATCGGCCAGCACCAGCGAACAACCTGCCAGCTCGACGCCGTAAGCCAGCTCCTCGCCTTCCCAAAATCCGTTCAGCAGAGTGGCACAGCCACCGGCCATAATCACGCCCATATAAGCGATCGCCCAATTGGCAGAATTGCGCGCAGCAATCCCGATGCGGTCGCCTTTTTTCACATCATGCCGCGCAATCAGACCTGCTGCGACTGTGCGTGCTGCGCCGTAAACCTCGCCGAATGTCATGCGCGTCTCGCCATCGACCAGGAAAGGCGCGTCTTTATGCTGATTGCAAAAGTAAGCGAAAAAATGTGCCAGACTTGGCGGAACTTGCTTGAAGGCCTGGGTGGTGATGCCATCGCGTTCGAAGGGAACGGTTTCAAACATTTGCCCCGGCGCAGTGATGCCGTCGGCGATTGCGTTCATTAACTGGTCGAGATCGGTAGGCATCGTAGGGCAGATCCTCTCATAACGTACTGTTCTTAAAGTACGGCGCGCGCGGGTTTTGTTTCCGCTTACGCACCTGCACATGGGCAATAAAGGTTTTTTCCTTATGCACCCTATGCAATAGGCCGAACGACTTATCTGACGTTTCGACCGTCACACCAATCATCTAGGGATCAAAACTCGTGCTGTCACTACTGGCCGATGTCTCTGCCGCGCAGCCCATTTTGTGGGAAAATCTCGGCCTGACGGATGGCATAGAACTGTTCGGCGGCTTCAAGCTGCGCTTTTATTCGCTCGCCTATCTGGTCGGCATCTTCTTTGCGTACTGGCACGTCACGAAGATGATCAAGACGCCCGGCGCGCCGATGGCGCAGGATCACGTCGATGACCTGTTTTTCTATTGTACGCTGGGCGTGATTTTCGGCGGGCGGCTGGGCTATGCCGCGTTTTATAAGCCGGAGCTGTTTACCGGTTTCACCAGCAGCGAATTCATCAGCTGGGATCTGGCGCGTTTGTGGGATGGCGGGATGAGTTTCCACGGCGGCGTAATCGGTGTGCTGGCGGCGATCACGTGGGTTGCACTGCGCAACAAGCTGCACTGGCTGAGGATTTGCGATTATATCGCGGTCAATGTGCCGATGGGGATGCTGCTGGGGCGGTTGGCGAACTTTGTAAATGGCGAGCTTTACGGTCGTCCGGTCGAAGGCAGCGTGCCGTGGGCAATGATTTTTCCGACCGATCCCGATCAAGTGGCGCGCCACCCCTCGCAGCTTTATCAAGCTGGACTGGAAGGGCTGCTGCTGCTTGTCATTATGATGCTGGTGTTCTGGAAAACCCGGGCGCGGTATCGTCCCGGCTTGCTGGTCGGACTGTTTACGCTGGGCATCGGCATGGCGCGGTTCATCACGGAATTCTTCCGCGCGCCTGATGCGCATCTGGTGCAAGTGGTTGAAGATACGGGATTATCGCGTGGGCAATGGTTGTCATTGCCGATGATGGCAGTGGGCTTGGGTGTGATGATTTACGCACTGACGCGGCCGCCTGTTATCGGTTCGGGAGCAGCCAGCGCCAAACCGCAAACGGCATGAATCCGGGCGATGCTGGTGATCTGACCGAGCGGTTTCGCCGCCTGATCCGGCAGTCCGGTCCGATCTCCGTCTCGCACTATTTCGGCGAAAGCAACGCGCAATATTATGCGTCCCGCGATCCGCTGGGCGCAAGCGGAGATTTCATCACAGCCCCGGAAATCAGCCAGTTATTCGGGGAAATGATCGGGTTGTGGTGTGCCGATTTGTGGCAGCGATCGGGCAAGCCAAGTGAAGTCGCTTATGTCGAGCTTGGACCGGGACGCGGAACGCTGGCCAAGGACGCTTTGCGGGTCATGCAACGCTTTGATTTACAACCGGAAATACACTTTGTCGAAGGCTCACCTGTGCTGCGCGAAGTGCAATCGGCTACTATCCCCGGCGCGATCCATCACAATGATCTGGATGGCTTGCCGCAGGGAATGCCTATCCTGCTGATTGCAAACGAGTTTTTCGACGCACTTCCGATCCGGCAGCTGGTCAAAACCGAAGCAGGATGGCGCGAGCGCAAAATCGGGCTGGACGGCGATGAATTCCGCTTTATCGCTGGCGATCAGCCGATGGATGCGGCCATTCCGATCCAGTATCTCGGGCTGGAAAATCAAACGATTTTAGAGGTTTGTCCCGCAGCAAGCGCCTGGGTCGGCGACATTGCCACACGGCTGAATGCGCAAGGCGGCGCAGCCCTGATCATCGATTATGGCTATCTCGTTCCGCAAACCGGCTCCACTTTGCAAGCGGTTCGCAATAATGCCAAAACCGACCCGCTTAAAAACGCCCGGAACGGCGGATTTGACGGCTTTGGTGGACTTTGCGGCGCTGAAACAAGCAGCGCGCCACAAGGATGTCGAGACGACCCCTAGCGATGTCGAGACAGTTTTTACCGGCACACAGGGCGCGTTTTTGGAGCGCTTGGGAATCACGCCGCGTGCGCAATCTCTGGCCAAGGCTGATCCGGCAAAAGCGCATGAAATTTATGCCGCGCATCGGCGCTTGCTGGCGCCGGATGAAATGGGCCAATTGTTCAAGGTGATGGCGGTGAAGTCGGCGCGCGAAGAATGGGCAACACCATCGGGGTTCGACGTCCATTCATCTTAACGCGCATAGCCAATTAATATAAGCGAATGGGACGAAGGACTGACGATGATTCCTGCAAAATTACTGGCCGCTGCATTGGTGATGATGGCCGCGCCTGCCTTGGCGGCGGAACCGATCGAGGGCCGCTGGGTCACACAAGAGGGCGATGCTGTCATCACGATCGGGCCATGCGGATCGTCCACTTGCGGGCGGATCAGCAAATTTCTGGTCCCACCGCCCAAGGGCGCGGATCAGCGCGACGTCAACAATCCCAATGCCAGCAAACGCAGCCGCAAATTGCTCGGCTTGCCGGTGCTGTTTTCGTTTAGCGAAGACAGCGAGCAATGGCGGGGGCGGATTTACGATCCGAAATCGGGCAAGGATTACCGCTCGATCGTCCGCCGGAAAAACAAAAATACGCTGGAAGTGAAGGGCTGCATCGGCCCATTTTGCCAGACGCAGGTATGGAAGCGCGCCCGCTAATTTCGCGCCCCGCGACAAGCTCCAACCGCCCGCCGTCCGCACAAAGCCTGCCTGTTAATTTAGCCCGACCCGCTTAGCCAATATCCGCGCGGCCTCGGCGGGGGTTTTCTTGTCTTCCATCCGGTCCACGGCGTAATTGGCATCGCGCATCGCTTCAATGTCGATCGCACCGATGAGGGGCTGCAACGCCGCGATCAAATCCGCATCATTGGCGCGGTCCGGCGCGACCAAGATCAGCGCGTCATAAGTCGGAAATGCGCCGCGATTGTCTTCCAGCACGGACAGCCCATCTGCCGCGATCCGTCCGTCCGAGGTGTAGGCCGCGATCACATCGACTTCCTCGGCTTTCAGCGCATCATACATAAACGTCGGCGAAAATGTGCGCTGTTCTGCAAAGCGCAAACCATAGCTATCGCGCACGGCGCGCCATTCGGGCCGCTCGAAGAATTCGGGATCACCGCCGATGCTCATGCCCGCACTGCGTTCCGCAATGTCCTCGATGGAATTGAAAGCGCCAAAGGTCGCCGCCTCGCGCCGCATCGCAAAGGCGTAATTGTTGGCAAAGCCCAGCCGTCCCAGCACCAGCGTGCCGCTCGTCTCCCGCTCCCATTCCACAATGGCGCGATACATCGCTTCACGCTCCAGCCGATCCTCGCGCTTCAATTGGTTCGCCCACAGCGTTCCGGTGTAATCGATGGAGATATCGATCTCCCCGCTCGTCACAGCTTCATGCACGACCGCACTGCCCAGTGCATCGCGATATTCGATTGCATAGCCCGATTTTTCAAGCTGCTGCCCGATCAGGCGAGCCAGCACGAATTGTTCGGAAAAGGTCTTGGTGCCGATCACGATGCGCCGGTCATCATCGCCGTCTTGCGCGCCGATTGCGGCAGTTATGGGCGACCACAGGCTGGCCAATATCCCCAGCGCCACCGCCAAAAATCCGCCGATCCACATGGCCCGGTTGCGTTTGGCAAAGCCGCGCTCGATCAATCCGAGCAAGCCATCCGCCACCAACGCCAGTCCGGCGGATGCAATACATCCGGCCAGCACCAGCGCCCAGTTCTGCGTCTGCAATCCGGCGAAAATCGGATCGCCCAAACTCTTCTGCCCGATGGTGGTCGCCAGCGTTGCCGCACCGATGGTCCACACCGCCGCCGTGCGGATGCCGCCCATGATGTAGGGCGCGGCAAGGGGCGCTTCGACCAGCCGCAATTTCTGCCATGTGTTCATGCCGACGCCGTCTGCTGCTTGGCGCACGCCGGGGTCGAGATTGGCTTGCGCGGTCACGGCATTGCGCAGGATCGGCAGCAGCGCATATAGCGCCAACGCCAGCAAAGCGGGCAGGAAGCCTAAGGTGGGTAGATCCTCGCCGAACACCGCGCGCAATGACAGCAGGATCGGAAAGAACAGGGCGAGCAGGGCCAGCGCCGGGATCGTCTGCACCAGACTGGCAAACCCCAGCGCCGCGCGCGAAACATTGGCGGAGCGTCCGGCCCAGATCGCCAGCGGCAAGGCGATGAGGATGCCAAGGGCCAAGGCTGATGCGCACAGCATCACATGGGCGGCAAACTCATCGCCCAACCCGCGCAAGGCGTCGATGATTTCGCTCATCCGGCCCAACTCATTGCGGCGAAGCTTGTGCTTACGTTCATGTCGCTAATGCCGCCAATTGTTTGGCTTGATCACGCGGGACCGCGACCAGTGCTTGCGCAATTTCCCCACCGTCACCGCGCAGCAGGGCTTGCGGCGTTTCATCCGCCACGATTTGCCCGGCATCCATTATGATGACGCGGTCGGCCAAGAGCAGCGCCTCGGCCATATCATGCGTCACCATCACGCTGGTCAGGCCCAGCCGGTCGTGCAGCGCGCGCACCCGCTCACCCAAGGCATCGCGCGTGATCGGGTCCAATGCGCCGAACGGTTCGTCCATCAACAACACTTCGGGGGTATTGGCCAGCGCGCGAGCGACGCCCACCCGCTGCCGCTGTCCGCCGGACAATTCATCGGGCATCCGCCGCGCCATCTCAGGTTCCAATTCGACCAGCGTGAGCAGTTCGGCAATCCGTTCGCGCGGCAAACGCTCGCCTGACAGACGCGGACCGATCCCGATATTTTCTGCCACGCTCATATGCGGGAACAGGCCGATCTGCTGAAACACATAGCCGATCCGGCGGCGCAGAATGGCGGGTGGGAGCGTGCCGACTTCATCCGCGCCCAGAAACACGCGGCCCCGGTCCGGCTCGATCAGGCGATTGACGGTTTTCAGCAGCGTCGATTTGCCCGATCCCGATGCTCCGACCAGTGCGACGAATTCGCCATGCGCCACTTCCAGCGAGACGCCATCGACCGCGCGCACTGCGCCGAAATCACGGCGAACACATTTCCAGCGCAGCGCCGGGACACGCGTGTCTTGCGTGGTCAGGAGGCTTCTGCTTTTGCTTCGTCTGTTTCAGCGTCGGGCGAATCGTCCGGCAATTGCTGATCGGGCGGCAAATACTGGATTTGCCTGACTTCGATCCGGTGGCCATCCTCGCGGGTCATGGGCAAGATGCCATTGTTCAAAAAGCCCGGCTTCCAGCACGCGCCGGTATGGCCGGTTTCATCGGGGGTGAAGCACAATTCCCTGGCATCGCCGAAGCGCCATGTGCCGGTCTGATAGGGGTCGCCATTGCGCAAATCGCGGTAAGTGCCGTCGTCGTTAATATAAGTGGTGTAGCGCGCGCCTTCTTCGCTCGATGCACGCCAGGCCGTTCCCTGAAATTGTGTCGGAGTGAAGCGGTTTTCTTGCGGCGTTTCGGTCGGTGCACCGGACCCCAACGCCCCGTCGAGTGCAGTTCCGGAGCCTTGCGATCCGGTCTCTTCGCCGGAGCCATCCTCGTTTTGCGCGCATCCGGTTGCGCCTGCCAGCGCCAGCGCCGGGACCATAAGAAAACGCAAAAGTCGCAGCACTGCTTGTCATCCCTGAAATATTCATGTGTGAGCGGGCAAGCTACACGGCGAGCGCGGAAATGGCGAGCCTTACGGTTGGCTGTAAGTCAGGCGCGTGTTTGCGGCCGCTAACAGAGCGCACGCAGTCAGACGCCGCTGATCGCTTCTGCCGGAATGATCAGCTTCACTTCCAGCCCGTCCGTGTCGAAAATTCGAGTCATCTTGCCGCGCAATTGCCCCTCGACCGACATTCTAAGGAGCCGCGAGCCAAAGCCTTCGCGCGGATTGTCCTCGGTGCGGAACGGGGCCACATCAGGTTCCGACCACACGATCAGGATCGGTGCGTCGGCATCTTCGCTCAGATGGTCGAGCTCGGCTTTATCCCCGCGCCCGATATCCACTTTTACCAAGCCATCGGCTTGCGATAATGCACCATATTTGGCCGAATTCGTCGCCAGCTCATGGAAGATCAGCGCCAGTGGCGTTGCCGCAGTCGCGCCGATCGACAGATCGTCCTCGCCCGTGACCGTAATGTTCGGCTTGGAGCCACTTTGATACGGCGCCAGCAGATCCTGTAGCAATTCGCGCAAGCTGTTGCCTTTGCGCCCCGCCACCGGATTGACGTAATCATGCGCCTTGCCCAGCGACTTGATCGCGCCGGTCAGTTCCTCGGCGAATTTCGCCAGTTCCGGTTCGTTACGCGACCGAATTGCGATCAGGCCGGAAATGACGGCGAAAATGTTCTTGATCCGGTGCGACAATTCGCGCGCCAGCAGATCGCTTTGATCGGAATCCTTCTTGCTTTCGTCGATATCGGTGATCGTCCCGAACCAGCGTTCCGCGCTTCCTGCCGAATTGAATACGGGCAGCCCGCGCACCAGCATCCAGCGATATTGCCCGTCGGCTCCCATCAGGCGGTATTCCGCTTCGTAAGGCTTGGCTGCCTCGCGTGCTTCCTGCCATTTATCGAACCAGGCGTTCCGGTCATCGGGATGGAACAGATCGTCGCGCGGAAACAGGCCGCTTTCCTCGGGCGAACCGATAAAATTGTACCAGCGGCGGTTGAAATAGTCGAACTTGCCGTCGGCTTGCGCGGACCATGCGATATCTGGGATCGAATCGGCCAGCGTCTGCAATTGCCGCTCGCTTCGTTCCAGTTCGGCTGCTTGGGCCAGAGCCTCGCGGCGGTGACGCAGACGGCGCATCACCGAAGCGGCCATGACTTGCAGGCCCTCGCGCTGCAATTGCGTCAGGCCCTCAAGGCGCGGCTTGGTATCGATTACGCACAGGCTGCCAAGTGGCGCGCCTTCGTGGCTGATCAGCGGCGCTCCGGCATAAAAGCGGATATGCGGATGGCCCGTGACCAGCGGATTGCTGTCGAAGCGCGCATCCTGCGTGGCATCGCGCACGACCATCGGCACAGGTTCCAGCATGGCGTGGGCACAAAACGATGTGGGGCGCGGCGTTTCGGTTTCTTCCAGACCCTCGCGCGCCAGAAACCGCTGCCGTTCTTCCTCGACCAGACTGACCAGACACACCGGCGCATCGCACATTTTGGCAACGAAGCTGGTGATCTGCATCAGCTCCGGGTCGTCCTCCAGCGCATCCAGCCCGTAAAGTTCGAGGATCGCGCTACGGCTTTCCTCGGTTGATTGCGCCGGATCGGGCGCTTTGCCTGATGGCCAGGGAAGGAGCTTATCGACTAACATACAAATTGCGTGCTGCCATAGAGGTTTGGCGCGCCAAAGCAATCACCTTACAGCGTGCGGATGGCGGGGCTTCGCGCGTCTTTCAGGCACGCGACAAAGCCTATCCTATGCCGTGCAACTCGCTTATAGCGGGCTTTGTACGGCGCATTACGGCAGACGGGAAAGGCGAAGCGATGGATGACAGACGGCAGATAGAGCGCGGCGGCTTCATCGTATTTCTGGCGCTTATTACGCTGGGCCTGATCGTGATTGTCTGGCCATTTATCGGGCCGATCCTGTGGGCGGCGCTGGCCGCGATCGTGTTTCAGCCGCTCTATCTGCACATCTTGAAGCAACGTCCCCGGCACCCCAGTCAGGCCGCGCTGGCAACGCTTGCAATCATCTTCTTCGCCTTCCTGCTTCCCGCACTGGTGATTGGCAGCATTATTCTGGATCAGGCGCTCAGTCTGTATCTTGCGTTCAGTCGCGGCGAGATCGATGTGGCAGGCTGGTTTGCGCAAATTTACAACGCTTTGCCGGAGCGTGCGCGTGAGGCGCTCACGAATTCGGGCTGGGGCAATTTCGAAGCATTTCAAGCGCGCTTGCAGGAATTCGTCAGCGAAAGCGCGGGCTTTATCGCCGGGCAAGCTGTGGCGATCGGCGGCAGCGCGTTCGGCTTCATCCTTGCATTCGGCATCGGACTTTATGTCACCTACTTCCTGCTGCGCGATGGGAAGGATATCGGCCCCAAACTCACCGCGACTTTGCCGATGGAGCGCAGTGTCGCTGAACAATTGGTCGAGCGGTTTCTGGTCATCGTGCGCGCGACCGTCAAAGGCTCGATGGTTGTCGGGCTGGTGCAGGGGGCATTGGGCGCGATTACCTTCTGGATCGCAGGTGTGCCCTCGGCCATTCTGTTCGGCCTGCTGATGGCGATTTTCTCATTACTTCCAGCGCTTGGTCCGGCGATCGTGTGGATACCCGTGGCAATCTGGCTACTGGCCAGCGGCGCGATCTGGGAAGGCATTGTCGTCATTGGATCGGGCGTGCTGGTGATCGGGATGGCGGATAATTTGCTGCGGCCGATACTGGTCGGACGCGACACCGGCATTCCCGACTGGCTCATCTTGGTGACGACTTTGGGCGGCATCGCCACGATGGGATTGCTCGGCATTGTGGCGGGTCCATTGGCGGGCGGGCTGGTCATTGCCGGCTGGTCGATCCTGAAAGAGCAGCGCGAGGCGCGCGCGGCCTAATCCCATGACATATGACACAATCATCCTGGGCGGCGGCGCAGCCGGACTGTTCTGCGCGGCCCAAGCCGGACAGCGCGGCAAGCGGGTGCTGGTGCTGGAACGCGCGGCGAAACCGGGCAAGAAAATCCTGATTTCCGGCGGCGGGCGGTGCAATTTCACCAATGTCCATGCCGCCGGAGCCAAGGGTGCGGAACGCTTTCTGTCGGGCAACGCGCATTTCGCGAAATCGGCGCTGTCGCAATACACGCCGCAGGATTTCATCGCGCTGGTCGAGAGCTACGGCATTGCCTATCACGAGAAAACGCTGGGGCAGTTGTTCTGCGACGGACCCGCGCAGCAGATCGTGGATATGCTTCTGGCAGAATGTGCCAAGGCCGAGGCAGCGGGCGGCTCGGTCACGATCCTTTACGACCAGAATGTCGGCGAAATCGCGCGCGATGGCGAGGCTTATCTGGTCACCGCAAACGGCACCTTGCACGGCGCGCATTCGCTGGTGATTGCCACTGGCGGGCCGTCGATCCCGAAAATGGGCGCGAGCGATTTTGCTTACGATCTGGCGCGGCAATTCGGGCTGAAAGTGGTGGAGCCGCGTCCGGCCCTGGTGCCCTTTACGCTGGGCGGCGACGATGTCCTGTTCCGCGATCTGTCGGGCGTATCCGCGCCAGTCGATGCGTATGCTGGCAAGGTCAAATTTCACGAAGCCGCGCTGTTCACCCATCGCGGGCTGTCCGGTCCGGCGATGCTGCAAGTTTCCTCCTATTGGCGGCACGGGCAGGATGTGACGATCGACTTTCTGCCGGATCGCGGCGAAGGCTGGCTGATCGAAGCCAAGCAGGCCAATCCGCGCGTTGGCTTGAAATCAGTGTTGCGCGAAGCTCTGCCCGACCGGCTGGCCACCGTGCTGGCCGAGCGGATCGGGATCGATGGCGATCTGGGCAATGTTCCGGACAAGGCTTTGCGCGCTGCTGAAACGCGCCTTAATCGCTGGGCGTTCAAACCCAACGGAACGGAGGGTTTTGCCAAGGCCGAAGTCACTGGCGGCGGGATCGCGACCGGCGAGCTTTCCTCCAAAACGATGGAAGCGAAATCCGTCCCCGGCCTGTATGCTATCGGCGAAGCAGTGGACGTGACCGGGTGGCTCGGCGGATATAATTTTCAATGGGCCTGGGCCAGCGCCTATGTCGCGGCGATGGATTTATGAGACAAGGGATTTGACGATGAAGCTGGACGGTCATGTGGCGCTGATAACCGGAGCGGGATCGGGCATCGGACGCGCGATTGCCTGCGCTTTTGCGGCCCAAGGCGCGCGGGTCGGGGTGTGCGATCTCAATCTGGAAGGCGCTGCCGAAACGGTCGAGACGATCAAGGCCTCGGGCGCTGGCGATGCGGCTGCCTTTGCGATGGATGTGACCGACGAAGCGCAAGTTATCGAAGCAACCGATGCCGTTGCCGACACGTTTGGGCGGCTTGATTCGCTCGTATCCAATGCGGGCATCCAGATCGTGCATCCGATCGAGGAATTCCCGCTGGAGGAATTCCGCAAAGTCGTGGACATTCACCTCACTGGATCGTTCCTGACGACCAAGGCCGCAGTCAAGCATATGTATGCGCCAAGGCAGCGGCTCGCTGATCTATATGGGGTCGGTCCACAGCCACGAGGCCAGCCCGCTGAAATCCGCCTATGTCGCGGCAAAACACGGCATTCTGGGATTGGCGCGAGTGATGGCGAAGGAGGGCGCAAAACATGGCGTGCGCTCCAACGTCATTTGTCCCGGTTTTGTGAAAACGCCGCTGGTGGAAAAACAAATCCCCGAACAAGCCAAGGATCTCGGCATTTCGGAAGAGGATGTGGTGAACAAGATCATGCTCGGCAATACGGTCGATCAGGAATTTACCACGGTGCAGGACGTGTCGGACATGGCCATTTTTCTGGCCGGGTTCGACAGCAACGCGCTGACCGGGCAATCCATGCTGGTCAGTCACGGCTGGGTGATGAAATAGGCATTGCAGACTGTCTGCTAACGACCCATTTGCGGACGTTCAACCTCGAAGGTATAGTCCTTCTATGCGGACATTTGCACTCGCCATTTTGTCACCACTCTCATCGTTGCTTGCCGGATGTGCCGGTGGCAGTGACGACAGAGTGCAGTTAGTTGAAAGAATCGAAGATGCCATTGCTTTGCCGGAGAAAGCGGCTTCTCTAAACAACTATGAACGATACTACGCCGATCGCGATGGCTTGGTCTTAGCTGTCTATATCAACCACTCAGAAAATCATCGCCAAGCAGTTTCGCAGCATTGCCGAACGCTAACGGAGCCGCCGTTTCCATGTCCATTGGCTGGAGGTAGGTTGCGTCTTGTGGACGCAGGTGAAAGCACATGGTTGAAGATTGGATGGATCTTCCCGGAATGAGCGGCGGTGCATGTGCTCAAGTCAGCATCGAGTACCAGTCCGAAGAACGTAAATTTGTGCGGGTTGAATGTAACGGTCCCAGTGAAAAAAGGGCGACCGGCTCGGCAAACCACCCCAAAATCGGTCATTTGCGCACGTCCCGACGATTACAAAAAAGCGGCCAGCCCGCGAAAGGCCAGCCGCCTCGTAGTTCTCTAAAAGTGCAAAAATCAGGCGGCGGAGAAGAAGCCCGATTCCTCCCACCGCCGGATGCCGACATTGTAAGTAAACTCGATCCAGTCATGGGCATCGGCCAAAGCGCGTGTCTCGTTCACCGCGAAATTGGCAGGCGCTGATCCTTTGACGAAGCGGATGACGCCCTGCGCATCGTTCTTGGCCAGCCTCAGTTTTTGCCCCTCGTAATAGCCGTAATCCGGGCCGCCGACGGGCCACCGCGCCAGGCTCATATCGAGCGTCACATCGCTGGCCGCGCCAATTGCCATCACCGGGCCGGTCGGCGTAATCTCGCCATTCGCGGCATAGGCATTGGCGATGAAATACGCGTGCGTGGTGTAAGCCGTGGTCGGCTGACCGGGGTGCAGGATGACAAAGGGCATGGAAATCGGCGATTGCCCGCCATTAGGCGTGGTCTGGCTGGCAAAGTCACCCTCGATTTCCAGACGACACGCTTTGCCGACATAGCCGGTCCAGTAAGGCGCGCGCCATTGCCGACCCTCCTGCTCTGCCAGCGCAGTGCGAAAATGCCGGATTTTGGCGCGGATATGTTGAGGCGGCTGTTTGTAAGTGCCCGCCGGTGCGCCCGGCACTTGCGTCGTCAAATCGTTCACGCCTGTCAGGGTCAGGGCGGTGATGATATTGGCCTGATCCAGCCATGCATCGATGGTCAGATCGATATCGTAAGCGGCCATCGATTGATTGGCATCGATCGCAATTCCCGCATCCACGGTCCGAACATTGCCGCTGGTCCAGCTGCGGATGATGACTTGATCGATGTTACGGAATTCGCATCCGTCCAGCACGGTCATGGGCAGCGCAGCCGCTTCGTCCCGCGTCGGGTAGAGGTAATTATACAGCGTCTCGCTGGTCGGGCCGCTGCCAAGTCCGATATGTCCGCAATCGCGCCACACGCATCCGTAATAACGCGCCGAAAACTTACCCGTATCCTCCTGTGCCTGAAAGCAATCGCCGAATTCGCAATCGCGCGCGACCAGCGGCACGTTGACGCCGGGATTGAAGCCGCTGGCATTGCCGGTGACAAAGCGGCAGCGGTTGAGTTCCAGCCGTTCCACCGCATCGACAGCTCCGGCCAGATAGAACATCTCGCCTTTCCATCCGACACAGTCGAAATCATGCGCGACGATTTCTCCGACATAGCAATCCTGCATCCAGAATGCGCGGTCGGTAATGTCCCAGCCATCGCCAGTGCCGGTGTCTGCGGGATAGGCATATTGCCCGGTGTGCAGGCGGTTGCCTTGAAAGATCAGCCGGTGAAGTTCGAGGCGCTCGATGGAGCGTGTCACCGGCGCGGGATAGGTGACATCGCCCGCCAGAAACAACCCGCCGCCGCGCCATACGGCTTGCGCAGGATTGCCATCGCTTAGCGGCACGCTCTGCCAGTTGGTTTCAGGATCGGAGCCGTCCGCTGCTTTGAAATCCAGCACCGTGCGTTTTGCAGCGACCCCGCGCAGGATCAGCGAGCGGCTGACCACCAGCGGATGCCCGTCAACGGCGTGCGTGTTCGACGCATCGCTGTTACGGATCGGGCAATGCACCGCGTAATGCGCTTGGCCGAACACGACTTCGCTTGCTGCGATCGCTTCGGCATAGTCGATAGTGGCTTGCACGGCAGGCTGATCATTTGCGATCCCGTCGCCGCTTGCGCCGCCCTGTTCGACCGCGATCCGGCCGTTGTCAGGCAGCAGGCGGAAGATGCGATTGTTGGCCGTGTTGAACACGAAGTTCGGGTGCTTGCTCAGCAAAGCCGCGTCGCACAGCGCATCGGAAATATACTGCGCCGCGCCTTTGCCGTCTTGAGTATGACCCGTGCTGTCCAGCCGGATAATGGCGGCATCGGGCGAGCGGGCAGGCAAATCGGTGAACAGGGCAGGCAAAGCCGATGATGCGCGCGTGGCCAAGGCCAGCGCAGGCAGGGCAAGCGCGTTCATTGCGACACCCGATAGGTGAGCGTTCCGGAGGTGAGAGCGATGTCGAGGTAAAGCGCCGCGCCCGCCTCATTTTCTTCCCACACCGGCTCGCATACATTGGCGCTGAACACACCCCATGCGCCGCCCGCGATGGTTAGCGGGAGTAGCGTCGCCCCGCCGTCGGTCGAGCGTTTCAAAGTGACCGCGCCTTCCCACGTTCCTGAAAGCTGCACATAGACCGGGCGATTACTCGCGGGGTCGAACGGTCCGGCAAGGGTATCGGCGGACGCATTGCCTTCCAGCGCGGCAGGCGCAGGGGTGATGCTTGCGCCGCCTCCTCCGGTTGCGCCCGATACTGGCAACGGATTGTCCGGCCCGATCAGTACGATGTTGCCGTTGGCATCGGTCTGACCCAGCGCCATTGCAGGGGCAAATCCGCCCGGTGTTTTGACGGGAATTTCGTTTGTCATTGGTTGGCTCCTTGTTGGGAAAAGAGCCAAATCGGTTACTTACGACATATGATGTAGGAAAATGGAATCTTGGACATAGGCCTCGGCGCGCGAAGCGTGATAGTCGCAACCCATGTCACGCATCGCGGTCTTTCATCCCGGAACCCAGCATAGTCGACAGACCGCTTATGCCCTGCAAAATCTGGACAGGCTCGCGTGGTATGCGACCGGATTATATGTGCGGGATGCTGAGCGGTTTGAGAGCCTGGCGCGCGCTATGCCCGGTCCTGTCAGGCGGTGGCTGAAGGACGAACTGGCGCGTTTGCATGACGAGCGGCTTAATGATGACAAAGTGCGCGTGGCGGGCTGGCATGAATGGGCCGAACGACTGGCGCGGCGGATGAGTATGGCAGGATTGGCCGAGCGGCTGGATGCAGCGGGAAATGTGGCCTTTGCGGGTCATGTGATGGAGTGGGTCGGGCAGGATAGGCCATCGGCATTGTGGGGCTTTGATGGCTGTTCTGCGCAGGTATTTGCCAGTCAGCAGGCGCGCAGCATCCCGAAAATTCTCGACCGGACAATTGCCGACTGGCGGCACTGGAACGTGCTGCTTGAGGGCATTCGCGAGTGCGATAGTGCGTGGCTGACATCGGCGGTGAAGCCTGTTTGCCATGTGCGAATTGCGCGCGACGATGCCGAATATGCGGCGGCGGATGTGATCCTGTGCGGCAGTGAGGCCGTGGCAAATTCAGTGCAGCGGCATTCTCCTGTCGAAGGCTTGGCGGCAAAAACGCGCGTTCTGCCCTATTGCTACGATGATGCGCTGTTCGATCCGTCGCAGGCAGTCACGGCGGCTCCGAAAAACGGTCCGGTCAAGTTGCTCTTCGTCGGGCAAATCGGTGTCCGCAAAGGCGCGCATCACGTCCTCGAAGCCATCGCAAATATCCCGCCGTCGCAGGCCTCGCTGACGATGGTCGGGCCAATGCACTTACCGACTCGCATGGTCGCGCGCTTTGCCGACCGATTTACGCATATTCCCAGTGTTCCGCGCGGCCGAATACCGGCGATCATGCGCGATCATCATGCCTTGCTGTTGCCCAGCTATTTCGAAGGATCGGCGATCACTTTGCTGGAGGCGCTGGCATCGGGTCTGGCAATCATTCAAACGCGCGCGGCTGGATTGGGTGCAACCGAGAAAAGTGGCATCGTTCTGGACGAGCCGGACAGTGCGGTTTTGCAGGATGCAATTGCGACATTGGTCAGCGACCGCGATGGATTACACGCGATGCGCGAGCACGCCCGCGCCGAAGCGCCGCGATACAGTTTTGCAAATTATTGCGCAGGGATCGCTTCGCTGCTGGACGATATGGGTATCTGAGCCTGCGCGTTGATTTCATGCACCAGCCGCCGCTCGAACCGGTTGGCCATGTGATCGAGCGACCAGTGCAATCCGGCGCGTCGGCGACCTTCTGCGCCCAAGGCTTCCGCCAGTTCGGGATCGTCCGCCAATGTCCGGACCGCTTTTGCCAGAGCCTGCGCATTGCCCGGCGGCACCACAATGCCGCATCCGATTGCCTCGCTGGCGAGGCCTGTGCCAGCCGCCGCAGTCGCCACCACGGGCTTGCCCGATGCCAGCATATTGGGCAGCTTGGATGGCAGGACCAGATCGGCGGCACCCGCCATTTGCGGCAGTAAATGAATGTCGGCCATCGCCATCACTTCGGCAAAGCGAGCGGCATCTTGCAGCGGTTTGAAAATGACATTTTTCAGACCTGCGGCCCGCCTGACCAGCTCAGACTTGTTCGGCCCATCGCCGCAGATCACCACGGCAATATCTTCGCGACTTTGCAACGCGCGCGCAGCATCGATCACCAGCTCCAACCCCTGCTTCGCGGCAATATTGCCCGAGTACAAAGCTACGGTTTTGCCGGTCAGCCGCCATTTTTGCCGGACATAATCACCACTAGCCTGTTCGATGGCATCGGCATGATTGGCCCAATTGCGCAGCTCGACGATCTTGTCTTGCACAATGCCCATTTTGCCGAGCCGCTCGCACATTTTCGGGACTGATCGAAGAGACAATATCGGCCCGCCCGATCATGAACCGCTCGAATGCGCGAGCCACCCGGCCCAGTGGTTTGCGATAATGCAGCATACCCGTCGCGAACGCCATATCGACTTCGAAATCCTGAATGTGGAGCCACAAAGGCGCACCGCGTAGTCGGGCCGCAGCCCAGGCGACCGGCAAGGCGGCCAAAGACGGGGCGACCGCAAAAATCGCATCCGGTTTTTCGCGGCGGATCGCACGCATCAGTGGTATGAACGCGCCGAATGCAAAGCTGGCATAATGGCGGATCCGGCGCAGCGCATTAGGACGGTTCGGCACGTAAAGCGGGCAATGCGTCACTTCAACGCCGCCCATTGTGGCCGTTTCCCACGCGCCATCCAGCATCCGCTCCACCCGCCAGCGCGGATAGTAGGGCTGGCCCACAATCGCGCGCACCCGATGCCCGCGCTTCGCCATTTCCTCGGACAATCCGGTGGTGTAGGGGCCGATCCCGATCAGCTCCGGCGCGTAATTCAGGCCGAAAACCAGCAAGGAAAGCGGCGTGTTCCGATCCGTTCTGCGCTTCACAAAAGGCGCAGCTGCAATGGCCGGATCGTACAACATAAAGGTAATCGCGACTCCTGCCCGTAAGCCTGTCGCGTTTATCTTGCGCTGTGCCGCGCGGCGCGATCAGGCGAATGTGCTGAGCTTCACCGGATGGATATAAAGAATATCCTCGGGAAACCCGGCCAATATCTGCTCAAGTGGCTGTGATAACAGAGACGCGAATCGAGAGGAATCCTCCTGCGTCCACAATTCCACACCCTTCATCGCATTCGCTTGGGTAAGCGGCGCGTCATTCCAGTGAAAATGCTGGTTTAGCGCCATTTCGGTGCGGACATTGTCGCACGCCAGCGCCAGCGCAGTCGGCACGGCAATCTCGGCAAAGATGTCCATCGCTGCAAAAACACCGCAATAATGCGTGAAATCTGCGATGGCTTGGGCAGGAATGACGAGAAAATCGGAATAGCCTGACAGGAAGGGATAATCGGCAGGCTGGCGGCGCATGGTGGCACTTTCGAGCGTTGCCCACACGCTTTGCCGCGCAAATTTACGATGCGCGCGCAAAGTATCGGTCGCACTGCCCGGCACCGCGTCAGGAATATCCAGACCCATCGCGGTGAATTTTGCCTTGGCTTGCTCCGGCGAGGGTAACAGCGCCTTCCAGTCCAGCGCTTTGGCATTGCGGCGAAACTTGGCCGCCGCTTCACCGGGCCAGATCCACTCATTGCGCAGCGTGTCGGCAGCGCACAGATTCTTGATGTAGCCCTCTCCGGCTTGCAGGTTCAAACGGTCGAGCAAATTGCCTTCATCGATTGCAGGATTGAGCAGCAGATCGTCTGCAATCACCACATAATGCGTAAAGTCCGGCTGGATAAAATCGCGCGCCGCTTGCGCCAGGTGCCCGCTGAAATTGCGTCCCAGTTCATGCACGCGTGACACGTTCGGCCCCGGTTGGCTGGCGAACGGCATGATCGTGTGCCGATGCGAAAAACGTGTCCCGTAAATCCGGTCCAGCAGTGGCAGGACGCGCTCGAATTTGTGGTTGAACAGGTGGATCGCGCAAATGCTCACGCGCGACGCACCGCAACATTATTGTTCATTGCAACGCCGCGCAGTCATTGAGCCACGCATCCAAGAGCGGCAATTCCTGCGCCCCGACATGGCCCGCCTCGACCATCGCCTGATAACAGCGGCGCATATTGGCGGGGATCGCGGCTTCTCCTTGATCCAGTGGCAAGGCGTCCAGCATGGCGGCAATCGCGCGGTTGCTTAAATAGCCCGGTATCTCGTCAGCAAAATCGCGCATCAGATCATGCGCATTCCGCTCCTGCCGCACCGTCGCCTCGCGGAACAGAATATGCCAGCCGCAGGTCCACGCAATCCGCTGCGCCACAAAACTGCGCCAGATATCAGTCATGCGGAAACTGCAATGTGCGGGCAGATAGAGCAGCGGGAAAGCGCGGGCGTAATGCACCGTTGCCTGACTGTTATACGGGCACCAACTCCCCTGACCCAGCGCTACGCGCCGCTCACCCTGATGAAACGTCACAGGAAGCTGCCGCGTCAGGCGATACACCGCATCCACATCGGGATTGTCATCGGCCAGCGCTTGCTGGATCGGCGCGCGCACGCTGCTGGTCTGCGTCGGCAATTCAGCTGGCGATTGCTGGATCGCATCGAGGGGAAAGCCGCGCGGCCAGATCGGCTGATCGCTGTAATAGGCATAGACGTTGGCCCAGCCGCTCGCCTTGATCGCAAACGCATCTGCGCTCTCCGGCAAGGGCTGGAAAAAAGCGTCATACGGAAAATTGTCGTCGTCCGTTTCGCAGATATATTGCGCGCCTTGGCTCATTGCGAGGAGATAGCCGATATTCTTGCGCGCATAATGACCTGTCGGCGCCAGTGAGCAGTCGCAAAGGCTAGGTCCGCTTGCCGCTCCAGCCCGTAATAATCGCACCCGTCCAGCGCAAAGTCATCAGGGCTTTTTGCATCGCCGATTGCGATAAACGGCATGGCATTGGCCACGCAGCCTGCCGACAATTCCCGCAGCACCGCATTGGGCGAGGCAATCGTCGTGACCACCACCGCGCCGCTTGCCGCCTTAGCTTGGCTCACTAGCGACCGTCTCCGATCTCCAGCGGATGATACGGCACTTCGCGTTCGTAAAAGCTACGCACCTTGGCCATATCCGCCACGTAATCGCCGGTCAGGGCAATCGGATCGCCCAGTCCGCCGACCTTGCGCTGATAATTTACGAAGCCGGGAATGAGCGGAACGCCGGCTTGCACCGCAATCTGATAGAAACCGCTTTTCCATTGCTTGACGTTGCTGCGCGTGCCTTCGGGCGCGATGGTCAGCAAAAACCGGTCGCGGCGCGCAAATTCGGCCACCATCTGATCGACCATATTTCCCTTGGTCGAACGCTCCACCGGGACGCCGCCCATATCGCGCATAAAGCGCCCCATCGGCCATTTGAACAGGCTGTCCTTCGCCATGAAACGCGCGTGGACGCCCAGCGAATTGACCAGCCCCAAATAATGCACGAAATCCCAGTTCGAGGTATGCGGAACGGCGATGATGACGCCTTTGGCAACGTCCGGCGCTTGGCCGATGGCGCGCCAACCTTTCGCGCGGAACAAGCCCAAAATACCGCGCTTTACAAGCAGCGACAGCCACGTGGGCGATCGGTCGGAATTGTCGCTGGCGTCTGGCGCGGGATCGGTCATGCACTCTCCTGAACCCAAGCGACTTAAGCAATCATTCTACGAATTGCGAGCCTTATCACTGCAATCGGTCAGCTATTCAGCCAGACATCGAACAGGCGACCAAACTGAAAAGTGAATGCACCGGCAATCAACAATGCGCCAAGCACTATTCCATGCACGTGTTTGCGATGGGCCACATGATCACCCCTGCGCGCGCTCCGCCAAATCAAAAAACTGATAATAAGCGTCAGAGCCGACAGCAGGTGAATAAAGCTAAAGCCGCCGTCGTTGATGTCGCGAATGAATAGCGTGACGATTGCGGTTGTTATCATCATGCTCAGCCAGACATAACCCAGCGTACGGTGCAGCCTTGTACCTTTGCGGATCAGGAGCATCACCGGCGTAATGGCCAGTGCGACCATCAGCGTGCCGAAATGCACGAAGTATGTCGCGGGCAATAATGCCCATTGATCCTGACCACGTGCGATTGCAAGGCTGGTCAGGACGAACATCACGACGCATCCGGCTGACAGGAGATAATCCATAAAGCCAGGCCGGTAATTCCACAAAGTTCGCTTTTTTACGCCATCTTTGGAAACAACGTCACTGACCATGCGCCTGCACCCACTGCAATATTATTGACTTGCAAAACTTAGCCAAAGCTTACGCTAAATGTCCAGATTGGCGACATTCAGCGCATTGTCCTGAATAAATTCGCGGCGCGGTTCGACCACATCGCCCATCAAGCGCGTGAAAATCTCGTCCGTCAAATCGGCATCCTCAACCTGCACTTGCAGCAAGGCGCGGTTGTCGGGGTCGAGCGTGGTTTCCCAGAGCTGCTCGGCATTCATTTCGCCCAGCCCCTTATAGCGTTGCACGCCCAGCCCCTTGCGGCCCGCGGCCAGCACATTGTCGAGCAATTGCGTCGGGCGAGTGATGGCTTCCTCGTTACCGGCGGCAGTGGCGCGTCCGGTCGGACCGTCGGGCAATTCGTTATCGGCCTCGTTGTCAGCGTCTTTATCACTCGCAGCTTCGGCGGCGGCACTGGCTTTGATCAGCTTCACCGGCTCGGCATAGATGTCGGCGAAGGTTGCCGCGACGCGGTGGAGTTTGCGCGCCTCGGCGCTGGCAAAGAATGGCGCTTCGACATCGAACACATCGGTCACGCCGCGCCATTTGCGGTGGAATTGCACCAGCCCGGTATCGCGGACTTCGACCGACCATTTGGCATCGTCATCGGCCATCGCCAGCCGCTGTGCGGCAGCATCCAGCGCGGTTTTGCGGTCAGTGTCGGACAGGTCGGGGGCCAAAGCTCCGGCCAAAGCCGATTGCTCGATAATGGCAATGTCGTATTTGCGCGGAACGAAGCCGAGAATGCTGCGCATCTGCAACGCATGATCGACCAGCGCGCGCAATTCGCCTGCCCCCCGCGTCGCGCCGCCCACTTCCAGCATCCGGCCTTGTAGACCTGCATCCACCAGATAGCGGTCGAGCGCCGGATTGTCCTTTAAATAGACTTCGCTGCGACCCTTGCCGACCTTATACAGCGGTGGCTGCGCGATATAGAGATGTCCGGATTTGATGATTTCCGGCATTTGCCGATGGAAAAACGTCAGCAGCAAAGTGCGGATATGTGCGCCATCGACATCGGCATCGGTCATGATGACGATCTTGTGATAGCGCAATTTATCAAGCGTAAATTCGTCGCGAATGCCCGTTCCCATCGCCTGGATCAGCGTACCGACTTCCTTGGACGAGATAATCCTGTCGAACCGCGCGCGCTCGACATTCAGGATTTTACCTTTCAGCGGCAGGATCGCTTGCGTCTTGCGATCACGCCCTTGTTTCGCAGAGCCGCCGGCGGAATCACCCTCGACCAGAAACAGCTCGCATTTCGATGGATCGCGCTCCTGACAATCGGCCAGTTTGCCGGGCAGTGAAGCGACACTCATCGCGCCCTTGCGACTCATTTCGCGGGCGCGTTTGGCGGCTTCGCGAGCAGCCGCTGCATCGATCACTTTCTGGATGATCGTTTTCGCATCGCCGGGATTTTCTTCCAGCCATTCGCTCATTTTATCGCCCATCAGGCTTTCGAGCGGCTGGCGCACTTCGGAGGAAACCAGCTTGTCCTTGGTCTGGCTACCGAATTTGGGATCGGGCAATTTCACGCTGACGATGGCGGTCAGGCCTTCGCGCATATCTTCGCCTGACAGCGTGACTTTCTCTTTCTTCAGCATCCCTGAAGAATTGGCGTAATTGTTCAGCGTGCGGGTCAGCGCGGCGCGAAATGCCGCCAGATGTGTGCCGCCATCGCGCTGCGGAATGTTGTTCGTGAAGCACAGCACGTTTTCGTAATAGCTGTCGTTCCATTCCAGCGCGACATCGATGCCGATCGCATCGCGTTCTGCTGAAATGGCGATGGGTTCGGGGATCAGCGCCTCTTTGTTGCGGTCGAGATATTTGACGAACGCGGCAATGCCGCCCTCGTAAAACATATCGTGTTCGGCCACTTCCTCGCCGCGTTTGTCACGCAACAGGATGTGGACGCCGGAATTGAGGAAGGCCAGCTCGCGATAGCGATGTTCGAGCTTTTCAAAATCGAAGGTGGTGACGTTTTTGAACGTGTCTTCGCTGGCCAGAAACGTCACGCGCGTGCCTTTGCGCTTGCCGCCATCATCGGCGGGCGGAGCAGGGCCACGCTCGACGAGCGGGCCGACACTGTCGCCATGCTCGAACCGCATCCAGTGTTCCTTGCCATCGCGCCAGATCGTTAATTCCAGCCATTCGCTGAGCGCATTGACCACGGACACACCCACACCGTGCAGGCCGCCCGACACCTTGTAAGCATTATCGTCGGACGTATTTTCGAACTTACCGCCGGCGTGCAGCTGCGTCATGATGACTTCCGCTGCCGACATCCCCTCTTCCTTGTGCATATCGACCGGAATGCCGCGCCCGTTATCTTCGACCGACACGCTGCCATCGGGGTTCAGCTCGATCAGAACCAGATCGCAATGCCCGGCCAGCGCCTCGTCGATCGCATTGTCCGACACTTCGAACACCATGTGGTGCAGGCCCGACCCGTCATCGGTATCGCCGATATACATTCCGGGACGTTTTCGGACGGCGTCTAAGCCCTTGAGAACCTTAATGGAATCCGCGCCGTAAACATTGGCGTTCGGCAAGTTGGCAGGCTGTGTTTCAGGTGTTTCGCTCATGTCATACGATATAGGCATTTTTGCCCCGAATCCCAACAAATTCGACGGCTTTTCCACTATGTTGGGAGGCGCGTGGAAAGGTGTGTTGCGAGCAGTGTCAGACACCATGCAGGATAGGGCGACTTTGCTTGACGCTAGGGCCATGCTGTCGCAGGGCGTTTTCATGCTTTCCATCCTCGATATCTTCAGAATTGGCATCGGGCCATCCAGCTCGCACACGGTGGGGCCGATGCGGATCGGAGCGATGTTCGTGCGAGGCCTGAAGAAAAGCGGTAAATTGGCACGAGTGTCGCGGTTGGGCGTGGAATTGCAGGGTTCGCTGGCGCTGACCGGCATCGGCCACGGTACACTGGGCGCAACGATGCTGGGCCTGATGGGCCATAAACCGGAGCGGCTCGATCCCGATCAGGGCGAGGCGGATCTGGCGGCGGCGCGGGACACCGGCAAGCTGGTCTTGCATGGCACACACGCGATTGCCTTCGACATGAACCGCGATATCGATCTGGCTGGACATATCGTGCCGGAATTGCATCCCAATGGTATGCGGTTGACCGCGTTCGATGATAGCGGCGCAGTGCTGTCGGATCGTCAGTATTTTTCGACCGGCGGCGGCTTTGTGGCCAGCGAGAAACAGCTGCGCCAGCCCACCCGTAATGACCAGATTGCCAGCAAAATTGCCGTGCCACATCCCTTTGGTTCAGCTGAAGAATTGCTGGGTATTTGCAAAGCGGAAAATTTGCGGATTTGCGATGTCGTGCTGGCCAATGAAGATGCCCTGCGCCCGCGCGAAAAAACGCTGGCCGGGATCGACACGATTGCTGCGGCGATGGAAGCCTGCATCGATCGCGGGCTGGAGCAGACGGGCATATTGCCCGGCGGATTGAAAGTGCATCGCCGCGCGCCGGCGCTCTGGGCACGGTTGCAGGCAACGCCGCAAAGTAACGAGCGCGAACAATTGTTCGACTGGCTGAATTGCTATGCAATGGCCGTGAATGAAGAAAACGCAGCGGGTGGCCGGGTGGTGACCGCGCCGACCAATGGTGCAGCGGGCATTTTGCCAGCGGTCATGCGGTTTTATTGCATCAGTCAGGACGAACAGCCGTGCCGCGACAGTCGCCGCCGGTTCCTGCTGACCGCAGGGGCCATCGCCTTGCTCTATAAGCAGCGCGCTTCGATTTCGGGTGCGGAAATGGGCTGTCAGGGCGAAGTCGGGGTGGCTTGTTCGATGGCAGCTGGCGGGTTGGCTGCGTTATGGGGTGCTACGCCGCCGCAAGTCGCCAGCGCGGCAGAAATCGGCATGGAGCATAATCTGGGCCTGACGTGCGATCCGGTTGGCGGGCTGGTGCAAGTGCCCTGTATCGAGCGCAATGCCATTGGCGCGGTAAAGGCTGTGAATGCAGCGCGCCTTGCTCTGCATCGCGAGGAAGCGGAAACCTGTGTATCGCTTGATCAGGTGATCGAAACGATGCGGCAGACGGGCCTCGATATGTCCACAAAATATAAGGAAACGAGCCAGGGTGGGCTGGCGGTCAATGTTATCGAATGTTGAGGCAATAGGGCGCAGCCGGTCGAAGAGGACTTTCACCGGCCGCGCCCTGCCTTGTCGCCCAAGGGGACACTTGGAAATCAGACGTAAGCGGGGCTGAGCACCGTTAGGCTGATTGCGACGGCTGCCACGGCAGCCAAGGCTTGAATTGCAAGGTTACGCATAACGTATCTCCTGCTTGATCGGCGCCTCGGGGGACTCGGAGGCGCTTTCGATACCCTTGTAATAATGTTGCGCATTCTTGAACACAAATGACAAAACCTCGTGATGTGTTGCAAAAAGCGCAAGCATCAGATTGCGGACAGCGCTGTTCGCTGAGTTGTCACTCACGCGAGCGCATTCTATCGCGCGCAAATGAACCAAGAACACATCCCTGATTCTATCCTTCCTGATTCTATCCTTATCGTCGATTTTGGCAGCCAAGTGACACAGCTAATCGCGCGCCGGGTGCGCGAGGCGGGCGTCTATTCCGAAATCGCGCCGTTCAATTCAGCCGAAGAAGCCTTCGACCGAATGCAGCCCAAGGGCATTATCCTGTCGGGTGGACCGGCCAGTGTGAACGATGACGAAGCACCGCTTGCGCCCGAAAAATTCTACGATGCGGGCGTGCCGATTTTGGGCATTTGCTATGGCCAGCAAGTCATGGCGAAGCAAATGGGCGGCGCCATCACCAGCCACGATATGGGCGAGTTCGGTCGCGCGTTCGTCGAAGTCGAAAGCGAATGCGCCTTGCTCGACGGATTGTGGCAACCGGGCGAACGGCATCAGGTCTGGATGAGCCACGGCGATAAAGTTACGGAGTTGGCTCCCGGCTTTACCACCGTTGCGACATCGGAAGGCGCGCCCTTTGCGATCACCGCGAACGAGGATCGCCGGATGTACGGCATCCAGTTCCATCCCGAAGTCGTCCACACCCCCGATGGCGCGCGGCTGCTCGCCAATTTCGTGCGCCATGTCTGCGGACTGGCAGGCGACTGGACGATGGCCGAATTTCGCAAAACCAAGATTGAGGAAATCCGCGAACAAGTCGGGTCCGGAAAAGTTATTTGCGGACTATGGCGGCGTTGATTCCGCTGTTGCCGCCGTCCTGATCCACGAAGCGATTGGCGAGCAGCTAACCTGCGTCTTTGTCGATCATGGCCTGATGCGGCAAGGTGAAGCGGAACAAGTCGTCGGCCTGTTCAAGGGGCATTACAATATCCCGCTGATCCATGTGGATGCGGAGGAGAAATTCCTCACCGGATTGGCCGGGCAAACCGATCCTGAGAAAAAGCGCAAATTTATTGGCGGGGCATTTATCGACTTGTTCGAAGAGCAGGCGCGCGCAATTGGCGGCGCGGATTTCTTGGCCCAAGGCACGCTCTATCCCGATGTCATCGAATCCGTTAGTTTTACCGGCGGCCCGAGCGTTACGATCAAAAGCCACCACAATGTCGGCGGCCTGCCCGAACGCATGAATATGAAACTGGTCGAGCCGTTGCGCGAATTGTTCAAGGACGAGGTGCGTGATCTGGGCCGCGAGCTGGGCTTGCCCGATGTGTTCGTGGGGCGGCATCCGTTTCCCGGTCCCGGCCTTGCCATCCGCATTCCGGGCGAAGTGACCAAGGAACGCTGTGACATTCTGCGCAAGGCCGACGCAATTTACCTCGAAGAAATCCGCAACGCTGGCCTGTACGATGCAATCTGGCAGGCCTTTGCCGTTCTGCTGCCCGTCAAAACCGTGGGCGTGATGGGCGATACCCGCACCTATGACAGCGTGTGTGGATTGCGCGCCGTGACCAGCACCGACGGCATGACCGCCGATGTCTATCCCTTCGATGCCAGCTTTTTAAGCCAGGTCGCAACCCGCATCGTTAACGAGGTTAAGGGCATCAACCGCGTGGTCTATGACTATACATCCAAGCCACCCGGTACGATTGAATGGGAGTGAAAAAGCAACGCGGCATCGCCGCTCAGCGGCCCTGTTAAGGGAACAGCCGCGACGACCAGCCGTTGAGAATTCAGCCACCGCGTCCATCCTTTACAAAGGAACCTGCCCCATGAAAATTCGCGCTTTGATCCTCGCCACTTCCGCCCTGTCTTTGGGAGCCTGCGAAACGTTGCAGGAAGCTTATACCGAGAGCATTTCCACAACATACACTGCCGAATTGAAAGGCTCCAACGAAGTCAAACCGGGCGACCCGGACGGTTCCGGCACAGCGGAAGTCAGCTTTGCCGATGAACTGACGCGCGTATGCTGGGACTTGAACGACCTTAAAGGGTTAGGCCCGATCACGGGCGCACATATCCATCGCGGTGCAGCGGGTGTCGATGGCCCCGTCGTGCTCGCCTTTACGCAAGCGACCGAAGGCGGCTGGCGCGGATGCAGCACGGAAACCGGCTGGGTGCAGCAGGCCTTCAATGAGGGGCTGTCGAATTATTACGTCAATGTCCACACCGCTGAATATCCTGCCGGTGCCATTCGCGGGCAATTGCGCCAGTAGTTTTTGCTTAGCGGCACAGCATTGTGCAATTGCCTCTCGGACCTGATCCGCGCACCGAAACGCTGCGCATTATGCAGGACCGGCTGATCGCGCGTTATGGCCGGATCGAGCGGCAGGCAGGAACCCGTGATCCGGTTTGGACGCTGGTGCAGGGCGTCATTGGCGCGCGCACAAAGTCGGAAGTGTCCAACGTCGCGGCGGACCGGCTGCTTGGCAAATACGGATCGTGGGAAGCGGTAGCCAAAGCTGATTTGGGCGAGCTTACCGCGATGCTGTCCACACAGACCTTTCCCGGGATTGCCGCACAGCGTCTGAAAGCGTGTTTGACCGCCATCGCGGACGAGCGCGGCGCAGTCGATTTGCGGCATTTGTCGAACATGACCACAGCGGAAGCGATGACGTGGCTGGAAACACTGCCCGGTGTGGCGCGCAAGATCAGCGCGGGCACAGTCAATGCCAGCAGTCTGGCGCGCAAGGCGGTGGTAATCGACGGCCATCATCGCCGCATTGCTCAGCGGATGGGGCTGGTCCCGGCGAAGGCCGATACGACGCGCACGCATGAGGCGCTGACACCGATTATCCCCGACGAATGGAGCGCTGCCGACCTGGATGAGCATCATCTGCTGGTCAAGAAACTGGGGCAGACGCTGTGCCGCCCGAGCGCGCCCGATTGCCCAGGCTGTCCGGTAAATGATTTGTGCGAGACGGGCAGAAAACGCGCAGGCTAAAGCGCGACGCCCAAACGACATACGGACCGCATTCCGCTCTCGCGCATTCCTATTTTTATGGAAGCGACGGCAACAATCATTCCCGATAGCGAGGTCGACACCGTGATGCGGCGGCTGGCCGAGGCAATGCCGGGCCGGACACGCGGCGCGAAGGGGCCAAAAGGGCAGCCAAATGCGTTTCGCTCGTGCATTTCGTGTATGCTGTCCGCGCAATCGCTCGACACGAATACGGCCAAGGCTGCACGCAATCTGTTCGCGCTGGCAACCACGCCGCAGGCCATGCTGGAACTGGACGATCGCGATATTGCCGCAGCGATCAAGCCATGCGGATTGTACAACAATAAGACGCGCAATATCCGCAAGTTTTGCGAGGCGCTGCTGGGCGAACATGGCGGCGTGGTGCCGGATACGCGCGCGGGGCTGATGAGCTTGCCGGGGATCGGGCGAAAATGCGCCGATATCGTGTTGAGTTTCACTTTCGGGAAAGACGTGATCGCGGTCGATACGCACGTCCATCGCGTGTGCAATCGCATCGGGCTAACTGATGCGAAGCTGGCCGAAGGGACCGCGCGGCAGCTTGAGGAGCGTGTGCCGGAATGGGCGATGCGCGACGGACATTTCTGGCTGATCCAGTTCGGCAAGCGGATCTGCAAATCGCGCAATCCGAAATGCGATGTCTGCCCGGTCGCCGAGTTTTGCTTGTATTACGCGCGGTCAGATGCGGACACAAATGCAAGCGCCAATATAGGCGACGCGCCTACCAGCTAAAGCCTGAATCGATCGCTTCCTGCTCTGCCGCTGTCGTGTCGCGGTCCAGCAATGCGTTGCGATGCGGGAAGCGCCCGAATTTGGCGATCATCTCGTGATGATTGCGGGCAAAAGACAAGTTCTTGGGCAGATACAGGCCGAAATAGGCAACGCACGCCTCTTGATCCGGCAAGTCTTCGCTATGCATCAGCGGCATGGCGACAAATTGCCGCTGCTCGCTAGGTAAATGCGCATCCCATCCATTGGCAATGAAGGCTCTGGTAATCTCGCGCGCCAGTGGATCGCTGGCAAAGGCTTTGGCCGTATCGCGGAAGATATTGCGCGGCACCTGATCGAACAACAGAATGGCCGCCTGCGCCGTGTCGGCATCGTCCATAAAGCTGTCGGCGGGCTGGGTATGCAGACGCTGCCAGTCATCGGCAAAGCGCGCTTGAAGCTGCTGATCGACTTCATCGCTGGATTTAAACCAGTCGGACGAGTCCAGTTCCTGAAACCAGAAATGCAGCAGATCCGCAGCCCAGCGACGTTGGGGACTAGTCACGGCTTAACTGGCTTTGCTGTCCTCGGACTTGCGATACGGCACGAAGTCTTCGAGCATGATCACGCCCGTGAAGAAATTGCCGAAGCGGTCATGTGTCGTGACATTGTCGAGTCGGCAGAGTTGCCGACCGCTGCCGAATTTCCGGATGACGAGAAAATCATTGTCATCAAGCGAGCGGGGATTGCGCGTGCGATTGACCCAGATCGTGCGACCTTCGCGAATGACCAGGGCCGTGTCATCGATAATTTCGATGCCGCGACTGGTGGATGTGCGGACGCATCGTTGCGGCTCTCCGGCGACGCGGCCATCCAGCATTTCCGCCAATTCGACCTCACCCTTGGGCAATGGCTCGTCGCCGTCCTGTGCGATGGCAGGGGCGGCCAGCATGGCGCAGCCCGCCACGAGCAAGGAAGCAAATTTCGATACAATTTTCATCATCATTCTCCGGCCTTCCAAATCAACGTGCTGACCCACATCCGCATCTTATTGAGGCTGACATAGCACAAATTAGCTGAACCTGCCGAAAACGATTACAATTCACGTGTCAGCTACGAAAGCAAAGCCGCGAAAGCAAAGCCGCGCATCGCTGCGAAATGTTAGCGGTGGTTGGGGTCTGCGCCTTCGGAAATGTCGTTCATGGACGCATGATCTGCGCCATCGGCAGGACCGCCGGTCAGCACAAAGCGCCGGTCGCAATAACCGCAATCGACATAGCCATGTTCGTCGATTTCCAGCCAGATACGCGGATGACCAAGGCTTGCCGGACGGAAAGCCGCACCGCCGCGAATGGCACTGGCCCCGTCGCAGCTGACGCGGGTGGTGTCGGTCATGATGACTTCGGATGGCGGTATGCTCATAGGTTGAGCGCGATAATGCGAAGCGCGCCGCAACACAAGTGACCCTGAGCCAAAGCTGCCTCAAAGCAAGCGTCCCGACTAGATGCGCCAAGCAAGACGCTGGACGTGCATTTGGCGGATGCCTAAAGCCCCATCCATGACGCTGACCCCCACAACCGACACGCCCGCCATCCGCATCGACAATCTGGTCAAACGCTATGCCGGGCAAAAGGGCGAGGAAGGCAAGCTCGCCTTGAAAGGCGTCAGCTTCGATGTGCCGCAAGGCGGCGTGTTCGGCCTGCTCGGTCCCAATGGGGCGGGCAAATCGACGCTGATCAACATTCTTGCAGGACTGGTGAACAAGACCGAAGGCCATGCCAGCATCTGGGGCTTCGACATCGATACCGCGACGCGCAATGCCAAACGGTCGATCGGGATCGTCCCGCAGGAAATCGTGTTCGACCCGTTTTTCACGCCGTATGAGGTGCTGGAAAATCAGGCCGGGTTTTACGGCATTCCCAAGGCAGAGCGGCGCAGTGAGGAATTGCTCGAAGCCGTGCGCCTGACAGACAAGCGCGATGCTTATGCGCGGACCTTGTCTGGCGGCATGAAACGCCGCTTGCTGATCGCCAAAGCGATGGTGCATTCGCCGCCAATTCTGGTGCTGGATGAACCCACGGCAGGCGTCGATGTGGAATTGCGGCGACAGCTATGGGAGCTGGTCAACGAATTGAACGCGCAAGGCGTCACCATCGTGCTGACCACGCATTATCTGGAAGAAGCCGAACAGCTTTGCGACCGGATTGCCATCATCAACAATGGCGAGCTGATCGCTTTGAAGCCGACGCGCGAACTCGTTGAAATGGCGCGCGAGAAAATCGTCGTCGTGACCACCGGAACCGACATTGCCAGCCCTCCGGCGCATGACAGTTTCGTCAAGGTCGAGCAGACCACGCCGCGCACGCTGGAAGTAACCTATAACAAGGATGAAACGACGGCGGGGCAAGTGCTGGCGCAATTGCAGGATCTGGGCGTAATTGTCGAAGATGTGACGACGCGCGAGGCCGATCTGGAAGATGTGTTCGTGTCCCTGACCACTGCAGCCGCGCAATGAGTGACACTGCGTATGACGTCCTGATCATCGGATCGGGTGCGGCGGGACTGACGGCGGCGCTGGAGTTGGCCGAGCATAAGAAAGTGCTGGTGCTGGCCAAAGGATCGTTCACCGGCGGCAGCACAGCCTGGGCGCAAGGCGGGATCGCTGCTGTGCTGGATACAGGCGACACGTTCGATGATCATATCCGCGATACGATGGTGGCCGGCGCCGGCCTTAATCGCCGCGAAACCGTGGAATTTGTCATTAGCCAGGCCCCTGAATCGATCGAGCGGCTGGTCGAACTGGGTGTGCCGTTCAACAAGGACTCAGGCGATTTGCATCTGACGCGCGAGGGCGGACATTCGCATCGCCGGATTGTTCATGTGGACGATGCAACGGGCTGGGCAGTGCAGGAGGCGCTGCTGAAAGCGGCCGAAGCCAGTCCCAACATCACCATGCTGGCAGGGCAAACCTGCATCGACCTTATTACCGGGCGCAATGCGCAAACCTATTCCGGATCGGGCAGGGTGTGGGGCGCTTATGCGCTGGATGCGGCGACGGGCCGGATGACAGCGCATATTGCGCGGGCGACGATCCTGGCGGCGGGCGGAGCAGGGCGCTGCTATCTGTTTTCGACCGCACCGCGCGGGGCGACGGGCGATGGCATCGCGATGGCTTGGCGCGCAGGTTGCCGCGTCTCCAATATGGAAATGATGCAGTTCCACCCGACGTGCCTCTATCATCTGGAGGTCAAAAACTTTCTCATTACCGAGGCCGTGCGGGGCGAAGGCGGGCATTTGCTGCATCCGGAAACGGGCCATCGCTTTATGGCCGATTATGACCCTGAGCGGATGGAGCTGGCACCGCGCGATGTCGTGGCCCGTGCGATCGACGATCAGATCAAACGCTATGGCCTCGATTTCGTGCATCTGGACATCAGCCACAAGGATGCGGATTTCGTGAAGGCGCACTTTCCGACGATCCATGAAAAGCTGACGGGGCTGGGCATCGATATGACCTGCCAACCGATTCCGGTCGTGCCGGCACAGCATTATACGTGTGGCGGCGTGCTGGTCGGGCTGGATGCGCGCACCGATTTGCCGGGGCTGTGGGCGGCGGGCGAAGTCACCGAAAGCGGGTTGCATGGCGCAAACCGGCTGGCGTCCAATTCGCTGCTCGAATGTTTTGTGTTCGGCGAAGCTGCGGCGCGCGACATTCTAGCGCATTGGCATGAGATGGACGAGCCACCTGCGATCCGCGAATGGGATGAAAGCCGCGTCACCGATTCCGATGAGGAAGTGGTCATCAAGCAGAACTGGACTGAAATCCGCCGTTTCATGTGGAATTATGTCGGGATCGTGCGAACGACCAAACGGCTGGAACGGGCGGCGAACCGGATCGATTTGCTGCGCAAGGAAGTCGAGGATTATTACGGCAGTTTTCTGGTCACGACGGATCTTATCGAGCTGCGCAATTTGCTGCAATCAGCCGAGTTGATCGTGCGATCGGCCTTGGCGCGGCACGAAAGCCGGGGGCTGCATTACACGCTCGACTATCCCGAAACGGATGAAGTGGCGCGCGATACGGTACTGGTGCCTTAAAGGGCAGTTATTGGGTGGGAAGCGGAATGACAGGTTCCGGGCGAAAAGCTATGATAGCCGTTCGTTTCCCAGTCTTAGCAATAGGAGCGCTGTGCTTATGAAATTTTTCGGTTCTCTTGCTGCGGCCATGGTTCTCAGCGCAACGCCGCTTTTCGGGCACGATGTCATTACGTCGGAACCGCTGACGATCGGGACCTCCTATCTCGTGAAAACCCACGATGCGGAGCGAAAGGTCCATGTAGTGACACCGCAGGGCTATGATGAGGGGGAGCGAGCCTATCCTATCGTCATCATGCTCGATGCGGGTCTGAAGCAGGATTTCTTCCTGACGCTGGGCATGGAGCGTTGGAACCAGTTGTGGCAGCGCAGTGCGCCTACGATTTTCGTCGGTGTCGAAACGGTCGATCGGCAACGCGAACTGCTGCCGCCAACGTCTACGGCAGGCGAACGAGAGCGCTATCCCACGGCCGGGCAAAGTGATGCATTCCGAGAGTGGCTCTCTTCGGAAATTCTTCCGATGCTCCGCGCGCGGTATCGAGACGATGGCCGTGCCTTCCTGATGGGAGAAAGCGCGGCCGGGCATTTTGTGGTCGAAACCTGGATCAACACGCCCAACCTGTTCAACGGATACGCTGCCCTGTCCCCCAGCCTGCAATGGAACGGCCAGCAGCTATCCCGGCACTTTGTCGATATGGGCGAAACCGAACGCCCCCCTTTGTTCATTTCACTTGCGAACGAAGGCGGTGAGACGAAGGAGGGCATCGCACGGCTCGTCGCCAACGTGCCCTCGGACATGTGCTATTCCGATCGCCGGAATGATCTTGTCCACGCGAACACGCTTCACGGCCTGCTCCCGGAAGCGCTCCAGTATCTTCTGCCGACCGAGGCCGACTGGCTGGACGAATATGGTCTGACGCTTCGTTGCGAGACTGGCAAGGACGTAAAAGTCGCTGATTGACTGCTTCGCGGATGGCGAACAGCTAGGTCCTTCGTCCGCAAATGGGTCGTAAGCCGCCATTGCTTCTTTAGCCTTCCCACCAAGCATAATTAATAACACCAAGCGTGATGCACGTCACGGCGGCGGGCGCATTTCGGTGTCATTAGACTGCCCGTGCAATGATGCACATTCACCAAACAGAATGATATGCGGTCCGCAGTCGCGTAAAATTCGATCGGCCCAGAAACAGGCCTTCGCACATACCGGTCGCGTCTTAAGCGAAGATGCTCAACACAATGGTCGATCATCCACAAACCAAGGATGATCTTATGCAAGATGTACTCGCTGCGGCAGCTTTTTCCGCGCTCGCCATGCTTTCCATTCCGCTGTTCGCACAGCCAACCGAACCCATCGTGGTTACCAGCAGCACGCAAGACGTGCGCGAGTGGACCGACGCGGTATCGCGCGAACTCGACCGGCAATTGATGCGTACCGAACGCCCCTCTGCGACTCGCGATGGAAGCGGCATCGTGCAAGTGTTGTTCGAATGCGATGAGACGGGAAAGCCGGTAAATCTTGCTGTCTATAATCGCACAGGCAACCCTCGGATCGAACGTCAGGCCATGCGCGCGATTTCTCGCATCGATGTGGCCGGACCAATGCCGAGCGCCATCCGGGCAAATCAGCAATTCCTGGCCAACATCATTTATGCGAATAGTGCCCGGCAATCCGAGAAGCTGACCGATAGACTGGCCACGATGGAGCAGGCCCGCCTTGCATCCAAAGGTCTGGAGCGCACATTTCTAGCGATTAAATAAATATCGACTTTGCCTGATGACAGGTTTCGATCCGGTCTTATGTCCCCGACCGGATCGAAGCGTACGGCGCCGATTACCTTGCTCGCTGCGGGCGGAAGGTTCGGCGCCGTGTTGCGTCATGGTTAGGCGATATCGTTAACGCCGCCCAATCGAACTGCGCCACATTTCAGCACATCAAACCGCAGCTAGCGGCTCCTTGGACACGGTATCGCGGAGTCGCACAGGACAAGATTGTTGCGCCGCCGGATTCAATTCCAAAACAAGCACCATTCGCTATTTTTCAGCCGAAATATTTTTGCCAATTATTTATTTTCAGGCTTGTCTTTTGTGAAGCCCAGCTTGCCCCGCGCGTCGGACTGTCCCACATGATCTTTGCACAGTCCCGATCCTGAAAAATTATCCTTTCACAGCGATTCACCCTCTTGCATCCCGAGCCCACCTGATTCATTATCTAGTAGTGACGCAGCGATGCGTCATACAAAACCTTGTGGTCTGGCGGAAATATCCGAATGATTTCAAGGAACACCGGGCGAGTCATCGCGTTACGTCGGAACAATCTGCCTAGCGGCAGATCCTGCAAATTGCACAGGCAGGTCTGTGGATAATTTGTGAGGGGCTATCAAGGGTCCGGACACAGCGTCCGGAGCATCTTGGATTGGTCTGACGGGGCATCTTCCAGGTGGTTGAACAAAAATAGAACATTCGGGTCTGGCATCGTTGCCGGGTCCGTGTCACAAGCAGTGGGACAGGTACATGGATTTCAAAGACGGAGACGACTCGGCAATGGGTGTGGAGCAGGAACTTGTGACCAGCCCGGAACGCGAGGCGGCTCCGGTCGAGGCGGATAAAAAGGCTGCAGTGGCAATGGACATCAAGGACGAGGATACCGAGCAGCTGGTTGCTGAAAAAGCGGGCGCAGCTATCGCTAACGCAGCAAAGGCCGCCGCGCAGCCGCAGGAAGACAGCAAGAAAGTCAACGATCGCCGGTTTACGATCGTCACTGATGATTCGCGCGATGCGTTGCTGACCGAATTTGGCAAAGAAACGCTGATCGACCGCTATCTGCTGCCCGGCGAAACATTTCAGGATCTGTTTGCGCGCGTCGCCGATGCCTATGCCGATGAAGGCGATCAGGAACACGCGCAGCGGCTGTATGATTACATCTCGCGCCTGTGGTTTATGCCGGCAACGCCGGTCCTGTCGAATGGCGGGACCAATCGCGGTCTGCCGATTTCGTGCTATTTGAATTCGGTTGCGGACAGCCTCGACGGCATCGTCAGCACTTGGAACGAAAATGTCTGGCTTGCATCCAAAGGCGGCGGCATCGGCACCTATTGGGGCAATGTGCGCGGGATCGGAGAGCCGGTCGGATTGAACGGCAAAACCAGCGGCATCATCCCGTTTGTGCGCGTCATGGACAGCCTGACGCTGGCCATTTCCCAAGGCTCGCTGCGCCGTGGATCGGCCGCGTGTTATCTTGATGTCAGCCACCCCGAAATCGAGGAATTCCTCGAAATCCGCAAACCGTCGGGCGACTTCAACCGCAAGGCGCTGAATTTGCATCACGGCGTGCTGCTGACCGATGACTTTATGGAAGCTGTGCGCGAAGGCGAAAAATTCGACCTGAAATCGCCCAAGACTGGCGAAGTTCGCGCCACCGTAGATGCGCGCAGCCTGTTCCAGAAGCTGGTGGAAACGCGCCTTGCCACTGGCGAGCCTTACATTGTGTTTTCCGACACGGTGAACCGCATGATGCCCAAGCATCACCGCGATCTGGGCCTGAAAGTTTCGACATCCAATTTGTGCAGTGAAATCACGCTGCCAACCGGCATCGATCACCTTGGCAATGACCGCACGGCAGTTTGCTGCCTGTCGTCATTGAACCTTGAAAAATGGGAAGAGTGGAACGGCGACAAGCAGTTCATCGAGGACGTGATGCGCTTCCTCGACAATGTGCTGCAGGATTATATCGATCGCGCCCCGCCCGAAATGGCCCGCGCGAAATATTCCGCCATGCGCGAGCGGTCCGTGGGCCTTGGCGTGATGGGCTTCCATTCCTTCCTGCAGGCCAAAAACCTGCCGCTGGAAGGCGCGATGGCCAAAGTGTGGAACCTGAAAATGTTCAAACACATTCAGGCAAAAGCGGCAGAAGCCTCCATGCTACTGGCGCAGGAACGCGGCGCGTGCCCCGATGCCGAAGACATGGGCGCGATGGAGCGGTTCTCCTGCAAAATGGCGATTGCGCCGACTGCCTCGATCTCGATCATTTGCGGCGGTACCAGCGCGTGTATCGAGCCGATCCCGGCGAATATTTACACGCACAAGACACTGTCCGGCAGCTTCGTTGTAAAGAACCCGCATCTGGAAAAGCTGCTGCGCGAGAAATCGAAGGATTCCACCAATGTATGGAACTCGATTTTGGAAAATGGCGGCAGCGTGGCGCGGCTCGACTTCCTGTCGGCAGAAGAAAAAGCGACCTTCAAAACCAGCTTTGAAATCGATCAGCGTTATCTGCTGGAATTTGCCGCCGACCGCGCGCCCTATATCGATCAGGCGCAATCGCTGAACCTGTTTATTCCCGCTGACGTGGACAAATGGGATCTGGCAATGCTGCATTTTCAGGCATGGGAAAAGGGCATCAAGTCGCTGTATTATCTCCGCTCGAAATCGGTGCAGCGCGCCGGATTTGCTGGCGGTGTAGAGGCGGATAACACGGCGGATCTGGCCAAGATCGAACTGGCCGCCGGTGCTGCGCCGCAGACCGATTACGAGGAATGCCTTAGCTGCCAGTAAAGCTCGCGTAATGTCCGATGACCAAAAAGAAGCAGCAGAACAGAAGCGACAGCGCAGACTGTTGCTCATTCCAGCGGTAGCCTTTTTACTTTGGGCTATCATCGACGCAATTGTTGATTGACGTCGATCGACATGGATAAGCAAAGCCTTTGGCTCAGCGTGATTGTCGTTGGCGGCGTATTAGCCATCGCCAATGCGCTGCGCGGCGCGATTTTGCTGAAACGCGGGGACCGGCCACGTGCGGCACGATCTTTCTCGCTCGCTGCGGCCATGCTGATCCTGATGATTGCTGCCCTAATTTACCAGCGTTAGGCGAAATGCCGTATGCTACGCCGGTCAGACATTAGCGAGCGCTTCCTTATCGTAACCTATCGCGGCTATAGCTTGACGCGATGACGGCTCACGAACCTAACAATGCAGCGGGAAAACCTGCGACGGCGCCAACCGGCATGACTTTCCCCGTCGATGCGAAACCTGCGCAGGCCAGCGGGCACCTTGCCATCCTTGATGGATGGCGGGCGCTATGCATTCTGCTGGTCATTGCTGGGCATCAATTGCCGCTCAACGCTATTCTGCCGGGTGCGAATGACGCAGCGGGCGCAGCGGGGATGGCAATATTCTTCACCCTGTCCGGCTTTCTGATCACGCGATTTTTGTGGACAAGGCCCGCGCCAAAACCGTTTCTGATCCGCCGCGTTCTGCGCATCCTGCCGCTGGCCTGGCTCGCCATGCTGATCCTGTATGTGGCCGATGGGCCGGATCGCAGCTTGTCCAAACTTGCCGCCAATATGCTGTTTGTCATGAATTTGCCTCCAGCGCAGTTGATGCCCGGCGGCGAGCATCTGTGGAGCCTCGCAGTCGAGATGCAGTTTTACATTGCGGTCGCTTTGATCGCGGGCTTGTCTGGCCGTAAAGGGCTTTATCTGCTGCCAGTTCTCGCCGTTCTTAGCACCGTCGCGCGGGTTGTGGACGGGCAGACGATCAGCATTGTTACTTGGCATCGGATCGATGAAATCCTCGCCGGAGCGACGCTGGCGCTGCTATATGTCGGAGCGTTCGGGCAACGCGCTATCGCTATATTCAGCAAACTGAATTTTTACGTGCTGGCGATCATCGCGATGCTTTGCGTGTACTTTCTTTACAGCCCGCTTGCCTATGCGCGGCCTTATGCTGTGGCGGCGATGGTCGGTGTGACCTTGTGGCACGCGCCAGCATGGCTCGACCGGGTGTTTTCGTCACGCGTGGCAGCGTATATCGCAAAGCTGTCTTATGCGCTTTACGTCTTCCACGTTATGCTGGATCATACTTGGCTAGGGTCGGGCGAGACGATGGAGAAATATTTGAAGCGGCCCTTGCTGTTCGCTGCGACTTGGGCGGCGGCGCACCTCTCGACATATTATTGGGAGCAGCGCTTTATCGATCTGGCAAAGAAATGGACAAGCGCGAAAAAGTCTGTGTGACGCGGTTATCGGCGTATCGCGTCAGGTGATCTGTTCGGTCTTGCACGAGCTTTAATATTCCCAAAGTATAGTTTCCCGTTATGGTGCAGTGCGATGCTTAGCACAGGATAAGTATTTACGCAGGCATAGGTATTATGCTTGAAAGTGTTAGGTTCGCGACGGGAGCGGGCCGAGCAGGGGACGGGACGCGTGAATCTGGCTATCAATTCGACCGAACATATTGAGGAATGGCCTTCATGCCGATCCAGCCGATGATGCGCTTTCTGCGCTCTGCGCAAACGCATTTTCCGGGCATTCGCGCGGCAAAATTTGGCGCGTATAATTTCGGCACCAGACATTTCGGATGGCGCGTGCCGGAAGAATTTGCTTTGCTGAAACGCTTTGGCCCGGTGCGGCTTGCGCTCGATATCGGCGGCAATTGGGGGCAGAGCATTTACGCGCTGAAGCGCTGCGCCGCACCCGACAGCATCGTGTCGTTCGAACCCAACCAAGAATTAGCCGCACGATTACAGAAGCGTTTCTCTGATGATGAGAACGTAGACGTGCGCGCTCACGCGTTGAGCGACACACGCGGGCAGTTCGAGCTGTTTGTGCCGCGTTATCGCAATTATGTTTATGACGGGCTGGCCTCGCTTAAGCAGCAGGAAGCGCTCGACTGGCTCAATGCGGACCGCATGATGTCATTCGATGAGGGCAAGCTGACGGTGGAACGGCAGGATGTTTCGGTGCACTGCCTCGATGAATTCGATTTTGCGCCATGTGTGGTAAAGATCGATGTGCAGGGAGCCGAAGAGCTGGTGGTGCGCGGCGGCTATGAGATGTTCAGTGCGCATCGCCCGTTGACGATCATCGAAGCGCCGACCGAAAGCCTGGTGAAATTGATGCGGGAATTCGGCCTGTCGCCATATGGTTGCGCGGCTGGGCGCTTGTGTTCCGATTACGCGGATAAGTCCGATGTCGTGTTTGCCAGTGATGAACATCATGCACGGTTGAGTGCGCACTAAGCACGCCGACCTTGCAGAGAATGCGAGAGCCGATCAGTCGCCGAATGCGGCGCTAAACCGCGCGCCACAAACTGGAACCCCCGCCCCCACTACAGCTTCTTGAGAAGTAGTGAGGCCGGGGGCCCTTTTGCTACTCGCCTTGCGGCAAGTAGAAACTGACTGGCTACGCTCGGTTATCCGCAGCCTATATATGAGTAACGGGCGATATCGCGGTTGGTTTCACGGCTCGTCGCATGGATTTGGCAAATGGCGGAGTTTTAGCTCACTCATCAATCGTTCGTGTGCGCGGTCGCCAGTAATTGTTCAATGCTTGTCGCGCTTGAGCGCTGCTTATATCATCAGTCCTGCCCGCGTACCATTCAAGAAAGTGAACTACCGCCATAACCTGAGCGGGAATGAGATGGCTCCATCGCTTGCAGCTATAATCCGCCCAATTGGTGTCAGCGGGTGACCGGGCTGCGCTGCTCCAGTGGTCATCGGTAAATCCATAAGAAAGGTTGAAAGCCGGGTCGCTTTGCGCCGTTTTGCCGTGCAGTTCCGCGACAAGCCAGGCCGGCAAATAAAAACAGGCCGCTTCATCCGATAAGAACGTCAGCGCCGTGCCCCATCCATTCGCTGCAGCATCGATCCACTTCCCATCCAGTTCGGTCCAATCCGTTTTGTCGGCAAAAGCCTCTGCGGTTTCGAACGGCTCCTCGCCTTGCTGCGAATTGACGAGCGGATTGAAGCAATGCGGACGTTGTGCGGGAAAGGCAGAATAGATCTCGTCGATCAAAGCGCGGCGTTTGTCGTCCATGACGCTATTTACGACGAGACGTATCCTGCGCTCAAGTGCTTAAACAAAAGAGAGCCACAAACCAGAGACGCCCCATCCGCAAAGGGACGAGGCGCCGGGGGTTGCGAGATAATTCCCGCAAAAGGGAAGGAAAGCGAGATTACCCGCAAGTCCCCCCGAACTGGTTATTTGCCTTGCTGCATCACCGCCGGATTGGCATCGGCCAGCGCGCGAACATCGGGCTGCGAAGAAATCTCGCCGGGAATGGCTTTTTCTTCCGGCATATCGTGTGAGACTTGCGGCGGAGACGCGGCACCCGGATCGTCGCGATCGGTCGGAGCTTGCGTTGTCTGCTGCTGTTGCTGGCGCATTTGCGAGTATCCCGCCGGCGTCTTGTCCGTATCTTCGATTTCGTCCTGCTCCATTTGACCGGCTGCATTGCGCGCATTGCCATAGCCGGGCTGAGCCGAACCTTCGTCTGCCAAAGGCTCGGAGCTTTGCGAACCGGATGCTTGCTTGTCGTCTGTGCGCGGTTCGACATCGGCCTTGGCTTCGGCATTGATGCTGCCTGATTGGTTGACCTCGTACTGGTCATAAACGGGGCGAGCGGCACCTGCCTGGTTCTTGATCGCTTGCGGCTCGTTGGTCTGCGTCGGATCGGCGCTACCTTCTGCCTGCTGGCGCGTTTCGCTTTCGCGTGGTCCGGTACGCTCCGGCTCGATCGGGTTATTGCCGGTGTTGAGCGTTACATTGCGCGAATCGTCGGGTTCATACTGGCCCATAGTCAGGTTCCTTCATGTTGCTGGGGCCGCGGATCAGGGGCGGGGCCGCATGAGCTTAAACCCTAAGTCACGCAGCGCACATCACCCGTTTGGGCCCGTTCCTGCAATTAACGAACAAAAGGTGACTATTGTTCCACCGCGCTTGCCCCACGCTTTCCCCGGCGGCAACCACACGCAACGCCGCAGGAACCCGCCACTTGCGCAAATACAAGACAAATTTCGCCTCTTTTTATCCCCCGCCAATCCAAACTCGTGCTATCGAATCACCCACGCGATTACCTATATTGGTCGTTCACCCGAATTCCGCAGGAGTACTAGATGTCGTTGCTCGAAGCCCGTAAGACCTACAAGCCCTTTGAATATCCGTGGGCCTACGATTTCTGGAAACGCCAGCAGCAGATCCACTGGATGCCGGAAGAAGTGCCGCTGGGCGAGGATTGCCGCGACTGGGCGCAGAACCTCACCGATCACGAGCGCAACCTGCTGACGCAGATCTTCCGCTTCTTCACGCAGGCCGATATCGAGGTGCAGGATTGCTACCACGAAAAATACGGCCGCGTGTTCAAACCGACCGAAGTCAAGATGATGCTGGCCGCGTTCTCCAACATGGAAACGGTCCACATCGCCGCTTACTCGCATTTGCTCGACACGATCGGAATGCCGGAAAGCGAATACGGGATGTTCCTCGAATATGAGGAGATGAAGGCCAAGCACGATTATCTGCAGGAATTCGGCGTCGACACCGACGAAGATATTTCGCGCACGCTGGCCATGTTCGGCGGCTTTACCGAGGGGCTGCAACTCTTCGCCAGCTTCGCCATGCTGATGAACTTCCCCCGCTTCAACAAGATGAAGGGCATGGGGCAGATCGTGTCATGGTCGGTCCGCGATGAAAGCCTGCATTGCGAAGGCATCATCAAGATGTTCCACGCCTTTAACGAGGAGCGCGGCTGCCTGACCAAATCGGTCAAGGAAGACATCATGGATATGTGCCAGAAAACGGTGCGGCTGGAAGATGCCTTTATCGACCTGGCGTTCGAGGATGGTCCGGTCCCCGGCATGACGCCGAAGGAAATCAAGAAATATGTCCGCTATATCGCCGACTGGCGTTTGCAGCAGTTGGGCTTGCCGGCGATTTACATGGTGGAGGATCACCCGCTGCCGTGGCTGACGCCGCTTTTGAACGGGGTGGAGCACGCCAATTTCTTCGAGACGCGCGCAACCGAATATTCCAAAGGCGCGACGAAGGGCAAATGGCAGGATGTCTGGTCCAGCTTCGACAATCGCAAGAATGCCAAAGCGGTGGCGAATGACGAAGCGGCGGATGATGGTCCGGGCTTGTTTGGGGATAGCGACGGGCCGGGAGCGTGGCGGCGGAGTAGGTTAGGTGATCAAGAAGCTTCGTTTAGTCAATTTTCGAGGTTTTGTTGATCACACAGTATTTTTCTCACCGTTTACGCTTTTAACTGGGCGCAATAACGCTGGCAAAACCACAATAATTGAAGCACTGCGAATTATATCCGTTGCTCAATCTAAAGTTGCAACGGCCAATTTTTTGATGGCGCCGGCAGAGTTTGATAAGCATTTTACCGGGCCGGTTTTTAGGTTCACCTTAACCACCATCGAGTTTGACGAAGGGAATATTCATCACAATTATCGTGTTGAGGATCCAGCCTCATTACATCTGACACTCTCAAATAATTGTAAGATATCAATATACCTTGGGAGAGATTCTGCAGACAAGTACTGCCAACTTCAGCGAGCCAGAGGATCGAAGGTCAACAAACGCCTCGGCAATTCTGATCGAGCATTCCACCAAGTTTATGTTATGCCACCTGTTGGTTCGCTACTGGTTTCGGAAACTGAGCGAAATAAACGCTATCTTCGAAAGAATATTAACGGGTATCTCTCTTATCGACACATTAGAAACCAAATGGCGGAGATGGATGCGGAATTCGCCGTTTTTCGTAAAGAATTGGAGAGAACCTGGGACGGCTTGAGAGTAAAGTCTCTCGAACTAGCCCAAAACGAAGATGGTAGTGTCTATGAACTGATGATCAGGGATGGTCGATACCCAGCGGAAGTAGCGAGACTGGGGTCGGGGTTGCAGGCATGGATACAAACATTGTGGTTTTTGTCGCGTGTTGGACCCAGCTCCATTATCGTTCTCGATGAGCCAGACGTTTATCTTCATGCTGACCTTCAAAAAAAGCTCATAAGGCTTTTAGGCGCGTCGGACTATCGTCAGAAAATTGTAGCAACTCATTCGATTGAAATGATTTCTGACGTTTCTCCCGACGAGATAGTTGAAGTGAAACGTGGCGAGTCCACCTCAAAAGTCATCTCGAGCACCAAAGAAGTGCAGGCTGTTTTAAATCAGATGGGCACGTCACACCACTTGCAACTGTCCAAACTGGGTCAAGCAGGGAAGGTACTCTTTGTCGAAGGCAAAGATCATAAGCTTCTTAGCCAGTTAGCAATGAAGTTGGGGAAGTCTGCAATTGGCAAATTCGAGGCGATGCCTCGTTTCGAGATCGGAGGAATGGGCAACTGGCAGCGAGCAGCGTTGACATCTAAAGTGCTCGCTGACACATCAAGTGGTGCGTTAGAATGCATCTTGATTATGGATCGCGATTACTTCGATGAAAAGTACCTAGACAATATAGTCGAACAGGCCAAAGATTTTAGCCTTACGGTTTTGTTCTGGGATCGAAAAGAGATTGAAAACTACTTCATAGATATTGAGACGATCTGGCAATTTATTCAGAAAAACTGTCAGAAAAAAGTTGACCGTTTTTATATTGAAGAACAAATAGATGAATTTGTGAGGTCAATGTTGATTGACTTGCCGGGTCAAATTGCTCAGAATCTACAGCTCGATAACAAGAAACTGGCAGTACCTACAGTATTAAAAAAGGCGAATACTTATATCCAATCGAGGAAAAATGACGGATTTTCTGAAATAGATTTGGTATCTGGGAAAAAACTATTTAGTAAAATATCCGAATTTGCACAGAGAGAATTCGGTGTATCCTTTTCTGCTACTACGATTTGTCGCGAAATGCCGCTTTCTAGAGTCCCTAAAACAATCCGACAGACGCTAGAGAAGATCGTTGGCTAACTGAATTTAAAACTATTCCGGTTTAGCTTAATGAAACGCGGTTCGTCTTTGATCTGTGCTGACGGCTCGTGCCAAGAGTTACCGAGTTTTGTTTTGGACCCTCACGGGCGCGGGGCAGCCGCCCCGCTTGGCTTCCTCCGGGCGGAGCCCTCCGGTCGGGCGGTCGCCCTCTGGCTGCCGCGACCAAGTTTCACGCACGAAATAGCTGGCTGGCACCGAGGAAGAAAGCGCAACTAAGCCAACTTGCCCTGATCCGGCTCGCGCCCAGCGAGCCGCAAGGGCGCCCAAACTCTATGGCGGCCGCAACCAAGAACAGGCGCGAGATAGACGGCTTGGAAAGGTCCGGTCGGCGACCAGCCGACCGCAAGCGCGCCCAAACGTTTCGGCGCGCGCCGGCGCCTATGCGCCGCCCCTCGGAGGCGTTGGCGCAGCCAACTAGCCGCGAGAGAGCACAAAACTACCCACACCAAGCGAT
>CAVTPG010000008.1:0-26868 GCA_963736595.1 uncultured Alphaproteobacteria bacterium
AAAAGCACTTCCGCAAAACCGATAAGTTCGACGGGGTTATCGAAGCTCTCGAACCGGAATTGCAGAAGGAGTTCATCGACTTTCTTGCCAGCTCGCTGACGTCGGAATTTTCCGGCTGCATTCTTTATGCAGAAATCGCGCGGCGGACGAAAAATCCCGACATGAAAAAGCTGTTCAAACTGCTTGCGCGCGATGAAAGCCGTCATGCGGGCTTTATCAACGAAACCCTGAAAGGCTCCGGCATCGGCGTCGATCTCAGCTTCCTGACAAAGACCAAAAAATACACCTATTTCAAACCGAAATTCATTTTCTACGCGGTCTATCTGTCGGAGAAAATCGGCTACGCGCGCTACATCACGATCTTCCGCGAGCTTGCCAAAAGCCCGGAAAACAAGTTCCACCCGATCTTCGACTGGTTCGAGGAATGGTGCAATGACGAGTTCCGCCACGGCGAGGCCTTCGCGCTGCTCCTGCGCTCCGATCCTAAGCTGTTACAAGGCGCGAACAAGCTGTGGATCCGGTTCTTCCTGCTGTCGGTCTATGCCACGATGTATGTGCGCGATCACAATCGGCCGCTGTTTCATAAGGCGCTGGGCATCCACCCCGCCGAATATGGCTACAAGGTTTTCTCGATCTGCACGGAAATCAGCAAGCAGGTGTTTCCGGTGGAACTGGATACCGATGCACCACGCTTTCGTAAGGCGATGGAAGATTTGAGGCTCGCATCGGTCGGGATCGAGGATGCCAAGGAACGCGGCGGTATCTTCGGCGCGCTGGGCCGTGCGAAACATATGGGTAAGGCAGGCTTTGCCTTTGCGCGGATGTATTTCATGAAACCGCGCACCAACGAATTGCCGCAAACGGTCAGGCTTGCGCCTGCATGGTAAGTGCCGCCGATCTTGGCTTGCCGTTCGTCGTGGTGATTGTCCTGTGGTTTGTCAGCACTGGCCTTGTCGCCATGCTTAACCACCGGCGGCGGCAATCATTCGGGCGGGCGCTCGTTATTGCGGGCGTTTGCGCCATTGGCGGCCTGACACTGGTGGCCTTTACCAGCAACATCACGGCGGTGTGGGCGATCTATGCATCGTTCGTCGGTGGCCTGATGATCTGGTGTTGGCACGAGATCAGCTTTTTGACAGGAGCGGTCGCTGGTTCGCATCGCGATCCATGCCCACCACAAGCGCAGGGGTGGGAGCGTTTTTCTGCTGCGACAATGGCGCTGATCCATCACGAGATTGCGCTGGTCATGACAGCGGGCCTGCTCCTGTCGCTGGCCGCATTCACCGGCAATCCCACCGGCGCTTATACGTTTGCGCTGCTGCTGATTTTCCGGCTGTCCTCCAAGCTCAACATCTATTGGGGCGTTCCCAATATGAGCGATGAATTGTTGCCCAAGCATCTGGAATATCTGAAAACATATTTCGGTCCGAAGCAGCTGCGCCCGTTCCTGCCGATCAGCATTGCGGCCATCGGCGGTCTGGCAATGTACTTCGCGCTGGCGGCGTCCAACGCCGCAACGTCAGGCGAAATGGTGCAAGCGGCATTGTTGTGCTGCCTGTGTCTGCTGGCCGCGCTAGAACATATTTTCCTTGCAATACCGTTCCGCGATTCTGCCCTTTGGCAATGGGCGCTGGACGGTCGCACAAGTGACACGGAAGTTTAACAAGAGGGGTCTTGCAACGTGGACTATGAGACATTTTTCGGCAGCGAATTGCAATCCGTGCATGACGAGGGACGCTACCGTGTCTTTGCCGAGATCGAACGAAAAGCCGGCAACTTTCCGCAAGCCAGCCGCTATGTCGATGGCGAAATCAGCGATGTAACCGTTTGGTGCTCCAATGATTACCTCGGCATGGGACAACATCCCAAAGTCTTGGAAGCGATGCACGCCGTCATCGACGAATGCGGTGCGGGGGCGGGCGGAACCCGCAACATTTCCGGCACCAATCATCATCACGTGCTTTTGGAAAACGAGCTGGCCGATCTGCATCACAAGGACGATGCGCTGTTGTTCACTTCGGGATATGTCTCCAACTGGGCGGCGCTGGGCACGCTGGCTTCGCGCATCCCCAATTGCATGGTGCTGTCCGATGCGCTCAACCATGCCTCGATGATCGAAGGCATCCGCCACAGCAAAGCGGAGCGGATGATTTTCGAGCATAATTCGCCGGAAGATCTGGATCGCAAGCTGGCGACGCTCGATCCCGACCGGCCCAAGCTGGTTGCGTTCGAAAGCGTGTATTCGATGGATGGCGACATCGCGCCGATCGCTGAAATTCTCGACGTGTGTGAAGCGCATAATGCGATGAGCTATATCGACGAAGTCCACGCTGTCGGCCTGTATGGCCCGCGCGGTGGCGGGATTGCCGAACGCGAAGGGCTGATGGACCGGATCACCGTGATCGAGGGTACGCTGGGCAAAGCATTCGGCGTGATGGGCGGCTATATCGCGGCGTCGAAAAATCTGTGCGATTATGTGCGCACATTCGCCAGCGGTTTTATCTTTACCACCGCCTTGCCACCCGCCGTTGCAGCGGGCGCGTGCGCCAGCATCAAGCATTTGAAAGACAGCAATGCGGAGCGGGATCGGCAGAAAGAGCGAGTCGCCAAAGTGCGCGGCGCGTTGGACCGGATGGGTATTCCGCATCTCGACAATCCCAGCCACATCATTCCGGTGATGGTGGGCGATGCGCACAAGTGCAAATTTATCAGCGATTGGCTGATGGACCATCACGGTATTTATGTGCAGCCGATCAATTATCCGACTGTGCCGCGCGGGACCGAACGGCTGCGGCTGACCCCTTCGCCGGTGCATAGCGATGGCGATATCGACCGGCTGCTGTCGGCGCTGAGTGAAATCTGGTCGCGTTGCGAGCTGGCCCGGCGCGAGATTGCCGCCTAAATTATGCACGTTATGTGGGGCGCTCCGATTATCGGCGCTAAACTAAACACCGCATCCATTCAGACACAGAAAAAGGGGCCGAGAAATCAGCCCCTTTTCTTCGTCCATATGATCGTTCGATCAGGTCGGATTTTTCAGATATGCAATCACGTCCGCGCGCTTTTGCGCATCGGGCTGGCCGGGGTAAATCATCTTTGTCTTGGGAATCACACGCTGTGGATTTTCAAGATAGACGTAAAGCTGCTCTTCGGTCCAGGTGATGCCGCTATTGGCATTGGCCGGTGAGTAATTGTACCCGTCAACCGATCCGGCATCCCGTCCGACAATTCCTGCCAGCGAGGGTCCGGTCTTGTTCACGCCCGGCTCGGTTACATGGCAGCTACGGCATTGCGCGAACACGACTTTGCCTTCTGCGGCATCTCCGGTGAGGCTGGCAAAAGTAACGCCGTCTGTCGTCGCCATATCATCGAGCGGTTCCTCGACGGCTGCCGGTTCTGCGACAACTGCCGGTTCTTCCACAGCGGCGGTTTGGGTCGTATCTGCCGGTTCTGTCGGTTCAGATTCGCCGCCTCCGCAAGCTGCTGTCATAAACGCCAGTGCGGTTGCGCCTGCCATTGCCTTTGTCCTGAGCATATCTACTCCCATAGCTTTATCATTGACGAGATAATCAACGTCGCCTTGAATATCGTAAAACGCCCACCATGGGAAGGGTTTCCCTAACGTAATTCAGCGCCAAGCAATAAAACTTATTCGGCGTCCAGATCGCTGTCTTTCATAACTGCACCGCGAGTGCGCCGAACGAAAGCATAAATCAGCGCAATCGCCGGTAATGTAACTGCTCCCACGATAAGATCCGTGCGGGAACCTGTCGGCCATGCGGCCGCGCCTTTGGCGAGAAATGCGATCAGGCCGACGAGGTAATAGGCAGCGGCGATCACCGACAGCCCCTCAATGAGGCTCTGCAAGCGAAACTGCAGCTGGATCGAGCGTTCCATGCGTTTGGTCAGGATCAGATTTTGCGCCTTGATCCGGGTATCCACGCGCACGTCGAGCGTATGCATGACACGCGAAATCCGTTCCGCAATTCGCGCCAGTCGGTCGGTAAAAACCGAACACGTCCGCGCGGCAGGGACAAGGCGGCGTTCGGTAAATTCGGTCAGGCTCTGGCGATTGGGAACGGGCCGGACATCGAGCGCGTCGAGGCGGTCGGCGGCGACTTCGGCATAGGCTGCGGTTGCGCTGAGGCGGAAACCCGTGGCCGAACGAATGACTTCAAGCCGCGAGGATATTTCGATCAGCTCTTGCAGGAATTCATCGTCCTGCTCGCTGTCCTGCGCTTGAGCCACTCGCTCGGCATGGCTGGAAAGCTGCTGTTCCAGTGTGTCGGCTTGCGGCCCGTAATGCTGCACGGTGGACAGACCGATCAGCGCCATATTGCGATAATTGCCCAGCTCCTGCACGCGCTGCACGATCCGTCCGCGCTCGGAATCCGAGACTTCGCCAGCGCTGACGATTAGGCGGCCATAGCCATCTTCACGCAAGCCGAAATCCGACCAGATGCGCAAATCCCCATTGATATCGGAACAGACAAGCTCGCTTGAATTCATGTTCTGGGCATTGAGTTGCGCGTCGATCGCGCCATCGTCGGGGATGACGAATATTCTGGTCGCGCGCACGATCCGGCCGGTCCAGCCCTCCAGCCAGTCAATATACGGCGCGCGGACATCGTCGGGGCAATCATGCGGAAAAATCAGGGTTAGCGTGCTGGCTTCGGTATGCCGTTCCCACAGAAACCGGATGCCCGAGGCATGATGGCCGGTGGCATCACGCGCTGCCAGCCGCCATTCGTCAAAGGCGGGCTTATCGCCCGATAGCAGCCGATCCTCCGCCGCTCGCTCATCCGTGTCGAGCAGCCTAACTGCTTGATAAATATCGCAATGAGGCGGCACGGGCGCAAATCGGCGCAGGTGCATTTCATCGACAGCCCATTGCCGCAAAGGATGGTCGTTTGTCCGCACAACACTCCCCCTCTCTCGTGGCCCTCTTTGTATTTGGGAACATCCTATAGCAAAGAACGGCATTTGTATCCTGCCCGTCGATCATGACGACAAAGAGCGGGTTAATGACGGAGCAAATGTGGCTTAAGCGCGCTTGCAGCGCACACCCATTGTGTTAGACTTCGCAAATGCCCGTATTCCCGTTCAGCGCCATCGTCGAACAGCGCGAGATGAAATTGGCGTTACTCGTCGCGGCGGTCGATGCCCGGATCGGCGGCGTCATGATTTTCGGCGATCGCGGCACGGGCAAATCCACTGCGGCCCGCGCGCTTGCCGGAACCCTGCCGCAAATCAAAGCGGTGGAGGGATGTCGCTACAATTGCGCACCGGATAATCGCGGAACCTGTCCCGATGCCTGCTCCAGCAACCGCGTAAGCAAAATAGCTGTGCCTTTCGTCGATCTGCCGCTGGGTTCGACGGAGGATCGCGTGTTGGGGACGCTCGATCTGGAAAAGGCGCTGTCGGTCGGGGAAAAGCATTTCGAGCCGGGATTGCTGGCCAAGGCGCATCGCGGTTTCCTGTATATCGACGAGATCAATCTGCTCGAAGATCATGTCGTCGATCTGCTGCTGGATGTCGCGGCATCAGGCGAAAATCTGGTGGAACGCGACGGACTGAGTGTGCGGCATCAAGCGCGCTTCGTGCTGATCGGCAGCGGCAATCCCGAAGAAGGCGAACTGCGCCCGCAATTGCTCGACCGCTTTGGCCTTTCGGTGGAAGTGCGAACGCCGGACAATATCGATGACCGGGTCGAAATCATGCGCCGCTGCGATGCGCAGGAGCGTGATCCGGCGAAATTTGCCGCCAAATGGAAAAGCGAGGATGCCAAAGTCCTGCGCCAGATTGATCGTGCTAAAAAAGCTCTGCCCGATGTGAAAACGTCGGCGAAGATGCTGCGGCACACAGCGGCCCTATGCCAGGCGGTAGGCGCCGATGGCTTGCGCGGGGAATTGACGCTGATGCGCGGGGCGCGGGCGTTGGCGGCGCTTAAAGGCGATACCTGCGTGACGGTGGAGCATTTGAAGACCATCGCGCCATTGGCATTGCGCCATCGTTTGCGCCGGGACGTGCTGGATGAAACCGGATCGACGGTTCGCATCGAGCTGGCAATGCAGGAACTGCTGGGATGACAGATCAGGCGGTCGCGGATCCGGCGATCGCCGATAGCCTGCTCGCGGCCCAGCTATTTGTTCGAAATCCGCGCTCATTTGGGGGAATTGTGCTGCGCGGTGCGGGGCCGGTGCGGGACCGGCTTTTGCAGCTCATGCTTGGCGAATTGACGGCGAACGGCCCGGTTCTGCGCGTGCCGATCAACATCGATACGGAGCAATTGCTCGGCGGACTGGATTTGACCGAAACACTGGCGAAAGGCGTGGCGGTGAGCCGGGCCGGGCTGCTCGAACGCGCTTCTGGCGGTGTCCTTATCGTGCCGATGGCAGAGCGCGTTTCCGGCAACATCGCGGCGCATTTGGGCCAAGCGATGGATCATGGTGAAGTCGCGGTGATTCTGCTCGATGATGGCATCGAGGCCGATGAAGCGCCTCCTGCCGTCTTGCTGGAACGCGCCGCCTTTCATTGCGATCTGTCGGCAGGGCGGACGCTCGATTTCGACTGGAGCGCGGCTGAAATCGCTGGCGACAATATGCGCGCGCCGGTCAAGCAGCAGCGCAAGGCACTGGCCGCCACCGCTGCTGCATTGGGGATCGATTCGATGCGCCCGGTATTGTTTGCCGAACGATGTGCGCAAATAAACGCGGCTATGAACGCGTCGGAAACCATTGGCGATGAAGCTTTGCAAGCGGCCATCCGGCTGGTGCTTGCTCCGCGCGCCACAAGGCGACCGGAAATGGAACAGTCAGCGCCACCTCCCGATGACGAACCGGATCGACCACAGGATGATCCCGATCAGTCCGGTGAAGAGCAGATTGCAAAAGACTTGCCACTCGACGATTTGCTGCTGGAGGCGGCCGCCGCGTCGATCCCGCAGCATATTCTTGACGGCATCGATCAAGGGACGTTGCGATCGAATAACGGGCAAGCCGGCAGCTCTGGACAGAAGGAGCAATCGTCCAGACAGGGGCGTCCGCTTGGCGCGAGGCCGGGCATCCCGGGTGATGGTCGCAAGCTGGCGCTGATCGACACGCTTCGGGCCGCCGCACCGTGGCAGGCAGCGCGACGGGCAAGCCATCCTGATAGGAAAAAAACGCTCCATATTCGTAAATCCGATCTTCGCATCCGCCATTTTGAGCAGCGGCGCGAAAGCCTGACGATTTTTGCCGTGGATGCGTCCGGTTCCTCGGCCATATCGCGGCTGGCCGAAGCCAAGGGCGCGGTGGAACTGATGCTGGCGGAAGCTCATGTGAAACGCTCGCAAGTCGCCTTGATCGCTTTTCGCCAGAGCGCAGCGGAGGTGTTGTTGCCGCCGACGCGCTCGCTTACCCGCGCGCGCCGCGCCTTGAGCGCCTTGCCCGGAGGCGGCGGCACACCTTTGGCTGCGGGCTTGCTCGAAGCCCGTTTGATGGCGGATGCGTCGGCCAAGCGGGGACAGACACCGACCGTCGCTTTGCTGACCGATGGCAAGGCCAATGTGACGTTGAACGGTGATGCCAATCGCGCCACGGCCATGCAGGAAGTGAGCGACGTGGCAAAAGGGTTCGCGGCGACCGGCCATCATGCCATCGTCATCGACATTTCTCCTCGCCCGCGTGAGGAAGCGGCGCGGCTGGCCGAGGCTCTACGCGGCGAATATCTTGCGCTGCCACGGGCGGGCAGTGCGGCTATGGTCGAGGCTATCGAGAGCATCGGTAACGGAGTGACCGCATGAGCAGGCGCTATCCGGAATGGGCGATCGAGGGAAAGGACTGGCCCAATCGATCGGCGAGCGAATTTATCGAAGCCGACGGGTACAGATGGCACGTCCAGACTATGGGTTCAGAGGGGCGCGCGGACAGCGGAAATTCGCCGGTTTGCTTGCTAATCCACGGCACGGGCGCTGCAACCCATAGCTGGCGCGACCTGATGCCGCTGCTGGCTGAGAATTACAGGGTAATTGCCATGGATTTGCCCGGTCACGGGTTCACTCGCCCGAACCATGCCCGGCGTGTTTCGCTGCCGCAAATGAGCCGCTCGATTGCGCTGTTGCTTGACGAAATGAACGCCGAGCCGGACCTGATCGTCGGCCATTCCGCAGGCGCTGCGATCGGTGCGCAATTGTTGCTGGATCGAGCATGGTCCGCGCCATTGGTCGGCTTAAATCCCGCGCTGCTGCCGTTTCCGGGTCTGGCCGCCAAATTGTTTCCGCAGCTTGCCAAAATGCTGTTCACCAATCCGCTGGTGTCGCAGATATTCGCCCGCATGGCGCGCTATCCGGGCGGGATTGAGCGGTTTCTTGGCAAAGCAACAGGATCGTCGATCGACCGGGCAGGCCTTAAACAATACAAATTGCTGATGAGCCGTTCCGGGCATTGCGATGGCGCCATTCGGATGATGGCGAGCTGGCAATTGGAGGATTTGCAGAAGCGACTGCCGGATTTGCTCGCTCCCGTCCTGCTGCTTCATACGAGTGACGATACAGCCATTCCGCGGAGCGCGGTGCGGGGTGCGGCTGATTTAATACCGAACGCCAATTATAAGGAATTGCAGGGGCTGGGCCATCTTGCGCATGAAGAGCAGCCTGCGACAATCGCGGAGATAATCGAGGTGTTCGCTGCTGAGTCAAACGGAATAGAGGCGGCGTAATGGAAGCAAGCGCGTGGGACAATCTGGGATGGATCGAGATCATCTTCAGCGGTGCGGTCGCGCTGGGCTTTGGCTTCTGGCAGCTTTGGTCGGTCAATCGCGAGATCGCAAAAGACAAGGAACAGGCAGCGGCAAAAGCGGCGGCAAGGGATGCCGAGGCGGAACCAAGCGAGGACTAAGCGCGCCTCAACGCGTCTCGCGCGGCATTTTGTAAGGCAGCATGAATTGCACCACGGGATTGATCAGCCGATTTAGCGAAATGCTTTCCTGAACCGCGATGACGGGCTTCCCGAAAATGCGCATTGATAAAGCAGAGCGCGCGTAAAACGGCGAATCCTCCCACGTCTTGATAACCGAAGCATGGCCGCGATCGGCCCGCGTCTGCCGCTTCATTCCCCACCAAGTTGGCGGAAGCGGCGCGACCAGCGGCAATTCCTCTTCATGCGGCGTACCGGATTTGTCGAACCGCAGAGCGCTGCCGAAATGGCTGCCATCGCGGCGATTGCCTTCGTAAATTACCGCAACATCGTCGCCTGCATGAGCGCGCGACCAGTGCCAGTCCTGAAAGCCGTCCTCGATCGGTTCCGAGCCATGATTGCCGTCGAGATACGCACTTCCCGACCAGCTTACATTCGGCTCATCCATCGTGACCTCGATCCGGGCGCGCGGCGCAATCGTGTGCCAGCTATGCTTGCCTTCGGCGTCCAGTTTGAAAGACCGCGCATTAAGCATTTCCGGCGTCAGAACGATTTTCCCGGCCACGCGCCGGCGCCACGGAATACCGAGGCGAACATCGCGTTCCTCGATCTCGATGATGAGGCGGTCCTTATCCCATCGCATTGCACTGGGTCCGATCTGCAGTGCGTCGCGCTGCTGCACAGTGTCCGATTGCCCACGTTCGGTCATCACCCAGCGCGCCCCGCTTTTGCCGTATAGCGCGATATTGAGGCAGCTATGATCCAGCGGAATGTCGCGGCCCGATTTGCGGTAATACGGCGAAAAGACACTGCCGATAAAAGCGATGATCGTCAGCCCGAAGCGCCCGTCATCGCTGAGCGCATCGACATACCACCAGCGGTATCCTTGCGGTGGAACAGCCGCGTCGAAATACGGTCGGACAACACCGCTTCGCTGGCGAGTTTCCCCGACAAGGCGGCCATCGGCACGCCCGCGCCAGGATGGGTCGCTCCGCCCGCGCAATAAAGCCCACGGATCCTCGTCCGGCATCCGGGCCGGAGGAAGGAGGCCGCCCACCCGTGCGAGGCTCGACCATAAAGCGCCCCGCCGGTCGCTGGAAAGAGTGCCGAGAAATCGCTGGGCGTGATCAGCCTGTGCGATAGCGGCGTCTCCAGCTCCAACCCGCAAGTTTTCAACTGGCTCAGCATGGCGGACGTGCATTGGTCTTTCTCCTCGGCGCAATAGGAATGGGTGTCGCCATTGGCTGGCGCATTGACGATTATCTGGAAGCGCTGGCTGGTTTCAGCCGATGTCGGCGCGGCGTCATTGTGGTCCAGCGCGCAGACATAAACACTTGGCTTGGCCGGAACGCGGCCTGCCTTGATGTCCTGAAATTCGGCGGGATAATCGCCGGAAAAGAAGACATTGTGATGATCGAGCGGAAAGGCTTTGGCGTTGCTTTGGGGGGTGCTTTGGGCTTGCTTTGGGGGTGCTTTTGGCAAGCCATACCATCGCGGAGAGCGACCGGCTTTTGCGCGGCATCGCGCGGACGGCCTTGCTGGCCTGATCGCCGAACAAGCCAGCGCCAAGCGCCGAAGGGTCCGCATTGCAGATGACCGAATGTGCGGCAATCTCTTCACCGCTTTCCAGCCGCACGCCGCTCGCTCTGCCGCGCGTGGTCCGGATTTCGTCCACTTTCGCCCCATAGCGAAATTGCGTGCCGTTTTTGCGTGCGATATGTTCCAGCGCATTGGCCAGCGCGCTCATCCCGCCTTCGATTTTCCACACGCCTTGCGCTTCGACATGGGCGATCAGCATCAGTGTGGCCGGCGTCTGGAACGGGGATGACCCGCAATAGGTGGTATATCGCCCGAAAAGTTGTTGCAGGCGTGGATCGTCAAAATGCTCGCCCAGAACCTTCCACAGGCTTTCATAAGGCCGGATCGCCAGCAACGCCCCGATCCGCCACAAGCCGATGCGCCACATCAAGCCGGGCGGATAGGTCTTGCTATCGCGCAGAAAAGGCCGGTCGAGTATCTCGAAAATATTGCGCGCTTCTTGGGAAAAGCTGCGGAAACCCGCTGCTGCTTTTGCACCCGCGAAGTCGCCGATCGCATCGACGCTTCGTTCGTGATCGGCAAACAGGTCGAGATGGCCGCGGTCATCCCACGCATGGCGTGCGAGTGTTTTTGCGGGTGTCAAAGTCAGATGATCGGCGGTGGATGTACCGCAGCTTTCAAAAATGGCATCGATGACCGGACGCATGGTAAAAACGGTTGGCCCAGCATCGACTAGCGAGCCATCGACATCGAGCTGCCGCACTTTTCCGCCGGGCGTCGCTTCCTTTTCCAGCACGACAACCGGAACGCCGCGCGCGGACAGCAAAGCCGCGCTGGTCAGCCCGCCAATGCCCGCTCCGATGATGATCGTCGGTGCTTGTGTCACGCCCTCTCCCGACCCGTTTACGAGTTTCGGTTTGACGGATAGCTATCACAAGTCCATCTCATTGGACATATTATTATGTCCAGTGCGCAAGATAACAGTCCTGTCTCATTCGGTTGGCGCACACGCTGGACCTTGCGCCGCAACACCATACTCGGCAGCAAAAAATTTCAGGACTGGGCGGCAAGAACGCCGATTTTCCGGGCCATTGCCAGGCGTAAAGCGGCGGGACAGTTCGATCTGATCGCGGGCTTTGTCTATACGCAGATCACTTACGTTTATGTCGAAACAGGTCTGATCGAGTTCCTGCGAGAAGCGCCACGCTCACAAACGCAAATTTCGGATTTCCTGAAATTCTCGCCTGCTGCGACCGAGCGGATCTTAAGAGCCGGTGCTGCCCTCGATCTGGCCGAGTCGCCGCAAGCCAATGTGTGGACGCTTGGCGAAGTGGGTGCGGCGCTGTCGGCCAATGAAGGCGCGATGGCGATGATCCGGCATCACGCCTTGTTTTATCGCGATCTATCCGACCCGTTGACCTTGCTGGCGGAGCCGGGTGGCAGAGAACCAAGCGAGCTGTCGCGGTTTTGGACGTACGCTTCGAAAAACGCCGAGAAAGAGCAGGCAGCCGCGCCGTATTCCGAGCTGATGAGCGCGACCCAGCCAATGGTGTGGCAGCAGATTATCGGGCGCTACCCATTCGAGCAGCACCGCAGAATGCTGGACATCGGCGGCGGCTCCGGGGCGTTCGTGGAAGCAGTCGGCAACAGCACATCGCAGCTGGAACTGGGCGTGTTCGACTTGCCCGATGTGGCTCCGCTGGCGCGCGAGCGATTCGCCGCTTCTCCGATCAAACAGCGGGTGACTATCCACAGCGGCAGTTTTAGTGCGGATCGCTTTCCAGCCGGATACGATCTGATCACGCTGATCCGTGTCCTGCACGATCATGACGATGGCGTGGCGCAGGCTTTGCTCACAAAAATCTACGACTCGCTCCCGCCTGAGGGGCGGCTCCTAATTGTCGAGCCGATGGCCGAGACAAGCGGAGCCACAGGCATGGGCGATGCCTATTTCGGTCTGTATCTTTGGACGATGGGATCGGGCAGGCCCCGCTCTATGCGGGAGAATAAAGCGATGGCAAAAAAGGCCGGGTTTTCCGCCATTAAAGAAGTGCCGACACCTTTGCCGATCATCGCTCAGGCGCTTGTCATGACAAAGTAACAGAAATAGTGTCCAGTTTTATTGACATTGCTTTGTGTTCGGGTAAATTGACACTCGATGGAGTCTCCGAGTTTAATTGGAGGCCCTTGGGGGATTGGATGGAAACATCGGCTATCATTCTTGACGCACCGGGGCGTTTGGCATTGCGGGACACCGCGCTGAACGCGATGGGCGACGCGGATGTTCAAGTCGATATCCATTGGAGCGGGATCAGCACCGGCACCGAAAAGCTTTTGTGGACTGGCAAAATGCCAAGCTTTCCCGGCATGGGTTATCCGCTCGTACCGGGCTATGAATCGGTGGGTCGGATCGTGGATGCGGGATGCCAAGTTCAAGCACGGATCGGTGAATGGGTATTTGTCCCGGGAGCCAGTTGCTACCGTGATGCGCGCGGCCTGTTCGGCGGATCGGCCAAAACCGTCATCGTGTCATCCGCTCGCGCCCTGCCGGTCTCCGAAGATCTCGGACAAGACGGCATTCTCTATGCGCTGGCAGCGACCGCGCGTCACGCCATCGCGCACGGCAATTCGCCGGATTTGATCATCGGCCACGGTGTGCTGGGGCGGCTGCTGGCTCGGCTGACAATCGCCGCCGGTGCGAAACCGCCGGTTGTATGGGACACGAATATCAGCCGCCAGTCAGGCGCTCAGGATTACAGCGTTATCCATCCGGATGATGACGACCGGCATGATTACGCCAATATCTACGATGTGAGCGGCGATGCCGCAGGAATCGAAAGTTTCATCGCGCGCCTTGCCAAAGGCGGCGAACTCGTACTGGCCGGATTTTACAACCAGCCGATCAACTTTGCCTTTCCGCCCGCATTCCAGCGCGAGGCGCGTCTGCGCATTGCCGCAGAATGGCAGCCTGAAGACCTGGTATCGGTCAATGCGCTGATCGAAACCGGCGCGCTCGATCTGTCGGGTCTGATCACGAATGTCGAAGCGGCGTCCACTGCCAAAACCGCTTATCCCACTGCCTTTGACAATTCCGAGTGCCTGAAAATGGTCCTCGATTGGAGAGAAATCGCATGAGCTTACTTGATATCGATACGCTCCGCGAAGAAGCCAGCCATGAGCCTGATCCGGTTCATACCGGCGAAGTGAAAAGCGAAACGCAGGTCATCGCCATTTACGGCAAGGGCGGTTCAGGCAAGAGCTTCGCCCTGTCCAATCTCAGCTACATGATGGCGCAGCAGGGCAAGCGCGTGCTGCTGATCGGCTGCGACCCCAAATCCGATACGACCAGTCTGTTGTTCGGCGGCAAAAGCTGCCCGACGATTATCGAAACATCTTCCAGAAAAAAGCTGGCGGGTGAAGAAGTCGCGATCGAAGATGTCTGCTTCCAGCGGGACGGTGTGTTCGCGATGGAGCTGGGCGGGCCGGAAGTCGGGCGCGGGTGCGGTGGTCGCGGCATCATTCACGGGTTCGAGCTGCTGGAAAAGCTGGGCTTTCACGAATGGGGCTTCGATTATGTCCTGCTCGATTTCCTGGGCGACGTCGTGTGCGGTGGCTTCGGCCTGCCGATTGCGCGCGATATGTGCCAGAAAGTCATCGTCGTCGGCTCCAACGATATGCAGTCTCTCTATGTCGCCAACAATGTCTGCAAGGCGGTCGAATATTTCCGCAAGATGGGCGGCAATGTCGGCGTCGCTGGCATGATCATCAACAAGGATGATGGCACGGGCGAAGCGCAGAAATTTGCCGAAGCGGTCGATATTCCGGTGCTGACTGCCATTCCGGCCAATGAAGATATCCGCCGCAAATCGGCCAATTACCAGATCATCGGGATACCGGGCGGGGAATGGGCGAGCCTGTTTGAAGAGCTGGCCATCAATGTGGCCGAAGCGCCACCGCAGCAGCCCAAGCCGCTGGAGCAGGACGGTTTGCTGGGCCTGTTTTCACCGGAAGAAACGGGCGGCAATTTTCAGCTCGTTCCGGCGACACAAGCCGATATGCGGGGCGGCACTTACGAAGAAAAGCCGTCCCTCGAAGTGGTTTACGACGAGATTTGATGCGTGACTGAAACCTCCACCCTTTCCACACGCGAACGCGACCGGATCGATCTTGCTCCGACATCGGCGCCTGTCGAAGGCAGCGGATGCCACGGTGGCGCGGACACGATGCGCGAGGCGGCGAAAAAGGCCGGCAAAAGCGATGTGCTCGACCAGTTTGAACAGGACTATCCAATGGGTCCGCACGATCAGCCGCAAAGTATGTGTCCGGCGTTCGGATCGCTGCGCGTAGGGCTGCGGATGCGGCGCACGGCGACGATCCTGTCAGGCTCGGCTTGCTGCGTGTATGGCCTGACCTTTACTTCGCATTTCTACGGCGCGCGGCGCAGTGTGGGCTATGTTCCCTTCAGTTCGGAAACGCTGGTTACCGGCAAGCTGTTCGAGGACATCAAGGAAGCCGTCGAACAGATGGCCGATCCGGAAAAATACGACACGATCGTGGTCACCAATCTGTGCGTTCCGACGGCCAGCGGCGTACCATTGCGGCTGCTGCCGGATGCGATCAACGGCGTCAGGATTGTCGGTATCGATGTGCCGGGTTTCGGTGTGCCAACGCACGCCGAGGCGAAGGACGTGCTGGCAGGGGCCATGCTGAACTACGCCCGCAAGGAAGCTGAACAAGGTCCGGTCGCGGCTCCCAAAGAGCGTGCCGACAAACCTTCGGTCACTTTGCTGGGCGAGATGTTCCCGGCTGATCCGATCGGTATCGGACAGATGCTCGATCCGCTCGGCCTTGCTGCCGGACCCGTCGTACCGACCCGCGAATGGCGCGAGCTTTATACGGCATTGGATGGCGCAGTTATTGCCGCGATCCATCCTTTTTACACCGCCAGCATCCGTGAATTTGAAGCTGCCGGGCGCACGGTCGTTGGATCGGCTCCGGTGGGTCGCGATGGCACCGCTGCTTGGCTCGAAGCCATCGGCCAAGCCACGGGCGCAAGCGCAGAGCAAATCGCGACAGCACAAAATGCCATGCTGCCCGCTATACAAGGCGCGCTGGCCGCGATGCCGATCAAGGGACGGATCACCGTTTCGGGCTATGAGGGTTCGGAATTGCTGGTTGCGCGCCTGCTCATCGAAAGCGGCGCGGATGTGCCATATGTCGGCACGGCTTGTCCCAAGACGAAATGGTCCGATCCCGATCGCGAATGGCTGGAAGCCAAGGGCGTCCGCGTCAATTTCCGCGCCAGTCTGGAAGCCGACATCGCTGCGGTTGAGGAATTCGGCCCTGATCTCGCCATCGGCACGACGCCGGTCGTACAGCACGCCAAGGCCAAAGCCACTCCGGCCCTGTATTTTACCAATCTGATCTCGGCGCGGCCATTGATGGGACCGGCAGGGGCCGGCAGTCTGGCCCAAGTCGTCAATGGAGCGATGGCGAACAAAGAACGCTTCGACCGGATGACGGCTTTCTTCGAAGGTGTGGGCGAAGGCCATGCGAGCGGTATCTGGGAAGATACGCCAACCGATCGGCCCAAATTCAAGAAAAAATATGCCGCGCAGAACGCGATGGTTGCCAAGGCAGCCGAGGCGGTCGGCACATGACGCTCATTCTCGATCATGACCGGGCGGGCGGATATTGGGGCGCCGTCTATGCCTTTACCGCAATCAAGGGATTGCAGGTCATCATCGATGGTCCGGTCGGGTGCGAGAATCTGCCGGTTACTTCGGTGCTGCATTATACAGACGGCCTGCCGCCACATGAATTGCCGATCGTGGTCACGGGGTTGGGCGAAGAAGAGCTTGGCAAAACCGGCACCGAAGGCGCGATGCGGCGCGCATGGAAAACGCTTGATCCCGAACTTCCCGCGGTGGTCGTCACCGGCTCGATTGCGGAGATGATCGGCGGCGGGGTGACGCCTGAAGGCACCAACGTCAAACGCTTCCTGCCGCGCACGATCGATGAAGATCAATGGCAGTCGGAGGACCGCGCACTGTCGTGGCTGTGGACGGAATTCGGCCCGAAGAAAATGCCCAAGGCCAAGGTCTTGCAAGAGGGCGAAAAGCCCAAGGTCAACATCATCGGCCCGTCCTACGGGATGTTCAATATGCCGTCGGACCTGGCTGAAATCCGTCGTCTGATCGAAGGCATCGGCGCGGAAGTGAACATGGTCTTCCCGCTCGGCAGTCATCTGGCTGATATTCGCCAGTTGGCGAACGCTTCGGTCAACATCTGTATGTATCGCGAGTTCGGTCGCAATCTGTGCGAGCTGCTGGAGCGGCCTTATCTGCAAGCGCCGGTCGGGTTGGATTCGACCACGAAATTCCTGCGCCAACTGGGCGAGATGACCGGGCTTGATCCCGAACCTTTCATCACAAAGGAAAAGCATACCACGATCAAGCCGCTGTGGGATCTGTGGCGTTCGGTCACGCAGGATTTCTTCGGGACCGCCAATTTCGGCATCGTGGCCAACGAAACTTATGCGCGCGGCATCCGCAATTTTCTAGAAAACGATATGGGTCTGCCGTGCGCGTTTTCGTTCAGCCGCAGTGCTGGCATAAAACCGGACAATCAGGCGGTGCGCGAAGCGATTTTCGAGACGCCGCCGATGGTTGTGTTCGGCAGCTATAACGAGCGGATGTATATGGCCGAGGCGGGCAGTCGCGGGATTTTCATCCCCGCATCCTTCCCCGGCGCCGCTATCCGTCGCCATACCGGAACGCCCTATATGGGATATTCCGGCGCGACGTATCTGGTGCAGGAAGTGTGCAATGCGCTGTTCGATGCACTGTTCCACATTCTGCCTCTGTCGGTTCAGATGGATGCAGGCGAGGCCACCCCAGCGCGCGCCGAAGCGCCGCTCCAATGGGACCGCGACGCCAAAGAAAAACTCGATGTCATCGTCGAAGCGCAGCCTGTGCTGGTGCGGATTTCCGCTGCCAAGCGCCTGCGCGACGCCGCCGAGCGCCATGCGCGCCTTGCCGGCGACAAACACGTTTCTGCCGACCGTCTGGCGGCAGCTTTGCTCAATGGGGAATACGCATGATGCGCCCCGGACATTTGCCCGGCTTCGGCCCGGCATCCGCAACCTGCTCGGTTACACCCGATCAGGCAATACCCGTGGGAGGCGCTTCTGGCGGCTTGCAGGGGGCTAACTGGAGAAGGAAATATGGACGAGGAAAATGACCGCTTCGGTCCTGGGGCGTATCTGACCCCGGAAGAAGCCAAAGAGTTTCACAAGATCTTTGTGACCAGCTTCATCGCCTTCACCATCATTGCGATTATTGCGCATGTGTTGGTGTGGATGTGGCGTCCCTGGTTCCCGGGCGTGAACGGCTATGCGGCTTTGGATGACGGTGTCCGGATGGCTCAGGCCACTTTGATGCCCTTTTTAGGATAGGAGAGAGACCATGTGGAGACTTTGGCTAATATTCGACCCGCGTCGGACTCTGGTCGCTCTGGCGATCTTCCTGTTCGTACTGGCTTTGTTGATCCATTTTATCTTGTTGAGCACTGATCGCTTCAACTGGATCGAAGGACCGACCGTCAGTGCCGTAGCCACAGCTACGATCGAGCAGTCAGAACGACAAACCTGACCCGGCTTCATAAGCCAGCCCCATAAGGAGGTCACGGTGCATCGGCATCGTGCCTCCCACGGGGTTGCGGTTACCATGACTTTACACGCCTGCCCGTTTGGGCGGCACGGATAAGCGCGCAAGGAAGATGCCATGTCGCTGTTAAGCTACGAGAGAAAATATCGAGTCAGGGGCGGTACTCTGGTCGGTGGCGATCTGTTCGATTTCTGGATAGGCCCGTTTTACGTCGGCTTTTTCGGAGTGGTGACAGCGATCTCCGCGATTTTGGGCACGGCACTGATTTTCTATGCAGCATCGCAGGGACCGACCTGGAACCCGTGGCTTATCTCGATCAATCCGCCCGACCTTAGTTACGGCTTGGGCTTTGCCCCACTGGCCGAGGGGGGCTTCTGGCAAGTTATCACCGTCTGCGCGATCGTAGCATTCGTGTCATGGGCGCTGAGAGAAGTGGAGATATGCCGCAAGCTGGGCATGGGATATCATGTGCCGATCGCATTCGGCGTGGCGATCCTTGCTTATGTAACGCTGGTGGTATTCCGGCCATTCTTGCTGGGTGCCTGGGGGCATGGCTTCCCATACGGCATTTTCAGCCATCTCGACTGGGTATCCAATGTCGGATACCAATATGTGAACTTCCATTACAATCCGGCGCATATGATCGCGGTGTCGTTCTTCTTCACCACGACCTTCGCGCTTGCGCTGCACGGTGCGTTGATCCTGTCGGCGGTCAATCCGAGGAAGGGCGAGGATGTAAAGACGCCTGAATATGAAGATACGTTCTTCCGCGATTTCATCGGCTATTCGATCGGCACACTCGGCATTCACCGCCTCGGTCTGTTTCTGGCATTGAACGCCGGTTTCTGGAGCGCGGTTTGCATCATCATCGCCGGACCGCTGTATGCGGGCGGATGGCCTGAATGGTGGGAATTCTGGCGCAATATTCCGATCTGGTCTTGAGGGGGAGTCGTCGATAATGGCACGCTATCAGAACATTTTTACGCAGGTTCAGCTGCAATACGCCCCCGAAATGGGAATGCCGCTGCCGCCATCCGACGATGGGCGGACGCGTGATACGGCATTCAGTTATTGGATGGGCAAATTCGGTCAGGCACAAATCGGGCCGATCTATCTTGGCTGGCTGGGCATGGCTTCGCTACTTTTCGGGTTTCTCGCGATCGAGATTATCGGCCTCAATATGCTGGCTTCGGTTAATTGGGATCCGGTTGAATTCGTCCGTCAGTTCTTCTGGTTGGGACTGTCGCCTCCGGGGCCGGAATATGGCTTCTCGCCATTCGTGCCGCTGAACGAAGGTGGCTGGTGGATCCTCGCCGGGTTCTTCCTGACGACGTCTATTCTTCTGTGGTGGGTGCGGACCTATCGCCGTGCTGTGGCACTTGGCATGGGAACGCACGTTGCCTGGGCCTTCTTGAGCGCGATCTGGCTCTACCTGGTGCTTGGTTTTATTCGTCCGTTCTTCATGGGTTCATGGGCCGAAGCCGTTCCGTTCGGCATCTTCCCGCATCTGGAATGGACCAACAATTTCTCGCTGCTGTACGGCAATTTGTTCTACAATCCGTTCCACGCGCTTTCGATCGTGTTTCTCTATGGCTCCGTACTGCTGTTCGCGATGCATGGCGCGACGATCCTGGCCGTTGGGCGCTATGGCGGCGAGCGGGAGTTGGAGCAGATCACCGATCGCGGCACAGCGTCGGAGCGGGCTGCTTTGTTCTGGCGCTGGACGATGGGCTTTAACGCCACGATGGAATCGATCCATCGCTGGGCGTGGTGGTTTGCAGTACTGTGTACCTTCACGGGCGGCATCGGCATCCTGCTGACCGGTACTGTGGTGGACAATTGGTATCTGTGGGCGATAGAACATCACTACGCGCCGGAATATTGACAGCTCTGGCTTAAGCATAACGGAGACCCGGCTGTCGCACATGGCCGGATTTTCCAAGCCTGATATCGAAAAGGATATGCCATGAATTTGAAACAACCCCGCCTTGTCGCACTGTCCGCTTTGACGCTTGCGCTCTGCGCGTGCGGCGGCAATCCTGAAGCGGTTGCCGAAGCCGATGACATGGAGCTTGCAGAAGATACTGACGAGGGGACCGTGGCGGATCAGATGAATTCGGGCGCACCGGAAATCCGTGAAGGCGGAGGGCGCGCTGTCGGCGAAGCGGACAATCCTAACGAGCCGGTGATTCCCGAAAGCGAAGATGATCCGGAGCGTGATCCCGCCGAAGTGCGCTGAACCTATTGTTAGTGCGCCAGACGCGGATCGGTCACTTAAACCGAGGGTGGCTCCTGAGCTTTGCGCCCGAACGGCCCGTTCAATTGCACGATACTGGCGTTAAGCAGCGCGGCAAAACTGACCCAGACCAGATACGGCACGATCATCCAGCTCGCCAGCTCGGACCATTGCCGCAGCAAAATACACAGCGCCAGAACTGAGGCCCACAGAAACGGCACTTCGATCAAAGCCCAGTCGGGCCGCTGTGCTTTGAAAAACAGCGGCGACCACAGGAAATGGCACAGGAAATTAACGGCATAAATCCCTAACAGTAGAGCGCGGTCGCCATCTGAATTTGTGCCGTTCCACGCCAGCACGAATGCCCATCCGGCCAGCCCCAGAATAATGGTCCATGCAGGGCCGAACAGCCAATCGGGTGGCTGCCAGCTTGGCTTGCTAAGCGCATGATACCAGCCGCCGATCGAGGTCAGCAGGCCACCGCCGACCATCAAAATAAGCGCCCATCCAATGGCGAACACGATTTCGAACTGCATAGGCGTTGGTTACACCGAACACACCTGCACGTCACCCCTGCCAATGAGGCATATTGCGATGGCAGCGCTTCCGAGCGTTCTGTATTGGGTGGAAGGTTGCCAAGATGTCGCCCGTACTAGACAGCTTAACAAACGTTGGTCGTAACACCACTGACGGGGGTCACATTCATAATTGCACTTCCACGTGTCCGGAAAATAGAAGCTTCTCTAAAAATGCCGTTGCGGGGGAGTGAGTTTTCGACCAATTTTGCGCTAACGATCTCTTTGTAGGGAAAGAAAACTTCTGCCACGATAGCCATTTGGTTCTGACCAAGTTTCAGGCTTTGTGGAAGGGTAATGTCCGGTCCATCTGCAATATCCGGAGTGTCCGTCCATTCTTCCCCAATCTCACTATCAAATGAATCGGGGATCGAGCATCTCTGCCAGACCACCTTATTTTTTACCGTGTTGGTATCATTATCCATTACGCCCAAAACAGCTGTAATAATTACATTGCCAGCTGGATCAAATTCGAAGGGTTTGGCAATTTCTTCGGCAGCGACAAACATGTCACCGATCTGACGCTCGTTGGGAGCGATTTGGTTGCCAGCGACCTGATCGGCTACCGTTGAAGTAATTCTCTCCGTTTTCTGGTAAGCAAGTACAACGTTTGTGTATTCCAGGCCAATTAATCCGAACACCAAAAACGCTGGAAGTGCCAAGGCAAATTCCATGAAAGCAAGACCATGCTGATTTTCTCGTAACCGGCGCAGCTTTTGAAAGAGTTTCGACTTAAGCGCTTCGCGTTTCCAGCTTAGCATGTCACGTCTCGATAAGGTTCGTTACGAATAACCGTCTTGGCTGTTATAGTGTAAAATCCGTTACCACCATTGATCTTCTCCGCAACGAAGGGAAAGAGAGATCGAACATTGTAAGTCGCAAGAAATTCGACCACTTCTCCGTATGCTCCGTAGTCATTGCTTTTGCCCATGTCTTCGTCCCACTCACTGTTGGCATTGACATCAGTATAAGGTTCGCCAGGATCGAATTGGCCGTTCCCATCAATATCATTGAAGGGTTCAGGACTGTCGACATTACCAAACGCTTGCCCATAAGAACTGACAATAAGTACAGGATCATTACCATCTGCACTTATGACATTATCCATGCGCTTGTTCAGCTCTTCTTGAAGTTGTGCTGATTGCTGCGCTGGACAGTCGGCAGCTCTGGACATTCGCGAGGCAGTCAAAATGGAACTCTCCAGGGTCGATCTGGCAAAAGACACATATCCAAGTTCCAACAGTCCTCCGATAAACAAAAGGACAATCGGAGCGATGAAGGCGAATTCTACAGCTGGGTTACCACTGGTGTCGCTACAAAGATGACGCATTTTGACGAGCATCAGTTGGTCAGCCTCAAATCGACGAGTTCGGATGCAATCGTAACAAAGGCTTCATTCAGCTGCGTACCGTTTGCCGCAGAGAAAAAGTGCGTGTTACGATCAGTCGCGCAGGACTTGAACATTTCGCGTGTCGCATTCCCACGAGCATTATTGCTCAGAGAAAACGCGATCGTATATAGTTCAATTCCGTCCCGCTTCATGGCCTCGCAGGTCTTGGCAAACCTATACGCCAGATTGTCAATCGTATCATCGCGACTGGTTGTTGGAATGATAACACGATCTTCGTAAGTCTTGTAAGCTGTATAGGCAGTATCGAGAATTCTACCGCTTGAGCTGTTACGACCGTCATCGCGGCTGTCAAAGTTACCATCCGTCATAAAGATTACGACGCGTTTGACGGGTTTACCCACCGGACGGTTGCGTGGAAAGATATCGTCTCGCGACATCAGTCTGTATGCCCAGGTCATTGCAGGGTTATGAAATGTGCCCGTGCCAGGTTTTAACGCGTAATTTTCTCCATCGACGTAAGCCTTCAGACTAGACTTTGTCGCTGAGTACGAGATCGGAGCCGCTTGTGAAGGGCACTGATAGTTAGGCGATGCTCCCCAAATATTGTTGGGAGATGCTGACTGACGCCCACCTGACTTATGGCTATAGTTTCTTGGCGCTACATATTGATTCTTGTCAGGCAAGCGATCGAAATCGATAATGGCGTCATTCCTATCGCATTGGCGAGCATTACCGTTCCTTGTATTCTTGCAGATATCATTTCCGTGTAAGCGTATAAGCGCGTTGCGGATCACCGGTATTTCGAAAAACGCGTCTTGGCGACTGGTAGGAATTTTGTAACGGTTATTAACGTCCTGAAACGAATCTACATAAACCGGCGGATAGATAAACGGCTCGATTTTTGGCATACCGTCTTCGCCTGGCATGTTATTCGTAATATCAAATGCGCCAGCATCGACAGTGTCAGGATCGCTTGAGATATTCTGAATCGTTTCGTCGGCGAATACGCAGCCTTTCCAGCCCATAGCGTCGCTAGGCGATATGTCGGTAAATCCAGGACGGTCTTGAATCATCCAAGAGTTGCTTTGTTTGACGAGATGACCGACGTTCACCATCGTATTGTACGGTAAAACGCCGACTGCAAAACCTTCACGCGTATTCTTGTTTCCGTAAATCACGTCGACGAAATTTTTTGCCGAAGACTTGAGCGCACTCATTCGAGAGCCCTCCATGGAACCCGTGTTATCGAGTACCAGAAGTGCCTCCACCGAAGTTGGAAGAGTTTCAGAGGCTTCAGCCGATGCGCTAGCCGAAAACGGCAAAGTTTTAATACCTGCCAGACGAAGAAGCGTGGTGTTTATAAGGCCCGCCATCTTCACTTCGGCTTTTATCAGATCGTCTATTTCGGTTACATCCAGCTCTTCCTCATTCATTGTCGAGCCCATGTATCCGTTGGGAAAGTTCGCATTTATATATTGTTGCCCAATAAGTTCGGAATCGGTCGAACTATTGCTCGAAAGCTGTTTTGCACGAACCGCAGCAAGGGCGCCGGCATCGACTGCGCCTTGTAATTTGGATTGCGCAAGATAAGCGCGCCCGAAATCAATGCCACTGCCGATCATTACCATAGTAGGGATGAGCGCTGCCGCCAGTATTGGCATGACGTTGCCGCTTTGATCTTTCACAAAATTCGGTAACAATCTTTTGTAAACTTTTTTGGCGCGAATTTTGTTCATCTTTAGCCTCCAAACGCAGGATATTCACCCGATGATGCGCGAAAAAGGTTAAGAAATGACTATATGGTTTGGTTATTGAGGGTTGCTAAGGAGGCCTTAATCTTGCCTAACCTGAATTGAGGTGAGGTTGCTCACTCTTATCACATAAACCTTTCCGCAGAATGCCAAAGATCCGCTAAAAGTACGTTACGCGTTCGTGGCTTGCAGAAAGAAACCCCGGAGTCATTGGCTTTGTTTTCTGGCCTTGCTTGAACCAAGCAATGCCAAAGCAGAGCGCCCGATGTGGATCAATCAGAGATACCAAACCACCGTTTTCCGCTCTTGAGGCGGCTTTAGTAAAGGTTCGTTAACTATATCTCCGTATCGCGGGAATGATATGGCTTCCATCAGTGCCAGAATAGCGACGTTACGCAAATGGGTTGCCGCCGAGCGGGTTGCGCACGCCTTCATCGCGCTGCTGCTGGCGTCCGTCATTGCGTTCTCGACACTTTTGCGTCCGCTCGATGTGACGATGTGGTCGTTGCAGGCAAAATTGTTCGACAAAAGCGCAAGCGGCGAAATTAGCTTTCTCTATACCGATTACACGATGGAGGGTGGAGATGCTGTTATCGATAATGGCGAATTGGCCGATGCGCTCGAAAACCTGACTCAAACGGATGTCGAGCAAATCTATCTCGACCTGCCACTACAGAAGAGCGGGTCGAAAGATGATGACAAGCGTTTGCAGACGCTGTTGCGCGATAACAAAGATCGGTTCATCATTTCTGAGACATTTGTATCTGAAGCTGACGATCAGTTCTTCAAGATTACAAGCGACCAATATTTTACAGAACGAATGCAAATTGTTGTAAACAACTTACACGTAGATTTTTTAGGTTTTGTTTGGTTTATCGAAGAAGAGAGGATGAATCAGAAATCAGGGCATTTGTCGCTTGCCCATAGTTTAATTGGTAAAAAGTCCGTAGAACAGTTAATATTTGTTAACTATAATATAGCGCCTAATACGATAGAACAAGGAAGATTAGGAAAATGGTCGGAGAAGAGACTTAATTCAAAAAGAATAGGAAACAAGAAAATAGTTGTTGGGCTTGCCGGTTCTGACGTCTCTAAAATTAAAGTACCAGGCGGAAGTAGGCTGTTGGTGCCCTCGTCTATTATCCATGTAATTGCAGCCGAAACGGTGTTAGCTGATGGTGGATGGTCGTTAAACTGGTATGATCTTCTAGTAAGTTTTTGCGGACTATTTTTGCTTTGTCTGATCACGTTACACAGCCCAAAAACCAGAAGAGCAATGTATGCAATATGGGTTCTGGCGTATCTCTCGGTTTTTATCACAACTGCCTATCTGGGCATCGGAGCCATTCTTTCTGCCCCAGCATCCTTTGCGATTATATATGCCGCGTTGCGCATCACAGTTCGTTACAAGCAGCGCCATTTGCTTATTGAACCGCGTAGTGGATTGCCCAACTTCGTTGCTTTGCAGCGCGATCTCTCCGACGTCGACGATATCGATCAAAAAGCCGTTGTTGTAGCCAAGATTGCTCGGCTGGAAGCAGTTTTCGCAATGCTATCTGCTCAAGATCAGGGCGAATATCTTAGACAGGTGGCGGCGCGTCTGACTTTGGGTTCCAACAATACGCAAGTCTATTTTGATGGAGCCAAGCATTTGGCGTTCTGTGTTTACGCCGAAGCATACCCGCAATTGCATAGTCATCTCGAAGGCTTACGTGCGGTTAGCAGCCAGTCCGTAGAAGTTTCCGGCCAGCCGATCGATGTGTCGCTGACCCTAGGCGCGGATAACACTGAGAATTCCTCAATTCCGCGAAAGATCAGTTCGGCAATCGCCGCGGCCGAAAAGGCACGCGAGGCCTATGACCCGGTGTTCATCAGCGGCCATTTGTCGCGCCAGAAAGAAGAATGGGATTACTCGCTACAAGCGCGTCTTGAGCAGGCTCTGACGAATGATGACATTTCGATAAAATTGCAGCCGCAAATTCAGATTCTTAGATGGCTCACTTATCGGCGCAGAAGCCCTGGTGCGCTGGAGCGATGGGCTGAGGGGCGAAGTGCCGGCAGCACAATTCATAGCCCAGTCCGAAAGTGTTGGCCGCCTTGATGACCTGACTCAGCGCGTTATGGCGAAAAGTTTCCAGGCAAGCATACTTTGTCAGCGTAACGGAACGCAGCCATCAATTTCGATCAATATTTCCTCAATCCAGTTGATCGATCGGCGCATCGTGGACCTACTTCACAGCGAATTGGAGCAATATGCTATTGATCCGCGCCGTATTACAATTGAGATTACGGAAACGGCCAGGATCGACAATCCTGTGACGGCGCGAACAGTGTGCGACGAAATCCGCAGTATGGGTATGGCGCTTTCGATCGATGATTTCGGTGTCGGTAGCGCAAACCTAGAGGTTTTATCTCAATTGCCCTTTGACGAACTGAAGATCGACCGCGTGTTCGTTCAACAAATGAACGCTTGCAGCAAAGCTTATGCAATCGTCAAAAATATGATCCGACTGTCCAAGGATATGAACTTGATTTCGGTCGCCGAAGGCATCGAAGACAAGCAGACCTTCGATATTTTGGAGGAGCTCGGATGCGATCGCGGCCAGGGTTATCTCATTGCAAAACCAATGCCCGTGTCCGAATTTGTAAGCCTTTTGAGACAAGAACCCGTCGCTAAGACCAGCGATCAATCATATGGTTAACGTTTACAAACTAACATCGTTAATATAATGATAACCTTGTTTCAACACAGGGAGACATATTATGTCACGATCAATTTGGGATTGGATCTTCAGCTAAGCTGTTGACCATTCAATGAAATTTAAGGCCCCTCGGGGCCTTTTTTTTGGCTTTGT
>CAVTPG010000009.1:0-167835 GCA_963736595.1 uncultured Alphaproteobacteria bacterium
AGTCTCGCGATAGACATTGTCGCTGACCTTCTCGACCTTGACCATCGTTCCGCTTTCGCTGCCTTCAATCGCAACGGGATCGCCGCCAAGCGTCGCGCTCCAGCTCCCACCGTTGTATTTGCTGGCAACAGTATCGCCTTCGAGCGTGTAGCTGGTGAGGAGTGCTGCCTCGCTTATTTCCCCATACTCGGCGAGCGCCCAACCGCCTGACATGGCATGCGCGCCTTGAGGCGCATCTGCAGTGCGGCTCATCGACACCGTTCCTTCGGTCCTTTCATCGCCATCGGCATTAACAAACGATTGGGTGAGCGTTGAACCGTCGTCACTCACCGTCCACGTCGAATTGCCGAGTTCACGGCCCTCGAACCGAACAGCGGATTTGATCGTTGTGTCGTTAACGACCTCGAACTTCATCTCGTCGAGGCCCGGCAGATCCGTTGCCTGCCATTGCCCGTCCGCAGCCACGGAATAAGTGGGTATGCAGCTGTTGCACGTAAATTTGCCGTCAATAAGCGTGTAATTTGAATCGTCGTTCTCCGCTTGCGCGGTAGCAGGATCACCTTTCCAAGTGCCGGCAATCGTGCCGTCTGTCGTTGCCATTGCGTTTCTGTCGTTTGTTGCGGCTTCGCTACACGCTGCTGTGCCAAGCATAAGTGTGATTGCAGCAATCGCTGTCATGGTAGTTTTCATCAATAATACCTTGTTTTGATACCCGGATAGAAGCCAAATTGTGACCTATCCGGCCTTCGTCCTGAGCGCTTCTGTGACCGAGGTCTGGAGAACAATAGCCCGGCGGATGGAGGGGCGCATAACCACCCGCCAGACTGGGTTGTGAGCCGCTGCGCGACACACGCACGCATCGAATGCAGCGGCCGAGCTTGGTTTTTAGCGGACCGTAAGTTCTATCAGAGTCATCGATCCCTTGACCGTACGGAACTTCGCGCGATTGCCAGATTCAGCCTCGAGCTGGGCGTTGCTTTTGCTGTCCCAAGCTTCCCATTCCTTGTTGCGCCGTTCCATTTCAGCACTGTCGGGCATCGATGCGAATGTATTGGACAGATAAAGCATCGGTTCGCCGTCGCGGCGATCAACATTGGCATAGATTTTATAGTCGCTGATCCAGCCCTTTGATTTGGCAAACTCTTGTTGTTTCGCCCATTCGTCAGCGAGATATTGCGCATATGCGAGGTTACCGCCGTCCTCAATAAATATACCGGTCATGTTGGTATACTCACCGGCAACGAGCGGCCATTCCTCAGCCATCGCGGGGGCTGACAGCATCACGGGTGCCGCAATTATAACGGCGGTGGCCATCATCATGTGTTTCATCAGTTTCATTCGTCTTCTCCTGTTTAACGCGCTCGCTATCGAGGCGCCGTTTTAAAAACTTGGGAATATCATCTGACCGCGACGCCCGGCGTAACGTCGATTAGGATCACGGGTTGGATCGGCTCGTCCGTGGTCTCGGGCTTCCGGATCGTCTCAAGCCGGCCATATCCGGCGAGCAGACACAGGCCGACGCCTATGGCAATCGTGGCCGCCGCAACCAGAAAGCTAATCGAGTATCCGTAATTGTCGACAATCTGACCGTGGCCGCCCGAACTGAGTGCGCGCACGAGGTTGGGAATGGCCATGAACAGCGAAAACTGGCTGGCGGCGACCACTGGATTGGTGAGGTTCATCGACCAGGCAATGCCGAGGACCACGACCCCTTGCATACCGCCCCAGAACAACGGGATGTATGCCTGCATGGCCAGGGTTCCGAAGGTTCCGGCCGGCGCAAGGTAGGCTGCGACATTGGGCAGCAGCATCACGCTTGCAAAAACAACAAAGATGATGCGGTTGTCGAAGCGGCGGCACAGTGGACCGATCACCACCATCACCACGATTGCAACGGTGAAGGTGCTGATGCTCGTAAAATTGGTGAAAGCCTCACTGCTCCAGCCCAATTCAGACACGCTGAAAACAGGACCGACAACATCGACCATACCCGCACTCGACTGAACTATGCCCAAGCCGGCGAGAAACAGCGCGGTGCGCCATTGCGCAAACCCGCGCAGAACTTTTCCTAAAATTGGCAGGAATTTCGTTTGTGCGCGCGCCAGACATTCCGCCGAGGCGGAGCCTGCTGTCCATGGTAGAAACCTCTCCCCGGGCCGCTCGCGCAGCAAGGTGACGAAGATGGTAAGCACCGCAACCACCGCCGCAGCCAAAGCAGCCGCCAGCGCCACTCCGCCAGCAACGAGCGCCGCACCCGCCATGATCGCGGTACCGGAAATACCCACCACCTGGCCGCCAAACATGAAGCCATTGACCTTCTCGCGCTCTGCTTCGGGCAAGATGTCGACGGCCATGCCATCCACTGCGACATCGTTCACCGCGCCGCACAGATTGAACACAAAGGCCAGACCAGCGAGAAGAGTGATTTCATCAGGTCCAGGCGCGACGATTGATGTAATCAGCAAAGCGGTCAGCATCGCCAATTGCGAACCGACGATCCACGCCCGCCTGCGGCCCATCGGGCTGAAACAAAATCGATCCATCACCAGCCCGTTCACCAGCTTCAGCGACCATGGCAGCATCGCTGTGGCGATAAAGAAGCCGACTTCCCCAGCGCTCGCGCCATTGGCGACAAGCCAGGCGGGGATCGCCACCTGCACCAGTCCAAATGGCACACCCTGCGACAAATAGAGCAGGAAGAAAGCCCACGGACGCAACCGGCGGCTTTCCGATAATGCGGGGAGAGCGAATAGTGTGATCATGATGTCGCTTCATCAATCACTTGAAGGATTATGATATCGGCGGGCCGATCCATCAGGCGGTCAATATGTCGCAGAAGATCACTTCGATCATCGGAGGCGAATTCTCGATGTTTTGATCAAGAGCCGTATGCTGGCGGTGCCGCGTGATATTGGAGCTTTGAGTTGGCGAGCTGCTACAATCTGAGCTGGCATTCGTTGCTAGAGCTGAATCTTGTGGCGAGTGGGAGCACGCGGCCAACGGGCCAGCGAAAAGCGCGATAACCACCGCTCTTGTGATAAGAGTTTTGCACATGGCTTTCTCCGTTTGCAGTGCAGACACAGCTCTCCTGATCACGGCGACGCGGTTTCCCGGGCCGGTCCAAAGGTCTAAAATGTCTGCGATTTCCCTGCACCGTTGATGCGCGCAAATGTAACTTTGCGTCAACGGCTCTACCGTCAATAAAGCGTCAATAATGCGCTATTCGTGGCAAACGGGCTCTGGAAGCAGGTCTGGCCAGCCGTATTTCTCCCAAGCCGCGACCAATCCGATGCGTTTTGCAAAGTTCATAAAGTCTGGGTGAAGGCGTGTTTGACGAATAGGTTCGATATCGGCCCAGAGTGACATCAGCCCCACCATATTGGGCGGAGTGATCTGTTTGCCCAAAGTTTTGAACACCATTGGCGCATAGCCCATCCAGATTGCAGGCCATACAATCGTTGGATCGCATGAATCAGGCAAAGAGGCGTGCAGCATTTCCAGCATCTGGCAATATTGCTGTCGGTCTTGTTTCTGCCCGCTATGAATACCCTTGGCCGCAAGCAGCCAATACGCATCCATTGCTTCAGGCGTCAAAGGCGTGGCTCCCGCTGGCGGGAATATTACGCTGTTCATTAGCAGCCGGGTTTTCTGATATTGCTCCACGGCAAGGGTATGGTTGCCTGAAGCTGCCGTTGCTGCTGCCAGATGCAGCGAGGGCTGACCAAGATCGGCCATCCGTTGGCCTGCACTTATCGCATCATCGATTTGGCCAAGATTAAGGTGCGCAACACACAGCATCCCATAATTGCGACCATCAACCGGATCCTGATCGATTGCTGCCTCTATATAAGGCAAAGCTTCGGAGGTTCGCCCGCAGTAGAGCAGGAATGATCCCAGGCGCACCACTACCGCCGGATTTTCAGGCTCCAACTGGTAGGCTTTGAACGCCAAATCAAGCGCGCCCACGGCATCATTCTGAGTCCATCGATAAAGGCCAAGCATAGCGTGGGCATGACCCTGTTTTGGCGACAGCTCGATAGCTTTATTAGCACAATCAGCCATACGCTGCACTTCGCCCAATTTGTCTTCGCAGGGTGTATAAACCGCTGTGTAAACATGCGCTTCGGCCAGTGCTGTCCAGCATTCGGCGAAGTGCGGCTCCAACTCCAGCGCTTGCTCCAGTAATTTAATCGCTGTGGGAAGCACGCCGTCTCCGATAGCACGGCGAGTTAGTGCGCGGCCTTGTAAGTATAAGCCGTAGGCTTCCTTATTGTCAGTCATTCGGCGGACATCGGGTTCTGCAATTTCCAGCTTGAGCGCAGCACCCAATTCTTTCGTTATTAAGCGCGCAAGCTGTTCGCGGGATGAAAAGATATCATCCTCTGTGGCGTCGTAACTATAGCTCCAACTCTCAAAACCGGTTTGTCCATCAATCAGGCGCACATTCATCCGGACATCGGTATTTTGACGGCGAACCGAGCCTTCGATCAGGTGCGATACGTGCAATAGATCGGCGATTTCAGGTAACGAAAGTTCGGTATTCCTGAATTGGAAAGATGATGTCCGCCCTGCAACCAAGAATTGCGGAACTTGTCCAAGCGTTGTGATCAGCTCATCGACGATACCATCAGCGAAATATTCCTGATCGCCTTGGCTATCTTGCGAGGCGAATGGCAAGACCGCAATCCGTGTCCTGCCGCTTTGCCGGTCGGCCATAATGGCCCGTGATGCCGTCGGATGCCTGACCATCCATGCATCAAGCAAAGCATTGTGATCCCTCAATTGTCCGGATGTTTTCAATCCGGCAAGGATGTCGCTGACCCGTTTCTGCAGTCGTTGTTCAACGGCCTGCCTTCGCTCAGTAAGCCAATTCTGGAAATCCGTTCCAAAAGCCAGCTGATCGAGGATCGGCTTGCTGCCGATAGTCGAAAGCGAAGCTGTGGCCTGGGCAAAATTGCCATTGTCCAGTGCTGTTTCAAGGTAGTTCAAGTCGGAGTCTACGCTGGTAGTAATCAGGCTGATCCGGCTGCGCGACACTTCGAGCAAATCGCAGCCGACTTCAACCAACAGCCTATTCAGGTCCAGCAAACATTGCCGTAAGCTGGCTCGCGCCTGCGCCTCGAAACGACCGGGCCAAAGAAGCCTGCTTAGATGATCGCGTTCGATCGGTCTGTCAGGTACCAAATAAAGCATCGCCAGCAGAGCACGGGCGCGCCGATTGGAAATAATGATCTCTTCGCCATTCGCAGCCAATAGCTGGAAGCTGCCGAAGAGCGAAGCGCGAACAGATGTGTTGGCGTTTCCCAATACATCCTTGTGCATTTCGAAACCCAATTCACATCCCCCTGAATGTGTTTGTTACATAACGCATAATGATCCCGGCGCAATTCTTGAACCTAAACCGGGCGGTGTGTCCCGATTTGGGAATCGGAGATGGAGGCAATGAACGTCGGCAGCTATCAGGCCATGTTATATGCCTTGCGAACGTCTGCGCCAAAGCCTTGGGGATTCCGTTCACCAACCATCCAATGGCAGGTCATTATGACCGCGAGCATGAGATTGAACTTACTGCTAGCAGCGATGGCCATGTCCTGCCCCTGTGCCACGCCTGCGCTCGCGCAGGTTCCCGCCAGTCAGAATGAGATCGTTGTGACTGCGCAGCGTTCCGGCGCGCCGATGTGGACGATCGACACGCCAACCGGGACCGTTATTCTTGTCGGTGAAATTGTCGGCGTGCCGAAAACGACCCCGTGGCATCCTGATCGACTTGAAGAAGCGACCGCAGAAGCGACCCGGGTCATTCTTCGCGCCCGGCCAAAATTCTCGCCTGGTGATGTGTTTCGCCTGATCTTTCGCGGCGGCAGCTTCACCAAACTGCCTGACGGCAAAGTCGCAGCGGATTATCTGACCGCGGCGCAACGTGAACGGCTGGCAGGGCTGGAAACCGAATACGACGTCAATTACGACCGTCGCAGTTTCTTGATGTCATCTTTTGACTTGCTGGCGCGCCGCCTCGATTTTGATGATGATACCACCAAGGATGCCACGGAAATTGTGCGCAAAGCAGCCAACCGGGCCGACGTGCCGATAATCAGGCCAGAGCGGTATCGCGGCGAAGACCTACTCGACGATCTTGCTGAAGCGACCCCGGCAAGTCACATCCCCTGTCTTGAAGCGGCGATGGGCGCCACCGAGGCAGGGAAGGAGATCATTACAGCGCGCGGCAACGACTGGCGCAGCTCGGATGTGCCTGCAGTTTTGGCAAACCCGCTGGAAAGAGCGCTCGGCACGTGTTGGCCTTGGGCCGATGATGATCTAGGCGCGGAAATCCGCGAACAATGGGCAAGTATGATTGCAGATGCTGCGAACGATACCGGAGTGACCCTTGCCGTCGTACCCCTGCGCGTGCTGGCCGAAAGGGACGGTGTGCTGGATCAGCTGGAAGCACAAGACTTCTCAATCGGTGGACCGGACTGGCGCTGACCGGCTACTTTCATCGCGTCGATCTGTGGCGGCTGGCAGGACGGCCTTTGCATCTAAGGTAGTTTAAGCACCCTCGATCGTTTCCAGCTGCTCGCCCAGAGCGATCCACTCCGCTTCAACCTGCTCCAGCTCATCGGAAGCCTGCGCGCGCTCCGCCAATAATTCGCTTATGGCTTTGTCGGCATAGCGATCCGCTGCATTCGCTGGTTCGTACATAGCCTGATCGATTTCGCTGCAAGCGGCCTGTAACTTGCCCATCTTTTTCTCGAAGCGCGCCATCTCGGATTTGACGTACCGCGCCTTGGCTTTCGCTTTTCCGGACGTTGCACGCTTGGGTTTGCTTGCCGCGCCTGTGTTATCTTTCTTTGGCTGGTTTCGACCCAACACGAAGTCGATGTAATCCTCCATGCTGCCTTTGTATTCCTTGGCCGTGCCCTCATCCACCAGGATCAAACGGTCCGCTGTCAATTCGACCATATGCCGGTCGTGACTGATTAGGATAACCGCGCCGGAATACTCGTTCATCGCCTGAATCAAGGCTTCGCGAGCGTCCACGTCGAGGTGGTTTGTCGGCTCATCCAAGATAAGCAAATGCGGCGCGTCGCGTGTGATGATGGCGAGAGCCAGACGAGCGCGTTCACCACCCGACAATTTCTCCACTTTGGTCGTGGCCCGGTTGCCGGAAAATCCGAACCGGCCCAGCTGCGCGCGTATTTTGCCCGCAGGCTGACCATCCATTGCGCGCGTCATTAGCGCCAGCGGTGTGTCGTCGCTGGCCAGCTCTTCCACTTGGTATTGCGTAAAATACCCGACTTTCATTTTGCCCGGCGCATCCATGCCGCCTTCGCTGGGCGAAAGCTGGGCCGCGAGCAATCGCGCAAGCGTGGTTTTGCCATTCCCGTTGCGCCCAAGCAATGCAATCCGGTCCTCGGCATCGATGCGTATGTTGAGCCGCTTCAGCACCGGTGGTGCGTCGTTGTAGCCCACCGCTGCGCCTTCCAGCGAGACCATCGGAGAGCGCATTTCACTAGGATTGGGGAAGTCGAAGCTAAGCGACGGATCTTCCATCAATGAAGCGATCGGCTGCATCCGGGCAAGCATTTTAGCGCGCGACTGTGCCTGTTTCGCGGTCGATGCACGGGCGCTGTTACGCGCAACATAGTCTTGCAATCGCGCCCGTTGCGCATCTTGCGAAGCCTTGGCCGAAGCCAGTTGCGCGGCACGTTCTGCCCGCTGCTTTTCGAAACTGTCATATCCGCCGGTATACAGCGTCAGCTTCCCGCCTTGCAGGTGCAAAATGTGATCGACTACCTTGTTGAGCAAGTCGCGTTCGTGGCTGATTACGAGCAAGGTCGCGGGATAAGTCTTGAGGAAGTTCTCCAGCCACAAGGTTGCTTCCAAATCGAGGTGGTTCGACGGCTCATCCAGCAGCAACACGTCGGGCGCGGAGAACAGCAGCGCGCCCAAGGCAACGCGCATTTTCCACCCGCCGGAGAAATTGTCGAGCGGTTGACGCTGCATCTCTTCGTCAAAGCCCAGACCTGTCAGAATACGCGCCGCGCGCGACGGTGCGCTATAGGCATCGATGGACAGCAACCGTTCGTGGACATCACCCAATCGGTCAGGATCGGTGCAAACCTCTGATTCCGCTAACAGCTCGGTGCGTTCGACATCAGCGGCCAGCACAACGTCTTCCGGCGTTGCCGATCCGCTGGGCGTTTCCTGTGCGATGTATCCCAGACGGATTTTCGACGGCTTGGTGATCTCGCCGTCATCAGGATCGATTTCGCCGATAAGCGCTTTCATCAAAGTCGATTTGCCGGCACCATTGCGCCCGATCAGACCGACGCGCGCGCCGGGCGGAATTGCGGCGCTGGCACCTTCCAGAATGGACCGGCCGCCGAGCCGGACTGTGATGTCGTCGATTGTTAGCATGGGCGCGCCCATAGCAGGCCAATCGGCATAACCCAATCGCACAAATGCTCGGCCTTAATACTGGTGAATTCTTTGCATCCTGACGGAGGAGGGCTAGGGCCGGTTTATGGACATGGACACGATGCTTTTGCGGTATTTCGGAACATCTGCGCTGGAAGAGGTGAAGCCTGAAGCGATTCCGGCCGCGACCGAGCGAATGCTGGTCGATTTCGGGTTGCAGAAAGACCGCAGCAAGCGGTTCGCGCTGTGGAGCCTCCTATATATGCTCGGTTCCGCACCCGATCTGGATGTGGCCTTTAAGGAGCATGAGGACCGCGAGGCCGCGCGCAACTTTATGGATTTGATGGCTGCGGCGCAGCAGACATAAACGACGTGACTATGCAATTTGCCAATTTCGACCCGCACGCGTTTCTGCGCGACTATTGGCAGAAAAAACCGCTTCTGATCCGCAACCCGTGGCAATCATGGCGCAATCCGCTGGAGCCTGATGAGCTGGCCGGACTGGCGTGCGAAGATGGGATCGAAGCGCGCCTGATCACCTATGACGCCGACGCTGTAACAACCGAGGACGGACCATTGCCCGAAGATCGTTTCGGCACGCTGGGTCCGGCGCCGTGGACGTTGCTCGTTCAGGCCGTCGATCATCACGTTCCCGCCGTTGCCGAATTGCTCGCGCCGTTCCGCTTTATTCCGAATTGGCGGATTGACGATGTGATGGTGAGCTATGCCGTCGAAGGCGGCGGGGTCGGCGCACATTTCGATCAATATGACGTGTTTCTGGTGCAGGGCAAGGGCAGCCGCCGCTGGCAAATCGGCGGTTTTTGCGATGACGATACCGAGCTACTGCCGCATGACGACTTGCGCCTGCTCGCTGAGTTTGCCCCTCTTGAGGAATGGACATTGGAGCCGGGCGACATCCTTTATTTGCCCCCGCGCATAGCCCATAATGGCGTAGCGGTTGGCAATGACTGCATGACCTACTCCATCGGATTTCGCGCACCGTCGCGTCAGGAGCTGGTGGAGGGCTGGACCGACACCCTGTTGGACGAATTTAGCGACGATGACCGCTACGCCGATGTTGGTTTGGTCGGGCAGGCAAATCCGGGTGAGATTTCAAGCGATGCCCTGTCGCATCTCCGCGATATGGTCAGCGAAGGCCTGTCCGATGGGTCAGCGTTTGCGCGTTGGTTCGGGCAATTCGCGACCACGGCCAAAAATAGCGACATTGATTGGCGGCCTGAAACGCAGATTGCCGCGCGTGACGTGATGGAACGCTTGGAGCAGGCGACGCGCTGATCCGCAACCCGGCAAGCCGCTTTGCTTTCGTGAGGTCAGACGCGCATTCGCTGATGCTGTTCGTCAATGGGGAGCAATTCAATTGCGAAGGCGATGCTGCCGAGTTCGCCGAATTGCTATGCGCCGGACAGCGTGTCGAAACCGGTCCCGCTCAAGCGGCATCAACTGCCGTGGTGGCGCTGATCGAGGAATTGCACAATCAGGGCAGTCTTGCATTCGAAGATCAGTCCGAAGGATCGCCTGACAGTTGAATCTCGCTGGTTTTGCCCGGTTGCAGTCCTTCGAGCGTCCACTCGCCGATCGACCACCGTACCAGCCTGAGCGTCGGAAATCCCACTGCTGCTGTCATACGGCGGACTTGCCGGTTTTTGCCCTCGCGAATTGTCAGCGTGATCCAGCTATCCGTGACGGTTTTACGAACTCTGATCGGCGGGTCACGCGGCCATAAATCAGGATCGGACACGCGCTCGACCGTAGCCGGACGCGTCATGCCATCCTTCAGGCGCACACCTTGGCGCAGTTTTTTCAGGCTTGCCTCGTCCGGCTCACCCTCGACTTGCACCAGATAGGTTTTCGCAACCTTGTAACGCGGGTCGGAAAGGCGGGCTTGCAATTTGCCGTCATCGCACAGCAGCAGCAGGCCTTCGCTGTCCCGATCCAATCGGCCTGCTGGATAGACGTCCGGACACATCGATGAAATCCGACAAGGTCTGCCGCGCTTCCGGCGTGCCGCGATCGGTGAATTGCGACAGCACGCCGTAGGGTTTGTTGAGCAGGATCAATCGCGCCATAGCATGACAGTTGAGAAATTCATGGCGAAGTCAAGCGCATGTGCCACGAACGCGCCGACTAAATCGCGTCGCGCCAAACCCTCGGCAGGTTGCTTTCAGCACGCTTTGCCACCTATGTGCTACACGGCAGCCGGGATGTCGCCAATTCAGGCGTAAGGGGACGCGCGAGTGACGGAAGATGAAGCGCGTAATGTAGAGCTTGTCCGCGCGATCGAGACGGAAGATCGCGAGGCCTTGTTGCTGACCAAGGAGGATCGCCAGCAGGCTGAGGCGCATGGTCTGGCCGCATCGGGTGCGGCCATCGGTGCTGCTGCCGGCGGGAAAGCAGAGCGCCAGTTTATCGCCGCGCGGGCTAATTTTGCGACGGCCCGGCTATCCACTCGCCATCCCGGCATCACGGCGTTGCTGCAACGCAGTCGCTGGCCGCGTTGGATTTCTTGGGTCATTCCCTTGCTTGCGCTGGTTACGGGTTTTCTGGCCAATGAGTTTGGCACGGACAAGCGGCTGGATCTGCTCGCCGTGCCCTTGCTCGGTTTGATTGCATGGAATGTGCTGGTTTACTTCTGGATATTTGGCGCTGCTGTGACCGGCAAAGCCAAAGTGCCGACTGGACCATTTGCGTGGGTTTCACGTTTAGGGCGGCGCAATTTCGACCGAGGAACACCGCTGCACCGCGCGGCGGACAATTTTCAACAGCAATGGGCGCGATTGTCGGCTGGACTGAACACCGCGCGATTGTCACGGACTTTCCATCTGGCGGCGGCCCTGTTTGCCGTTGGATTGATTGCGGGCATCTATCTGCGCGCGCTGGTGATCGAATATCGGGCAGGGTGGGAAAGCACATTTCTTGGGCCGGAAGCAGTATTGGGCTTGCTCTCGGTCGTGCTTGGGCCAGCCAGCTTCGTTACCGGCATACCGATCCCGGGAGTGGACGAAATCGCCGCAATGCGGTGGAGCGATGCGGGCATCGCCGGGAATATGGGCGGCGTGAACGCGGCACCTTGGCTCTACCTTTACACCGCAACAATCATCGGCTTGGTCGTATTGCCGCGCCTGCTACTGGCAGTATGGCAAGGTTTTAAAGCAGTCCGGCTGGCGCGAAACTTCCCAATGGCCGGACAGGAAGATTTCTATTTGCGGCGGCTGATGCGAGCAGCTGGCGGCAGGGCCGGGTCGGCTCGGATTACGCCCTATGCCTATCGTCCCGACGAGCAGACGCGCAGCCAGCTAACCGAGGCACTGCGCGCAGCACTGGGCGATAGCGCGCAGATACGGTTCGACGAACCGGTCGAATACGGCGCGGAGGATGACTGGCTGAAGGTCAGGCAATCGACCCGGCTGATGATTATCACATCCTGCTGTTTACGCTGTCGGCGACGCCGGAAGAGGAAAACCACGGCGCGCTGGCAGCCGCCTTGGCTGGCCGAATTGCGAGCGAACATCCCGGGACGGTGCTGGCCGCGCTGATCGATGAAAGCCCCTATCGCAGCCATTTTGCAGGACAGTCCGGACTTGATGAGCGGGTCGAAACCCGTGTCGCGGCATGGCAACGGATATTAGCGGGCAAGCAGATCATCGTGTTGGCGCTGGACTTGTCGCAAGATGTCGATGACGGGCTGTCCGAGAAACTTGAAAGTGGCTTGTTGCCCGATGGAGCCATGCGCGGATGAGTAATCTCGAAATCCCACAGACTGGTGCAGCCATCGGCATTGGCACAACCGTCGATCTTAGTCTGATTTCGCACACCAATGCGGGCAAGACCACACTGGCCCGGACGCTCTTGGGCCGCGATGTGGGTGAAGTGCGCGATGCCGCCCATGTAACTGATTTATCGACCGGATATGTGCTGGTGCAGGATGGCGACGATACGCTGATGCTGTGGGATACGCCGGGGTTTGGCGATACGGCGCGGCTTTTGTCGCGGCTGAAAATGGCAAACAATCCGGTCGGCTGGCTGCTGTCACAAGTGTGGGACCGGTTCCGTGAGCGCGCTTTGTGGTCCAGTCAGCAAGCGGTAAAGAACGCGCGCGACGAAGCCGATGTCATTCTCTACCTCGTGAACGCTTCCGAAGATCCGCAAGCGGCAGCTTACGTGTCGCTGGAAATGGAAGTGCTGGCCTGGATTGGCAAGCCGGTGGTCGTGTTGCTCAATCAGCTTGGTTCCCCGCGAGAGGATAATTCTGACGACATCGCGCGGTGGAGCGCGATTGGCGCTGACGGCTTGGTTCGCGCGGTTTTGCCGCTGGATGCATTCGCGCGCTGCTGGGTGCAGGAAGGCGCGCTGCTGGATGCGGTGGCTCCGTTGCTGCCACCGGAAAAACAAGCAACGATGGCGGTTTTGCGGACGCGCTGGGAAGAACTTAACCGCGCCCGTTTTAATAAGTCGATGGGTGTTCTTGGGGCATATCTGGCGCGTGCGGCAAGCGATCACGAAGAGGTGGAGGAGCCGGGCTGGCAAGGCAAGCTGACGGGCGCTTTGACCGGGCAGGGGCGCGATGGCGCAGCGGCGACGAAGGCAATGGCAGCCTTGGCCAAACGGCTGGCAACTGCGACGACGCAGTCCACCGAAGAGCTGATCCGCTTGCATGGCTTGTCCGGCAAAGCGACCCGCACAGTGTTGCAGCGTGTAGGCGATGATTACGCGCACGCGGCCAAAACCCCGGAAGGCGCTGCGGCAGCATTGGGGGGCCTGTTTTCCGGCGCAGTCGGCGGGCTGGCAGCCGACCTCGCTGCAGGAGGACTGACTTTGGGTGGCGGAATGATCGTCGGCGGAATTCTGGGCGCTTTGGGCGCGACCGGCGTCGCCAAGGGCATCAACCTTGCGCGCGGCGAAGATGGTTCCGCCATGCGCTGGTCCAGTGATTTCTTCGAACGGCTGACCGTCACCGCGTTACTGCGCTATCTGGCAGTTGCGCATTTCGGGAGAGGTCGCGGCGACTGGTCCGAAAGCGAGCATCCCCCTTTTTGGCAGCCGATTGTCGAGCGCGAAGTGGCGAGCCGATCCAGCGAATTCAAGCGGTTGCAAAAAGCGGTGATTACACAGGCTGAGCAAACGGACGATGTGAATGAGGGGTTGCAGACGCTGTTGGCGGATTGTGGGACTGCTATTCTCGCCGAGCTTTATCCCACAGCAGGCGTAGTTTCCTCAGCGAGCCAAACGGCTCAGGAGCCTGAACACTACGCAATCGACGCAACTATAAGGCCTCCGCTGCGCCTACAGGCGAACGCGCAGTCAGCCGTTCTGCCGCCCTTCGATCATCCGATCCACCAGCGACGGGTCGGCCAAGGTCGAAGTGTCACCGAGCGATCCGTAATCATTCTCGGCGATTTTGCGCAAAATTCGCCGCATGATCTTGCCGGAGCGGGTCTTCGGCAGGCCGTCGGTAAACTGCATCAAATCCGGGGTAGCAATCGGCCCGATCTCCTTTCGCACATAGGCGCGTAGTTCGGCGGCAAGATCGTCCGATCCGGCTTCCGACGCATTTAGGGTGACGTAGCAGTAAATGCCCTGTCCCTTGATGTCATGCGGGTAGCCAACCACCGCCGCTTCTGCGACTTTGGGGTGCAGCACCAGCGCGGATTCGACTTCCGCCGTGCCCATCCGGTGGCCCGACACGTTGATGACATCATCGACTCGCCCGGTGATCCAGTAATAATTATCGTCGTCCCGGCGACAGCCATCGCCGGTGAAATAGCGGCCTTTGTAGGTCGAGAAATAGGTCTGGTGGAACCGGTCATGATCGCCATAGATCGTGCGCGCCTGCCCGGGCCAGCTATGAGTAATGCACAGATTGCCTTCGGCAGCGCCCTCCAGAACAGCGCCTTCATTATCGACCAGTTGCGGCTGGATTCCAAAGAATGGCTTGCCCGCGCTACCCGGCTTCATGTCATGCGCGCCGGGCAAAGTTGTGATCATCACGCCGCCCGTCTCGGTCTGCCACCAGGTATCGACTATCGGGCAACGCTTGCCGCCGACGGTATCGAAATACCAGCGCCAGGCTTCTGGGTTAATCGGTTCGCCGACGCTGCCGAGCAGACGCAGCGATGACCGGTCACGGCTGGTCACATATTGGTCGCCTTCGCGCATCAGCGCCCGGATCGCGGTGGGTGCAGTATAGAGAATGTTGACCTGATGCTTGTCCACCACGTCCCAGATACGACCATGATCGGGGTAGTTGGGAACGCCTTCGAAAATGACTTGCGTCGCGCCGTTCAAAAGCGGACCGTAAACGATGTAGCTGTGTCCAGTGACCCAGCCGATATCGGCAGTGCACCAGAATATTTCGCCCGCGCGATAGTCGAATACATAGCGGAACGTCGTCGCGGTCCACACGCCGTATCCTCCGGTCGTATGCAGCACGCCCTTGGGCTTGCCGGTCGAGCCGGAGGTGTAGAGTATGAACAGCGGATCTTCCGCCGCCATGTCCTCGCACGGGCAATCTGTATCGGATTTTATATCGTCGTACCAATGGTCGCGCTCGGCCATCATGGCGATGTCTGCGCCGGTATGGCGCACGACTAACACGCCATCGACTGCGACGTCTTTGTGGTCCAACGCAGCATCGACATTGGTTTTTAGCGGCACGGTTTTCCCGCCACGAAGTCCCGTATCGGCGGTGACTACAAAGCGGCTCTCGCAATCGATAATGCGCCCTGCCAAGGCTTCTGGTGAAAAACCGCCGAATACGACCGAATGAATTGCGCCGATCCGTGCGCAAGCCAGCATGGCGGTCACGCCTTCGACGATCATCGGCATATAGATCGTGACGCGATCGCCCTTTGTGACGCCCATCGCTTTCATCGCATTGGCCATTGCGACGGTCTCACGGTGCAAGTCGCGATAGGTTAGCGTGCGGGTTGGTGCGGCAGGATCGTCAGGTTCGAAGATCAGCGCCGTATCATCGCCGCGCTGTGCAAGGTGGCGGTCCACTGCGTTGTGGCACAGGTTCAGGCGTCCATCGGAAAACCATTGAATATCGACCGGATCGAAGGACCAGTCCCCGCCGCGCGTCGGCCTTGTCGTCCAGTCCAGACGGTTGGCTTGCTCCAGCCAGAAAGTGTCGGGGGTGGCGAGCGATTGCCGGTAAAGCTCGGCATATTGCTCCGCGTCGCAATGCGTCGCCTCATCATGTTGCGGCCGCTCTACAAATTCGCTCACGCTTAATTCCTTCAATAACGCATCAGCACACTAATCTGCGGCAAATGGTTTGTCAGGAAAAACTCAAGCCGCCTCGCGAAAAGCCCCGGCAATGTCTTGTAAATCACTTCGCACAGATGCGACGATGTCGCGTTCGAACCGCATGGTGGATTGCGAAATGCTGAGATGTGCCGCGCCGTAAAGCGAATGCAGTGCCTTAGCTAACGGCAGCGCGTCATCGATCCCCAAACGCAGCGCATCGATGGCTCCTAAAGCGCGGATTAGCGCGCGACCACGTCGTTCGGTAAATCCGTTATCGTTGGCATAAAGCGATGCCTCGATCGCCTCGATGGCTTCTTGCAGGCACAAATGCACCAGATGCTGCCCATCTCCACCAGCAATCCGGGCGTCGATCGTCACGCGGCGATAGGCTTCTGCTGGTTGAAAGCGATGGACCATATCAGCGGCTCTGCGCGTTCCAGACCGCGATCTGGCTCTTCAGAAATGACAGGGTGGATTGCGAGGAAGCCACGTTGCGATCGGCGGCGGCAAAAGAACTGGTCATACGCTCGCGCAAGGCGGCTTGCTGTTCGGCGATATCCGACAGCTTATCCTCGATCCGCTGCTGCTGCTTTTCATAGCGGGCAAGCGATCCGCCAAGCGCGCCGGGATCGCCCGCCGTACCCATCTTGCGCGCCAGTGAATCCATTGTCGCAAACACACCATAAAGGCCGGTCGTGAACATTGCGGCGGCGCCATCGGCATTTTCCAGCAAGGTCTTGCTCAGACGTGAATTGTCGAGCGTGAATGACCCATCACGGTTTAGCGACAGACCAAGGTCGGCCAGTGTCGATGGCTCTCCATCGGCTGCATTCGGCATAATGGTCTGCGAAGACAGAGTGGCCAAACTGCGCTTTAATAACCGCGCGCCTGCATCATTGCCAAGCTCTCCGCCAAGTGGTGCGGCACTGTCTTTAAGCTGCGAAGTAATGTCATTCAGAGCCGCCACGAAATCCGACATCAGCGATTTGATCGCGCCGTCTTTGGCATTGAAGGAAACCTGCGTGGGCTGACCCGTGTTGGTACCGCCCAAGGTCAGAATAAGGCCTGCTGGTAGCCCGGTTGCGCGATTGCTGGCGCTGGTCATGGCCACGCCATCCAGCGTGAATGCCGCATCTTGCGCAGCTTGACGCAACTGCCCGCTGTCACTTGCGGGTGACCATGATAGGTAATTTATATCACCTTGGGCCGGAGCGCCTCCGCCAAGTGGAAGGCCACCGCCGCCAGGTCCGCTGGTTTCGATGACAAAACCGTTTTCAGCGCCTTCCTGACCTTTCAGGACCAGCTGAGCGCCCGACGTCCCATTGGCAACATACGCCGTAATGCCACTGGCGCTGACATTGATCTTGTTCGCAACATCGGCGAGCGTGTCGCTGCCACCAATGGTAATTTCGACGGCAGCGCGCTGTGTATTCTGGGCGAAACTGCCACCGGCTAGCTCGCCGAATTTCAGCGTCATCGTGCCTTCGCCGACCAGCGCATCGGCGGCACTATAGGCCTTGCTGGCGAAAATCTGGGTCTGCGCGAGCTGCGATACTTCCAGCGTGTAAGTGCCGCCGCCTTTGCTGCCGGGGGCCACGCTGGCACTTGCGACAGAAGCGTTGGCTACGCTCGCGCTGGGCGCAAGATCGCCGTCACGGATGCGGTCGCCCAACGCGCTGGCTAGCTGGCTTAATTGACTTTTCAGCGCGGCAGCAGCGGAAATGCGCAATTCGTTCGTTTCGCTGCGTGCTTCCAGTCGCTGAATTTGCGTCATAAAGCGGGCGGCGGAGAGATCTGCGGCGAGCTTTGCCATATTGACGCCGCTGCCTGCGCCCAGAGTGTTGACTATCGAAGATGCTGTGCTGTCCATAAAATGCAGAACGGCTGATCCATTGCAGGATTAAGCCGCGTGGGGTCGGCCTTCCGCGTCAAAGCGCAATGCAATCGGCACATCGACCAGCGGGCGCGCGATATATTCGCCGCGCTTCAACGATAAAACGAAGGCTAGGATACCAGCGATCGCGGCATAAAGCTCTTCGCGAATGACCTGATTTTCGCGTGTGGTGAAGAAAACCGAGCGTGCCAATGCCGGATATTCCAGTGTCGGCACATCGAATTCTGATGCCAGCTCTCGCATGGCCAGCGCCTTGTCGCCGCGCCCCTTGGCCAAAACGATCGGCGCGGCTGCGCGGGTTGGATCATAGGCCAATGCGACGGCGAAATGTGTTGGATTGGTGAGGATAAATTGCGCTTCTTTGACTGCGCCGGACACACCGCCTTTCGCCAATTGCCGTTGTTTTTGCCGAATTGCGGCGCGCTTTTCCGGTGAGCCTTCGCTTTCCTTATGCTCGTCACGCACTTCCTGCTGCGTCATTTTCAGGCGGCCGATGCGGCGTAAAAACTGGATCGGCCAGTCGATCACGGCAATCACCGCCAATCCGGCCGACAGCAGCATGAGCAGCGCCGCAATACTTTGCCAGGCGGCACTAAGCTGCCCAGTGAGCTCACCGCGACCAAGGGCAAGCACTTTTTCAAGGTGCGTCCAGCCCCACACGGCGGCAATGCTGCCCAGCAACAGCACTTTCAAGACGCTTTTGCCAAGCTCGATCAGGCCTTGTGTGCCAAACATCCGCTTCAGTCCCGATAGCGGGTTCATCCGCGATCCCTTGGGCAGCGCATTGCCTGCAACAAACCGCCCGTCGCCAAATGCCAGCTGGGAGATGACGGTCGCGCATAGCACCAGCAAGCCCATTGTCAGGACAGGCGGAAGGATCGCGACCATAATGCTGAGCAGCGCTTGTCCCGGCGTAAAATCATCCAGTGCGGCCCGGTCGAACTGCAGCGAGCTTAGCGCCGTCGCTTCGATTGCGTTGAACAGCCACGGTCCGGCGACCATCAGCCACAAAGCGCCGACCAGCACCGCAATCGCCGTGCCCAGCTCTTTGGAACGCAGGACATCGCCCTTTTTTGTGGCGTCTTTCTTGCGCTTATCGGTTGGCGCGAAGGACTTTTCGCCGGCCTGCTCGCTCATCGGACCATCAACGCCTGCACCTGACCAAGCGCTTGTCCGGTCAGGGTGACGAAATGCTCGGTAATCAGTGGACTGGTCACAATTAACGCGGCGATCCCGGCCAACACTCCGGCGGGTAGGCCAAGCGAAAACAGATTAAGCGATGGGGCGGAGCGGCTGAGCACTCCGGTGGCAACTTGCACTAGCAATAAAGCCAGCGTGACCGGCAATGCGATGGCGCAAGCGGCCAATAACATCGCGCTGCCAAACCCGACCACATCCCAAGCCCGCTCGGCGCCAAACCATGTGCCTGGTGGCAGCATGGTGTAGCTTTCCACGATCAGCCGCAGCCAGATCAGATGCCCGCCCAAGCCAAGGAAAATCAGCGTGAGAACCAGCGTAAAATACTGGCCCAGCGCCCCTGACTGACCGCCTGTATTAGGATCGACTGCAGTCGCGATAGCCATGCCCATACCGCCGGAAATCTGTTCGGCAGCGATGACCGGAGCGGCGAAGCTTAATTGCAGTACAAAACCGAAGGCGAGGCCGATCACAACTTCCCCCGCAATGGCCACCATGGCAGGCAAAGATAGCAAATTATCGGGTGTGGTGACGGGCGTCCAAACGAGGACGAACACAGCGATTACTCCGGCCAGCGCGATCCGCAATTGCACCGGGACTGCCATCGCCCCGAAAATCGGTGCAGCCAGGAATGCGGCTCCGACCCTGACCATGACGAACAGCAGGCGCCACAAATCCTCTTCGACGACGCCAAAACCGAAATCGGGCAAGTTCACGCGGCGATCACCGGGAGATGCCCGCGATTTGTACGAAGATGTCCTTCGCAAAATCGCTGACCAAGCCGAACATCGCGCCGCCCATAACGACCAGCACCAACGCGATGATCGCCAGTTTCGGTACGAATGTCAGCGTCTGCTCGTTCACGGAAGTCGCGGCCTGCACGATGCCGATAACCAAGCCGACAGCCAATGCGGCGAGCAATACGGGCGCTGCGACCAGCGCGGTAATCCATAACATCCGGTCGGTTAGCGCCAGCAATTCTGCGGTATTATCCATGCTCTGCCTCCATCACAAGAAACTCATCGCGAGCGAACCCATCAACAGGCTCCAGCCGTCGATCAGAACAAACAACAACAGCTTGAAGGGCAGCGACACGATCGTAGGCGACAGCATCATCATGCCGAGGCTCATCAACACCGACGCAACGACAAGATCGATCACGAGGAAGGGCAGAAACAGCATAAATCCGATTTGGAATGCGGTCTTCAATTCACTCGTCACGAAAGCCGGAAGCAGGATCGAGAACGGAATAGCCTGCGGGCTTTCGAATTTACCAGCATTGGCGATTTCGGCGAACATAGCGAGATCGGGCTTGCGTGTCTGACGCAACATGAAGGCGTGAAATTCCTCGCCCGCTTCACCGATCGCCGTTTCCGCATTCATCGTTCCGGCAGAATAGGGCGCAAGCGCGTTGTCGTTCACAGCCGATAATGTGGGGGCCATGACGAACAGCGACAGGAACAGGGCAAGGCCGATCAGGACTTGATTGGGTGGCGATTGTTGCAGGCCCAAGGCCTGACGCAAGATCGAGAGAACGACGATAATGCGCGTGAAACTGGTCATCATCAGAACGATCGCTGGCAAGACCGTCAGCACCGCCATTATGAGCAGCAATTGCAACGATAGCGTCAGGGGTGCGGCATCATCCCCTGCGGTCGCGCCCAACGCCCGGTCGAGCGCGCCAGCGACAGCGGGTTGTGCGTGAGCGGCTTCGGGGAATGCGATTGCCGCAAATCCGATGATTAGCGCACAGGCGGATAATGTGACAGCCCGGAACATTAGGACAGACCCGCTTCGTCAGCGGGGCGCGCATTGCTGAGGCTCGTACCCGCTTCAGCTTCGGCCAGACGGACCAAGCCACCGCGCGAACTGCCGACGAGAATCTCGCGACCCCGAAATTCGATCACCGCCAGCTTCACGCCCGGCGCAAGAAACGTCGTCTCAACCAGTTTGGCAGCTTTGGTGCGCTGTCCGGTCGGCATTCTCGTCTGCAACCGCTTGGTAAGCCACAGGCTACCCCAAATGAGCAGCCCCATAAGCGGCAGCATCAGCAGCAGTTTGACGGCATACCAGCTCATCAGGCGGCCTCTTCCGCTAACATTTCGACGTCGTCGGCTTGCTCGCCCGCCAGCTCGATAATTTTCAGTGCAAACCGATTGTCCTGGGTGATGATTTCCGCCTTGGCGATCGCTTGCCCGTTGACGAACACGTCCAGCAGCTCGTCGGTTAGGCGATCAAGCGCGATCACGCTGTCCTCACCCAAGGCAAGCACGTCTTTCAACTTCATCTGCGTACGGCCAAGCTCGACCGAGAGGCAGACATCGACATGGCGCAATATTTCGAACCCGCGTGCAGATTTATCGTTCATCTTTTGTTCTCCAATTATTTCAATGAGTTATGATGCAAGACGAGTAAGCTGGATTGCGATGCGGTCATCTTGTGTTCCGATCGTGCCATGCGCGATGGCGGTGTCAGCGATGGTCAGCGGGATTTCGCGATTGAGCGCCAGCGGCAAAGTATCGCCCGGGCGCAGCGCAGAGACGCGTGTTAACGGTAAGCGCAGGCGGGCAATCACTGCTTCGATTTCCAGCGGCAAATCGGAAAAAGGCTGTCCATGCGGATCGTTATGGCGCTGCGAGGCTTTGCTGCGCTTTTTCGAGCTGGCTCCATCGAGGGACATGGCCATGTCCTGCGTCGCCGCGAGCAGAATTTGCCAATCGGCAAAATTATCCTGCGCAACTTTTATCCGCGCGAGGAACAGTTTGTCCTGACCGCTAAAGGGATCGAGGCGCTCAAGATTGTCGCCGCGTTTCGCGACTTGCGCATCGACCTCGCAACAAGTTGCTGATTTCAGCGCCTCGCAAAGCGTGCGATCAAGCTGCGAGACGACCATGTCACACGTCATGGGAAGCTCTTGCGGCAACGGATCGGGGACTTCGCCACTGCCGCCGAAGAAACGATCGGTCAGCGAAAGCGCGCTTGCCGCATCGATGCTGGCGAGCAGCAGAAACGGAGTGCCAGGGATTGTCAGCACACTGTTCGCGCCATGCGATCCGACCGCGTCGAGCAAATCGGACGGGCTGGTGATCGCGCAGGACGCGACCGTAAGCTGTGGGCGTTCGTCGCCCAATAGCGGGGCGAGCAGGGCCGGCAAACTGCGCGCAAGATCACTGACAAATCGGTCGAACTGCTTACCCAACACCTTGTCGTCAGGCGGCATTTTAAGCAATTCGGCACAATGCAGCGTGCTCTTCTTTGCTAGTTTGCTGGCCCGCGTCACTGGACGAGGTATCCGCGAAAATAAACGTTATCGACACCGCCAAAACCTTCGGTGCGGGTCAGCACCTTGTTAATGGCATCGGTCAGGCGCTGTTGCAGATTTTCTTTGCCCTGTGCGCTCGTCGCTTGCATTTCACTGGTCTCGGCCAAGAGCGACAATAATTTCCGAACGGATGGCGATTTCGTGACGCTGAAGCCATTGTAGCACGCGCCCGTCGCGCCGGGTCGATGCGGCCAGGCTGACCTGGATGAGGCCCGGTGAGTTTTTTAAATTGGCGGTAAATACCTCTTCGAAGCTGTAATAGCTGGTGCGGTATTCGCTGCCACCTTCGCCTTCGACGATTGCGATGGCGTCCTTGTCGCTGTTTTCCGGCAAATAGGGGTCGTCTTCGCCTTTGCGGACAAGCAGCGGCTCATTGGCTTCCTCGGCTTGCGCAGGAGAGCCGATCAATCCGAAATGAAACGCACCGAATGCTCCGCCTGCGCCGACGCCAAGCAGGACAAACACGCCCAGAATGATCTTCAGCTTGCCGGATTTTTTCTTGGGCGGGTCTTCTGTGGAGTCAGTCATATTGTAACTTTCGATTGGGATCAGGCGAACAGAGCGTCGTCGCGCGAAGGTGCCGCTATGTCGCGATCGATATCGTGTGATTGATTGTCTGTGCGCGCTGTTCGCTGCGCATCATCTGTTCGGGTTTGTTGCTGCCCGGCTGATTGATTGTCGTGACCTTGGCCTTGCGTAGATGTGTCGCCGCGGGCGGAAGTCTGTTCAGCGTTTGGGGCAAGTCGCTCGGCCACTGCCCGTTCGATCAGGGATGCCTGCACGGCAGGAGCAAATCCGGGGTCAGCATTCACCATCGACACGTTAAGCGAGGCACCTGCCATTTGGTCCAGCCGCACGGAAACGCGGCCGAAATCATCATGGGTCAGCGCGATATTCGCACGACCCGGTCGTGCGGCTTGCTGCGCTTCGACCAGCTTGTCGATTACGTTTCCAAGATCGAAGGCCGTGGTTGTGAGTGTTGGCCGAATGATCGGTGCGGTGTCGGCGGGTTGTACTGAAATTGGCAGAGGTGCGGCGCTTGGCGACGCAGGAGATTGGGTAGAGGATGGCTGATCCAAAGTCATACTTGGCGCAGTTTTTGCGCTTAGCAAGGCGGTCAGACGTTGGCGTTCGGTCAGCTCACTGGTTGCCGCATTTGTAGTTTGCAGCAAGATATCAGCCATTTTTGGCGCTACCTCGCCTTTGCGTGTGACTGACACAGGAGAAGCCTCGCTACGATCGCTTTTAAGCTCAGCCTCTGTGGAAGTTTCGAGCGCGCCGCTCTGCGATTTAACACTGAGAGATTTTTCCAACGCTGCGACATTCAATTGAGAGGCAAGCGCGCTTTGCTGACCCGGAAGTGTTGCGGCAAGATGCGGCAACACCTTGCCGGATGGCGCTGTGGTGTCTTCAGGCGTTGCGCTAACTGGCAAACCGGGCGTTGTGCTTGCACCGCCCATAGTCGCGGGAGCGCCTGCGTTAGTTGTTATTGCGGGTATAAGAAGGTTCGCGCCAAGAATGGAAATTTGCGGCTGGTCGAGCTGCTCTGTCACCATGCCAGCTGCGATAAGACCTTGTAGATCAGAGTGTAAATCAGCGTCTTTCAAGGTCTCTGATGCCACCCCTGCCGATTTTCTCGCAGGATCAAGCAGGTTGGCAAGCAGCGCGGTAAATTCGGCACCCATGTCCGTCGCAAGCTGATTGTCGCTGAATTCCCCGGCAGGAGCTGGTTGCGCGCTTAAAAGCGAGGTGAGCGGGGAAGGCGTCATGTGTGTGTCCGATTGCTGGTATTCAGTGTCAGACGCACACTCTTCAAGTTCCGTGCCAACTCACTATCACGCGCGTCTTTTTTCCGGTTTTCTGCAGTTTTGCCGTGGCGGATGCGCTCATTGGTCAGCTCCACCCGGCGCTTAGATCCGGCAAGATCTTGCCGGTCCTGTTTTGCCGTCGCACTCGCAGCTTCAGCATCGCGCAGGCTTTGGGTGCAAACCCCCGCCAAGTTGCCTGCGAAGCGAAGATGCCGCAGCAATTCCAATCCGTCACTGGCATCGGTGCGGGCCGAATATTGCAGGCCTAAATCACGGCTTCTGCCAGCAAGCTGTTCGAGGCGCTGATGCAATTCACCGCTCGATGCAGCCTTTTCGCCAGCGCGGTGGCACTCGACCCTGCGGACGCGGGCAAGCCGTTTCAGTCGATCCGACATGTCACGCATCGGAAAGAGCGGCCTCAAGAGCCGCGAAGCTATCGCTTAGCGAAACATATTCACCGACATCCTGCTTTAAAAACTGCGTCAAAATTTCGTGCATGGCAAAGGCCCGATCCACCGCCGGGTCTGCGCCCTCGCGGTATGCGCCCATCAGGACCAGATCGCGATTGTCCTCGTAATTTGCCACCAGCGCGCGGAAACTCCGCGCACGCTCGGCATGGTCCCGCGCCACGATATTGTTCATCACCCGGCTAAGCGAAGCAGGCACATCAATCGCTGGATATTGCCCGCGCTGCGCCAGATCGCGTGACAGCACAATATGCCCGTCCAGAATTGCGCGGGCCGTATCGACGACCGGATCGTTATGATCGTCGCCATCGGCCAGAACGGTATAAAGGCCCGTGATCCCGCCGCCGCTGCTGGTCGAGTTTCCGGCCCGTTCGACCAGTTTGGTAATGGCTGCCAATGCCGATGGCGGATAACCGCGTGCGGCGCCCGGCTCACCGAGTAACAAGGCAATCTCTCGCGCCGCATGAGCCACGCGCGTCAAGCTGTCCATGATGAGCAGCACGTTTTTGCCGCGTGCGCGGAAATGTTCTGCCAAAGCGGTTGCAAATTGCGCGCCGCGTAGTCTCAAATTTGCAGCGTGGTCAGCCGGTACGGCGACTACAATCGTGCGGTGGCGCTTGCTGCCGACCATGTGCCGCGCCACAAAATCGGACACTTCGCGCGCGCGCTCGCCGATCAGCGCGACGATGACGAGATCTGCTTCCGATCCACCAGCAATCATGTCGATCAGGACCGATTTGCCGACACCGGAGCCTGCCACAATGCCCATGCGCTGCCCGCAGCCCAAAGTCGTCAGCGCATTGATCGCGCGCACCCCGCAATCGAAAGGTTCGGACACGCTGGCACGTTCCAAAGCGCCTTCGCGCTGTCCGGACAGTGGCCACATTGCTTGGCGTGCTATGGCCGGGCCGCCGTCTATCGGACAGCCTTGGCCATCGACAGCGCGACCGAGAAATTCCTCTCCCACGCCCACCATGCCAGGGTCACCTTCGACGCGCACACGTGCGGACGGATGCAGCCGCACGGAATCGCCGAGTAACATCATCAGGCTGTTGCCATCGCGAAAACCAATGACCTCTGCCGCCAAATCTCCGCCATTGTCATGTGCGATACGGCACAAAGTGCCAATGGGTGCTGCCAGCCCCGAAGCTTCGATCAATCCGCCGTCACAGGATAGAACGCGGCCATGCCGGACCGGGGCAAGGTCGAGTGGATCGGATGCAAGGTCGGATAAATGCCGCGAGAGCAGGTCTAGCACAGCCCTAGCGCCTCTCTGATGGTTTCACGCCAGTTTTGCGGCCCGTCACTTGTGTCCCCATCACGTCCTTCGACGCGCAATGAGCCGCGCTCGGCCTCATCGTCAGGACAAATGACCCAGCGTTTCGCAAAGGCCTTATCGAGCAGGGCAACATCCTCAGGATGCAGATGCAGCTTTAAGCCGTCCGTTGCCTCGCCCAGCATTTGTGCAGCCACCTCGCAGCGGCTTTGCAAGGCATCGCGGTCGATCGCGAGAGGCTGCAACGTCTGTTCGCACAGCGCCGCGACCGTTTCGGTTAACTTTGTCGCTAGTTCCGCCTGCAGTTCCGTATCGATCTGCGAAAATGCAAGCGTAAGCTGCTCGCGTTGGGCGTCGATCGCGGTTTGCTCAGCTTGCATTTCAGCGCGACCCTGCTCGACGCCCATCAACCGCGCCTCAGCAATCGCGGCGGCCAGGTCCAGCTCTACATCGGCAACCGGCTCTGCCGAGCTATTTTTCGCGTATCGAGTGTCGTGTGCAAACCCTTCCCTCGTTTCCAGCCGCGCAAGCCAGTCGTTCGGTTTTTGCGTCACCGCCGCATCGAATTGTGCAAAGCCGGCTTCAAACATATTCGCCATCCTGCGAGCCGAAATTGATCTCGCCGCTTTCGGCCAGCTTGCGAGCGGTTTCGATCATGCTTTGCTGCGCCGCTTCGACATCGGCCTTGCGAATGCGGCCCCGCTCCTCGATCTCGTCCTTCACGCCATCGGCGGCTCTGCTCGACATGGCTGCGTAAACCGGCTCGCGGTCGTCTTCCTCCAGCCCTTTCAGCGCATCGATCAGAACCGAATTTTCAACATCGCGCAGCAGACGACCGATATCTTTCGTCGCTAGCTCCATCAGCATGGCGAAGGTGAACATTTCCGCCTCGATAGCGCGCGCCAGCTTCGTATCGCGCCGGTCGATTTCGGGGATGACCACCTCGCTCACGCCCGACGCCGCGCGATTGATCAATTCAGCCGCTTCGCGCACGCCGCCAAGCGTCAGCGCCGCTGTTCCAAACCGTTCGGCGATGCGGCGGCTCAGGATATCGTCCAGCATGGCAATGGCGTCACCGGACACCGGACCGAGCCGGGCGATGCGCTCCACCACGCCGGATTGCTGCGCGGACGGAAGACTGGCCAAAAGCTGCGCGGAGGGTTCCGCTTCGAGCAGCAGTAGCAGCACAGCGATTGCTTGGGGATGCTCGCCGATAAGCAAACGCAGAAGCGTTTCAGGCGTCAGCCAGCGAGCGATTTCGAGCGATCGGCTGGTTTCGGGCGGGGCGATAATCTGCATCAAATGCGCGGCTTTGGCTTCGCCGACTGCGCCATTCATCAGGCGCTGCACATGAGCGGGGCGATCATGCGCTGCCAAACGTTCGTCGCCCGCGTGACTAATGAAGCAATCGAGCGCTTCGGCGATGGAATTGGCATCGATGTCACCGATATTGCACATGGTCTGGCCGATACTGGTCAACTCCTCCGGCTCGAATTGCGACAAAATCGCCGAGGCTTCATCTTCACCGATCAGCATGATCACGATAGCAGCGCGCTGTGCATCGGTAAGTGATGGCGCAGCGTTCATGATGCAGCTTCGCTGGGAGGAGCGGCCAGCATCTGACGCAAGCTGGAGGCGACACGATCCGGCTGTTCGGCGGCCAGCTTGCGCGCAAGATCGACTTGTTCGCGCAAATCGCTGCGGTCTATGATTGCATTTCCGGCAAAATTTGCCTCGCCGGTCAAGTCGGGCAGGCTCTCTGTCGCTGTGGCAGAATCATTTGCAGCACGCGCTTTCAGCGCTTTCATCCCAGGCCGCACAACGAACAGGAAGGTAAGAATGACAGCGATCAGGAACACGCCATTGCGCAGCACAGTACCAAACCAGCCCGTTTCATAGAAAGGCAGGTTTTCGGCCTCGATCGGATCGAAAGCGCTGGCGATAACAGTGACCTGATCGCCGCGCTGGACGTTGGCTCCGACAGCGGCAGATACCAGTTCTTCGATCTGTTTGACGCTGGCCGGCTTAATCGTTTTCAAGGCCTCGGCGCTTAGCGCGACCGCGACCGACACACGTTTGATGGAGCCCGGCATGGTGCTGGAAACGGCGACCTGCCGCCCGAGTTCGTAAGTGCGACGCGCACTACTTTCGCCGCTGGTTTCGCCAGCTGGCTGTTCTTGTGTGCCTTGCGGAGCGTTCGGATCGATTTGCGTGGGCGGGGGCGGTGTATTGGCGAGGACACCCGGAACACCGCCCGCGCGGCCATTGCCTTGCTGGCTGGATTGCGATTGCGTCTCGCTGCGCAGTGCGCCGTCCTTGTCGTAATTTTCGCGTGCAGAGGTGACCTCGTCCATGTCGAGCTGCACTTGCACTTCGGTCGAGAAATTGCCGCTACCCACGATCGGTATGAGCAATTGCGCAATTTGTGCGCGCAGCTTTTCTTCATGGCGGCGCTGCAAATCCAAAGTATCCGATCCTTTGCCAAGCGCTTCGTCGGACAGCAATTTGCCATTCTGATCGACGACACGCACCGCATCGGGAGACATTCCCGGCACTGCTGCTGCGACAAGATTGCCGATCGCAGTGACTTGATCGGGCGACAGGCTTCGCCCGCGCGCGCGGCGAACCATAACCGAAGCGGTCGGCGCTGTTTGCTCGCGCAAAAATACGGAGCGTTCAGGTGTGGCAAGGTGGACCCGCACGGCCTCGATGCCGTCGATCTCCATAATGGTCAGCATCAATTCGCGTTCGCGGACATTGCGCAGCCGCTCGCCTTCCAAGGTGCGACTGGCACCCATCGGAATGGAATCGAGCATATCACTCGTATGTTCCGGCACCGCGAGCGCATCATTGCTGGCGACGAGCATACGTGCCCGGTAAAGATCGTCCTCGCCAACCGAGAGCATTCCCGTAGAATTGTCTATCATATAGCCGATACTGCCTTGATCGAGCGCTTGAACAACCTGCGCGCGCTCGTGATCAGACAAATTGGTGTAAAGCACGCGCTGCGGTCCGTTCGAAGTGGCGAGCCATAATAACGCCGCTCCTGTCGCTGCACCGATCCCGGCGATTGCAGGTAGAGCCTTGCGCACGGCGGGCTGCCCGATAAAGCGCAAGACGCGCTCCTTTGGCGTGCCACCGACAGGGTCGGTAAGGGGCGTGAGCAGTGACAAGCGGGGCGCAGCGGCTGCACCCGCATTTGCGATCCCACCTGCGGGCACGAGGTCGGCCACCCGCTAGACTCCCATCCGCATGATGTCTTGATAGGCGGACAGCAGCTTGTTGCGCACCTGCAACGTGGCTTCGAACGCGACGCCTGCTTCCTGCCGGGCCAGCATTACCTGCGCCACATCGGTCACTTGACCCTGTTCATAGGCTGCGGCGATGTTCGAGGATTTGGTTTGCGCGGCGTTGACGGTTTCGACCGCGCCTTTCAGGGTTTCGGCAAATCCGCCGCCAGCAGGGGTGCCGGACACGCCGCCCACCATATCGTTGCCTGTCGTGTTGCCGACCGCCGCGCCGCCGCCATTGCGCAACGCACGTAGCGTGTCGTTCTGTTCGACGATCTGGCGGCGCAGATCGATGACTTGCGCAATGCCGCCAGCCGCTCCGACGCCGCTCACCGCGATGCTCCGACGGCAACGCCTGCTTCACGCAATGAGGCCAACCGATAGCGCAGCGTGCGCTCTGAAATGCCGAGCTGGCGCGCGGTATTGCCGCGATGGCCCTGGCACGCTTCCAGCGTTTCGATGATTGCCTTGCCTTCGGAATGTCGCACGATCGATGCCAGACGTGCAGGCATATCATCGCTTGCCGGATCGGTAGGGTTAATTGGTGCCGATGTCATTTCGGCAGAAGCAGGTGGCAAGCAGCGCGCAGGGGAGTCGAAAACGATGTCCGCCGCGTCGATCATATCGGTGTCGCCGGCCAGCAACATGGCGCGCCGGATGACGTTTTCCAGCTCGCGGACATTGCCCGGCCATGCGTGTGCGCGCAGTTTCGCCAGCGCAGTATCGCAAATCCACGGTGCTTTTGCTGCCGCATGGCGTTGAGCCATCGCAAAGGCCAGCGGCGCAATGTCCTCTGGACGCTCGCGCAAAGCCGAAAGGCCAAGCGGAAACACATTGATCCGATAATAAAGGTCGGCACGAAAGCGGCCCTGCGCCACTTCAAACGGAAGGTCGCGGTTGGCGCAGGCAATTACGCGGACATCGACTTTGACAGGGGTGGTCGCGCCCAGCGGCACCACTTCGCCTTCCTGTAATGCGCGCAGCAACTTGGCTTGCAAATCCAGCGGCATTTCGGCGATCTCGTCGAGCAGCAACGTGCCACCATCAGCCGCACGGAAGAACCCCTCGCGCGCTTCACTTGCGCCGGTAAAAGCCCCTTTGCGATGTCCGAACAGCAACGCCTCCAGCATGGCTTCGGGCATGGCCGCGCAGTTCACCGCGATAAAGGGCTTGTCCGCGCGCGGACTAGCGCCGTGAATGAAGCGGGAGAGGACTTCTTTGCCGGTTCCGGTCGGTCCTTCAATGAGGACGGGAATATCGCTTTTGGCTATCCGCTCCGCCAGGATCATCAGCGCTTGCGACGCAGGGTCGGCACAGATCGGCGTATGAGGTTCCGCGCAGATCGCGAGCAAGGCCGAGACAGCCGAGTCTAAGGTCATTTCGTTATAGCGTAGAATTATACGGTTCGCTCCGATCCGCTCGATCGCAGGCACCTCTCCATGCTCCAGCACGATCAGCAAATCATTGCGGCGGCGTGCCTCGACCACGTCTTCGCTGTCACACAGGAAAATCGTACGCTCGCCCGGCAAATTGGCCAGCGCCGCCCCTGCAATCTGGACCATAGGCGAATGTTTTTTCGTGGCTGTTTCGGCGATCTGCAAGCTGGTCAAGTGGGCCTCCGTTAATCTTTGTCTGCCGAGGCTTATGGCGTCCGCCGGACAAGTTTCCGGTAATTTAAGGCTAGGTAGATCCCCCTAGGCGATGGCTGCTCTGCATTTTCCGATCGCGCTTAATCCTGATGAGATTGTGCCGCTCTTCTTGGGGACAGCTTCGGCAATGGGTCGGCGCTGCGATTATCCATCGAAACCCACTACGGAGAAAATCAATGGCCGTTATCAATACCAATATCAGCGCACTTAAAGCTGCCAACGCATCCAACCAAGCCGATCGTATGACCGGCATCGCTATGGAGCGTCTGTCGACCGGCAAGCGCATCAACGGCGCGAAAGACGATGCTGCGGGCCTCGCCATTTCAACCACCATGACTGCCCAGATTCGCGGCATGAACCAGGGCATCCGCAATGCCAATGACGGAATGTCGCTGGCGCAGACGGCGGAAGGGGCGCTGGAAGAAGCTGCCAATATGCTGCAGCGCGTTCGTGAATTGTCGGTGCAAGCTTCCTCGGGCACATATTCGGCCACCGACCGTACCAATATGCAGACCGAAGTGGACGCCTTGACCGCGCAACTCGGCTCTGTGATCGCCAATAACGAGTTTAACGGCGTGAAGCTGTTCGACGGTACAACGGCCACGGTCACCATTCAGGCTGGTGCCAATGCCAGCGACACAATCGATCTGGCAATGGCCGATTTGACTGGTTTGGCGGCCAATGGCGGCGCAGCAGCGTCTTACAATGTATCGGGTGCGGATGGTACGGCAGCCAACGCTACGATCGCTGCCGTGGACACAGAGCTGCAGGCGATTGCTACAGCCCGTGCAGGCCTTGGTGCCGGACAAAACCGCCTGGAATCGGCAGTGAACGATCTCAGCACCAATTCGACGAACCTGTCCGATGCCCGTTCGCGTATCATGGATACCGACTATTCGGCCGAGACGACGGCGCTCGCCAAAGCGCAGATCCTTGGTCAGGCATCGACCGCTATGTTGGCGCAGGCTAACCAGAGCCAGCAGAACGTGCTGTCATTGCTGCGGTAATCTTCGCGCAAAACAGTATACCTTACAGAGGGCTCGGCGGTCATCCGCCGGGCCCTTTTTGTGTGCGGGGAGGTATGATGGCTTCCTTCGTATTGTCTGAGCATGGCTGGCACATGAGCTTGGTAAGCGCTTGCCGAAAATTGAAAGTAGGCGCGCTCTATGCATGACTTCAGCTGCAGGCCGCACGTGAGAACCGCCTGTGTGCTGACACGCTATGCAGGTGCATTGGTGGGATGGCGCCATGCCAAATAGCGAGGCCAATGCGGTGTGTGGAATTGTGCTGAATAAGACGCGCGCAGACTTTTATATGCGTGCCTGCATCGCCCGCAATGCCTGCTGGACCACTCACAAGATGCCGAGACAACAAGCTGAATGGCCGGACGGCACGCGCACGACAGCGAGCAAGCCTACCCCAAGCGGAGGCAGCAAGAGGCCCCGCGTAGGCAGGTCTCCGTCACACTGTTGGTTGTAAGTGTTTGTAAATGTAGCCCAAACGGACCAAGTCACCGGTCTTCACACCAAAGATCAGTCGAGCAGCAGCACCGAAATGCGGCGATTGCGCGGATCGGCTGGGTTGTCGTCGATCAGCAGCTCGCGGTCGGCCACGCCTTCGATCCGGGCGAAGCGTGCAACCGGGATGCCGCGTTGCATCAGCGCCTGCCGGGTGGTTTCGGCACGACCGGCGGAAAGGGACCAATTGTTAGCGACCATGCCCGGTTTCCACGGCAGCGCGTCGGTATGTCCTCGCACGATGATCGCATTAGGATCGCCGGAGATCGCATCGGCAATCGTGCCGATCAGGGCGCGCGCCTTTGGGACAAGCACCGTTGTGCCCAAAGCGAACATCGAAAAATCGGCATTATCGACCAGATCGATGCGCACTCCTTCCGGCGTTTCCATAACCGTGACTTGCCGGGCAAGCTCTTTCAATTGTGCCGATCTGGCCAGCCGTTCCTGAATTTTGCGACGAATTATGGTCGCTTGCGCAATGCGTTTCTCGCGCGCTGAACCTTCCTTCGGCCCGCCATCCGTGTCGAACGGAATAGTCAGCGATTGCGTTCCGGTTTGCCCCTGCGCGTGCGGATAACTATCGACATCGGTCAGCGAGCTTCCACCCAGCAGACCGTTAGAACCGGCGCTTTCTTCTTTCAGCTTGACCAAAGTGGGAGTGAAATAATCGGCCAGCCCTTTTTTCTGATTTTCAGTGGTCGCGCCCAGCAACCAGAGCAGTAGAAAAAACGCCATCATTGCGGTTACGAAATCGGCATAAGCGACTTTCCAGGCACCACCGTGATGGCCGGCTTCCTGCACGATGACCTTTTTGACGATAACCGGGCGGAGTGGTTCCTGCTCTTTATTATCCGGTTCATCGGCGACGCGCCGCTCAATGCCCTCGTAATCTGGCTCGGTCGCGGCAGGCTTATCGGATGCAGGAGCGGTCGCCATGTCAGCTGTTCTTCAGAGTATCGAGCAATTCCAGCAGCGGCGGACGCAGCGCTTCGGGCAATCCCGATCGCGCCGATTCCACCGCCAAAGCATGGGGCCAGCCATGCAGCGAAGCCATCAGAACTTGCTTGACCGACTGGAAAATCTGCTGATCCTGCGCGTTAATCTGTTTCAAGCGGCCTGCAAGCGGACCGACGATACCGTAAGCGAGAAACACGCCGAGGAATGTGCCGACAAGAGCGGCGCCGATCATACTGCCCAACACGGCGGGCGGCTCATCGATCGAACCCATGGTCTTGATAATGCCCAGCACGGCGGCAACGATGCCCAGCGCCGGCAGGGCATCGGCAAGTTGCTGTAATGCATGGGCCGGTTCATCCAGTTCGCTGAAATGCGCGCGCATGGCATTGTCCATGACTTCCTCGACGGCATGAGGTTCGAGCGAGCCGGAGGAAATGACTTGCAGCATCAATGTGTCGCAGATCAAACCGCCCAGAGCATGGTCTGCGATGATGCGCGGATATTCGGCAAACAGCGAAGATTCCTGCGGGTTTGTGACGTGACCTTCGACGACGACCGGGCCTTCCAGCTTCATCAGCCGCATCAACCGCCCGGTCAGGGCAATGGCGTCAATATGGTCCTGCCGGTTATAACTCGGTCCTTTGAAAACTTTCATCAACCCGCGACCCATGCCTTTGATTTCGTGCATGGAATTGCCGACCACGATGGCTCCTGCCGATGCGCCGCCGATGATCATCATTTCAGTTGGTACTGCGGCCATGACCGGACCCAAAGCACCACCGGCAAGAACAAAGCCGCCGAAAACCATGACCAGTAGAATGACAATTCCGAGTGCTGCAAACATGGGAAAATAACTCCGGTCGGGCTTAAATGCGGTCGAACAAGGTAAGCGATGACAAGCGGGCGAAACCGGCCTGGCTTGCTTCAAGGACGGTCAAAGCCTGCTGCAAGCGGGCGATGGTAGAGGTGTAATCTACGCCGGAGGTTTCTTGCTGCGCGGCGGCGCGTGCTTCTGATCGCACTTCTTGCCGACCCTGGATCGTGTCCACCCATGCAATCCGCGCGCCGATAATGGCTTGCGAGCGCGTGATGACATCGAGTGCATCATCAAGCCCGCTCAGCGCATCGCGGGCTGCGACGCCGGGATCTGCCGCACTGCCTTGCAGCGCATCAGCCAGCGTTTTTACAAAGGCGAGCAAGTTTTGCGGTTGCCCGGCGGACGTGAAGTCGAACACTTCGGGACCGGTTAAGCCGCGCTGGACGCTTTGCCCTTCGCCAAGCAGCAATACGCTGCTCTGCGCAGTTCCAAGATAGGTGGCATCACCATTGCCATCCATCGCATACGCATCGCCCGCGACTTCTCCTGCAAACAGGCTGCTTCCGCCAACGTCGCGCGCATTGATCGCGGCCAGCAGGCCAAGCCTGACTTGGGCAATTTCCTGCCCGATCGAGGCGCGTTGTTCATCCGAAACGGTATCGTTGCCAGCCCACACGGCCAATTCTTTGATCCGCGCCAGATCCTCGCCGATCGATTGCAATGCGCTGCCTGCCAGCGACAGATCGTCATTTGCGCGGACGGCATTTTTCCCGTCCATTTCGGCAAGCCTTTGCGCCCGCTCCAGCATTCTGGCTTGAGCCGCCGCCACGGGATCGTCCGACGAACGCGATAACCGCTGCCCGCTTGCAAGTTGCGATTGCATGGTCTCCACGTCCCGACGCGTCTCACTCATCTGCGCCAGTGACCGGTTATGAAATGCCAAGGAGCTGTTGGTGATAAAGCTCATCATCCGATCCCCAGAAGCGTGTCGAAGATATCTGCGGCGGTCTGGATAACGCGGCTATTGGCTTGGAAGGCTTGCTGGAATCGCAGCAGATTGGCTGCTTCATTGTCGAGATCGACGCCAGTTTCGGCAATCAGCGCATACTCCGCTGTGTCCGCAATAATGCGCAGAGCATCGCGCGTCGTTTCGCGTCCGTATATCGCGCTGGAAAGGTCGTATAAGATGCGGTCGGTAGCGGCAGCTGGTCCGTTTCCGGCAAGCGTGGCACGCAAGGCTTCAAGATTGCCGGTCGACCGGCTATTAGGCCCAGACCCTGACGAAGCGGTCGCGAAGCCCGACCCATTTGCAAGGGCGAGCTGGATGCTGGCCGCGCCCGTGCCGGAAAAGAGCGGCTGGCCCTGTGTTCCGGCTGGCGTAACGCCATTCGACTGCGCATCGTTGCCTTGCTGGATTAGCAATGCTGCAGACCCATCAAGCTCAATATGCAAATCGCGGATGCGCGCAATGGCACTTGCCTGGCCCGTCAGCGAGCCAGCCGTTGGCGTGACAACCGCTCCATCAAGCGCAAACGAAACAGTCGTATCCGCATTCTGCGCCATGGTAAGAGTAGCGACCTGAGCGCCATCGACAAGCGCCGCTCCGCCGCTGCCAAGGCGCACGGTCGCGCGTCCTACAGGGTCGATCTCGGTAGTAGTGCCAACCAGTTCGGACATTTGCTTTAGCATAGCGTCGCGCTGGTCGAGCAGCGTGGCTTTGCTCATCGATCCGTCCTGCGCGCGAGCAAGGCCGAGATTGGTCCGGGCCAGTTCCCGAGCGAGAATATTGACTTGTTCCACGCCAAAAGTCGCGCCGCTGAGCAACCCTTCGCGCGCGGCATCAAGACCCTGCGATGCAAGGCTGAATGTCTGCGTCAAACTACGAGCGGCTTCAAAGGCGCTTGCTCTTAGCGCGCCATCCAGCGGGTCGGCGGTGAGCTGCGCAAGGCTACCCTCGAATTGCGTGATGGCGGAATGAAGACCCGACTGCTCGATGGCCGCTTCGGCACTACGCAGTCCTGTCAGTTCCGCATCCGCTCGCGCCGCGTCGCCATTGGTTCGGCGCAGTTCGGTGTGCAGAAACTGCGATTGGGTGCGCAGAACGCGATCGACCCGCGCTCCGCTCAGGGCCGCGCTGCTGTTAAGTCCGATACCACCGGTCGCGGCGACTTCCGCAATGCTCAATGAGCGACGGGCGTAATCGGGGTTGTCGGCATTGGCGATGTTCTGCGCGGTCGCTTCCAATGCGCTGCGCGCTACAGCTGCGCCGCTCCTGCCGATTTGGATGAGATTGCCGGACATTCTAGCTATCCTCGGCCACATCGGGCAGGCGCGTAGAAAGTTGGCGCTCGATCATTTCCGCGATGCCGAAAGCTCCGGTCGAAGCAGCAATGTCAGCCAGATATTCATCGCGCATCGTGCCGTATGTTTCCATTGCCTGCCCGCCGAACACATCACCGCCGCCAAAGTCGGTGGCGCGCGCGGCCTCCAGCATCCGCCGCACGAAGACCGCTTCGAAGCCTTTGGCGGCCTGACGCAGTTCGGCACGTTCTTGCGGATCCGAGGCGGCGGTAATGGACGTAATTGGGTCGGTCACAGGATCACCATCTCGGCCTGCAACGCGCCCGCTTGCTTTAATGCTTCCAGGATAACGATCAAATCTGACGCGCCCACATCCAGCAGATTGAGCGCATCAACAATCTGCGACAAGTTCGCACCGCCTTCCATCAGGGTCACTCGGTTCCCGTATTGATCGGCGGTAATCTCGCTCGATTCCTCGATTGCGGTACGGCCGTTGCCGAAGGGTTCGGGCTGAACCACGCGCGGCGCTTCATCGATCCGCACGACCAGTTTGCCGTGGCTGATAGCGGCTGGCGAGAGCCGCACCGCGCTGTTAATGACGACCGTGCCCGTGCGGCTGTTCACGATGACGCGAGCCGGGGTTTCCGCAGGTTCGATCTCGATCATTTCGATTGCGGCCATCAATGACGAGCGCGCATCATTATCGGCGGGCATGGCGATGGAAATTGTTACGCCGTCAACAATCAGAGCGTAATCAGGATATGCGGCGTTGATCGCGTCACGGACGCGCGAGGCCGTCAGGAAATCAGCTTGGTTGAGGTTGAAGCGCAGCTCGGCACCGCTGTCGAAGCCGGTCGCGACCGTGCGCTCAACTGTTGCGCCGTCGGCAATCCTGCCCACGGTCGGGACGTTGACCGTCAGCATCGATCCATCGCGCGCCGACGCACCAAGGCCGCCGACCGCCAGATTGCCCTGAGCCATGGCGTAAATTTGGCCATCTGCACCGTAAAGCGTTGTCAGGATCAGCGCACCGCCGCGCAGGCTTTTCGCCTTGCCCAGCGTCGATACGGTGATGTCGATCCGCTGTCCCGGTTTTGCAAAAGCGGGCAGTTCGGCAGTCACAATCACCGCCGCCGCGTTCTTCAGGCCGGGCGCGACCCCGGCCGGCAGGTTAAGGCCGAGACGACCGGACACGCCTTTCATCGCCTGCGTCAGATAAGCGAGATTATCATCACCTGTACCCTGCAAACCAACAACCACGCCATATCCGGTAAGCTGATTGGGCCGCACGCCTTGAAACGTGCCGATATCGCGCAGTCGTTCGGCGAAAGCCGGTGCCGACTGAAGCGCAGCCAGCAGGGCGAGGATGGCTAGGAGGAAGCGGGTCATCATTCTCTCCGGTTCAAAACGGGCTGATTGCGCCAAAAAAGCGCGAGAGCCAGCCGGGGCGGCTCGATTGCTGGATCGCACCCGCACCGGAATAGATGATGCGCGCATCGGCAACATTGCTCGACAGCAGACGATTGTCGGCGTCGATATCCGCCAGACGCACGATCCCGGCAAATTGCACCCATTCGTCTCCCTGGCTTAGCAACATCTGTTTTTCTCCGACGACATAAGCCGTTCCGTTGGGCCGCACTTCGGCGACTGTTACGGCCAATGCGCCGTTCAGCGTGCTGCGCTGCGCGGCATTGCCTCTTCCAGAGAACGACGATTGTGCCGCGGCTTTAAGGGCTTCGGGATTGAGAAAATCGAGCGGACCGGCAGCGGGCGGTGTAATCGAAGCAGACCCGTTGCGGTCGGTCCTGCCGCTGGTCTGTTTGGATGTGCCGATGTTTTCGGTAAGCACGATCATGACCAGATCGCCCACTTGCCGGGCGCGCGTGCCTTCGATCAGCCCCGCATAACCATTGGCGCTTTGGAAGATCGCGCCGTTTTGCGGCGACACCACGGGTTGCGGCGGGGGCAGGACTGGCTGAAAACCGGGCTGGGGCTGCTGCGCAGAGCACGCTGCAAGCGATAGCAGCGCCAGCGCGGAAAAAAGAGCGGATCGGATCATCGGTTTACCTTGCATCACAATGTCTGATTGGCGTTGCGCAGCATCTCATCAACGGCGCTGATCATCTTGGAATTGATCTCGTAAGCGCGCTGCGCTTCGATCATCGCAACCATTTCTTCCACGACGTTGACGTTGGATGTTTCCAGCATACCTTGCCGGATCGCGCCGCGTCCCTCAGTTCCGGCAACGCCGATCTCCGCTGTGCCACTCGCTGCAGTTTCGAGCAGGAAATTGTCGCCGCTTGCTTGCAGTCCGGCAGGATTGGCAAACCGGGCGATGGTAATCTGACCGATTTCGGCGGGTTCCGCTTCGCCTGACAGCATGGCGCTGACCGTGCCATCGGGCGCGATCGTTACGCTCATCGCACCTTCCGGGACGGCAATGGCGGGCTGCACCGCAAAACCCTGAGCTGTGACCAATTGCCCTTCGGCACTCAGGGTAAAATTGCCCGCCCGCGTATAGCTTGTCGTGCCGTCGGGCTTCTCGATCTGGAAATACCCATTGCCATCCAGCGCCATGTCGAAGGCATTGCCGGTCGTATCCAGCGTGCCTTGTGTTTCGACGCGGCTGGTGCCTTGCAACTTCACTCCGGTACCAAGGTTGAGGCCGATGGCATAAGCGGTTTCTCCAGTAGAGCGTTGTCCTGCTACCCGTGCATCCTGATAAGCCAGCGTCGCAAAATTGGCTCGGTCGCGTTTGAAGCCAGTGGTGCCGATATTTGCCAGATTGTTGGAGATGACGCGCATCCGTGCGTCCTGAGCTTCCAGCCCGGTGCGGGCGACGTGAAGAGCGGAAATAGGCATAAAATCGTGTCCTTGTTCGGTGAAAAGCGCGGATCAGCCGCGCAGGCTCATCAGCCGGGCGCCCGCTTGGTCGAGCTCGTTGGCAGTGGTGAAAATCTTGACCCGGCGATCGAAACTGCGCTGTGCCTCGATGATGTCGATCATGGTTCCGGCGGCATCGACATTGGATTGTTCGAGCGCTCCGGTTTGCAACTCCGCAGCGGCATCGCCGGGCAAGATCCCGCCGCCGACAACCCGCATGAAGCCTTCGAGATCCTTCTCGATCCTGCTGCCAATGGGGCTGGCCAGTTTAATCCGCGCGATTTCCTGCGCTGGCTGATCGGGAGCAGCTGGATCAGCCGACATCACTGCGCCATCGGCGGAAATGGTAACAGCGCTTCCAAGGGGCACGGTGATCGGCCCGTTCGCACCCATTACCGGGCGGCCATCTCCGTTTTGCAGCACGCCGCTTGCACTGACGCTGAGATCGCCGCGCCGCGAATACACTTCGGTTCCGTCGCCAGCTTGCAATGTAAGGAGGGCGGCGCCCGTCACAGCCACATCCATTGGCTGTCCGGTGTGAATGATACTGCCAGCGGCCATATTTGCCCCGCGCACCGCACCTTGGGTCATAGCGCGCGCTTCCAGTGCCGGTCCTTTCAACGTCATCGGCTGTACGCTGAAGGTTTCGGCGCGAAAGCCGGTGGTTTGCGCATTGGCAAGATTGCTGGCGACGGCGCGCTGGCGCGACATAGCTGCATCCATGCCCGAAAGCGCGGTGTAGATCATCCGGTCCATGCGCTTTATGTCCGCAGATTGATGATAGTCTGGGAAATCTGAGTGGCCGTATCGATGGCCTTCGCATTGGCTTGAAAATTGCGCTGCGCGGTGATCAGGCCGACCATTTCTTCGGCGAGATCAACATTGGACCGCTCCAATGTGCCGGATAAGAGATCACCATAGCGATCGACACCGGGAACCCCGTAAGCGGGCACACCGGACAGGCCGGTCGCTTCCCATTTGGAAAAGCCGTTTTGGCGCAAGCCATCGGGCGCGATAAAGCTCGCCAAAGCCACCCGGCCAACGGTGTCGATCGTGCCATCCACATAGGTGGCATTGATCGTGCCATCTTTCTCAAACGTTACACCGGCCAGATCCGCACCCGCCGCATTGACCGAAGCGATTTGCGCATCGACAGTGGTGCCGGGCGCAATCGGTTGGCCGGCGGCATCGACTTCCATAACTTGCAAGCGGTTATTGGCCCCGTCTTGGATATAGCCGTCGCCGTCGATCGCAAATGATCCATTGCGCGTGTAGGTTATCTTTCCGCTTTCCCCGCCGCGCGTTGTGAAGAACCCGTCGCCGCTGATGGCGATATCGGTGGCATTGCCGGTCTGCTCGATCGCGCCAAGGCTAAAATTCTGCTTGATCGAGGTGACCGTGGCGCCAATCCCTTTGACTTGGCGCGGGTCGGTGAAGGAATTGCCAGCCACCAGATCGGCAAACTGCGTATCGCTTTTCTTAAAGCCGGTGGTTTCGGCATTAGCGATGTTGTGCGCGATCACACCGAGGTCGGTCTGCGCGTTTTTAAGGCCGTTTAGGGAGGTATAAAAAGACATCAACTTACCTTTCAGGAATTGTCGGGAGTGGTGATTGCAGGTTGACCGGGCGCACCCGCACCGCCGCCGCAGCTTGTGTTTGCAGCGCAATCAGCGTGTCGAGCTTTTCGGAAATATCTGCGAGAGAGGCGTTGCCTTCGGTTGCTCCGGCTAGCGAAGAGAACTGCGCCATTTGCGCCAGCATCTCTTTGTTATCGACCGGATCGAACGGGTCTTGCTGCTTCAATTGTTCGACCATCAGGCGCAGAAAGTCGCCATGGCCCAATGCTGAAAAGCCGGAATTTGCGGCAACGCTGGATGCATTGCCCGTGATGCCATTTGGCAAATTTGTGGAAGCTACTGGGGTCATTTGATCCTCATCGTATCAAGCATGAGTTGTTTGGCTGTTTGCATGGCTTCGACCAGATTTTGATACTGGCGACTGCTTTCCATGATCTCGACCATTTCGGCCGTCTCATCGACCGGCGCTTGCCAGACATCGCCATTTTCATCGGCAAGCGGGTGCCCTGGTTCATGGCGCTTTATCGGGGCAGCGTCGGAGCGGTATATTCCGGCCACGCGGACGGTGGAAAAGCCGCTGGCGCGATCCAGTTCTTCGCCGAATACCGGGCGCAATGGGCGATAGGCCTCGTCCTCGCTGGCTGCGACCGACCCGCCATTGGCAAGGTTGGAAGCTGCCGCATTCATGCGCACAAGCTGCGCCGACATTCCGCGCTGGACTTGCTCGAAAATGGACATGGGCTGTGCCATGCTCATTCGCCTTTCAGCGCGCGGGTCACGGTGTTCACCTTGCCCTGAACGAATGACAATGTTGCCGAATAGGCCACGGCATTTTCGGCAAAGGCCATCTGCTCATTGGCCAGTTCGACCGTATTGCCATCGAGCGAGGGCATAACGGGAATGCGATAACGCAAAGCTCCTGAAGCAGCGCGATCCGCGTTTTGGCCGGTTAACCGCGCGTCCAGAGCGGCGGCGAAATCGATGTCGCGCGCCTTGTAACCCGGCGTTGCGGCGTTCGCGATATTGGAAGTCAGCATTCCCATCCGCTGCGAGCGGACTTCCAGTGCTGCGCCGTGAATACCAAACATTGCGTGTGACATAAGATTGTCCTTTCCGGGCGATGCGAGCCGACCCGCTGGAAAGATCAGCAAGAGCCGTGCCAGTTTTGTTTCGCCGCACTTTGCGGTGGGAGAAAAGGTCGAGGGCACCGTTGGCGGCAACACAGGCGGTCACACAGGCGGTCACACTGGCGGCAGCAAATTGCCGGATGCGGCAAACTTCGTCCGGTCGCTTAAAATTTCCCGGTGTGTGACCGTATTGGCTTGAGAGGAGATGATTTTCATGGCCGAAGCGCATTTTGCGATTCTGTTCGATCCGGTCAGCGCGGCAATGGTGCTGGGTGGTACGGCGATTGCCACCATGCTGCGCTGTGGACGGAGCGAGTTGGCGGCACTGACAGCGGTCATCAGGCAGCTTTCGCGGCCACGCTTTTCTTACGACAAGATGCGCGCCGAGTTGGCCGCGCAAGTCCGCATGATCCGCAAGGATGGCGTGCTGCACGCGCGACCGGAATTGTGCGCAGATGAAGAAATTGCCGATGCGACAGAGGAATTGATCCGTCACCGCTCCATTCCGGCACTGATTGCGGCCCATGAGCGCCATGCCGGCGCGCGCATCACTGCAAGAGAAAAAGCATTGACGGTGCTCAATCAGGCGGCGGAGCTGGCACCTGTATTCGGACTTGCAGGCACATTGCTTGCGTTGAGCCAGCTGTCCGCCCCGGACATGGATCGCACCGGGTCGATGAGCGCAATAGGCATGGCCGTCGTGACCACCTTATACGGGTTGCTGGCCGCGCATCTTGTCCTGCTGCCTCTGGCGCGTTTGATCGAGCGGCGCGGAGAAGCCGAGGAACGGGACCGGCAGCAACTGATCGACTGGCTGGCGGAACAATTATCCGGTGCGCTGCCTGATAGTGGCCGAGCCTTCCGCGCAAACCTCAATACGACAAAGCGCGTGACAATCCCGGTAACTTATGGATGGCAGGTAATGCTCGCCGATCTTTCGCTGATCCTGTTCGTGACCACGGCCACTGCGCTGTCTGACGAACCGTCACAAGCCAAGATGGCTGTCGAAAGCGCACACACGACGACAAGATCCGATCCGGTTGCGGTGTGGCGCGCCGATAGTTCGGTATCGCTGGCAGATTGGCTATTCGAGCGGCCTGCAGATCCTCGCGAGATACTGACTATCTTTGTAGGTTACGGCGATGATGCGGATTTCGGTTCGGACTCGCGCGAACAGGCTATGGTCAGCGCTTTGGACGCGGCGCGCGATGCGGCAGACGTGGGCTATACTGCGCGGATAGTGTTGGAGCCGGAAAGTGGCGATGGCGAGGCATTGACAGCTTCATTTGCTTTCGATCGCGGGATGGATAGCGGCAGTCTGGCACAGTCCTTGCTAATATCGGACGGTATAAAAACATCTTCCGGAGAATAAAATGCGTATCGCTCTCTCAGTCGTTTGCTTGATATTTGCAGCATCGCCAGCGTTTGCCGAACAATCGGATGATTTTGTGGATACGCAGGATATAGATCGCGCAGTGCAGTCGTATACCGGGCATCCCGTGGGTGCGCGGCAAGGTGCGATGAGGCCAGTGGATCGCCGACTTCGCCTTGCTATCTGCAAAGGCGGTTTCGCGATGGATTGGTACGGAAAAGGCCGAAAGACCGTAAAGGTCGAATGCCCGGAGCCCGGTGGCTGGAAAATCTATGTACCCATAGCCAGCGGCCAATCCGGCGCGCTTGCAGAACGAGCAGTCCCGGTCGTAGCGCGCGGAGACATGGTCTCGATCGCTGTACGCGGCCCTGGCTTCAGCGTGGCTCATCAGGGACAGGCGATGGAAGCTGGCAGTATTGGCGATTGGATCCGCGTGAAACCAGTCGGCAACCGCGAGCCTTTACGCGCGCGGATCGATCAACCCGGTCAGGTTTCGATACCCATCTCATAAATTTTTGTCTTCGCCCTTAATATCGCCAGCCAAAGACCGTTCTTGCTGACAAGTATCTTGTGAGGAGCCTTGAAAATGTCCTTTGATCTCAAACCTGTCGGCGGTCTTTCACCGCTCCCGGCTGCTGCTTCGGACACGCGCCCTCGTTCCGAAGCGCAGGATGGCACGAAATCCGCCAGCCAGCCTAAAAGCGGTTCACAGGCTGGCGTAATAGTCGAAATCGGATCGGCTCCATCGAGCAGTGTTGGTCCGCCAGTCGATGCGGCGCGCGTTGCGGAAATTCGTACTGCAATTCAGCAAGGTACCTATCCGCTGCTTCCCACGAAAATAGCCGATGCCATGGTCGCTGCAACAATGATGCAAGGCTCTAAAGAATGAACGCGTCACACCTGACAGAAAATTTGCGGCAAATGTTGGCCGTTCTCGAAGATGAGCGGCAAGCGCTTGCCGCTCTCGATGTCGATGCCTTGACTATGTCCAGTCGGTCAAAACAGAGCCTGTGCGATGTTTTGGGAGCAGAACCACAAGTCATCGATGACGAATGTCGTGGGCTCCTGATCGCTGCGAGGCAGGCCAACGAGGTCAATCGCCGCGTGCGCAATTTGGTCGCTGCCAATGTTGCGGCGCGCCTTGACGCGCTGACAGAAGCGCCCGGGACTTACACCCGCCAAAACCGGGCTGGCTACGCTTGCTAGAGTGCATTCAATAATTGGCACGGCTCTTGCTGCATCACTGGGAAAGTCAATTTTCAGGATGTAGGCCTTGAACGACATTACGACTATTTCCGCTGCACCACCAACCGCCAAGTCGGAGACACGGCAGGCGATCGCTCACGCCGCTGCGGCTACCGGGACCGACTTCTCCTATCTGTTGGCGCAAGCAAAGATCGAGTCCTCGCTTGATCCGCACGCGCGCGCCGCAACCTCTTCCGCCAGCGGGCTGTTTCAATTTATCGACAGCACTTGGCTTAACACACTGGATCGGCACGGCAGCAAGCACGGCATGACCGGCATCGCCGATGCAATTCAAAATAGGGGTGGGCGGGCGAGCGTTAGCAACCCCGCACAACGCGCGGAAATTATGGCGTTGCGCTTCGATCCGCAGGCATCCTCGTTAATGGCTGGCGCGCTGGCCGGAGACAATCGCGTTGCGCTGCAATCTGTGCTGGGACGCGATCCTGACGCAGCGGAACTCTATCTTGCGCATTTTCTGGGTGAGCGAGGCGCGACGAAATTTCTGACGGCTATGGAAACCAATCCTGCATCCACAGCCGCTTCGGTATTGCCGCGCGCTGCTGCTGCGAACAAACCGATCTTCTACGAGCCAAGCGGCGCACCGCGTTCCCTTACAGGCGTGATGGAAATCATTCGCGGAAAAATCGACGCGGCGTTGCAGGGCGAGGGCGAATTATCGACCACGTCAATTTCCGATGGAGCGGGCGCATCCTCCAGCATGGAAGCGCGTTTCGTATCTGCGCGTTCGGACTGGCAAGCGCGCAACGCATACCAGCCGATGGGAAGGTCAAGCGTATCGGATTTGTCATCACTGTCGGCGCCCTCTTCCATGTCCTCCATGTCTTCCATGTCCGATATTCTGCGTGACAGCTTCGGGGCAGACGCTTCGCCCAATGTTCGGACCGCCTATGGCAAGCTGAAAGCATTCGGCCTGTGAGCGCGCCCGTCAGCACACCTGCAATCCAAACCTCCACAAGTGGAATGTCGCTTGGCGCGCTGGCTCTACCGGCGGGAATACTGGCGCTCATTGTCCTGATGGTGTTGCCGATCCCGACTATGTTGCTCGATGTCTTTTTCGTCTTCAATATCGCCATGTCGGTCGCGATTTTAATGGCAGCGATGAACGCGGCGAAACCGCTCGATTTTTCATCGTTCCCCTCGGTGTTGCTGTTTGCCACGCTGTTACGATTGGCGCTGAATGTCGCCTCAACCCGCATCGTTCTGGTCAACGGACACGAGGGCGATGCGGCGGCCGGACAAGTGATCGAAAGCTTCGGCGCGTTCCTTGTCGATGGTAATTTTGCGGTCGGGCTGTTCGTGTTCCTTATCCTGATCATCATCAACATGGTCGTGGTGACAAAGGGGGCAGGGCGCGTCTCGGAAGTGTCCGCACGCTTCACTCTGGACGCGCTTCCGGGCAAGCAGATGGCGATCGACGCCGATATTGCTGCCGGACTGATGACGGCGGAAGAGGCCAAAGCGCGCCGTGCCGAAGTTTCAACCGAAGCCGATTTTTATGGCGCGATGGATGGTGCCAGCAAATTCGTGAAAGGCGACGCGATTGCAGCCTTGCTGATCCTGGGGGTCAATATACTTGCCGGATTCTGCCTTGGCATGATCAGCCACGGGCTGTCGGCCTCGGAAGCGGCAGAGCGTTATATCACGCTGGCGGTCGGCGATGCATTGGTGGCGCAGGTTCCCGCGCTTCTGCTCTCGATTGCGGCGGCGGTCATCGTCACGCGCGTTTCGGACAAAAACGATCTGGCGGGCCACATCGGCAGCCAGTTTGCCGATCCGCGCAGCTGGCTACCCGTGGCAGTGGTTATGGGCGCGATCGGCATGATCCCCGCCATGCCGCAAACGGTGTTTCTACCCGCAGCAGCGGTAGCATTTTACCTTTACAGCAAGCTGAAAACGAAAGCCGCACGGCCTGCTGCAATCGCCAACCCCGCGCCTGCACCCAATCCGGAAATGATCGTAATCGACGACGTCAATGATTACACGCTGGTCACGCTGGAGCTTGGCTATGGGCTGGTCCACCTGATCGACAAATCGAAGGATTCGCAGCTTGTCGCGCGGATAACCGGCGTGCGCAAACAGCTATCGCAAAGTTTCGGCTTCGTCGTTCCACGCTTTCGCGTGCGCGACAGTCTGGACCTGTCAGCCAGCGCATATCGGGTGATGATCGGCGGCGTAGCTGTGGGTGGCGGAGACGTGCGCGCCGACCGGCTGTTGGCGATCGACACTGGCGAAGCGTCGGCAAAACATATGCTGGACGGTATTGCAGGGTTCGATCCCAGTTTTGGCTGTCCAGCATTGTGGATTCGACCTGCCGACCGGGAGAACGCGATTGCCGAGGGGTTTCTGGTGGTCGATCCCGGCACTGTCATTGCAACACATCTCGACAATATGCTGGCCAGTCGCGCCGCGTCCTTGCTTGGGCCGGAAGAAGTGCGCGCGATCATCGACGGGGTTAAAGAACACGCGCCCGGTTTGATTGAGGCGATTACGCCCGACCCGCTTCCGCTGGCTGCCACTGACGCGCTTTTTGCGTGCGCTCGTGGCGGATGGCATCTCGCTGGCTCACCCGATGCCGATCCTGTCCAGCCTTGCGCTGGCATTGCAGGGGGAGAAGGACTTCGACAAGCTGGTTGATCACGTGCGCAGTGACATGGGGCCGTGGCTGGTCGGACAGGTTTGTGCGCCGGGTAAAAGCCTGTCCGTCATCACGCTGGATGCGTCGCTCGAAAGCGCGATTATCGGCGGGATGCGCGATCCGGCAAGCGGCGAATTGCTGATCGAGCCGGATTGCGCGCGAATGATCGGCGAGCAGATTGCCGAACTGATCAATTCGCAAGAGCAGCCCGCTGCCCTGATCGTTCAACCGCCAGCCCGCCGTGCTTTGTCGACGCTGTTGCGCACTCGCGCGCCCGATTGCCTCGTGTTGTCACTGGCGGAATTGCCAGCCGAACAACCGGTTGACGTTATCGCGGTCGTCGGCGCGCCCGCACAGGAAGAACCTTTGCAAGTCACATCGCAGGATAACAGAGAGGCGGTTGCCGCATGAAACACGATCACGCCGCTTTTTCACTGGCGCAAGCCTACACCGATCCGGCTTTGGTCGAAGATCGCGTCCGCCGCTTCATGCCGCTGGTCAACAAAACCGCCTGGCACCTTCATGGCAGCGGTTGTCCGGGCCTCGATGTCGAGGATCTGGTGCAATGCGGATTTGTGGCGCTAACCGAATGCGCGCGTCGTCATGCAGGGCCGGGCGAGGATGGCTTTGCCGCTTATGCCAAGATCCGCGTGCGCGGGGCGATGTATGATTTACTGCGCCGCAGCTTGCCTGACAGCAGGGGCGCGACCGACCGCAGAAAGCGCCTCGATCGCGTAACCGCTACCTTGAGAACGCGGCTGGGCCGTGAACCATACCGACAGGAATTGGCTGCGGAGCTGGGGATCGCGCAAGCTGACCTCGCAAGCTATGAAGGCGTGCCCGTGCGCGTGGCCTCGCTTGATGCGACTTACGACGAGACCGACAGTGCATTTGCGGACGACCGGCCCGACGCGTTCAGCATTCTGGCCGATTATCAGGACAATGAGGAATTGGCAGCGGCCATCGCCGACTTGCCCGAACGCGAGCAAATGGTGCTGCAGTTATATTTTGTCGAGGAGATGAACCTAACCGAGATTGCTGCCGTGCTGGATGTGAGCACGCCGCGTGTGCATCAGATCAAGGCCGCAGCACTTGCACGACTGAGAAAAACGCTTGTTTCCGATAAATAGTTTGCGGATGACGCCGCCGTCACCAAAAGTCGGCGCGGGACCTCAGCCCTATTTCGACGATAGCAATTTAAAGCCGTGAGCAGGAAGCGTTACGGGCTCATCTTCGCTAATAATTACCGGCGCATCGGATGCAAAATCGGCGTAAGTGCCAAGTGGCAATCCGTCCTGAAAATTTACGACCACGGGTTCAGCGGAAAAGTTGAACAGGCCCAGCACTTTGTTGCCCGGTTCCTGCCGCACCCATGCCAGAACCTGCTGCGGCTTGTCAGTCTCCACCTTCTGCATCCGCGCGCCCCACTGGCCGTTTTCCAGCGCGGGATTGGCTTTGCGAAAAGCGATCAGATCGGTGAGCAATTTTCCGTATGAGCACGCTGCCATATCACCGAGATTGCTCCAGTCGATGGCGTCTTTCTCGAAAAATTCCAGCCGCTTGTTATTGCACGTCTCCATCCCGTTATGGATCAGCGGAATACCTTCGCCGGTAAAAGCCAGCGCGGTTGCAGCATCCAGACCATCCGCATAATTTTCGCGCATTGTGCCTTCCCAGGCGTTGCTGTCGTGGTTCTCGATATAGGTCATGCGCATAGCTTCGCGCGGCCACAGGCTCTCATTCTCGGCGTAATAGCCGTAAAACGCCGTCGGATCGGATTTCCCGCGTGCCACGTCTTTTGATGTGTGATGCCAGTCCCATGCGTAAGTCGCATCGAATGAAGCGCGGTGGAATGCGGTTTCCTGCACTTCGCCCAGCATAAAGACGGGCCGAATGGCGTCCAGCCGTGTGCGCATCGTTTCCCAGAAATCGACCGGGACATATCCAGCGACATCGGCGCGATAGCCATCAACATCGAACTCGCGCACCCAATATTCCATCGCTTCGCCGATGTGTTGCCGAACGCCGGTCTTGGTCCAGTCGAGATCGATGATGTCGGACCAGTCCCACCAAGGCGTTGGCCGAAACTGGTTGTCCCACGTCTTTTCGTACCAGTCGGGGTGAGCCGCAGCGAATGGATGATCCCAAGCCGTATGATTGGCGACAAGATCAAGTATGACCTTAAAGCCCTGTGCATGGGCGGCATCGACGAACGCCTTGAATTCTTCCTTGGTCCCGAATTCCGGATTGACGCCGAAATAATCCTTTACCGAATAGGGCGAACCCAGCGTGCCTTTGCGATTGACTTCACCGATGGGGTGGATCGGCATCAGCCAGAGGATATCGACACCGAGTTCTTTCAGCCTCGGAAGCTGGCGCTGTGCGGCTTTGAAAGTGCCTTCTTGTGTGAACTGGCGCGTGTTGATCTGGTAAATGACGGCATCGCGCGACCATTCGGGATGCTCCAGCTCGACAAAGGGCTTGGGCTGCCAGGGGTCGGTGCTGGCTGCGGCAGAACTGCCAAGGCTGAGAGCTACAGCGGCGATTGTTGCGGTCAGGTAATTCATATTGTTTCTCCCGGGACTTTGACCCGTGTCATCGCCAGCGCAGCCAGCACCAGCGTCCCTGCGGCAAACGCCATCGTCCAGATCGGCTCGTTCGGGAAAAAGGCTTTCATAATCGTGCCCATAACGGTCGCGACCAGCAATTGCGGCACGACGATAAAGACGTTGAACAGGCCCATAAAGATGCCGAGCTTGGCTTGAGGCAGGCTTGAGGCGAGGATCGCGTAAGGCATAGCCAGAATGGAAGCCCAGGCGATCCCGATGCCGATTTCAGAGAGCAGCAACAGCTCTGGATCGCGGATGAAGAAAAATCCGGCAAATCCCAATGCACCGCACAACAAGCCAAAAATGTGAGTCTTGGCTTTGCCGAACCGCTTGGCCAGCAGCGGCAGCAGAGTAAGGGCGGCAATGGCCGCGACGCCGTTATAGGTGGCGAACAGCCAGCCGACCCAGTTCGCGCCTTCATTGTAAGCGGCGCTGGCCGTATCGGTGCTGCCGAATACATATTGCGTGACCACCGGCGTGGTGTTGATCCACATGATGAATAATGCCGACCAACTGAAAAACTGCACCAATGCCAGTCGCTTCATAATGTCCGGCATTCCCGAAAAATCGCCGACGATCGAAGTGAGCATTCCCGAGGTGTTGCCTTGCTTGGCCATGGAAATCGCTATGGCGCTCAAAATGCCGTAAGCGATCAGCAATCCGCCGAGCAGGAACATCTCCTTCTCCAGATCCATGCCCGCGACCAATGCGCAAATTCCCAAGCCTGCGACGATCCAGACACCGCAATTCAGGTAAGTCTTGGAGGCGAGCGCTCTCATCGTGCCATCGCCGCTATCAGCATCGGGATCAGCGAATTCTGCCATCTCTTCCGGGCTGTATTCCTGCGTCGTTAAAACCGTCCACAAAACGGCCAGAAACAGCGCCGCACCGCCTAGCCAAAAGCTGTACCGGACCGTGTCGGGAATGCCGCCATCCAGCGCGACATTGGCAACGCCCAGCTCCGTCATCGCCCACGGAACGATCGAACCGACGACCGCCCCGGTTCCGATAAACGCAGTTTGCACGGCGTAGCCTGCGGTATGCTGGTCCTTGCGCAGCATATCCCCGACGAACGCGCGAAATGGCTCCATCGAGATATTCAGGCTGGCATCCAGCACCCACAACAGCACCGCTGCCATCAGCAGGACATTGGACAGGGGCATCATAAACAGCGACAGCGCGGCCAAGATCGCGCCTAACAGAAAATAGGGCCGCCTGCGTCCAAGTTTGCCGAGCCAGGTTTTGTCCGACAAATGCCCGATGATCGGCTGCACCAGCAATCCGGTCAAAGGCGCTGCTACCCACAGCGCTGGCAGATCATCGACAGCGCTGCCAAGCGACTGAAACACACGGCTCATATTTGCATTTTGCAATGCAAAGCCGATTTGAATACCGAAAAAGCCGAAGCTAATATTCCACAATCCGGCGGCACTCTGGCGCGGTTTCTCGCGTATCGTCACGTCTGTCTCTCCCATGCCGCGAACCGGTCTTTCGCCGTTTACGCGCAACTTAAGCAAAGGCTGGCACCGATTACCGCCAACGACAACCGCGCATACGAATGCGGTTACGCGCTAGCGCGGTGTTGCGGGAACGGGCGGGGTTTGCGGGACGGCTGGCTGGGGTGACGCGGCGGAGCCGATGGTGCTTTCGCGCGCGACCAGCTTGGCGGTCACTTGCTTGCCGCCGGTATCGTCGCCTTCGATGGCTTGCATTAGGACATCCAAGAGCAGATCGCCCGCTTGCCGAATGTCCTGCATCATGGTGGTCAAAGGCGGGCTGGACTGCGCAGCGGCGGGAATGTCGTCGAAGCCGATCAAAGCGACATCTTCCGGCACCCTCTTGCCGGCTTCGACCAGCGCGTGTTTTGCACCGATCGCAATTAAGTCACTGGCGGCAAAAATGGCATCGAACGTCTTGCCGCTATCCAGCAGCGCCTTTGCCGCGGCGTAACCATCCGCCTCGTTTGTCAAAGCATCGCGCTGCAAGTCTGTATCGACGTGCAGACCTGCATCATCCATCGCTTTGGACAGCCCATGATAGCGGTCGGCAAATTCAGGGTAGGAATCATCGGCGCGACCGATAAATGCAATAGCCTTGCGACCTAGCTCGACAAGGTGCCTGCCTGCCTGATAGCCAGCGCCGAAATTGTCCGACCCGACCGTCGGCCCGATATTGTCACTGCGCACCGAACCCCAACGCACGAAATGCGTGCCTTGCGCGACCAGTTGCGTCAGCCGATCCTTGTAAACCGTGTAATCACCATATCCCAGCAGGATCAGACCGTCGGCCCGGTGGGAATCCTGATATTGCATATGCCAATTATCTTCCATCCGCTGGAACGAGATTAGCAAGTCGAGCCCGCGATTGGCGCAGGCGCGCGTGATCGATCCCAGCATGGACAAAAAGAACGGATTGATCATTCCTTCATCCGATGTCGGATCTTCAAAGAACAGCAGCGCGATGGTGTTCGACCGTTGCGAGCGCAGTGACGAGGCGTTCTTATCGACCGTGTAATTCAGCTCGCGCGCAATGATCTCGATCCGCTCGCGCGTCGCCTGACTGACCGATTTGTCACCGCGCAAGGCACGGCTGACGGTGGGCTGAGACACCCCGGCCTTATAGGCTATGTCGAAAGATGTCGGTCGATCGGATGCCTTGCGGCCCATGTTATAATTCTTCTGCTGCGGCGAGCGACTACTCGACAGGTTGATAGTGCCGCATATCGGACGGAATCGCAAACCTTGCCGAGGCGGATTGCTCTCGAGCGCCTCTCCAGACCAGTCGGTGCAAAAGTGTCACAACCCGATCTGCTGCACTGCACAAACATACGTATGCCCCCTTTCGCGAGGGTCAAATCCAGTCGAGAAACGAAACTGTAACACAAAGGCTCAGCGTATCTGTGCCGGAAACGTGCGAAATTTTTGACTGTAGAAATGCAGCGGCTTGGGAGAGTAGAAATCGTGGTAAATCGTAATTTTTTGAGCGGTGGCATCAGCAGTTCCGCCTTGGCTTTGGCGCTGGTAGCAGGGCTCGCCCCGCAAGCGGTTTTGGCGCAGGATGCCAATCCCACCGAAGACGCGAACGAAGTCGATGACGTCGATCCTGACAATGTGATTATCGTCAGCGGCTTTCGCGCCTCGCTGGAAACCGCCGTTGCCGAAAAGCGCAATTCCGACCTCATTCTTGAATCGGTCACTGCCGAAGACATTGGTAAATTGCCTGACGATTCGATCGGCGAATCGATCGCGCGTTTGCCCGGTGTGACCTCGCAGCGCCTTAACGGCCGCGCCAACGTCATTGCCATTCGCGGTCTCGGCCCAGACTTTTCGCAAACATTGCTGAATGGCCGCGAGCAAACCTCTACCGGTGACAACCGTGCAATCGAATTCGACCAATATCCATCCGAAGTCGTCAATCAGGTAGTGGTTTACAAAACGCCCTCAGCCAGTCTTGTGGGACAAGGCCTGATCGGGACAATCGACGTGCGCACGATCCGTCCACTTGAAGCGAAAGAGTCGATTTTCGCTATTGGCGCGAAGGGGTCATATGCCGATCTGGGTAAGCTGAATGCGGGCTCGGAAGAATTTGGTTACCGTGTTAATGCGACCTTCGTCGATCAGTTCGCCGACGATACGATGGGCATCGCACTGTCCGCTGCTTATACGGACGAGCCTTACCAATTACAGGAATTTAACGCTTGGGGCTACGGCGGCAACGGCGAAGCAGGAAATCCTTTCGTTATTGGTGGCTCCAAAAGTTTCGTTACATCCACGCAGCTGAAGCGGTTCGGCGTGAATGGCACATTTCAGGCCGAATTAAGTGAAAATCTGATCGCTACGTCGACGGGTTTTATTCGAACTTTAATGATGACCAATCTAAACGCGGCATCGAATTACCACTCGGTTTCAGGCATTTGGAACGACTTTCGATGCATCGACCGCCTCGACAACACCGACCGAATTTGGTGAATTTGCCACATCGGGAACGTTTGAAAATGTTCAGGGCGTCGTTCGCAATGACATTTTTCAACGCAAAGCCGATCTTTATTCCGGTGGTCTGAATCTTGAATATGAAGGAGATGACGGCTGGAGCGCGTTTTTTGATTTCGGTTATTCGCGCACGGACCGTAACGAGCTCAGCATCGAGAGCTATGCCGGTACTGGCTTTAACTGGGACGACCCCAATCGCGTAGGCGACGAATTTGCAGCAAATGATGCAACCGATACTATTGGATTTAATTCCGAAACAAGCGGAACAGTCTTCACTCCCAGCCTGGATTATAGCGATCCTAATCAGATCGTCTTGACCGATCCGTTGGGCTGGGGCGGTAGCCGTCGGTTCCGCAAGCCGGCTATTATAACAACCGCATCCTTGAAGATGAATTGAAGCAGTACCACATCGGGGTCGCGAAGGAAATTGACAGCTTCTTCTCTGCCGTGCGGTTTGGTCTGGCTTATACAGATCGTTCCAAAAGCCTGACACCGGATGAGTTGCTTGTGCGCCTTGCCGGCGGTGCCACGGAATCGTCCATTCCAGCCGATTGCACTGCTTCGTTCGACCAATTTGGATTATCTGGGTCTTGGGCCAATCGTAAGCTATGACGCGCGCGACCTGATCGCCGCCGGTACGCTGGTTCTGGAGGCGAATACCTCGAACGACATTCCTCGGAAAGCTTATTTTGTTACAGAGGATCTGATGACGGCTTATCTGCAATTCGATATTGAGCGGGAACTAGGCGCTGGCAGCTTGACTGGTAATGTCGGCGTACAGGCCGTTCACACGAACCAGAAATCAACTGGTGTTGCGTTTGCGAATATCGATGGGATTGATGGCGACGAACGGATCCCAATTTCCCTTGGTGCCGATTTTTGGGACGTTTTGCCCAGTCTAAATCTGTCATTGCGATTGGATAGTGATTGGATCTTCCGTCTCGCTGCCAGCCGCCAGATTCAGCGGCCGCAACTGGATGACCTCCGCATAGCTATTGGATATGGAATCAATATTAATGAAGCGGAAAGCCCGACTGGTCTGGCACCGTTTATCAGTGGCGGTGGCGGCAACCCGCTGCTGCGACCTTATCGGGCAAATGCGGTCGACTTCAACGTCGAGAAGTACTTTGCCAACGGCTCTGGCGTGATTGCTGTGCAGTTGTTTTATAAGAATATTGTCAGCTACATTGATGGCTCACGGACCGTGTTTGATTATACGGCTTTTCCCGATCCGGCAGGTGCCACACCTGTTACGCAAATTGGTTTTCTCGATTCGCGGTTAACACTGGCGGCGGTGATTTCTATGGGGTCGAATTATCGACCACGATTCCATTCGAGATATTTACTGAAGCACTCGATGGATTTGGTGTGACTGGTGGCCTTGGCTGGACCAAGTCGAAAATCGAGGATGCCAACGGCAACGAGGACTGTAATTCCTGGCTATTCGGAATGGGTGGCGAACGGTACGCTCTATTTCGAAAAGAACGGGTTTAATGCACGCGGCAGTGTGCGTTATCGTTCCGAATTTCTCGCTGATTTCACTGGCTTCGGCGGTTCTCCTACCCGACGCCTTGCTCGTGCGGAAACGATTGTCGATGCACAGATCGGTTATGATTTTCCGAACGGCAGCGCGCTCGACGGGCTCTCATGTCTATCTGCAAGGTCAAAACCTCACCAATCAGCCATTTGTTTCTCAATTCGATGTGCCGGTGCCGGAAGCTGTGATCGACCGGCAGGAATATGGACGCCGGTTTCTGGCCAGGATTTACTTATAAATTCTGATGGGTCGCAGGAGAGGGCGGTAGTCTTATCGGCTGTATAATGCAGTCGACGATTATCGCCCCTCTTGGCATACACCTGCTAATGTCCGGCCAGGCTAACGGCTCAGTCTGTACCGATTGACCGGAGCAGGGCGGGAAGGACATATGGAGGATCAGGCAGCACAGCATATTGTCATAGTCGGCGGCGGGACCGCAGGCTGGATGGCGGCTGCTGCCTTGTCACGCTTTACCGACCGCACGATCACGCTGATCGAATCCGATGCCATCGGCACGGTGGGAGTGGGTGAAGCGACGATCCCGCAAATCCGCCTGTTCAATGCGGGGCTGGGAATCGATGAAGCCGAGTTTCTGCGCGAGACACGCGGCAGTTTCAAACTGGGTATCGAATTTGCCGGATGGGCGGGCGAAGGGCGCAGCTATATGCACGCCTTTGGCAATATTGGGCATCCATCGGGCCTGTTACCGTTCCACCATTACTGGTTGCGTGCAAAGGCGGAAAATAAAGCTGGGCCGCTTGAAAATTATTCGCTGAACGAGTTGGCGGCGCGCGCATTGAAAATGCAGATGTGGCGGCCTGATCCAGAGCACTCTAAGCCGGAAATGCCGTGGGCTTACCACTTTGATGCTGGTCTTTATGCCGCTTACTTGCGCCGCTATTCCGAAGCGCGCGGCGTGACCCGCATTGAAGGTATGGTGGCCAAAGTCACCCGCGACGATACGGGAATTGCTGCGATCATCTTACAAGATGGTCAGGCGATTGAGGGCGAGTTTTTCATCGATTGCACCGGGTTCCGCAGCTTGCTGCTAGGCGATGCGCTGGAGACGCCGTTCGAGGATTGGACGCACTGGCTGCCATGTGACCGCGCCGTCGCTGTTCCGTGTGCGACCAAAGGCGACTTCACGCCCTATACCAAAGCTATTGCGCGCGAAGCCGGGTGGCAATGGCGCATTCCCCTGCAACACCGGATCGGAAACGGCCACGTTTATTGCAGCGAATTCCTATCCGATGATGCTGCGCTGGGATCGCTGCTAGCCAATATCGATGGCGAGCCGCAGGCCGAGCCGAACCAGCTTCGCTTTACAACCGGTACACGTGGTCAGCATTGGGTCGGTAATTGTCTCGCGTTGGGTCTGGCTGCGGGTTTCATGGAGCCGCTGGAATCGACCAGCATCCATTTAATTCAGTCCTCGCTTGCGCGGTTCTTGCAGATGTTGCCCAATGGTGTGTCCAATGCGTCGATGCGGCAGGAATACAATCGCCAGACCGCGTTTGAATGGTCGCGCATTCGCGATTTTCTGATCCTGCATTACTGGGCGAATGGGCGCGTTGGCCAGCCGTTCTGGGACCGATGCCGCGCGATGGAATTGCCGGACACGCTAAGCGCCAAGATCGAACAGTTTAAAAGCGCCGGGTTCATTCACCGCGAGCACGAAGAATTGTTCACCGAACAAGGCTGGCTGCAGGTTTTCATCGGACAGGACATAATGCCGGAAAGCTGGAACCCGATCGCCGATGCCATGCCGCAGGATCAGCTTGGCGCGATGTTGCAGCGGATCGAGGCTCGCAACCGCGAAATGGTCGAAACCATGCCCGGCCATGTCGAATTTTTGCGCGGCTTTTGTATGCCGCAAGCCAATCGGAAGACCGCATGATGACTTACACGAAGCTAACCCTGATGCCGTTGCTGGCGCTCGGCCTGATTGGGTGTCAGACCATGGCACCGGCCACCGCGCAAGCTCAGGAAGCAGCGGAGAGTGCAAATTTTCGCGAGCGGCTTCCGGAAGATGAAGTCGTGTATTTCGTCTTGCCCGATCGCTTTGCCAATGGCGATACCACCAATGATCTCGGCGGCTTACCCGAAGATCGGCTCGTCAGCGGGTTCGACCCGGCGCATAAGGGCTTTTATCATGGCGGCGATCTGAAAGGTCTGACCGCCAAGCTGGATTACCTCGAAGGCATGGGCATAAGTGCGATCTGGTTTGCGCCGATCTTCAAGAACAAGCCCGTGCAAGGACCGCCCGGCGATGAAAGCGCCGGGTATCACGGCTATTGGGTCACGGATTTTACCAGCATCGATCCCCATTTCGGGACCAATGCCGAATTCAAGGCCTTCGTCGATGCGGCGCACGCGCGCGGCATGAAGGTCTATATGGACATCATCACCAATCACACCGCCGATGTGATCCGCTACGGCGAGGGTGATGCAACCGGCTACAAATATCGCAGCGTGGCCGATTATCCCTACTCGCGAAAGCTTGGCCCGGACGGCGCGGCAATCAATGACGGCTTCCTTGGCGACGATGTGCAGACGGTCGAGAATTTTGCGGCGCTAACCGATCCGACATATGCTTACACGCCAGTCGTTCCCGATGCTGAAGCCGACGTTAAAGTGCCGGCCTGGCTCAATGATCCGATCTATTACCACAATCGCGGGGATACGACGTTCAGCGGGGAAAGCAGCCGTTATGGCGACTTTGTCGGGCTGGATGATCTGTTTACAGCGCATCCGCGCGTCCTGTCGGGGATGACCGAAATTTACGGCGACTGGATCCGCGAATTTGGCGTCGATGGCTTTCGCATCGATACGGCACGGCACGTCAATCCGGAATTCTGGCAGAGCTTCGTGCCCGCCATGCTGGACATCGCCAAGTCCGAGGGCATTCCCAATTTCCACATCTTTGGCGAGGTCTATAAAGACACGCCCGACAACGGCTATATCGCGCAATATACGCGGCGCGACGGGTTTCCTGCGGTGCTGGATTTCGCCTTTCAAACGGCAGTGATGCAAGCTTTGAGCGGCGAGGCATCGCCCGAAGTCATGACGCAGATGTTCGATGGCGACGTGCTGTATGAAGGCGGAGAAGATGCGGCGCGAACCATGCCGACATTTCTTGGTAATCACGACATGGGCCGTTTTTCGACGCTGCTCAAAGCGCGCTTGCCGAAAATTTCGCAGGAAGAACTGCTGGCTCGCGTGAAGCTTGGCCACGCAATGATGATGACGCTGCGGGGAAGTCCGGTGATTTATTCTGGCGATGAGCAGGGCTTTGTCGGCGATGGCAATGATCAGGCGGCGCGCGAAGATATGTTTCCGAGCGTGACGGCCAGCTACAATGACAACGACCTGATCGGGACGGACGCGACAACGGCCGAGGCCAATTACGACACGTCGCATCCGCTCTATATGCTGATCCGCGAACTGGCCGCGATCCGCAAAGCGCATCCGGCACTGGCGCGGGGCAAGCAGATCGTGCGGACTTATGATTTGGAGCCGGGACTGTTTTCGGTCTCGCGGTTCGATCCTGATACTGGCGCGGAATATCTGATCGCGTTTAATACGAGTAATGCCCCGCTGACAACGCGCAGCCGCATCGGGTATGAAGCCCGCTCACTGGAAACGCTAGCCGGTCGCTGTCCGACCACAGTCGATGCGCCGGGCAGCGTGTTGCTGGACTTGCCCGCATTCGGCTGGGCGGTGTGCAAAGCGGACGCGCGTCCCGAATGAACGAAATGTCTCATCTTGCTGACAAAACCAGCGCCTCGGCCCATCAGCCGTGGTGGCGCGGTGCGGCGATCTATCACATTTACCCGCGCAGCTTCATGGATTCCAACGGCGATGGCATCGGCGATTTGCCCGGTATTACGCAAAAGCTGGATTATGTCGCAGCGCTTGGCGTCGATGCCATCTGGGTCTCGCCTTTCTTCACCTCGCCCATGAAAGATTTCGGCTATGATGTGGCCGATTATTGCGGGGTCGATCCGATATTCGGGACGATCGACGATTTCGATGCCTTGGTTGCGCGCGCGCATTCGCTGGGCCTGAAAGTCCTGATCGATCAGGTTTATTCGCACACCTCGGACGAGCATCCGTGGTTTGCGACCAGCCGGGAAAGCCGGAATAATCCGAAGGCGGACTGGTATGTGTGGGCCGATGCGAAGCCCGATGGCTCGCCGCCGACCAATTGGCAGTCGGTGTTTGGCGGCCCGGCATGGACGTGGGATGCGCGACGCGGGCAATATTATCTGCACAATTTCTTAAACAGTCAGCCGCAAATCAACGGCCACAATGAAGACGTGCAAGAGGCGTTGCTGGACGTAGCGCGCTTCTGGCTGGACAAGGGCGTTGACGGCTTTCGTATCGATGCGCTGAATTTCCTGATGCACGATCCACAAATGCGCGACAATCCGCCGGCGCCTGCCAGCGACAAACCGCGCACGCGTCCGTTCGACTTTCAGCTGCGCAAATACAATCAGTCGCATCCCGACATTGCCGCTTTCGTCGCCCGCATTCGCAATGTGACCGAGGAATATGATGCGATCTTCACAGTGGCCGAGGTTGGCGGCGACGAGGCCGAGGCGGAGATGAAAGCCTTTACCGCCGATGACCGTCACTTGAATTCGGCTTATGGCTTCAACTTCCTTTATGCCGATCATTTCAGCCCCGGTCTGATCTGTGCGGCTTTGTCGGAATGGCCCGAGACAGACGGGGTTGGCTGGCCAAGCTGGGCGTTTGAAAATCACGATGCGCCGCGCGCTCTGTCGCGATGGTGCGCGCCGGAGCATTGCGATGCTTTTGCAAGGCTGAAAATGCTGCTGCTGGTCAGTTTGCGCGGCAATGCAATCATCTATTACGGCGAGGAATTGGGCCTTACACAAGTCGATATTCCATTCGAGCAATTGCATGATCCTGAAGCGATTGCCAATTGGCCGCTGACGCTCTCGCGCGATGGCGCACGCACGCCGTTTCCGTGGGATGCCGAGGCGTCGCACGCCGGGTTTACCATGCGGCGAACCGTGGTTGCCGGTCGGAGCGATCAACCAGCAACAAGCGGTCAGCAAGCAGACTGACGACGACAATTCGATGCTGAATTTTACGCGCACCGTGCTGGCTCTGCGCAAAGCCAATCCGGCGCTGCATCATGGCGAAATTCTCCAATGTAAAGCGAATGGCGATCTGCTCGATATGATCCGCCAGGCCGACGGCCAGACACTGCGCTGCCTGTTCAATATCGGTCCAGACCCGCTGCCCTTGGACGAAGATAATGCCGGTGAAATCATCTTCGCTATTCCTGGATCGACATTACAATTCCTCGCGCCGTTCGGTGCGCTCATCTTCGAGGAAACATCATGCGCATAACGCTTTTGCTCGCCGCTCTATCGGCTCTTTGCTGGCCAAGCATTGCTTATGCGGAAACCGTGCAATCACCCGATGGCCGGATTATCGTGACGCTGGATGCCGATGGCGAGGGCATTCCCTATTATTTGGTGGAGCGGGATGGCAAAACCCTGATTGCCAAGTCCAATCTTGGCTTTAACTTTACCGATGACGACCCGATGCGGCGCAATTTTGCGGTCACCACAAAGACCAGCAATACCGTGGATACGCAATGGGAGCAGCCGTGGGGCGAGCGGCAATTTGTTGCCGACAAACACAACGAACTGACGCTGACATTTGCAGAGAAAGACGATACGCCGCGCGAGCTGATTGTGCGAATGCGGGTGTTTAATGACGGGGTTGGTTTCCGCTACGAATTTCCGGAGCAGGACCATTTCACAACCGCGCGGATCGCTGAAGAACTGACGGAGTTCAACTTTGCGAGCGATGGCGATGCCTGGTGGATTCAGGCGGGCGACTGGAACCGCTACGAATATCTCTACACGCAAACTCCGGTCAGCGCCGTTTCCGTCGCCCACACTCCGATCACGTTTCGCATGGCCGATGGGCCGTATGTGTCGCTGCATGAAGCGGCGCTGGTCGATTATTCCGGGATGTGGCTGCGCCGGATGCAAGGCACGAATTTTCGCGCTTCGCTGGCGCCCAGCCCGCGCGGTCCCAAAGTTGTGCGCGATGCGCCGTTTCACACCCCCTGGCGCTCCATCCGAATTGCTGATGATACGTCGGGACTTTACGAAAGCGATCTGGAGCTAAACTTGAACGAACCCAACAAATTGGGCGATGTCAGTTGGTTCGAGCCGCACAAATATATCGGCATCTGGTGGGAAATGCACCTTGATGAAAGCAGCTGGTCGAGCGGTGAAAAACATGGCGCGACCACGGACAATGCCAGAAAACACATCGACTTTGCAGCAGAACATGGCTTTCGCGGCGTCCTGATCGAAGGCTGGAACATTGGATGGGATGGCAACTGGTTCGGCAATGGCCGCGAATTCAGCTTCACCGAAGCCTATCCCGATTTCGATATCGAAGCGGTCGCCGCTTATGCCAAAGATAAGGGCGTGCGGATCATCGGCCATCATGAAACAGGCGGCAATATCGCGGTGTACGAAGAGCAGCTGGCCGATGCGATGGCGTTTTACGAGCGGCTCGGCATCGATGCAGTGAAGTCTGGCTATGTCGCCGATGCGGGCGGGATAATCGCGTCCGACGGCGAAGGCGGCGAAACCTTCGTGTGGCATGACGGGCAGGAAATGGCGCGGCACCATTTGAAAGTCGTGAAGGAAGCCGCCAAGCACAAGATTGCGATGAATCCGCATGAGCCGATCAAGGATACTGGCTTGCGCCGCACCTATCCGAACTGGGTTAGCCGCGAAGGTGCGCGTGGAGCGGAATATGACGCTTGGGCCGTGCCGAAAAACCAGCCCGATCATGTCCCGACGATGGTCTGGACGCGGATGTTGTCCGGCCCGATGGATTACACATCCGGCGTGTTCAGCTTGAAGGGACGCGGAGCCGAAGCGCCCGATATTCCTTCGACATTGGCACGGCAATTGGCGTTCTACGTCGTAATTTATTCGCCAATCCAGATGGCGGCGGATTTGCCGGAGAACCTAGCCGCTTATCCGCGTGCATTGGATTTTGTTAAACGGGTTCCGGCTGACTGGTCGCACACAAAGCTGCTACAAGGTGCCATCGGCGAATATGCCATCATGGCGCGGCAGGATCGCAACTCGGAAAGCTGGTATCTTGGCGGCGTGACCGATGAAAATGCGCGCGATGTGGAGATTAATCTGGACTTTCTCGACGCCGAACAAGCTTATACAGCAACGATCTGGCGGGACGGTGCCAAGGCTGACGGGCTAGGCGAGGATCGTCATGCGATGGATGTCGAAACGATGAGCGTCACCGCAAAAAGCATACTGGAATTGACGATGGCCCGCGCGGGTGGATTTGCGATAGAACTCAAGCCCGAGTGAGCGATTTGCGGCCACCTCGCGTCGTTGTTCTGGGCGGCGGCAGTGCAGGCTGGATCACGGCCTGCTTGCTGCATCAGAAATGGGGCGAGCGCGGTGGCAGCGTCACGGTGGTCGAAGATCCGGCCATCGGTATCATTGGCGTTGGCGAGGGTTCGACGCCGCAATTAAAAGCCTTTTTCGACCACCTTGGCATTGCCGAAGCTGACTGGATGCGCGCGTGCGACGCCACCTATAAGCTGGGCATTAGGTTTACTGGCTGGAGCAACCGCGCGGGGTTTGACAGCTATTTCCACCACTTCCCCGCCGCACTTGACGTGCATAGCGAACCTGCTTTTATCCATAATTGCGCGCTTGCCCGGCGCGGTTTCGAGGTGCCGGTTTTGCCCGATGGCTATTTCCTCGGCAGCTATCTGGCCCGGCAAGGCAAAGCGCCCCATCCGGCAGAAAACTTTCCGTTTCCGCCAAGCTACGGCTATCATTTCGATGCGTACAAGCTGGGTGCATATTTGCGCGATTGGGCAGTGCCGCGCGGAGTGCGCCATGTGCCGCGCAATGTCTCACAAGTCGAGCTGAGCGAAGAGGGCGAGGTCGCGGCGCTGCTATGCGATGATGGCGAGCGGCTGGAGGGCGATATTTTCGTCGATTGTTCGGGTTTCCGCGCGATGATTGCGCAAGGCGCGCTCGATGCCAAATTTCTGCCGTTTGCCGATAATCTCTTCAACGACCGTGCCGTGGTCATGCCAACCCCAGCCGAAGAACCATTTCGCCCGCAAACCGAAAGCATTGCAATGCAGGCCGGGTGGCGCTGGAAAATCCCGCTGACGACCCGCGTTGGAAATGGCTATGTCTATTCATCGCGCTATATTTCGGATGACGCAGCCGAAACCGAATTGCGCTCCGCGATCGGGATGCTGGATAGCGATACCACTGCCCGCACCTTGCCGATGAAGGTTGGGCGGCTGGAAAATAGCTGGACGAAGAATTGCCTGTCGGCGGGTTTATCGCAAGGCTTTATCGAGCCGCTGGAAGCAACCGCTTTGCACATCGTCATTACGACCGCGCTGGAATTTGCCGACGCTTACGAGCAGGGCGGATATACAGCGGAGCATCGCGAGCGGTTCAATGCAAAAACGGCTGCGCGCTATGAAGCGATCCGCGATTATATCGTCGCCCATTACCGTCTTAATCAGCGGGACGACAGCGAGTATTGGCGCGATAACGCAAGCAATTCCGCACTGTCCGACGATCTGAAAGCGATGATGACCGGCTGGTACACGCATCGCGATATCGGCGAAACGAACGCGCAGCATTATCCGACGCAGGCCTATTCGAACGCGAGCTGGCATTGCCTGTTTGCCGGATATGGCAGCTTTCCAGCCCCTGCCAAGATGCAGCCTTGTCCGCCGCAAGCCAATCCCGCCGATGCAGATACAATCACCGCGATGCTGACGGCCTCGGCGCTCAATTTTCCCGCGATAAGTTAGTCACCGGACAGGTCACACGCCGCCGTATAGCGATAGGATGCAGCGGGCAGTTCTTCGCCATCGACCACCACGCCATGCGCTGCATAATTGAAGGCAAAGCGCCCTTGTTCGGTTGTGACTTGCCGGACATTTCGGCCAAGTTGCGTAAGCGGTAAGTCCGCATCGCTGGCTGCGCGTTTCAGCATGGACGCGATGAAATCGCCGGTCGGCCAAGTGGCGCAGTAACGGACCCGCCCTTGCTTCCATCCCGCGACTGTCCCGTCTTCGGCTACGAATTCCGCCTCGACCTGCTCGCCATCTTTGTCGCCGACCTCGCAATGATCCAGCCAGCCGGAGATGGTCCAGCCGTCGCCTTGATGCTGCACATAGGGCGCAAGGCTTTCAGAGCGCGTCACTCTCAAATCGATCAGCGATTGTAGCGGACCGGGAGGCAATTCATCAGGAATTGTAAAATCCGCTGTCCGGCTACCGCTGCGCGGTCCGATGACAATTTGCCCCGCGAAGTCTTCCAATTGCGCGATCACGGCATCGCTGACAATCGGCAGGCATGGCACCACAACCAGCGCGTATCCATCCAGCTTCGCGCCGGGCCGCACAAAGGCGACATTCAGGCCAAGCGCGCGCAAGGCGGAATAGCAATCGAACGCCGCCCACAGGGCCGACAGGCCTTCGCCATGCGGCTGAATTTGCGTCATCCATTCCGCTTCGTAAGAGAAGATAATCGCGGCTTGCTTCACCGGTTTCCCGATGTCGCCCAAAGCCGCCAGCTCCTGCGCTGCTTCGGTTGCCTCGCCAAGGCCATGCGCGGCTTCACTGTCGGGTCGCAGCAATCCGGCGTGCATCTGCTCTTGCGCGAAAGGCGCTTGTCGCCAGCGGAAATACAGCAATGCTTCCATTCCATGCGCTGCCGCTTCTATCGTCCACAGCTTGACCATGCCGGGCAGCGGCGCGGGATTGTAGCGCGCCCAATTGACCGGACCGGGTTGCTGTTCCAGCACCCATGCGCGCCCGTGCGTAGCGCAGCCACGATAGAGGTCGTGGTGAAATGCAGCGATGTCGGGGTGACCCTGCCGGGCAAAATCGCGCTTGTCATCGTCGGAAAACCGGAACATTTCCAGAAAGCCCAACGGGTAGCTGTCCCAGCCCAGCACATCCAGATCGTCGCCCAGATCGAAGTGATCGTAGCCGGTGTAGAACCCCATCGCGTTATGCGTGATGTCGCGTCCGGGCGCGTGTTCACGGATGATTTCGACTTGCGCGCGATTAAATGCGATGACCTGATCGGAGGAGAACCGGCGGAAGGCGAGCCAATGCGCGGGGTTGGCTTCGGTGACGGTCAGGTTCGGCAGATCGACCACATCGAAGCTGGCATATTCCATGCTCCAGAAGACATTGCCCCATGCAGCATTCAGCGCGTCGATCGTTTCGTATCGCTTGCGCAGCCATATGCGGAACCCATCGCGGGCGGCGGATGAGAAACTTTGCACGGTGTCATGGCAGCCAAATTCATTATCGGTTTGCCAAGCGACGATGGCCGGATGCTTGCCATATCGCCGGGCAAGGGCGCGGGTGATCCGTGCGGCTTCGGCGGCGTATCCGCTATGGCTGAAGCAATAATGACGGCGCGATCCAAAGCCGCGCGGTTGGCCAGTCCGGTCCAGCGCAATTATATCGGGCATCCCATCGACCAGCCATTTGGGCGGCGTCGCAGTCGGTGTACCGAGCACGATATCGAGGCCCGCATCGGCTAAGCACGCAATCGCCTCGTCGAGCCATTCCCAGTCGAAGCGGCCCTGTTCCGGCTCAATTCGGCTCCATGCAAATTCGCCGATCCGTACCAGCGACAAGCCCGCCTCTCGCATTCGCTGCGCGTCCTGCGCCCACATCGCGCGCGGCCAGTGTTCGGGATAATAACAGACGCCGAGTTTGATTGCCGTAGCTCCTGCAAATGCCTGATAATTAGCGATGGATGCACGTTTTGCGCGAAGCTGTCATCCGCTTTTGCAGGGGTATCTTGCGTGTCCGGCAAAGGCGGGCTTTCACACCAAACCAAAGACAGGCTAAGGACGCCTCCATGACCGATACGAGCGACACGCGAGACATGACCGAAACCACGCCGAATGAGGGAGCTTTGCGCGGCATTCGAGTCATTGAAATGGGGCAGCTTATCGCGGGGCCGTTTTGCGGGCAATTGCTGGGCGATATGGGAGCCGATGTCATCAAGGTCGAACCGCCCGGCAAAGGCGATCCCATGCGCGAATGGGGTCAGGGCGCGGAAAAGGTGCATTGGGAAGTGATCGGGCGCAACAAGCGCTCGGTAACGGCCAATTTGCGGATCGCGCAGGGGCAGGCTTTGGTGCGCAAGCTGATTGCGACCGCCGATATTCTGATCGAGAATTTCAAGCCTGGCACACTGGAGAAATGGGGCCTTGCACCAAGTGATTTGCTGGCTGAAAATCCGCGTTTGATTATCGCGCGGATGTCAGGCTACGGCCAGACTGGACCCTATTCGGCACGCCCCGGTTTCGGCGGGATCGGCGAAGCGATGGGTGGCTGGCGCTATATCGTGGGTGATCCGGATCGTCCGCCTGCGCGCATGGGCGTGTCGATCGGCGATACGCTGTGCGCGACGTATGGCTGCATTGGCATTCTTGCCGCGCTGCATCATCGCGACCAGACGGGACAGGGGCAAGTTATCGACACTGCATTGTATGAATCGGTGCTGCAAGCGATGGAAGGGTTGGTCCCCGAATACGACCGCAACGGGTTTATCCGCGAGCGGGCAGGGTCGATCCTGCCGGGGATCGCTCCTTCCAACGTCTATTCGTGCAAGGACGGTCCATTCATGATCGGCGCGAATAATGATGGGATTTTTGCGCGGCTGGCGCAGGCGATGGGGCAGCCCGAACTGGCCGAAGACCCGCGCTATAAAACGCATCTGGCACGCGGGGAAAATCAAGGCGAACTGGACGAGCTTATCAATGCGTGGACCGCAACGCTGACGATCGATGCGGTCGAGGCGTTAATGAACGAGCATTCGATTCCGGCTGGCCGCGTTTATCGCGCGCCGGACATGATCGACGATCCGCATTTTGCTGCGCGCGAGGCAATTGTAGAAGTCGATACGATCCGCTTTGGAAAGCTGAAAATGCAGGGCGCGTTTCCGAAATTTTCCGACACGCCTTCTTCCATTCGCCGTCCTGCGCCAGCCACACCCGGTCAGGACAATTCGCAGATTTATGGGGACTTGCTTGGGCTGGACGATAGCGATTTGTCGGAGCTTACAGAGAAGGGCGCTATTTAGCGCTGGCGAGCTTTTAGCACCGTATCGCAGACCAGATCCGGGCGTTGGAATAGCAGAAAACTGCCTGCGCCTGTGATCGGGCCGATCACTTCAAAGCCATGCCGTGCAGCAAAGGATTGCACCAGCGGCGTGGGGGCGAGTTTGTCCGCTTCTCCGCTCAGCAAAGTTACCGGCGTATCTATATCCCGCGCCAGTTCCGACCAGTCCGATGAATTCAGGATAAGCTCTTCGACGGCTGACTGATAGCCGACGGCATAAGAGAATTTCAGCCCCTGCTGAAGCATTCGGCCAAATTCTTGATCCCGCGCCAGTTCCATGTCGACGGGACTGTCTTTGAAAAATCGCTGGATAAAATCGTGTCTGTCGCCCTCATGCAATTTGGCCAGCCACCCCCGCACATAATGCCGCGCAATGGCGGGCGCATATCGTGCCAGTTGCAGGGGTAGGCGATTACTAAGGCCGATCATGCTCATTTGCTGGCGAGTGGCGATTGGCACGGCGGTTCCCGCGATGGTCAGGTCGATCACACGCTCTGCGTATTTCTGCGTAAACCCGAACGCATATGGCGTGCCGCCGCTCGCGGCGAGAACATGGACTTGATCGAGCCTGAGCTTGTCGAGCAATTGGACCAGAGTATCGCTGAATTGCTGCACCATAGGAATGCCGCTTAAATCGCCATCGTCGCGCCCGAAATGCGGCCGCCACGGCGCAATAATTCGCAGATTGCGCTGTTTGCAAAGTTGCTGCCAGTTATGCGGCAGGAACGCTCCGCCATAGGCAGGATGGAGAAACAGGATCGGGCGTGCCATCGACCGGGCCGTAAAACTGGACTGGCAGTGTCTTGCCCACCGTGCAAAGTCACGTAAGTCGGCGTAAATTCGTCACTATCGGTATCGCGCGCGTCCGGCAGTTTCGCTCAAGTGCGATTGTCGGAAACCGGCATAAAGGCAGACAAGGTCAATTTGCGAGCTAAGCGACAATTTCTGGAGCAGGTTTTTAAGCTGATTTCGGACGGTGCCGACCGCTGTGCCGCGTTCAGCCGCCAAGGCACGCAAAGTGCCGCCATTTACGATCTGCCGCACGATGTCGCTTTCCGCTGCGGACAGGCCGAACGCTTCTGTAAAAGCACTGGCCGAAGCCTCGTCATAGCGCATCGGCAAGCTGCGCAAGGCGACCATGCCGCGGCTTTTCGGTGCATCCAATGCCGCATGGCTGGCCAAAAACAGCGAGCCTTTCGCCATATCGTCCGATTGCCGCAGCCGCAGCGTGTGCTGGCGACCGGGCGACTTGGCGAGCTGCCGCAAGGCCTTGCGGTCGGTTTGCGCCTCGTCTTCGCTCCACACCCAATCGGGCAGAGCGCCACCGCAAACAAAATCGCCGCTTGTGAAAGTGTCGTCGCTGAATTCGACGATCTTCAAGCTGCTATCGAGCAGCAAATCGCACACTCCACTTGTCAAATCGCTGTTATTACAGGCAATTTGCGCGAAGTCGCTACCGACACCGGGCGCAAATTCATCGAGCAAATGCGTCGCGCGGTCGAAATGGGAAGCAACATCCGGCTCCACCCGGTCGGACAGATCGCGGTTTGCCAAATCCTCATCGAGCAAATGCTGCAAATGCATCAACCGCTCCGGCTTGGCGACGACCGCATAGGCCTCTCTGATCAGATCGTCAGTCGATACAGCCAAGCAAACCTCGTCATGTAGGGGAGCCGGTCGGTCGGCCTACGGGCAGCGGGAATGTAACAATTCCTGCCAACTTTGACACCGTATTTAGCCATCATAGCGCGGCTTGCAAGCACGTCCTCACACCGAATTTATGGTTAAATTTTTCCGAACTTTCGGAAACCGTCTTTCGTAAGACGGCAGTCGCTTCTGCCCCTCATAACCTCATCTTAACTAGCAAAAGCGCAATTCCGGGTGGGTAGGAGCGGGGAACGATGATTTTAGCCAAGCAAATGCGAACACGATTCATTGCGGCAACGCTGCTGGCGGGCGTCCTTAGCGCGTGTGGTGGCGGCGATGGCGAGACGGCGGTATCCGGTCCCGATCCCTCGCAAGGCGCGCAATCGGACAATTTGTTTGCAACCGAGCAGGCTACTTCGCGCTTTCTTGTCCAATCGACCTTTGGCCCGACGCCGATGCAAGTCTCGGCCCAGACTGGACGTTCCGCCTCGGCGTGGTTCGTGGGACAACTCGATAAACCTGCGACATTGCACACGCCGATGATTGAGGAATATCTGCGCCTCGGAAATGCGGACATTCGCAGCAACCGCGTCGCGCGCAACGGACCTGCTTTTGCGTTCTGGCGCGCGTCCATCGAAAGCGAAGACCAGATGCGGCAGCGCATGGCATTTGCCTTGTCGCAAATTCTGGTCGTTTCCGATTACGCGGATTTCTTCGTCGGCAATGTGCCCGAAGTCATGGGCGGCTATCGCGATACGCTCGTCACCAATGCGTTCGGCAATTACCGCGAATTGCTGGAAGACATCACCTACAATCCGGCGATGGGGTATTACCTCACTTATATGGGCAATCGGAAAGAAGACCCGCGCCGCAACCGGAAGCCCGATGAAAATTACGCGCGCGAATTGTTGCAATTGTTTACGATTGGACTGGTCGAGCTTAACCCTGACGGGACGCCTGTAATTGGCAGCGATGGCAAGGCGAAAGAGATTTACGATAATGCCGACATTACCGGTCTGGCGCGTGTGTTTACGGGGCTGGACCTCGAAGGGCTTAATCGCCGCGAAGGGGGCGTAGACCGGATCGGCGATCGCGATACGGGTCTGGAAAAGAGCTTTTTGCGGCCAATGACGGTCAATACCGAAGAGCATTCCGTCGTGGATAAGGTGTTCCTTGGCACGACGATCGCCGCCGGTACCAGCGCGCAGGCGAGCATCGATCAGGCGCTCGATACGATCATGGCGCATAAGAATGTCGGGCCGTTCGTCGGTCGGCAGTTGATCCAGCGTTTCACGACCAGCAATCCCTCGCCCGCTTACACCACACGGGTAGCCAGCGCATTCGATGCGGGCCGCTATACTTTGCCCAATGGCGCAACCGTGGGTGATGGGCGCAAAGGCGATCTCGCAGCGACATTGGCAGCGGTGTTGTTCGATGAGGATGCGCGCGGCGACGCAGGCCTCAGCGATCCCGGTTTCGGCAAAATCCGTGAGCCGATCCTGCGTTTTACCGGGTTTGCGCGGGCGTTCGGAATGGATCTCAGTCGCCCGGAATATAACGAATCGCTCTATGATACGAGCCGGTCGAGCAGCTTGTCGCAGCATCCCTATCGCTCGGCATCGGTCTTCAACTTCTATCGCCCCGGATACGTGCCACCCAACACGCAAACCGGCGCGCGCGATATGACAGTGCCGGAAATGCAGCTGGTCAATGCATCCAGCACAACGGGCTACATTAACTTCGCCTCCTACCTCGCATTCAACAATCCCAGCGACGGCAACATCAACCGGCTGCGCACTCGGTTCGAAGGCTATGGCGTGCCGTTCAACGAGGCGCAGGCACGCGCAACGGCGGTGGCGGACTACGCCGAAGAAATCGCGCTGGCCGGAGATACGGCGGCGCTGGTCGATCATCTCGACGCCAAGCTACTCTACAGCACCATGTCGGCAGAAACACGCTCCGGCATCATCTCTGCATTGGGCGATCTGTCGATCGACGCCGCAGCGGACGAAGCACAGGCGCGCGCCATGGCGCAATTCGCCGTCACGCTGGTGCTGACTTCCCCCGATTTCATCGTGCAACGCTGAGCGGAGCCTGAGGATATGACTATGTTAAACAGACGCACATTCTTCTCGGCAAGTGCCGGAGCCGCTTTGGCAACGGCGGGTTCTTCGGTGATGTTCAGCCGCTCGTTCAAAGCGAATGCGGCGGTCAATACGACGCACGACGTATCGGGCTATAAGGCGCTGATCTGCCTGTTTTTCTTCGGCGGGATGGATGGGCATGATGTCCTGATCCCGGTCGATGAAGCCTCCTATGCGCCGTATTTTCAAGCGCGGCAGACAATGCTGGGCGCGTATGGTGGCCGCCGTGAACGCGGAAATTTGCTACCATTGATGCCAGCCACAACTCAGGCTGCAGGTGAGCGGGTCATGGGCCTGCCACCCGAATTGTCGGGCATTCACGCCGCTTTCAGACGCGGCGAAGCGGCGGTAATGGCCAATGTCGGAACGCTGCGCCGTCCGACCACGCTGGAGCAATATCGCGCCAAGGATTTTCTGCCGCCGCGCCTGTTTTCGCATAATGATCAGCAAGCGATCTGGCAGTCGGGTCAACCCGAAGGCGCTCAGGCCGGGTGGGGCGGGCAATTCGCCGACGAAATTATCCGCGCGCAGGCCAATGCCATTCCCGATTTTACAGCTATTAGCGGCGGCAATGTCGGGCCGTTCCTGTCGGGCAATTTCACCTCGCCCTATCGGGTATCATCGGGCGGCGCGCCGGACGTCAATATCCTCAACACGATCGACCGGATGCGCAATGTCGATGACGCGCAGCTTGCCCGGATCACCGCGCAAATCCGCGCGCAAAATTACGGTGCGGGACATCTGATCGAGGGCGATATTGCCAGTGCCACGGAAGCCGGACTGTCGGCCAATGCGCAATTCAAAGCCGCGCGTGCAGCGTTGCCGGGCATGGCGACCGAGTTTCCGAACACCGGCCTGGGTCGGCAATTCCGCTCGATCGTCGAAACAATCGCAATCCGCGAAGCGCTTGGTGCATCGCGGCAGATTTTCTTTATCGGCATGGGCGGTTTCGACACGCACTCGAACCAGCCCAATCAGCTGAGTGGTTTGCTGCGGCAGATCGACAGCAATGTGGTGGCGTTCCAATCGGCCATGCGCGAGCTTGGCACGAGCGATCAGGCGACGCTGTTCACAGCATCGGATTTCGGGCGGACTTTGGCGGTCAATGGCGATGGCACGGATCACGGCTGGGGCAGCAATCATTTGGTCGTCGGCGGCGCAGTGAAGGGCGGCGAAATCTACGGTCAGGTCGCACCGGCTGGCGTCGATCATGCGCTGGATACCGGGCGCGGACGGACGATCCCGACCACTTCAGTCGAGCAATATGCCGCGCCGATGGGCCGCTGGTTCGGCTTGACGGAAGCGCAGATCGGCAATGCCTTGCCTGACCTTCGCAACTTCTCCGCACCGGCCATAGAGATGTTCCGCTAGGCGCGCGTCATTCACGCAAAATGCGGAGATTAGCGCAAACAAAAAGCGGCCCGCCAAACTCTGGCGAGCTGTTTTTTCGCCTCGTTAGCTCAGGATACGCGGATCTGGCTCAGGAATGAGTCCACATGACCGCGCAACAGTTTCGCCTGCGAAGCCAATTCATCGGATGACTGGCGCACTTGCGAAGCCGCCGTTCCGGTCGAAACGGCCATGTCCCTGACCTTGCCGACCCGCTGTGCCACTTCGTCGGTGCTGCGCGCGGCAACATCGATACTGCGCGCGAGATCTTGTCCAGCAACCGATTGCTGATCGACCGCTGTGGCAATCGATACTGCGGTCGTTTCGAGCTGCTGGATCTGGCTGTTGAGTGAGCGCAGCACTTTGACGCTGACACCGGTGGAATCCTGCATGGCGCGGATTTGATCGGCCACTTCTTCGGTCGCTTTGGTGGTTTGGGTCGCCAGTTCCTTCACTTCCGAAGCCACCACGGCAAAGCCGCGTCCTGTTTCGCCGCCTCGCGCCGCTTCGATCGAGGCATTCAGGGCCAGCAAGTTGGTGCGTTGCGCAATCGACTGGATTAGTTCCACAATTTGTCCGACCTGATCGGCCGAGGTCGAAAGCTGCGAGATCGCGCTATCGGCTTCGTCAGCGGAATCCGCAGCGGCGCGCGCCAATTCGGCGCTGGTGGCCGCTTGTCGGCTGATCTCTCCGATGGACATGGCAAATTCGTCACTCGCGGCGGCAGCGGCGGTGCTGCCAGAGGATGCTTCCTGACTGGCGGCAACCACCAGTTCGGTTTCGGCATTGGAAAGGTCGGCGTTTTGCGACCATTCGCTGGCCGTCGAGTGCAATTGCGATGACGCGCTGGAAACGCTTGTCACGACATTGCCGATGGTTTGTTCAAAATTGTTGGCCAGCCGCAATACGCCGGCTTCCTGTTCTTCGGTCATACGGTCGCGTTCTTCGCGCGTTTGATCCAGAGCCACCGCGTGCAAGCGGAAATTTTCGATTGCATCGGCCAGATCGCCCATTTCATCGACGCGCCCGCGCGCCGGGATAACGATATTGCGCTCCCCCCGACCGATCCGCTGCATGGCATCGACCAGATTGCGGATGGTGGACAAAAGATCGGCGTAAATCGCTCTCAGGATCGCGGCCATCGTTGCCAGTCCTGCTATCGCGACAATTGCAATAACGATGTGAACGAACACTTCAACGTTGTGAATTTTCGCAACCAGATCGGTCCCGCCCGCGCTCGCAATGTCCTTAATTCGGTCTATTCCCCACAAAGCTGTGACGACAGAGACGACCATAAACGCTGCCGGCAAGCCGGTCACGATAGCGACCTTGTGCATACTTTTGCGGTCGCGGAAAAAACGCGTGATCGGGCCGATATCGTCCTGATAGACAAAGGGCGCGGTTTCGCTTGATTCCACGTCTGTGGTCTCGGCGAAATCGTGGGACATCATATTCATGCTTGGTTTCCGATCTTCCTGGTCACTTCAAGACTTGTCTTGGCATCTGCTTTGTTGAGCAATTCGGTAATCTCTGGTGCGGGCATCGCTTTGAAATAAAGCCACCCCTGAATCTGATCGCATCCGGCGGCGCGCACCATCGCGGCTTGTTCTTCGGTTTCCACGCCTTCGGCGGTGACGTCCATTTTCATGGCGCGCGCTACGGTAATGCTGGACAGCATCATGGCCCGCGACCCGGCATCCTGCCCGGCTTGGACCACTAACGAACGGTCGATTTTCAGTTTCTCGAAGCGGAATTGCCGCAGGAAACCGATAGAGGCGTAACCTGTCCCGAAATCATCCAGCACGACATTGACACCGAAGCCGCGAATAAGATCTAGGCTGCGTTCGGCCACAACCGGATCGAGGACCAGACACGTCTCGGTTATTTCCAATTCGAGCTGCGTTGGCGGAAATCCGGTTTCCTCAAGAATATGCCCCAACTGCACTGGAAATTCAGGGTTTCTCAGCTGCGCGGGGGAAATGTTGATCGACAGCTTAATGCCGCTCCACGCCAGCCCATCAAGGCACGCCCGGCGCAGCACCCACAGGCCGATGGGATTGATGAGGCCTGTTTCCTCCGCCACCGGAACGAATACATGGGGGCCGATCGCTTTACCTTGAGGATGCTGCCAGCGGATCAGCGCTTCTACCGCGACAACTTCGCGGGTGTTGGCATCCACCAGCGGCTGATAATGCACGACAAATTCATCATTGGCGAGCGCTTGGCGCAATTCCTCGTCCATTTCGCGAATGGCTTCGCGGCTGCGGTCGAAATCTTGGCTGAACCAGGTGCAGCGCATTTTGCCGCTGCGCTTGGACACATACATCGCGACATCGGCGCGGCGGAGCAATTCGGAAGAACCGAGATTTTCGCCTGCCGTGCTGCGCGACAACCCGATGCTGGCGCCCAGGGTAATGCGGCGGTGCTCGATCTCGATCGGCATGGTCAGCCGTTCCAGCACACTGCGCGAGATGCCTTCAAGCAATGTACCTGACAGCGGGCCATGCATCATCAGCGTAAATTCGTCGCCGCCCAGCCGGTAGCACGTGGCTTCATCGCCGCAGATGCCTTCGATTTGCTCGGCGCATTGCTGGATTACCTTGTCACCAACCAGATGGCTGAAATGATCGTTGATCTGCTTGAAGCCATCGAGGTCGATCAGCGCCAGAGCGACTTCGCCATTCGTATCCCGGCTTGTGTATTTCGTAATATCGTTCAGCAGCGCGCCGCGATTGGGCAGGCCGGTCAGCGCATCGATCAGGCTGGCGCGTTTCATCCGGTTGATCCCGCTCGCACCGGCGTAATAAATCATGAACACCGCGCCAAGATAAAGCACGGTGCCTTGCACGATGACCGACATATCCCGCTCGAATTTAAGCGTTTCTGTCGTCAGCAACATGGTGATCATGGCTACATATAAAACGGACAGGATGATGAGGGGCACTACGAGGAGGAGCTTGGACCCGTGCTGTTCAAAACCGGACGAGACTTTCACGAGTAACCCCTTGATAAAGCCGCCGCTTTGTGCGTTTCATGGCCCTTTGTAATTCACCTGCTGTGTTAACCACAATTCGCTAATTAAGCGTAAAGCATGGGTTAGGTCTGATGCGGCCGATTTCAGCGTAATGCGGGTCGTGCGCGCTATTATTTGCGCGGATTTCGCTCACGCAGCCGCTGTCCGGGCTATGCGACCTGTATCAGCATCGGCTTCGGTAACCACGCGATACAGCGCATTGCCGCATTTTGCCGGACGGAAGAGCGCGGTCTGGCCGATCGCGGTTTCTCCCGCGCCCAGCATCAGCCAGCCATCAGGCGCAATGCTGCGCGAGAGCTGATCGAACGCGCGCCGCCGTGTTTCCGCTTCAAAATATAGCAGGACATTGCGGCACAGAACCAGATCATAAGGTTTGCTAGGCACGCCCATTTCCAGCAAATTCGCCGCATCGAACTGCGTCATGTCGCGTAATTCTTTATTGGCTTGCCAGCCATCGTCGGTTTCCGTGAAAAAATTGAGCATTTGTGCAACACTCATCCCGCGCTGTATCTCAAATTGGCTGTAGTGTGCGGTGCGCGCCGCCTCGATGGCTTTGCCTGATACGTCGCTGCCGAAAATCTCGATTTTCCAGCCGCGCCACATTGCCGGGTTTTCGGCAAAGATCATCGCGAGGCTCAACGCTTCCTGCCCGGTCGAGCAGCCCGCCGACCAGATGCGCAATTGTTTTGTGGCGCGACGCCGCTCCATCAGACGCGGAATCACCGTTTCGCGCACAGTCTGGAAATAAGCGATGTCACGGAAGAAATAAGTCTCGTTGTTCAGCAAAGCCTCGACCACGCGAATGGCGAGTTCTCCCTGACCCGGCATGGTGAGCAGGCACACCAATTGATCGACATTGGAAATGCCTTGCTCGCGGAAATATGCCTGCCAGCGCTGTACTAATCCGCCAGCGGCGTTCTTCGGTAATTTGCTGCCCGGTATGCTGGGCCAAGAGGTTGCGAATATATTCCTGCGATGCGGCATTTACCTCCATGCCGCAGAGTCCATCGCATCGACGATTTTCTGCGGCAGGTCTTCGGGCCGCGCGATGGCCGCCGTGATCCCGGCTTCGGCAACGGCACGCGGCATTCCCCACACGGCCGAACTTTCCTGATCCTGCGCCAAAACCGTGCCGCCCTGCTCGAACAGATGGGTTGCGCCATAGACGCCGTCGCGGCCCATACCTGACAGGATTAGCGCGGTCGCATGGCCATCGGTCGCATCGCACAGGCTGTGCAGCATCGGATCGACCGACGGAGTGCACCCCGACTTGCTGGGCGAGAAATCGAGGCCGGTTGCAAAACCGTTACCACGGCGGCGCACAGTCATATGCGCTTGACCCGGAGCGATGTAAATTTTGCCTGCCTCCACGTCCATGCCGTCATCGGCCACCAGAGTCTCGCGCCCTGACGCCGTCGCAATCTGGCGCGCAAATACCGGCATAAAAGAAGCGGGCAAATGCTGGGTAACAAGGATCGGCGACGCAAAGCTGACCGGCAATTTGCTCAGCACGAGGTTCATCGAGTGAATGCCGCCGGTCGATGCGCCGATCGCCAAAATCTTGCCCAGTTTCGTCCGCCGGACACTGGGCGCAGTCTGTTGCGGCGCGCGCTTGGCACTGGGTTTGTCGCTGCTATGCAGCCCGCCCAGCGCGTAAATCTTCTCGGTTAGCAGCCGCTTGTAATCATCGTTAAATTTGCCCGGCATGGGCTTCAGCATCGTGTCGGCAGCACCCATCGACAGCGCGGTCAGCGTATGTTCCGCGCCGTCATCGGTCAGCGCCGAAATCACCAATACTTGCGCTTGCGGGCAGACTTCGCGGATTTTCGGCAAAGCCTCGATCCCGCCCATACCCGGCATTTCCAGATCGAGCATGATGACATCGGCGGGCGTCGTGCGCAGCATCATCAGCGCTTTTTCCGCCGTTCCGGCATCGCCGATCACGGTCAATTGCGGATCGGAATTAACGATGCGGGAAAAAACGGTGCGGATGGTGAGCGAATCGTCCACCACCATCACTTTGATGGCAGGTGCGGCGTCCTCGGTCGTGTCAGCGAGATGGGCGTTGGCAGTCATTTGCGTCCGCTCCGATCAGGCCATGCCGACAAGTTGCAGCTTGATCTGCAAGGTTTCGTGATCGAACGGTTTCATGACATATTCGTCCGCGCCCGCGCTGATCGCTTCGCGAATATGCGAGACGTCATTTTCGGTGGTGCAGAAGACGACTTTGGGTTTGTCGCCGCCTTCGCGCTGGCGCAAATGGTTGATGAATTCGATGCCCGTCATGACCGGCATATTCCAGTCGAGCAGGACGACGTCAGGCATGGCCTCGTCGCATCGCTCAAGGCCTTCCTTGCCGTTTTCCGCTTCATTGACGGTGAAGCCGAGCGTTTCCAGAATGTGCCGCGAAACTTTGCGTATTACTCGCGAATCATCGACCACCAGACAGTTTTTCATCATGCTAACCCTGTTCTTTCCCACCGTCTTTTAGCCGACAGCCGTAACTATTCTTTTAAGCTGCAAGAGCTTGCGGCCCTTTTACCAGCAGCTTGTGATCGATCAGCAAGGCCGGTTCAGCCCCGGTTTCGATCTTGCCGATGGCAATTGCGTCCCATTCCGGCCCGAAACCGCCTTTGATCGGTGCGGGTTCGGAGATGGGCATGATTACCCCTTCGACTTCATCGACCAGCAGCGCATATTGATGGCCGTCGATCTTGATGACGACGGCCCGGTCACCCGGCGTAAAAGGTATGGGTTGCGCGCCTAGGGCTGACCGGCAGCAGATTACGGTCAGCGCCTGACTGCGCATTGCGGTTAATCCGGCAATGTATGTTGGCGCTTGCGGTACTTCGACGATGTTATCGATCTCGATGACGGACGAGATAACCGATGCCGGGATAGCGGCGCGGCGGTTGTCGATCACGGCAATCAGCATCATTTCGGTCATGCGGCCATTCCTTTGCTGACGTTTTCGAGCGCTTCGATCAGCGCGTCGCGGTCGTAACGATAGACGGTGCCGGTATCGCTTTCGCTGGCGGTTTTGCTGTCGCGCAGGCGGATGGTTTTGTGCGCGGCGGATGACGAGGTTTCCCCGGTCATGTCTTCGCCGCTTAAAATTATGGCGATGTCCACGTTGTCCTCGTCCGTGACCACATTATATCCTGCCGCCATAACCAGCGGTTCGAGGATTGTGCGGGACCAGTCATCATCGGGCAAACGGCACGTCAGATGCGACTGTTCGCCCATCTTTTTGCCGTGTTGCGCGAACAGATAATGCCCGTCGATCAGGCGAAGCGGCTTCCCGTCCAGCAAAATAGTGCCTTCATATTTGGGATCATCCACGGCGGTAATTTTGGATGTCATCACCCGCGTGTCAGTGATTTCCTTGACCGCATAAAGCAGCGTGGTTTGCGAATCCGACAGACGCAAGGCGCGCACTTCTTCGCCGATTTCGTGATGTTTTTCCAAACCGATCAGCGGAACCAGCGCATCGTCGATAACCGTTTGCGCGATCCGGCCATGATGATCGATATTGTCAGGCTCGATCGCATCGATCCGCATGACCATCGGCATCCTGACGGCACAGTCGAGCCCGTCCAGCGTGCGGAAAGTCATGACTTCGGCGGCTTTCTCGACCCGCGGCTTGGCTTCGGTGTCCGCGCTGGGTGACTGGCTGGCGCGAGTCGATGACAACAGATTGTTCTTTGCTGCGATTTCCCGCATATCCAGCATCAGGATCGGGCTGCCATTGTCGAGTAGCGTGGAGCCGGAATAAAAGCCCGTGGCCATGATCGCAGGCGCGAGCGGTTTGACCACCAGATCCTCGTAATCGAAGATTGAGTCCACACCCAAAGCAAAGCGGTCGCCGCTGCTGATATGCACCAGGATCAGGATATCCGCGAGATTGGACGGATCGACGCGGCGGCGCTTTGCGGCCGCGCGCTCTTCCTTCGTCCTTATAGATTTGGCGGCGCTGGCGGATTTGACTGGTTCGCTGTTCGCATCATCGGTGTGCGCGGATGATAGCGATAAAACGGTGTCCAATGCGAGATAGGGAATGCGCTCGCCCCGGATTTTCACCACGCGATTATCGCCAAGCTGCGTCGTTTCGACCGAGGACGAGCGGCGGCGAACGATCTCCAGCACATAGGATTGCGGGATGGCGAACTGATGCCCGCCGGACATCACCGTCAATCCGGCCACGATGCTGAGCGTCAGCGGAATTTGCATCTGAAAGCTGGTAAATTCGCCTTGTTTCGAGGAGACTTTGATCGACCCGCCGATCTTTTCCAGATTGGCGCGCACCACGTCCATGCCGACCCCGCGACCGGAAATCTCGCTGACTTCTTCGGCAGTGGACAGACCGGCGGCAAAGATGAGGTTCATCTTTTCATCGGCGGACAGATTTTTGGCTTCTTGTTCGGTGATGACGCCCGTTTCGACCGCTTTCGCTACGATCCGGTCAGGATTGAGGCCGCGTCCGTCATCGGTAATCGTCAGGCGGATCTCATTACCCGAATGCCGTGCGCTGATGGTCAGCAGTCCAATTTCGCGCTTGCCCGCAGCAATCCGCTGTGACGGTGTTTCGACCCCGTGATCGATGGCGTTACGCAGCAAATGCGTCATGGGATCGCGGATCATTTCCATGATCTCTCGGTCCAGCTCCACATCGCCGCCTTCGAAGTCGATCATCACTTGCTTGCCGAGTTCATTCGACAAGTCGCGCACAAGGCGGGGCAGCGATTGATAGAGGTGGTCGATATGATGCATCCGCATATGCGAGATACTCTCGCGCACTTCGGATAAAATGCCTGACAAACGCTCGAACGGTGCGTCCAGCGCGCCTGCATCCTGAGTTTCGCGCAATCGGCGCGCCAGATCGTTGCGAGCCAGCACCATGTCAGAAACGCCGCTCATCACCCGGTCGAGCAAATCCACGGGCAGGCGGATGGAGCGCGGTGCGGCAGTGCCGGGCGTCGTACGGGCAGCGGGCGTGTCGCCATCCGGCTTGACGCTGGCGACTTCCAGCACGTCCTCGGTTGTATCGTCGAGCGCTGCAATCAATGCTTCATCGCCGCCTTCGGGAAACTCTTCCTTGGCCTCGATCGCATCGACCATCGCAGAAATCCGGTCGATGACAGCCAAGACGGCAGTGACCAGGCGAGCGTTGGGCTGACGGCGGTTCGAGCGCACTTCGCCCAGCGCCCCTTCGGCTGCATGGCTTAATTTGGCGAGGCGGGGAAAGTCGAAGAAACCGCAGTTTCCCTTGACCGTGTGAACGAAGCGGAAGATCGTATCGAGGCGTTCGCGATCGCTTGGATCGGCTTCCCACGCGACGATTTCGCCTTCGCTATTTTCCAGCATTTCGCGGGTTTCGGCTACGAAATCCGCCAGCAGGTCATCCATGTCGTATCGTCCTCACGCTCTTGTGAACGTGCGGTATGAATGAGGGTGGTTAATAAATTTTTACCGTCACACGCGACAGTATTACCGGCCTGCGCGCTTTTCCGGCTTTGTGCGGCCTTTCAGCATCCACCACGCAATCGCCGCAGCGACAACGCCGCCGATAAGATTGGCGAGCAATTCGGCGGCATAGATCGCGTCCGCTCCCCAATCCGCCCGCAGGAACCATGCAATCGGCAGCATGATGAGGAATACCCGCGCACAGCTTTGGATCAAAGCCCAACCCGCGCGATCGATGGCATTCAGCGCGCCATTTGCCACGATCAGCAAGCCGTATCCCGCATAGCCCCACGCCGCGATGGCGAGATAGGCGGTGAATTGCGCGATGACTTGCTCGCTATCGGTGAAGAACTGCGCGAACCAGCCGGATGCGGTGGTCAGGATCAACGCCATAATAAGTCCGTAGGCGATGCAAAAGCCGCCTGCCAGCAGGAACGCGCGAGCCGAGCGGTCGGGCTTATCCGCGCCCCAATTCTGTCCCACGATCCCGCCGATTGCACCTGACAAGGCCAGCAACGGAACGACTGCAAAACTTTGCAACCGGCCAGCCGCACCGAAGCCGGCAACCGCTGCCTGCCCCTCGACTGCGACCAGCGCGGTCAGCACCGACAGGCCGATGGGATTGATTGCGTTTGAAAAGGAGGCTGGCCCCGCAACTTTCATGATTGCCGCAATCGACGCGCCGATTTTCGCTCTGCCCAGCGACGCCAAATTCAGCGGCAGAGACGTGCGCGACAACAGCATATAGCCGACCGCGATGCCGACCACCCATCCGGCGAGCGTCGCATAAGCCGCGCCGATAATGCCGTAGCCGCCGAAGCCGAATGCGCCGGTGATCAGGATCGGGTCCAGTATCCAGTTTGCCGCCGCATAAGCGATGGACACGATCGAGGTTTTCTTGGCCTCGCCCTGACCGCGCATCACCCCGTTGATACCCATGATCGCCATCAGCAGCGGGAAACCCAATGCAAAGGGCTGCATATAAATGCGGATCAGCGGCAACGTCTCCGCATCGGCTTGCATCAGGCTGAATAGCGGATCGAGCAACGCAAACAGCGCCAGACCCATCACGATGCCAAGTGCGACAGCGAACACGATGCCGACGCTGGCGCGTTGATGCGCGCGTTCATCATCGCCTTCGCCCAAGGCCCGCGCGATGACCGAATTGATGCCGACCATGACGCCAACGCCAAGGCTCGACAACGCCACGCTAATCGGGAAAATAAACGAGATTGCGGCCAGCTCCGCCGCGCCCAATTGTCCGATGAAATAGGCATCCACCAGGCCGATCGACATGATCGCGGCAACGCCGATGATCATGGGCGTTGTTTGCGTGACAAGATGCCCGGAAATGCTTCCGCGCGTGAGTTTGGCGTTTTCGCTCATTGCCGCTCGCCCTAGAGACGCGCATTGCGCTGGCCAAGCAAATTCACCAACCGCGTTTTGGCAGGTTGTTTCGCAACCCGCTTTGATGATGCATCGGTGACGCATGGCCTACACGCTTGTCTTGCCTGCGCCGCCTGTGCGATAAGCCGTGCAAACCTCAAATGATGGAGATGGACCGATGGCCACGCAGTTGAAGCCGGAAATTGATTGCAGCAAAGCGGAATGGCAAGCGCGCCAGGATCTGGCCGCGTGCTACCGGATTTTCGATCATCTTGGTTGGTCGGAATCGATCTACAATCACATCTCGCTGAAAATTCCGGACGAAGATGACACGTTTCTGATCAATCCGTTCGGCCTGCTGTATGACGAAGTGACGGCTTCCAACCTTGTCAAAATCGATGTCGAGGGCAACAATATCGGCGGTTCGCCCTATATGGTGAACAAGGCGGGCTTTACGCAGCACGCGCATTTCCACAAACATCTGGGCGAGCGGGCAGTGGCGATTTGCCACGTCCATACGACCGAAACGATGGCCGTATGCAGCCACAAGGACGGGCTGCTACCCACCAACTTCTATGCCTGCGGATTTCAGAACAAGATCGGCTATCACGATTTCGAAGGCGTGACCGTGCGGCCCGAAGAAGGCGATCGGCTGGTCGAAAATCTGGGCCAGCATCAAGTGCTGATGCTGCGCAACCACGGTCCGGTCGTGATGGGCCGGACGATTCAGGAAATGTTCCTGATGATGTGGTCTTTGCAGCGCGCCTGCGAGATACAGGTCGCAACGCTTGGCCAAGGTGCAGCGCAGATCGTGCAGCAGGAGGTCGTCGATACGCATCAGCGCGATCTGGCGCAGATGACCAGTCAGGGCGGGGCGGGAGTGTTCGATTTCGAAGCGTGGAAACGCCGGATCGACAAGACCGACGATAGCTGGCGCAGCTAATCACATCCACGTGATCTGAGGACAGCCCTGCAATGCCACGGATGACCGTTAACGGGCGACCGCTCGAATTCGATATGGACCCGCGTACGCCGCTGATCCATGCGTTGCGCGATGCGGCGAATTTGACCGGCACGAAATTCGGCTGCGGCAATGGCGATTGCGGATCGTGCATGGTCCACGTCGATGGCGCGGCATTGCGGTCCTGCCTCATCACGCTGGAGGATGCCGAGGGGCGGATCATCACGACGATCGAAGGGCTGGGCGCGGATAGAACGCATCCGGTGCAACAGGCGCTGGTCGCGGAGCAAGCGATCCAGTGCGGTTTCTGCACGCCCGGCATTGTGATGGCGGCGTCCGCGCTGCTGCGTAACAACGCTTCGCCCGGCGAGGAGGAGATCAAGGCAGCGATCCCCAATATCTGCCGCTGCGGAGTTTATCCGCGCCTTATCGAAGCGATCCAGCGGGCGGGGCGCGTCGCGCGGCGCAGCGAAACGATCAGCGCCGCGCCTACGTCCGGCATAACGATGGAAGATGCCTCTCGCGTGGTTCCCGCGATCCGTCCAGTGGAGCAGCGACCGCCCGGAGACGAGGCGGAGTGACGTGGGTTAGCTGCGCGGCTTAAAAGCTGAAGCGCACTCCGATCCGCGCGTTAAATGGCTCGCCCGGCTGGATGTTGTTATCGCCATGCGCGCTGGCGTAATAATCCGCGTCCAGCAGGTTCTCGATATTCAACTGCACCGTCACCATATCGCTGACTTCATAGTAAGCCGCCGCATCGACGCGCAGGAAGTCGGGCAGCACCACGTCATTGCTGAAGCTGGCGAATTGCTTGGCTTTGTAAATCCCGCCAATGCCCAGCGACAGGCGATCGGTCGCGTAAAAGCGGTTCCATGCGGTGATCTGATGCTTCGGGGTCTGCTGCAAAGTCGTGCCAGCCTCGGCAAAAATCGAATCCGTGCGGATTTCCCCATCGAGATAGGAATAGCCAAGGCTTGCTTGCCAGCTTGGCAAAATATTCCCGACCAGGCTGGCTTCCCCGCCACGCACCCGGCTTTCGCCTGTGAGTACGGTCAGGCCGGAATTGTCCGGTGCCGAAGCGCGTGTATTGGTCCGGTCGAGCTGGAAAATGGCGGCGGTAAACAGCAGGTCGGACTTGAAGGCATATTTGATGCCAAGCTCGTAACTGGTGAATTTTTCCGGCTCCAGCCCGTCGAAATCGGGATCGAGCAGCAGGAACTGATCGCCGGCTTGCGGCAGGAAACTCTCGGCATAGCTGGCGTAGATCGACACGGCTTCATTCGGCTTGATGGTCAGGCCAAAGCGCGGGCTGACCAGCTCATCGACACGGTTGCCGACTTCGCCATTAATGAGGTCGATGGTGTCGAGATTGAACCGCTCGAACCGCAGACCAGCGGTCACTTCGACGATGTCACCGAATGCGATCTGGTCTTGCAAATAAGCGGAAAAGACCGACAATTGGCTATCGCGATCGCGCGAGGGATCGTCGAGGACAAAACCGGGTAGGGCCAGCACTTCCTGCAAGCCGACGGTGGCGCGAGAGGCCGGACCGTCCGCTGTGTCAAACAGCACCACTTGCCGTCCGTTACGCGTATCCTGATCGATAAACTCAAGGCCCGCGAGCAGTGTATGGCCGATGCTGCCAGTCTGTGTCTCCCACACCAGATTGGTCTGCCCGATCAGATTTTGCCGCTGCGTCGTATCGCGATAGCCGGACAATTCGACCAGATCATTGCTCTCTCCACGAATACCGCGCGGCAGGATATTGGCATAAGCCTTGTCGTAATCGGCAAACTGGATCGAGGCGTTGACGTGCAGATTGTCGGCAATGTCGTGATCGATCCGGCTGCGCGCAATATGCACTTTGGCGCGCGACGTGTTAAGATCGGGATCGCCGAAAAATGTCTGGTCGAAGCCGCGGAGTGGTCCGCCGTTCAAGGAAGGCACACCGCGATCGGTCACGCGGCGATCATCATCATAGGTATAATGCGCGGTCAGCCGGGTTTTCTCGCCCAATTGCGCGGTGATGGTCGGCGTAAAACCGATGAAGCGGCCTTCGTAAAAGTCGCGATCATTGTCGAACTCTTCATACGTGCCGAGCAGGCGGAAGCCGAGCGCTTCACCAGCGTCCAGATTGATGTCGCCGGTCAGGGCAAAGGCGCCAAAGCTGTCCACCGATGCATCCAGATTGGTGAAGCGGCTGCCGGGGGAGGCTTGTTTGCTGACGCGGTTGATTGCGCCGCCTGCGCCGCCGCGTCCGAAGATAAGCGCGTTCGGGCCTTTCAGCACTTCGACCCGCTCGACATTGTAAAGCGGGCGGAAATATTGCGCATCGTCGCGCAATCCGTCGAGGTAGAAATCAGCCGTGGTTTCCTGCCCGCGAATAAACACTTCGTCGCGGTGACCTTCGCCGGTTTCCAGACTGATGCCGGGGATGTAGCGCAGCGCGTCGTTCAATTGCCGCACGCTCTGGTCTTCAAGTTGATCGGAAGTGATGACCGAAATAGACTGCGGCACGTCGAGCAGTTGCGTGTCGGTTTTGGTGCCGCTCGATCCGTCATCGATCGCATAGCCCTTTTTCTGCCCGACAACGACAATCGTAGTCGGCAGATAATCGCGATCCTGTTCCGCTGCGTCAGCGTCCATCGCGGCGTCCATCGTGGCATCAGTGCCGCTATCTGCGCGCGTCTCAGCCCACAATGGCGCGCTGGTCAAACAGAGCGTTGCGGTTGCGCCGAGAAATGTGCGACGAAGCGTGGCGGACGCCATGGGAAATACCTTCTTGAGAATGATTCGCGATACAAGAAGGGCAGTTATTGCGAATAATTCTCAATTGCAAGCATGATGTGCCTCTTTGCCAAAATTTGGCTTATATATAAGAGAGCCATTCATGAAATCGATCAGCGAACAGGAATTACGATGAACGCGACTATCTGGCACAATCCGAAATGCGGCACATCGCGCAACACTTTGGCCATGCTGCAAGAACGTGACGGACTAGATGTGACCATCATCGAATATTTGAAAAATCCGCCATCGCGCGACAAGCTGGCGCAACTCTATCGCGATGCGGAAATGTCGCCGGCGCAGGGGTTACGGATGCGCGGCACCGATGCGCAGGAGCGCGGCCTCGATCAGGCGGATGATGATACGGTGCTGGATGCAATGGCAGCCGAGCCTGCGCTGATCGAGCGTCCGTTGGTCGAAACCGACAAGGGTGTGCGGCTGTGCCGTCCCAAAGAGAGAGTCGCGGAAATTCTCTAGGCGGTCCGCTCTTTCGTCGCGATCTCGTCCAGCGTCAGCGAGCGCCAGCCCATGATCAGCACGGCGGCGCATAGCCCGGCAACAAAGACGAACACCAGCCAGTCCGACGCATTATACAGCAGCACGCCCAGCGCCGGAGCGAACACGAATGCGGCCCCGGTAATCGACGCGACGACGCCCGATGCCTCGCCCTGTTCCTTGCGCGTTACGGCCAGCGACGCACCTGCATTATAGCCGGGGCGGAACAGCCCGAAACCCAGTGAGGCAATCGCATAAGTCAACGCGATGGAATGCAGATCATGCGCGAACCCCATCGCGATCGTGCCGATCCCGCCTAACATCACGCCCGACAGCGTGGCGGAGCGCGGGCCAAGTTTGAAGCGCGGGATGACGCCCCATTGCGCGAGCAAAGTCGCCGCTGCGCCGCACATCAGCACGATGGCAACGGGTCCGGTTCCGGCTGCCGGATCGCTGCGCAGATCCCAAACGGTCCAACACCAGAAAGCCCGAAAAGCCTAGGATCATCGCATGAGCATGACCGCCGAGAAGGCCCGCAATCACCCAAGGGCGCAAGCGCGGCTCCCACCACCCCATGTTTTTTTGGCCCATGTTTTTTGGCCCGATATTCTTTTGGCCCATATTCTCTTGGCCAGCATTCTCAGCGTCATCATCCGACACGCGCAACGCTGCCGCATCTGCCGCATCTGCCGCATCTTCTTCGGCATGAGCGTGATCATCCTCATCCTCATCATCATTATGTCGGTCCGATGAACTGGTCCCCCACGGCGCATCATAGGCGCGGCCACGCGCGGCAAATTGCGGCTCGTCATTGGGCAGGCGAATGCGCAAGGCAATGAGCGCCGCCACGCCCAACAAGGCAAATGCGGCAAATGGCCCGACAAGGCCTAGCCCCGGCATAATCATCAGCGGGGCAAGCGCGGGACCGATCACCGTGCCAAGGCCGAAACTCGATGCGATCAATGACAGGGCTTCAGTGCGCTCGCTCCGCGCCGTGCGTGAAGCGACATAGGCCTGCACTGCGGGCGGGGCCGCGCTGCCGAGCCAGCCATACAGGCTACGCGCAGCGGCAAACAGGATCAGCGTCCAGAACACCGGCAGCCATCCCGCCAGGCCCAGCCACATGACCACGCCGCACAGGCTCATCGATACGATAAATCCGATGAGGCCCAGCGCCATCATCGCTTTGCGCCCGCGCTGGTCCGACCGTCTGGCCCAGATTGGCGCGCAAACCACCCATAACAGCGCCGACCAGGTGTAAGCGAGGCTGATCCAGACATCGTTCACGCCCAATGCCGTGCCGATCGAGGGCATGACCGATTGCATCGCGGTATTGCCTGCCGCCGTCGTCAGCATCACGACGAATAGCAGCATCATCCGCCCGCGCGAAATCGAGCGTGGACGTGCAGCCGGATTGGCGGCAATCGGGTCGGGGTCTGAGAGTCTGGGCATCAGCAAGGCGGCGTTAAGGCGGACGGGTCATGCTTGCAATCGCCAACCGAATTTGGGAAAGCCTTTTCCTGCGGGGTCTGCGCCTGCCTGAAGCTGCGCGCGAAGGAATCAAAATTTGAACGATTACGATCACAAGCAGGCCGTGCCTGCCGCGACCCCGCGCAACCGCTCATCGCGTCTGCTCGATCAATGGCGCGTATTTTTTCAGGGTTTCATGCAGCATCCGCGCATGGTCGGCTCGATTATCCCGTCCTCGCGTTTTACCGTGAACAAGATGCTTGGCCCTGTAAAATGGGACGAGTGCAAGCTGTTCGTGGAATATGGGCCGGGCGTCGGCACATTCTGTCAGCCGGTGCTGGACCGCTTGCCTGCCGACGGGCGACTGGTGGTGATCGACACAAACCCGCTTTACATCGATTTCCTGCGCAAATCCTTTGATGACCCGCGCTTTCATGCGGTCCTGGGTTCTGCCGAACACGTCGAGAAGATCGTGCACTCGCACGGTCATGACCATGCCGATTATGTGCTGTCAGGCTTGCCGTTTTCCACCTTGCCCGATGGTGTGGGGCCGGAAATTGCCGCCGCCACGCACCGCGTGCTGCGCCCCGGCGGCGCGTTTCTGGTCTATCAATTTTCCGCCAAAGCGCGCGATTACATGGCCGAGCATTTCAGCCATATCGAGCAGGGTTTTGAATTCTGGAATGTCCTGCCGTGCCAGTTATTCTGGGGCTGGAAGGGCGATTCGGCTTAAAGCTCCGGCGGCGTGTCCCGTTGCTCGGGCGCCTCGTTCGGCGTCGCGGTTAGCTGGCGATAGACCGACACGATCAGCGCCGCCACGATAGCGGTGAGGATAGAACCGACCAGCGCGGCAAAGGCCGCATCGATGAACAGCGCCACTTCAGCGTTGGAAATCAGCGCCGTAATCAGCGCGATCGGCAGGCCCGCGACTGTAGAAATAATCAGTCCGGCGATGGATAGCAGCACCAGAAACGCAACCAGTTTGCCGCCATGCCCGCGCGTCATGCGAAAGCTGGCGGACAAGGCTTTGACAGGGTTGTAGCGTTTCTCGAAGATAATCGCGCCAATCACCGGAAACAAGCGTCCGGCAAGATACAGCGCAACCCCGATCAAGAGCGCGACGCCCAGCGCGATGGCCGCGTTGCCAGCGAGACTTAGCAGCGCGAAAATCAGCGCGGAGGCCAGCGTCAGCGCAAAGGTGAGCAAGATTTGCAGGATCAAGAGCGGGATCAGTGCCATTAAGCCGGTCTTGATCGCATCGCCAACGGTCGGGCGGCGACGTGCAAACAGTGCCACCATCGTTAGCAATCCGGCATATTGCGCGACTTGCAGCACGATCAGGTAAATGCCGACCTTGGCAAAATACGCATTAAGCTGCGGGACGGGATTGTCCTGATCCAGATCGGCGGGCAATTGCATCGCCTCCGGCTCGATCAGATATACGGCCAGCGTCGGCACGAAGATGAACAATCCAGCCAGCAGAATGAGCAATTCGGGGTTTGAGCGGAGCAGGCGCACGGCCTCGTTCCAGGCCCGGTTCATGTCGAATTTCATCATTTACCCCTTATTGCACCTTGCGATACGCCGTTCGACCTGACGATGTAGGTGTGCCGGTCGCGTGCCGAATACCCTTGATCGACACGGCTTTTCAACGCAAGCCGCTTTCCATGTCGCAACCCGCGCCCGCTCTTGATACCGACACGCTCGAATGGACCACCACGCCCGGTTTCGTGCCATATCGTGAGGCGTTAGGTGCAATGGAGGCGCGCAATCGCGCGATCCAGTCAGGCGCCGCGGCAGAGCAAGTGTGGCTGCTCGAACATCCGCCGGTTTATACCGCCGGAACCAGTGCGGGGGATGCGGAATTGCTCGATCCCCGCTTTGAAGTGGTCGAGGCGGGACGCGGGGGGCGCTACACCTATCATGGGCCAGGGCAGCGGATCGGCTATATCATGCTCGATTTGTCCAAGCGCGGGCGCGATGTCCGCCGCTTTGTGGCGTGCGTGGAGGGCTGGGTGATTGCGACTTTGGGCGATCTGGGACTGCAAGCATGGCGCGCGGAGGGCCGGATCGGCATCTGGACGCATGGCCCGGATGGAACCGAAGCGAAGATCGGCGCGATCGGCGTGCGCGTGCGCCGCTGGGTCACGATGCACGGCTTTTCGGTCAATCTTGCGCCGGACCTGACGCATTTTTCCGGCATCGTGCCGTGCGGAATTGCGGAATTTGGCGTGACCAGCTTTGCCGAACTGGGTTATGAGATGACGAACGAGCTATTCGATGCGGCGCTACACGCGCGGCTCGACGATTTTCTGGCCGCTGTCGGCGGTGACGAGGACAGATTACCATGATGACAACACTGCGCCGACTGCCTGTAATTCTCGCTGTGACGAGCGCTCTGGCACTGTCAGCTTGCGGCGAAAAAGAAACCGCGCCGGTCGTCGATGACGGTGCAGGCGGTCAATTGACCGGCGAGATATTGGAGCGGTCGGTGACGGACGAGATGCTGCCGCTGGAAACGGCGGGCGGGCCGACTACGCCGCAAACCGACGCCGCCACCTTGCAGAACAATGAAGCGCGCGCAGAGGCTGACGCCGACGCCGATACTGACACGGGCGAAACACAAGCGGAGGCGGGCGAATAGGCCCGCGCTCCACCTGCTTACTTCACTTCAGTCTAAACGTTTTCATCGGCCATTGTCGGGTAATCGATGTAACCGTCCGGCCCCGGCATATACCAGCTTTGTGGCACGTTGACGTTGGGCGCCCATGTCGCACCTGCCGCAATGCGCGCGGGCAGATCGGGGTTCGAGATAAACGGGCGACCGAACGACACCGCATCGCAGCGTCCGCTCGAAATATGCTTATCCGCTTCGGCGGCGTCGTAATCGGAATTCAGGATCAGCGGGCCGCTATAGATCGCGCGGATCACGTCATCCTGCTTTGGCACCTCGGTCGCGCCGAACGTGCCATCGGCTCCGGGTTGCCGCAATTCCACGAATGCCACGTCCAGTTCCTCGCACACCCGTGCTGCTGCACCAAAGGTTTCCGCCGGATTGCTGTCGTCGCATCCTTGCGAATCGCCATTGGGCGAAAGCCGCACGCCAACCCGGTCCGCGCCCCAAACGTCGATCAATGCGGTCAGGACTTCGCGCAGGAAGCGCGAGCGGTTCTCCGCCGATCCGCCATATTCATCCGTCCGCTTGTTCGTGCCATCGCGCAGGAATTGATCGATCAGATAGCCGTTCGCGCCATGTAGCTGCACCCCGTCGAAACCGCCGGTTTTGGCATGGATGGCCGCCGCGCGGTAATCGCCGACCGTGCGCTCGATATCGTCCAGCGTCATTTCGCGCGCAGGCATATAATCCTGCCGTCCGGTCGGCGTATGCGCATGGCCGGGCGCGGTGGTCGCACTGGCTGATACCGGCGCTTCACCGCCCAGAAAATCGGGATGCACCAGCCGTCCCATATGCCACAGCTGGCACACGATCAGCCCGCCTTTGTCATGCACCGCCTTGGTCGCTGCCTGCCACCCTTGCGCTTGCTCATCGCTCCACACGCCCGGCGCATTGGGCCAGCCAAGACCTTCGACACTGATGCCCGTCGCCTCGCTGATAATCAGCCCAGCCGACGCGCGCTGCCCGTAATACGTCGCCATCATCTCGTTCGGAACAAAGCCCGGCTGCGAGGCGCGACCGCGCGTAAGCGGCGCCATAACGATCCGGTTTTTCGCGTCGAGCGCGCCCATGGAAAGCGGCTGAAACAGGCTGTCGTGCATTGGTGAATGTCCTTGGCAAAGATGGATTAATACGCTGCGCTCGCTAAGGCAGGGACGTGAGCGATACAACCACCTTTCCGCGCGATAGCGATGGCGAGCGGCCCGCCGATAGCGTTGATGATGGCGCTTCTGTGCACAAAGAGCCGACGCCGTGGCACTGGGCCGCGCTGATTGTCGGCAATGTGGCGCTGGCGCTGGGTCCGTGGTCGGTTCGCGTCGCCGATAGCGGCCCGGTTTCAGCAGGCTTCTGGCGATTGCTGCTGGCGCTGCCGTTCCTTTACGTGTTTGCGCGGATGAATGGCGAGCGAGTGTTCAACATACCGCGCAAATCGGCCATTCTGGTGGTATCGCGGGCATTGCCTTCGCGCTCGATCTGACCAGCTGGCACATCGGGATCGCGCAGACGCGGCTGGGCAATGCGACGCTGTTCGGCAATTCGGGCAGTCTCGTGCTGCTCGTCTGGGGCTTTGTGATCGGGCGAATGTGGCCGGGACGACGTGAAGCTCTCGCCATTGCAGCGGCGCTGGGCGGGGTTGCCATCTTGATGGGCCGCAGTCTGGAGATCAGCCAGGCCACGCTGATCGGCGATTTGTTCAGCTTGCTCGCCGGATTGTTTTACGCGGTCTATCTGCTGGTGCTGCATGACGCGCGCAAAGGGCTGGGCAGTTGGGCGTTGCTGGTGTGGATTTGCGCCGCCGGAGCGCCGATCATGCTGGGCTTTGCGCTGTTATTGGGTGAGCCGGTCTGGCCGCAGGACTGGACCCCGATCATTGCGCTGTTCATCGGCAGTCAGCTGATCGGGCAAGGGTTGGTCGTGTATGCGTTAAGGCACTTTACCCCGCTGATTATCGGGCTGGCGCTGCTGATGCAGCCGGTGGTTGCGGCCGTTTATGGCTGGATCCAGTTTGCCGAAGTGCTGAGCGTGCTGGATATGGTGGGCATGGTGCTGCTGGGCGTGGCCTTGGTAATTGCGAAAACCCGCACGAAATAGACGGCGTCTTGCCAGATTACGCGCACCACATCGTCCCGCTAAACCTCGCCCACGAAGCGACGCGCTAAACCTCGTCCGCGATGCGCCGCACTTACATTCGCTGGAAATGCCGCGTTTCGTCCCGGTCCATCCGCTTGCGGAATGTCTCGTAGCGTGCTTCGACTTCTGCCAGCGCCGGCCCGGTCAGATGTTCGCGCACTTGCCGGATCAGCGTGTCGCCTTCCTCCAGAATTGCGTCCGTCCGGCTTTCATCGTTCAGCGTCGTCGCCGCGCCCAACAGCGCCTCATACGTCACGATCGAGGCCGTGCGGCTGGTCGCGGTGGCCGCGCGCATCGCTCCGAAACCGCGTTGCACATAGTGTTTGTAATCATCGTTCAGCAAAATCAGGCGATCATCGTCCGGGTCTTCCGCCGTGCCGAAGCGGCGGCGTAGTCCGCGCCGGCCAAGCTCTGCGGTTGCCGCTCCAAGCCAGTGAATTGCGGTGATTGCGGTGAACGGATCGTTGATGCCGGGCGAAAGGGCGCGCATCCCGATCTCCACCAGCTCGTCGATCAGAAAGTGCAAATCCTGTCCCGGCGTCCGCATCCCGCCCAGCCCGAACAACTCGCGCACATTATCGTCGAGATCGTCATGGTCCTGATCGCACGCCCAATACGCCAGCGCGCGCTGCGGATGCACGAAATCGCCTGTGCGCACCGCCATTTTCAGCACCCCATCGGCGCGCTCTGCCAGCCGGTCCAGCCCTTCGAAATCGATCACCTGAATATAGCCGACGCCGCTCGCGACGATTTCCCGCCCTTCCGGTGCGTCGGTTTCTATCAAACCCTTATGATCTTCGGGAAATTTCTCTTTGATGTCGTGGATCAACCGGCTGCCGATCCCTTCCAGCACCGTGTTGATGCGGATCGAGGAAGGAATGTGATTGAGGAAAAACACCAGCACTGCGACGGCCAGCGCCATCAGGCCATACGCCACCAGCAGCGATAATTGCGGCACGAAACCGGGCAAAACCGTGCCATCGGGCGCAGGGGTCAACGTGCCTTCGCCGCTGATCCGCACTGTGCGCAACACCGTGATCGCATAGACAAATGTGCCGATGAATACAGCGAGGCTGAACTGGTTGCCCTTATCCTCCATAAAATTGGTCAGCAGGCGCGGGCCGTAATTGCCGCTGGCATAGGCAACCGCGGCAATGGTGATCGAGAACACCGTGGAAGCAACGCCGATCATCGAACCGGCAATCACCGTCAGCATATTGGATGCGCCATCGGGGCGCGCGGGCTGGATCGCGGGGATCTGGCTCAAATAATCGGCCCAGCCGTTTTTATCGAACCAGATCGTCGTCTGCGCCAGCGCCACCGCGCCGATCGCAAACAGCGCCGGATAGAACCAGTAGCTCGCATTGATGGTGTCGAGAAAAGAGCGCAGGCGGACCCACATATTGGCGTATCTCCTGCTAGGTAAGAGAGTAACGCGCGGCGGGGAAAACGGTGCCTAGACCTTGCCCAGATCACCCTGACCGATCGTGCCGCTGGCCATTTCCAGCATTTTATCAAGGCTCTGCTTGGCTTTGAGGCGCAGCCCTTCCTCGATCTCGATCCGTGGCTCCAGATCGCGCAGACAAGTGTATAGTTTTTCCAGCGTATTCAAGGCCATATACGGACAGATATTGCACGAGCAATTGCCATCGGCTCCCGGCGCACCGATAAACCGCTTGTTGGGCAAGGCCCGCTCCATCTGGTGGATAATGTGGGGTTCGGTCGCAACGATCAGCGTGTCGCCGGTGAAGGTTTCCGCGTATTGCAGGATGCCGCTGGTCGAGCCGATATAATCGGCATGGTCGAGGATGGTCGGCGGGCATTCGGGATGCGCGGCAATCGGCGCGTCGGGATGCTGTCCTTTAAGTTTTAGCAATTCGGTTTCCGAAAACGCCTCATGCACGATGCACACGCCCGGCCAGAGCAGCATTTCGCGGTCGAATTTACGGCTGAGATACCCGCCCAAATGCCGGTCGGGGCCGAAGATGATCTTCTGGTCGCGCGGGATTTGCTGCAAGATTGTTTCGGCACTCGATGACGTGACAATCACATCGGAGAGCGCCTTCACCTCGGTCGAGCAATTGATGTAAGTCAGCGCGATGTGGTCGGGATGCTTTTCCCGAAACGCGCGGAATTTCTCTGGCGGGCAGGAATCTTCAAGGGAACAACCGGCGTCCATATCGGGCAGCACCACGATCTTTTCAGGACTGAGGATTTTGGCCGTATCCGCCATGAATTTCACACCGCAAAAGGCGATCACATCGGCGTCCGTCTCTGCCGCCATCTGGCTCAATTGCAGCGAATCGCCGACAAAATCCGCCAGATCCTGGATCTGCGGGCGTTGGTAATAATGCGCCAGAATCACCGCATTGCGCTCTTTACGCAGACGGTTGATCTCGTCGAGCAGGTCGGTTCCTGCGGGCGGCTTGGCTTCGGCGCTCATGATACTTCCTCTTCTCCGTCAAAACGGACATTAACCTTTACTTCGCCATAGCCTGCAACTTGCATGGGTATAGCCAAATTCTGCCGGATCGCTTCCTTTGCCGCACTGCGGGCAAGATTCAAGACTTCGGGATTTTTCGCAAACACCGCCGCACGGCGTTCGGCTTGCCGTGAATTGGACTGGCTCAAGTTCTGCGCGGCATTGCGCGACACATAAGCGCCTTCGGTAAACACGCGCGCGGCCCCTTCATCCAGATTGGGACGCGAGATTCTCAATTGCGGGATGGTGACATCCAGCGTCTCGCTTGCCTCGTCCCATGTCAATTGGTCGCGGCCCACACCGGCCAGATCGACACGGTATTCCACGGTCGCCGGAATAATGCTGGCTTGCCGCGTTTTTAACAGATCGAAGCCTGCGAGCGACGTCGTGTTCGTACTTTCGGCCACAACTTCGAAACGGCTGGAAAAGACGATCAGCGAATTCTGCTTTTCAAACGCCAACATGGCGCTGCCGACCGGATCGCCTTCCTCTTCGTAGAAAAATGCACGCCAGCCAAGCCACGCCACCGCCGCCAGCAGGACGATCACGATCAGCCACGGTGCGCCTTGCATCCGGGCGAGCGGTTTGTTGCGCCCGATGGCTGGCGAAACCTCAGCCGTATCGGAGCGCGCGCCTAGCTTGTCGTCTGCCATATTTCACCCAATGCGTTGTCCCCCGAACGTGCCGCCATGCCGCGCTGTTCAAGATCGAGCAAATGCGCCGTCACCGACATCTGCGCCGCCGGGATCAATCGCTCGTCCAGCGTCTTGTACATCACCGGAATAAACTCCGGAACGGCGCGCGGTGCTTCGTCCAGCAGGCGCAAAATCTGCTTTTCGCGCTGGCGGCGGTGGCCCATCATGCCGCGCACAAGCTGCTGTGGTTTTTCGACCGGAGCGCCGTGGGCCGGATAATAGACGCGATCCTCGCGCCGATAAAGCGCATCCAAGCTGCGCATATAATCGCCCATGTCGCCATCGGGCGGCACGACGACGCTGGTGGACCAGCCCATAACGTGATCGCCGGTGAACATCGCGCCGCTTTCCTCCAGCGCAAAGCATAAATGATTGGAAGTATGGCCGGGGGTGTGGACGGCGCGCAAGGTCCAGCCGGTGCCGCTCATCGCTTCGCCATCGGACAACACGCGATCGGGCGCGTAGCTTCTGTCAAAAGGTGCATCGGCGCGCGGCCCCGCATCCATCAGCGCCAGCGGCGCGCAACCGACAATCGGCGCTCCGGTCGCTTCTGCCAGCGGAGCAGCGGCGGGCGAATGGTCGCGATGCGTATGCGTGCACATGATCGCGGTCAGCGTGCGGCCTTCTAGCGCATCGATTAGCGTCGCGATATGGCGCGGATCGTCGGGACCGGGATCGATCACTGCGACATCATTCTGCGCGCCGACAATGTAAGTCTGCGTGCCGGTGTAGGTATAGGGCGAGGGGTTGGGTGCCAGCACGCGCTGCACCAGCGGCTCGCATTGTTCGGTCAGGCCGGTGGGCCAGGGTTTGGGGGGCATTGCCATTGCCATCGATATGGGGACGGGCCGCACATTTGTCGATACGCCACGGTGGCGGTTCCATTTTCGCGCAAGGTTGCGCTAAGCTGCGCAAATGACGCAGCATATCCTTGTTCTCGATGAAGGCACGACTTCGACCCGCGCCATCCTGTTCGATAAAACCGGCCATGCGCTGGACAGCGCGCAGGCGGAACTGACGCAATATTATCCGCAGCCCGGCTGGGTCGAACATGATGCAGGCGAGATCTGGGACAAGACGCTGGCTTGCGCGCGCAAAGTCGTGGAGCGGGCAGGCGGGGCGGACGCGATTGCGGGCATCGGGATCACCAATCAGCGCGAAACGGTTGTGGCATGGGACCGGGAAAGCGGCGAGCCATTGGCCCGTGCGATCGTGTGGCAGGACCGCAGAACGGCGAAATTCTGCGCGCAGCTAAAAGATGCCGGACACGAAACGATGGTGCAAAGCCGAACCGGATTGCTGCTCGATCCGTATTTCTCCGGCACAAAAATGCGCTGGATGCTGGATAATGAGCCAGCCGTGGCCGAAGCGGCACAGGCCGGGCGGCTGGCCTTCGGAACCATCGAAAGCTGGCTGGTCTTCAAGCTGACCGGCGGCACATTTATCAGCGATGCCAGCAATGCTTCGCGCACGCTTCTGATGGCGCTGGATGGTGCTGGCTTCGATATTGAATTGTGCGAATTATTCGGTGTGCCACGCGAGGCGCTGGGCAAAGTGGTCGATTGCGCGGGCGATCTGGGGGCGACTTCGGCGGAGTGGTTCGGCAGTCCGATCCGCATTACCGGGATGGCGGGCGATCAACAGGCGGCCACGATCGGGCAGGGATGCCTGACTGCTGGCGAGACCAAAGCGACATACGGCACGGGCGCATTCGTGTTGGCGAATAATGGCCGCGATGTGCCGCAATCCGCGCATCGCCTGCTTGGCACGGTGCTGTATCAGATTGGCGACGAGCGGGTGTACGCAGTCGAAGGCTCGGTGTTCGTTGCGGGCAGTCTGGTGCAATGGCTGCGCGATTCTTTGGGCGTGGTCGGGACGGCTGCGGAAACGGAGGAGCTGGCGCGCGGAATATCGGACAGCGGCGGCGTGGTGATCGTGCCGGCGATGTCAGGGCTGGGCGCACCGCATTGGAAGGCTGATGCGCGCGGATTGATCGCAGGCCTCAGCTTTTCCAGCGGTCGTGCGGAAATCGCCCGTGCGGCATTGGAAGCGATGGCGCATCAGACGCGCGATCTGGCGCGAGCCTTTGCAGCTGATGGCGCGAAATGGACCTCACTGAAAGTGGATGGCGGGATGAGCGCGAATGACTGGATGGCGCAGGACATCGCCAACATTCTGAATTTGCCGGTCGAGCGACCCGAGTTCGTTGAGACGACGGCGTTGGGAGCCGCGATGCTGGCTGGCGTCGGGGCTGGCCTGTATGACACGCTCAAATCGGCGGCGGAAAATATGCGCGGTGAGGTCGTCGAATTCGAGCCGGAGATGGACGATGACATCCGGCAAAAAAGACTGGCCGATTGGGACAAGGCGCTGGCCGCAATTTTGTGAGCGGGTTCGCCACCGGATTGTAGCGGTTTTCGCGCGTTTGTGGCGCGCTCGACATCCTTGTGGGCCGGTTAGGTGCCTTTGTGGACGTTTTTTGAAATGCCCCGCGACTTACCCGGAAATTGCCGAAAATTGCCGGAAATTGCCGGAAAACTAGGCTTTAGCGCTTGAACGCTGCCGCCAGTTTCCCTTGCAAATCGCCGATGCTGCCCTGATCGTTTGCGGCGGTTTCGCGCAAGCGATTGGCTTCCAGACGAGTGATCTGCGCGTGCATCTGCTCCGAGCGGGCAATCAATTCACGCGTCGAAAAGCTAAGCAAATCAAGCTGTTGCGGGTCAGGTGCGCGGTCGCTCGGCAACAAACCAAAGGCGTTCAATTGCTTGGCCGATAATTCGCCTGCGAAAAAGGCTCTCTGGTTCAGCAACCAAGCCAGCATATGCATGATGCGCGTGGTGGTCCGCAAAGCCTCGACCGACAGCGCCATCTCGGCTCCGTCTTTCAGGTCTATCGCATTGTTTTTGTTGCTGTCATGGAAGATGTCGCGCGCTTCATCGGCCAGCATCAAGGCCTCGCTGTAAAGCGTCTCGACGACCTTGTGATTGAGCGTCTCACGCTGCATGTTGGATATGGCGGAAAGTGTTTGTTGGTTCTGCATAATGATTGCGCGTTAGGCCGCAGATGCGCAAAAAGCGAATTATGAAGTCGATATTAAGGATGAATTTTGGTGACCGTATCGTATTGATACAAAAGCGCTTTTATTAAGCAAATCAGGCAATGATGTCGGGCAACAGCGTATCTTCCACTGCCGAAATCTGATCCTTCAGCCCAAGTTTCCGCTTCTTCAGGCGCGCGATCTGCAACTGATCGACATAACCGCGTTCACGTCCCGCTTCAGTCAGCGCGGCAATGGCTGCGTCAAGATCGCGATGCTCGGATTGCAATGTATTCAAGCGTTTGCGCAGTTCCTGCTCTGTCACTTTGCTTCACACCTTTGCTGCAAAAATTGCGCGGATTTTGGCCCGATCAGCGCTCTACGCGCCTCCGAATCAAGCACTCTTTTCAAGTCATCGCACAAGTGACAGCGATTGTCGCTTCGCGAATAATCAGCCCTTCGCAAATGGCCGGAATTGTGGTTTGTTAGGCTTGCTTGCGACTCGCAATGGGCGTTTTTTCGCCAGAAACCTGCCGCAAGCCGATGAAACAGATCAGGAGAGCCAGATGCTATCGTCCCATGTCAGTGCCTTGAACAGCAAACACGCCGGACTGGAAGAAAAGCTGGCGCATGAGCAGGCCCGGCCTGCCCCTGACGATACGACGATCAAAAAGCTGAAACGCGCGAAGTTGAAAATCAAGGAAGAACTGGCGCGGCTTTAACGCCTGCTTTTTGTCCGACCAGACCTTCGCTGATCACGCAAAGATTAAGCCGATAGGCTTTGGCAATGACGCCGGTTTGCTGCTAGTGTTACAGCCATGACAGCAGCCGCTTCCGCACGTTCGATCCTGACCGGTATGCACGAGATTATGGCCTCGCGGATGCACGCGCAGGGTAAGCTGGATCGTGTGTCCGAGCTAGTCGGTGAAAGCCTCGATAGCGAAGTTTGTTCGATTTATTTGCTGCGCGAAGGGCAGCTTGAATTGTTCGCGACCAAGGGCCTTAATCAAAGCGCGGTTCACGTTACCCGCATGGGGATCGGTGAGGGGCTGACCGGCACCATCGCTGAAAAAGTCGCGATGCTGAATTTGGCGGAAGCGCGCGCCCATCCCGACTTTCAATATCGCCCCGAAACCGGCGAGGAAAAATTCCACTCGTTCGCGGGCGTGCCGATCGTCTATCGCGAGCGCGCCGTGGGCGTGTTGTGCGTGCAGCACGTCGATCCGCGCCGCTATGAAGAAGTCGAGATCGAGGCGTTGCAAACGACCGCAATGGTCCTCTCCGAATTGATTGCGCACAATGAACTGATCGATGAGGAAGAGGCGCTGGCGCTGGGCCAATACGGCACCGATCCCGAAATTGTCGAGGGTCTGACGCTCGTCAAAGGTCTGGCCGTGGGCCATGTCGTCTTTCATCAGCCGCGCGTGGAAATCGATCAGGTGGTGGCGGATGACACTGAGGCCGAGCGGCAGCGTGTGTATCGCGCTTTCGACCGGATGCGCGAGCAGATCGACGCAATGGCGGTGCAGGTGGAATTTGGCTCTGGCGGCGAACATGAAGAGGTTTTGGAAACCTACAAAATGTTCGCTTATGACGAAGGCTGGTCGCGCCGGATCAACGAGGCGATCGACAGTGGCCTGACGGCAGAGGCCGCCATCGAGCGAGTCCAGCAGCGCACCCGGATGCGGATGCGCGAGATTGACGATCCGCTGCTTGCCGACCGGATGCACGATCTGGAAGACCTGTCCAACCGTTTGCTGCGGATCGTGTCGGGGCAGCTTGGCACGGCGGCATCGCAGGGTTTGCGGCGTGATTCCATCCTGGTGGCGCGCAATCTGGGTCCGGCAGAATTGCTGGAATATGATCGGCGGCGCTTGAAGGGCGTGGTGTTGGAAGAAGGGTCGCTGACTTCGCACGTTGTGATCGTGGCGCGCGCGATGGGCATACCTGTGCTGGGCCGGGTCGGAGGTTTGCGCGGCCGTGTACGCGATGGCGCGGAACTGCTGCTCGATGCCGATCAGGGCGTGGTTACGCTGCGCCCGAGCGCGTCGATGGTCGATGTGTTCGAGGCCCGCTCTGCCAAGAGCCGCGAAAAGCGCGCCGCCTACGCCGAATTGCGCGATGTGGAGCCGTTTACCCGCTGCGGAACGCGCATTATGGTGATGATGAATGCGGGTCTGCGCGACGATATGTCGGCCCTGCAATTAAGCGGCGCGGATGGCGTCGGTCTGTTCCGCACCGAGTTTCAGTTTCTGGTATCTGCAACCTTGCCACAGCGCGAGCGCCAGACGCGGCTGTATCGCGATGTGCTGGACATTGCTGCGGGCAAGCCGGTCATTTTCCGCACGCTGGACATTGGCGGCGATAAATCGGTTCCGTATTTGCGTACGGCAAGCGAGGCGCGGGAAGAAAATCCGGCGCTGGGCTGGCGCGCATTGCGGCTGGCACTCGATCGCGAAGGTTTGATGAAAGTTCAGGCGCGCGCCTTGCTGGAAGCGGCTGCGGGCAGCGAGTTGAATGTCATGTTTCCAATGGTCAGCGAACCATGGGAATTCGATGCCGCCCGCGAGGTGTTCGAGGCGCAATTGGCATTCCTGCGCGCACATAAAAAGCTGGTCCCGGACGCGATCAATTACGGCGCGATGCTGGAAGTTCCGGCGCTGGCCGAAGTGCTGGACGAGCTTGCGCCGAAGCTGTCATTCCTGTCGATCGGCACGAATGATTTGACGCAATTTCTGTTCGCGGCAGACCGGGCCGATCCGCGCCTGGCCAGCCGCTATGACTGGCTCAGCCCCGCAATCCTGCGCTTTTTGCAGCGCATTGTCGGCTCGCTGGTCGGCCATAATGTCAAGCTCAGCGTATGTGGGGAAATGGGCGGGCGGCGTTTGGAAGCACTCGCGTTGCTCGGCCTTGGCATTACCCGCCTGTCGATCACGCCGGCAGCGGTCGGGCCGATCAAGGAACTGGTGCGCAAGGTCGATCTCAATGAGCTAAAGCCGGTCATGCAAAGCTGGCTTGCATCGCCGCCCGACAATATGCGCGAGGCGCTTTCGGCGTGGGCCAATGAGCGGGAAATCGACATCGATTAGAGCGATATCATCTGCGCCGAAACTCGGCACGGATCGGCGAAATATCGCGGTAAATCTCATAAGCACGCTTGACACGTTTGCCGCGCGCGCTCTTTGTCGAATGAACAACAAAATGCGGGTGTGCGAAGCAATATGATGGCCGATACGACTGACGAAATTAACGACCTGGGCGAAGGCGAAGTGCTGCACGATGACGCCGTGGTGCAACCGGTCGGCGTCGGCCAGACATTAAGTGATGCGCGCCGTGAAGCAGGCCTCGATCTGGCGCAAGTTTCGGCGGAAACGCGCATTCCCGAACGGCATTTGCTGGCCATCGAGAACGGCGATTTCGGAGCGCTCCCCGCACGCACTTATGCTGTCGGTTTCTCGCGCACTTACGCCAAGATGCTGGGCCTCGACGATAAAGAAATTAGCGAGCGCGTTCGGCAGGAATTGGGCGCGAGTGGCGGCGATAATACCGAACATCTGGCCAAGTTTGAGCCGGGCGATCCGGCGCGTGTGCCTTCGCGCGGACTGGCATGGTTCGGCGTTATTGCGGCGCTTCTGCTGCTCGGCGGGATCTACGCGTTCTACAACACGTATTTCGCGCCCGGCATGGGACCAGCCCCGCTGGAAGATGACGCCCAACTCGTCGAGGCCGAGGAGACCGACCCGGCTGCTGTTCCCGATGCCGCCGATGGTGTCGATCCGACGGGCGAGGTGGTTTTCACCGCACTGGAAGACGGCATCTGGGTCAAGTTTTACGATGCGGCGGGCGAACGCTTATATGAAGCGCAAATGGCCAAAGACGAACGTTACGTGGTCCCGGCTGACGCCGAAGGGCCGCAAATCTGGACCGGGCGACCCGATGCATTTGGCATTACCGTTGGCGGTCAGGCGATCCCCAAACTGGCGGAAGAGGATTTCGTGATGAAGGATCAGCCAATCACCGCACAGGCTTTGCTGGCGCGCGAGGATGAAGTTTCGACTGAACAGGCGGGCGACGCGGCGAATGCGACTTGAGCGGAATCTGTTTGCGGCGACACGCTGCGATTTATGGACAGCCATTGGACATTCAGGCAATGCGCCTTACGCATGAATTTTAGCAATGCGCCGGGCCTGATCGGGCGTGCGGCGTAACGGTATGGACGGAGTTTCGGCGATGGGTTTGCGATACGGATTAACGGGGATGCGGACAATAATCGGCAGCGTGCTGGCTGGCGCTTTGCTGGCCACATCGGCGCCGGTCTTGGCGCAGGAAGACGGCGAAGCTCGTTTGCGCAAAGTCGAGCAGGAAGTCCGCGCCTTGCAACGCCGCGTCTTTCCGGGCGGGGACGGGCGATTTTTCGAGCCTGAATTGACGCAAGGCCAGCAACCCACCGCGCAGCCCAGCATCGCGCGTCCGTCGACCAGTGCGCTGACCGATGTATTGGCGCGGCTGAATGCGATGGAACGGCAATTGCAGCGCCTCACTGCGCAAACCGAAACGAACGACAATATGATGCGGCTCTTGTCGGAGCGGGTCGAGGCACTGGAAAGCGCCACCGCTGCGCCGGTCATGCCGGAATTGCCGCGTGAAGGTGCGATCGATATCGGGCTTGCGCCTGCTGCGACCACTCCCGCCACCATTGCTGCACCGGTCGGCCCAACGGCGGAGCGCGTGGCGGCCGTCCAAGCCATCGTCAAACCGTCCACTGACGATGCCGCCGACGATGAATATGTTTACGGGTTCCGCTTGTGGGAAGCCGGATTTTATCCTGAAGCACAGCAGCAATTGACGCAATTTGTCGAAGCCAATCCGCGTCACAGCCGCGCCACGTTCGGCCGCAATTTGCTGGGCCGCGCTTATCTGGATGGCGGAAAACCGCGCGATGCCGCATCCTGGTTCGTTGAAAACTACAATGCCGACAAGCAAGCCGCGCGAGCTGGCGACAGCCTGTTGTTTCTGGCCGAAGCGATGATCGCCATCGAGGACACCGACCGCGCGTGTATCGCTCTGGCAGAGTTCAGCGAAACCTATCCGGCGCTGGCGGTTGGCCGCTTAGCAAGCCGTTACAACGACTACCGCTCGAAAGTTCGTTGCAATTGATAGGCCGGTCGACCCTCAACTAGTTCAGCGGTTTACTGACGATCTGCGCGCAATTTGGCCGCAGCACGACACAAACAACGCGCGTTTAGGCTTGGCCGTTTCTGGCGGTCCGGATTCGCTGGCGCTGCTGTTGCTGGCTCACGCGGCAATGCCGACCCGGATTGCGGTAGCTAGCGTCGATCACGGATTGCGGGACGCGAGTGGGCAAGAGGCGCGTTTCGTTGCCGATTTGTGCGATAAATTGTCGGTCCCGCATAAGGTTTTGGCGGTTCGCGTAAGCAAGGGTAATTTGCAGGCGCAGGCGCGTGAAGCGCGTTATGCCGCGCTGCTGAAATGGACTAAACGCAACGATGTAAGCGCGCTGGCGACCGCGCATCATGCCGACGATCAGGCCGAAACGCTGCTTATGCGGCTCAATCGTGGCAGCGGGTTGGCGGGCCTTGCCGGCGTGCGCGCGCAAAGTTTCGTGCCCCATAGCGATGTGCCGCTCCTCCGTCCGTTGTTAGGTTGGCGCAAAAATGACTTGGAAGCGGTGGTGGCCGGTGCCGGGATCGTCCCCATCCGCGATCCGTCAAATGATGACACGAATTTCGACCGAGTGCGTATGCGGCAAAACCTTGCCCGCAGCGACTGGATCGACCCGGTTGGATTAGCGCAATCTGCTGCGCATCTCGCACAGGCGCAGGCGCTGATCGAGCATTACACAGACGAAGAATTTGACGGCAATGTAACGCGCGAAGGCGGTGCGGTGCATTACACCCCAACCGCGCCGCAGCTTGTCACTGTCGAAACGATCTTACGTATCTTTGCCGTATTGAAGGCAGAGATTTCGCGTAGCGAAGCTGCGCGTTTAATTGCGCGACTAGAAACAGGCCGAAATGCCTCGCTCGCCGGTATTCTGGCGCGACCCGAACAATCGGGTAGCAAGGCACAATGGAGCTTTGCCCCCGAACCATCGCGCCGCACGGGCTAGGGCCATGTTATCCGTGTGCGCCGAACTCGTTGGCGATGGCCGCACTGATCCGAAGCACCAGCGCATAGGCTTGCTCGATCGGGTCGATATATTGCTCGCGGATTGCAGCGTAGCTATCGCCGAGGCTATCGGGATACTGGCTTTCCTGATCGAGATCGAAATCGCTCATTTGCGGGAAATGCGTCGGGAATGCGCGGCGTAATTGTGCCAATGCGTCGTCGATCCGCAGGGTAAAGACCATTTCCATCACATCGTCGCGGCTGATGTCATTGGCGCGGCTAAACCGCGGGATCGAGGCGATCTTGATGAACATATGCTGCATCAGCGCAAGCCGCAGCGATTGCAGCACTCCGATCCGGCGGCGCACCGCTTCGCGATCATCCAGCGGAGCTTCGTCGGGGATCAGCGCCAGCAGACGGTGCAATTTCAATGCATCGACCCGCAATTGCGAGGCCATTCGGCGAAATGTGCCCGTTCGATCATCGGAAATGAGATATTCGGCCAGCGTTTCGCATGGCTCGGACAAATGCTCTTCGGTCCCGCGATAGGGGCGGCTGGCCCAGAATGCGGAATTGAACAATTCGCCGAATGCGGCGACGGTTTTGATGCTGGCCAGCGCGTTGGAGGCCCGGACGAGCCGAATGATTTGCCGACCGCGCGCGCTATCATTCAACAAGCTGGCAATATCTTCGTAATTGTCGTCGGCGGCGCTGCCCACGCCAGCGATGACATTCACCGGATAGCCGAGCTGTTGCAGGATGGCATTATGCGGAATGGCGCGGATTTGCCGCAAATTCATTTCGCGCTCGGCGTTAAGATCGGATTGGCGGCGCGAAACCCGACTGCCCGTTGGGTTAAGCAATCCCAGACCGAAAGCGGTTACAGCGCGCGAATAAATCCGGCTTTTCAGGTAATTGCGCTGATGCCGGCGGATGGCGCGATAGAAATCGAGGCTAAGATCGGTCCGCTCATACAGCGGATCGGGTTGCTTTGTGTAATGCTGCGCCGGTTGCAGATGCGCGATCTGCGACAAGGTCGCTAACGCCAGTTCCGGCGTCTGGAAGAACATATAACCGTCGCCGCCCTGAAAGCTGACTTCGGGTTCCAGCGCGATGTCGCCTTCCGCAAATCGGGCGCGCGCCCACGGCGATAAGGGCCATTCCAGCCGGTCGGTAAAGCCCGATGGATGCGCCCCGCGGCCCATGCTTTCGCCATGCGTGTTGAAGATCAGCGCGGCAACGTCCGTTAGCCCATTGGCGCGCATCGCTTCGGCCAGACGGCCCTGCAGACGCTCGATGGAGAGGCTGGCCGGGATTTGCCCGACAAAGCGCCCGGCATCGGAAAATCCGGTCTGGATCGCGACCCGTCCGCGCTTGCGCGCGTAATCCTGATATGTCGGCTCGGACAGCAGCGCATCGAGGAAGCGGCCGCCATGTTCCAGCGCGCTTTCGGTTTCGAACAGGGGCGAGACATCGACCTTGTCGGCGATCCCGAACAACTTGCCGAAATAGAGCGCGGCCAGCACTGTCGCCGGTTGCTCGCATTCCGCAATCAGCATCCGGATTGGCGTGTCCGCATCGATGTGGTGCAGTATTTGCGCCATCGCGAGGAATTGCCGGATCGCGGTGCTGCTCTCGATTGCCAAAGCGCCGAAATTTGTCTCTAGCGGCTGCACCGTTTCCAGCATTTGCCGCAAAGTCGAAATCGCCCCGCGACTGGCCAGATCGAGCCGTCCGGTATCGGGCAATCGCCGCCGAATGGCATTGTGCAATTGGCTGGCATTAACGCGAAAATGCACATGGCCCATGCCCAGCCCATCGGCGCGCATGGCAGATGACACCACGCGCAAGGCAATCGCCCGCTCCGCTTGCGCATCCGCCGCTTCCTCATCCAGCGCGGCGATAAGCGGCGTCAGCGACAACAGCTTGTGCGGATCGTCGGCGGTCAGGCGATTGGCAGCTTTGGACAATGCCTCGGCTTCCGACAGATCTTGCGCAAAATCATCGGCGCGGTCCTGCGCGTAATCGGCGGCAGGGCGAAGCGTGTCCAGCAGCGGGTGGGAGCGGTCGATAGCTTCCAGCGCAGCCACATAACGCTGCAAACGTTGCGCTTTTTCTTTCAGGCGGAAACCGATGGAATCGAACCAGCGAATATCGGTCCGCCCGTCCATGTCATACCCGACCCAGCTGGCAAACCGGAACGGCAGCGGTTTGAAGTCCTGCCACTGATCGGGCCAGGCCGCGCGTGTCTGCTCCAGCAAAGATGCCGTGATCGTATCCCGCGCATCCTGAGCATTGGCGATAGCCTGCATCGCCTGCCCATGCTCGTAAGTCAGCGTCACATCATTGCGTTCCGCTGGCCGGGCGCAATCGGCCATGTCGATCGTGCCGGTGCGGCTGGCCGCTGCCGTCAAGGTATCGCTTTGCTCGCGCGCCAGCAGAAACGTTGGATGCGCGGTAAAAACGGCGTGCAATTGCGGGCTGCTCCATTGATGACACGCTGTATCGAAACCGGCGTCTGGGATCGATCAAATCGCCTAATGCCACCTCGTTCGGACGCGTTAGTTTGCGCAAGCGTTCTGCCCGACTGCGCAATCCCTCGCATTCCAGGTCGGCCAGCATTTCCTCGATACCGGTCAAATCCATATCGCCGTTTTCAAGACCGCGCGACAGATCGAGCGAGAGTTGAAAAACCGGATTGAACAGCGGCGTTTCGCGCGTCTGCTCGTGCAGGGTTTTCAGGCGCTCAACGCAATCGGCAACGGTCGTAAGCGGTGCGGTCATGCGCGTAACGCGCAGGCATCGCGAGCGATCTGTGTGATTGCGGCTTCGTCGGGTGCGCCTTTCGGGGCGACCCAGCTTCCCCCAACGCACAACACCGGATCGAAAGCCAACCACTCGGCAGCGTTGGCAGCGCTGATCCCGCCAGTGGGGCAGAAGCGGCACTGTCCAAAAGGTGCGGCAAGGGCCTTTAACGCAGGCAAGCCACCTGCCGCCATCGCCGGAAAGAATTTGAAGTGCGTCAAGCCCAGGTCCAGCCCGCGCATAATATCGCCCGCATTGGCCGTGCCGGGCAAAAACGGAACATCAGCAGCAATCGCGGCTTTGCCTAGCGGTTCGGTAAGGCCCGGCGACACGATAAATTCGCTGCCCGCCGCCAGTGCCTGATCCAGCTCGCGCTCGTTCGTGACTGTTCCCGCGCCCACAATCGCACCCGGAACCTGCCGCATTTCCTGAATGGCCTCAAGCGCGGCAGGGGTGCGCAAAGTCACTTCCAGCGCAGTCAATCCGCCAGCGACCAATGCGCGGGCCAGCGGCTGTGCGTGGGCCACGTCCTCGATCACGATGACCGGAACCACCGGAGCCGCGCGCATGATGTCGTCGATGGTCATATGAGGTCGTTACTTTCTGAATTCGCGCTGAAACGCTGCTGCGGCACCAAACAGGCCGGGCTGTGGGTGCGTGATGAGTTTGACCGGAATGGTCGTCATAAGCTGCTGATAGCGGCCCTTGTGCCGGAAGCGTTCGGCAAAACCCGATGACAGGAGCAAATCGCGGATACGGTAGCCCAGACCGCCCGCAATGACCACGCCGCCAAACCCGCCATGCACCAGCGCGATATCGCCTGCTGCGCTGCCCAAGGATAGGCAGAACCGGTCCACCGCGGCCTCGGCCAGACTGTCCTTGCCTTCGATCCCGGCAGTCCAGATTTCGATATCGGTCCGTTCTGTTATCGCGCGATGCTCCATCGCGGCTAGCGTTTCGTAAATATCGACAATGCCCGGACCCGAAACGACTCGTTCCAGCGACACGCGGTTGTGCCGCTTGCGCAATCGGGCAAGAATGGCATCCTCGATCGTATCGACGGGCGCGAAATCGACGTGGCCGCCCTCGGTTGCCTGCACGCGGTAGTCGCCGCCTTCCTCGCGTGAGAGATGCGCCACGCCAAGCCCTGTTCCCGGACCCAGAATGCTGATCGTGCCGGTTGGCGCGAGCGGCTGATCCGGCCCGGTCAAATGGACGAAATGCTCCTCCGGCAGACACGCAACCGCATGGCCGACCGCTTCGAAATCATTGACGATGGAAAAGCGCGACACGCCCAACTTTTCTTTCACTTTGGCCGGGCGGATGATCCACGGATTGTTTGTAAAGCGGATGACTTCGCCGGCAATCGGCGCGGCAATGGCCAGCGATACGGCGTCGGGCAACGTGCCGCCATGCACTTCGCGGTAATGCTCCCATGCGGTCTGGAAGCTGGCGTGATCTTTGGTGTGGAGCGTTTCCGGCTCGCCCAGCTCGATCGCTCCGTCACTGTCGATCGTGGCCAAGGCAAAGCGGGCATGGGTTCCGCCGATATCGACGCTGATAAGGTCCGTTTTGGTCATTTATAATCCTGCGCTGGCGAGCATGGCAGAGCCGCCCTGTTCGGCTCCGTCGGCTTGGGCGCGGAACATGGCGAACAATTCGCGGCCAAGGCCCATCTCGGTTTGTGGATCGTGGGTTGCCTCGCGCGAAGCAAGGTCGGCGGTGGTGGTCAAGGCGCCTGTCTCCGCGCACAATTTGATGACGTCGCCATCGCGCAATTGCGACAATGGCCCGCCGCCCAGCGCTTCTGGCGTGACATGGATCGCAGCCGGCACTTTGCCGCTTGCGCCCGACATTCGCCCATCGGTGACCAGCGCGACGCGATAGCCTTGCTCCTGCAAGACGGCGAGGGGCGGGGTCAGTGCGTGCAGTTCGGGCATTCCGTTGGAGCGCGGACCTTGAAAACGCACTACGACAATGACATCGCGATTGAGTTCGCCCTGATTGAACGCTTCTGCCACGGCGGCTTGCGTTTCGAACACGCGGCAAGGGGCTTCGATCGTCCAGCGTTCGCGTTCGACGGCGCTGGTCTTGAAGCATCCGCGACCAAGATTGCCTTCGACAAGCCGCATTCCGCCATCGGCCTGAAATGGCTCTGTTACGGTGCTGAGCATGGTGGGATCGCCGCTCTCGCCGATATCGCGCCAGGTTACGGCATCGCCGTCCATGACCGGCTCGCGCGCATAATCGCCAAGGTCTTTGCCCCACACGGTCATTAGGTCGCGATGGGCGAGGCCAGCATCCAGCAATTCTCCGATGACGTAGCCCATGCCGCCTGCCGCGTGAAAATGGTTCACATCGCCCGATCCGTTGGGATAGACGCGGGCGAGGAGGGGCACGACGTGAGATAATTCGGCCAGATCATTCCAGTCGAAACGGATGCCAGCGGCCCGCGCCATCGCCGGAATATGGATCGCGTGATTGGTGGATCCGCCAGTTGCCAGCAAGCCGATGGCGGCATTGATGATCGCCTTTTCGTCCACGCACGCAGCCAATGGACGATAATCATTGCCGTCCTTGGTAATTTCGGTCAGGCGATGCGTTGCTGCGCGCGTCAATTGCTGACGCAGCCCCGTTCCCGGCGTGACGAACGCAGCACCGGGAATGTGCAGCCCCATCATCTCCATCATCATCTGGTTGGAATTGGCCGTGCCGTAAAATGTGCAGGTGCCGGGCGAGTGATAGCTGCCCATCTCGCTTTTCAGCAGTTCCTCGCGAGTGGCCTTGCCCTCGGCATAAAGCTGACGGGTTTTCTGCTTCTCCTTGTTCGAAATACCCGACGGCATCGGTCCGCTGGGAATGAATACGGCGGGCAAATGGCCAAAGCGCAGCGCGCCGATCATCAGACCCGGCACGATCTTGTCGCAAATGCCCAACAGCGCCACGCTGTCATACATCGCATGGCTGAGCGCGAGCGTGGTGGACAGGGCAATGGCATCGCGGCTGAACAGCGATAGTTCCATGCCGTCCTGCCCCTGCGTCACGCCATCGCACATGGCAGGCGTGCCACCGGACACTTGCGCGGTCGCGCCTTTTTCGCGCGCAAACAGCTTCATCTGCTCAGGATAGCGGGCATAGGGCTGATGCGCCGACAGCATATCATTGTACGAAGTGACGATGCCGATATTCGGCCCGCGCGCCGCCATGATCGCGTCCTGATCCTCCTCCGCGCCTGCAAAAGCATGGGCCAAGTTTGAGCACGACATCGAATGGCGGTTGGGATCGCGCTTTGCTGCTTCATCGATCATAGCGAGATAGCGTGTGCGGCCATCGCGCGAATTGGCGATGACGCGCTGCGTGACCGCTTCGATGGTCGGATGCAATTTATTCATGCCAGCTTACCCCGTCACGTTCGGCCAGAGCAATCGCGGAACTCGGCCCCCAGCTCCCCGCGCTGTAATTTTGCGGCTTCATCTCGGTTGATTGCCACGTCGCGCGAATTGCATCGATCCACTCCCATTGCGCTTCCACCTCGTCGCGGCGCACGAACAGCGTCTGATCGCCCTCGATCAAGTCCAATAACAGCCGTTCGTAAGCGATCCGGCGGTGCTGTCCGGTAAACGCACCGGGCATCGCAATGTCCAGCGGCACGCTGCGCAGACGCAAGCCTTCGCGGTCCAGCCCCGGCATTTTCGCCATCATCGAAAGCTGGATGTTTTCTTTGGGCTGAATCCCGATCACAAGGCGATTGGGCTTGGTCGTCGCCCCACGCTCTTCGAAAATGGAATGCGGAATACAGCGGAATTGCACCACGATTTCGGTGACGCGCTCGGGCAAGCGCTTGCCGGTTCGCAAGTAGAACGGCACGCCCTTCCAGCGCCAATTATCGACATGGGCCTTGATCGCGACGAAGGTTTCGGTGTCGCTCTCTTGCTCCAGCTCGTCATTATAGCCGCGCACCGCTTCGCCGGAGATAGCGCCGGAGCGATATTGCCCGGTCACCGTCTGCTGGCTTTCGACATGGCGCAAAGCGCGCAGCACTTTTACCTTTTCATCGCGCACCGCCGTTGCATCGAAGCTGGTCGGGGGCTCCATCGCCACCAGCGCCAGCAATTGCAGCATATGGTTCTGCACCATATCGCGCAGCGCTCCGGAATCATCGTAATAGGCAACCCGCGATTCTAGGCCGACTGTCTCTGCCACGGTGATCTGCACATGGTCGATATATTGCGCATTCCAGACCGGCTCAAACAGCAAATTGGCAAAGCGCAGGGCGAGCAAATTCTGCACCGTTTCCTTGCCCAGATAATGATCGATCCGGTATATCCGGCTTTCATCGAATGCGGAGGCAACCGCATCGTTGATTTCCTGCGAGGAGGTAAGATCCGTCCCGAGCGGCTTTTCCAGCCCGATCCGCACATCGCCGCTCGTCAGTCCGGCTTTCTGCAATCCGGCGATAGTCGGCTCGAACAGGCTGGGCGCGGTGGACAGGAAAATGGCCAGACCGTTGTGATCGTTGCCGACTTTCTGCGCCAGCTCGTCATATCCATCCTGCGTCGTCGCATCGAGTGATTGATACGTCAGGCGGTTAAGAAAACTCGCCATCCCCCCGCGCCGGTCCGCAGGCAGGTATTTTTCCAGCGCTTCACGCGCCATCTGGCGAAATCCGGCATTGTCGAGATCGGATCGCGCCGTGCCGATAATCCGCAGCTCATCGCACAGCAGATTGTCGGCATCCAGCGCGCATAAGGATGGCAGCAACATCCGCTTGGATAGATCGCCCGTGGCGCCAAAGAGCAACAGTGTCCTGGCAGTAAAGCCCATCGTGTAAAATCGCCCGTCCGGTCCGCGCTATGCGACGCTGTCTAACAAACTTGATGTTTAGAGGGATAGCAGCGAGCCGGGTCAAGCGCCATGACCCGCAATCGTATTCATAAATTTCGCGAGCGCATAAAGCGGGCGTTTAGTCGGTGCTGACCGCCACGTGCTTGTCGAGGAATTGCGTCGGGCCGAAGCTGGTCATGAAGCTGACATCGGCGGCATCGCGGCCTACGCCGATTTTTACGATGTCCTCTGCGCTCGCCATGCCGGTTGCATCCACGAGATACCATGCGCCGCCACCGGGTGTGGTCGGATCGGACAGGAACACTTCGGCCACCGCGTGGAAATCCTGCGGCGTGACACCGGGCGCAAAACAACTGACGAAGCGCGCCGGAATTGCGGATGCGCGGGCCAGCATCACCATGACGTGCGTGTAATCGCGGCAAATACCGCGCCGTTCGAGAAAACTATCGACGCCAGTCGTGTTCGCGTCGCTGATACCGGGCGTATAGACAAAGGTCTCGCGCACCCATTTCTCCATCGCGACGATTTTCGCGCCGCCGGTCAGATTGCCGAATTCATCGCCCACAAAGCCGAGCATCTTGTTGCCGTGACAATAGCGGGAATCGAACAGATATTTGACCGTGTCGCCCGGTAAATCATGCGTTTCAAGCTGCTCCAGATCATCAAGCGGGGTCAGAATGCGATTGAGATCGACCGCGACGCTGTAACTGACTTCGAAATGGCCTTGCGAACGGATCCAGATGCGCTCTCCGATATCGTCCTGTGCATTGACGCGCGCAATATGCTGCGCATTGCCAAGCGTCGTTTTGACGTCGTGCAGGTTTTGCTCAGGGATAGCCGCCGCTTCAAATTGCAGCAGGACATCGGCAGCATTGCTGGATTCGAAAGAAAACGACAGATCAATTTTGGTGGTCATGTCCTGCCAACGGCGCGTGGCCGCTTATGTTTCGCAAAGCCGCGTGTTTAATTTGGCAGATCGAGGACGCCGAACAGATCATGCGCATCCGCATCCTCGATTTGCGCATTGAGGATATCGCCCGGCTGCAGATTTTCCGGCACATTGCGCAGATAAACCGCGCCATCGATTTCCGGCGCATCGGCCTGACTGCGGCCCGTCGCGCCGATATCGCCATCGGCGTCCGGCTCACCCACTTCATCGATAATAACAGGCAGCGTGCGCCCAATCTTGGCTTGCAATTTGGCCGCGCTGATCCGTGCGGTCACGTCCATCAGCCGCGCATAGCGTTCTTCCTTGACCGCTTCGGGCACTTGATCGGGCAGAGCGTTGGCTTGTGCGCCAGCAACAGGTTCGAACCGGAATGCGCCGACCCGGTCGAGCTGCGCTTCTTCCAGCCATTCGAGCAGATAGGCAAAGTCCGCGTCAGTTTCTCCGGGAAAGCCGACCACAAAGCTGGAGCGAACGGCAATGTCGGGGCAGATCGCGCGCCAATCCTGCAATCTTTGCAAAACTTTGGCTTCGTTGGCCGGGCGTTTCATGCGCTTCAAGACCGATGGCGCGGCGTGCTGAAAAGGAATGTCGAGATAGGGCGTCAGTAGCCCCTCGGCCATTAGCGGGATGACCTGATCGACGTGCGGATAGGGATAGACATAATGCAGCCGGACCCACGGCGGCACACCCTCGCTGGTCCGCAATCCGCCCAATTCGCGCGCCAGATCGGTCATGTGAGCGCGCACTTCGCGATCCCGCCACATTCGCGGCTGATGGCGGATATCGACGCCATAGGCGCTGGTATCCTGACTGATAACGAGCAGCTCTTTCGTGCCCGCCGCGACCAGCTTTTCCGCCTCGCGCAGCACCGCATCGATCCGGCGGCTGGCCAGTTTCCCGCGCAAATCGGGAATGATGCAGAAGGAGCAGGAGTGATTGCAGCCCTCGGAAATTTTCAGATAGCTGTAATGGCGCGGCGTCAATTTAATGTATTCTTGTGCGCTATCGCTTCGCTGCTTGAGCGCGTCAGGTTGCGGGATCAGATCGACAAACGGACCCTGGCTTGGCGGCGCGTGAGTATGCACGGCATCGACCACCTGCTCATATTGATGCGGGCCAGTCACCGCGAGGACTTGCGGATGCGCGGCGCGAATGGCGTCGGCCTCTTCGCCCATGCAGCCGGTCACGATAACGCGCCCGTTTTCCGCTATCGCTTCGCCGATCGCGGCCAGGCTTTCTTCCTTCGCTGAATCCAGAAAGCCGCAAGTGTTGACCAGCACCACATCCGCGCCCGCATAATCGGGGCTCATCGCATAGCCATCGGCGCGCAACCGCGTCAGGATCCGCTCGGAATCGACGAGTGCTTTGGGACAGCCGAGGCTGACCATGCCGACCTTTTTCGAGTCGGGAAGGCGCGTTGCGGTATTCATGATGAGCGCGCCTCTACACCCGAAACACGCATTTCGCCATAGGGTGTTTGGCCGCCATAGGGTGTTTGGCCCGCTGCGTCAGGCGGGGGCAGGCGTTTTCTTGCGCTTGGGTTCGTGACCATCGCCCTTGCTGGTGCCGTTTTCGGTCGGCACGATCTCGACCACAATATCGCCGGGTTGCAGATATTCGCAGGCATCTTCCCAGAAGCCCAGCGCCTGACCCTGACGATAGACGCGCAAGCCGCGACCACCGGATTTCAAGTCGTAAATCGAACAGCCGCATTCGTCTGCGGTGACTTCGCGCTCGACCAGTTGCACGCGGCCCGTGACCGATGCCAGATCGGCCATGTAATCCGCGATATGCGCGCCTTTGGCACTTCCGGCCAGCAGCAATCCGGTAAAGCGCACGGGGTTGATGACATTGTTTGCGCCCGCTTGCCGCGCCAGCGTTTCATTGTCCGATGCGCGCACAACGACGCTGATCGGCACGTCGGGGGCCATGTGGCGGACGGTCAGCACAATCAGGATCGAAGTGTCGTCGCGCCCCGCCGAAACCAGCACATTGGTCGCCTCGCGAATGCGCACCGCTTCCAGCGTGTTGTCGCGGGTCGCATCGGCGGCCATGATATTGCAGCCCAGTTTCTCGGCTTCGACCAGCCGGTCCTCGCTCGGATCGATCACGACGATATCGTGCGGATCGGTCCCGCGCTCGATCAATTCGGCGACGGATTCAGAGCCGGACACGCCATAGCCGAGCACGACGATATGGTCGGAAAGCTGTTCCTGTATGCGGGCCATGCGCCATTTCTCCCAGCTGCGTTTGATGATGAAATTGTAAGCCGTACCGACGAAAATGAAGAACACGGCAAAGCGGATCGGGGTGACGATGACCGCTTCGACCAGCCGCGCCCGGTCGGTCACGGGGGCTATATCGCCAAACCCGGTCGTCGTAACGGAAATCATCGTGAAATACACGACATCGAGGAAGCTGACTTCGCCATCAACGCTATCGACCAAGCCGCCGCGATCCCACCAGTGGATCAGGATCACGACCCCGATGAGGAACATCGCGATGCCCAGCCGGATGCCCAGATCACCCCAAACGGGCAGGCGGACGGCGCGGCGCAGCGGCTGAAACTTCATGCGGCGCGTGCGAGGGCGGTCATTCGCGGTGCCGATGGCGTCGATCGGGCGGTTCTTGTTAATCAAGCGAGGCGATCCGCAATTTCACCCAGCGATGCATGATGCGTCAGGTCGAGTTGCAGCGGCGTGACCGCGATATAGCCATCGTCGATCGCTTCCAGATCGGTGCCATGATCCAGCGTATGCTCGATCGCGTGCAGTCCGAACCAGTAATAGGGATTGCCGCGAGGATCATTGCCTTTGACCACGCTGCCGCGCGAATAATCGTGGAACCCTTGGCGGGCCGGGCGGATGCCTTTCACCGCATCGGCTGCGAGCGGCGGAAAATTGATGTTGATGAGCGTGCGGCTTGGTAACGGCGCATCCAGCAGCTTGGTGATCACTTTTGCGCCCCACATGCGTGCAGCATCGAACGGATCGTCCAGCAGCGCCGTCTTGCCGCCATTTTCGCGCGTGTAAACCTGACTTAAGGCAATGGAGCGAACCCCGGCCAGCGCGCCTTCTATGGCTGCGGACACGGTCCCGGAATAGGTGATGTCATCGCCCAGATTGGCGCCGCGATTGACGCCCGACAGGATGAGATCGGGGGCTTCGTCCAGCACTTCGCGCAAAGCCAGCATGATCGAATCGGTCGGCGTGCCGGATACCGAAAAGCGCCGCTCGCCATGTTTGCGCAGGCGCACCGGATGATTGAGCGTGAGCGAATGGCCCGCGCCCGATTGCTCCTCCGCCGGGGCGCAAATCCAGATATCATCGCTCAATTCGCGCGCAATCTGCTCCAGCACCGCAAAACCCGGCGCATGGATGCCATCGTCATTGGTCAGCAAAATACGCACTAGGCTATCGGCTCCAGCTTGGTCACGCCGCCCATATAAGGCGCGAGGATTTCCGGCACAATCACGCTGCCATCGGATTGCTGGTAATTTTCCAGCACCGCGACCAGCGTGCGTCCCACGGCAAGGCCCGATCCATTCAGCGTGTGGACGAATTCGGTCTTTTTGGCGGGCTTGCCGTCTGCGCCGATCGGCTTGTAACGGGCATTCATCCGCCGTGCCTGAAAATCGCCGGTGTTCGAGATCGAGCTGATTTCGCGATAGGCGTTCTGGCCGGGCAGCCACACTTCCAGATCGAAGGTTTTGCGCGCGCCGAACCCCATGTCGCCGGTGCAGAGCAGCATCTTGCGATAGGGCAGTTCAGCGCCTGCAAAACACCTTCCGCGCAGCCGGTCATGCACTCGTGTTCGCCTTCGCTGTCTTCGGGCCGCAGATGCTGACCAGTTCGCACTTTTTCAAATTGATGCTGCCGGATGAAACCGCGCGTATCGCGTCCGGCCGACCCGGCTTCGCTGCGAAAACACAGGGTGAGGGCAGCTAAGACGAATGGGAAAGCGCGCATCGTCGATGATTTGCTCTGCCGCCGAATAAGTCAGGCTGACTTCGGAAGTCGGAATGAGCCAGCGCTCATCCGTCGTGCGAAAACTGTCTTCAGCGAATTTGGGCAGCTTATCCGTGCCATACATGGCGTCGTCATTGACCAGCACCGGCGGATCGCATTCGGTATAACCATTGCTCCCGCGTCTGATGGTCGAGCATGAATTGCCCCAGCGCGCGATGCAGCCGCGCCATGTCACCGCGCAGGAATGTAAACCGCGCACCGGAAATCTTCGTGCCGGTCTCGAAATCCATACCCAGAGCTGGGCGCAAAATCAGCATGTTCCTGCGGTTTAAAATCGAAGCTTGGCAACTCACCCCATTGCGCCACTTCGACATTGTCCGCTTCGTCTGCCCCGTCCGGCACATCGTCGGCGGGACGATTCGGCAGCCGCGCGAGCATATCCTGCAACTTGGCCCCAAGCGCACGCTCTTCGTCCTCCAGCGTGGGCAGCGTTTGTTTGATATCCCCGACTTCGGCCTTCAGCGCCTCCGCCGTTTCGCTATCGCCTTGGCCCATCGCCTGACCGATGGCTTTGGAGGCCTCGTTCCGGCGGCTTTGCAATTCCTGCATCTTGGTGGCGACCGCGCGCCGCTGTTCATCGAGCGCAAGGATCGCTGCCGCCGCAGGGTCAGCCCCACGCCGCGCAAGCGCGTGATCGAATGCGTCAGGGTTCTCGCGAATGAAGCGGATGTCATGCATAGCGTCACGCCCTATGCCTTCTAGCTGCGCGAAAGGCCAGTGCGGAAAGCGCGTGTCCGGCAGGCGCGCGATAAGCACCCGCAGGCTTGCCAACATCGGGTCAAACGCTAGAGCAAGCCGTGCTATGTTGTTGAATAGTAAGGCGAGCCACCATCTCCACTGATAGCGCACCCCTCACGCCGCCGCAGCGCACGCCGTTCATCGGCATCGCGGAGCAATTTGTGAAAGCCGGGCGCGCGCTGGGCATGGTGGAGCCGGCGCGGCTGGAAAAGCAGGCGTTGCTCGACAAGGCATCACAGGCGACCGGACTGGATGATTTCGGGTCCGACTGGTTTGAGCGTCCGCTGGATGTGCTGCTTGAATCGGTGCGGTCCGAAGCGCGCCTGAATGTTGCGGGGGATTTCTCCGCCATGCAGCAATTTCACAAGGTTCTGGTCGATCGCTTATGGGCGCAAATGTGGTTCAAGCGGCATCCCGAAATTCTTAGCCGTCCGATTAAGCGGCCCGTGGTGATCGTCGGACCGATGCGGTCCGGCACAACGCGCTTGCACCGCCTGCTGGCCAGCGATCAGCGGTTCAGTCATCTGCGCAGCTTTGAAACAATCAGCCCAGTTCCGCGCCCCGATTTCGAAGAGGTGCTGGCGGGAAAGAAGACAGATTTTCGACCCGTTCTCGCTGCACGCATTATGAAAGTGGCGCGGCTCGCCAATCCGCGCACGCTATCGATCCACCCGACCGGGCCGTATGAGCCGGAGGAAGAGTTGGGCCTGCTCGTGAATTCGATGTGGGGCATGAAGCACGAGGCGCAATGGAATGTGCCAAGCTATGGCCGCTGGTGCGAAGGCGAGGATGCGACGCCCGCTTACGAGCAGATGGCCGATTTGCTGCGCCTCATTGGCTGGTCGCAGCAAGTGTCGAGTATTCGCCCGTGGATCTTGAAAACGCCGCAGCATATGCTGGATCTGGATGCGCTGCTGAATGTCTTTCCCGATGCGCGCGTGATCTTCACTCATCGCGATCCGCAATCGGTGGTGGGTAGTGCCGCTTCGCTCGCCTGGAATCAGACGATCATTTATTCCGATCATGCCGACCCGGCGGGGCTGGGCCGGGAATGGTTGCGCAAGACGCGGGTGCAGATCGAGCGGATGACGGCATCGCGCAAGCGCCTGTCTGCCGACCGCATGATCGATGTGCATTATGACGCGATGGATCGTGACTGGCGCGGGACGATGGGGCGCGTGTACGACTTCCTTGGGCTGGATATGGAGCCGGCGATTGGCGGGATGGAAGCGTTCCTTGATCGCAGCCGTGCGCTGAAACGCCATCCGCACAAATACAGCTTGGAAGAATTTGGTCTGACGCCGGACATGGTGATGGCGGAACTGGGCGAATATACTCGTGATTTCGATGTGCCGATGGAACGCGCCGCTGCGCAAAGATGAGCGCGCCTCTGGTTCATTTTGTCGGCTTTCGTGATGATCGCTATTGGAATGCCGTTAAGACCTTTGGACCGCCGGATATGATCCACGAAACTTGGGATCGCTATGCTGCTAACGATATGGCGCCAGGCGATGTGGTCGTGTTTGCCACCGGCGAATGGTCACGGCCTCCCAAAAGCTTTGCCAGGCCGCCCCCAAAAGCCGCCACAAATCGAGGCACATGACCGGCGCGGGTGACAGGAACGACATCGCTCTTCGGTGCGTTCGGGACACATGACAAAACAATGGAAAATACTTGGCGCGCTCGGATTACTGGCAGGCGCAGGCGCTGCTGTGGCGGTTAAAGCGCAACGCAGCGAAGAGCGGACGCAGCAGCCCGACTACACCGTAAGCGACCGCGCAGAGGGTATCGAGATACGCGACTATCCGGCGATGATCGTGGCCGAAGTGACGGTCGAGGGATCGGCGGGACAGGCTCGCAATCGCGGATTTCGCATCCTTGCGGACTATATTTTCGGCAACAATGTGCCAGCCGACAAGATTGCCATGACTGCGCCGGTAACGCAGCAACGTGGCGAGAAAATCGCCATGACCTCGCCCGTGACACAGGAACCGGACGGGGATAGCTGGACCGTCAGCTTTATCATGCCGTCGGAATACACGATGGCGACCTTGCCCGAACCCGCGACGAGCCGCATCGATATCAACGAAATCCCCGCGCGGCGGATGGCGGCCATCACATTTAACGGGTTCGGCAATGTTGGCACGCTCGACAAGCACGAGACGATGTTGCGCGACTATCTGGCCGAGAACGGGCTGGAAGCGGCTGGTGAAGCGACATACGCCTTTTATGATGGCCCGTGGGTGCCGCCGCAGCGTCGCCGCAATGAAGTGATGATCGAACTGGCGCCAGAGACGGTCTGAACAGGCGGCGCTTCTCCCGCAACAGTTCGGAACCCAAGCGCGATAAATTCGTTTATCGGGCAAAGGAGAATTTACATGATTGGTAAGATGATTGGCGCCTTTGTGGGCGATAAACTGGCAAAACAGACCAAAGGCATGGACGGCGCAACCGGCGCGGTTCTGGGCCTGGTGGCAACGGCGGCGCTGCGCCGCATGAGCCTGCCGGTTATGGTCGTTCTGGGCGTTGGCGGTTATGTCGCGAAAAAGTATTTCGACAAGGACGGCAAGACAGTCAAGGCAGAGCCAGCAACGGCGAATGCCGATCCGGTAACAGGCGTGACTACAGCGGCAGCCTAAACCCCGCGATCAACTAGCGAATTCAACGCGCGTCAGGTCTATAACGGTCTGGCGCGCGTTTTTATTTGCGTGCCAAACCGCCGGATTCAGGCCAGTTTCTAGACCGTTACTTCAACCAGCGCGCCAGTGACAAAAGCCAGCCATCATCCTGCGCCGCAGCATTCGCGCCGCTTGGACTAACCGGGCATTCCAGACATAGCGCCTGCATTCCCTTGCGTGTTTGCAGCCGTTCCAGATCGGCCCGCAATTGCGCCGACAAGCGGCCTTGTCGCGCGGTCATCAAGCCCACCACATCGCGCGAGCGACTTTGCTGCGCATCATCACCGCCGACAAACATCTGCCGCAGCAGTGTGTCGTAAGTCGAGCTTTGCGTGCCGAGATAGGCAGCGTGCCAGTCGCCATCACCCAGCTTGGCTTGTTTGGCGACCCAATTCAGCGCATCGTCCATCCCGCCATATTGATCGACCAGCCCGATTTGGCGCGCCGTGCCGCCATCCCACACGCGTCCCTGCGCAATCTCATCAACCCGTTCCAGCGACATCTTGCGCGATGTTGCAACGCGCTTCAGGAAATCGCGGTAGCCATCCTCGATGCTCGCCTGAATGATGGCATCGACTTCGGGCGTGAAGCCGCCGATCAAATCCGGCTGACCCGAAAGCGGCGTGGTGCGAACACCATCGGCATTGACGCCATATTCCGCCGCCAGATCCTCGAATGTCGGAATGACGGTGAAAATTCCGATGGAGCCAGTGATCGTTTCCGGCTCTGCGAAAATGCGGTTGGCGGGCGTTGATACCCAGTAACCGCCGCTTGCCGCGACATTGGCCATCGACACAGCGATGGGAATTTCCTTGGCCTTGTGACGCAGGATCGCGCGCCGAATTTCCTCACTGGCCAGCACCGATCCACCCGGCGAATCGACCCGCACGACCAGACCCGCCAGATTGTCGTCCAGCGCGTCGTCCAAGAGATCGGCAATCCGCGTTCCGCCGGCAGTTCCGGGACCGGCTTCGCCGTCCACGATCTCGCCCGCAATGGTAATAACTCCGATGGCGCGGCCGTCATTCGTTACGGCGGCTTCGGTCATCCACGCGCCGAGACTGGAATGGGCAAAAGAGCCTGCGCCTTCCAGACCTTCACCGACCAGTGATGCCACATGGCGGTGAAAATCGAACCGGCTGCCCAATTTATCGACCAGCTTGGCATCCAGCGCGGCCTTGGCAATATCGCCATCCGCTGCCTGCACCCATTCGGCGGGCGTGGTGGAGACACGCGCGACATCCATCGCCGGACGCGCTTTGGCGACATTGGCCTGCCATTCCTCCCACAAAGCGCCATACAAGGCGCGGGCATCTTCGCGTGCTTCATCGGACATGGAATTGCGCGTGAACGGCTCGACCGCTGACTTATACGTGCCGACGCGATAGACGCGGGCGTTGATGTTCAGCCGTTCGAGCAGTCCCGCGTAATAAAGCCGCTCGCCGCCCGGTCCGGCGATAATTGCACCGCCCAAAGGATCGAGCCAGATTTCGCTCGCATGGGACGCCAGCAGCAAGCCGTCATCGGCATAGGCGGTTGCAAAGGACAGCACTGGCTTATCCGCCGCGCGCACCCGGTCGAGCGCCGCGCCGACTTCGCTCAAATGGACTTGTCCGCCGCCCAGAAACAGATCGAGATCGAGGACCACCGCCTTGATCCGTTCATCATCGGCAGCCGCATCGATGGCGCGCACCAGATCGCGCGCCTGATATTCGGCGACCGGCGCTTCAGTGGCCAGCAGGGCCGCAAACGGATCAACGGGCGAGCGTTCTTCGACGATCACACCGTCCAGTGACAGCAGCAACGCCCCGTCGCGAATTTGTGCAGGGCTGGGCCGCGCGGTCAGCACCGCAAAGATTGCCCAGAAAAACAGCAGCATAAACAACAGGACCAGCGCGTCTTTCACACCGACCAGAAGCCGCCAGACTTTACCTGCAAAACTCATAAACGCCCCGACTTCCCGTGTTTGCTGCATCGCGTACCTGCCAATTTAGGTCATGGCGCGCAAAGGTCCACCGGAAAGGTGCCGATGGCCTGAACTCTCTTGCGTGAGGGAAGTCTTGCCGGGTCGCGAATTGCCCCCTAGTGGGATGTCTTTAATGACATCACCTGCACCTTCTTCGCATGGCGCGCGCTATCCTGCCGGATCGCTGGCGTTTCCGCATCGCGACTTGCTGGCCATCGCGCAGCTTGAACGGCACGAAATCCTGTATCTGCTGGACGAAGCGCAGCAATGGGTCGAACTCAATCGCCGCGCCACCAAACGCAGCGACGCATTGTCCGGCCTGACGATTATCAACGCCTTCTTCGAGAACAGCACGCGCACCCTCTTAAGTTTCGAAATAGCGGGCAAGCGGCTGGGCGCGGATGTGGTCAATATGCACGCGGCGCAATCCAGCGTGAAAAAGGGCGAGACGCTGATCGATACGGCAGTGACGCTGAACGCGATGCGCGCCGATGCGATCGTGATTAGGCACGGGTCGAGCGGCGCGGTGGAGCTGATCGCGAGCAAGGTGGATTGTCCGGTGCTGAATGCGGGCGATGGTGCGCATGAACACCCGACACAGGCGCTGCTCGATGCATTGGCGCTGCGATATGCGTTGGATGAACGGGGCGAGGGGTCGGAAGATTTTACCGGGCTGACCGTCACGATTTGCGGTGATATTTTGCACAGCCGTGTGGCGCGCTCGAACTTGCTGTGCCTGCAAGCGATGGGCGCATCCGTGCGACTATGCGCGCCGCCATCACTGATGCCGCAAGGAATTGCGGCAATGGGCGCAGAGGTATTTCACGATTTCGATGCGGCGCTGACGGGTTGCGATGTGGTGATGATGTTGCGCTTGCAAAGCGAGCGGATGAGCGGGCAATTCATTCCCTCGGCGGCGGAATACCATCATCTTTATGGCTTGACCAAGGACCGGCTGGAGCGCGCTGCGCCCGATGCGCTGGTGATGCATCCCGGTCCGATGAATCGCGGCGTTGAAATCGATAGCGATGTGGCCGATCTGCTCGACCGTTCGATCATTACGCGGCAAGTGGAAATGGGCGTGGCGATCCGCATGGCGTGCCTCGATGTGCTGACCCGCAACGCGCGCGGCGTCGAAGGCTGGACGCGCGACGAGCAGGAGGCGGCACGATGAAACAAGCGGCTCCTCTGTGTGTGACGAACGGGCGCTCGGTACTGCCCGAAGGTGTGCAGCACGGCGCGATCCGCGTGGTCGATGGCGTGATTGCTGCAATCGGCGACGTGACGCCGGAGGACGGCGACACGGTCATCGATGCGCGGGGCAAGCTGATTGCGCCGGGGCTGGTCGATCTCGGCGTGTTTGCGGTCGATAAGCCAGCCTTTCGGTTTGGCGGGATCACCCGCGCGGCCCTGATGCCGGATCAGTCGCCGGTGCTCGATCTGCCGTCGCGGATCAATTTCATCGCCAAAAGCGGCAAGCCCGATCTGTGGGTGCATCCGCTGGCGGCAGCGACAAGGGGCCTTGAAGGCACGGAACTTGCCGAGATTGCGCTGATGCGCGAAGCGGGTGCGAAGGCCGTGGCAACCGGGCGGCAATGGATTGCGAGCAGCGCCATGATGCTGCGCTTGCTGCAATATGCGGCGATGCTGGATATGGTCGTGATCGCTCATGCCGAAGATGCCTCGCTGGCCGGTGATGCAGTGGCAACGGCAGGCGAGATGGCCACGCGGCTGGGTTTGCCCAGCGCCCCTGCCGAAGCCGAAGCGCTGGCTGTGGCGCGCGACATTGCGCTGGCCGAGATGGCCGATGCAAGGTTGCATTTTCGGCACGTAACAACGGCTGCTGCGCTTGATCTGGTACGGGCAGCCAAGGCGCGCGGGTTGAAAATCACTGCCGGGGTTAGCCCTGCGTATTTCATGCTGTCCGATCTGGCGCTGGCCGAATTCCGCAGTTTTGCGCGATTGTCGCCGCCTTTGCGCTGCGAAGCGGACCGTCACGCGGTCATCGCCGCAATTGCCGATGGCACGCTCGACGTCATTACCAGCAGCCACGATCCACGCGGCGCAGAGGACAAGCGCTTGCCCTTCGCCGATGCCGCGCCGGGCATGGCGGGGGCGGAAACGCTGCTGGCTATGGTGCTGACGCTGGTGCGCGACGAGGTGATCGATCTGCCGCGCGCGTTCGAACTGATGGCGGGCACTCCAGCGCGGATGCTGGGTGTCGAAGCGGGCGCGTTGCAAACAGGCTTTGCCGGTGACATCGCGATCATCGACCCGGAAAAGCCGTGGGTGGTGCAGCGCGGCGATATGACCGCCAGTGCCAGCAATACGCCGTTTGATGGGCAACCAACGCAGGGGCGCGTGCTCCACCTGTTCAAGGGCGGCGTTGCGGTCTGAAATTTGCGCCACTGATGCGCGCCGACGCGCCTTTTATGCACCTCGTCCGGCTTCACCCAACAATACGCCGTTACCGCACATAAAAAATACCCCTCCCGAAGCAATGCCCGGAAGGGGTAGAAAGATTTGGGGTAATACACAGCCCGCTATGAACAGACTGAAACTCTTAAAAACCTTACGCCTGACCCTTTTAGGTCAGAGGTCTTAACAAACCGTATCCTAAGATAGGCGGGCGACCCGTATCACGCGATCCAGTGCGCCGGGCAGCGGGCGGTCGGCGGAATAGGCAAAGCAGCCGTGGCCGCTATCCTTGACCGTCGAACACAGCGCTTGCGCAGAACTGGCCGCCAGATCGGCAGCGGACACGCGGTAATACAATTTGCCGCGAACTTTCGCCTTGGTGATGACCATCTGCTTATCCGCCAAAGCTGCATAGCGGGATTGGAAAATCTTCCATGCGCGCTTGGCATCGGCTTCGGTATAGAACGAGCCGAGTTGTGCGTAATGTTCGCCATCGGCCAGTTGCGCAGCAGCGCTCGTGTTTGAAGGAGCCAGCCGCTTCGATGGCGTAACGACGGTAGCTGCGGCTCTGGCGGTGCGCACAGGTGTTTGCATCACAGGCGCTTTGGGCGTCGGCGCTTGAAGAGCCGGAGCCTTAGCCACAGGAGTGACGATCGCAACTTGCTCGACCGGCTGCGCAGGTGTCATAAATTCATTGTTCGCGAGTTCCACCGGCGTCAGCGGAGCGATATCCACCTCTTGGGCCTTCATGGAAGCTGGCAATCCGGCCAGCGCAGGCGGCAGATCGCGCTCCGGCACAGCAGGCAACTCGCTGTCACCGGACACTTCGGCGGCCATTTGCGGCACGCTTAAATTGTTGTCGAGCGCCAGCATGACCGGGCGACCCGGATCGGCTTGCACTTCCACGCCCAGCAGTCCGGCCACGCGCGCCGTGTAAGCGCCGGGCAAAGTATGGCTCGCCCATTCGCTCATGCGGTCGCCAAGCTGATCGGCGGGCACATCGTTTGCGGCCATCAGACGCGCATCGCGCCAGTCGCCATTCAGCGCGAAGGCATAAGCCAGATTTTGCCGAATCTTGGAAGTATCCTGACCCGAACGCAGGGCATTGCCCAACACATGAACGCCGCGACCCGGTTCCCCGGCCAGCGCAAAGGCAAGGCCAAGATCGGCGGGATCGATCGCGTCCTGCCAGTCTTTCAGAAGTATCAGCGCATCTTCGCTGCGACCGATGGCAATTTGCGCCAAAGCGCGGCTAACGACAATGCGCGAATCGGTGGAACCCAGTTCCATCGCTTCGGCAAATGATGTTTCGGCGGACACAAAGCGTCCATCTTCCAGATAGGCCGCGCCCAGCATTACCCGGTGAGCGACATTGCGCGGCTCGGCCAACACGGCGGCTTCGGCATGGGAGACCGCTTTCGAGGCTTTCCCGCGCTCAAGATTTTGCTCTGCTTTGGCCGCAGAAACGCGTGCTTCGGGCGCTGCATTGCCCGCGCATCCGGCGAGCGTGGCCGAAGCCAGTGCAGTCGTCACGGCAAAGCCGATCATTTTCGTGCGTTTCAGTGAATTCGACATGGCGTTAATCCCCGTCCATAAAATTTTAAGTGCGCTTCATACTCGCGGCCATCTGATCCAATTCCGGCATGGCGCTTAAAGCCGCATCCAGTGCGTCGGTGACGATCTGCTGCGCGCTCATATCCAGCATGGTGCTGGCCAGCCGCAGTTTGAGGTGACGTTTTGCATCCAGCCGCAAAGTAAACGCGGCGCGTTTGCCCAGTTTTGTTGCTGCCGCTTTCGCATTTGCAGCTTTGGGAAGCGGCGATTGTTCGCGCAGCTGATGTCCACCATCCTGCGCATTAATGTGATCGTTTAGCGAAATGACTTCGCCCATTTTCGGACTCGTTACAGGCGTATCTTCTGCCTCGCCCATGTCATTCCAGCCGAGATCTTCCAGACCTTCGTCGGGGAACATGGCCGACGCCTCGAAGCCCGCCATTTGCGAGCGCATCGCCGGTTTTGCGCCGCCTTTATTGGCGAGCAATTTCGGCGACAAAGATGCGTAACCTGCTTCAGACATAACGATCTCCGCGCGGTGACAATGAACTTACTGGGCGACCCGGCGACCAAAGCCGCCGCCACCCGGGCGCATCTGGCCCGGCATTTGTGCAGCAGAGTTGGGCGCGGCGAAGACCGTGCGGCGGAAATTTTTCTCAAGACGATCCGCGATATATTTCCACAACGTCGTCACTTCGGCGGCGCTGCGGCTGTCAGGATCGACTTCCATCACCGTGCGGCCATCGATCATCGAGGCGGCAAAATCGGTGCGGTGGTGAAGGGTAATCGGGGCGACCGTGCCATGTTGCGACAGGGCAACGGCGGCTTCCGACGTGATCTTGGCTTTGGGCGTTGCCGCATTGACCACGAACACGAGCGGCTTTCCGGCACGTTCGCACAGATCGACGGTTGCGCCGACAGCGCGCAGATCATGCGGGCTGGGCCTTGTGGGGACAACGATCAGTTCGGCCACGCTGATGACCGATTGAATGGCCATCGTAATTGCGGGTGGCGTATCCAGAACCGCGAGCTTGAAGCCTTGCTGTCGCAGTACCTGAAGGTCGTTTGCCAGGCGCGCCACGGTGGTTTGAGCAAAAGCGGGATATTCCGCCTCGCGCTCGTTCCACCAGTCGGCCAGCGATCCTTGCGGATCGATGTCGATCAGGACAACCGGGCCTGCTCCAGCCCGTTGTGCCTGAACGGCGAGATGGCCGGACAGGGTTGTTTTCCCCGATCCGCCTTTTTGCGATGCCAACGCCAATACACGCAAGGCTCTATCCCCTTCGATTGCCTTCGATCCAATGCCTGGCCGGTTCACAAGTTTGCGTCGCGGTTCAGCTCTCGACACACGGAATCGCACACGACCCCTAAATATTGGTTAACATCGTCCTATCGAATATCTGGGGGAAGTGTCCGGCATTGGCTTGCGCCAGAGCAGGCGGACGCAAATTTCGGCAAGTGCGGCCCGCTAAGATAAGACGGGCTAAAAAAGACCGCCTGAGAAAAGACTGGCTAAAAAAAGATGGGACGGCCTATGGTTAAGCGGAAGCTAACGCCCGTTTTACGGCTATGCGGTTCGCGCTAAGGCATTACCGCAAGACACGCGGGACAGGCTCTTGTTAAAAGGACACGCCCGATGGCGCCGATGATCTCCCGTTTGGTAATTGCCGCATTGGCTGGCGCTGGTTCGTTTGCTGCGCCGGGCTTGGCCGCGCAGACTTCTGCCGATGGCAGCGCGGCGAGTGAACAGGCTGTGCAGGACGGGATAGCCGCATGGCAGCGGGGCGATGACGTGCTGGCTGTGGCGCGCTGGCGCGAAGCGGCGGATGCCGGGGATCGCGATGCCCTGTTCAATCTGGGGCAGGCGTATCGTCTGGGGCGCGGGGTAGCGACCGATCTGCGCGAGGCGGAGCGGCTGTATGCGGCAGCGGCGAGCAGCGGCCATGCGGCGGCGGCGGACAATTACGGCATCCTGTTGTATCAGCGGGGCGAGCGCGAGCAGGCCATGCCCTTTATTGCGACGGCGGCGGAGCGGGGCGATTCCCGCGCGCAATATCTTTTAGGTCTGGCGCATTTCAACGGCGATTTCGTAGAGCGTGACTGGGAGCGGGCCTATGCTTTGTTGACGCTGGCCAAAGCCGATGGACTGCCACAGGCCGATGCGGCTCTGGCGCAGATGGACAGCTATATTCCGATGGAGCAGCGCGAAGCGGGACAGGCGCTGGCCGGGTTCATGCAGGCGGAATTGCGCGAGCGTGCTATGGCAGAGGCCGAGCAGGATGCTGCGGCGGAGCGGGCGGCACTGGAAGCTGCGCGGACTGAAAGGCTGGCGCTGGCTAACTCAACTGTAGAGCCGGTGGCGGAGCCGGTTGTTGAGGTAAGCACCCCGGAACCTGCGTCGCAAGACGATACGCTGGTCCCGCAAGAACTGGAGCCTGTACCAGCGGCAGCGGAGCCTGACCCTGTACCAGACTCGGCAGAACCGGTGTCAGAGCCAGTGCCAGTGCGCGTAGATAACCCACCCGCAGCGGTCACTTTCGTCCGCAATGAAGTCACGCAACCGATCGAACAGCTCGATCCCGATGAGCCGGTTACGCGGATTGCTGAAGCGACCGCGCCCCAGCCAGCACAGCCCTTGCAATCAGCGACTTCAGTGCCAGCGCCAACTCCCACACCTACTCAACCACAAGCCACTTCCGGACCGTGGGCGGTGCAACTTGGCGCATTCGGCAACCCTGCCAATGTCGATCGGATGTGGGCCAAAGCATCGGGCAAGAGCTATTTCGCAAATGCGCGCAAAATCACCAGCCCCGCCGGACGGCTGACGGTGCTGTTCGCTGGTGGGTTTGCCAGCCGTGATGCAGCGCGCGAGGCTTGCAACGCGGCCAAAGCCGACCGCATCGAATGCTTGGTCATCAGAAATTAGTGATATGAACACCCCAAATACGGCAAGTCCAGACACGGGCACGCCCGACACAGACACACTGGCCACAAACAAGCTTGGCGCGACGGGCGCAATTAACCGCATTGGCAGCCTCGATTTCATTCGCGGGATCGCCGTGATGGGCATTCTGTGGGCCAACATCGTTGCCTTTGGGCAGCCGATGACGGCCTATATGTACCCGGACAGCTTCATGGTCCCCGATGGCGATCCAGGCGGCATTTTGTGGCTGATCCAGTTCATCCTGATCGACGGCAAGATGCGCGGCCTGTTCACGCTATTGTTCGGCGCAGGAATGTATCTGTTCATGGAGAAGGCCTGGGCCAAGGGCGCCACCCGCTGGCTGCAAGCCCGCCGCCTGTTCTGGCTGATGGTGTTCGGCGCGATCCATTTCTACGGCATCTGGCGCGGCGATATCCTGATGTCCTACGCCTTTGCCGGGTTTATCGGACTGGCGTGCCTGAAATGGGCGGCACGCACGCAAATGGTGATCGGTGTGCTGGGCTACATCAGCGGCGCGGTGATGCTGCTGGCCATGATGGCGCTGCCGTTTTTCATCGTCGAAACCCCGCTAGGAGACGCCGCACCCTACAGCGATATGCGCGGCGATATGTTGTCGCAAAAAACCGTCGATCTGGCCGAAAGTGTAGCCGATGCTGCTGTCGTGCAAAACGGCAGCTATGCTGAATTTGTCACGCGAAACGTGACCGTGCATGGGGCGGAGCCGCTGTTCTACTTCATGCTCGCCCTTATGGAGACAGTGCCGCTGATGCTGATCGGGATGGCGATTTACCGCCAAGGCTGGTTCGGCGGCGAAGCGCAGGGAGGCATCTCGCAGGGAGTCGTGCCGCGCGGCAAGCTGCTGAAATGGGGGTGGACTGGAGTCCTGCTCGGCTCGGCCATTACCGCGATCATCGGCTGGCTCACCGTGTCGAACGGGCTGACTTACTACGGCACGCTGGCCGCTTATTTCGGGTTCAGCCCATTGCCGCGGTTGCCGGTTCTGCTGGGACTTGTCGCATTGCTGGTCGCGTATACGCCCGATATTCGCAGCGGGCTGGGCGAGCGGATTGCCGCAGCCGGACGCATGGCCTTTTCCAATTATCTCGGCACGTCGATCCTGATGCTCTTCATATTCCACGGTTGGGCGCTGGGCCTGCATGGACAATTGAACCGGATCGAATTGTTCGGTGTCGTCGTCATAACGTGGGCGATCATGCTGCTATGGTCGAAGCCGTGGCTGGAGCGGTTTCGCTATGGCCCGCTCGAATGGCTCTGGCGCTGCCTGACATATGGGAAATTGTTCGCCCTGCGTCGATAAGCGCGCAGATGAGCCATAAAATTCGCGTCGCCAAAACGGCGCTAAACGCTTCTATTCCATCGAGAAATAGATGACCCAGGCAAGGCCTGTGCCGGCAATAAATAGCGGCCACGACCAATAGGCCGAATAGCCGTCATAGCTGACATAATGGACGAAAAGCACGCCGCCGCGTGAACCGGACGAGCCGATAAACATCGCTACGACCCAAGTCAGCAAAGTTCCTGGCAACAGGGATTTGATGAAGGAAATCATGACGATATGGCTGAATGCCGCCTCTTTCTGTGTTCCGCACACGATGCGCGTTCCTCTAAGGTGGTCACCTATCCCACGAAATCGTTCACAATTTCCTAATAACAAACAGGGTCAACGGATCGTTAGCTATAGAATTGCGACATCGCCACGTTGGCTTTAGCTCTCAGCGTCGCCGTCCTGCTCGACCAGCTTGCGCGACAATTCGCGCCGATCGTGCGCGCTATTGGTGGCCAGCCGCGTCTCCAGCAAAAACACCAGCAGCGCAGCAAATAGCAGCGTCACCGTCGCAATCCATGCCACCGCGACCAGCGTGCCGATGCGCGGCGGAATGAAGGCACTGATGAACAGCATCGCCACCACGAGGCAGATGATCAACGCCGCGCCCGTGCTTAAATTGATCGCCCATTGCGCGTAAGTCCGGCGACGCTGCAAAGCGGGAAGCTCTTCCGCGCGCCGTTGTCCGCCGCCTGTTTCAAGCGCGCGCTCGATCCGCTCGATCTTCTCGACCAGCCAGAACAGGCGCGCATTCATCACATTCAGGATCGCGCCGATCGCCGCCAGCATGAATACGGGCGCAAGGCTCAATTGCACGATTTCCTGTACGCGGCGGGTGCTGGATGTGCGCTCGATCAAGCCACCGGCGATGGCCAGCGTATCGATCAAGAGGGCCTCAAACAAAGGGATTCTTCGCGCTTTTCAAGGTGACGCGCACCGGCACTGCATCAAAGCCCAGCCGGTCGCGGATGCTGTTCACCAGATAGCGTTCGTAGCTGGTCGGCAGCGCATCCAGCCGCGTACCGAAAATAACGAAGCGTGGCGGGCGGGTGCCGACTTGGGTGATATAGCGCAGCTTGATCCGGCGGCCTTTGGGGGCAGGGGGTGGATTGGCTTCCAGCGCGTCGTCGAACCAGCGATTGAGCGCCGCAGTGGGCACTCGCTTCGACCACGAATCGCGCAATTCAAATGCCGCGCCCAGCATCGCATCAAGCCCTTTGCCCGTCTTTGCGCTGACCGTCATAACCGGCAGCCCGCGAACCTGCGCCAACCCGTCATTCAGCGCCGCCTTGATGCCATTGAACAGCGAGCTGGCTTCTTCGGCCACGTCCCATTTGTTGATGGCAATCATCAAGGCGCGGCCTTCTTCCAGCACGAGCGAGGCAATTTTCAGATCCTGATGCTCAAGCCCTTGAGTCGCATCGAGCAACAACACCACGACTTCGGCAAAATCGATCGCATGGCGCGCATCCGCTACTGACAGCTTTTCCAGCTTCTCGACCACTTTGCGCTTTTTGCGCATCCCGGCGGTGTCGATCAGGCGAATGTCGTGCGCCTCGCCCGTTTTCGGATTTTTCCAGACCCAGTCCACGGCGATGGAATCGCGCGTGATGCCGGCTTCCGGCCCGGTTAGCAGGCGATCCTCGCCCAGCATCCGGTTGATAAGGGTGGATTTTCCGGCATTGGGACGTCCGACGATGGCCAGCTTTAAAGGCCCAAGCGGTGGGTCTTCGCCGTCCATTTCTGCCTGGTGATCGGCTTGTGCCGCATCGGCTTGCTCGCCGATCATCGGCATCAAGGCTTCGAACAGATCGGCGACGCCTTCGCCATGTTCGGCCGACATCGCGACCGGATCGCCAAAGCCCAGCGAATAGGCTTCGAATATGCCGCTTTCGCCTTGCTTGCCTTCGGCCTTGTTGGCGACGAGGACCACCGGCACTTTTTGCGCGCGTAGCCAGCGTCCGATTTCCTCGTCCAGCGGGGTCAGACCATTGCGGGCATCGACCACGAACAAGGCAAGGTCGGCATTTTCCAGCGAGACTTCGGTTTGCATCCGCATCCGGCCCGGCAGGCTCTTTTCGTCCTCGTCTTCCCACCCGGCGGTATCGACGATGGTAAAGTGCAATCCGGCCAATTCGACCTCGCCCATACGGCGGTCGCGCGTGACGCCCGGCTGGTCATCGACCAAAGCCAGTTTTTTGCCCACCAGACGGTTGAACAAAGTGGACTTGCCGACATTGGGGCGACCGATAATGATGACTTGCGGCTTCATGGTTTCCGCAGTTGGCGTTTAACGGCCAATTTAGCAAGGCTCGCGGCGGCTTGGCACCGTCTTGGCATCAATAGGGGTCGTTTAGGCCCCCTTGTGGACCATCGCGTTTTATGCTCGCGCGAGGCTGGTTAAGTCTTTGCAATCGGGGGATTTTCGCCCAGATCTTCGTACCATGCTTCGACCGGACCGTTCAGTTTCAGTGTCAGCGGATTGCCTTTGCGATCGACGGTTTTGCCGGCCTGTACCCGGACCCAGCCCTCGGAAATGCAGTATTCCTCGACATTGGTGCGGACTGTTCCTTTGAACTTGATTCCGACGCCGCGTTGCAGCTTTTCCTGGTCGAAAAATTCGCTCCTCGGGTTCACCGACATATGATCGGGCGGCACGTCGCCATCCGGTTTTGCGTCGGTTTTCTGCGGTTCTTCAGGTGTGTTGGTGTCGCTCATAGCGCGCCCTTAATGCGCCGCGCGTCGCTCTGCAAGCCAATGTCGCGTAGAGGCGTTGTCCCGAAACTTGAAGTCATGGTGAGCGACCATCGCTCCACAACACAAGCGACAAAAGCGCGAAAGCCGTGCAGCCGCACTTGCCCTTTTTGCATCTGCGCGATAGAGGCGCTTGGCTAATCCGGGGACGCTTGTCGTCCTCCGGCTTCGTTTGGCCGGCGGGCGTGGCGGAATTGGTAGACGCGCTGGTTTTAGGTACCAGTATCTTACGATGTGGGGGTTCGAGTCCCTTCGCCCGCACCAGACATAAGACATTGAATTTCGCCATATCGGCGCTCATTTTTTGACAAGAAGGTTTGAGTTTCACCCCATGCAAATCAAGGAAACCACGAATTCCGGCCTCAAGCGCGCTTATGCGCTGACCATCCCGGCGGCGGATATCGAATCGCAAATCGATAGCGAGATCAAGAAGGTCGCGCCGCAGGTCAAAATGCCCGGTTTTCGCCCCGGCAAAGTACCGGGCAATCTGGTTCGCAAAATGCATGGCGAACAGCTTCACGCGCAAGTTTTGAACGACACGATCCGTACTTCGGTGGATTCGCTGATGCAGGAAAAGAAGCTGCGTCCTGCGATGCAGCCGCAAATCGCGCTCGATGAGAAGTACGAGCAGGGACAGGACGCCAAGGTCACGGTCGAACTTGAAATTCTTCCTGAAATCGACACGCCCGATACGGACGGTTTGAAGATTGAGAAAATGATGGTTCCGGTGACCGACGAGCAGGTCGAGGAAGCGCTGAAGAATATCGCCGGACAGAACAAGTCGTACAAAGATGCGCCAAAGACCAAGAAAGCTGCCGAAGGCGATCAGCTGATCATCGATTTTCTGGGCCGGATGGATGGCACGGAATTTGACGGCGGCAAGGCCGAGGGCGCTCCGCTGGTCATCGGCGCGGGTCAATTTATTCCAGGCTTCGAAGAGCAGCTGACCGGCGCGAAAACCGGCGATGAAAAGACCATCAAGGTGACGTTCCCGGACGATTACCCGGCGGAAAACCTTGCCGGTAAAGAGGCCGAATTCGACATCACCGTGCAAGCGGTCAAGGTCGAAGACGACACCAAGCTGGACGATGAGTTTGCCAAGAATTTGGGCTTAGACAGCCTCGACAAATTGCGCGACGTTTTGCGCACGCAATTGGAGCAGGAAACGGCGGGTCTGACGCGGACGCAAATGAAGCGCTCGCTGCTTGACCAACTGGCTGCGGGTCATGATTTCGAAGTGCCGGAAGGCATGGTCGAAGCCGAATTCCAGCAGATCTGGACACAATTGCAGCAGGAAGTCGCGAAATCCGACGATCCCGAAGCTGGAATGAAGGAAATCGAGGCGGAAAAAGACGATTATCGTAACATTTCCGTTCGCCGCGTGCGCCTTGGCTTGCTGCTATCTGAAATCGGTCAAGCCAATGATGTGCAGGTGTCGGGCCAGGAAATGAACATGCTGATCCAGCAGGCGGCACAGCAATACCGGCAGGAAGATCGTCAGCGTTTCATGGACTATGTCCAGAATGACCCAATGGCGGCCGCGCAATTGCGTGCGCCGGTCTATGAAGACAAGGTCGTCGATTTCCTATTCGACAAGGCCGATGTGACCGAGCGTGAAGTAACGCGCGAGCAACTGGAAGCGGCGATCGAAGCCGAAGAAGATACGGACGCGAAACCGGCGGCGAAAAAGAAGCCGGCGGCCAAGAAGGCTGCAACGAAAAAGGCTCCTGCTAAAGCGGCGTCTGACAAGGCCAGCGATAAGCCGGCTCCGGCTAAAAAGCCTGCTGCAAAACCCGCCACCAAGAAAGCCGACGAGGCCAAACCTGCTGACAAGAAGTCGGCCGCGAAGAAAGCTCCGGCTAAGAAGGCTCCGGCTAAGAAAGCTCCGGCTAAAAAGGCTCCGGCGAATAAGCCTGGCGCCAAATAAGCGCAATCATTTGATAAAACGGCCCGCCTGCTCCGATGTGAGCAAGCGGGCTTTTTTGTGCGCTAGTGACGCAAAACTACCGAACGCCGACCCGATCTGCAAACGTCGTATAGCCGGGCGTTGCCAGTTCCGCCGTGCGGGCGCGCTCGTAAGCGGCACCGATTTGCAGCACTTCATGATCGGCCCATTTGCGGCTCATGAAGCTGAGGCCGACTGGCAGCCCTTCGACGGCGCCCATCGGCACGGTCAGATGCGGGTATCCGGCAATCGCGGCCAGACTGCCCGCACCGATCCCCCCGCTGAAATTATCGCCATTAACCAGATCGGTCGCCCATGCCGGGCCTGTCGTCGGCGCAATCAGAAACTCGACGCGGTTGTCGAATAGCAGCTTGTCGATGCCTTCCTCGCCCGCCATGCGCTTTGCCGCAATCCGCGCTGTCTCATACTCTTCGCGGCTGGTCGTGTTCTCGGCCATCGTAAAAATGTCCTGCCCGAACCAGCGCATTTCTGCGGTTGCATTGGCGTTGTTGAAGTCAATGAGGTCAGACAGGCTGCGCGGGCCGTCAATGGGCAACCCGCTGAGATATTCGCCCATGCCCTCGCGCAATTCATACAGCAATGTGGTGTATTCCGCCTGACCCATATCGGGGTTTCTGGCGAATTTGACATCGACCAGCACGGCTCCCGCAGCGCGCAAATCATTCACGGCTTGCTCGAACAAAGCGGTTACGCCGTCGTGATTGCCGATCTGGTTGCGCAGGATGCCGATCCGCACGCCTTCCAGGGATTTTTCCGCCAGTCCTTCGGTAAAATCCTTCGCGTTTGTATCGGCTTCCACGGTTGCCGCATCGGCGGGATCGCTGCCCGCGATGGCAGTCAGCAATTGCGCCGCATCATAGACATTCTGTGCCATTGGGCCCGCCGTGTCTTGCGTCTTGCTGATCGGCACGATGTGGGTGCGGCTGACCAGCCCAACGCTGGGCTTGAAGCCGACCACGCCGTTGACGCTGGCCGGGCACGTAATCGAGCCGTCCGTTTCCGTACCAATGGCGGCCCATGCAAACCCGGCTGCGACAGCCACGCCGCTACCCGAGGATGATCCGCACGTGTTGCGGTCGATGGCGTGCGGATTGCGTGTTAGCCCGCCGATCGCGCTCCACCCGCTGGTTGAGTTTTGATCGCGGATATTTGCCCATTCGGACAAATTGGCTTTGCCCAGCACAACGCCGCCTGCCGCGCGTAGGTTCGCGATCAGTGGCGCATCGCGTCCGGTAAAGTTGTTTTCCAAAGCAAGGCTGCCCGCCGTTGTCGGCAATTCGCGCGTTTCGATATTGTCTTTGATCAGGACCGTTCGACCGGCCAGCGGCAGCGCAGCGGCTTCCGCTTCGGCTGCTTCGCGTGCAGCGTTCGGGTTAAGCGCGATTACGGCGTTCAGGCGCGGTCCGGCATCGTCCAGTTGCAGGATGCGGCGCACATGGGCGTTGACCGCCCGCTCCGACATGGCTTCGCTTTCCTCGGCCTTTACGGTCATTTCATCTGTTGGAGGCGCGTCTTGTGCCAATGCCGGTGAAGTTATTGCAAAGGCGAGGGCGAGGGCGCTGGTGGCGACATAGGCTGCTGTTTTCATGAACGGCGTTGTGGGCCATATTGCGCGCCTGTTGCAAGTCCTGTCGTCAGGATCTTGCGGTGTAAGCCTTAAAAGCTGCCGGTGACCGATACGCGGATCGACTGGCCATTGGGCTGCTCGCGGCGTTCGACGAACAGGATCGGATCGGTGCTGCGCAGCCCGTCAAACACTGTGCGCACACGGCGATTTTTGCCATCCAGCACATTGGTCAGCCGGGCATTCACCGTCAGGCCGAACACATCCTTATGTTCCAGAAACACATCGGCAAAGACGGGGCCGTCATCGTCCTGCTCGATTTGCCCAAGCCGCAAGGATGGCTCTTCCCGCTCGTGAAAGATGCCGAAGCCGTATGCCCATTCGGTGTTTGGAATGTCATGCCGATAATCGAAGTCGATCACGCGGAAATCTTCATCGGAAAAAGCGCGGGTCGCGCCATCTAGCGGATCGGTAAAGCGCGTATCGACCAGCACGATGCGCAAATCGGCTTGCCCGCCGATGATGCCGACAGGTTCGAGGTTGAACGTGCTGTTCCAGTCGAGCAGCGACAGCGAGGCGCTGGCGATATTGCCGCGCGATTCGACGCCGCCGGGTAGCGGTACGATATCGATCAGGTCGGATATCCGGCGATGCTCAAGCAGCAAAGTCGTGGAGCCCCATTTGCCCAGCGTCTTGTTCGCTTCGATCGACAGATCCCAGCGTTGTTCCGGGACCAGCTCGTTATTCCCTGCATTGGCATTGCCATCGTCAAGGAACACGCGGGCTAAAAAATCGCCAAACGAAAGCTGGCCGACGACGCGTTCTACTTCGAAGGACAGATCGAACCCCGTTTGAACTTGCCAGGCCAGCGAGACAGCGCCTTTGGGGCGGATGAACGCGCGCGAATTGGCCGCGAGACCGGACTGCTCTATCCGGGAATACTCCACGCCTGCATTGGTCTGGATGCTGAGATTGGGCGTGATTGCGCGACCGTAGGATACAATGCCTTCATAGCGCGTCTCACGCACCGCGCCGCTGGCTTCGGGGAAGTCGATTTCGAGAAAGTCACCCGATGGCTGAAAGTCCAGCAAACGCGCGGTGTTGTCCAGCCGATTGAAAGCGGCTTCGCCCGATATTTGCCAGTCTCCGCCAAGCCAGCCGAAGTTCCACTCCGCGCGACCGACGCGCTCGCCCGATTGCGAGAACAAGGCGAACCCGTTGCCGTCATCTGGCGAGCCATCGGCGAAGATATTGACCAGCTCTTCTCTGCGGTCTTCCTCGTCGAACCGTTCCAGTCCGATCAGCTTCAGGCGGCTGGCCCCGATCGGGAATTCGATATCGCCGGAAATCTCGTATTCGAGGCCAGGTTCGCGGGTCAGCCGGTTGCGCAGCTTGTTCGTCAGTCCCGATCCGCTGGTCAGCTCAACCTCGTCGAAACGGAACCGTACATCGGTATAGGATGCATTGAGGTTTGCCAGCACGCTATCGCCGAAATCGTACGTCAGATTGGCACTGAGCGAAGGCCGGTCGTTGCGAAAGGTAAAGTCGATATCCTGCCGCCCGAGCAGCGTATCATTGCCGTCGAACAGGAAGGTCGGGCCGCGCCTGCCGAATCGAGAGAGGTCGTTTTCGAACGCCAGCGTGTAAGTGAGGGCGCCCAGCGTGCCGCGCACTGAAACTTCACCTTCGCCAAGGCTGATGTCGTCCTGCCTGATCCGGTATTGCGGTCGCCACGCAAATTGCCCTGAAAGCGCGCCACCTGCCACAACGATATTGGCCACCTGTCCAGTCAGACCGGGAATGTCGAGCATCGTGCCTTCGATGATTTCGATACGAACGACATTGCCAGCGGGGATACGCGCGACCTGATCGGTGGCACTTTCCGATTTGCCGGACAAGCGGCGTTCATTGACCAGCACGTTCGCTGTGGCCTGACCAAGCCCGCGCTGGCTATTGTCTTCGCGAACTTCGAAGCCGGGGACTTCGCGCAACATATCAAGGGCATTGCGCGGAGCGAACTGCGCAAAGAAATCGGCTGCATAAGTCTGCCGCGCATCGGCGTTTTCCGGTTGGTTTGCAGAGGTGTCATTGGTCTCGCTCGCCGCCGCTTCCTCGGCCGGTTGCGCCAATTCAGCGTCAGGGGCCGGGCGCGTAGTTACGGCTTGTGCAGAAACCGGCGCAGAAGCCTGCGCTGCTAGCGCAAACAACGCGCACGCCATAACCGCCCGATAAAAGTCATGCTGATCGAAAATATCGCGTCCCATTTACGTCATTGGCCTTTTACGCCACTGGCATTTTACCAAAATGCCCCTTTGCGATCTTGGCCGCGCCCATAGCGCCCAAGCGCGTTCAGATCGACCAATTCCTTCGACCGTTCGACCAGTAACTTGCGCGCACTGCACAGCGGGTTTGCTGCGTGTCAATGGCATCGCTAGCAAGTCAGGTCTTGAACATTGGCCATCTTATCGCGAGATAGGCGCAGCAAACGAAGCCCAAAGGAATTTCCCAAATGATCGATCTGTCCGCCCAGCTTGGCGAAACGCATGGCACGCAAGGTCAATTCACACGCGATCCAGTGACCGGTGCACTGGTCCCGATGGTCGTGGAGCAGACGAGCCGTGGTGAACGCAGCTTCGATATTTTCAGCCGCCTGCTGCGTGAACGGATCGTGTTCATCACAGGTCAGGTGGAAGACGGCATGGCTTCGCTGATTACGGCGCAGCTCCTGTTCCTCGAATCCGAAAACCCGTCCAAGCCGATTTCGATGTACATCAATTCGCCCGGCGGCGTTGTGACAGCGGGCATGGCGATCCATGACACCATGCAGTATATCAAACCGCGCGTTTCGACGGTGTGCATGGGGCAAGCCGCTTCGATGGGTAGCTTTCTGTTGGCTGCTGGCGAGCCGGGTATGCGGATCGCGCTCCCCAATGCGCGGATCATGGTCCACCAGCCCAGCGGCGGCGCACGCGGCATGGCTTCCGATATCGAGATTCAGGCGCGCGAAATCCTGCGGATCAGAAGCCGGATGAATGACCTGTATGTGAAATATACCGGCCAAGATCTGAAATCGATCGAAAAGGCGATGGATCGCGACACTTTCCTCGAAGCGGATGAAGCGATGAAATTCGGCATCGTCGATAAAGTCTTTGAAACCCGCCCGGAAGGCGAGATCAAGGACGATGATGAAAAAGGCACCGGCGGCGCGCCGAGCTGATTTAAGCACTTTTCGGCAAGGCTGCGGTAAACATTCAGCAACCTTGCCGCTTCAGCTTGCATAAAGCACTCTGTGCTATTGGCAGAGTGAATCCTTGCGGCCATTGTAAAATATGTGCGCCGCATTACACTTCCCGTTTCCTATGCGCTGTTTGATCGGCGCTAAGCAGGATACGGACTGACAGGAATGACGAAATTGAGCGGAACCGATAGCAAAAGCACACTGTATTGCAGCTTCTGCGGCAAGTCGCAGCACGAGGTCAGGAAACTGATTGCCGGGCCGACTGTCTTCATCTGCGATGAATGTGTGGAATTGTGCAACGACATTATCCGCGAGGAAACCAAAGCGGGGGTCGTCGGGCGCAAACAGGGCGAAGTGCCCAGCCCGTCGGAGATTTTCGGGACACTGAACGATTATGTTATCGGGCAGGATCGCGCGAAACGTGTGCTCTCGGTCGCGGTGCATAACCATTACAAGCGTTTGAAGCATTCGGGCAAAGCCGGTGATATCGAGCTGGCAAAGTCCAATATCTTGCTGGTCGGACCAACCGGAACCGGTAAGACGTTGCTGGCACAGACGCTGGCCCGCACCTTCGACGTTCCGTTTACGATGGCTGATGCGACGACGCTGACCGAAGCTGGTTATGTCGGCGAGGATGTCGAAAATATCATTCTGAAACTGCTGCAAGCCAGCGATTATAATGTCGAAAAAGCGCAGCACGGCATCGTTTATATCGACGAGATCGACAAGATTACCCGCAAGGCGGAAAATCCTTCGATCACGCGCGACGTGTCGGGTGAGGGTGTGCAGCAGGCCCTGCTGAAGCTGATGGAAGGCACCACTGCCTCGGTTCCCCCGCAAGGCGGGCGCAAGCATCCGCAGCAGGAATTCCTGCAAGTCGATACGACGAACATCCTGTTTATTTGCGGTGGGGCATTTGCCGGTCTTGACAAGATCATCGCCGACCGTTTGCAAAAACGCTCAATCGGCTTTGGCGCGCACGTTGCCGATCCTGATAAGCGCCGGATTGGCGAATTGCTGGAAAAGAGCGAACCGGAAGATTTGCTGAAATTTGGCCTGATCCCTGAATTTGTCGGGCGTTTGCCGGTTATCGCGACGCTGCACGACTTGGATTCCGACGCGCTGATTACGATCCTGACGGAGCCGAAGAACGCTCTGGTCAAGCAATATGCCAAAATGTTCGAGCTTGAAGATGGCGTGGTGCTGACCTTTAAGGAAGACGCACTGGCCGCGATCGCAGAGCGGGCAATCAAGCGGAAAACCGGCGCGCGGGGACTTCGCTCGATCGTCGAGGGTATTTTGCTTGATACGATGTTCGATCTGCCCGATCTCGACGACGTCAGCGAAATTGTCATCGACAAGGATGTGGTCGAAGGCCGCAAAGATCCGATCCGCGTGATGTCCGGCAAAAAGGGCAAGAAAGAAGCTGCCGCCTGATGGTATCGTCCCGTGATTTTTTTGCGGGACGAGCGGCGCTATCCGCTGTTTTCATGGCAGGACTTTTGGCATCTGCGCCGGTGTCGGCGCAGCTTGCCGCCGATCGCGATGCGGGAACACTGAAATCCGATCCGGTGGTCGAGGCGGCTGCACCCGCGCAAACGACGCTTACAGAAGCGGAAGCCAAGCGGCTCGATTGCAGAACGGGACCGATCATAAAAAAGCTGGGCGAGACATGGTGGTATGTCTTTAGCTGCTCCGATGACAAATCGATGATCTTTGTCACCGACAAGCGCAATCCGGCTTATCCGTTCATCTTCTTCGCGCTGGCGCAGGAAGATCGCTACGATCTGCGCGGTGAAGGCAATGGCGACGAGGATAAAGCCGCGCCCGCGTTCACCGATCTGGAAGGTATGACGGCGCAGCAGCTCTTTGCATGGGTCGAGGAAACGCAGAGCGTTCCCAAAGCGCAGTAGCTAGTCACAGTTCCCATCGGGCTGCGAGCAATTTTTACCGCCGGTGCGTATCTGCTCGACCTGAATGGTCGAATGCCCGATCTTGTGCTGATCTTTTAACTCCTGCGCGATGCGCGTCAGTGCCGCATCGCCGGGATGGCCGCCGGGCATGACCAGATGCGCAGTCAGCGCCGTCTCGGTCGTACTCATCGGCCAAATATGCAGATCATGCACCGCTGTCACGCCGTCGAGACTTTCCAGAAACCCGCGCACATCCGGCTCGGAAATGGCGTTCGGCACACCCAGCAGGCCCATCGCGAGACTGTCTTTGGCCAGACCCCAAGTGCCCCACGCAATGACGGCGACGATGATGAGCGAGGTGACCGGATCGATCCAGTTCTGTCCCGTCAGCAGGATAGCCACTCCGGCGATGACGACCCCCACTGACACCAGAGCATCCGCCGCCATGTGCAGGAATGCGCCGCGAATGTTGATGTCATCCTTGCGCCCGCGCACAAATAGCAGCGCAGTGGCCGTATTGATGACGATGCCGATCCCGGCGACGATAACCATAGTCCAGCCTTCGACCGGCGCAGGCTCGTTCAGGCGATGCAAGGTTTCGAACAGGATCGCCCCGATTGCCACCAGCAACAGCGCCGCATTGGCCAGAGCTGCCAAAATCGTCGAACTTTTGAAGCCATAAGTGAAGCGCGCCGTCGCCGGTTTTTTGGCTGCTATGCTGGCTCCCCACGCAAGCAGTAAAGCGAGTACATCGGATAGATTGTGGCCTGCATCGGCGACCAGCGCCATCGATCCCGATATAAAGCCATATGTCGCCTCAATGATGACGAACACCGTGTTAAGGACGATACCAATGGCAAAAGCGCGTCCGAAATCGGCGGGCGCATGGGAGTGACCGTGGCCGGAATGGCTATGCCCGGCGTGGTCGGAATGCCCCGTATCGCTAGTATGATCGTGAGAATGCCCCATAAATATCAAGGATATACGCAGGCATCCAGTCCGTCACGCGCGACGACGCCGATCCGCGCGGCGATAGTGTTGCCGTGACCGCGCAGCCAGCCTTGCGGGTTTGTAACCGAACGCTCTTTCGGTAGTGGCAAAGCGGCGGCCATGCGCGCAGACTGTAGCGGGGTGAGGCGCGCCGCCGATCGACCGAAATAACGCTGTGCGCCGGCTTCCACACCATATGTGCCGATGCCGGTCTCCGCGACGTTTACGTACATTTCCATGATGCGCCGCTTGCCCCACAGATTTTCAATGAGGAAAGTGAACCACGCTTCCGGCACCTTGCGAACATATCCGCCACCTTGCCAGAGAAACACGTTCTTCGCTGTCTGCTGACTGATCGTGGAGCCACCACGCCGGCGCTTCCCCTCGGCATTGCTTTTGACGGCGTTCGCAATGGCTTCGGTGTCGAACCCGTCATGCGTGCAGAACTTGCCGTCTTCTGCGGCAATGACCGAGCGCACGATGTTGCGGTCGATATTGCCGAGCGGCTCCCAGTCTTTTGTGATGCCATTGCTGTCCATCAGCATGGTTGCCGTCACTGGCGTCGGGACGAAGCGAAGGATAATGACCAGCGCCAAGCTTAGAACGACGAAGCCGATTATAAGTTTGGCAAAGAAAAGTGAGAGGCGGCGGATCATGGCTGCTCTCCCATAAACGAAAAAGGCGCGACAGGAAGAACCTATCGCGCCCGATTAATTCGGATTTCTACTTTTATGCGGCAGTCGGCATCAACCGCTCACCGGCAATCCGCTGCATCGCTTTTTGCAGCTTTTCAAATGCGCGCACTTCGATCTGACGAATACGCTCACGCGACACTTCGTAAACCTGGCTCAATTGCTCCAAGGTTTGCGGGTTTTCCGTCAAGCGGCGCTCTGTCAGGATATGCTGCTCACGCTCGTTCAATGCGCCCATCGCTTCGCCCAACATCTCGCTGCGGACTTGTTTTTCCTGCGCATTGGCAACTGTTTCGTCCTGCAATGGACGGTCATCAGTGAGCCAGTCCTGCCATTGCCCGCCGCCTTCGTCATCGCCGCGCATTTGCACGTTAAGGGACGCATCGCCGCCCATCATCATGCGGCGGTTCATGTTTATGACTTCCTGCTCCGGCACACCGAGATCGGTCGCAATCTTGTGCAGATCATCGGGACGCAAATCGCTGTCTTCGTAAGCATCGAGCTGCTTTTTCATGCGGCGCAGATTGAAGAACAGCTTCTTTTGCGCGGCGGTCGTGCCCATTTTGACAAGGCTCCACGAGCGCAGGATGAATTCTTGCATGGAGGCCTTGATCCACCACATCGCGTACGTGGCGAGGCGAAAGCCGCGATCGGGCTCGAATTTCTTGACGCCTTGCATCAACCCGACATTCCCTTCGGAAATCAGGTCGGATACCGGCAAGCCGTAACCGCGATAGCCCATCGCGATTTTCGCAACGAGCCGCAGATGGCTGGTCACTAGCTGCGCGGCCGCTTCGGGGTCTTCATGTTCGGCATAGCGTTTGGCGAGCATATATTCTTGCTCCGCCGTCAAAACCGGAAATTTCTTGATCTCGCCAAGATAGCGATTGAGGCTCTGTTCGCCACTCAATGCCGGAACCGATGGTGTTTTACTCTTACTCACGTATTCCCTAACCTTTCTTAGTGCCAGCCTTCGATTATATCGGACCCTTGATAGGCATCCGTCGGGTGAGGCCGCTGAATTACATATAGACGAAAACTCACAAAATTGCAGTTACTTTTGTCGATTTCAACGAGTGGTTTCGTCGATAAGTTCCTGTAAATCGTGCGGCAACTCGGCCTGAAATTGGTGCAATTCGCCGGTGACGGGATGGGTGAAGCCCAACTCCGCTGCGTGCAGCGCCTGGCGCGCAAAGCGCAAGTCCTTCAAAAGCTGACGCATTTTCGTCGGCGTTCGGCCATATGTCTGGTCTCCTAATAGCGGATGACCAATTGACGCACAGTGAACGCGGATCTGGTGCGTTCTACCTGTTTCGAGGCGACACTGGATTAACGAACACCCGTTAAGCGCCCGGCGTGTTTCGTAATGGGTCACTGCGTGTTTGCCGCGCTTGGCGTGTTCCTGCAGCACCGCCATTTTCTTGCGGTCGGTGGCGGATCGCCCGATCCGAGTGGAAATAGTGCCGCGTGGCGGGTTCGGACGCCCGACGCAGACGGCGAGATAGCGGCGCTGGATTGAATGATCGGCAAATTGCTTGGCCAGCCCGGTATGGGCCGCATCGGATTTTGCGACCACCAGCAGGCCGGATGTGTCCTTGTCGATGCGATGGACGATGCCGGGGCGGGCTGCCCCGCCGATGCCTGACAGCTGCCCGGCGCAATGGTGCAGCAGCGCGTTGACCAGCGTATTCTCGTAATTTCCGGCAGCTGGGTGGACGACCATGCCCGCCGGTTTGTTGACCACAATTAGGTCATCGTCTTCGAACACAATGTCGAGTGGAATATCCTGCGCTTTGGCGGCGATTTCAACAGGTGGCGGCACTGTGATGGAAAAGTCGCCGGGTTGCGCGAGCTTTGCCGACGCACTTGTCACAAGTTGGCCCGACACCAACACGGCATCATCCGCCATCAGTGCCTTTACCCGTTCGCGTGACAGGCCCGAAGCCTCGGCCAGCGCCTTGTCCAGCCTGACGCCCGTTTGTTCCAATTGCCCGGTAATGACTTTGCTCTCGCTCATGGCTACGGGCATGGTCGATGGACGTGCATATCTCAACCTCTCTGATCGCGGCTCTAGTGACAGCAGCGGCAAAAGCGCATCCCGATGAAGCTTGCGGCTTGTTGCTAGGCGAGGGCGCGAACATCACCGCAGTGCAGCCTGCGCGCAATGTCCATGCTACTCCACAAACGCACTTCGCGATCGATCCCCAATCCTTGATTGATGCGCATCGTGCGGCGCGGGATGGCGGGCCACAGGTTCTGGGCTATTACCATTCGCATCCCAATGGCCGCATAGAGCCATCCGCAACCGATCGCGCCATGTCATCTGGCACGGGCGAAATATGGGCGATCGTCGCGGCCAGCGATATCAGGTTCTGGCGCGACGACAAAACGCGCTTCACGCCGCTTTCATTCGCAGCGCATCCTAGCTAAGAGCAGCACTCGCATACCCAATCGCACTCCCTGTTCCGGATATTTCATGAGCCAGAATACTTCCCTCGATCTTGCCAGCCTGATGTGTTCGCGTCTGTGCCACGATTTGCTCAGCCCGGTCGGCGCTATGAGCAATGGGCTTGAGCTGCTGGCTGAAGAGCAAGATCCGGATATGCGGGAGAAGTGCCTGGAATTGCTCGATCAAAGCGCGAAAATCAGCACCGATAAGCTCAAATTTTTCCGATTGGCGTTTGGTGCAGCTGGTGGCTACGGCGAGGCCGTTCCAGTCGAAGAACCGCGCGATTTGATCGAAGCATTGGCCAGTAACAATTCGCGGATTACGCTGAATTGGGCATTGGCCGAAAAAACCCTGCCCAAGCCTGCGGTCAAAGTGATGCTAAACTTCGCGCAGATCGCAATCGATGCGCTGATCCGTGGCGGCACGCTGGATATCGGGGCGGAAAGCCGCGATGGCGCAACCGAAATCGTTGTCAGGGCCAGCGGCGACAAGATCGCGTTCGACGACAATATCGGCAAGGCGCTGGATGGTTCGATGACGGCGGAAGATCTCTCCAGCCGGACCGCAGCCGCTTACATGATCGCGCAATTGGCGGAAAGCCAAGGCGGCGGATTGCAATTCAAGCGCGATCCCGGTGCGCTGGTGCTGGGCGCGGTATTGCCCGAACCTGAAGGCATGATCGGGTGAGCGGAACCGCTGAATCCGGCGAGTTTGGCGCAGGCCTGCCGCTCAGCCAAGACGAACTTGTGGATCGCGAAGTCATGTCGCCCAATTGCGACGAGCGCTCGCTGCCGATCACTATGGTCGTAATCCACTATACCGAGATGAAGGATAAGGGCTTCGCGATCGAGCGGCTGTGCGATCCTGAAGCCAAGGTCAGCGCGCATTATCTGATCGGCGAGATGGGTGAAGTCGTGCGATTGGTGCCCGAAGAAAAGCGCGCGTGGCACGCGGGACAATCTTATTGGCGCGGCCACAAAGACGTCAATTCGGCGAGCATCGGCATCGAACTCGATCACCCCGGACACAAATACGGTTATCGCGAATTTAATGACGCGCAGTTCGAGGCTTTGGTCCCGCTCGTCGCGCGAATCGTCAAACGCTACGGCATTCCCCGCGCCAATGTTATCGGCCATTCCGATGTCGCTCCGGCGCGAAAAATTGATCCCGGTGAACTGTTTCCGTGGGACCGTCTCGCCGAATACGGGCTGACTTTGCCGCGCCCTGAGAAGCTGGAACTGGGTGATCCGTTCGACAATGACGGCTCTTTTTACCTGGCTTTAGAACGGTTTGGCTATGATGTGACCGATGGGCGCAAGGCCGTCGAAGCGTTTCAGCGGCGCTGGCGTCCGGAAAAGATCGATGGCGAGATCGACGGACAAATTCGCGCGATCTTGTTCCAATTGCTCTTGGATCGTGACGCGGGACGGACTAGATAGGCATTCGCCAGGGGGCCGGGCAGCCGCGTTGAAATTCGCTAAGGATTTTGCCGAGGAAAGTCCGGACTCCATGAAACAAGGGTGGCGGGTAACGCCCGCCGGGCTGCAGTTTTGCTGTGGCTTAGGGACAGTGCCACAGAGAGAAAACCGCCGATGACGCCAGGCTTTTCAATAGCTTAGCGCACAGGCAAGGGTGAAAGGGTGCGGTAAGAGCGCACCGCGCCGGCAGCAATGTCGGCGGCAAGGTAAACCCCACCCGGAGCAAGGCCAAATAGGGGCGGCGCGCTGTTTACAGCAGGGGTGTTTCATCCCGTGATCGCCCGGGTTGGCTGCTTGAGCGGTGGAGCAATCCATCGCCTAGATGAATGGCTGCCCTTTGCGCGGCTGGTCGCTTTCGGGCGATACCGCGCGCAAAGACAGAATCCGGCTTACAGGCTCCCTGGCGCATTTAACTGTCTGTAAGATAAGGGTTTTGTGGCCAAATCGCAGGCTCGCAGAAAAGTGTCCACAAACGCACCGAAACGACCCATAGGGCGACTGAGCGCGCTAGAAACGCGCAAAACACGGACCTGAAGCGTGCTGCCGCGCAATTCCAATAAAGCTCGCGCGGAACGAACCGTCTGCATTTGGACTTAGTCAAATATGAGTATTCCTTTATCCAATCCGCGATCGATGTTGCAACGTCTTGCCGTCATCGTGGCCGTCATCATCCAGATCGGATCGACCGCATTGCCCGCGCTTGGATTCGGTGAGCCAATCGGCAGCCGGTCGGACAGCATCCGCACCTTCATTACCCCAGCAGGCGCAGCGTTTTCGATCTGGGGCTTTCTTTACCTTGGCGCGGCTGTGTTCTCGATCTGGCAAGCGTTGCCGCAGCAAAAGCACAATGCCTTGCTCGACCGGATCGCATGGCCTGCCGCCGGGGCATTCTTCGGCAACGGCATTTGGGCGCTTTATACGCAATTCGCCAATCTGACGATATTCTCCGCGCTCATCATCCTGTTCAATCTGTTTTGCATCATGCTGGTGCTGCGCGCATTCGTTCAGCTTGAGCGACCGTTCACTCTGGCTGAGAAATTGGTGGCAGTCCTGCCGCAATCCTCGCTCGCTGCATGGCTGACGGCGGCGAGCATCGTCAACATTACCGCCGCGCTGAAATATCATGGGTTCACCGTGCCGCCGGAGACGGGCGCACTCTTGACCGCAGCAGTGCTGATCGTGGGCGGGATCGTCGCCGCGCTGGTGGTCTATCGCAGTCGCGGCAATCTTTGGTATGCCCTCACATTCCTGTGGGCGCTATTATGGATTTACCTTAAAGGCGGGCAGCAGTTCAGCGCAATCGCGATTGCGTGTCTGGTCGCGGCAGCAATGGTCGCATTCGCCACCGCCGCCGCTTTAAGACTTCCGCAAAATCGCCGTCATTGGTTCGGCTGACGCAAGAACGCTTCAGGCGCGACCAACGCTGGTATAAGCAAAGCCCAATTCCCGGATTTCTTCCGGATTATAGACATTGCGCAGATCGACGATGATCGGCGATTTCAAGCCGGACTTGACCCGGTCCATGTCGAGCGCACGGAACGCATCCCATTCGGTTACGATGACCGCAGCATCGGCCCCTTCGATCGCTTCGTATGTCCCGGCAACCATCTCGACATCGGGCATCAACGGTGCCGCCAGCTCCATGCCTTCGGGATCGTAGGCTTTCACCTTCACCCCGGCATCATGCAGCGTTTGCGCCACGGCAATCGCGGGCGAATCGCGCATATCGTCGGTGTTCGGCTTGAACGTCAGGCCGAGCATCGCGACGGTTTTCCCGCGCGCCTTTTCTACGCCGCCAAGAGCATCGACGACCTTGCGGCCCATCGCGCGCTTGCGACTGTCATTTACTTTCACCACCGCTTCGATGATGCGCGTCGGGCTGTCGTAATCCTCGGACGTTTTCAGCAATGCCAGCGTGTCTTTGGGGAAACATGACCCGCCATAGCCTGGACCTGCGTGCAGGAATTTCGAGCCGATCCGGCCATCCATGCCGATGCCGCGACTGACATCCTGCACATTCGCGCCGACTTTCTCGCACAGATCGGCCATCTCGTTGATGAAAGTGATCTTGGTCGCAAGGAAAGCGTTGGCTGCATATTTGATCAGCTCTGCCGAACGGCGCGAGGTGAACAGGATGGGCAATTCGTTGATGAACAGCGGGCGATAGACTTGCGTCATGATGTCGCGGCCAAACTCGTTGTCTGTCCCGATCACAATCCGGTCCGGGCGTTTAAAGTCCCCGATGGCTGCACCTTCGCGCAGGAATTCCGGGTTGGAGACAACGGCAAAGCGATGCTTCGTACCGCTTTCTTTCAGAATGCGCTCGACTTCGTCTCCGGTTCCAACCGGAACGGTCGATTTGGTAACGATGACCGCGTCATTCGATAGCGCCGCGCCAACTTCACGCGCGACCGCGTGGACATATTGCAGGTCGGCATGGCCATCACCGCGGCGGCTTGGTGTGCCGACAGCAATGAAAATCGCGCTCGCACCCTTGATCGCTTCGGCAAGATCGGTGCTGAAGGTCAGGCGACCCGCTTTGACGTTGGTTTCGACCAGCGCATCAAGGCCCGGTTCGAAAATCGGCATGATATTGTCATGCAGCCGGTCGATCTTGCTCTGATCTTTGTCGATGCAGACCACATCATGTCCGAAATCGGCAAAACACGCGCCCGACACCAGGCCGACATAGCCCGATCCCACCATTGCAATTTTCATGTTGCGTAATCCACTTTCTCGATTGCTATACGGCCGTCTTTCTCGACCGTCTGAATGTACCGTCTTGAACTTCCTTCGAGGACCAGCGCCGTCAGGCGGCCCGAGCGATACGCTCCGGTATCCACGCCGATGCGCGTTCCGCAGTCGACCACCTCGTCGAAAATCGTGTGACCGTGAACGATCACATGGGACAGATATCCCTCATGGCTTAAAAAACGGTCACGAATCCACAACAAATCTTTCCGCCGTTGTTCGTCGATGGCCCGATTTGGGTCAATTCCGGCATGGACGAAGGCATAATCGCCCGCGAGGATAATCTCTTCGAAACCTTCAAGAAATTCGCGGTGAGCCTTGGGTACGACCCAGTCCATCACGTCCTGCAATTCCTGCATACTCAGCGTGTTGTAGCGTTTGCGGTCGAAGCCGTAAGACAGGATCGTTTCGCGCCCGCCATGCTTCACGAAATGGCGCAGAACCTCGACATCGGTAAAGGAATCGAGGAACATTTCCTCGTGATTTCCGGCAAGGCAGCGCACTTTGCGTTGGGCCTGCCATTCCATCGCATGGGTGATGACTTGCGCGCTTTCGGGGCCGCGATCGACCAGATCGCCGAGCAATACCATCGTCGTGTCGGCAGGATCGCTATGTGCGTCATCCTCTTCAATCGCCGCCGTCAGTGCTTTGAACAAATCCGCGCGGCCATGAATATCGCCGATGACATAGTACCGCTCTCCGTCCGGAACGCGCGGTTCGGCGGGCTGTGCGGCCTTGGTGCCGAAGATTTTACGAAGCGACTGGAACATAAGGATCGGTCTTAGCACATACTCTGGCAAGCGGGATGGGGACAAGATTGTTTCGCACCTGCAAGATGCGCGGCTGACTTGACGGTGATGAATAGGCCGAGCGGGCTGAAGCTTGGCTTAATCGCTGTCTTAATAGATTACGCCGCAATGCACAATAAGTGCTGCATTAGAGTATGTTGTGTTTGCAATCTACCTCGCAAAACTGCGCAAATTTGCAGCTGTGGATATAAATCTTGTGCAATGCAGCAGATATGGATAACATTGTTTCCAATTCACCTGGTTAAGCCGTTCAAAAATAAGGCACCGGGTTTTGCAGGAGGGACGTAGCACTCATCACTCCGAGGGAATTGAACCTATGCTTACGTCCTATCGCGGTTCCGCCGCAAACGATGCCGCCCAAGTCACTAGCGCAACTAGCGTCACTAGCGTCACTAGCGTCACTAGCGCCACTAGCGCCGCTATGCGCGTTACCACAGCAGCGCGTACCACCTTCGCGCTTGCGCTTGCTGCGCTTTGCGCATCGGCAGTATCCGCGCAAACCGTTTTGCCAGCCGCAGAGCCTGAAATTGTCGAGGAGAGCGATGCGCCATTTACACTCTCGGCCAATGTCGCGCTGACCAGTGAATACCGGTTTCGCGGAGTCGATCTGTCGGGTGGTAACATGGCAATTCAGGGCGGATTCGACCTTGCCACCAGCGCGGGGTTTTACGTCGGCACATGGGCGTCTTCGCTCGATGAAGACACGGTTGGCTATGGCAGCACCGAAGTCGATGTCTATGGCGGGTGGAGCGGCAATTTAAGCGATGCCGTGTCGGTGAATGTCGGCGTGATCGGCTATCTTTATCCCGATGCCGGACCGGGCGAGTTCGACTATCTTGAGCTGTACGGTTCGGGCAGCTTCAACATCGGACCGGCCAGCGCGACTCTTGGCATGGCATATGCGCCAAAGCAGGATTCGCTGGGCAATAGCGACAATCTCTATCTCTACACCGATCTTGGCACGGCCATTCCCGGTACGCCGGTGACCGTCACCGGACATCTTGGCTATACGGACGGGTTTTTGACCTTCACCGATAACGGAGAGGCGTTCGACTGGTCAGTGAGCGCCGAGACAGCGTTATACGGACCGCTTTCGGCCAGCATCGCTTATGTCGGGGCGGAAGGCGATATTCCGGTCGGAGCGTATGATTTCACCGATGACGCGGTGGTCGTGACATTATCAGCCAGCTTCTAAGCAATTGCGCATTGGGCGGCGGCTTACTAAACCGCCGTCCATGACCAAATATCTGCATACCATGATCCGCGTGTCCGACCCGGATGCCACCGTGCGCTTCTTCAAGCTGATCGGGCTGGAGGAAGTGCGCCGCTTCGACAGCGAGCAGGGACGTTTTACGCTGATCTTTCTGGCCGCACCGGGACAAGCCGAAGTGGCCGAGGTGGAATTGACCTATAATTGGCCACCTGAAGACGGCTCCGCGCCCGAAACCTATGACGGGGGCCGCAATTTCGGGCATCTCGCTTACCGCGTGGACGATATTTACGAGACGTGCGAGCGGTTGATGGCGGCGGGTGTGACGATCAACCGGCCTCCGCGCGACGGGCATATGGCGTTTGTGCGCTCGCCCGACGGGATTTCGGTGGAGTTATTGCAGGACGGCTATCTCGACGCGAAAGAGCCATGGGCCAGTATGGAAAACACCGGAAGCTGGTAAGCGTCGCGCTTGGTCGCGCATTAACGCGACCAGATCACGCGCGCCCGCTAGCGATAACGCGCGTTCGCTACGAATCCGTGCCGGACACCGATTTCGGATGCACCGCCGTCAGTCTTAGCACGACATAGCCCATCACTGCCGAGATCGCCGATCCCATCAGCGTGCCGATCTTGGCTTCGTCGATCAGGAACTGGCTTCGTTCCGCCGTCAGCGTCGCCCCTTCCGGAAAGGCCAGCCCGCCGATGAACAGCGACATGGTAAAGCCGACCCCGCACAGGATCGTGATGCCCCACACTTCAGCCCAGCTGGCATTGGCCGGTCGCTGCGCAAACCCGATCTTCTCGCAAATCCAGATCGAGGAGAAAATGCCGACTTGCTTGCCGACGACTAGACCCGCTGCAATCGCGAGTGGCAGGGGATCCAGCAGCGCCTCGACCCCTATTCCTGCAAACGAGACCCCGGCATTGGCAAAGCCGAAAATCGGCACGACGAGATAGGCGCTCCACGGCGCAAGCCCGTGTTCCAGTCGCTCCAGCATGGAATTGCCGTCCTTGCGGTGCATTGGAATGGTCAGCGCCGCCAGCACGCCTGCAATCGTCGCATGGACGCCGGTATTCAGCACGCAATACCACAGCACCAGACTGAGCAGGATATAAGGCCAGAACCGGCTGACATGCATCTTGTTAAGACCGATCATTAGGCCAAACACGCCAACCGACGCCAGCAGCCAGATCATCTTGATCGTCGGCGTATAGAACAGCGCAATCACTGTGACCGCGCCCAGATCGTCCACAATCGCAACGGTCAGCAGGAAGATGCGCAGCGAGGACGGCACACGATTGCCGAGCAGCCCGAGAATACCCATTGCAAAGGCGATGTCGGTCGCTGCCGGAATGGCCCAGCCGTTCATCAATTCGGCATCGCCGCCGATAACGCCGATATAGACCAGCGCCGGGATTGCCATACCGGCAGCAGCGGCCACCATCGGCAAGCGGCGTTGCGCCGGATCGGCCAATTGCCCGCAAATCAGTTCGCGCTTCACTTCCAGCCCGACGATAAAGAAGAAAATCGCCATCAATCCATCATTGATCCACATATGCAGATCGTCGAGTTTGGGGATCGGGGTCCACGCCAACTCGCCGTAGAACAGCGCCTGATATTCATCCGCAAAGGCCGAGTTTGCAGCCAGCATGGCGGCTGCTGCGACGATGATCAGCAACACCCCGGCAGCGGCATCGCCTACGAAGAGAGCTTTGACGGGAGCGACAAGCCTGCGGAGCGGTAATCTTATATCAGCCATTATGCTTTACCCCTTTTCTCAAATGAGCCTGCGTTGCAAGTATTCATCGTGCTTTGTCGGCGGTTTTTTGGGAATTTCAGTCGGTTTGGGGGATTGAAAGCGGTATGACGGGTTGGGATTGGTTCGTGCTGGCAGAGTACGAATTACTATTGTTTGCGGCCATATTTTTTCTGATCGGCTCGCTTGACGAGCTGGCGGTGGACATCGCCTATATTTGGTTGCGCCTGACGGGCCGGATCAAAACGCGCCGCCTTGGACCCGACGATTCCAGCAAATCGATCGACCGTCCGCTGACGGGTAGGGCCGCTGTGCTTATCCCGACCTGGCAGGAAGCGCAGGTCATCGGCGCGACCCTGCAATATGCTTTGAACGCATGGCCGCATAAGAATTTGCGGATTTATATCGGGTGCTATCGCAACGATGCGGCGACGATCGGCATGGTGAAGCCGCTGGCGATGAACAATGACCGGGTAAAGCTGGTGGTGGTGCCGCGCGATGGGCCGACCTGCAAAGCCGATTGCCTCAACCACCTGTTCAGTGCGGTCAAGCGCGACGAGGTCGAGCTGGGCGAGGATTACCGGATGGTGGTCCTGCACGATGCCGAAGATATGGTCGATCCGGCGGCGCTGTCGCTGATGGACGAAGCGATGGAAACGGCGCAATTCGTGCAGATACCGGTGCTGGCTTTGCCGCAGCGCGGCTCGCCCTGGATTGCCGGACATTATTCGGACGAATTTGCCGAAGCGCATGGCAAGACGATGCCGGTGCGCGATGCCTTGCAGGCGGGTGTGCCGGGAGCAGGCGTTGGCTGCGCGATCGCCCGCCCGATGCTCGACCGGCTGGCCGAATTGCATCATGGTGGCGGGGACGTCGCCGCGCCATTCGCCACGACTTCGCTGACCGAAGATTACGAGCTGGGCCTGCGCATTTCCGCGCTGGGCGGGACCGAACGGTTTTTGCGCGTGCGCCATAGCAGTGGTGCGCTGGTCGCGACGCGTTCCTATTTTCCCGACAAGTTGGTCAATTCGGTACGGCAGAAGACGCGCTGGACGCATGGGATCGCGCTGCAAAGCTGGGACCGGCTGGGCTGGCATGGCGGGCCGCTGAAGTTGTGGATGCAACTGCGCGACCGGCGCGGACCGCTGGCGGCCTTATTGCTGGCTATCGCATACTTGCTGATTACGCTCCACGCGCTGGGGTGGATGGCGGAACAAGCAGGCTTTGCCAAGCAAGCCGCTTTCTCGCCATTCCTTTATAATCTGCTGTGGTTCAACTTTGCCTTTTTCGTGTGGCGTGCCGCCATGCGCAGCGTTTTTACCGCGCGCGAATTCGGACGCGCCGAGGGGTTTCGCGCGATCCTGCGCATTCCGGTGTCCAACGTGATCGCGATTATGGCGGGACGCCGCGCAGTCATCGCTTATTGCAAATCGCTGCGCGGAATTGCGCCCGCTTGGGACAAGACCGAACACAGCTTGCATCCTGTCATGGCGGACGAGCATTCGCCATTGAGGCGCGGTCCCTGACGCGATGGGGTCGCTCGCTACTCTCTCGCGAAATCGCACACAGCGCCGCTCCGGCGAACCACTGGTGGCGTTCGGGCTGCTGATCGCGGTGTGGGTGGCGCTGCGGATCGCCTTGTGGGAGCCGCCGGTCATGATCGCGGTCGAGCCGCAACCGTTTTCCGCCAGCATCTTTGCCAATGTTGTGGATGGCGCGGCTGGTGATGCGGGAGAGGCGGATGACGGAATTGGCGCTGACAAACGGGCGGGGCTGTCCGCCGATGTTACGGTGATTCCATCGGGCAGACTGAAGCCGCACACGGCGCCGATGGTGCCATCGCAGATGGAGCTCACGGGTACCGTCGCAAATGGCGCTTGGCTTACCGCAACCCGCAGCTTTTCAGTCTCAGTCGTCGCAGGACGCTACAAAGCGTTTGCCAACTGTGCAGCCGGAAAAGCGTATTGCGGTCGCTGCGCAAAAGACGGATGCGCTAGCGAAACGCGCGCGCTGGTCGGCGGATGGCTGGCTGTTGCTGCGGGAGAGCGAGACTGCGCGCAATGCGGCAGCTTCAGCAGCGCGCGCGGGTGCAAGTCTGGGCGGTAGTCAAATCGGTGCGGTCCTGCGCTATCGCCTTACAAACAGCGACGATGGCCCGATATTTGCGCGGCCAGCCCTGTATGCCCGAGCCAGCCAAGCCTTGACCAAAGGTGGCGAAAGCGAGTTGGCACTTGGGATCCAAGCGCAACCCGTTGCCGCGCTACCCGTCACCGCGCATATCGAAGCGCGCGTTACCAAGCACAGCACTGACACCGAAATACGCCCTGCCGCCTTTGTCACCACCGGCTTTTATGATGTGAACCTGCCCGCCGGGATCACGGCGCGCGGATATGGGCAAGCGGGCTATGTCGGGGGTGACTTCGCCACGCCCTTTGCCGACGGGCAAGTGGTGGCAGACAAGGCAGTCGCAACTTTCGATCTTGCCGGACTCGACGACAGCAAAGCGCATATCGGGGCGGGCGTGTGGGCCGGAGCGCAAAAAGGCGTGAGCCGCGTCGATGTCGGACCGCAAGCCAGCATCACGGTGAAGATCGGCAAGGTGCCCGCGCGCCTGTCAGCCAGCTACCGCGTGCGCGTGGCTGGAAATGCGGCCCCTGCGAACAGCGCGGCTGTGACTTTGTCGGCGGGGTTTTAAGCGCCCGCCAGCACATAATCGCGGCAGGCTGTGATCGGCGCTTTCCGTTTCTCCGGCGCTCGGTTAGGTGAAGAGCCATGGATGTTTATCTGCCCATTGCCAATTTATCGGTGAACGGTCTTCTGATCGTCGCGCTGGGCGGATTGACGGGCATTTTGTCCGGATTGTTCGGCGTTGGTGGCGGGTTTTTAACGACCCCGCTGCTGATCTTTTACGGCATTCCTCCGACCGTGGCTGCGGCCAGTGCTTCCACGCAGGTGACCGGCGCGAGCGTGTCGGGCGTGATCGCGCAAAACGCGCGCAAAGGCGTGGATTTTCGCATGGGCGGAGTCCTCATTGCAGGCGGCATGGTCGGCGCCGCCATCGGCGCGCTGCTGTTCCGGTTTTTCCAGTCGATCGGGCAAATCGATGTGGTGATCAACATTCTCTATGTCGTCATGCTGGGGACAATCGGCGCGATGATGGGCCGCGAGGCATTGCAAACGCTGTTTCGCAAGCAAGGCGATGCGCCCGATGTCCGGCGGCGGCGGCACCACCCGCTGGTCGCGGCTTTGCCGCTGCGCTGGCGGTTTTATCGCTCCGGCCTGTATATTTCGCCGCTTGCGCCACTGTTCCTTGGCGTCATCGTCGGCATATTGACTATGCTGATGGGCGTTGGCGGCGGCTTTATTCTGGTGCCCGCGCTGCTCTATATCCTTGGCATGAGCGCCAATGTCGTGGTCGGCACCTCGCTGTTCAATATCCTGTTCGTGACGGTCGCGACCACCATCATGCACTCGCTGACGACCAAGGCGGTGGACATGGTGCTGGTCGCATTGCTGTTGATCGGGTCGGTCACCGGCGCGCAAATCGGCACGAGATTGGCGTTTCAGGTGAAGCCCGAAATCTTGCGGCTGGTTTTGGCCAGTATCGTTCTGGCCATCGCCTTCATCATGCTCTTCAAGCTGGGTGTGCGGCCCGATGAAATCTACACCGTGCAATCGCTGGGCTCGGTCTGATGCGCTATGCGTTGCTCCTGCTCGCCGCGCTGTTGTTGTCAGGACAGCGCGACCCGATCCTGGTGCCGGAAATCTCGCAGCATGACGTGCAGGTGCGCCAAGGCTTTACGGGCACCGAATTGCTGCTGTTTGGCGCGATTCTCGATCCGCGCGGACAGCGTGCGGGGCAGGAATACGACATTATCGTGGTTCTAAAAGGGCCATCCGAACCCATCCGCCTGCGCGAAAAAGACCGGGTCGGCGGAATCTGGATGAACACCGAAAGCAGCGATTTCCGCTCTGCGCCTGCCTATTTCGCGGTCGCCTCCTCGCAGCCCATCGAAGACATCGTGGATGCCAAAACCGCTGCGATTTACGAATTTGGCACCGACTACATTCAGCTGTCCCCCAGCGGCGTAATCGATACCGAGGAACAGCTGCGCTTCAGTCAGGGGCTGGTCGATCTGCGCACCCGGCAGGGGCTGTATAAACAGGATATGGACGGCGTGACCATCACCGAACAAGTTCTGTATCAAGCGCGCATCTCGCTGCCGTCCAACGTCATCACCGGCACTTATATTGCCGAGACGTTTGCAGTGAACAAAGGGCGCGTCATCGCCTCGGCAACGTCCGAAGTCGAAGTTCGCAAAGTCGGATTCGAGCGGCTGGTCGAAACCTCCGCGCAGGATTACGGACTGCTCTATGGTTTGATCGCCGTGCTGCTGTCGGTGACGATGGGCTGGCTCGCCGGACGCTTCTTCGCCTCGCGCTGATCTGGCAATTCGATCGATTACGCAATGCTAAGCAATACGCAGTGACACGCAGCCTATCGTTGACGCGATCTTAACCGTGCTTGGCTACCCCGAACCTAGCAATTTCTATGCAAGGGATACGAGGCCGCCATGGACGATCACGGGCACGATAAATTTCGCACATTCGATCCGTCTCGCGAAGAGGGCGCAGTCACGCCGCCTACGCCAGCCGAAACCGATGAGTTGACGCGCCAGATGCCGCCGCGCCTTCGCAAAGTGCCGCAGCAGCCGCCCGAACACGATCCGCTGCATTCGACATTCGGCTCGATCGATAATGGCCCGAAAGAGCGGCTGGACGTGAAACCGGAAGCGCCATCGGAGGCAAAACTGGAACAAGCGGCCAGCGACGCAGCTAGTGGTACGGCCAGTCATAAGGCCAGTGACGACACCGCCAGCGCAATGCGCATGATCCGATCGGCATTATTCTGGAAGTATCGGGTGCAGGTTCGCAAATCGCCATCGATCTCCAACGCCTCGAAGAATGTATGGAGGACGAGGATCCGGCAATCAGTCAAGCGGGTCAGGTCGGCAGTCAAATCAAGGTGCGGGTCGGCGACAGCTGGCTGCTCGCTAACGTTCGCAATCAGCGAAAAGATCGCAAGGCCAATGGCGGCATTCTGGCCGACATCGACTTTCTGGGCGAGGGACAAGAAGAAAAGCTGACGGGCCGCGTTTTCGGTTTCCGGCGCGGTGTCACCCGCTATCCGGTGCCGGGCGCAATGGTCTATCCCTGCACCACAACCGATTTAAAACAGATTTACGCCAGCGACGGGCGCGCCAATATTCAGATCGGTAAAGTCTATCCGACCAAGGACATCCGCGCCGGCCTGTATATCGATGCCATGTTGGGCAAACACTTCGCGCTATTGGGCTCGACCGGTACCGGTAAATCGACCAGCGCGGCGCTGATCCTGCACAAGATTTGCGAAGCTGCACCTGACGGCCATATCGTGATGATCGATCCGCACGGCGAATATTCCTCCGCATTTCGGCAAAACGGACAAATCCTCGACGCATCGAATTTGCAGATGCCGTACTGGCTGCTGAATTTCGAGGAACATTGCGAAATCCTGCTGACATCGAATGGCAACGATAGGCAAACCGACAGCGACATCCTCGCCAAATGCTTGCTGCACGCACGCAGCAAAAGCCGTCTGGCCGAAAGCCTCGGTAAAATCACCGTGGATTCGCCGATACCTTATCTGCTGTCCGACCTGTCGTCGGAAGTGACGGCGCAAATGGGCAAGCTCGACAAGGCGACTTCGAGCGCGCCCTATATGCGGATCAAGTCCAAGCTGGACGAGTTGAAGGCTGATCCGCGCTATCAATTCATGTTTTCCGGGATGCTGGTCGGCGACACGATGGCCGACTTCATCTCCACCGTTTTCCGGATGCCCAGCAATGGCAAACCGATCTCGATCATCGACGTGTCGGGATTGCCATCGGAAGTTACCACGACCGTGGTGGCCGTTCTCAGCCGCCTGGTGTTCGACTTTGCGATCTGGGGCCGCGAGGAAAAGCCGCGCCCGATCCTGCTCGTTTGCGAAGAGGCGCACCGTTACGTGCCGAACGAGGCGAATGCGGATGGCTCGGCGGTCGGCAAAATTCTGTCGCGGATTGCGAAAGAGGGCCGGAAATACGGTATCTCGCTGGGCCTGATTACGCAGCGTCCGTCCGATCTGGCCGAAGGGGTGCTGTCGCAATGCGGCACGATCATTTCCATGCGTCTCAATAACGAGCGCGATCAGGCGTTTGTGAAAGCGGCCATGCCGGAAGGCGCGCGCGGCTTCCTCGATTCCATTCCTGCCTTGCGGAACCGCGAATGCATCGTCTGCGGCGAGGGTGTTTCCATTCCTCTGCGCGCGTCATTCGATAATCTGGACGAGGCAAAGCGGCCGGCATCCGAAGATCCGAGCTTTGTCGAATTATGGAACAGCAGCGGCGGCGAGGAAGAAGCGGTGAAGCGCACTGTGCAAAGGTGGCGCGCGCAAAGCGGTTAACTTCAGAGCAAGCCAAATTTTTATCGTCATAGCGAGCTAGAAGCGAAACAATTCAGACTATTTACGATAGTAATCGACGAACACGGACAGGGACCGGCTGGATTGTCGCGTCCTCGCTTCGCGCTCTCTACGCAATGACGCGCTCAAGTCCCGCGCGTGTCGCCGAACAGGTGGATATGCAGGCGATCGGATAAGCGAAATCCATGCGCAAGGCACAGCGGGACCAGCCATTGCTCCCGCTCCCGCAAAGTCGCGCTATCTGTGCCTTCGGGCATCAGGAAAATGCGTTTTGACGGCAAGCGATAGCGGCGTTGCAGAGCCAGCACTTCGTCCACATCCTGCGGCAAAGCGATCACAAATTTGAAGAAGGCACGCGGGTCGCTGGCATAAGTGTCCAGCCGTTCCGGGATTAGCGCCAGCTCCGCTGGATTGCCGCTATGCGCCAGCTTGGGGCTGACATTGAATTGGTCGATGCGAATGTCGAGCGCGGGGGGCACGGGCGTCGTGCCATTGGTTTCAACCTCCACCGTGATGTCGGGAAGAAATCCGAGCAATTTTACCAGCGCGGGCGCTTGCAACAAAGGTTCGCCGCCAGTGATGACGAGGCGCGTCTGGCCCAAAGCCGTGATCTGCGCGGCTACGTCCTGCTCATCCATCGTGATTTGATTGGCGCGCCGCTCGAACACTTCGCCGCTGCGATGGGGGCGGTCATCGCCATACACGCTGGCAAAATGCCACGTATAGGCGGTGTCGCACCACACGCAGGCGAGGTTGCAGCGTGACAGACGGACGAAGGCGACCGGAGCGCCCGCGCTCGGCCCTTCGCCTTGCACGGATGCAAAGATTTCCGGTCCACCCGTATCGTCAGTTGCGAGGATTAGCGGCACTAAGCGTCCCTCACTTCGAGGCGTGGCAGGTTTTAGGCACAGGGCGGGGGCGCATCATCCCAGCCGCGCAAGCGCCGCTTTCAACCGTTCGACTTCGGCGGCGTGGTGCGCATGGTCTGCGCGGGCTTTTTCCACCGCTTCGGGCTTGGCTTTTTCCACGAATTTCGGATTGCCGAGCCGCCCTTCCAAGGATTTCGTTTCCTTCTCTGAAGTCTGCAAAGCCTTGTGCAAACGCGCCCGCTCCGCTTCGATATCGACGACGCCTTCGAGTGGTATGACAAAACTGTCTTCGCCCACCGCGATCTGCATCGCCGGACCGTCTGGCGCATCGGCAAAATTGACTGGTGTCAAGCGGGCCAATCGCTCGATTGCGCTGCCGCTGGAGTCGATGACAGTCCGGGCCAAGGCGCTGGGCGATGCGCAATAGGCGGGCAATTTCATGCCCGGCGATATGCCTAGCTCGTTCTTGGCAGTGCGCACGGCTGAGGTCAGCGCGATCAACCAATCGATCTCTGCTTTCGCCGCTTCATCGACGCTGGCATTCGGCTGCGGCCATTTGGCAGTAATGAGCGGATAATTCGCACGCTCACCCTGCTTGGACCACAATTCTTCCGTCACGAATGGCATGAACGGGTGAAGCATGACGAAAATCTGGTCGAGCGCCCATCCGGCGACGGCTTTGGATTCGGCATCCATCGCTTCGCCCAAAGGCGGTTTGATCAGTTCCAGATACCAGTCGCAGAAGCGATCCCAGGCGAAGTGATAGATCGTGTTGGCCGCCGCATCGAAGCGCAATTCGGCCAAGGCTTTTTCCAGCGCGGCCAATGTTTCCACGACTTCGCCGATGATCCATTTGTTGACCGCCAGTTCGGCCTTTGGTGCGGCGATCTGGTCGCTCGCGCCGATGCCTTGCGATTGGCAAAACCGTGTCGCGTTCCATAATTTCGTGGCGAAGTTGCGATAGCCCTCGACCCGGCTATCATCCATTTTGATGTCGCGGCCCTGGCTCTCCATCGCGGCCATGAAAAAGCGCAACGCATCCGCGCCATATTTGTCGATCAGGCCCAGTGGATCGACCACATTGCCTTTGGACTTCGACATCTTTGCGCCGTCGGCAGCCCGCACGAGCCCGTGCAGATAAAGCTGCTTCCACGGGTTCTCGCCGGTCAGATGGCGACCCATCATCATCATCCGCGCATCCCAGAAAAACAGGATATCGAAGCCGGATATCAGCAGATCATTGGGGTAGTGCTTCTTCAACAAATCGGTCTGCTCAGGCCAGCCAAGCGTTGCAAACGGCCACAAGGCGCTGGAGAACCACGTGTCTAGGACGTCTTGATCTCGCGTAAGCTTCATTCCGTCATTGCCGTCTGCACGAGAATGACGAGCGAGAGCGACAGCCTCTTCTTCGGTCTCGGCGACAAAAGCCTGACCATCAGGACCATACCAAGCCGGAATCTGGTGTCCCCACCACAATTGGCGAGAGACGCACCACGGCTGAATGTTTTCCATCCAGTTGAAGAACGTCTTTTCCCAGGTCTTGGGGACAATCTCGACTTCCCCATCTTTCACCGCTGCAATTGGTGCAACGGCCAGCTTCTCGGCATCGACGTACCATTGATCGGTCAGCCACGGCTCGATCACTACGCCGCCGCGATCGCCATAAGGCGTTGCGATGGTGCGCGGTTCGGCATCATGTTCGACTTCTTCGCCGTCCTTGTTCTTGGCGATGTGCGGGATCAGATGCCCGCTGGCCTTCAGCAGTTCGACCACGGCTTTGCGCGCTTCGAACCGGTCGAGGCTCAGCAACTCCTCCGGTATCAGCGCGTCCGCCGTCTGCACCACACGCGCTTCGGCATCGAGCATATTGAGCATTTCGCCTGCCGCAAATCCGGCACGTTTGCCCACGTCAAAATCATTGAAGTCATGGCCCGGCGTGATTTTGACCGCGCCGCTGCCCAGTTCCGGGTCGGCGTGTTCGTCGGCAACGATGGGAATGCGCCGTCCGGTGATCGGCAGCACGACTTCCTTGCCGACAACGCTGGCATAACGCTCGTCGCTCGGATGCACAGCGACCGCCATATCGGCGAGCATGGTTTCGGGGCGCGTGGTGGCAACTTCGATGTAGTCGCGGCCATCCGCAAGCGTCACGCCGTCTGCCAGCGGATAGCGGAAATGCCAGAATGACCCTTTCACATCGCGCGTTTCGACTTCGAGATCGGAAATTGCAGTTTTCAGCGCCGGATCCCAATTGACCAGCCGTTTGTCGCGATAGATCAGAGGGTCCGGGTTTCCGTCTTTGTCCTTGTTGTTGTAAAGCTGCACGAAGGTCTTTGTAACCGCGTCGCTGAAATGCGGGTCCATCGTGAACTGTTCGCGGCTCCAGTCCATCGAACAACCGAGGCGGCGCAATTGCGTGGTGATCGTGCCACCCGATTCCTCTTTCCATTCCCACACCCGCGCGATGAAATCTTCGCGGCTCATATCGGTACGTTTTTCGCCGCGCTCCGCCATTTGCCGCTCGACCACCATTTGCGTCGCGATGCCCGCATGATCGGTGCCGACGACCCACAGCGCATCCTTGCCGCGCAGCCGTTCATAGCGGACCATGATGTCCTGCAATGTGTTATCGAGAGCATGGCCGATATGCAGGCTGCCGGTCACGTTGGGCGGCGGATTGACGATAGTGAAGGGCGCGGCATCGGGACGTTCGGGCCGGAACAGGCCGTTTTCTTCCCAATGCGCATACCAATGCGCCTCGATCGCGGCGGGGTCGAAGGTTTTCGGCAATTCGCCGGGGCTCGTCTCTGTCATGTCATCGCTCATATCCTGCGCGCCAATGCCAGCGCACGCACAGCTATGCAACGCGAATAGCGCGCAACAGGCACGTAATCCCCCTTGTAAGCACGGGCAAATCGCCGCATAGCTTCCCGCCATGAGCGCGGGGGCAGGCTATACTCTGGTTGAGACCGGCACTGGCACCTTTAAGCTGGCGCTGGACGGCGCGTATCTGGTCAGCACCGTAGGGTTCGTCGATCGCGATTTGCGGCTGCTGGACGGGCCGATCGAAACCATCGATTTATCGGCGGTCGAATCGATCGATACGGTCGGTGCATGGACCGCTTGCCATCTGGCGCAAATGCACGAGGCGGAGATCGTCGGCGCAAGCGACCGCGCATCGCGCTTGCTGGATGCAGTCGGATCATCGCTGACCGATGTCGATATCAGGCCGGAACGTCAGCCCTTTTATGTGCGGATTCCGCAGACGCTTGGCGAGATCGTCAGCGAATTCTGGTTCGGTGTGCTGGGCGTGGTCGGCTTCCTTGGCCAAATCCTGCTCGCCGCCGGGAATATCATCCGCCATCCCAGCCGGTTTCGCGGCAAGGCGCTGGTTCGGCAATTGGAGCTGGTCGGGGTCAGCGCGCTGCCGATCGTGGGTTTGATGAGCTTTCTCATCGGGATCGTGATCGCGCAGCAGGGTGCAGTGCAACTGGCGCAATTCGGTGCGGAAACGCTGACGGTCAATCTGGTCGGGCGGATCACTTTGCGAGAGCTGGGCGTGCTTATGACCGCGATCATGGTCGCGGGCCGTTCGGGCAGTGCTTTTGCCGCGCAAATCGGCACGATGAAATTGACCGAGGAAGTGGATGCGATGCGGACCATCGGTATCTCGCCGATCGAAGCGCTGGTTATTCCGCGCATTCTGGCCTCGATATTGATGATGCCGCTGCTGGGCTTTTATGCCTCGGTGGTCGCCATCGTGGGCGGCGCGGTCGTGGCTGATCTGGCGCTGGGCATCCCGTTCATGTCGTTTCTGGCGCGAGTGAAGGATGTGGTCCCGACTTACGATTTATGGGTTGGCCTGATCAAAGCGCCGGTGTTCGGCCTGATTGTGGCGCTGGCCGGATGCTATAACGGGATGAAGGTCGAGGGCGATTCCGAAGCCGTGGGCCGCCGCACGACGCAAGCCGTGGTGTCCGCCATTTTCATGGTCATCGTGATCGACGCATTCTTCGCCATTTTCTTCACGAATATCGGGTGGGGCTAGCATGAGCGACGAAATCATCGATCAGGTAACGATGCCTGCGCCGCCTGACCGCGAGCAATCCGACCATCCGGTGGTTATCACCGACCTTGTCAATGCGTTCGGCCCGCAAGTCGTGCATGAGAATTTGAACCTGAAAGTGCGGCGCGGCGAAATTCTCGGCGTGGTTGGCGGTTCGGGCACAGGCAAATCCGTGCTGATGCGCTCGATCATCGGCCTGCAATATCCCACGCATGGCAATATCGAAGTGTTCGGACGCTCGATTACCGAAGCGGAGCCTGACGAACAGATCGGTGTGCGCGATCGCTGGGGTGTGCTGTTTCAAGGCGGTGCGTTGTTCTCGACGCTGACCGTGGGCGAGAACGTGCAAGTGCCGCTAAAGCAATTCTATCCCGAAATCGATGCCACGTTGCTGGCTGAAATCGCGCGCTACAAAGTGTTGTTGTCCGGCTTGCCCGAAGAAGCGGTGAACAAGTTTCCGGCTGAATTGTCGGGCGGTATGAAGAAACGCGCCGGCCTTGCCCGTGCGCTGGCGCTGGACCCCGAATTGCTGTTTCTGGATGAGCCGACGGCGGGACTGGACCCGATCGGGGCTGCGCGCTTCGATCAATTGACCAAGGAATTGCAGGAAACGCTGGGCCTGACGGTGTTCCTGATTACGCACGATCTCGACACGCTATACGCCATATGCGACCGGGTGGCGGTGCTGGCCGATAAGCGAGTGATTGCGGTCGGTTCGATCCCCGAATTGCTGGAAACCGAGCATCCCTGGATACAGGAATATTTCAACGGTCCGCGCGGACGGGCGGCAGCGGTGCAGAAAGGCGGCAGCGGACCATCCCGTTCGCGCTCGCAATTCAAGGCAATGGACAAGCGGGCCAAACGGCGCGCATAGGGATGATATGAGGATTGTGACCTAAATTATGGAAACGCGCGCTAATCATCTGTGGGTCGGAGCCGTCACGCTGTTGCTGCTGCTTGCTCTGGCGGCTTTCGTCGTGTGGATCGCGCGGCTGGGCGAGGGGACGCAGAACGAATACGACATTTTGTTCAAGCAGTCGGTCGAGGGGTTGGCTAATGGTAGCCAGGTAAGCTTTTCGGGCGTGCCGGTGGGGCAAGTCAGCGACATCGAATTGTGGGAGCAAGACCCTGAATTCGTGCGCGTGCGGATCAGCGTGAAGGAAACTGTGCCAATTTTGGTCGGAACCACGGCGCAGATGCAAAGCTCGTTTACCGGCGTTTCGACGAT
>CAVTPG010000010.1:0-195319 GCA_963736595.1 uncultured Alphaproteobacteria bacterium
GGGTATGCCACTTTCGCGTGCTTCAAGATCCCACAATGCGCAATCGATTGCGTTGCGCGCCGCGCCGGGCGGGAGAAGGCTTTGCAGAGTCGCGCCATTTGCACCACTTTCGATAGCACCGCGTACCGTCTCGATCTGCGCGAGCGCTCCTTCGATGGTTTCACCATAGCGAGGATACGGGACACCTTCACCGCGCCCCATAGCCTCGCCGGAGGTAATTGTTACGATGACGACATCGGCGGCTATCTTTTCACCTCTGGCAATGCGAAACGGATGCCGAAGCCTGAAGCTTTGATGATGCGCGGTTATTTTTCGCTGCATAATAAACTATCGACGATCGAGGCCACTCCGAAACGAAAGGGGTCGGTACATGGCAAGCATAATGCATCGGCAGTTTTAGCGCAAAGATCGCGCGCAGTATTTTCCTCCATGGACGATGTGTTGAGGCATACGCCTGTTGCGCGAACATCAGGGCTAGTGAGGCGCGCAACGTCTAAATTGGCAGCGAGGCACTCACTTAGCGGCGGCAAGTTTCTTCCTGTAAGACCGCGCATTTCGCTTCTTGCCGGATCATGACAAAGCACTATCGCTGTAGGCTGGGCGCCATGCAGCAGACCCGTGGACACACCGGCAAAAGAGGGATGGAAGAGCGACCCCTGCCCTTCGATCACATCCCAGCCATCGTCCGTACGCGCTGGTGCAAGCTGTTCAACAGCGCCCGAAATAAAATCGGCGACCACCGCATCCAGCGCGATACCACCACCAGCCACCAAGATTCCGGTCTGTCCTGTTGCCCGAAAATTCGCGTCGACACCGGCTTTGCCAAGACCCTCAGTCAAAACGAGCGAGGCGTACATTTTGCCTACCGAACAATCAGTGCCAACTGTCAGGAGACGCTTTCCCGGACGGTATTCGCCGGTTCCGATGGGAATGTCAGCGGGCGGCACGCGGACATCGAATAGCTTTACATCATGACGAGAGGCTAATTCACGCAAGTCCGGAATATCGTTTAAATGCCGATGCAAGCCTGCGGCAACGTTAAGCCCTGCCCTTATGGCTGCACCGACATCCGCAATCACACCATGATCCATGATGCCGCCAGCATTGCTGATCCCCAGAACCATAGTTTGCGCTCCGGCCTTTTTAGCGCCTGACAATGATAGGCGCGGCAGGCCGACCGTCAGCGGACAATCATCATGCCGAAACTCACCAATACAATCTGCAGTCCGGAAGGTCGCAAGCCCGCGCGACGTTTTCACATCCGCACTGTCGAAACTGCTGCCAAGATAGAGAAGGTACGGTGACGGTATCATAAATCTGATGCTACCCTGCCCGCAGCGATACCCCGCCATACCGTCGAGAGGTATAGTTATAGCTCTATGTTATGCGTGACCTGAGATTGTACTGCGATGGTACGCGCCAGTTCCTTCAAGAAGTCATTGGCGAGCGCGGTCGGCGGTCTGTTATTCAGGTGCATGGCGTGTACCTTGAATGTCAGTTGCGGTATTAGCGGGCGCATGGAAAGTCCGGGGGTCAAAGAGGCTTGTGCGGTAAAATTGTCGACGACTGCCATGCCAATCCCCTGCCTTACCAACGCCGTCGCAATGTGGAAGGTCCGCGCCGATATTACCTCATCCAGAATGAGACCTGCGCGCTGCACCTCTTTTGCGAATAACTGGCCGATAGGCCCGCTGGCGGTCAAGCTAATCAAGGGGCGACCGACAAGCTGTTCCAGCTCGACTTGCGGAGGTGCCTCAGGCATATCCTCTTCTTTGTAAAGGACCATTAATTGACCTGCGCCTAAAGATTGATAGCCGATCGGTGTATCGACAGGCACTTCATACGCGATCGCAATGTCGGTCTCTCGCTCATACAATTTACGCAGCAAGTCAGCATGATGGATCGTCTGCAGATCAAACTTCACGTCTTTGTGGGTTTGCAGAAATTTTCTCACAGTCGTCGGCAGTGCGTCCAGCGCGATAGAGGGCAAGGTCGAGATTTTTAACATCCCGCCTGAGCCGCGTTTCAGATTGCGACTGGTTTCACGCAAAGCATAAACACGATCTTGTATCTCGCTCACATCACCGAAGAGTGTATGCGCATCTTGTGTCGGGACCAGCCTTCCGCCCGTACGGTCGAACAACGGAAAACCAAGCAGCGATTCAGCATGGCGCAAAACCTTGGATACCGATGGCTGCGATACATTGAGCGCCCGCGCCGCCGCACTGACGGAACCGTTCAGATATACGGAATGAAACACCTCGATATGTCGCAAATTCATACTTGTTGCCTGGCCTCTCGTAAGTCGTATTTGCCGAGTAAGAATAGCTTGGCGTATATGCAGTGGGTACTATCCAATGGCCAGTTCGGCAAATGCTGTAAGCCCTATGCCAATATCACTATACTATCGGATTCCATTCTAGCGTAAGCCTTCGTAAAAGCCCGCATCGCCTTGCAACTGCGTTTGTGATCTCCAGATTGATAGCGACCTACATTAATCGAATTAGGAGTATTGCAATGGCTGGTGGCTGGGCGCGCGATGGTGCGGTGCAAGATCAGATCGACGATACGGTGGCCGATGCCGTGAAACGCGCGCGCAGCAATATGCCATCGGGCGAAGCCGCAAAATATTGCGCCGAATGTGGTGAGGATATTCCGCAAGCGCGGCGCAAAGCTCTGCCCGGCACGAAAACTTGTGTGGCCTGTCAGTCGGCACGCGATGCGGCCCAAACCAGCGCGGGCATTAATCGCCGGGGCAGCAAAGACAGCCAGCTTCGGTAAGAATAGCATCTCGCCGCATCCGATGGTTATTTCCAAATTGTGTATCCACGCACGAGAAGTTCTCCAAACGTCCGCCAAGCAAAGACTATGCGCAAGGCATTTGGTGGCGTAGGCTGTCGGTTCGATGACCACAGGAGAGCTCGACGTGAAACAGTTGATCTACCGCTCGCAACCTTTCGGATTCGATCACGCCATGCTCGCCGGGATATTGGTGCAAGCCCGCCGAAATAATCGCCGCGATGACATCACAGGCGCTTTGATTTGCCGCCACGATCTTTACCTGCAACTTATTGAGGGGCCGGAGCCCGCGATCGATGCGCTGTATTCACGGATTGCCCGTGATGATCGCCATTGCGAAGTGCAGTTGATGGCCAGCGACAATGTCGATGAGCGGATTTTCCCGGAATGGGAAATGCTGGACGATGACGTGTCCTCCATGAGCTGGACTCCGGCAGAGATTGCGGATGGGGCTATAGAAAACACTTCTGCGGGCGCGCTACGAACGATGTTTCAAGCAATTGCGGCTAAAGCGCGGAGCAAGGATGGCTAGTTTTCAGGGCGCTGACTGTCCAACGTAGACGCCCTGCACGTAAATCGTCGGTCGCTACGCGCGGGTTTTCGACTCATCGGCGAGCACGGTCTTGGCATAATGATCGTACAGCGTTTCGGTCCCGAATTCCGGTGTCGCGGCCTCGCTATAGCACCCCTGATCTTCGTCAAATACCAGCATCGATTCCGTCGCATAATAACGCGCAATCCGAACATATTCGGCAGCATCTGCGGCACGCCCGGACACGCGGCCAGCAAGTCCGAGCAGTCCGGCCATCAGATCGAACGCTGCGATGGGAATGCGGCGATAGCGCAGCTTCGTGCCAATCAATTCGAACAGCTTTTCTCCCTGCTCGCGCGGGCTGATTGCAGGGCCTGGACCGCCAATCGGTAAAATCCGATTATGCATCTGCGCATCGGTGACACAGTCGCTGATATATCGCCCAAGGTCATCATCGCTGATCGGTTTGCAACGGGTCAGCCTGCCATTACCGAACATCAAAAACGGTTTGCCACGCTTGACCCGCTCGATCTGTCCGGAAAGCGATTTGAAAAACGCCGTAGGCCGGATGATCGAATATGTAAGACCGGATTCCACAAGCTCCTTTTCGAAAGCCAGTTTGGCGTGCTGAAAGGCCAATTTAGGCTTTTGAACGCAGATGGCTGACAGCAATATCATGTGCCGGACACCGGCTGTTCTAGCGGCATTCAACACGTTCAAGTTGGCCTCGAAATCGATTAGCCAAGCATCTTCAGGCGCGCCGGTGCGCGAAGCCAGACAAGAGATGATGGTGTCGAACTGCTCTTCGCCAAAAGCGTCGTTCGCAATAGATGCTGAATTGGAGATGTCGCAAAAGCGTGTCGCAGCGCCGTTGGGGGCAGATTGATCCGCCGTTTCTTGCTCGGACGGTCGCTTTCGAAACACGGCGGTAACGCTATGTCCCGCTTCGAGCAGCTGACGGACGACACTGCGCCCGATGGTTCCGCTCGCCCCGAACACAAGCACGCGTTTGCTGGCTTGTAACGCGTCGGGTTTGTTCATCGCCAAATTATGAAGATTTCCGCCAACGGGTGATGAAGAAGCCGTCCAGCCCGCCCTTATCCAGCAGCATTCCGGGATGCGTGCGGACATGGCCGTCTTGCAAAGCCTCATCCGGCAAAACGTCGGGCAATTCCTCGCGCGTGATCGGCATAGGCTCCAGCATACCAGAGGCGGTGAACTGCGCCGCCTGATCCTCGCCCTCCTGTCGCTCCAGCGAGCAAACCGCATAGACCAGCACACCGCCTGGTTTCAGCCAGTCGGCAGCGCGGGCCAGCAAAGCCGCCTGCACTTCCGCCAGTTCGGTAATCTGCTGCATCCCAATCCGGTGAATGACGTCGGGATGGCGGCGCAGCGTGCCCGTTGCCGTGCATGGCGCATCCAGCAAGATCGCATCGAATACCGCGCTCGATCCGGCTTCCAGCTTTGGCCGCCATTTCAGCGCATCGGCGCGCACAATCGTCGCTTTTAATTCCGTGCGGTCGAGATTTTCGCGTACTTTCTCTAGCCGCCGCTTGGAAATATCCAGCGCGGTCACGTCCCATCCCGCTGCGGCCAGTTGCAAAGTCTTGCCGCCCGGAGCGGCGCATAGATCCAGCACCTTGCGCGGCTGATCGTTTTGCAACCCTTCCCCCAACAAACGCGCGGGCAGCGTTGCGGCCAGATCTTGCGCCCACCACGCACCCTCGTCATATCCTTCCAGATCGGTCACCGAGCGCCCACGCGGCAAGCGCAGCGATCCTGTGGCCATCACTTCCGCATCCAGCTTCTGCGCCCAAGCATCCGTCTCGTCAGGCGCGCGCACTGTCAGGTCGAGCGGCGGCGGAACGGCCAGCCCTGCCGCGATTGCTTCGGCCTTCTCGTCCCAGCGCATTCTCACCGCATCCGGCAATGTCGGCACATCGGGCAGTGTCACATCCTGTTTCGCCAGTGTCGAAAAGACTCCATGCGCCAGCCTTCGTGGCCCACCGTCAAGTAGCGGCAAAGCCGTCGCGATCACGGCATGGGGCGGTGTCTCCAGACGGAGCCAGCTGGCCAGCATCAGGCGCAACACACCGCGCGCTTTGGCATCATCAGGCAAATTGCGTTTTGTGGCGCTGTCAATCAGTGCATCCAGATCGGTGCAGCCAGCGCAGCACTTCGCTGGCAATCGCCCGCGCCAGCGCCTTGTCTGCGAAATTGTTAAGCTGCGCTGTGGCCCGGCCGAAAGCCTGATCCATCGTCTCGCCGTCGCGCAAAACGGCATCGAGCAGGCGCATCGCAGCCTTGCGGGCGGGAAATCCGGAAATGTCGGTCATATCGGCAGTGCCCTATCCGCGATTGAAACCAAGCGCCAGCATGACCATTCTGTTAGATATGACCAAACGCTCCACCAAACGGCCCGACGATTTTACGAAACCGGCACATTGGACGAATGATCCTCCGCCGGAGCCTAAGCCGATGGTCAAGGAAGACGATCCGCAAGGGTTAAGCCCGACGCGTTATGGCGACTGGGTGAAAGACGGCATTGCGATCGACTTCAGCTAAGCGCCCGAACACCGAACGCAGCATTCACCGCGCATTTTATGCTGAGCGCACACGGCAAAAATATGACCGCCGCCGCCTATAATTTCCTGAAATTGACCTTTAGCCCGTCTTTGGGTTTGGGGATCGGCCAGGCTTGCCAGTCCGGCTCGTAACCATCGGCCATCTCGATTTCATAACGCGTCAGCAGATGCGTCATCAGCACTTTGATCTGCATATAGGCAAAATGCAGCCCTAAGCACATATGCGCGCCGCCGCCGAACGGAACCCACGCATATTTGTGCCGTGCCTTCACCTTGTCGCTGGTAAAGCGCATGGGATCGAACATCTCCGGATTGTCCCAATGTTCTTCGGAATGATGCACGAAATGCGGGCTGATTCCGACCTGCGCACCGGCAGGGATCGTGTAGCCTTCATATTCGAAATCTTTGAGCGCGCGGCGCGGAATGGACGGAACCGGCGGCATAATCCGTAGCGATTCCTTAAACGCCATCTCGGTCAGCTCCAACTGGCCAAGCTGATCGTAATCGACATAGCCGTCCGCGCCATCACCGATAACACTGCGGATTTCGTCACGCAGTTTCGCTTGCCATTCGGGATTTTTGGCCAAAAGCCAGATCAGCGTCGTTGCGCTCGACGTGATCGTGTCGTGCGCCGCCATCATCAGAAAGTTCATGTGATCCACGACTTCATCGACCGATAGCAATTCGCCATCCTCGCGGGTTGCCGTAGCGAACTGACTGAACATATCCTGCCCGCCGCCTTCGGTCCGGCGTTTGTGCGTTTCGGCGGTAAAGAAATCGACCAGAAACTTTCGGCCATCTACGCCGCGCTTCATCTGTGTGAATGGCAGCGGGCGGCGGACCGGAGCAACGCTGGCCTGCACCATATCGACGAATGCGACATTGATTTTGTCCGCTTCCGGACCCCACGGAATGCCGATGAAACTGTTCGCGGCCAGATCAAGCGTGAGCTGCTTGATCGCTGGATAGAATTGCATCGGAGTATCGCCCCAATGCTTGATCTGATCGGCAATTCCGCGGTTCAGCGCGCCGGCATAATGGCGCATCGGTTCCGGCTTGAAAGCAATCGACAACGCACGCCGGTCCATTCGGTGATGGTCGAAATCCATCAGCATCAGGCCTTTGGGAAACAGCTTGTCGAGAATTGGTCCCCATCCCTGTTCGGATGAGAAAGTCTTGCTCCGGTCGAACAGGAGCAATTCATTGGCATCCGCTCCGATAAGATTGACGACCCATCCGCCAAAGGCGCGGTTTTTGAACACGCGGCCATATTCCGCAATCCGGGCGCGGGTAAATCCGTGCGGATCGGCCAGCAGCTTGAATGTATGGCCGATGACCGGCAATCCGCCTTCTCCCGGAATGTGGTCCAGCGCGCTGTCAGGCAGCACCTGCGTCCAATGAGAGGGCGCGAAATCCGTGGGCGTGTGCGGAGCTAAAGTGGCCATGCGTATCGATCCATTAATTCAAGTTGCCATATGATACTTACCTTAATGTTAATACGTTGCCAATTTAAATCCAGCCAGATAATTCGCGGCGTGTGATCGCTTCGAGCATGGTCATTCCCGGATCGCTGGAATTGAGGCAGGACAGCACTGCAAATTCCTTGCCGCCCGCCTCGATAAATTGCTCTTTGCCTTCGATAGCCAGTTCTTCCAATGTCTCGACACAATCGGCAGAAAAGCCGGGCGCTGCGACCGCCAGCCGCTTTGTGCCTGCCGCGCCTTCGGCCATCAGGGTTTGATCGGTCGCTGGCTCCAGCCATTTGGCCGGTCCAAACCGTGACTGGAAGCTCGTCTCGACCCGCATCGTGTCGGGGATCAGCTTGTCCTGCCGCAACTTCTCTTCCAGCAAGCGCGCGGTTTTACGGCAATGGCAATGATAGGGATCACCCAGTTCCAAAGTGCGCTGCGGCATTCCGTGAAAGGATAAAAGCAACACTTCGGGCTGAAACGAGAGCGCGGATACTTGCGAGGTCACATCGCTGGCCAGCGCGTCGATATAGGCGCTGTGGTCGTGATAGGGCGGCAGCATTCGGATACTGGGCTGCCAGCGCATGGTGGCCAGCACGGCATTGACCTTATCGACCACCGTTGCCGTCGTTGCGCCCGAATATTGCGGGTATAGCGGCGCGACCAGAATACGCTCGCATCCCGCATCCTTCATGGCGGTTAGGCGACTTTCGATAGACGGATTGCCGTAGCGCATGGCCCAATCCACCTGCACCGCATCGCCCAGCATCGGCTGCAAGGCCTCTGCCTGTGCAGCAGTTATTGCAGCTAAGGGAGAACCCTTCTCGCTCCACACTTTGGCATAGGCGGCGGCGGATTTTTTCGGGCGCGTGTTCAGGATAATGCCGCGCAGGATCGGCTGCCACACGATCGGGGGAATCTCGATCACCCGTCGGTCAGACAGAAATTCTCCGAGATAGCGTTTGACCGCCTTGGTTTCCGCTGCATCGGGCGTGCCCAAATTGACCAGCAGCACGCCGACTTTGCCGGACTGGACAGCCGGATGATCGGCAGGCAGGTTCTGCTTGGTCCAGGTCATATCGTCTCCGTGCTGTCCGCGGCAAAGCCACCATCATTGAGCGCGTCCAGCGCGTCCACATCCAGCGTGTCTTCGCTTTCGGGAATTTCGGCGGGCTCCTGTGGCTCAGGCGTGGTCGGCTCCTCGGGTTCAGGCTCAGGCTCCACCGCTTTGATGTCGCGGGTCAGCGGCAATGTGCGGATACGCGTTCCGGTGGCGGAATACATAGCGTTGGCGATGGCGGGCGCGGCGACACCTACACCCAATTCTCCGGGATCGAAAGCCGCTGCGTCGCTGGCGATAAAGGAAATCTGGATTTCCGGCGCCTGCGCCAGCCGCAATATATTCAACTCGCTTAATGTCGTTTGCGCAGGAACCGAATTGGCGATTTCAGGGGAGCAGCCCACGGCCAGACCAAGGCCGTAAAGCAGTCCGCCTTCGATCTGGGCGCGGGCAATGTCGAGATTGACGATCCGCCCGATATCGACCGCCGCATAAATGCGCGAGACCGCTACTCCGCCGGGTCCGGGGCGGGCTTCTGCAATGCAGGCGATCCGCCCTTCATTGATTCCGTCGCTGCCCAGAAGGTCCATTCTCAGGCAGGCCAAGCCCTGACCCTCGCTGCGTTGTCCGCTGGCGCGCCTGCCGCCGTCCCATTGCGCAAGGCCTGCCACTTCGCGCAGCACTTTGACCATCCGCGGATCGCCGCCCAGCATCTGCATTCTAAACGAGAGTGGTTCTTTTCCGGCACGCGCAGCTAACTCGTCGATGAAACATTCCGTGGGGAAAGCCATCAACGCCGCTGGGCCACCACGCATCGGTCCACTGGCCAGAGGCAAAGTCACCGGGACATGATCGACCGCAACGTTTGGAATGGCATAAGGCGGCACGGCCCGCGCGCAAGTCAAGGCGTCGGCCTTATCCTTGGCCGCCACCATCGCGCTTTCCGGTGTCATATTGTCGAACAATCGCGCTGCAAATTCATGGCTGACCGAGGGCATGGCGATTTTTGCGCCCCAAGCGGCAATGCGGCCCGATTGCGTGCCATCCATCTGGACCGACAGATCGGCCAGCACGGGCGGACGCATCGGTATGGCGAGCACATCCTGACGGCGTGGCCATGTCAATTGTACCGGCTTGCCAATCGCCTTGGCGATCTGCGCCACTTCGATGGCTTGCGTATGGGTGAGCCGCGCATCGAAGCTGCCACCTGCTGGCATCGGGTACAGCACCACCTCGGTCAGGGGCAGTCCAACGGCTTTGGCTGCTGCGGCGCGGGCCTGTTCGGGCGCTTGGGCAGCCATCCACAATTCCAGCCGACCCTGCCGATAGCGCGCCGTGGCACACGTGGTTTCCAGTGTCGCATGAACTGCCGGTTCGATTTCGTAGCGGGCAGAATATTCAGGATCGGCCAGCAATCCCTCGGGTTCACCGATCCGCACGATTTCCTGCGGCTCTTCGGAGTCCATCGCCGTGGCCAACATTTCGCGATGGCGCGCGCTGTCGGCTGGCTCCGGCCCGCTGAAACGCGGGTTCATCAGGCTCAGCGCGCGCTCTGCGCCCCACCAATCCTTCGCTACCGCTGCTAGCCAGCGTTTGGATTTGACCACGCCCACCAATCCGCTGACGGGCGCGGTCTTTTCCTCGTCGAAACTTTGGAGAAACGGGCGGCCAATGAGGCCGTGACGGATGCTTGCATGGACCATACCGGGCAAGCGCACATCGCCGGCGAATTGAAAAGTGCCATCGACTTTTGCCGGTAGGTCGAGGCGCGGAAAAGCGGTTTCTTCAGCGGGACCGAGCGAGACAGGCCGCTCCAGCGCCAATGTCGATCGCAGCGGCGGCGGATCGGGCGGCGAGAAGGCAGCGGCTTCCTCGGCCAATTCGCCAAATGACAGGCGCTTTGCACCATAGATAATAAAGCCCGCTTCGGCTTCGCATTGCTCCCAAGTAACGCCCCATCGCTCTGCCGCCGCCATCGCCAGCATCGCGCGCGCAGCCGCAGCCGCTTCCCGGCATGGCGCTTCATACGCATCCAGCGATGTCCCCCATGCGGTCGCGTTGAACGCTTCGGATCGCGCCCAGCGCCCTGCGATCAGGCTGTCGGGCCAGCTACCCGGATTATCGCCCAGCTTTGGCAGGAACGGCATCCACAAGGGCGACCATGCAGCGGCCAGCGGGACATTGGGATAAGCGCCGCTTGGCGGGGCGGGTTGAACCGCAATTTGCCGCCAATCCGCGCCCAACTCGGTTGCAGCAATTTGCGGCAGGATCGTCGTGACACCCTGCCCCATTTCAAGCTGCGGCACCGCGACCGTAACCACGCCATTGCTGGCGATCTTGAGCCATGCGCCGAATGCACGCTCACCACGGCGCGGTTCCAGCGGCACATCGTAATTGCGCGGGTAAAGCATCCAGGCAACGATCAATCCGCCGCCTGCCGCCGCCCCGGTCAGCAATCCGCGACGACTGATCGTCGGTCTATCGCCGCCAATGTCGCTCACTGCGAACGCTGGTCCAGCCATGCCGCGATCTGTGTGGCAATCGTCTTGAACGCTTTGCCCTCCGGCGTATCCTTACCGGCTGGCGGAGTTCCAGCATCGCTGGCCGTGCGAATGTCGATGGATAGCGGAATGCGCCCCAGAAACGGTAAGTCCAATTGCTTGGCTGCCGCTTCGATCCCGCCACTGCCGAACGGATCGCTGACGTCGCCGCAATTGGGGCAGATATAGCCCGCCATATTTTCGACCAGCCCGATAATCGGGATATTGCCCTGATCGAAAAGCTGCCCGGCCCGCATTGCATCGATCAAAGCGAGGTCTTGCGGCGTGGATACGATCACTGCGCCATCGGGATGGAAATGCTGGAGCATCGAAATCTGCACATCGCCTGTTCCCGGTGGCAAATCGACGAGCAGGACATCGACGTCCCAATGCGCATCGATCAATTGGTTCAAGGCTTTGCCTGCCATCGGTCCGCGCCAGGCCAATGCTTTGCCCTGCGCCACCAGATGCCCCATCGACAAGAGCGTTACGCCCGATGCACTCGGCACGGGAACCAGCTTTTCATCGCGTGCTTCCGGTTTGGCATCGCTCGTTCCGAACAGCATGGGTTGCGAGGGTCCGTAAATATCCGCATCGACCAGCCCGACTTTGTGTCCCTGTCGCGTCAGCGCCACCGCCAGATTGGCTGTCAGGGTGGATTTGCCGACCCCGCCCTTGCCCGATCCGATAACGATCATCGGCGGCTTGGTCGCTTTTTCTGCACCCGGCACTGGCTCATGCATAGAGTCAGGCGAAGTATCGGCAGAACGCTCGCTGGTCATAATGACTTGCACATCCCCGCTTGCTTGCGGCAATTTCAATAGCATCGCGCGCACATCGCCCGCCGCAGCATCGCGCTCCGATCCGCTCAATTCGGCTACGTCCAGCACTGCCACCAAGCGCTTTCCAGCGGCTGTCACAGATTGCAGCCGCTCGGCCCAGATCGGCGGCAATTTCTGCCGCGCCGTCTCAAGAATGGAGGTGTCGTTCATTGCTCAGGACCGTTCCAACATTAAAAAGCGAAAGCCAACCCTGTTTTTCCGCGCGGCTCGCCCTATAAAGATAATATGACACTGTTTGGCGGGTTCGGAAGAACAATAGGGCTGGCTATGGCCGGCAAAGGCAACCCCTGGGGCAAGTCGCCGGGAGCATCCGGTAATGGCGGCTCCGGCGATGGCGCGGATTCTGGCGGAGATTCGGGGAACGATTCGAGCGGCGACTCGGATGGCGGCAAAGGCGGAAAGAGCGGCGGTCCGCGCAATCCGTGGCTTCCGCCAGCCGGCGGCGCGAACGAAACCAAAGGTCCACGTCGTTCGGCCAGTATCGAGGATATTTTTAAAAATCGCGGTCCGGAAGGGCCCCGTCGCGCCGGTGGCAGTGGCGGCGGCGGACCCAGTTTCCGTATGCCCGAACGGCCCAATGGCAAAAGCTGGCTGCCGCTGATTATCGGCGCCGTTTTTATCGGGTGGCTTCTCTTATCAAGTGTGCATCAGGTCGGCCCGAAAGAGCGCGGCGTGGTGACCACTTTCGGCAAATACTCTTCGATGATGACGCCGGGCCTCAACTTTTCCGCACCGTGGCCGATCCAGAATGTCGATATTATGGATGTCTCGACTTTCCGCTCAGAACGGGTGCCGGGCAACAACAATACCGAAAAACTCATTTTGACCGGCGACCAGAATCTGGTCGATGTGTCTTATGTCGTACGTTGGAATATCCGCGATCTGGAGCAATACAAATTCCAGCTTGCCGAACCTGAAGAAACGGTCCGCGAAGTCGCGGAAGCCGCCATGCGCGCATCCGTTGCAGAGCAGGAACTCGATAGCGTGTTGTCGGGATCGGGACGTGCCGAAGTCGAACAGCAAGTGCGCACCAGAATGCAGGCGCTGTTGGATGCCTATCGCTCCGGCATCGCTGTGCAGGGTGTCGAGATCGAGAAAACCGATCCACCCACCCGCGTTGTGGAAGCGTTTAAGGATGTGTCGGCAGCTCAGCAAAATGCCGAAACCGAAGTCAATCGTGCGCGTGCCTATGCACAGCAAGTGTTGGCGCAGGCAGAAGGTGGTGCAGCAGCGTTCGACAAAATCTACGCCGAATACCGCCTTGCCCCCGAAGTGACGCGCCGCCGTTTGTATTACGAAACGATGGAGCAGGTGCTGGCCAATACGGACAAAACAATCGTGGAAGCCGGTAACGTGACGCCGTATCTACCGCTACCCGAAGTGCGTCGCCGATCGCAGGCACAGCGCGAAGCACAAGCCAGCGAAGCGAGAGACTGACATGGAACAGATTTGGGAAAATTATCGGCTGGTCATCATTGCGCTGGCCGTTGCGATCATCGCAGCGTTCTCCGTCATTATCATCGTGCCCGAAACACAGCAGGCGGTCGTGATCCGCACGGGTGAACCGGTGCGCAAGATTAATACCTTTAAGCCCGATGTGCCTTATGGTCAGACCGGGGCCGGCATCGGCTGGCGCATTCCGATCATCGAGACGGTGCAATATATCGACAAGCGTGTGCTTGATCTGGATATGGAGCGTCAGCAAGTCCTGTCGAACGATCAGCAACGTTTGCAAGTCGATGCTTATGCGCGTTTTCGCATCATCGATCCGGTCAAGATGGTCGAGAACGCCGGAACCGAAGAAGCGGTCGTGACGCAGCTTACGCCGATCCTGACCTCGGTTCTGCGACAGGAATTGGGCCGTCGTCCGTTCGCATCTTTGCTGACGGCAGAGCGCGGCACGGCGATGGCGAATATTCGCGAAACTCTGGACGAGCAAGCGCGTGAATACGGCGCGCAAATCATCGATGTGCGGATCAAGCGCGCCGATTTGCCCGAAGGCCTGCCACTTGAAGCAGCATTCCAGCGTATGGAAGCCGATCGTCAGGAAGAGGCCGAGACGATCCGCGCCCAAGGTCGCAAAAACGCACAGATCATCCGCGCCGAAGCTGAAGCGGTTGCTGCCAACACCTATGCAGCCGCATTTGGTAAAGACCCGGAATTTTACGACTTCTACCGCGCCATGGAAAGCTATCGGCGGACCTTCAATCAGGGTGAGGCGGAAAGTAGCGTAATTCTGTCGCCTGATAATGAATATCTGCGGCAATTCCGCGGCGGCCTGTAAGTTCGGATCATACATCTGGGCTTGAAAGCACTTACGCTCGACGAACGGCAGACTGCGCTCGACGATTATCCAAGTCGTTCAATGGCAGTTAAGCGGAAAACGTCTGTAATCGTATGTGATACAGGCCGGTTGGGCCGATGATCTGAGACTAAAGAAGAGGATATGTACCCAGTGCGATATGCTTACGGTTTGACTGGCGCCCTGCTGGTCGGAGGCGCAGCGATTTCCTTAGCAACCGGATTTCCGGCAGGCGCACAGGTTGCGCAAAACGATGACACGCGGATGTCGCAAGTGGTCCCGCGCAGCGGCGCCCCCGCCAGCTTTGCCGATCTCACAGCACAATTACAGCCATCCGTCGTGAACATTTCCACGCGTCAGCGAGTCGAGGTGGAGGGTAATCCGCTGGCAGACTTTTTTAACCGCCGTCGTGGCGGCAACGCGCAAAATGATGAGCCGCAATATCGCGAAGGAACGTCCCTCGGATCGGGCTTCATCATCAGCGCAGATGGCTATGTGGTAACCAACAATCATGTCGTCAGCCCCAACCGTCGCGGGACTGTGCAGGAAATCACCGTCACAATGCCCGACGGCACCGAATATGCGGCGGAATTGGTCGGAGCGGACGCAGCCTCTGATCTCGCTGTTTTGAAAATCGAGCGCGGTGAGCCATTTCCCTTCGTGGAATTTGGTAACTCCGCCAATGCCCGGCCCGGAGATTGGGTCGTCGCTATCGGCAATCCGTTTAACCTTGGTGGCACAGTCACCTCCGGCATCATCTCTGCCATTGCCCGCAATACCGGCCAGGGCGGTGCGTATGACCGCTATATTCAAACCGATGCCAGCATTAATCGTGGCAATTCGGGCGGGCCGTTATTCGATATGCAGGGCAATGTCATCGGCATCAACAATGCGATCTTCTCGCCTTCCGGCGGCAGCGTCGGCATCGGCTTTGCCATTCCGGCAGAAACCGCCGCGCCGATCGTCGCCGAATTGCGTAACGGACGCGAGATCGAGCGTGGCTATCTTGGTGTGCGGATCGAACCGGTTACCGGCGATCTCGCTGATTCTCTTGGATTACCGCAAAATCGCGGTGAATTTATCCAGTCTGTCGAGGATGATGCTCCAGCGGCCCGTGCGGGCATTCGCGCAGGCGATGTCGTGACGAAGGTCAATGGCGAGGCCGTGACTTCCGATCAGACGTTGTCCTTCCTTGTCGCCAATATTAAACCCGGCACCACGATCCCGATCGAGCTTATTCGCAACGGACAAACGCGCCGGGTCGATTTGACTGTTGCAAAGCGTCCGAGCGATGATGAACTGACGCAGCGGCAAATGTTCGACAATGACGATGAAGACAGCGATCCCGATGTCGAGACCAGCGATCTGGTTCGTGAACGCCTTGGCTTGCAAGTTGTCGAACTGGACGCGCAGATCAACAGTCAGCTTGGCCTTGATGCCGATACTCAGGGTGTAGCGATCGTTTCGGTCAATCCGAATTCGGATGCGGCGCGCAAAGGTCTGCAACGCCGTGATGTGATCTTACAGGCGAATTATCGCGATCTGGAGAGTATTGCAGGGCTGGAGGCTGCCATCCAAGCCGCCGATGCCGATGATCGCGAAGCTGTCTTGTTGCGTGTGCAACGACGCGGTATTCCGCCACGTTCGGTGGCCATCCGCCTCCGCTAAGCGAATACACTAACGAGCGAGCCGCCTTGCTGCCTTTGCCTAACCGGCGATGCGCAGCAGGGCGGTTTCTCGTTTATGCGCTCTTTTCATGCGAGCAATCCGCGAACGCCTGTCTAAGCGCGTTTGATGGTCCGTTCGTCATTCCTGCCCACCCTGTGGACGGGCTGGACGGATCGGTTCACCGCGCACCGAACCATTCGGCGCCCGGCTTCGCGGCGGAGGATTGTCGGGTATCTCGCGCCCGGTCGCTTCTTCCAGGAAATTTTCGTCCACCGCGCGCGGCAATGGCCGTTGCACAGGAGCAGGCTGTGTCGATCCGGCGGGCGGTTGCCTGTTGCCGCGTCTTATTTCGACTTCACCCGCGCTGCCATCGACAGCCCCGTTTGGCGGTAACTCGCCATCCACTGCAAAGGGATTGTCGCCCGGCCCTTCACCGCGATTGCCCGGCTCGATCAGATTGCCTTGTTCGTCGATGAAATAATAATCTTCAGGGTCGCCGAAGAAATATTCATCGTCCGGCTCAAGCTGCCATTCCGGTAGCTTGGCCTGCGTTTCAAATTGCTCGACCGGGCGACCTTTGACCGCAACCCGCATATAATCGGCAAAGGCGCGAGCCGGTGCGCGTCCGCCCTGCAATCCGCCGACTGGCTTGGCATCGTCGCGGCCCATCCATACGCCGGTCGTCACGCCGCTGGAGAAGCCCAGAAACCAGCCATCCTTGTTCGAATTGGTGGTGCCGGTCTTGCCTGCCACCGGCCGGCCGATCTGCGCAGCACGCCCCGTTCCGGTATTGACCGCTGTTTGCAGCAAGTCGGTAATTCCGGCGGCCACATAGTCCGGCACCAGCTGCGACGTGCGCCGCTTATCATATTGGTAAAGCAAGTCGCCACTCGCCGTGGTCACTTTGATGATGCCGTAAGGCTGCACGGATTCGCCTTTGGCAGAAATCGCGGCAAAGGCCTGCGTCATGTCGATCACGCGCGTCTCGTTTGTGCCCAAAACCATCGAGGGATAGGTGGAAACAGGCGTGGTGATGCCGAAGCGCCGCGCCATGCGCGCAACCGTGCCGAAACCCACTTCATTGCCTAGCTGCGCGGCGACGGTGTTTTTGGAATAGGCAAAGGCGGTGCGAATATTGATCTCACCCGAATAACCGCCGCCCGAATTGCGCGGGGTCCAGCCATCAATGGTGGTCGGTGTGTCTTTGACCATATCTTCGGCTGTATAACCGGCTTCCAGCGCGGCGAGATAGACGAACAGCTTCCACGCCGATCCTGGCTGCCGTACCGACTGCACTGCGCGGTTGTAATTCGAAGTGACGTAATCCGTGCCGCCGATCATGGCGAGAATGGCCCCGTCACGGTCAAGACTGACCAGCGCACCTTGCGCGCCATCGGGCGCATTGGCTGCGATCGATTTGGCCGCAGCATCTTGCAACGCCGGGTCGAGCGTCGTCCACACTTCGATCGGCTCGAAGGTTTCGGGCAGGAGCAAATCGAGTTGTGGCAAAGCCCAGTCGGTAAAGTAGCGGACCGAATTCTGGCTGCGATCCTGCCGCAGATTGACCGTGGAGACATCGACCGAGGCTTGCGAGGCCGATATTTTGCCCTGCTCGCGCATCAGCCGCAGCACCACCCGCGCACGCTCCACCGCGCGGTTTACGTCGGCAGTGGGCGAATAGCGCGATGGCGCCTTGACCATCCCGGCAATAATCGCGGCTTCTGCCACGGACAGATCGCTTCCGGCATGGCTGAAGAATTTTCGGCTGGCGCTGTCGATACCGTAAGCTCCGCCGCCGAAATACACCTTGTTCAAATACAGTTCGAGGATCTGGTCCTTGGAAAACTTCGTTTCCAGCGCCATCGCCAGCACAGCCTCGCGCAGTTTCCGGTCCAGCGTCCGGTTGGAATTGAGAAACAGGTTCCGCGCCAATTGCTGCGTGATCGTCGATGTCGCGCCCAGTCTTCGGTCGCCAGTTACCCAGACCCACATTGCGCGCGCCAGCCCGATGGGATCGACACCCGGATGCATACGAAAGCGGCGATCTTCGACCGACACCATCGCTTCTTTCATGATGTCCGGAATTTCGCTGCTGTCGAGCCATTCGCCGTAGCTTGGACCAAGCTCGACCAGTTGCGAACCATCGCGGGCGCGCACCACGACAGTTTGCCCGGCCTGACTGGCCTTTAACTGGTAATAGCTAGGAATACTGCGCGCGGCGAACATCACCGAAATGCCAAGCGCGATGACGGCCAGAACAGCCAGGCCTCCGCCCCATAGAAACAGGCGCTTCATCCAAAGGGCAAATCCGCTACTGCTTTGCTTGGCCGGTTTGCGCGGTCTGCCGCGCCCGGATCGCGAATTCGATCGGCGCGTCACTCGTGCGCGTTCTTTACGAGCCATATGCCGCGCCGCATCCGAAACTCATGACCTGCATTGCCGGTCGTTCCCCGTAAATGTGAGGCGCAAAGCCTGCCCATCGATGGCACGAAAGTGCCCGAAAACGTCCTAACCCAAGGTGAACGATGCGGACAGTCAATTTTTCAGCTTGGCGTCAGTCCTTGGCTTCGAAGTCCAATGAGGCGCTGTTTATGCAATAGCGCAGGCCAGCTGGACCCGGACCATCGGGAAAAACATGGCCAAGGTGTCCATCACATTTTGCGCACGTTACTTCGGTGCGGACCATGCCATGCGAATTGTCGCGATGCTCATCCACGGAAGAACCTTCTTTGGGTGCAGAGAAGCTGGGCCAGCCGCAACCGCTGTCGAATTTCTCATCGCTTTCAAACAAAGGCGCGCCGCATCCGGCACATTTGTATTCGCCAGTGTCCTTGTGCCCGTCATATTCGCCAGTGAAGGCGCGTTCGGTGCCTTTCTCTCGCAGGATTTGGTACTGCTCAGGCGTCAGACGTTCGCGCCATTCGGCATCGGTCAGATTTTTGGGGTCGGTCATAGCAAGAAGCTCCTTTTCGCCTGTCATATGGTGCGCGAGAAGGTGCTTGTGAAGCCGCAGCTCGATCCTGCGAACAGGTCAGGTGTCACGCATCGACCATCGCGTAATGGGCGGGCGGATGAATGCCTTCCATCTTCTCTGACAGCATGGGGCGGAAACTGGGCCGGCTCTTGAATACCGAATACCAGCGGCGCGTCGGCCCGTGATCTTTCCAGTCGATTCCGCCTAGATAATCCGCGACCGAAATCTGCGCTGCGGCGGCCAGATCCGCCATGCTCATGGTCGGTCCGGCAACCCATGCGCGATTGTCGATCAGCCAGTCGATATAGTCGAGATGGCCATGCGCGTTCTTCATTGCCTGCCGCAACACCCGCGAATCCGGTGGCTGTTTCAGGATCAGGCGTTTTTTCATGCGCTCATGCAGCAGTGGCGCGGTGACATCGCCATAGAAATTCTCGTCGAACAGCGCGACCAACCGGCGAATTTCGGCGCGCCCTGTGGCCGTGCCGTTAATCATCGGGCTACGCTCGACCGTTTCTTCCAGATATTCGCAGATCGCGCGGCTGTCGCACAAAGTCAGCTTTTTCTCGGGATCATGCAGAACCGGAGTGCGCCCCGCCGGATTGAGCGCCCATAATTCATCGCGCCCTTCCCACGGATTTTCCCGCACAAGATCGTATTGAATGCCTTTTTCGCCCAGAAGCAGGCGCAGTTTGCGACTGAAGGGACACAAGGGGAATTGGTGAAGCTGCCACATGACGCAAAGGCCCATGCCGCAATGGTTAACGCGCGTCCATAGGTGCTTTATACAGCGTCGTGATTTGGCACTTAATATTCGTCGCGCGCGACCTCTTCGACGCGGCTTGCCATCTCACGCAAAGCGGGCAGCATTGTTTCCAGCCCTTTAGCAAGACTGGCAATCGTACCCATCGCACGCGGGACGTTTTCGCCGATTTTTTCAGGAATATCGCTGCTTTGCGGGGCGACACTGCGCAAAGTCATGTGCGGGTCGACATCGTCCGGGTCATCGCCGGTAATTTCCGCTGCGGCTTGCGCCAAAGGGGCAATCGGCAAGTCCAGCAGCACTTCGCTCAAGGCTTGCAGCATCAAACCGATTTCCCGCTGCTTTTGCGGATCGCCCAGACTATCGACAACGCTGGACAAGCCGCGCGTCTCGCTGACGGTGTCATTGGTCGGCGCATCGTAATCCTGCGCCATAACCGGCGCTGAAACCATCAATCCGGCAGACAGGGCAGCAGACAATATTACGGCTCGCATAGCATATCCTCAATCAATCCATTAATATGGATGCGGTTTTATCTGAACAAGCGTGAGCCGATGCTGAACAAATTTTGGTGCGTCGACCTTAAAGCCCCGTCGCATCAAGCAGCGACAGGCATGGCGGCATCACTTCAGCAATTGCCTCTTCCCGGTCCCACAATTCCTGCACTTGCGCCGAAAGTAGGCGACTGACACCCGTCCGGTCAAGCGACGCCTCATCCATCAATTTGGCCATATTCCGCACCATGTATTCGCGGCCACGCTGCGAAATATCGGGATAGGCCTGCGCGGCTTCATTACCATTGGCCTGACCATGCGCGACAACCGCAAAAGCAGCGGAACAGCGCAAGGCCGTCTGCTGCTCGATAGACAGCTTTATGTCCGGTTCGGGCATGGTTTGCGACAGCGGTGGCGGCGCTGTTTGCTGCGCCACGGCAGAGAGGGGCAAAGCGGCGAGGCCGATTGCGAAGGCAAGTTTTCTCAATATCATGCGGTCTCATTATCGCGTGCCGGCTGAACCACAAGCAACGCTTGCGTGCGAAATGGTCACCGCCTACCCCACAGCCAACTCAAAGGAGAATACCTATGTTCAGTCACGTTATGCTGGGTGCAGACGACATCGAAGCCAGCAAGAAATTTTACGACGCCTGCTTTAAGGCATTGGGCGGCAGGGAAGGATCGGTCGATCCGAAAGGCCGCGTCTTGTATATGCACAATGGCGGCATTTTTCTCTTAAGCAAGCCGATCGATGGCGGCGCTGCTTGCGGTGCAAACGGCGGTACTGTGGGATTTGCCGTGGAGAATGAGGATCAAGGCAAAGCCTGGCACGAAGCGGGGCTGGCCAATGGTGGCACGGCAATCGAAGACCCGCCGGGCATCCGTACAAGCGACATCGGCAGTATGTATCTGGCTTATCTGCGCGATCCGGCAGGCAACAAAATCTGCGTGATGAAACGGATGGGATAGGCACCAGCCACAGAAGAGTGAAAAGGCCCGGATGCTTGGTTGCGTTCGGGCTTTTTCTATCGGCTTAGATGAAACACCGCGAATTCCGCGCGCAAATTCGCAGCTTTCGATGACAGTGGGCGCTCATCCGCAAAGAACCAGCTTCGCACGATCTTCGCTTGTTTCTGCCGTGCCAGCTCGCGGAAATCATCGACCGTTACGTGGTGAATGTTTCGGGTTTCATACCAGCTTAGCGGCAAGGCCCGCGTCACCGGCATCCGACCGCCGAACATCAAGGCGGCGCGCGTGCGCCAATGCGCGAAGTTGGGAAAGCTGACAAAGGCTTCGCGGCTTACGCGCAGCAATTCTTCGAGCATGGCATCGGGCCGCCGGGCCATTGGCAAAGTCTGGCTCAACACGGCATAATCAAACGCCGCATCGGGGTACGCCGCCAAATCGCGATTGGCATCGCCCTGCACGACGCTCAAGCCGCGCGCGACACAGGCGGCAACCTGCTCCGGCTCGATATCCATACCCCGCGCATCGACGCGCTTTTCATCGCGTAACGCCGCCAGCAACGCCCCGTCACCGCAACCGATGTCAAGGACGCGCGTATCGGGCTTCACCGCATCGGCAATTGCCGCCAGATCGGGTCGCAGGCTCTGGCTCATTGGCTAAGGAACCCGCTCACCACCTGATCCAGCGCAGGCACATCGAGCAGAAAACTGTCATGGCCATAAGGCGCGGACAACTCGACGAAGCTGACCGGCGCTCCGGCAGCGTTCAGGGCGTGTACGATATGCCGCGATTCCGCGGTCGGATAAAGCCAGTCGGTGTCGAAGCTGATGATGCAGAACTTTGCGGCGCTTTGGGCAAACGCATTGGCAAGGCTGCCCTTTTCAGGCGCGCCATGTTCCTCTGCCAAGTCGAAATAATCCATCGCCCGCGTGATGTAGAGATAGGAATTGGCGTCGAAACGGCGGGTGAAGCCGCTCCCCTGATAGCGCAAATAGCTCTCCACTTGAAAATCGGCATCGAAGCCGAAGCTTTTGGCGCCCGCACTGCCATCCGGGCGATCCTGCAACCGTCGCCCGAACTTTTCAGTCAGGCCGTCCTCCGACAGATATGTAATGTGCGCGGCCATGCGCGCCACGGCAAGGCCAGCGTCGGGAGCGTGATCGGTCGCGTAATACTCGCCCTTGCCCCATGCAGGATCAGCCATAATCGCTTGCCGCCCAACTTCATGAAACGCGATGTTCTGCGCCGAATGGCGGGCGGTGGTGGCGATGGCCAAGACCCGCTCTGCGCGATCAGGGAAATTGGCGGCCAAACTCAGCGCCTGCATCCCGCCCATCGATCCGCCGATAACGGTATGAAGCCGCTCGATTGCTAAACCGTCCAGCAAGGCGACCGTCCCGCGCACCATGTCGCGGATCGTGATAACCGGGAAGCGCATCGCATATGGCTGCCCGTCGCTCGATTCGGACGCTGGCCCGGTCGAACCCATGCAACTGCCGATGACATTGGCGCAAATGACATGGAAGCGTTCGGTATCGACGGGCTTGCCGGGACCGACCATCCGCTCCCACCAGCCCGGTTTGCCGGTGACAGGATGCTCGCTCGCGACATATTGATCGCCGGTCAACGCATGGCAGATAAGGATCGCATTATCGCGCGCCTCGTTCAGCGTTCCATAGGCTTCATAAGCGATTGTGACATCCGACAGCATCTGTCCGCTGTCGAGCGGCAGATCGTGCGGCAAGTTGAAGCTGCGCGGGGATGGCGTGTCATTCGTCATGGTCTGCGCCTCGCATTAGGCGGCAAGTCCGGTGTGTCAATTCACTGTTGCTTATCGCGCAAAGCCGCTATGCGCCGCGTCATTATGGCACGAGAGCGACCCAGTCATCCGCAACCCAAGCCGTGGATCGAGGCAATCCATGCGTATGTGCCGGGGAAAGCGAAGGCTTCCGACGGGCGGCCACTGGTCAAATTGTCGGCCAATGAAAACCCGCTGGGTTGCAGTGCCGACGCTCTGACCGCTTTGCAGCAAAGGCATGATCCTGCCACCTATCCCGACCCGGACGCTATCGCTTTGCGTGAAGCCATCGGGGCGGTGCATGACCTCGATCCAGCGCGGATCGTATGTGCGGCCGGCTCTGGTGATTTGCTCGGACTAGCCGCGCAGGCTTACGCTGGCCCAGATGATGAAGTCCTTTTTGCCCAGCACAGTTTTTCGCTTTACGAAGTTATTGCACGGCGATGCGGGGCAGTCCCGGTCGAAGCGCCGGATTGCGATTATGGCGCGGATGTGGATGCTTTGCTGTCTTGTGTGAGCGAGCGGACGCGCGTGGTGTTCATCGCCAACCCGAACAATCCAACCGGCAGCTATCTCCCGCATCAGGAAATCGAGCGATTGCACGCCGGATTGCCCAGCGATGTGTTGCTGGTCCTCGATCAGGCCTATGCCGAATATCTCGATCCAACGGAGGCGGCAGCCGGATTGGCCTTGGCTGGCACGCATGAAAATGTGCTGGTCACGCGAACCTTCAGCAAAATTTACGGCTTGGCGGGAGAGCGGATCGGCTGGGCAACCGGCGCGCCCGACATCATTGCCAATCTCAATCGGATACGCGGACCGTTCAACGTCACCAATAGCGGGCAAGCCGCAGCCATTGCAGCACTCGGCGATCAGGATTTCGTTGCCAAAGCCCGCCAACACAATGCGCATGAGCGCGCCCGCTTCATCGAGATTATCGAAGGCCTCGGCAATCATGGTCTGCGCGCATTGCCAAGCGAAGGCAATTTCGTGATGGTCCTGTTCGAAGGCGCGTTGACGGCAGAGACCGCGCTGAATGGAATTGCCGATGCGGGCTTTGCCGTCCGCCATTTCCCCGGCGGCGACCTCGATCATGCGCTGCGCATAACTATCGGCACGACCAAGCAGATGGACGTGATCGCAGGCACTTTGCGTAAACTTGCCGAGCGTGCGCGATGATCCGCAACGTCGCAATCATCGGACTTGGATTGCTTGGCGGCTCGGTCGGGCTGGCCATTCGCGATCACGCTTCTGAGATTACTACAACCGGCTATGACGCCGATCCTGATACGCGCAAACGGGCAAAGGAGCGCGGGCTGGCAGATCAGGTCTGTGACACGCTAGACGACGCTGTTGCCAAGGCTGATCTGGTGCTCCTGTGCGTTCCGGTTGGCGCGATGAAAGCCGTCGCGTGTGAGCTTGTGCCCTACCTGACGGATCATGCAATTATCAGCGATGTCGGCTCTTCCAAGCAAAGCGTTCTGCGTGACTTGACCGAAGCCTTGCCGGGTCGCACGATCATCCCGGCGCATCCCGTGGCCGGGACCGAGCAGAGCGGACCGGACGCGGGTTTTGCAGACCTTTTCTCAGGCCGCTGGTGTATCCTGACCCCGCCCGATGATGCTCCGGAAGCAGGCGTCACCGATCTTCGCCATTTCTGGGAAAGCCTGGGCGCTACGGTCGATATTATGGACGCCGCGCATCACGATCTGGTGCTGGCCGTGACCAGTCACATTCCGCATTTGATCGCCTTCACCATCGTCGGTACCGCATCGGATATGGAAGACATCACCCGCAGCGAAGTCATCAAATATTCCGCTGGCGGTTTTCGCGACTTCACCCGCATCGCCGCGTCCGATCCGACCATGTGGCGCGATGTTTTCCTGCATAATCGCGAGGCCGTGCTGGAAATGCTGGGCCGCTTTACCGAAGATCTAACCGCCATGCAGCGCGCAATCCGGTCGGGCGATGGCGATGCTCTGTTTGCCATGTTCAGCCGCACCCGCGACATCCGCCGCTCGATTATCGAGCAGGGGCAAGACGACGCCGCGCCTGATTTCGGGCGCAAACATTAGCGGTCAATTCAGCGCATTCATCTGCTCGATGACACGCCGTTCAACCTCGTGACGATCCAGTCCGGCAGGGATCGGCTCACCGAAGCGGTAGGTTATCGTGCCGGGTTTTTTCAGCCAGCGATGATACAGCGGACCGCTATTCACGGCGACCGGGACCACCGGCAATTTCAGCGTTTTGTAAAGCCCTGCAAAACCCGATCGCAATGGCGCGGTTACGCCATGCGGAGTGCGCGTTCCTTCGGGGAAAATCACCAATGGACGGCCCTCTGCTGACAAGCGGCGCGCTTCGCGGATCATGGTCATCAGTGCCTTGGCCCCTGACTCGCGCGCAACCGGGACGAGACCGTAAGCCTTGGCCGCCGGACCCCAGCCGGGAATTGCAAACAATTCCTGCTTGGCAAACACACTGGGCGTATCCAGCAAATTTGGCGCGTCGATCGCTTCGAAGAAACTCTCGTGTTTGATCGCATACAGCACCGGTCCATCCACCCGATGACCTTCGATCTCGACCTTGCAGCCGATGATGTGTTCCAGACACCAGCGTTGAAATTTGCCCCAGCGCGGGACCATCCGGCGAAAGGCCGGGACACTGATCGGCATCAGCGCCAGCGACGCGCCCGTAATCAAAATCGACCCAGTATAAAACACCGGATAAAAGACGATATTGCGAAGGATGCGCAGCAGCATGGTCATAGGCCTGCAAAATGCGCGACGCGGCTGGCCAGAAATTTGTGATATTCCAGAAATAGGGTGGAGAGCGACGGGCTGGCCGATGTGGCATCCTGAATGATCGCAATGTCGTCGGGCAGGATCGAGCGAAACTCGGCATAAGCGCGGTGCATATGCCAATCGCTGGTGACCAGACGCACGCTGCTAAAACCATGCTCATCTAGCCAGTCGGCTGCTTCTTGCGCGTTGCTATGCGTGTCGACAGCCGCGTAACCCAGCGTGACACAGCATTCCATCACTGCGCTGTTCACCTCAAATTCCTCGGCGAATTCGCTCGCGCGCACTTCGGGATCGACGCCGGATACGAACAATTCCTTGGCGTAGCCGCGTTCCAGAATCTCCAGCCCGCGCGCGATCCGTCCAGCGCCGCCTGTGGGAACGATCACCACATCGCTTGCTTCAGCTTCCAATGGCTGTGGCAACGTCACGGCAAAGGCAACGAACCCAAGCGCCCAGATTACAGCGATCGCGGATATTATGCGCCAAATCATGCGGGACGCCGTAGCAGGAAAAGCACCGTCAGGCGCGCCGTCAGCAATGCAATGACAGTGCCCGCTACCGGAATCAGTAGCAGCACGAGCCAGTCCAGCCAATCAAGACCTCCGCCCGAAACCAGCCCCGATTCCAGAGCGGCAAATTGCGACCCTAAAAGCAACAGAGCAGCCAGACCCAGGGCAAACCCCACGCCGCTACCAATAATCGCATCCACCTTCATGGCGCGCTGCACGACGCGCGCGATCTGATGATCGTCGCCGCCCAGCAGGTGAATAACTTCAATGGTTTTCGCATTGACCGATAATGCGTTGCGCGATGCGAGCCAGACAGCCGTAATGCCGGTAAAGGCCAACATCGCAACCAGCAGCAGCGCGAGCCATTGCAGCGATGTAATTGCGGCAAAAACCGGAGCCAGCCATTCGGACTGCGCATTGATGCGCGCATCGGGCGCATCGCGCTTGACCAGATTGGTCAGGCGCAATTGCTCGACTTCGCTGGCTGGCCCTGTCAATCGCGCGTCGATCAACGCAGGGATCGGGATTGCGGGCGCGTCGGGATCGATCTCGCCGAGCCAGGGCGTCAGCATCGCATTCAATTCCTCCGGTGGAACCGCCCTGACCGAAGACACGCGCGGATCAGCCGATAGCAAACGCACGGCGGCATCGACCTGCCGCTCGCGCTCTGCCGGATCTGCCTCCACGATCTGCACCGTAATCGCGCCCGACAATTCATCGTTCGCGCTGCTGGCCAAGTGATTGAGCGCCAACGCTCCGCCAGCCGCCAGCACTACGAGTGCCACCATAATCGCAATGATCCAGGGCATCGGCCCGCCGATCCGCGTACGAGGCAAGAGCTGGGTCGCCTGCTTGCGGTGCAGCGGTGTCAGGCCGCGTTTGACCGCGTCGGAAATGACCGGAGGGCGCTTCACGGCATTTCCCAACCCGGTCGGCGCGCCGTTGCACGATCGCGCTTACCGTCCTGTTCGCTGGCCTGTTTGCTGGCCTGCTTGCCGCCTTGCTTATCGGTCTGCTTATCGGTCCAATCGCTTGCAGTTTCAGCTTCGCTGTCGTCTTCGGCTTCAGCCAGCGCAATGGCACGCTGTCGCTCCGGCTTGGGCGGATAACGTAGCGCGCCGGTCGGGTCCATCAGCTTGCCTTTTTCCAGCCGCATGATCGTCGCATCCGGCATCTGGCGAACAAGTTGCAGATCGTGCGTGGCCACCACCACTGTCGTACCAAGACGATTGAGGGCATGGAATAGGCTAAGCAGCTTCATCGCCATATCGGCATCGACATTTCCGGTCGGCTCGTCAGCGACCAACATATCGGGCCGGGTAATAACCGCTCGCGCAATCGCGACCCGCTGCTGCTCTCCGCCTGACAAAGTCGCCGGTTTGGCATGGGCGCGATGTTCAAGGCCAACCCATTCCAGCATATCGCTGACCGGCTCGGCCAAATCCCGCTCACGCACGCCCGCCACTCGCAATGGCAGAGCGATGTTATCGTAAGCATCCATATGCTCGACTAGCCGAAAGTCCTGAAACACCACCCCTAAGCGGCGGCGAAAAGCCGGCAGTTTGGCTTGCGGCACGGTCAGCATATCGGTCCCGAACATCCGCAGCGCCCCGCGCGACGGGGTTTGCGCAAGATACAGGATTTTCAGCAGCGAGGTTTTCCCGGCCCCGCTCGCACCTGTCAGGAAATAGAATTGCCCGGCATGAAGCGAACAATTCACGCCCGACAGCACTTCCTTGTCGGTGCCGTAACGCAAGCCAACATTGTCGAGATGGACGATCGGATCGTCACTATCCATCATATCTGACTGCCTGCCCGCCCGTTGCGCTTCGCGATTACCCATGCCCGCTACCATATAGCTTGCTTGCGATGTGGAAAAAAGCCGTGATTGGCAAGCACCAACCGCGCCAAGCCTTGTTGATACGGGATCGCCGCTCTAAGACCTCTACCCATGATCATCGCCTGTCCTGCATGTAAAACGCGCTATGTCGTGCCGGATAACGCCGTCGGCATCGACGGGCGGACGGTGCGTTGCGCCAAATGCAAGCATAGCTGGTTTCAGGATGGACCGGAATTAGCGCCCAGAAATGACGCGCGCGAAGTGGTTACTGAGCCGGAGGACGCCGGTTCGGATGCGCCTGTAACAGAGGAGGCTGCGCACACCGAGAGTGCAATTAGCGCTGCTGCTACCGAGGCAGCGGACAATGCTGCAGTTGTCGATGATGCTGTTGCTGAACCAGTCGATACGCTGCCTAGCGATGCGGAGCGCGAAACGTTTGACCAAGAACCAGCAGGCGATGCCGCAACTGCCGAAGAACCGGAGCCAGCCCCCACTCCATCGATCAGCAATCCTGCACCCGGATACATCTCGCAACCTGTCGAAGAGGCAGTGGACGAGGAATATTCGCAGTTCGATTACGACCCGCCATTTCGGCCGCGCCGCAATCCTCTGAAACTGTTCACGATTGCCGCTGCTGCTTTTGCCGCGCTGGCCATCGCAGCGATTGCCGCCATTCAAATCTGGGGTCTGCCAGACTGGGCCGATGGAGGTCCGCGCTTTGCCGAAGACCAGCCCGATCTGAAACTGGATTTTCCCATTCAGGATCAACAAAGCCGGACCTTATCCGACAGCACCCAGTATTTCGGGGCGCGCGGCACGATCACCAATGTCGGCACGGAAACGCGCAGCGTCCCACCCATCCTGATCGTCATGCGCGATGAAAATCTGAATGTCGTTTACAGTTTCGAAGCGCAGCCACCCAAAAATGAGCTGGCTCCGGGCGAAAGCATGGTCATCAGCGAGGCTGTGGCGGACTTCCCCCGCACCGCCAAATATGCCGATTTCGGCTGGTCGTCGAATTAAGCCACACGTTTTTACGCAGCATAATCGACATCGCGACGCTGCGCGGTTTCGCAAAAGACTTGCAGCACCGATGCCGCGTTGCTAGTGGCGCGCTCCTACCATGCGGACGGGCCAAGGCCCGCTTGCAATCGGACTGTGTGCGGTCGTGGCGGAACTGGTAGACGCGCAACGTTGAGGTCGTTGTGGGTGAATAACCCGTGGAAGTTCGAGTCTTCTCGACCGCACCAAATGCTCCGAAGTGAGCTGCCAAGAGTTACCTGCTCAAGCGTTGGCGCCTCAATTGCGCTTTAATTAGCGCACGCACCACTCAGCGCCGCCGCAGCACATCAAGCAGGCAGCCCGCTGATCGCTTTGACTTCCATGAAATCTTTTAGGCCATGCAAACCACCTTCGCGGCCATTGCCCGACCGTTTGTAACCGCCAAAGGGTGAGCCGGGTGCTGGCCCCCAATTGTTGATCGCGACCATGCCAGCGCGCAGACGCGGCGCGACCTTGGCGGCTTGTTCGGGATCGCCTGAAATAACCGAGGACAAGCCATAGCTGGTGTCGTTGGCGATGCGGATACCCTCTTCCAGATCCCCGTAAGTCATTACCGTTACGACCGGGCCGAACGTCTCTTCCTTGGCGATGCGCATATCGGGCGTCACATTGCTGAATACAGTTGGCTTGATGTAAAACCCGCGATTGACGTTGGCCGGCAGGTCCGGGCCGCCCACTTCCAGCGTCGCGCCATCATCGATTGCCGACTGGATAAGCTCGCGAATCTTGTCATGCTGCATTTTGTTGACGACCGGACCGATATGGTGGCCCTCGCTCAAGGGATCGCCCACCTGCGTTGCGCCGACGATGTTTTTGACCGCTTCGATGGCATCATGTTCCTGATCCTTGTGAACCAGAACGCGGGTTGGCGCGATGCAGCTTTGCCCCGAATTGACCATCACGCCGCTGACTGTCGGCGGCAGGACTTTAGCAAGGTCGGCACCCGGCAACACAAGGTTCGGTGATTTGCCGCCCAGCTCCTGATGCACGCGCTTCACGGTCTCGGCGGCGCCCTTGGCAACGAGAATACCGGCGCGGGTCGATCCGGTGAAGCTAACCATGTCGATGTCGGAATGGGCAGAAATCGCTTCGCCGACCGTCGGACCATCGCCTTGCACCAGATTGAAGACGCCAGCCGGAACTCCCGCTGCGTGCATGACTTCGGCAAAAATGGCTGCATTGCCGGGGCATTCCTCGGACGGCTTTAGCACCATCGTGTTGCCACCAGCCAACGCCGGCGCGACTTTCAGCGCGATTTGATTGAGCGGCCAGTTCCATGGCGTAATCATGCCGACGACGCCAATCGGTTCATAGACGATTTTCGATCCGCCATCATGGCTTTCAAATTCGAAACCTTCGAGCGCTTGCATCGTTTTTACAAATGCGCCGAGGCCCGCGGGCGCTTGCGCTGCATTGGCCACACTGATCGGCGCGCCCATTTCCTTGGCCATCGACAGCGCCATGTCCGGCATCCGCTTTTTGTATTCCTCGACGATACGTCCCATCAGCGCGAGGCGTTCTTCGCGCGAGGTCTGGCTGAATGTCTCGAATGCGCGCCGTGCCGCCGTAACAGCTTGATCGACATCCGCTTTCGTACCCAAGACTACTTTGGTCGTCGGTTCCTCGGTTGCCGGATTGATGACATCGTGCGGCGTGCCGCCAACCGAATCCACCCACTGCCCGTCGATGTAGTTCTGCGTATAGCTATCCATGTCGTCTCTCCGTGATGCGCGCGTGAACCAGCGACGCATGTGTGTGGTGAATTGTATGTGAGCGAATGCGTTTAGTCTTTCGCGGCGTCGGGCCTGTCAGGTGCCAATGCCTCGGCCTTGGCTTCGGCGGCATCGCTCGCTTCAATCAAATTAAGTGGTTCCACTCGCAGCACGGTGCCTTCGAGCGCAGTTATGCGCACCCGCTCACCCACCGCCATGTCGGGGCCGCGCGCGCTCCAGTCGCTATCGCCCTGATGGACGCGGCCCTCTCCGCTGACAAACGCATCGGTCACGGTCGCAGTTTGGCCAATCAAGCGACCGCCGCGATTGTTAAGCAACGGGTCGGAGCTGATAATCGGGGAGTCTTTCAAAAAACGCTTCACACTGAACACCAGGATCAGCGAGATAATTGCAAAGTCGATCACCTGCATCGTCAGACTGAGGTCCAGCGTGTACGTCAGAATCCCGGTCAGGATTGCCGCAATCGCCAGCCACAGCAGAGTAAACGCCCGGCACGAGCATTTCCGCGATGGCCAGCAACAGGCCGATGGACACCCATATCCAGTGCGGATCGAAGCTGCCGAGATCATCCATTGGCTAAGCCCTGCCCATACCTATTTGTTGCGCGTACTGGGTACGCTGGCGCGGCGGATTTCGCCCGGCACCGGCGTACCTGTGTCCGGCCGCTTTTTCACAACGCCGGTATCATCGCCAAGATGACCGCGCACTAACTCTCCGATTCCGCCAAGCGAGCCGATCAGCTGCGTTGCCTCGACCGGGAACAGGATCGTTTTGGAATTCGGGCTGTCGGCGAACTTGGCGACGGCCTTGGTATATTCCTGGGCGATAAAGTAATTGATCGCCTGATTGCCGGAATCTGCGATCGCGTCCGAGACGAGCTGCGTTGCCTTGGCTTCGGCTTCCGCTTCACGCTCACGCGCTTCGGCGCTGCGAAAAGCTGCTTCTTTTTCCCCTTCGGCCGTCAGAATGGCGGATTGCTTCTCACCTTCCGCGCGCAAAATGCGGCTTTGGCGATCGCCCTCAGCTTCAAGGATTTCTGCACGTTTCAACCGCTCGGCCTTCATCTGACGGGCCATCGCTTCGGAAATGTCCAGCGGTGGGCGAATGTCCTTGATCTCGACGCGCGTAATCTTGATGCCCCACGGCGATGTGGCATGATCGACGACCGACAGCAGGCGCGCATTGATCTCGTCGCGCTTGGACAAGGTTTCATCCAGATCCATCGAGCCCATAACCGTGCGCAAATTGGTAGTCGTCAGCGCCATGATGGCGTTGTGCAAACCCGACACTTCGTAAGCGGCTTTGCCCGCCTCAAGCACTTGAAAGAACACCACCGCATCAACGCCCACCATCGCGTTATCGGCGGTAATGATCTCCTGACCCGGAATATCGAGCACTTGCTCCATCATGTTGATCTTGTGACCCACGCGGTCGATAAATGGCAAGATCAGGTGAAAGCCCGGCTCTGCGGCCAGTGTGAATTTCCCCAGCCGCTCGATCGTATAGACGAAACCCTGCCGCACGACGCGCACGCCCATCAGCAGGAAAATCAGCAGCAGAAACACCACCAGCCCGAGAATAATATAACCCATGAAAAATCCAATCACCTGTGTTGCCGCGATGCTACCCTAGAGTTGGCATCGACTGCAAGGGCGCGATGGGCCGATCAGTTGCAAACCGGGATGGTATTTCAGACCTTACGATTAATCGGCGAGGTTAAGAGGGAAGGTCGCCGGGCTTGCTGACATCATCGAGCAGACTGGCTTTACCAATGGCGCGATCCTGTCGCGGGATTACGGTCATCGAACCGTCCGTTTCCAGGATTACCCAGTCAGCTTCCGAACAGTCCGCCATCCCATTCGAGCGAAGAGCCGCATCGATTTCCGCTTTGGACACACGCGTTTTCATCATTGCGGCGTCGATATATTCGCCCTTGTGCATCAACAGTGTCGGGGTCGCCTTGACGACTTTGCTGACCACTTCGGAGCGCACGATGGCCCACGTCACTGCCCATTGCGCGATGAACAGCGCGACAATCGCGGCCACCGCATCGCTGATCGCTGTATCCCGCAACATGATCCCGCTTGCTGCAAGACTGCCGACAGCAACGGTGATGATCCAGTCGAAATTGTTCATCTGGCTGGTCGTCCGCTTGCCCGATATGCGGACAAACACAATGATGATGACAAAGAACAGCAGCGAACTGGTCGCGATGCCGGTGACTCTGTCCCAGTCGGAAAACCAGTTTTCAATACTTAACACATTATTCCTTGGTGAGCGGTAATGCTTAACGCCGCGACAGGGCATCCTCGCACTCCTTCATCAATCCAGCGATTATGTCGGAGGCCGGTTCCTCATGCTTCACCATGCCGACCGATTGCCCGGCCATCAGGCTGCCATTTTCAACGTCCCCATCGATGACTGCGCGGCGGAGTGCGCCGGCCCAGTAATGCTCGATTTGCAATTGCGCTTCGGCCATTTGCAGCTCTTCGCGATCCAGCGTTTCGGCCACTTCGCGTTGTTTGCCGGTAAATTCTTCTGTGCCCTTGTTTTTCAGCGCACGCACCGGAATGACCGGCAAACGCGCATCGACTTGGACGCTGGCCACGGCATCGCGGGCATTGGCGCGGAAAAAGGCTTTCTTGAAGTCGGGATGCGCAATGGATTCCGTTGCACAAGCGAACCGCGTGCCAAGCTGCACGCCGACCGCGCCCATTTCCAGATAGCCGGCAATCGCTTCGCCGCGCCCGATTCCGCCCGCCACAAACACCAGATGATCCTGGCTTAATTCGGGCAGAAATTCCTGCGCCAGCACGCTGGTGGAGACGGGGCCGATATGCCCGCCCGCCTCCATCCCTTCGATGACCAGCGCATCGCCGCCCGCCCCTCGGTCCTGTCGCAACAGCTTTTTGGCCAGAGCCAGCGTCGGGGCAAACACGATCACCTTAGCGCCGAATGCCTTGATCGCATCGACGCTACCCTTCGGCGGTATTCCGCCTGCCAGCACGACATGGGTAACTGCGTGTTTCTCGCAGATCGCGATGAGGTCGAACAATTGCGGATGCATGGTGATGAGGTTCACGCCGAACGGGCAATCCGTCATCTTTTTTGTCTCGGCAATCTCCGTATCGAGCAGATCGGGCGTCATTGCGCCGCACGCGATAACTCCGAAACCACCAGCGTTCGAGATTGCAGAGACCAGATTTCGCTCCGATACCCAGCTCATCGCACCGCATAGAATGGCATATTTGCTGCCAAGGAAATCGGTGCCGCGCTGCATCAGCGCGCGCGTTTTATCGTAATTGCTCATGGCGATGCGCTTTAGAGGCGCGGCCAGTGCGCGGCAAGCCATGTGGAAATATGCAGCACACAGCAAAAAGGCCGATGGATCACCTCCACCGGCCCTTGCCTGTTCGCGAAGTGTCGCGCTTATTTGGCTTTCTTGGCTTTCTTGTTCGCCTTATCGAACATCTCTTCGGTGAAATCTTCCGGTGCAGGCGCCGTCTCACCAGCCATGCCGCTGTCGATTTCGTCCTGCGTCAGGAAGCGCACTGCAATGCCCAGCGCATTGGTTTTGCCCCAGCTCAAGGCCGTCATGTGGCTGTCGCCGTAAGTCACATTCACGATCGCATCCGCATCGACTTTCTCGCCGCGTTCCCACAATTCCTTGTAGATTTTTTTCTGCGATGGCTCTTTGCTGAAGATCGTCGCTTTGCGAACGCCAGCCTTCACCGGAGAAACCACGACATAGGGGCGATCGGTGATGTCATACGGAAAGACCGGCACGCCGACTTCCTCGTTGACCACCACATACTCGTCTTTACCCGCATAAGCAGCGCCTGTCGGTACGATCATGGAAGCAGCGATAAACGCCGCTGCAAGTTGGTTCATCTTCATAAATCTTGACCCTCGTCCAATTAAGGCTGCGGTCTATGGCGTGCGTGCGTAAAAAGTCGATTAACTGCGCGGTGATTTTCTATGGCTGCACTTACGCAAAGTTAAATCTATTCGGCAATAGGAGCGATCGGGACAATTTTTAGGGTCGGTAATGATGTTTGCAATCGGTTTGTTATGTATCGCTCAAGCGTCGGCAGTGGTTCAGCCGGTTGATGCCGCATTGCCAGCCGAAACTACTGTTCAAACAGAAGCCGCGCCCGTTATTTTGCGCCGCGATACGCCAGTGCATTTGATGGTGCTCAATGAAGTTTCAACCAAAGAACACGAGCCGGGGCATCGCTTTAAACTGCGCGTGAACAAACCGCTGATGGTCGACGGTTTGGAAGCGATTCCCGCCGGTGCGTTAGCCTGGGGCAAGCTGACCGATGCCAGCAAAAGCGGCAATGCGGGCAAATCGGGCACACTGTCGGCAGTGTTAACTCATATCGAGCATGACGGCATGATTATCCCGATCGAAGGCGAGGCCAGCGCGGACGGCAAAAGCGGCAAAGGCGAAACTTTGCTGGGCGTGCTGGCGATGGGGCCGCTTGGGCTGTTTGCCAAAGGCAATAACGCCAAGATCAAGGCAGGCGAGAAAATGGTGGCATTCATTGCCCAAGACGTGGTGATCGACGATGCGCGCTGAATCAGGCGCATTTCTGTTGTTTTGTGCAGCGTTCGCCGCGCCGGGTATAGCGCAAGATCTGGCGCAAGAGGTCGCTCCAGCTAGCAACACCGTAACCGCCGCACCTGTTCTGCCTGCCGGATCGCAGATTGCGCTTGTGACAAGCGAGGAATTGTCCAGCAAACGCCATCGGAAAGGCGATCTTGTCACATTATCGGTCAGCGAAGATGTAATACTCGACGGTGTTACTGTGATCCCGCGCGCCACGCCCGTGATCGCGCAGATCAGTCAGGCCGAGAAAAAGGGGCTGATGGGGCGCGGCGGCAAGCTAACGGCCAGAGTGCTGTATCTCGAATTGCCAAGCGGTCCTGTTCGTTTGTCAGGCGAAGTCGGCGTGGCAGGCAAAAGCCACACCGGAGCCGCCACTGCAGCCACGGCTGTGGTCAGCGGCTTCGCATTCGTCATCAGCGGGAAGTCAGCCGTTATCCCGGAAGGAACCGAGCTGGTGGCTTTTCTTGACCGCGACGCACGTTTTCCCGCCCAGCCCTAAAGATCAGCCGACATTCTCACTGATAGATAAGGCGAATTTTGCTTGCGGCTTCGACCGCAATGCGGCGCGCATCATCAGTGCTACCAGCATTTGCCAAGGCCACACCCATCCGCCGATAGGGCCGCGCGACCGGCTTGCCGAATAGCCGTACATCGACCGTTCCACCGGCCACGGCCAAAGCCTCGGCCAAGCCTTCGTAGCCAACCGTCTCGCTGTCCCGATCGGCCAGAATAACTGCCGATGCCGATGGGCGCGCGCGGATCGTGTCCGGCACTGGCAGCCCCATGATGGCGCGTGCGTGCAAATCGAATTCACTCAGATTTTGCGACAGCGACGTGACCATGCCAGTATCGTGTGGGCGCGGACTGAGTTCGGAGAAGATGACTTCATCGCCGCGCACGAAAAACTCCACACCATACAGCCCATATCCGCCGAGATCATCGACCACTTTGCGCGCCATATCCTGCGCGCTTAGCAACGCCGCGTCCGACATTGCAGCGGGTTGCCATGATTCGCGATAATCACCCCGTTCCTGCCTGTGGCCGATCGGCGGGCAAAAGCTGATCCCGCCCTTGTGGCGCACCGTCAGCAACGTAATTTCATAGTCGAAGTCGATAAATTGCTCGACGATCACCCGCGCCCGGTCACCGCGCATATTAGCAACCGCAAAGTTCCACGCCGTTTCCAGTTCGCTTTCCGATTCCACCCGGCTTTGCCCTTTGCCGCTGGAGGACATGACCGGCTTGATAACGCACGGAAAGCCGGTGTTGCGCGCGCCTGCCTGCACTTCGGCCAAGCTCTCGGCATAGCTATAGCGCGAGGTGTTTAATCCCAATTCCTGCGCGGCGAGATCGCGGATCGCATCGCGGTTCATGGTCATTTGCGTCGCCCGCGCAGAGGGGACGACGGTAATGCCCGCACGCTCCACTTCGGCCAAAATTTCCGTGCGGATGGCTTCGACTTCCGGCACGATCAGATCCGGTTGGTGCTTTTCGATGACAGCGCGCAGAGCTTCGCCATCCAGCATCGAGAACACCTCGCGGCTATCCGCCATCTGCATGGCGGGGGCATCATCATAGGCATCGCAAGCGATCACATAAGCGCCCAGCCGCTTGGCCGAGATCACGAATTCGCGGCCCAGTTCACCTGAGCCAAGCAGCAGTATCTTGGTCGTGTGGCTCACGCCGCTTCGTTATCCGGCGCATCCAGTCCATAGGCGGTGTGTAATACGCGAACGGCCAGTTCCGTCTCGTCTTCATCAATCATCACGGACACTTTGATTTCCGACGTCGTGATCGCCTGAATATTAATGCCGCGATCGGCCAGAGCCTTGAACATTGTGCTAGCGACACCTGCATGGCTTTTCATGCCGACGCCGACGACGCTGATTTTTGCGATGCGGCTGTCAGTGATGATCCGGTTAAAACCGATATCGTCACGCTTGTCTTCGAGCAGCGCTTGGGCACGCGCCAGATCCGTCTGTGGCACGGTAAAGGTCACGTCGGTCTCGCCTTTGTCGCGGCCCACATTCTGAATAATCATATCGACATTGATGCTGGCCTTGGCGAGCGGGTCGAAAATATGCGCCACCGCGCCGGGCTTATCCGGTACGCGGGTAAGAATGATTTTCGCCTCGTTCTTGTCATGTGCGATGCCGGTTACGTGCTGGCGTTCCATATCGCCGTCCTCCAAAATCTGATCCATTTCCGCATCCGACACGATCAAAGTGCCGGGCAAATCATCTGCGGGCGTTGCATTGTCATCGATAAAGCTGGACAAGACCTGCACCCGCACGCCCTCTTTCATGGCCAGGCCGACGCTGCGGGTCTGCAGCACTTTCGCGCCTACACTGGCGAGTTCCAGCATTTCTTCGTATGTCACGGCTTTCAGCTTACGCGCCTTTGCCACGATCCGCGGGTCGGTCGTGTAAACTCCGTCTACATCGGTATAAATATCGCAACGATCCGCTTTTAGCGCAGCGGCAATGGCAACCGCCGATGTGTCGGAGCCGCCCCTGCCCATCGTAGTAATGCGGTTGTCTAGCGAAATGCCCTGAAATCCCGGAATGACGGCAATTTCGTCGCGCTCCAATGCCGCAATAAGGTCAGGCGCATCGATGCTCTCCACCCGCGCTTTGCTGTGCGCCTCGATCGTTTTCAGCGGAAGCTGCCAGCCAAGCCAGCTGCGCGCTTTGCAGCCTAGCCCCTGCAATGTCAGCGCCAGCAACCCGGCCGTGACTTGCTCTCCGCTGGCAACGACGACATCATATTCCGCTGGATCGTAAAGCGCATTTGCTTCGCGGCAGAAATTAACGAGCCGATCCGTTTCGCCCGCCATAGCCGAGACAACCACGGCGACCTGATGTCCGGCAGCCTGCTGTTTGCGCACGATATTGGCCACGCGCCGGATGCGCTCGGTCCCGGCCATCGATGTGCCCCCGAATTTCATCACTATGCGGGCCAAATTGCGTGCACCTCTCTGCTGGAATACGCGTTGGCGCGGTGGTAAGGGTGAGCCATGTCCGATGCAACAGTAGCAAAACTTACTATCCGTGAAGATGAAGCCGCGCATTTTGGTGCGCTTGCTGCCGAGTGGTGGGATCCCAAAGGTTCATCCGCCATGCTGCACCGCTTGAATCCGGTGCGCCTGGGCTTTATTCGCGAAGCGGTGGACGTGCATTGGGCGGGCGATGTCGAAGCCCGCCGACCGCTGGCTGGCAAGACTGCGCTGGATGTTGGATGCGGCGCAGGATTGCTGTGCGAGCCATTGGCAAGGCTCGGCGCGGAAGTCACAGGCGTCGACGCAGCGGCGGAAAACATTGCGGCGGCAGCGGCCCATGCGCAGGCGCGAACCTCGATATACGATACATGGCCGGGGAATTATCCGCGCTCGACATCGGGCAATTCGATCTTGTCACCAGTATGGAAGTGATTGAGCACGTTTCGGACAAAGCGGCTTTCGTCGACGGGCTTGCCCAGCGCCTCGCCCCCGACGGCTTGTTGGTATTATCGACGCCAAACCGCACGGCGCAATCGCGGCTGCTCCTGGTTGGCGCAGCGGAAGCGGTTGGCGCCATTCCGCGCGGCACACATCATTGGGACGACTTCGTGACGCCGGACGAGTTAAGCGAACTTTTGAGCGAAGCTGGCCTTACCATGGGAAGCCCGCGCGGGATCGCATTCTCGCCGTTTAAAGGCTTGCATCTGTCCGACGATCTGAGCCTGAATTACATCGTCACGGCACGCCGCACTTAATTCTTGGCTTGTCGCGCCAGCATGGGGTCATCGGTAAACACACCGTCCAAGCCGGTCGCGGCCAGCGCTTTCCAGAAACGCACGAAATCTCCGGTGGCGCTTTCATCGCTGCCGATGCGAAATTCAGGCGGCAGGAACACGTTCTCTTTGCGCAAAGTCCAGCCATGCACTTGCAAGCCGGCCGCTTTGGCCGCCGCAATCACGGTATCGTCCGGCCCTTGCTCGGTCACAACATAGCGCAAATCGATGCCCACACCGTCCGCATAAGTCGCGATTTCGGCAAAGCCTGACGGTGTCGCCATGTCGGCATAAGTAAGCTTGGGCTCATCCGCCGGACCGCCGATCATGTGCACCAGCTGGATCAGCCGCACATCGGTCAATTTATCGAGACGCCGCAGCGGGCCGATCTCGAAACATTGCACAAAAATCAGATCCTCGGCGCTGGTGTAACCCGCTTTCTTCAGCGCGCTGACCAGCAGATCGACCGTATCGATCCCCTCTTCCTGCAACAGGAATTCGGGATGTTTTAATTCAGGATAAATGCCGATGGGGCGGCCTGTCTCGGCCTCTTTTGCCCGCACCAGCGCAACGATCTCGGCAAAGGTCGGTACTTGATACAGCCCGTCATAGCGCACATTGTCGCGCCGGATCAGCGGCAGGCGTTCCTTGGCCCGCAAAGTCCGCAATTCGTCCAGCGTGAAGTCCTCGACAAACCATCCAGTGATCAGCTGCCCGTCGATTTCCTTGGTGCGCTTGCGGTCCTCGAACTCCTCGATACTCGCCACATTCGTCGTATCGGAAATGTCGTTTTCGTGCCGCGCGACCAGCACGCCGTCGCTGGTCACAACCAGATCGGGTTCAACGTAATCGGCACCATGATCGATCGCCCGCTCGTAAGACGCCAGCGTATGCTCGGGCCGCTCTCCGCTTGCCCCGCGATGCGCAATAATCAGCATAGTGTCGTCTCCCGATTGAGCCTGGACCGGTAGGGGCGATAAAGCTGCCGCAAGTATAGACAGAAGATATGACAATTTCATGTGAACACCAGCATTAAGGCGATTGGCTCAGGCAAGCTGGTTCTCCCATTCGCTTTGCGTAAAGCCGATCAGCACTCGTTGCCCTTTCTGCACTTCCACCACCGGGCGCTTGATGAGGCTGGTATGTTCCTGCATCAGCGCGATGGCCTTCTCGCGCGTCATGTCCGCACGATCCTCTTCAGGCAGCTTGCGATATGTGGTTCCGCGCCGATTGAGCAGCACTTCCCAGCTCACCCGGTCGGCCCAGCGTTCCAGCGCTTCCCGCTCGACGCCGTCTGTTTTGAAGTTGTGAAATTGGTACTCGACGGAGCTCGCATCGAGCCACTTGCGCGCCTTTTTTACCGTGTCGCAATTCGGGATGCCGTAAACACTAATCATAGGGCCAATCCTTAAGCGCCAAATCCAACGCGATGGAACACATGGAACACTGTCCTAAACATCGATTTTTCCCCTTGCCTGCTTGGTCCTCTGTATATGAGCGATCCGGTAAGCGAGCGTGAATGAACGGTACATGGCGCGCGGTATAATCGCCGCCACCGCGATGGTAAAAAGTTCGCCCACGATCCAGCACTATCTCGCATCGGGCAAATGCGCATCGGCAATCGCCACGGCCAGCGCATCAGCCGCATCCGGCCCCGCTACTTTCGCACCGGGCAACAGCACTTTCAGCATCGCCTGCACCTGCACTTTGTCCGCCGCGCCCGTACCGACGACCGCTTTCTTGACCGCCCGTGCCGCGTGTTCGCGCACTGCCAGATCCGCCGCCCCGCACGCTGCCAACACACAGCCGCGCGCCTGCGCCAGCTTCAATGTGGATTGTGGGTTCTTGTTAAGAAACACTTCTTCCGCCGCCGCGCGGTCGGGACGATGCGCCGCAATCACTTGGCGCAACTCAGCTTGCAACAGCGCCAGCCGCGCAGCCATCGGCGCTTTTGCATTGGTCTTGATTTGACCATTGGCAATATGGGCGATGCGGCTGCCTTCGCTGCGAATTACGCCCCAGCCGGTACACGAAAGCGATGGGTCGAGGCCGAGGATAATCACGCGCGAGCCTGCGAAGCCGCTGCGCTCACTCCTCCAGCTTTTCCATCACTTCATCGGAAATTTCGTAATTGCCCCACACCGTCTGCACATCGTCGTCATCGTCCAGCGTGTCGATTAGCTTCAGCAGAACGCCCGCATCTTTCTCATTCAGATCGACCGTCAGGCTGGGCTTCCAAGCAAGTTTGACCGTTTCCGCTTCACCAAGCGACTTTTCGAGAGACGAGGCGACCTCATGCAAATCATCGGCTGCGGTCCAGATTTCGTGGCCTTCTTCGCCAGACTGAATATCCTCCGCGCCGGCTTCCATCGCGGCTTCCAGCACCTTGTTTTCACCGCCAACATCCGCCGGGTAAAACACATAGCCCAGCCGCTCGAACCCGTGAGCGACTGAACCCGACGCGCCCAGATTTCCGCCATTCTTGGCAAAGGCCGTCCGCACGGCGGTGGCGGTGCGATTGCGATTGTCGGTCAGCGCCTCGACGATGATCGCGCTGCTGCCCGGGCCATAGCCTTCGTAGCGCACTTCTTCGTAATTTTCATCGTCACCCGCCGTCGCCTTGTCGATCGCACGCTGAATATTATCCTTGGGCATCGATTGCGACTTGGCCGTGTTGACTGCGAGGCGCAGGCGCGGGTTCATATCCACATCAGGCGTGCCCATCTTGGCGGCCACAGTAATTTCGCGACTAAGCTTGGAAAACAGGTTGGAGCGCTTTTTATCCTGCGCGCCCTTGCGGTGCATGATGTTCTTGAATTTGGAATGGCCTGCCATGAGTTCTCTGCTACCGCTGTTAGAGTGAATTCAACTAGTGACCCGCATAGCCGCATGAGTGCAGAGACCTCAACCCTCACCGGGACGAAAAGCGCCGATATGAGCGACCTTACCGTAGCAGATCCGCTTGCGCCCGAACCGGCGGCGGCAAACACCACATTCGATGAATGGCGGCGCTTCGGCACATTCATTAAACGCCCGACCCTGCCCGATCGCGCGGCATCACTCAGTGCATCCAGTTTTGTGGCGATCGGCCGGATGTGGGCGCTCGACATTGTGTTGATGAGCGCATTGATTACGATCGCGATGATCGTCGTCGGCTTCGGCTTGGAATTGCCAAAAAATGCCCTCAGTGAGCTTGAATGGACTGCTGCCACGATTGCGATGATCATATTGGTCGCGCCGGTATCGGAAGAGATTCTCTTCCGTGGCTGGTTGTCGGGTAAGTTAGGTCATCTGCTTGGTCTGCTCGTGCTCGGCAGTCGGATTGTATGTCGTCGCTACCTATGGCGCAGGGGGCACAAGTGCGGGCGCGATTACTGGCGTGGCGGCGATGATCATCGCCGTGGCGCTGGCGATCGTGCTGCTCTGGAAGCTGGGCAACCGACCACCACTGCCGTGGTTTACGGCGTTGTTTCCCGCGTTCTTCTGGCTTAGCACATTGGCTTTCGCGCTAATCCATTTGATAAATTACGACGAAGGCTCGCTTGCCTATCTCTTACCCTTCGTCATCCCGCAATTCGTCGCCGGAGCGATATTTGCCTATGTCCGGGTGCATTACGGCTTGTGGGCCAGCATCACCCAACACGCTTTGCACAATGCGACTGCTCTATCGGTCGCGATGTTAGCGGGCGAAATGGCGACGTAAACCGGCGCGGTGACTACAGCGCGTGCGATAGGCAAAGCGATCAAATCGTTACGGCGGTTCCCGACACGCTGACCATCAGCATCGAGCCGTTCTGGCCCAGCACTTCGTAATCGATGTCGACGCCAATCACTGCATTTCCGCCAAGCGCCATTGCTTCCTGCTTCATTTCGGAAATTGCTTCCTTGCGCGCACGGGCCAGCACGTCCTCATATTTGCCAGAGCGACCCCCGACGATATCGGTAATGCTGGCAAACAGGTCGCGAAACAGGTTTGCGCCCACGATCACTTCGCCGGTCACAATGCCGAGATATTGCTTTACCGGACGCCCTTCCAGCGCGGTCGTGGTCGTGACGATCAAACCGCCCGGCACCGCCGTGTCATTTTTGCTACTCCAGGGACTGGCCATCATCGATCCTCGCTATTGGTTTTGAAACGCCGCACAAGAATGCACCGACAAGGCCCGCGGCGTCAATCAGTCGAGACCCAATGCCGCTTTATACACGTCGAGGATCGTTTCCATTTCGCTGCGATCATCCGGCTTCATTTTGCGCAGACGCACGACCTGACGCATGATTTTCGCGTCATAGCCCACCGCCTTTGCCTCAGAATACACATCGCGAATATCGTCGGCGATGCCTTTTTTCTCTTCTTCGAGGCGTTCGATCCGCTCGATCAGCAAGCGCAAGCGGTCGTCAGTGGCGTCGGCCATAAATCATGTCTCCGGCAAAATGTGAGAATCAGTGTTGCCGCAGCGAATAGCGAAGGCAGCGCATATCGGGAACCGTCTGAGTGACGATTACTGTCGATTTTTCGCGACGCTGGCTTCCATCCGGGCAAGCTGTTCTTCGGTTGCGGGGCTTTGGCGGGTGGCCTTCCATTCATCCTGCGGCATCCCGTGGATTAAAGCGCGCGCGTCGGCTTTGTCCCCTTCGAACCCGGCATCCCTGATCCAGTCAGCCAGGCAATTGCGGCAAAAGCCCGACAAGCCCATCAAGTCGATGTTTTGCGCATCGTGACGATGCTGCAAATGGCGCACCAGCCGACGGAAAGCCTCCGCTGCTACGTGATCGTCCAGCGTGTTCAGCGCATCGCCTGCATTCGTATCCATTGTGTGTTCGCCTTCACTTGCTCTTGTCTTGCGGAATGGCTGTGTCATAGCATCGCGCCCATGCAAACAGAACCCCAACTCGACTCTCGCGCAGGTGCCGGTCACGGTCCACGCAGCCGCAAAATCAAGATTCTGGCGACGGTCGGCCCGGCCAGCCGCTCGCCTGAAATGCTGATGCGCCTGTTTAAAGCAGGGGTGGATGCGTTCCGCGTCAATATGAGCCACGGCGACCATGCCACTCATGCAGAAACTATCGGCAGTATCCGCGCGCTGGAAAAGGAAGTCGGCCATCCGATCGCGATCCTGTGCGATCTGCAAGGGCCGAAACTGCGCGTTGGCACGTTCAAAAACGGCAAAGCGGTGATCCGGCACTCAGGGCATTTTACGCTGGATCGGCGCGATGAACCGGGCGACGAAACCCGCGTGCAATTGCCGCATCCTGAATTGTTCGGGCTGCTTTCCAAAGGGCAGCGATTGCTGATCAATGACGGCAAGATCCGGTTGAAAGTCATTCGCGCAGATGCCGACGAAATTCTGTGTTCGGCGGAAGTCGGCGGGGTTATCTCCGACCGCAAGGGTGTGAATGTGCCCGATGTGGAAATTCCGATCCCGGCGCTGACTGCGAAAGATCGCCGCGACTTGTCCTTTGCGGTCGAGCAAGGTGCGGACTGGATCGGTTTGAGCTTTGTGCAGCGTCCTGAAGACTTGGCCGAAGCGCGCAAGCTGATGGGCGGTCCGGCAGGCTCCGGCCCGGCCCTGTGCGCCAAAATCGAAAAGCCGATGGCGGTGAGCCGTCTCGACGAGATTATCGAATTGTCCGACGGAATTATGGTGGCGCGCGGCGATCTGGGCGTAGAATTGCTGCCCGAAGAAGTACCGCCGCTGCAAAAGAAAATCGTCAACAAAACCCGGCTGATGGGCAAGCCAGTGATCGTCGCCACACAAATGCTGGAATCGATGATCGAATCGCCCGCGCCCACTCGCGCGGAAGTCTCCGACGTCGCTAACGCAGTTTACGACGGTGCGGATTGCGTCATGCTGTCAGCGGAAACGGCAGCGGGTGACTGGCCCGAAGAAGCCGTCACGATCATGGACCGGATCGCAGCGCAGGTGGAGCGGGACGATGCTTACCTTGAGCGGGTACGGATGCTCGACACGCCCGCCGATGCGACCACCGCCGATGCGCTGGCTCATGCCTGTATGACGATTGCAGATACGGTCGTGATCGGAGCAATTACGGTGTTTACCGGCTCCGGCTCGACCGCGCGCAGGGTTGCACGCGAGCGGCCTTCCGTCCCGATGCTGGTCCTCACCCCATCGGAGCGCACGGCGCGGCGCGTCGCCCTGTTGTGGGGCGCGCATCCGGTCTCGACCAAAGACATCGGCAGCTTCGAAGAGATGATCGCCAAGGGCAAACGCATGGCTTTGCGTCATGGTTTTGGCACTCCGGGATCGAAGCTGATCGCGTTGGCAGGCGTTCCCTTCGGCACACCGGGCTCGACCAATTTGCTGCACGTTGTAACGTTGGTGGGGGACGAGCTGGACAAGCACGAGGGCTGAGGCCCGACGCTGAAAGCTAAGTCCAGTAAAGCACCCGCGCCGCTGGTAACTCCTGCGCGATGCGTTCGTGAAAAAACAGCTTCAACGCGCGCATCGTATCCTTGTCATAAACGTGTTTTTGCGTGCCGAATTTGGTGCGTTTGATCGACCGATTGAGGCCGCTCATGTCCAGCTTCGACCCCGGATACCAGCTATCCAGCGTCGCCTTCGAGCCATCGGTAAAGCGGTGCGTGATTAGTTCCACCGTCAAGTCTAGGCCCGGCACATCATTCAATTGGGCCGCCGCATCAGCAATTAACTCGCCATAAGCAAGCTCCCAGCCTTCTGCTGCGATGATCGGCGCAATCGTCAGGCCAACGGGATAACCCGCCTCCGCCATTCGCTTCAGCGCCACCAGCCGGTCCGCAACGGTATCCGTTCCGCCCTCGAAACGCGCATAGCCGCGTGGATTGACCGACGCGCGCATTCGTGTGCGACCGTTATGCTCAAGATCAAGCAACGCATCGACTTGCGCAAACTTGGTCGTAAAGCGAAGCTGCACATCTTCTTCCCACTGACCGAACCAGGAGATTGCAGCGGACAATGACCCTGTGATTGACTCAATTCCTAGTGGATCTGTGTAACACGATGCTTCGTACGTCGTGCCTTCGTGCGCGCGGTGGTCGCTGCGCGAGGTGATCGTTCCCTGTCCCAGATAACCCGGCAACACGCCCAAAATCTCGCCCAGATTGGCATAGGCGCGCGTGACCGGCGGACCCTTTAGTGATCCGGCGAGGTAGCAGTAATTGCAATGCGCCGGACACCCTTGCGCCAGGTCGACCCGCCAGTCGGCACTTGGCGCGATGGGCTGCAATTTCAGCTTGGAAGGCGGCGCGACGACCACGGCCAGCGTTTCCTTGGCCTCCCGATAAGCGCGGCGTGGATCGTCCGACAATCCCAATTGCAAGCGGTCACCGGGCAATTCGATTACGTCGACTTCATGAGACGCAGCGCGCTCCAGTATCTGCCGCCCATGTGCGTGTTCGCGCGCGGACTTGGTAATCATGACCCGCTTCGGACGCCAGACTTTCGAATTTGGTTGAGCGGCTTTGCTTAGAGAGATCGGTTCCATTTGCATGGATACCAAACGGTGCGCGAACCGATTGGTTCACGCCCTGCTTGCTTGAGCCGTTATTTTACGCCGCAGCTTGGCTCAATCGCTTGCGCGCTTCATCCTCGCCGATCAGGGGCAGCAATTCGCCCATATCCGGACCATGATCCATGCCGGTCAACGCCTGACGCAATGGCAGAAACAACCCCTTTCCCTTCCGCCCGGTCGCGTCCTTCAAAGCCGAAGTCAGTGCCTTCCACGGATCATCGCCCCATGTCAGCAGCTTGGCCGCTTCAGCCAGATAGGCGCGGTCATCGATGGCAAAGTCCGGCTGTGTAATTGGCCCGGTAACAAGCTGCCACCACTCACCTGCATCGCTGATTTTTTCCAGATTGGGGCGGATCGCGTGCCATGCGGCTTCGTCCATACCTTCCGGCAGACGCGGAGCAGCCTCGGCAAACTCCATCTGGTGAACGATTGCGGCATTAAGGCGGGCCAGTTCCAATTCATCGAATTTCGCGGGGGCGCGGCTGAAAGTGGACAAGTCGAAACTGTCGATCAACACTTTCATATCGGCAATCGGTTCGACCGGGTTGGACGTACCCAACCGCGCGAGCATGGCGATAATCGCCATCGGCTCGTATCCCGCTTCGCGAAAAGCATCACAGCCGAGCGACCCCAGCCGCTTCGATAATTTGCCCTCTTTCCCGACCAGCAAAGCGGTGTGCGCAAAAGCGGGCGGTTGCTTGCCCAAAGCAGTGAACATCTGCACCTGCACGGCGGTGTTGGATACGTGATCCTCTCCGCGCAAAACTTGTGTCACGCCCATTTCGATATCGTCGATCGCGCTCGGCAGCATATACAACCACGAACCATCGGCGCGCCGGATGACCGGATCGGACAATTGGCTGGCGTCGAACTTTTGCGGCCCGCGCACGCCATCTTCCCACGTGATCGGCGTGTCGTGATCCAGCTTGAAGCGCCAGTGCGGGGCGATGCCTTCGGCTTCCTTAGCGGCGTGATCCGCATCGCTCAGGTCCAGCGCGCCGCGATCGTAAATCGGCGGTTTTCCGCGACCAAGCAGGATTTTGCGTTTCAGCTCCAGCTCCTGCGCTGTTTCATAAGCGCGGTAGACATGACCGCTCTCCACCAGCTTTTGAAAGCCCGCTTCATACAATTTAAGACGCTCAGACTGTCGCTCTTCCCCGTCAGGCGCAAGACCAAGCCATCCCAAATCGGTGCGGATTGCATCGGTATATTCCTCGCGACTGCGCGCAGCGTCGGTATCGTCAATGCGCAGCATGAATGTGCCACCGGCTTGACGCGCGGCGAGAAAATTATGCAGCGCGGTCCGGATGTTCCCGACATGAAGGCGGCCGGTCGGAGACGGCGCAAAGCGCGTGATGGTATTTGTGTGGTGAGCCATGCGTGTGCCGATACCGAAGCCGGCATCGTTTGGCGAGGCGGAAAACAGCTTTGGCCTTACGCCGTTATGCTCTCATCCAAAGTCTTACGCTGCTCGCAATAGTCCATCGCTGCGTCGCTAATCTGCGGTATGGTCGCCTTGATCGCGCCGTTCGGCTTGCCGTCATCGTCAGGCGCGTGATTGTTAGAGCCGTGATTGTCAGGTCGGCCCGGCTGCGGTCGGCCAATTGCATAGCCTTGCGCTTCGGTGCAGCCGATCTGGCGCAGCATATCAAGCTGTTCAATGTCTTCTACGCCCTCGGCGACCGTGGCCATGCCCATCGCATCGGCGAGGCGGCAAATGGTTCGGACAATTGCCTGACTGCTGCGACTATCCATTAGTCCGGTTACGAAATCGCGGTCAATTTTAAGGCGGTCGAAGGGGAAATTGCGGACATAATTCAGCGAAGAATATCCCGTTCCAAAATCGTCCAGCGAGATACACGCGCCAAGCTCGCGCAATTTGTGCAAAGTCGCCTGATTGGCTTCGCTGCCTTCCAGCACGACGTGTTCGGTAATTTCGAAATCCACCCGCTGCGGAGCGATACCGCTCAGGGCCATCGACTCGGCCACGGCTTTAACAAGTCGTGGACTGCCAACCTGCGTTGGTGACAGATTGATCGCGATGCGCAAATGTTCGGGCCATTTTGCGGTTTCCATCAACGCCTGATGGATGATCCATTCGCCCAGCGGCACAATGAGGCCAGTCGCTTCCGCCACACCGACGAAATCTACCGGATTGAGCAAACCTCGTTCCGGATGCTGCCAGCGAACCAGCGCTTCATATCCCTTGGTTTCGCCGGAGGTCAGATCGATGATCGGCTGATAATGCAGTAGCAACTGCTCCTGCTCCATCGCCTCGCGCAGGTGCAATTCGGTTTCGCGCCGTTGCCGCGCGGCCTTGTCCAGCGATGGCTCAAACAAAGCAAAACTGTCACGACCCTTGGCTTTGGCGGCATAAAGCGCCAAATCGGCGCGCCGCAGCAATTCCAGCGCATCGCATGGCTCATCCAGGCAACGCGCGACCCCGATGCTGGACGAAATACGGAAAATGTGATCGCCGATATGATAGGGTTCACGCATAACGGTAAGGAAGCGATGCGCGCGCTCGATCAGGCCAGCATTGCCCGCCCCGGTTTCTACTAGGATTGCAAATTCGTCCCCGCCCAGCCGTGCAACCAAATCGCCGTCGCGAACTTCGCCAGTCAAACTCCGCCCGACCTCGCACAGCAATTGATCGCCGACCAAATGGCCCTGAGTGTCGTTGACGCTTTTGAAGTCGTCGAGATCGAGATAAAATAAGGCAACATGGGATTTTGGCGACGATCGCGTTTCCAGCAAATCGCGTAGGCGCTCGTTGAAAAGATAGCGATTGGCAAGCCCGGTCAAACCGTCGAAATGGGCCATCCGGCTGACCCTGTCCTCGGCCAGTTTGGTGCTGGTGAAATCGCGCGCCACGCCGCTGATCCGGCCATCTGCGCGCGGATGAGCGGAAATTTCCCAATACCGTTTTTCCCCGCGCACGGTCAGCGGCACAACATGGTCGCGAATGGGCTGGCCTTCCGACAGGCTGTATCGGAGGCGGTCGCGCGCGGGATCGTCGGCAAACAAATCGATCAGTGGTGTGCCTTCAAGCTCTTGCGGGTCGCGCGCCGATGCCTTGCCGAATTGCGGCGACACGTCGCGCAACGTCCCGTCCGGCATCGTGGTCCATAACCAATCCGAGGTATGCGACTCATAGTCGTTCAGCAGCATTCGCACGGTGGATTCGCTTTCCCGCCGCTCAACCGCGTGGATGATGCTGCTGACAAAATTACGATCCTGCAGATTCAGCGAACGCGACAGTGTAAATCCATAGACCAACACCAGCAGACCGAAAATCAGCGACTGGACCCCTGCCAGATACCATGCAGTGATCAAAAAGGCGGTCGACAACAGGAAAATATGGACCTGCGCCGCGCGCGGGACCGAGCGATACATCAGCAGGGCCGAGATAAATACGCCGGTTCCCACAGCCGCGACCAGCGGCAACTCAAGCCCTTCAGCCAGCATCGCCGCATATGGCAGACTGATCGCCCAGCCCAAACTGCTGGCATACATGGTGCGAGTCGCACGTCGCCAAACGTCCTTGAGGTATGTAATGTCCTCACTTTGCGCATCGATCCGATGGATTTGCACAGCGCGCAGGACGACGATCATCGTTGCGGCAAACCACCATATCCAAAGCAGGATCTGATTTGATGTATCGGTGAGTGTCACCGCCAATACGAAAATCGACACCAGCGATGTTAGCAGGCCCATAGGCGCAGCATTGGCGAGCGAACGGATACGCTTTTGCAGCAGTTCCTTTTCGATAATCTCGCTCGGAGACAGTGCCAGCCTCATCGCATCCCGCTATTGTTTCGTTTTTTGCCGTTTAACGGGCCAGGTGTTCCCTAAATGAGTATCCTTAACACTTTCTAAGCAATGACAAGTGATGAATACGATGTTTCAAACGTCTGTTTGGTCATAATGCTATGCACAAAAACAAAACGGGGCAGGCATTACGCCCACCCCGTTGTGAATTTTCAAGAGTCGTAAAGGTTAAGCGAAACGTACGCTTGTTTTGCGGATACGCGCAGGCGACCGACGCATCGCAGTACCGATTCCGAAGAAACCAAGCAGCATCATCGCCCATGTGGCTGGCTCAGGTACAGCAGGTGCAGTGAGCACGCGGACATAATCGCCCGGCGTTGTCGCGCGGAAGTTTACCGAAAGCGTATTGCCGGTGAACGAGAACGAGTCTGCACCTTCAAGACCGCGGTTGTTCGGGTCAAGGTAAGTAACGTTAGGGTTGGCGAACAAAGAATCGGTCGCGCCCAATGCCTGGGTCGTCGTCAGAACAGCCAAGATCAGGCCGTCGAATACAACGTTACCGATAACTGTGCTGGCCGGGCTGTTCTTCGGATCGAAGAACACATAGTGGCTGTTGACAACTGTTCCGGCCGTGATTCCAGCAATATCGCTCAACAAAGTTACATTTTGCGCTTCGTTGAAAGCGAACAGGTCGGGCAGATTCTGATTGTCCTTGCCGACGGTGATCGGGTCAGCTGCAGTCGGGTCGAGCTCGACGAAATCGCCGCCTGATGTGCCGCCGGTGACTTCGCCAGTTACGACAGCCGCATTGGCCGAGGTAGCAGCCAGCGCAAGCGCGCTAACAGCCAGGCAGTTACGAATAATAGTACGCATATTGATTTCCCTCCAAGGCGCGTCATCAGTCAATTCATAAGATGACGCATTCGAATTACGGACAGAAACCAAATAGGCGACCCTACCGAAGCTCCTGTTGGACAAGCAATTAAAACGGGATTGTGAAACTCTCAAGACCGACAAGGCCGCAAAAAAACAAGTGTCCTGAAAAAAGACACATTGAGTGCAGCCGCTTAAAAGCAAAAGTCCCGCCAAAGCACAGTGGCTCTAACGGGACTCTTGTCATCATAAGGGCAAACCGGCAGGCCTGCCCGATTTTTTCGCGAAGTTACTCTTCGGGAGCAGCTTCTTCTGCCGCAGGTTCCGCAGCAGGAGCAGGCGCAGCGCCCGCCATCGCGGCCCGCATGGCATCTTCGCTCATCCGTTCCTCGCTTGGGGCAAACGCATCCGATGCAGCTTCAGCGGCGGCTTCGGCTTTTGCCTCGGCCTTGGCTTCTTCTGCAGCAGCCAGCTTATCCTGCTGTTTCTTCCATTGCGCTTTCAAAGCAGCATCGCGGCTGCTGGCCGTAACCCGCATCCGGTTCATGCCCGCGCCGGTACCGGCAGGGATGAGACGGCCAACGATCACGTTTTCCTTCAGACCAATCAGCGAGTCCTTCTTACCTTCGACCGCGGCCTGCGTCAGCACGCGGGTGGTTTCCTGGAAAGAAGCAGCCGAGATAAAGCTGCGCGTCTGCAGCGATGCCTTCGTGATACCAAGCAGGATAGGCGTACCTTGCGCCGGTTTCTTGGAGCGCGTCAGCTTCGCATTCGCTTCGTTCATCTCGTCCTTATCGACCTGCTCACCCGGCAACAGCGTGGTATCGCCGCCATCGGTGATCTCGACTTTTTGCAGCATCTGGCGAACAATCACCTCGATGTGCTTGTCGTTGATCTTCACGCCTTGCAGACGATAGACTTCCTGAATTTCATTGACGAGGTATTCGGCCAGCGGCTCGATCCCCAGAACTTCCAGAATGTCATGCGGATCAGGCGAGCCGGAAATCAGCGTATCGCCCTTCTTCACGAAATCGCCTTCCTGCACGTCGATGATCTTCGTTTTCGGGATCAGGTATTCGACGCGATCGCCCTCTTCAGGAACGATGGCAATCTTGCGCTTGGCCTTATACTCGCGAACGAACTCGATCTTGCCCGAAATCTTGGCAATGATCGCATTGTCCTTTGGCTTACGCGCTTCGAACAGCTCGGCAACACGCGGCAAACCACCGGTGATGTCGCGCGTCTTGGCGGCTTCACGCGAAGCACGGGCAAGGATATCACCCGCCTGCACTTCCTGACCATCATCGACCGACAATGTCGTGCCCGGAGCCAGCATATAACGCTGGGCATCGGTTTCATCATCGCTGGCGCTCTGGCCTTCCCCAAGCAGGGTCAAACGTGGACGCAGATCTTCTTTCTTTGCGCGACCTGTAGCCCGGTTTTCCGTCACGACACGCTGAGCGATGCCGGTGGCTTCATCCACCCGCTCTTCCAGCGTCATGCCTTCGGCCAGATCCTGATACTTCACATGACCCGCAGTTTCGGTGATGATCGGCAAGGAGAACGGATCCCATTCTGCCAGACGATCGCCTTCCTTCACCTTCCCGCCATCCTTGTGCATCAGCACGGTACCATAAGGCACTTTGTGGATTTCGCGCTCACGTCCCTCGGCATCGATCACGGCCAATTCGCCGTTACGGGCAAGCGACAGGATGCGGCCCTTCTTGTCCAGGATCGTCGGCATATCGCGGTACACGACTTTACCGTCCGAGATGGAATCGAGGTGGCTGGTTTCGTTAAGCTGTGCCGCACCGCCGATGTGGAATGTCCGCATCGTTAGCTGTGTGCCCGGCTCACCGATCGACTGCGCGGCGATAACGCCCACAGCTTCACCGATATTGACCGGCGTACCGCGAGCAAGGTCACGTCCGTAGCATTTGCCACAGACACCCTGATCAGCTTCGCAAACCAGTGGCGAGCGGATTTTCGCAACTTGCGTTTCCGCCGCTTCGATTTCGACGATCATCGCCTCGTCCAGCAACGTGCCGGCTTTGGCAATCACTTCATCAGTTGCCGCGTTGACGATATCCTCGGCCAATGTCCGGCCCAGAATACGTTCACCCAGCGACGCGATGACCGAACCACCCTGAAGAATAGCGCGCATATCCAGCGAATTGCTGGTTTTGCAATCCTGCTGAACGATGACGCAATCTTGGCTTACATCGACCAGACGACGGGTCAGGTAGCCCGAGTTTGCCGTCTTCAACGCCGTATCCGCGAGACCCTTACGAGCACCGTGAGTCGAGTTGAAGTATTCAAGGACGGTCAGACCTTCCTTGAAGTTCGAGATAATCGGCGTTTCGATGATCTCACCGCTAGGCTTGGCCATCAGACCGCGCATACCGGCAAGTTGCTTCATCTGCGCCGGTGAACCACGGGCGCCGGAATGGCTCATCATGTAAATCGAGTTGATCTCAGCTTCCACGCCGTCCTTGCCGATCGGGCGCGCCTTAATCTCGTCCATCATGGCATCGGCAACTTGGTCACCACAACGCGACCAGGCATCGATAACCTTGTTGTATTTTTCCTGCTGCGTGATCAGACCGTCCTGATATTGCTGTTCGTAATCAGCCACCAGAGCCTTGGTATCCTCGACCATTTTGATCTTGCTGTCGGGGATGATCATGTCATCTTTACCGAACGAGATACCGGCCTTGAACGCGTTGCGGAAGCCCAGCACCATGATGGCGTCAGCGAACAGCACCGTGTCTTTCTGACCCGTGTGACGATAGACTTGGTCAATCACATCGCCGATTTCCTTCTTCGTCAGAAGGCGATTGATGATGTCGAACGGCACTTTGTGGTTTTTCGGCAGACATTCCCCGATTAGCATCCGTCCCGGTGTGGTGACGAACCGCTGCATGGCGATCTTACCCTTCTCGTTCGCTTGCGGAACGCGGGCCATGATCTTGGAGTGCAGCGTGACCGCTTTTGTTTCCAGCGCCTGATGCACTTCAGCCATGTCCGAGAACATCGGCAGCTTCTCGTGCTTTTCGCCATCGTCGCCGTCGATATATTCCGGCGTCTTTTCCTGCCGCTCCATGGAGAGGTAATAAAGACCCAGAACCATATCCTGCGAAGGGACAATGATCGGCTTACCGTTGGCGGGTGAGAGGATGTTGTTCGTGGACATCATCAGCACGCGCGCTTCCAACTGCGCTTCAAGGCTCAGCGGAACGTGAACGGCCATTTGGTCGCCATCGAAATCGGCGTTGAAGGCTGAGCAGACGAGCGGGTGAAGCTGGATTGCCTTACCTTCGATCAGGACCGGCTCGAACGCCTGAATGCCCAAACGGTGAAGCGTCGGCGCACGGTTCAGCAGCACGGGATGCTCGCGAATGACTTCCTCAAGGATGTCCCAGACTTCCTTGCGCTCTTTCTCGACCCATTTCTTGGCTTGCTTCAAGGTCATCGACAGACCCTTTGCATCGAGGCGTGCATAGATGAACGGCTTGAACAATTCCAAAGCCATCTTCTTGGGCAGACCGCATTGGTGCAGCTTTAATTCCGGGCCGGTTACGATAACCGAACGACCGGAATAATCGACGCGCTTGCCGAGCAGGTTCTGACGGAAACGACCCTGCTTACCCTTGAGCATATCGCTCAGAGATTTCAGCGGACGCTTGCTGGCACCGGTAATGACGCGGCCACGACGACCATTGTCGAACAGCGCATCGACCGATTCCTGAAGCATACGCTTTTCGTTACGCACGATGATGTCGGGCGCACGCAATTCGATCAGACGCTTCAAACGGTTGTTCCGGTTGATGACCCGGCGATAGAGATCGTTCAAATCGGAGGTTGCGAAACGGCCACCATCCAGCGGCACCAGCGGACGCAATTCGGGCGGGATGACTGGTACGACTTCGAGGATCATCCATTCGGGACGATTGCCGGAATCAATGAAGCTCTCGACAACTTTCAAGCGCTTGATGATTTTCTTGGGTTTCAGGGTGGATTTGGTCGTTGCCAATTCCTCCATCAGATCGTCGCGTTCCTGCTCAAGGTCGAGATCCATCAGCATGGTCTTGACCGCAGACGCACCGATATCGGCGCTGAATGCATCTTCGCCGTATTCGTCCTGCGCTTCGAGGAGTTCGTCCTCGGTCATCAGCTGGTTTTTCTCCAGCACAGTAAGGCCCGGCTCGGTTACGATATAGGATTCGAAATACAGCACACGCTCAAGCTGCTTCAGCTGCATATCCAGCAACAAGCCGATGCGCGAAGGCAGCGATTTCAGGAACCAGATGTGGGCGACCGGCGCAGCCAGTTCGATATGGCCCATCCGCTCACGGCGGACTTTGGTCACAGTCACTTCGACGCCGCACTTCTCGCAGACGACGCCTTTGTATTTCATGCGCTTGTATTTGCCGCACAGGCATTCGTAGTCTTTTACCGGACCGAAAATGCGCGCGCAGAACAAGCCATCACGTTCGGGCTTGAATGTCCGATAGTTGATGGTTTCCGGCTTTTTGATCTCGCCGAAGGACCACGAACGGATGCGCTCTGGCGAGGCGATGCCGATCTGGATCTGGTCGAAAGTTTCCGGCTTGGCCAGTTGGTTCGTGAATTTGGTCAGTTCGTTCATGTCTTGGTCCTCAATCCCCCTCCGGCTCGGGAGGGGTTAGGGGTGGGTCTGTTCCGGGTGGGCTGCGCTCGTTCGCGCCCACCCCCGGCCCCTCCCGCGAACGGGAGGGCGAAAGCGTTTACTCCGCTGCGATTTTCAATCCGTCGTCATCTTCGCCATCACTCAAATTGTTGAGTTCGACGTTGAGGCCAAGCGAACGCATTTCTTTCACCAGCACGTTGAAGCTTTCCGGAATACCGGCCTCGAAAGTGTCGTCGCCTTTGACGATCGCTTCGTAAACCTTGGTCCGGCCAACCACATCGTCCGATTTGACGGTGAGGATTTCCTGCAGGGTGTAAGCCGCGCCGTATGCTTGCAATGCCCAGACTTCCATTTCGCCGAAACGCTGTCCGCCAAATTGCGCCTTACCGCCCAATGGCTGCTGCGTGACCAGACTGTAGGGACCGATCGAACGGGCGTGGATCTTGTCATCGACCAAGTGATGCAGCTTGAGCATATAGATATAGCCAACCGTCACCTTCCGGTCGAAAGCATCGCCCGTGCGCCCGTCGAACAATGTCACCTGACCGGAGCCGGGCAAATTCGCCTGTTCCAGCATAGCGGTCACATCAGGCTCACGCGCTCCATCGAACACCGGTGTACCCATCGGCACACCATTTGCCAGATTTCCGGCAAGCTCCAGGATTTCCTTAGTCGAACGACCTTCGATATCCTCGTGGTAATCCTCGCCATAGACGTCTTTCAGACGTTGCCTGACGGCATCGGGCGGGCTGGCCGCTTCGGCATCGGGATTGGCTAGGCGCCAATCGTCCAATGCCTGCGTCACTTGCTGACCAAGTCCGCGAGCCGCCATACCAAGGTGGGTTTCGAAGATTTGTCCGACGTTCATCCGGCTGGGAACACCCAGCGGATTGAGCACGATATCGACCGGCGTACCATCTTCAAGGAACGGCATATCTTCCTGTGGCAGGATGCGCGAAATCACACCCTTGTTGCCGTGGCGACCGGCCATCTTATCGCCCGGTTGCAGCTTGCGCTTCACCGCGACAAAGACCTTGACCATTTTCAGGACGCCCGGAGCCAGCTCGTCACCACGCTCCAGCTTTTCCTTACGGTCGGCAAACTTCTCGTCGATCAGCTTGACGGCTTCGTCATATTGCGACTTCACCGCTTCGATCTGAACCTGACGGCCATCCTCGGCAACCGCGAATTTGAACCATTCGTGCCGCTCGATACCTTCGAGCAATTCGCTGGTAATCTCGCTGCCCTTTTTGGCGCTGGCGGGCGTGGCCGAAGCCGTTTGACCCAGCAGCATATCGCGCAGGCGGTTATACGTTGCGCGGTTCAAAATGGCGCGCTCGTCGGCGCTATCTTTGCGGAGGCGTTCGATTTCCTCGTTCTGAATAGCACGCGTCCGGTCATCGATCTCGATACCGTGGCGGTTGAACACACGGACTTCGACCACCGTTCCGGCAACTCCGGGCGGCAAGCGAAGCGAGGTGTCACGCACATCGCTGGCTTTCTCGCCGAAGATCGCACGCAGCAGTTTTTCCTCCGGTGTCATCGGCGATTCGCCCTTGGGCGTAATCTTGCCGACCAGAATATCGCCCGGATGCACTTCAGCGCCAATATAGACGATCCCGGCTTCATCCAGATTGCGTAGCGTTTCTTCGCCCACATTCGGAATGTCGCGTGTGATGTCTTCTGGACCCAGCTTTGTATCGCGGGCCATCACTTCGAATTCATCGATATGGATGGACGTGAATACGTCATCTTTCACAATGCGTTCGGAGATCAGGATGGAATCTTCATAATTGTAGCCGTTCCAGGGCATGAAGGCGACGAGGCTGTTCTTGCCCAGCGCCAGCTCGCCCAGATCGGTCGAAGGACCGTCAGCGATAATATCGCCCTGCTCCACCACATCGCCGACATTCACCAGCGGACGCTGATTAATGCAGGTGTTCTGGTTGGACCGTTGGAATTTCTGCAGGCTGTAAATATCGACGCCCGATTGTCCGGCTTCGACATCGCCCTGCGCACGGATCACGATCCGGGTCGCATCGACCTGATCAACAATACCTTCGCGTCCGGCGGTAATCGCAGCCCCTGAATCGCGCGCCACGGTTTCTTCCATACCGGTGCCGACAAACGGCGCTTCGGCTTTCACCAAAGGCACGGCCTGACGTTGCATATTCGAGCCCATCAGCGCGCGGTTGGCGTCATCGTTTTCCAGGAACGGAATGAGCGAGGCGGCCACCGATACAAGCTGTTTTGGCGAAACGTCCATCAGCGTAATCTGCTCACGCGGCGCCATGAAATAGTCACCGTTTTGACGGGCAGAGACCAGCTCCTCGACGAAGCTGCCATCTTCGGTCAGTCCGGCGGAAGCCTGAGCCACGGTGTGCTTTTGCTCTTCCATCGCAGACAGATAAACGACTTCCTGCGAAACCTTACTATCCTTGATGATGCGGTAAGGCGTCTCGATGAAGCCGTATTTGTTAACGCGGCTAAACGAGGCAAGACTGTTAATCAGACCGATGTTCGGGCCTTCCGGCGTCTCGATCGGGCAGATCCGGCCATAATGGGTTGGGTGAACATCGCGGACTTCAAAGCCGGCACGCTCACGCGTCAGACCACCGGGTCCAAGCGCCGAAACACGGCGTTTATGCGTGACTTCGGATAGCGGGTTGGTCTGATCCATAAATTGCGACAATTGGCTGGAACCGAAAAATTCGCGCACAGCAGCCACGGCAGGCTTCGCATTGATGAGATCGTTCGGCATCACGGTGGATACATCTACGCTGCTCATCCGCTCCTTCACGGCGCGCTCCATCCGCAGCAAACCAACACGGTACTGGTTTTCCAGCAATTCGCCGACCGAACGCACCCGACGGTTGCCGAGATTGTCGATATCATCGACATCGCCCTTACCGTCTTTCAGGCGGACCAGTTCCGTGACAACGGCAAGGATGTCTTCCTTGCGCAGGGTCGTCACTGTGTCTTCTGCGTCCAGCTCAAGACGCATATTCAGTTTTACGCGACCGACAGCCGACAGGTCGTAACGCTCGCCATCAAAGAATAGGCCTTCGAACAGTGCTTCGGCCGTTTCCTTGGTCGGTGGTTCGCCCGGACGCATGACCTTATAGATCGCTTCCAGACCTTCTTCTCGGTTTTCCGCCTTGTCCACAGCCAGCGTGTTCCGGATCCAAGGACCGGTGTTGATTTCGTCGATGTCCAGCAATTCGAGCTTTTCTATGCCGGCACCGTCCAGTGCTTCCAGGTGGTCAGGCGTGATTTCATCACCTGCCTCGACATAGATGCGGCCCGTTTTCTCGTCGATCATGTCGCGCGCAGCATAGCGTGCAAACACTTCCTCGGTCGGGATTAACAGAGTTTTCAAGCCGTCCTTGGCTGCTTTACTGGCGGCGCGCGGCGAGATTTTCTGATTGGCGGGAAACACTTCCTCGCCAGTTTTGGCATCGACCAGAGCAAAGGCAGGCTTAACGCCGCGCCAGCTTTCCGGATCGAACGGCAGCTTCCAGCCGCCGGAATCAGCACCTTTACCGCCCGAACGCTCCCAGGCGACAGTGTTGTAGAAGTGGTGCAGGATTTCTTCGCTGTCGAGACCCAGCGCATATAGCAGCGACGTAACCGGCTGCTTGCGCTTCCGGTCGATCCGCACATTGACGATGTCTTTGGCATCGAATTCGAAATCCAGCCACGAACCGCGATACGGAATAACCCGTGCCGCAAACAACAGCTTGCCCGACGAATGCGTTTTGCCGCGATCATGGTCGAACAGCACACCGGGCGAACGGTGCATCTGGCTGACAATAACGCGTTCCGTGCCGTTGATAATGAAAGTGCCGTTCCCGGTCATGAGCGGCATATCGCCCATGTAAACATCCTGCTCTTTGATATCGAGCACGCTGCGGGTTTCGGTTTCCTGATCGACCTCGAACACGATGAGGCGCAAAGTCACCTTCATCGGCGCGGCATAAGTAATGCCCCGCTGACGGCACTCGGTTGTATCGTATTTGGGCGGCTCCAACTCGTAATGCACGAAGTCCAGCTCGGCGGTTCCGGCAAAATCGCGGATCGGAAACACGCTGCGCAATGTTTTTTCAAGGCCAGACACATAGTCTATCGACGGATCGGAACGCAGGAACTGCTCGTAGCTTTCTCGCTGAACTTCGATCAGGTTCGGCATCCGGACGACTTCGTGGATGTCGCCGAAAATCTTGCGGATACGCTTCTTGGAAGTGCCTGAGCTTTTGCGTGAAGGTGCCTTAGCTTTAGTCGCCATGGAGAGGTGTGCCTCGTTTGCTTGAGCCGCATCGATAATGGTCGTGCCATATTTCAGCGGCGGAAAAATCATCTGCCAGACGCAGGAGAATCCATGTCACGACGCACGAAAAGCTGCATTCCGAACTTGCCGATGGGCAAGCTGGTGCAGCAACATTGCATCGCGATCATGAAATATCGCCATTTCCATCCGTTGATCGACCCCCGCGCTTGAGTCGGTCCTGCTCGAAATGGGCGAGTGCTGTTTATGTAGGAAAGCCAAGCGCTGCTGTCAATTATAGTATCACGGCAAACCCGGTCGGATGGCGAAACCGCATCGCAGACGATACAGATCAAGCATAGCCCGTATCGTAAAACAATCACGAGCATATCGTTTTTCGATATTATTGATTGACAATAAATGCGAATCGGCTTATTGCTTATCGATATTGAACATCAAGGAGATCGATAAATGACTCGTTTTACAAATCACTTCACCGCCATCGTTGCCGCCATCGCTCTGAGCTTCGTCAGCTTGCACACCGTCGTTACGGTTCCCGTGGCGCAGACCATTGCCATCAGCGCGCCAATTTTCGCCTAAACTATTGTAAGAAAGGATTTTACAATGTCACGTATCCTAAAAGATCCGCTGCTGGATATAGCCAAGGTTATCCTGATTATTTCCATGGGTGTGTTTGGCATTTTTTCGATTGGTGCGCTCATGGCTATACCATTTATGGTGCTTAACAAGGCGGCCTTATATGCAGAGCTGGTCGAGAAAACTCCCAATGGCCCAGCCTCCGACACGATCTATCTGCTAATGGCTTTAGCGGCCATGATCGCGGTGATGGCTGCGCTGCTGTTCTTGTTCTTCCGGCATATTAAACGGATCGTCGATAGCGTCGCGCATGGCGATCCCTTTATCAGTGAAAACGCGACCCGGCTGACCGCAATGGCTTGGCTGATGCTAGCCGTGCAGTTCGTTCTACTCCCGTTTATTGGCCTGGCCTTGTACGTTACCAAGCGTTTGGGCGAGGACGCGGGAACCGTCGATGCAGCCATCGACCCTAATGCTGTCATCATGGTTATCGTACTCTTCATTCTCGCCCGTGTTTTCCGTCATGGAACGCAAATGCGCGACGACCTTGAAGGGACTGTCTGATGCCCAAGGATGACACACCCGAAACAGGAGGAAATATCGTGGTCAAACTGGACGATCTGCTGCACGAGCGGCGTATGACGCTGACAGAACTGGCGGAACGGGTGGGCCTGACGCTTGCCAATCTGTCGATCCTGAAAACCGGCAAAGCCAAGGCGATCCGCTTTACTACGCTGGAAGCCATCTGCCGCGAACTCGATTGCCAGCCAGGCGACCTGCTTGCGCATCGGCCAAAACCCGAATAATTGGAAACCACGCAAATAGTTGGAAACCAATTGCCCGGCAGACGTTTATAATGGTCGTGGCGGGCAATTGTGTTCTGTCCGAATAACGAAATACCAAGGAAATTATCACATGAAACGTTTCGCATTTGCCGCCCTGCCGCTCGCCATGATGGCTGTTGCCTGCGACGGCCCAGCTGAAGACCTTGGCGAAGAAAAAGACGATGTGATGGAAGCCCAGGCTGAAGTCATGGACGAACAATCCGACGTGCTTGAAGCGCAAGCCGGATGGCTGAAGATGCCGGCAATCCCGGTCAAGCTGCCGAACTGGAAGCCGAAGCCGAAGTGCTGGAAGATACCGCCGACACAATGTAATTATCTGATAATCGCTTGCGAGCAATCGCAGCATTACAAATCGCAGATTTGGCAGGCCGGATGGGGTTGACCCGTTCGGCCTTTCTGCTATTTGCGGCCCCGATTGTTATGGCATTCTGCCGCAGCAATCATCCGTCCGAGACAGTTGGTGAAAGCAATCTGTGCTTTCTTAATGTCCAGCCTAGGCGGGGATACGAGATTTTCAGCGAACCGGCCGGCGTGTCGTTTCGTTACCCGCGCTTCCCAGATAATTGGCGGCGCCCCTCCTTTCCCTTGTCAACACGGACCAAGTCCCGCGCAGCCATCAGGCGGCATGGGTCAATGTGAGCCGGTCGTGTGGGGTTACCTATGCGGCCACAATGTAAGGAGTAAGGCATGGATCGTTCGCAAAAAGCCGATGCGATTGCTGCCCTGAACGCAACATTCGGAGAGAGCGGCGTGGTGGTTGTCACCCGTAATCTCGGCCTGACAGTGGATCAATCCACGCAGTTACGCACGAATATGCGCGAAGCGGGAGCATCGTTTAAGGTTTCGAAAAACCGTCTTGCCGTGCTTGCCCTGAAAGACACAGGTTACGAAGGCCTCAGCGAAATGCTGACCGGCCCGACTGCTCTGGCGACATCGGCCGATCCGGTCTCTGCTGCCAAGGTTGCTGTGGATTTTGCAAAGTCGAACGACAAACTTGAAATTGTCGGCGGCTCGATGGGTGGGCAGATGCTCGATGAAGCTGGAGTAAGGGCGCTTGCGTCTCTGCCAAGCCTCGACGAGCTTCGCGGCACATTGGTTGGCCTCGTTAACGCACCGGCGACGAAAATCGCACGGGTCGTGGGCGAACCAGCCAGCAAACTTGCTCGCGTCTTCGGTGCCTATGGCGCCAAGGAAGCGGCGTAAGTCTTTTCGAAATTTACGAATTCAACCGGGTCATTTCGGGACTGTTCCCTGCACCCGGCCACGTCAATTTATTGGAGTAATACATCATGGCCGATATCGCCAAACTTGTTGAAGAACTGAGCAAGCTGACCGTTCTGGAAGCTGCCGAACTTGCTAAAGCCCTGGAAGAAGAGTGGGGCGTTTCTGCCGCTGCTGCCGTGGCTGTTGCCGGACCTGCCGCTGGTGGCGGCGAAGCTGTTGAAGAAAAAGACGAATTCGACGTCATTCTGACCGGCGACGGTGGCAAGAAAATTCAGGTTATCAAAGAAGTCCGTGGCATCACGGGCCTCGGCCTCGGCGAAGCCAAGGCGCTGGTCGAAGCAGCTCCAAAGGCTGTCAAAGAAGGCGTCAACAAGGCGGAAGCCGAAGAAATCAAAGGCAAGATCGAAGCAGCCGGCGGTACCGTCGAGCTCAAGTAATCTTGACTGGCATTTTTGTGCCAAAAGTTTTGTGAGTGTCTTGAAGCGCTCGCAATTGGGAGGGCGGTGCCGCAAGGTGCCGCCCTTTTCGTATTCGCCCCCGTATTCGTCGCCGGTTTCGCATAAGACGCGGCGCGTTCAGCATCATGCGCAGCGCAACGCATAAAATACTCGACGAACGCCCCTTGGCATTTTGGCCAATTTGCGGCAGCAAGTCCCGATCATAATCCGGGGAACTCGCAAACTATGTCGGCCAAGATCAAATTTATCGCTTCTGTCGGGATCGCGGCACTGCTCGCAGGCACTCCGGCGCTCGCCGACACGGCCCCGATCATTCAGCCTGGCGCCCCGGGAGCCGATGCCCGCACACTGACCGCTGAAGAAGCAACGCAGCTTGCCGGAAAAGCACATTCCCCCGCCGACACTACCTTTATGCAGGGCATGATCGTCCACCATAAACAGGCCGTGGACATGGCCGCTTTGGTAAAAGAGCGCACAAATAACGAGGACATTCTGGCGCTAGCCGGACGGATCGATGCCAGCCAGCAGGATGAGATGTCATTTATGACCGACTGGCTGGACGAGCGCGGTGAAGAAGTAGCGATGCCCGGGATGGGCCATGCACATCATCACATGAAAGGCATGGCGACGCCCGAACAGATGGCAGAGCTTGGCACGACACGCGGCACGGCTTTCGACCGCAAATTCCTGCAGCTGATGATCCCGCACCATCTGGGCGCGGTGGATATGGTCGATAAGCTGCACAAACAGCCAGGCACGGCTTACGATCCGGTGATGTTCGAATTTACGAATGAAGTCGTCACCGATCAGACAGCGGAAGTGGATCGGATGAACAAGCTGCTTGCCGGCCTATCGACCGATCCGCGCGCGACGCTGGCTGCCGGCTTTCGCGATGCTGGCGAATCGATCAGCAATTTGCGGCTTGTGACTGCATTACCCAAGCCCGCAGGCTTCTTCGATCCTGCCAATCCGGCCGAATTGCGCCCGGTCGTCCCCAAAGATGAAGGCGCCGAGGACGATGACAATGACGACGAGCGCGCCGAGGCAGAAACCGGCGAAGTGGGTGACGAAGAGAAGCCGCAATTCGGAAAGCGCGGCTCGCTCCTGTCCTTTGCCAACACCGACATGGCGTTCTCCGGCGATTTGCTGGTCGCGGGCAATTATCATGGCTTCAATTCCTATCGTTTGAGCGATGATGGTGTGCCGGAGCTTGTCAGCTCGACCGTCTGTCCCGGCGGCCAAGGCGATGTCTCGATCGTGGGCGATTTGCTGATCATGAGCGTGCAGGACAGTCGCGCGCGGATCGATTGCGGCTTGCAAGGCGTCGATGACAAAATCAGCGAAGAGCGTTTTCGCGGTATCCGCATCTTTGACATTTCCGACATAACGCGCCCTCGCCAGGTCGGTCTGGTCCAGACCTGTCGCGGCTCGCACACGCATTCGGTCGTGTCCTCCGATGACAGCAGCATTATCGTCTATAATTCAGGCACTTCCTATGTGCGCGACGAGGAAGAACTGCCCGGTTGCATCGGCGATGTGCCCGGCGACGACCGCACCGCCCTGTTCAGCATCGACGTAATCGAAATTCCGGTCGCCGACCCGGCTTCTGCTCGCATCGTCGATCGCCCGCGCGTCTTTGCAGCGGATGGTCAAATCGCGGGGCTTTGGCGCGGCGGCGATCATGGCGAAGGTACACAGGAAACCTACCGCACCGATATGTGCCACGACATCACCGTTTTCCCGTCGATGAAATTGGCCGCAGGCGCTTGCTCCGGCAATGGCATCATCCTCGATATTTCCGATCCGTTGAAGCCCAAGCGGATCGACGATGTCACGGATAAAGGCTTTGCCTATTGGCACTCCGCGACGTTCAACAATGATGGCACCAAGGTGCTGTTCACCGATGAGTGGGGCGGGGGCGGCCGGCCGCGCTGTCAGGCGGGCGATCCGATGAATTGGGGCGCCAATGCGATTTACGAAATCGTGGATGGCAAGCTGGCCTTTCAAAGTCTTTACAAGATCCCTGCGCCGCAGACCGATAAGGAAAACTGCGTGGCCCATAATGGCTCGATCGTGCCGGTTCCGGGGCGCGATATCTTCGTGCAGGCGTGGTATCAGGGCGGTATCTCTTTGATCGACTTTACCGATGCCGCGAACCCGTTCGAAATCGCGCATTTCGATCGTGGACCGATCGACGAGGATCAGCTTGTCACCGGCGGCTACTGGTCGGCTTATTGGTATAAGGGCCGGATTTACGCGACCGAGATCACCCGCGGGCTGGATGTGTTTGCATTGGAACCGAGCGAATTCTTGAGCGCGGAAGAGATCGCTGCTGCCGAAGCCGCCAATCAGGGCGAGACTTTCAATCCACAGACACAAACGCCGGTCACATGGCCTGCCGATGTCGTGGCGCGAGTCGAGGCCAGTCGCAAAGGCGGCTGACCGCGCGCGCTAGTCGCTCAGCCGAGGCTTCTCTTCGGGATCATCCATTTTGGAGAAGTGGTTGTCGCTGGCCGCGTGCATATCGTCGGCTTCGACTTGCTGATCCAAGCGGTCGAGGTCGCGGCGGCGAAACTCCTGCTCGATGCGGTCGATCCGCTGTCCGGTAAATTCCAGACCGGCGAGCGCCTTGCGGCCCATCGTTACGGCGGAATCAAGCAATTCGCGAACCATACCGTCGACCGGCGCGGCGCTTAAATTCATGACCGTGCGCCGGTCGAAAGCGCGCACGTAAATCTTCGCATCGGGAAAGGCCATCGCGATCCCGTCCAACAGTTTCTTGTCGAGTTGATTGCCGTCGATGCAGAAAATCAACGCGGCCGCCTCATCCGCGCCCGCTTGCCGGAGCAAGTCGATCCGCGTCCCATCGCCGTAATAAACCTTGCTGCCGAATTCGCCTGCAATGTCGATCTGCTCCACTTTGCGGTCGATCAGTTTGACGTCAGTTCCGGCCACTCGAAGCATTTGCGCGACCGTTTGGCCGAAGCGCCCGAAGCCGATGATGATCGCGCTCGAACCATCGGCGCGGGGTTCATCGCGCGCTTGCGTTGTCGTAGTCGGTTCGCGCAAGCGGTCGCCCAGCTTCATCAGGAACGGAGTGGAAATCATCGACAGGGTAACGATGGCGGTGAACAGGCTCGCCTGATCGGAGGTGATGATGCCGCCGCTCTGCGCTTGCGTGAACAGGACGAACGCAAATTCGCCTCCCTGACTTAGTAGCAATCCCAAGGCCAAGGCGCTGCGCCAGGTCATCCCGAATAGCATCCCGACACCCAAAATGACGGCGGTTTTCAGCGCGATCAGCCCGATCGCCATCAACAGGATGAACAGCGGACGATCGGCAATGACTGTCAAGTCGAGCAGCATTCCGACCGACAGGAAAAACAGGCCCAGCAGGATAGAGCGAAACGGCTCAATATCGGCCTCCAGCTCGTGCCGGTAGGGCGTATCGGCCAGCATCACGCCCGCAATGAATGCGCCCAAAGCCATCGATAGGCCGACCGCTTCCATCAGCGCTGCTGAAGCGACGACTGTGAAGAGCGCCGCGACCACGAACAGCTCGCGCTCCCGCCAATTGCCGATCAGGCGGAAAAGCGGGCGAAGCAGAAAGCGCCCCGCCGCCACCAAACCGACCACCGACGCGATCGTAATCAGCGCCAATTGCCATGCCGGCATCGTCTGCGCGGCATCCGAGGTAACGCTCAACGCAGCGATGATCGTGATGAGCGGGATGATCGAGAGATCCTGAAACAGCAGGATGGAAAAAGCGCGCTGCCCCCTGCCTGAATTCAGCCGTCCGGTGCTTTGCAGCATTGGCAGCACTTGCGCGGTGGAGGACAGGGCCAATGGCAATCCCAACGCCAGCGCAACCGTCCACGACATCGGCAAGACCAGACCCAGCACTGCCGTAATCGCCAGCCCGCACAGCACGACTTGCAGCAAACCCAGCCCGAAAATTTCGCCCTTCATGCGCCATAATCGCGCCGGAGCCAGCTCCAGCCCGACCACGAACAGCAGCATGACGATGCCTAGTTCCGCGACTACGATCATCTGTTCTGCATCGCCGATAAGGCCTAGTGCGAACGGTCCGACGACCGCGCCTGCGACCAGATAGCCTAAGGTCGCGCCCAGCCCGATACGGCGGAAGATCATCACAAATAACAGCGCCGCACCAAGCAGCACTAGCAAGTCGCCCATCATCGAATGCCCGCCTTCATGGCCCATGTTTTCGTTCCTTAGCTGATGGGTAATATAAGGCACGCGCCTAGCTTGCCTGTCACCAGAGGGAAAGGGGCAACACTTGCCACACTTAGGGCGTGCATAAACGCACAGGCTGCTTTCCCTTTGCCGGTCATGCGCCTATTCGGGCCGGCTGCATGACGCAAACGCACGCCCTGACCGCCGGTGAGACACCCTGGCGCACCGAGCTGGTGGCCACATTACGGCTGTCCTGGCCGCTGGCGCTCGCCAATTTGTTGCAAATGCTGATCTATGCCATCGACGTGTTCTTTGTCGCGCGACTTGGCGAAGATGAACTGGCCGCGTCCAGTCTGGCTATCTCGATATTGAGCATCATTATCTGGGCGCTCATTGGCCTGGTGACGATGGTATCCGCTTTGATTGCAGCGGAATTGGGTCGTAGTCGTTACGCCTTGGCCGAGGTGCGACGCTCGATGCGTATGGCGCTGTGGCTGTCGGTTGCAGGCGGCGCGGTGGCGATGCTGCTCTTGAGCAACCTTCAGACGATCCTGATTGCGACCGGCCAGCCGCCGCAACTGATCGGTCTGGCCGATGACTATATCGCCATTGTCCTGTGGGCGAGTATTCCCATGCTGGCGGCCAGCGTCCTGCGCAGCTTTGTGTCGGCATTGGGCCGACCGCTCTTTGCAACCGCAATTACCGCCACGGCAATCGCCGTCAACGCCCTGGGCAATTACGCGCTGGTATTCGGCAATCTTGGTGCGCCAGCCTTGGGACTGGAAGGGTCCGCAATCGCCACAGTGGCCACGGCCATATATGTCTTTCTGGCTTATGTCGTCGCGATCCAGTGGGATAGGCAGTTGCGCCGATACCACATCTGGGGCCGGTTCTGGCGACCAGAATGGGTCCGGTTGATCGAGCTGCTGCGGCTCGGCACGCCGGTCATGCTGACCTGGATCGCGGAGGCGGGACTGTTCGGCGGGGCTGCGCTGCTTATGGGACGGATCGGCGCATCGGAATTGGCGGGTCACACATTGGCTTTGCAATTGGCGGCGATGGCTTTCCAAATTCCATGGGGCGTCAGTCAAGCAGCCACGATCCGGGTCGGCTATTTCTACGGCGCTGGCGATGTTGAGGGAATGGCCAGGGCGGGCTGGCTGGCGCTGGCCATTGGGACCGGATTTATGGCGATTACCGCCTCGCTGATGCTGTTTGCACCGCGTCTTCTGCTCGGCCTCTATATAGATACCGATGACGCAGCCAATCTGGCGATGGCCGGATTTGCCGTGCAATTTCTTGCGATTGCGGCGTTCTTTCAGCTGTTTGACGGAGTGCAGGTAGTCGCCGCCGGCGCATTGCGCGGATTGCAGGATACGCGCGCGCCAATGTGGATCGCTATTTTCAGCTATTGGATTCCGGGTTTTGGCACGTCGGTGTGGCTGGGATTTTACACACCGCTGCAAGGCGTTGGCGTTTGGATTGGCTTTGCCGTCGGCCTGGCCACGGCGATGACGCTGTTGATCTGGCGCTGGATCGGACGCGAAAAACTTGGGCTGACGCAGCGAGAAACACGGGCCGTCGCGCCTCTGCCACCGCTGGCTGAAAACGGCTGAACTTTTTACGCGCGGCGCAGTTGACTTGAACGAAGGGCATCCCCACTTGCCCATTACTGGCACTCTCATAGTGAGAGTGCCAATCATCGTTTCACTCTAACAAATAAGAGGCATACACATGGCATTTCGTCCTCTGCACGACCGCGTATTGGTCCGTCGCATCGAAGCCGATCAAAAGACTGCTGGCGGGATCATCATTCCTGACAGCGCACAGGAAAAACCCAGCGAAGGCGAAATCGTTTCCGTTGGCACCGGCACGAAAGCCGAAGACGGCAAAGTCACCCCGCTCGATGTAAAGACGGGCGACAAAATCCTGTTCGGCAAATGGTCCGGCACCGAAGTCAAACTCGACGGTGAAGACCTGCTCATCATGAAAGAAAGCGACATCATGGGAATTATCGGCTGATCAGCCGACCCGTAACGTTTTCTTAAACCACATTTTTCTGGAGAAACACACATGGCAGCCAAGGACGTAAAGTTCTCGCGTGATGCACGCGAAGGCATTCTCAAGGGCGTCGATACGCTCGCAAACGCAGTTAAAGTGACGCTCGGCCCTAAAGGCCGCAACGTCGTCATCGACAAAAGCTTCGGCGCACCCCGCATTACCAAGGACGGCGTTACCGTCGCCAAGGAAATCGAACTCAAAGACAAGTTCGAAAACATGGGCGCGCAGATGCTGAAGGAAGTGGCATCCAAGACCAACGACCTCGCCGGTGACGGCACGACCACAGCCACCGTGCTGGGTCAGGCCATCGTTCGCGAAGGCATGAAGTCGGTTGCTGCCGGTATGAACCCGATGGATCTGAAACGCGGCATCGATTTGGCCGTGCATAAGGTCGTCGAAAACCTTGTCGGTCGTTCCAAGGATGTTTCCGGCAGCCAGGAAATCGCTCAGGTCGGTATCATTTCGGCCAATGGCGATAAAGAAGTCGGCGAGAAAATTGCCGAAGCCATGGACAAGGTCGGCAAAGAAGGCGTGATCACCGTCGAAGAAGCCAAGGGTCTCGAATTCGAGCTCGACGTTGTCGAAGGTATGCAATTCGACCGTGGTTATCTGTCGCCTTACTTCATCACGAACCCTGACAAGATGACAGTGGAGTTGGAAAATCCTTACATCCTGATCCACGAAAAGAAGCTGTCGAGCCTCAAAGATATGCTGCCCGTTCTTGAAGCGGCCATGCAGTCCGGTCGTCCGCTGCTGATCATTGCAGAAGACATCGAAGGCGAAGCGCTGGCCACTCTGGTGGTCAACAAGCTACGCGGCGGCCTGAAGGTTGCAGCGGTCAAGGCGCCTGGTTTCGGCGATCGCCGCAAAGCCATGTTGCAGGATATCGCGATCTTGACCAAGGGCGAAATGATTTCCGAAGACCTCGGCATCAAGCTTGAAAATGTCACTCTGGGTATGCTCGGCGAAGCCAAGCGTGTCTCGATCGACAAGGACAACACAACCATCGTCGATGGTGCCGGTCCTGCCGAAGACATCAAGGCCCGCGTCGGCGAAATCCACGCGCAGATCGAAGCGACCACCAGCGATTACGACAAGGAAAAGCTGCAGGAACGCCTCGCGAAATTGGCTGGCGGTGTTGCCGTGATTAAGGTTGGCGGTGCTTCGGAAGTCGAAGTGAAGGAACGCAAAGACCGTGTCGATGACGCGCTCCACGCGACCCGCGCTGCGGTTGAAGAAGGCATCGTACCCGGCGGCGGTACGGCGTTGCTCTATGCGTTCAAGGCTCTTGACGGCCTGAAAGGCGAGAACGACGACCAAACGCGCGGCGTGGACATCGTGCGTAAAGCGATCCTGTCACCAATCCGTCAGATTGCCGAAAATGCTGGCCATGACGGCGCGGTTATCTCCGGCAACCTTCTTCGCGAAGGCGACGAGACGATGGGCTTCAACGCTGCAACCGACACTTACGAGAACCTCGTAGCGGCCGGTGTAATCGACCCAACGAAGGTCGTGCGGATTGCCTTGCAGGATGCGGCATCGGTGGCTGGTCTGTTGATCACCACGGAAGCAGCGATCAGCGATGCGCCTGAAGACAAGTCCGCTGGCGGCGGCGGTGGAATGCCCGATATGGGCGGCATGGGTGGAATGGGTGGCGGAATGGGCTTCTAAGCCCGCCACTATTTACCCGAGCAAATCAAGGTCCGGGGGAGCGATCCCTCGGACCTTTTTGTTTGCGCACTTATTAGAAGTCTATTGCGTGTCGCTTGACGAAGGCGATGGCGCATCGGCGGTGTCGTCAAATTCCGCTCCCGCGCATACATCGGCGGCTAAGGGCAAGTGGTCGGAGCCGACATCTTCGAGCAACTCGAACGATTCCACCTTCACGCCATTCTTCACGAACAATTGATCCAGCGGCCAGCCAATGAACGCGTAATCCGCCGGGAACGTGGAAAATGACCCGCGCCCCGCTCTGGGATCACGATAGCCGCCATCTTCGATAAATTGCTGCGTGGTGCGCGACCACGGCACATCGTTGAAATCGCCAATGGCCAGCACATTGTCGAGCGAATCCGGCGTGCGCGCACCAGCACGCGCAATGTTCTCATCGCGCGACTTTGTGCTTTCTCCGGGCAATGGCGGACGCGGGTGCAGGCCGATCACTTCGAAGCGCGCACCGTCTTCCATCTTCAGCGTCGCATACAAAGTCGGTGTATTTGAGCTGGTGTTGGAAATCATTTCGGCTCGCTCGACCCGCAAGCGCGTCGCAAAAGCCATGCCGTATTTGTTATCGAGCGGCTGCGATAGGCGATAGGAATAGCGCGCAAGCTGCGTTTCCAGCGCCGTCATCCACGCACCATTCGTTTCCATTAGCAGCAGCACATCGGGGTCTTCGCGCTCGATCAGGGCCGCGACCTTCTCATATTGGTCATTGGATTGCAGCACATTCAGCGACAGCACCCGCATACACGACATTCCGTCCACCTCGTCAGGCATCGGAATCTGCGATGGTGCCAGAAACGTATAAGGCCACAGGCGGAAAAAATTGATCCCTGCGCTCAAGGCCAGCATCCCCAGTATTGTCCAGAGTTTGGGTCGGGCGAAAAACAGCGCCAGAACCGCCAGCAGCGCGGCGAGATAAATCGACGGCTCGCGCACGAAATCCAGCATCCGCACCATGCCGCGATTTGTGTCGATCAGCGAAACGAGTGTTGCGAGCAATTTGAACGCGGCCAGCGTCAGCAGAATTTTTCCTGCAACCGATAGTGTTTTCACGCGCAAATTCTCCCTTGGTTGCGTCGTTTTTTGGCTGGCTAAGGGGCCTTGTCCGACATGGCAAGCCGTGAGGATATTTATCGGTTACACGCAGGCAACAAAAGCGCAGCCCATGCATTGAATTAGAAACAGGAGAATCCTTCATGAAATTGCCGCACAAAGCCCATGTCGCCATCGTCGATGGAGAGAATTTCATCGTGATGCGCAATCACGGGCAAGGCTTTGATCTGCAACTGCGTGATGCAGAACGCCCCGATCTGGAAGCGACAAACTTCAGCGCAGGCATCAAGCATCAGGACGAAGGCGGGCAGAAAACCGGCTCCACCGATCTAAACGAACTGGCGCATGGTACAGCGGCCGCTGAATGGCTGAATGCCAAAGCGATTACCGGCGAAATCGACGATTTGCTGGTCATTGCCGATCCCAAAACACTGGGCGAAATGCGGCGACATTTCCACAGCGAGCTGGAAAAGCGGCTGGTCGGCGATATTGCCAAAACCATGACGAATGAGCCGACCGATCGGATAGAAAAGGCGATTGAAGCCGCCTGATCCGCGCAGTTTAGCACGCATCCGGTCCTTCGGACGCAATTCGACCACATCTGGACGCGCACGCCTTCCCGGCGCGATGTTTTGCGCCATTAACGTGCAGCTAACCCTGTATTCGTTATGAAGGTGTTATGCGGACCAAATTGATCAGTGCCCTTGTTGCGGCAACCAGCCTTTTTCTGACCACTCCTGCCAGCGCGCAGACCAACAATTTCGAAGCCACGTTCGACACCGTTCTGGGTACGCAAACGCGTATGCCGCAGACGTTCGAAGCGCGTTACGAAACCGCTTTTGAACAGCGGATTGCGGAGCTGGCTGAGGGCGGTAAGGGCCGGATTGGCATCTCAGCGGTCGATCTGGCGACGGGATATGAATTTTCCATTCTTGGCGATCAGCGGTTCCCGATGGCCAGCACTAGCAAGATCGCTATCGCCGCGACCTTCCTTGAAGGCGTCGAGCAGGGACGATGGAGCCTTTCCAGCGAGTTTCCGCTGCTCATCCCGCGACGTTCAGCCAAATATTCCAGCGTGGCGGCTCCCGTGCGGACGGGTAATTTCCTCCCCGCGTCGCGCCATATCGAGCTGATGATTACCCGGTCCAGCAACTCGGCAACGGACGCCTTATTGCGCGTTGTCGGTGGACCCAAAGCCGTTAACGAATGGGCCGCACGCAATGGCATTCGCGAATTCAGCATCGACCGCGACATCGCTACTTTGGTGCGCGACGATGGCGAGTTCGATCCGGCCAGCTATATCGACAGACGCGACAGCGCGACCCCGAAGGCGATGACCGATTTGCTGCGCAGTCTGTATGATGGCAAAGTGCTGTCGGATTCCAGCCGGCGCGTGATATTGGGGGCGATGAGCCGGACCATTACAGGCAAGCGCCGGATCAAAGCGCTGCTGCCGATGAACGCCTCGGTTTCGCACAAGACCGGATCGCTTAATAATACGTCGAGCGATATCGGCATTATCGAGACGCCCGATGGTCGCGCGATTGCCGTGGCGATTTATGTGACGGGTCAGACGACGCGCCGGAATCGTGAAGCCAAGATCGCACAGCTTGCGCGGGCTTTATACGATGGTTTCAATGCACGGCAGGATGCGCGCGAGTGGGCCAATGCCAAATATTCAGAAGCGCAGCGCGGCGGGCTTTAAGCCGCATACCGCTAAAACTGCGGCAAACGAAAAAGGGCGGCACCTTTCGGTACCGCCCTCTATCTTGGCTGTGAATGAAGCTTAGTTAGCAGCTTCTTCCATTTCAGCTTCTGCATTTTCAGCAGCAACTTCAGCGTCGTTCATAACTTCGTCTGTGCCGGCTTCGATTTCGGCACCGGTTTCAGCGATTTCGTCGCCCATGGCATCCATGTTGGCTTCGCCGTCAGCCATTGCGTTTTCAGCAGTTGCTTCGGCGCTTTCGGAAGTGGCTTCCGAGCAAGCGGCGAGGGAAAGAGCAGCGCCAGCAGCAGCGGCGGCAAAAACGATCTTACGCATAATTGTATTCCTTGATCTTTATTCTAATTACGCCAATCGACCCAAAGAGGTGGCCAGCGCGAAACCCGAAATCGGGCCTCTACGTGTCTAAATAATGGCAAGAATGTGACAGCGCAAGGGGTTAGGTCCAAATTTGCCATAATTATGCCTTATTTCATTGAGTATCGCCGCAATTCTGCCATTTTGTCTTGTGGAGAAATTCTGGCTAAGTGTCATCAGCGACGGCAAAGGCGCACAGAAATCTTTCGAATCGCCATATATCTGGCTTCGTCACGCTGCTATTAGCGGCTTATATGGCCGACGATCAAACAGCTCCGCAAACCGACAAACAACATCTTTATCTGGTCGATGGATCAGCTTACATTTTTCGCGCTTACCATCGCCTGCCGCCTCTGACCAATCCCGAAGGCACGCCGGTTGGCGCGGTTTATGGTTACACCACGATGCTGTGGAAGTTGGCCGACGACCTCGATCAGGCCGACGGTCCGACGCACATGGCGGTGATCCTCGACAAGTCGAGCCACTCCTTTCGCAACGACATTTACCCAGAATATAAGGCCAATCGCCCTCCTCCTCCCGAGGATCTGGAACCGCAATTTCCGTTGATCCGTGACGCGACGCGCGCATTCTCGCTCGCCTGTATCGAGGAAGAAGGACTGGAAGCAGACGATCTGATCGCGTCCTATGCCCGCGAAGCGCAGGCGCAGGGGTGGGACGTCACGATCGTATCCTCCGACAAGGATTTGATGCAACTTATCGGCAAGGACGAGGCGACCGGCGGCAGTATCGATATGCTCGACACGATGAAATCTGCGCGCATTCGCACCGAAGAAGTAATTGAGAAATTCGGCGTGCCGCCGCATCTGGTCGGCGATGTGCTGGCCCTGATGGGTGACAGCGTCGATAACATTCCCGGCATTTACGGCATCGGCCCGAAGACTGCGAGCAAGTTGATCGTCGATCACGGATCGCTCGACGGTGCGTTGGATCAAGCGCCCGACATGAAGAAATCCAAGCTGAAAGAGCGGCTGCTGGACGGACGCGATGATGCAGAGCTAAGCCGCGTGCTCGTGACGCTGAAAGAGGATTGCGACCTGCCGCAACCGCTATCCGACTTTGAATTGACCAGTATCCCGCCCGAGCCGCTGAAAGCCTTCCTTGAAGTGCATGGTTTTACCAGCTTGTTGCGCCGCCTTGATACCGGGCGCGGCAGTCCGGATCGTCCCAACCAGCTCAACCCGACCAAAGCGCAGAATAAAGGCGCCGATGCGCAGGCGGGCAGCGGGATCGATGTGCCGGATATGCCCAAGGTGGACCGGTCGCAATATGAATGTGTGCAGACGATCGAGCGGCTGGAACACTGGATCGCCAAGTGCCTCATCGCGCGGGAGATCGCCGTCGATACTGAAACCAGCGCACTGGACGCCTTGCAGTCGGACTTGGTCGGGATCAGCCTGGCGACCGGCCCGAACGAGGCGTGCTACATTCCCTTCGCGCATGGCGGCACCGATTTGCTGGCGGAAAATCCTGAGCAAGTTGACCGCGATACGGCCTTGAAACTGCTCAAACCGCTGCTGGAAAATGATGCTGTCCTAAAAATCGGACAGAACATCAAATACGACCTCAACGTGCTGGCCCGGCATAACATTTTCGTGGCTCCAATCGATGACACGATGATTGTCAGCTTTGCGCTGGACGCAGGGCGCGGTGAGCAGGGCATCGGCGGCGGTCACGGTATGGACGAGCTGGCAGAGCGGCATCTTGGGCACACCTGCATGACGTTTAAAGAAGTCTGTGGAACGGGTAAAAAGGCAATATCTTTCGGTGAAGTGCCGCTCGAGAAAGCCACGGAATATGCTGCCGAAGATGCCGATGTCACGCTGCGCCTCTATCGTTATCTCAAGCCGCGTTTGCCCATCGAAGGTGGAACGAAAATATACGAGCGTGTCGATCGTCCACTAATCCCGGTCGTCGCCCAAATGGAGCGACACGGGATCAAAGTTGATCGGGCGCAGCTTGCCCGCCTGTCCGAAGAATTTGCCACTGTAACCAAGCGCCTGGATGGCGAAATTTACGAATTGGCCGGAGAGGAATTCTCAGTCGGCAGCCCCAAGCAGTTGGGCGAAATTCTGTTCGATAAGCTGGGTTATCAAGGCGGAAAAAAGGGCAAGAGCGGGCAATATGCGACGGGTCTGACCGTGCTGGAGCGGCTATCCGACGAAGGCGCAAAAATCGCCGACAAGGTGCTGGAATGGCGGCAGCTTACCAAGCTAAAATCCACCTATACCGATGCGCTGCAGCAAGCGATCAACCCGGAGACGGGCCGCGTCCATACTTCCTACAGCCTTGTCGGCGCGCAAACAGGCCGCTTGTCATCGACTGATCCCAATTTGCAGAACATCCCCATCCGTACGGAGATCGGCCGACAAATTCGCGAGGCCTTTGTGCCCGATGATGGCAATGTCCTGCTGGCCGCCGATTACAGCCAGATCGAACTGCGCCTCGCCGCGCATATGGCCGATGTCGATACTTTGAAAGACGCCTTTGCCAATGGCGAGGACATCCACTCGCGCACCGCGAAAGAGATGTTCGGCGAAGTTACCCGCGATACCCGCGCGCAGGCCAAAACGATCAATTTCGCAATCCTGTATGGTATTTCGCGCTGGGGGCTGGCTGGTCGCCTCGGTACCGATGCGGATCAGGCGCAGGATATGATCGAAACCTATTTCAAGCGCTTTCCCGGCATCCAGAAATACATTCTCGAAACGACCGAATTCGTGCGCGAACATGGCTATTCGCAAACACTTTTCGGGCGCAAAACATGGTTTCCAAGGATTAAGTCGAAAAACCCGAACGAGCGACAGGGTAGCGAACGTGCAGCCATCAACGCTCCGATCCAAGGGACCAGCGCAGACATCATCAAGCGCGCAATGGTGCGCATGATGCCGGCGCTTGCAGCAGCAAATCTTGGCCATGTGCGGATGTTGCTGCAAGTGCATGATGAACTCGTGTTCGAATTGCCCGAAGGTGATGTCGAGCAAGCCAGTCCGATTATTGCGCGAGTCATGTCGGAAGCCGCCCTGCCGATTGTTGAAATCGATGTGCCGCTTGCCGTCGATATCGGATCGGGCAAAAGCTGGGGCGCGGCGCATTGATCGCTGATGCTCACCTTGCCAATTCGTCCGGCACTCCATAGGCCGCGCCACATATGCTAAAGCGTTTTAATCCGGCCAATTACAACATCGCGTGGGAGCAGGTGCTCGACACGGCGATTATCGTAACCGCTGCGGTCGCGGTGGCGTGGCTGATCCATAAAGCGTTGTTTGCACTGCTGCATCGCCTGTCGCGCGTATCCGAAACACCATTGGACGAGATGGTATTCGACAAGCTGGACAAGCCCATGCGCTGGTCGATGATTGCCATCGGCATTTCGGCTGCTTCGCAGATCGACCCGCTGCTGGGTCAGATTTGGGCTGTTATCGGCAAATTTGTCGTGCCCGCGCTGCTCGGCTGGGTCGCCTATGTGCTGGTCAAGGCGTTCACTTATGCGCTGGAATACAAGGCCGAGATTTCGTCCGATCCCATCGCCGCGCGCAGCCGGAAAACACGTATCGCCATCCTGTCGCGCACAATTACCTTTGCCATTATTTTCGTAACGGTCGGACTGATGCTGCTGGGCATTCCGGTCGTGCGCGAGATCGGCGTGACGCTGGTGGCCTCTGCCGGTCTGGCTGCATTGGCGGTCGGTGCTGCTGCGCAACCGGCCTTGAAATCACTGATAGCAGGCTTGCAAATGGCAATTACTGAGCCGTTGCGCCTGGGTGATCTGGTGGTGGTGGACGGGCACACAGGCCGGGTCGAGGAAATCCGTATGAGTTTCGTCGTGGTGCGCATCTGGGATGAGCGTGCCGTCATCGTGCCGACCAGCCAGTTCCTCGATCAGAGCTTTGAAAACTGGTCGCGTAAAAGCGAAAAGCTCACCGGACCTGTGTTTCTGCACCTCGATCCTGCCACGAATGTCGATCCTATCCGCCAGGAATTTCTACGCTTTGTTAAGACGCAGGATTTGTGGGATCAACGCACAGCCGTGGCGCTGATGACCAATGCCCATCCCGAAAGCATCGAATTGCGGCTGGCTGTCAGCGCGCTGACAATCGGCGATCTGTTTGCCCTACGCTGCGGCGTGCGCGAGCATATGATCGAGTGGCTGCGCGACAATATGCCCGACGCGCTGATCCGGCATCGGCTCGAAGTCGAAGCCGCCAATGCGCGAGTGGCTGGCGAATAGGCTGCCTACAAACCTAGCCTATTTGACGATCATTCGTGCTTCTTCTCGCGAGTCGGTTCCAGCATTCCGTCATGGAAGAATCCGATAGGCTGCACCGCCGCCGCACGCTTTTTCAGCTCGCCGCGCATCTTTTTATATTCCGCTTCCATTTTTTCCGTCACGGTCGCACGCGAATCTTTCAGCGCTTCTTTAAAGTCATCGGCTGAAACCTCCTTCACGTCGGTCCCCTCGCGGCGCAGTGCGATCAGGCCGGCGCGGCGCACGACATCTTCCAGATCGGCGCCGGTAAAGCGCTCGGTCTCGCCCGCAACTGCCGATAGATCGACATCCTTGGCCAGCGGCATATCGCGCGTGTGAATTTTCAAAATGCGTTCGCGGCCCGGTTCGTCGGGCGATCCGACATAGACCAGCTCGTCAAAGCGTCCGGGGCGCAGCAACGCGGGATCGATCAAAGTCGGACGGTTGGTCGCGCCCACCACAACCACGCTTTGCAACTCCTCAAGCCCGTCCATTTCGGCCAAAATCGTGTTGACCACCCGCCCTGTTACTTGCGGTTCGCTCGCGCCGCTGCCGCGCGCCGGAACAAGGCTGTCGATTTCGTCGATAAAGATCACACAAGGCGCAACCGAGCGTGCTCGGCGGAACAGTTTGGCAATCTGTTGCTCGGACTCGCCGTACCATTTGGACAGCAGATCGGAGCTTTTCAGCGAAATGAAATTGGCTTCCGCTTCCTTGGCTACGGCCTTGGCGAGCAACGTTTTGCCCGTTCCCGGCGGACCATAGAGCAGGAAGCCCTTGGCGGGACGAATGCCCAGCCGCTCGAACGCTTCCGGGTTTTTCAACGGTAATTCGATGCCCTCTTTCAAGCTGTCGATTGCATCCTGCACGCCGCCAAGATCGTCCCACCCGACATTGGGCACTTGAACCATGACTTCGCGCATAGCCGAGGGTTGCACGCGTTTCAGCGCCGACAGAAAATCCTCGCGCGTAACGCAGAGGTCTTCCAGGACTTCGGGCGGAATTGTGCGTTCATCAAGGTCCAGCTTGGGCATCAGGCGGCGGACGGTTTCGATGGCCGCCTCGCGCGTCAGTGCTGCAATATCCGCGCCGACAAAGCCATGCGTGGTCTTGGCCAGTTCGCCCAGATCGACTTTATCGCCCAGCGGCATTCCGCGGGTATGGATACCAAGGATTTCCCGCCGACCGCGCTCGTCCGGTACGCCAATAACGATTTCGCGATCGAAACGGCCCGGACGACGCAATGCTTCATCGATGGCATCGGGGCGATTGGTGGCCGCAATCACCACGAGATTCGAACGCGCTTCCAATCCGTCCATTAGCGTAAGCAGCTGCGCCACCAGCCGCTTTTCCGCTTCGCCGGGAACGCGATCACGTTTGGGCGCAATCGAATCGATCTCGTCGATGAACACAATGGCAGGTGCGGCTTTGGCAGCATTTTCAAACACTTCGCGCAATGCTTTTTCGCTGTCGCCATAGCCCGACCCCATGATCTCAGGGCCGTTGATCGTGAAAAATTCGGCATCCGCTTCATTTGCCACCGCCTGCGCTAGCCGCGTTTTACCCGTGCCGGGAGGGCCATGCAACAACACGCCCTTCGGCGGATCGACGCCAAGGCGGGTAAACAATTCAGGGTAGCGCAGCGGTAGCTCGACCATCTCGCGCAATTGCTGGATCGTGTCGCCCATCCCGCCGACATCATCGTAATTCACGACCGCACGCGCATCGCGCGATTCTTCGAATTGGGCGCGCAGTTCGACTTCTGTGTTCTCGTCGATATGGACGATGCCCTTGGGCGTGGTTGAAACAACCGACAGGCGGATTTGCGTCAGCGCATAGGCAGGGGTGTTGAACATTCGCTGCACTTGCGGCGGCATATTATTGACCGGCTGCTGCCCGGTGGTCGCAACCAGATCGCCCGCAACCAGCGGTTTCTTGAAAAAGTTGCGCTTTAATGCCTGTGTCGGGCCTTGCAGGCGGATTTCCCGCTGTGCTGGTGCGAAGACGACGCGTGTTGCCGCACGCGATTCAGCGGCCAGCACCTTGACGTGTTCGCCCGATCCCGTTTCCGCATTGCCGCGCTGCAATCCATCCAGCCGCACGACATCCAACGTCTGGTCTTCGTCATAAGCGGCCATCGCGATCGCAGCCGTGCTGCCGCTTGCCCACGACCTCGACCACATCGCCTTCGGTGATACCAAGCGCCTGAAACGCGCTGCGCGGCATCCGTGCGATGCCTTGCCCGCTCTCTTCTTGTCGGGCGGCCGCCACTTGCAAGCGCACAGCCTGCTCGTCGATTTCGGGCTTAGTCGGTGCGTCGGCATCGGCCATGCGGTATCGTCTCCATCTCGTCGGGCACGTATCGGCACGCCGGAGAATACCGGCAGGCACAAGCGTGTGTTGCCATAGCTAGGGATAGTCCGGCAGGGTTTCAAACACGCATCGCGCTTATGACCGGGCAAATCGCGCTGACGGCCATCATTGTTCGCACTGTAACGCACGCCAAATAGCTTTGGCACAAGAAAAAAGCCCGACCAAAAGGCCGGGCTATAAAAGTTTGGGAGAGGATGCCTAAAAGGCAATGAGAGATATGCTCGCGCTGCCTCTGTTTCGCAAGTGCGAAAAGATCATGGAATATTGCACAAAGCGCAAGTGGTGCGACTTCCTTTGATTTGACTACATAAAATGCCAGGACTGCGCTTACTCATGTTGCATTGCATACCTATGCAGCGCAGTTATTGTGCGCTGCATCAAATTTTGGCAGTTGTCTGGGCGAAAGGTGACAAGGTCCGCAAGGCTTCGTATGAGGCGTGCAACATACGGAGCGCCACCATGAAGATTTTCCCCGATGCCACTGCCGCGCTCGACGGCGTGCTCACAGACAATATGCTAATCGCCGCCGGAGGGTTCGGTCTGTGCGGTATTCCCGAACGCTTGCTCGACGCGATCCGCGACAGTGGCGTGTCCGGCCTCACCTTTGCCAGCAACAATGCCGGGATCGACAATGAAGGTATCGGCAAACTGCTTCGTACCAAGCAGGTGAAAAAAATGATCTCGTCTTATGTCGGCGAAAACAAGGAATTCGAGCGGCAGTTTCTGGCAGGTGAGCTGGAAGTCGAGTTTTGTCCGCAAGGCACTTTGGCCGAACGAATGCGCGCAGGCGGTGCCGGCATCCCCGGCTTTTACACCAAAACCGGCGTCGGCACACAAGTTGCGGAAGGCAAAGAGGTCAAAAGTTTCGACGGTTCCAACGGACCCGAAGATTACATTTTGGAACGCGGCATCTTTGCCGATCTGTCGATTATAAAGGCCTGGAAAGCGGATGAAACGGGCAATCTTATGTTCCGCAAAACCGCACGCAATTTTAATCAGCCTGCTGCGACCTGCGGCAAAGTGTGCGTTGCGGAAGTCGAGGAAATCGTCCCGATCGGATCGCTCGACCCCGATTGCATCCACTTGCCCGGTGTTTACGTCAATCGCATGATCGTGGGCGCGCCATACGAGAAAAAAATCGAGTTCGAGACCACTCGGGAAAGGGAGAGCGCGTGATGGCCGATTCAAACACCGGATGGGATCGCAATCAAATGGCCGCGCGGGCAGCACAGGAGCTGAAAGACGGCTATTACGTCAATCTTGGCATCGGTATCCCGACGCTGGTCGCGAACCATATCCCCGATGATATGCACGTCACGCTGCAAAGCGAAAACGGGATGCTGGGAATCGGCCCGTTTCCCTATCCTGACGAGGTTGATGCGGATCTGATCAATGCGGGCAAGCAGACCATCAGCGAATTGCCGCATTCAGCCTATTTCGACAGCGCCACCAGCTTCGGCATGATCCGCGGTGGTCACATCGACCTGACCGTATTGGGCGCGATGGAAGTGGCCCAAAACGGCGACATCGCCAACTGGATGATCCCTGGCAAGATGATAAAAGGCATGGGCGGCGCGATGGATCTGGTCGCAGGCGTGAAGCAGATCATCGTGGTGATGGATCACAATGCGAAGGATGGCAGTCCGAAGTTTATTCCCGAATGCACGCTGCCACTAACGGGCACGAATGTGGTCGATATGATCATCACAAACCTGGCCGTATTCCAGCGACCCGATCACACGCAGCCCGTTCAAGCTGATCGAGATGGCGCCCGGTGTCAGTGCTGATGAAATTGCGGAAAAAACCACGGCGGAATATAGCGTTTAGGGTTGTGGAAACGCGCGACAACTGCGCGGTTCCCGAGCGAAACTAGCCAAGCGCGGATTTCAACGCATCCACCAGATCGATCCGCTCCCACGGGAAATGGTCGCCATTGGTCGTGCGACCGAAATGACCATAAGCGGCGGTTTTGCGATAGATCGGCTTGTTAAGGCCCAGATGCGTGCGAATACCGCGCGGGGTCAGGCCGCCTAAAACAGCGATCGAACGGATGGCTTCTTCCAGCTTTTCATCATCTACCGTGCCGGTACCGTGCGTATCGACATAAAGAGACAGCGGCTCGCTCACGCCGATGGCATAGGCGAGCTGAATCGTGCAGCGTGTGGCCAGCTTGGCCGCCACAATGTTCTTCGCCAGATAGCGCGTGATATACGCGGCTGAGCGATCGACTTTGGTCGGGTCTTTGCCAGAAAAGGCGCCGCCGCCATGCGGGCTGGCTCCGCCATAAGTATCCACGATGATCTTACGTCCGGTCAGGCCTGCATCGCCGTCCGGTCCGCCAATTTCGAAAGCGCCAGTCGGGTTGATGTGCCACGCCGTGTCATCGGACAGCCACCCATCGGGCAACACGTCCGCGACCACTTTGCGCACATAGGATTTCAGTTCGGCTTCGTTTTCACCCTGATCATAGCCTTTGGCGTGCTGTGTCGAGACGACAACAGCGGTGCAGCCAACAGGCTTGCCATGTTCATAGCGCAGCGTGACTTGGCTCTTGGCATCGGGTTCGAGGAATGGCGCGGCACCGCTTTTGCGATCGTGCGCCAATTGTTCCAAAATCTTGTGGCTGTAATCGATCGGAGCCGGCATCAGATCGGGAGTTTCATCGCAGGCAAAGCCGAACATGATGCCTTGATCGCCCGCGCCTTCGTCCTTGTTGCCGCTGGCATCAACGCCTTGCGCAATTTCGGCGGATTGCCCGTGCAGATGGTTTTCAAATGTCAGCGTGCGCCAGTGGAACCCGTCCTGCTCATATCCGATGTCGCGCACAGTTTTGCGCACCACCCGCTCGATTTCGTCGCGTGCGCCCGGCGCCCAAAATCCGTTTAGCTCCCACTCGTCGCGGGATTTGTCGAACACGTCACGGCACCGGATTTCACCAGACAAAACAACCCGCTGTGTCGTCGTCATCGTCTCGCAAGCGACACGGGCTTCCGGGTCTTTTGCCAAAAACAAATCAACGATGGCATCGGAAATCTGGTCCGAAACTTTGTCGGGATGGCCTTCCGAAACGCTTTCGGAGGTGAACAGGTAATTCTCGCGCATGAAACCTCGATATAAAGAATGCTTTATGTCTTTATCTGTCGCTTAGCGGGCGCGCCTGCGCATGGCAACCGAGGAAATCAGCCCGAGCACGACGACCCAGCCCAGCGTGAGCCAGTGGCCCAGTCTGGCAAACAGCGTCGGCGGGGCGGCAGGCGGCACAAATCCTTCGATGCGGTCGGCGCGGTGCATCGGGATATGCTGCCGTACGACGCCATGGGCATCGACGACGGCGCTGATCCCGGTCGTGGTCGAGCGCAGGACGGGCAAGCCCTCCTCGATCGCACGCATGCGTGCTTGCGCCAGATGTTGCGGCGGACCCCAGCTGCCGAACCACCCATCGTTGGACGGATTGAAGATATAATCGGGCCGGTTGCCGCGCTCCGCCACTTCGCCGGAGAAAATAATCTCGTAGCAAATTTGCACCCCGGCTTTGCCGTATTCGCCAAGCTCCAAGGTCCGCGGTCCCGGTCCGGGGATGAAGTCGATTGTGCCAGCAACGAGGCGTGTCGCTCCCAGCGGCTCCAGCAGCCAGCGCAACGCCAGATATTCGCCGTAAGGCACGAGGTGCGCTTTGGCATAGCTGTCCTGCAAACTGCCATCGGACCCGATTACGGTCACGGAATTATATGCGCCCACGGCTTTTTCGAAGCCTTCGGTCCCACCGATTTCCAGATCGACTGCGCCGGTCATAAGCAAACTGTTTCTGCCGATCGTCTGCCCGATACGCCATCGCGCAAACCGTGGATCACCAGCAGCCGTCAACTGGTCATAATAACGCTGCGGATAGCCATCGCGCAGATAGTCAGGAACAGCTGATTCCGGCCACAGGACAAGGCGTTTCGCATTCGGCTTATGCGGTAAAGTCAGCCGCCGCAAAGTTGCGAACTGGTCCTCGAATGTGGCTGGATTATCGAGATCGTCCTGCCGAACATCGGGTTGCACCAGCGTCAGTGCCAATGTGCCGTCGCGAGGCGCTGCAGCTGGCCAGTACATTCCCGCAGTCAGTAATGCTGCGACTAAAATGGCAGGCAACCAGCGGCGCTCGATCACGCTGGCGACGAACAGGGCCGCAACCATCGCAGCGATGCCGGATAAGGCGTAAGTTCCGGTGACCGGCAAAACGGCAGCAAGTCCGGGCCGGTCGAATGGGCCAAGCAAGCCAAGCGAGAATGGCCCCCAGGCATAGCCGGTAAATACCCAACTTCTGAGCCATTCGGCGACAATCCAGCACGCTCCAAAAGTGATGGCAAACACCGTTCGGCTGCGCCCATGCGCCAGCTTCCACGCAGCCCATGCCGCCAAAGCCGGATATACTGCGAGATAGAGCGACAAAAGCGGCACAGCGACCCAGCCCAATGCTGCGGGCATTTCCGCCTGATAGGTGAAGGCCGTAGCGATCCAGTTATTGATCGTGGTGAAATGGGCGACACCGAATAGCCAGCCAAGCAATGCAGCCCGGCGCGCAGTTGCAGCGCTCATCAGGAGCAGAATAAAACTACCCATCGCCAGCATGGCAATCGGCCACAGGGAAAGCGGCTCAAACCCCAATGCCGCCAGTGCGCCCAAAGCCAGAGCGAGCAGTCGCGGATATTTTAGCAGCGTCGTCACCAAAGCAGACTGCGAGTGATCGTCATGCATCTGCGCGGGCATCACCGTATCAGAGGCGGACATCGCGCACCTCCGTCCAGATCAGACGGTTGCGCTTACATCGCCATCGTCATCCGCCACTTTGCGGCGGCGGCGCACGGGTGCTTTTTTGACCGGCGCTTTATCCAAGCCATTGGCATCGTCCCCGCTAATGGCTGGCGGCAGAACCGATGCGTCGATTTCGTTATTATCGCTGACCGTTTTGCGTGGACGACCGCGCGGGCGCTTTGGCGCGGCCTCACCGTCGCTTGCATCATTGTCGGAGCGTCTTGGACGAGGAGCGGCGCGCTGACGTGGTGCGCGCGCTTGGTTCTCGCCGTGATCCGGCCCGCTGTCGGAATTGTCATCCGAGCTGTCGTCCGAATTGGCGTCTGATTGGCTGTGCGACCGGTTATCCTGGCCAGAACCATTATCGGATTGGCGGGGATTGCGCCCGCGACGATTGTCTTGCGCGTCGTCATCGCCATCCGCTTGCCGGTCATACCGTCCGCGTCCACGGCCACGATTGTTGCCCCGCTGATTGTCGCCGTCATCGTCATAATTGTCGGTGGTTTGGCGATTATCTGAAGACTGGCGGTTGTCGGAGGACTGGCGGTTATCGCCGCGATCATCATCGCGCTTCGCCCGCGCTTCGTCCTGACGCGCCTTGTTATCGGCAATCACCCGAAAGTAATGATCGGCAAATTGCAAATAATATTCGGCTTGTACCCGGTCACCGTGATGCTGTGCATCCTGCGCAAGCTTTTTATACTTGTCGAGCAGTTGCGGAGCATTGCCCCGCGCCCTGCTGTCGATCCGGTTTGACTGATTGCCGCCCTGTTGCTGGGGGCGATTACCGCGCCCACGGCGACGGTTGTTATTACGTTGATTATTCAAAGGAAACTCTTCCTCGTGTCGTGGCTGTCATACACTTAGTCACGCATTGCAGCGAGCTTGCAGCCGCATATTCTCGCTCAATTGCCGCGCACCGGCCATTAAAGGCAGTGCGCCGCATCCTTATCCCGCATGGTCCAATGGCTGTGCCAATTCAGGAGCCTCGCAAAGTTTCGGAGCCGGTCCTCAAAATCTGCAGCCATGCCGAAGATCGTGGAAACCAGTTACAGGGGTAGCCCGCCGATACGGGTTTGCCAAGCCCTTATGTCGTATGCGCCTTGCCAAGCTGTTAATTACCGGCGTTTCAGCACCAGTGCGCGGGGCCGTTCGCCCAGATCGCGGTGCATTTGTACGGCAAAACCCGCCGCTTCTGCTAACGCGGTGACGGCCTCCGCTTGTGTCGCGCCGATCTCGAAAATTGCGATACCGTTATCCGCGAGCAATTCCGCTATTTGCGGGAGCAGGATGCGGTAATCGTCCAACCCGTCCCCGCCGGCAAACAAAGCGTCATGCGGCTCGAACCCGCGTACATCATGAGTAAGCGATGCACCGGATTCGACATAGGGCGGGTTGCACAGGATCAAATCGAATGCGCCGATATCGCGCGTCCAATCCGCTTGTGTCCAGTCACCGCGCACAAATCGCGCACGTTTGCCTGGAGCTAACCGCGCGGCATTCGATGCGGCGAGCGTGATTGCGCCAAGGCTTTGCTCTACGCCCACCCCTGTCGCTTCGGGCCAGACTGACAGGGCCGCTAGCAACAAGGCACCCGACCCCGTACCAAGGTCGAGGACCGTGTCAGGCGCTCCATCGCCATAATGTTCGCGCGCCGCCGCAATTAACGTTTCGCTATCGCCTCGCGGGATCAGAACATCAGGATTGACCGCAAGATCCAGTCCGTAAAACTCCTGATGCCCGATGATATAAGCGACCGGCTCGCTTTTGGCCCGCCGCGCCATCAGTTCCGCAAAGCCGTCCGGCGCTGGCCCGCGCATATGGCGCAGCAACAAGTCCGACCGCGACACGCCCAGCGTGTGCGCCATCAGCAGTTCGGCATCCAGTCGCGCCGTATCGCTCGTCTTGCCAAGCTCCCGCCGTGCTTCGCGCAGGGCATCTGCTACGCTTTTCACGAATCCAGCGCGGCCAGTCGCTTTGCCTCGTCCTCTGTTTTCAGAGCATCAACCAATTCAGTGAGGCCCGGTCCCGCCAAAATCTCGTCCAGCTTGTGCAGGGTCAGCCCGATGCGGTGGTCGGTTACGCGCCCTTGCGGGAAATTATAAGTGCGAATGCGCTCCGAACGATCGCCGCTGCCGACCATCGCCTTGCGCGCTTCTGCCTCGGCCCCTTGCGCCTCGTCCCGCTGCTGTTCGTAAAGCCGGGCGCGCAGGACCTGCATCGCCTTTTCCTTGTTCTTGTGCTGGCTGCGGCCATCCTGACAAGTGACAACGGTATTGGTCGGCAAGTGCGTGATGCGGATGGCGCTATCGGTGGTGTTGACGTGCTGACCGCCTGCTCCGCTGGCGCGGTAAGTGTCAATTTTCAACTCGACCGGATCGATGCTGATATCCACTTGATCAGGTTCAGGCAGAACCGCCACTGTCGCGGCAGAGGTGTGGATGCGCCCGCCGGATTCGGTGACCGGCACACGCTGCACGCGGTGAACGCCGGATTCGAATTTCAGCTTGGCGAACACGCCTGTGCCGGTGACATTCGCGACGACTTCCTTGAAGCCCCCCACATCGGAAGAAGTCATGCTGACCGGTTCGACTTTCCAGCCCTGTTCGCCTGCAAATTTCTCATACATCCGGTACAGATCGGCGGCGAACAAGGCGGCTTCGTCACCGCCGGTTCCGGCGCGTATTTCCAGCATGGCGGGCCGTGCATCGGCACTATCGCGCGGTAACAAAGCGAGCGCCAGCGCACGTTCCTTAGGCGGCAGCGCGTGTTTGATGCGCTCCAAGTCCTCCTCGGCTAGCGCTTTCATTTCCGGATCGTCGAGCATCGCCGATAGATCCGCCTGCTCTGCGCGCAGGGCCTGCACGTCTCTTGCCAATGCGGCTACCGGCTCCAGCTCGGCATAATCGCGCGATGCCGCAACGAAGTCCTCGCCTTCCAGCGTACCGGACGCCATCCGCGCTTCCAGTTCGGCAAAGCGATGGGTGATTTGTTGCAGGCGCTCAGGAGGAATGGTCATTTTAAGTAAGGCAATATTTCGACGATACGAGCATTGCTGTCATGATCACCGCTCAAGCCATGTCCATCGCTGCTAAGGGTGATGATTGCTCTCGGGGACCGCTTTACGGCCTTGTCGTACCTTTTGCGCGCCGATCCTGTCGCAATCATCTCGGCACTTAGGCCGTGATCCCGCAAACTGGCTAACGCGTTCGATGCTTTCCGCATTGCTTCATCGGAGTCATCTTCAACCACGATAATGGCCTCAGCAACTTCTTCCTCTCGCTCACCAACCAGCATCGCCAGCCGCTCGATCCCGGCGGCCCAGCCGACCGATGGCGTGTGCGGACCGCCCAGCGTTTCCATCAGCCCGTCATAGCGCCCGCCGCCCAAAATCGTGCTTTGTGCGCCCAGTTTGTCCGCCGCTGCACTTCCTTCCTCCGGCACGAATTCAAACGCCGTGTGCCGGTAATAATCCAGCCCGCGCACAAGGCTTTCGCGCCTCGCTTCCACTTGACACCCGGCTGCATCCAGCCCACTGGTGACTGCTTCGAAAAACGCTGCGCTTCATCGGTAAAGAATCGTCGATCGTCGGCGCATCGCGACCAGCGTAATGTCCCCGCGATGCTTGCTATCCAGAATGCGGAGCGGATTATCCTCCAGTCGACCTGACTATCCTCGCTCAAATCGCCCTTATGCGCCGCGAAGTAGGCCACCAAAGCCTGCCGCCACGCCTCCCGACTGTCGGGATCGCCCAGCGTGTTGAGCTGGAGGGTCACACCCTCGGCAATCCCCAGCTCCCGCAGCAATTGATCCGCCATGCTGAGCAATTCGACATCGGCTTGCGGTTCCCCTGCGCCCAATGATCTCTGCATCGATTTGGTGAAATTGCCGAAGCGTCCTTTTTGCGGACGCTCGTAACGGAACAAGGGTCCGTGTGTGGCCACTTTCAGCGGCGCGTGCTGCTGCCACCCATTGGTCAGAAAAGCGCGCGCAATCCCGGCGGTAAATTCCGGTCGCAAAGTCAGCGATTCGCCGCCGCGATCCTCGAACGAATACATTTCTTTCGCGACCACATCGGTCGTTTCGCCCAAGCGGCCGGGCAAAGACTTCGGTTTTTTCAAATACCGGCATTTCGACCCGGCGAAAACGATAGAGACGGCGAACCCGCTCGAATGTCTCGACCACGAATGAGAAAGCCTCGGCATCGGCGCCGAAAATATCCTGCGTGCCGCGGATCGCCTTGGGAGTGTTGTGTGCCATGCCCGCGCTTAACCGTGCGCGCGCCTGCTCGCAATGGCTGCGCACCATTCCGGCGCAAATTTACCGCATTGCAACATAAATGTGGTTGGCGGTTAGCAGAGACGCCGCTATCGGCCCACACACGCAATTCATTCGGCCTTCGGACGGCCCAGCCAGAAAGACCGCACCCATGTTCATCGACAAAATCCCGACCGGCTCCAATGTGCCCGACGATCTGAACGTCATTATCGAAGTGCCGACGGGCGGCGAGCCGGTGAAGTACGAATTCGACAAGGAAAGCGGCGCACTGTTCGTGGACCGCATCCTGCACACGCCCATGCGCTATCCTGCCAATTACGGCTTTGTGCCGCACACGCTATCGCCCGATGGCGACCCGCTGGACGCGCTGGTCATTGCGCGCTCGCCCTTTATGGCTGGCTGTGTTGTCCGCGCGCGGCCGATTGGCGTGCTCAATCTGGAAGACGAGCATGGCGGCGATGAAAAGCTGATCTGTGTGCCGGTCGATACGACGTTTCCGTATTATTCCGATGTCGGCGAGACGAAAGATTTGCCGTCGATCATCTTTCAGCAGATCGAGCATTTCTTCACGCATTACAAAGATCTGGAAGCGGAAAAGTGGGTGCGGATCGGCAAATGGGGCGACCGGGCCGAAGCGCGCCAGATCGTGATCGAAGCCATCGAGCGGGCCAAGCAAGCCGCATAACCGCGACTATCTGGCCGTCATTCTACGGGCCGGTCCCCATCGAGCAGATCGCCATCGTTCGGCACGGCCTCGCGCTCGTCTTCGACCATTTGCGCGATGTAGTTTTCCGGTCGCGTGTCGGTGTCCAATGTCGGCGATGGCGGGATTTCGGCAGGGTCCGCTTTGGGCGGAGCAGGCGCTTTGGGAATAACCGGACTGTCGCCGTCCTGAATGACCAGCGGCGAATCGGGCGAAAATTTCAGGATCTGCTCGTTTTCCGGCATTGCGAAACCGCACGCTTTCATCGCACTCATCATGGCCGCGACAATCTGGCTTTTGCCCTTATGCCGGTCAGTATTGCGCTGATCGATCCAGCCGAGAAAGCGGAAATGCGTATCGGCGGCTGCCGTGCCGATAATCCGCACTTCTGGCGGCGGCTGCGTCAGGACAAACGGCAAATCGGCCAGCGTATTCAGCCCGGCTTCGCGCACCGCTGCTTCCTGACCGCCCGCATCGAAAATCATGTCCACTTCCAGCCTGCGCTGCGGGTTACGCGTAAAATTCGTGATGACCGCCTTGAACACCTGCGCGTTGGGAATGCGGACGTGATTGCCGTCCAGCGTCATGATGATGGTTGCGCGACTGGTCAGGCGGATGACCCGGCCTTCGATCCCGTCGATCAGCACCAGATCGTTCGCCCGGAATGGCTGGCGCAGCGATAGCATGAGCGAGGCCAGGTAATTCTCGATCGTCTCCCGCAAGGCAAAACCAAAGGCCAGACCGATCACACCGGCCCCGCCCAGAATTGCGCCCAGCAGCGTGCCTGCCCCAATCATGTCGAGCGCGACTACGATGCCGCCAACAACAAAAACAAAGCGGATCGCACTGGCGATCAAATCCGCCAGAAATACGTTCGGGGCAATTTTGCGCCACAGCCATGTCAGGCTGGATATAGCGTAACCGACCAGCGCAATTCCCGTCGCCACGACCAGTGCCAGACCGATCAGCGGCAGCAGCTTGATAAAATCGCCCAAGCGCTTTTCAAACCGTTCGAAAAAGGACAAGCCGCTGCTGAGCGATACGTCCCGCTCCACGCCATTTTCGACCGTCGCGACGCCCTCGACTTGCGCAGCCAGCGTCTCGGCACGGGTAACATCGCTATCTTCCGACACTGTGCCGGACAGTTTGACCACGCCTTCATCGACGGAAACATCCACGCTTTCAAACGCAGGAATCTGGCTGAAAATCTGGCCGATGCGCGTTTCGATGCGCTCGTCATCGCCCGCATCCGGGACGGTTTCGATCGGTCCGATCGGGGCCTCGGCTTCCGCTGGAGCAGCCGCTTCCGGTGCTGGGGCCAACAAAGCAGCGTGTGCCAGCGAGGGCGCGAAAGTCGCCATCAATACAACGGCAAGGATGCGGTTAAGTAATCCGGTCATGCGGATATTACGCGTGTCGGTGGCAATCGTGCCGGAACGTGGGTGATTATGCCGCTGTACCGCTTAGGCAACCAGCGAAAGCAAACCCTTGATTGCCGCAGTCAGGGCCAGCGGGATCCCGAAAGCGAGGAGCCACAGTCCGATAACATCGCGGCGGAAAGCGGATTGAAATTTCATGTCGCCGGCTTCCGCATCTGACAATCCGGACCAGCGCTTTTCGAAAAAGCGGCAAAACGGGATGATAATAGCAACCAATAGTATGAGTGCGAGATACGGCAGGATCGACGCCCCGCCCGACTTCATTGCGTTTACGGTCATAAAGATTTGCAGGCCGGTATAAACAACCAACGCATAAGCGACATGGTCACTGATCTTGGCGCGCCAGTCGCGTGTCTGCGGTGCGATGTGCGCCGTTGCTGCCGTCGGTTGCTGATCTTTTATGTAATCACGCATCATTGTCTCCGGACATCTCTCTCAGGCCGTGTTATCTCAAAATTAGCGCGATGTTGCAAGTTGCGTAACCAATGCGTCCCTTTGTTGCATATTGTGCAAGGACGTTCTCTCGCTAAAGCCAATGTCGCTCATGCGCTGCATATGTCGTTCGGTCGAATTTGCGACACTTGCCCGACAGATTTTACGCAAAACAGGGTTTTCACCGGCAAAGCGACTGCTACAGTCACGCCGATGTCCCTCGATGAACACTCAGAAATGCCCGCGACCGCTGAAATTTCGGATGCGGCACCACCCATTCCGCAAGGCGGGCTGGAAGTGATCTCCATCGCCAAAAGCTACGACAAGCGCGCAGTGCTGAGCGATATCTCGCTGACCGTCGGCAAAGGCGAAGTCCTGGGTCTGCTTGGCCCCAATGGCGCAGGCAAGACGACGTGTTTCTATTCGATTATGGGGCTGGTTCGCCCCGATGCCGGGCGCATTTTGATGGATGGCGAGGATGTGACGCATTTGCCGATGTATCGGCGCGCTATCTTGGGTCTTGGGTATCTGCCGCAGGAAACCAGCATTTTTCGCGGCATGACGGTCGAGCAGAATATCAATTCTGTGCTGGAAATGGTCGAGCCGGACGCCGATACACGCGCACAGGAGCTGGAGCGGTTGCTGGAAGAGTTCGGTCTGACGCGGCTCCGCGACAGCCCGGCTATGGCTCTGTCAGGCGGTGAGAGACGGCGCTGTGAGATCGCACGCGCGCTGGCGGCAAAGCCTTCCATCATGCTCTTGGATGAACCTTTTGCGGGCATCGACCCCTGTCGATCAGCGATATTCGCGATCTGGTCAAGGATTTGAAAGGCCGCGGCATCGGCGTGCTGATTACCGATCACAATGTGCGCGAGACACTGGATATCGTCGATCGCGCCTGCATCATTTATGGCGGGCAAGTGCTGTTTGCTGGCACACCGCAAGACCTTGTCGCCGATGAAAACGTGCGCCGCCTGTATCTTGGCGAAGGGTTCACGCTGTAATGTCCCGGCAATCGGGGAACTGACCAATGGCGCTGGGTCCGAGGCTAGACCTCCGACAATCACAATCGCTGGTCATGACGCCGCAATTGCAGCAGGCGATCAAACTGCTGAGCCTGTCCAACCTTGAGCTTGAGAATTATATCGGTGAAGCGCTGGAAGCCAATCCCCTGCTCGAAGTGGGCGAGACGCGGAGGGAGGCAGGCGGCGAGGCAGGCCGCGATGCAGGCAGCGAGGCAGCGCCCGATACGCCAGACATACAGGAAAACGCTTCCGACAGCAGCGCGGGCGATACCAATGCGCTGGACATCGACCCGGCGACGCTGGACCGGGACCGTGATACAGGCGATGGATCGGGTGACTGGAGCGCGGCGTCCACCGGCATGGCCAGCCTTGAGGATTTGCCTGACATTGGCGAGCGCGCGGAAAGCGGGCACAGCCTTGCCGATCATCTGAACGATCAATTGCCAGCGGCGGCGCGCGATGGCCGCGAAGCGATTATTGCCGCACGGATCATCGGCGAGTTGGACGAAGCCGGCTACCTGCACGACTCGCTCGAACAGATTGCGGAGCAGCTCGGCGCACCAATCGCCGAAGTCGAACGCGCGCTGGCTTTGGTGCAAACGTTCGAGCCGACCGGGGTGGGCGCACGCACACTGGGTGAATGCCTCGCTCTGCAAGCCAAAGAAGCGGACCGTTACGATCCCTGCATGGCGCGCCTGATCGACAATCTCGATCTGGTGGCCTCAGGCGATTTCGCCCGGTTGCGGCGGATGTGCGATGTCGATGACGAAGATTTTGCCGATATGCTCGCCGAATTGCGCGGATATGATCCCAAGCCCGGCTGCGCGTTCGGCGGGACTGCAGAAAATGCCATCGTCCCCGATATTCTGATGGTTGCGGGGCGGACTGGCGGATGGAACATCACGCTCAATCCCGCCAGCTTGCCGCGTCTGGTCGTCAACCGCCCGTATTTTCTCGAGTTGCGCGATGGCTGCGCTGACAAGAAATCCCGCAGCTGGCTGGATGAACAATTGGGAGAAGCGAGCTGGCTCATCAAGGCGCTGGACCAACGCCAGAAGACGATCCTGAAAACAGCCGCTGCCATCGCCAAGCATCAGGACGGTTTCTTTCGCGAGGGCGTGTCGGCAATGAAAGCGCTCACTTTGCGCGAAGTGGCCGAAGACATCGAAATGCACGAAAGCACCATCAGCCGGGTGACTTCAAACAAATATCTGAACTGTCCGCGTGGCACGTTCGAATTAAAATACTTCTTTTCCAGTGGAGTTGCTTCCGCCGGGATCGGACGGGGACGCCTCATCGGAAGCGGTTAAGGCGCGAATCAAGGCGCTGACCGATGCGGAAAGCCCGACCAAAATCCTGTCCGATGACAAACTGGTCGATCTGCTGAATGCCGAAGGCCTCGCCATCGCGCGCCGGACCGTCGCCAAATACCGCGAAGCGATGGGCATCGGATCGAGCGTACAACGGCGCAGAGCCAAGAAACTTGCGGCTTTGTCCTGATCCTTAACGCGCGCGCAAAGGGCAATTAACCTCGGCTGCGCCCGTGCTGACACCCATCGCTAAGCAAAAAAGTTAATATCCGTTTCACAAAAAATTAACCTTTTCTGTTCAGACCTTGTGTGGTTAATTCATCGCAACCTCTCTTTCGGAAAGGTTACGAGCGGACAATGGGCCAAGAGGGGACCTACCCATGCGTGTACTGCTGATCGAAGACGAACCAACAACGGCCAAGGCCATCGAACTGATGCTGACGACCGAAGGGTTCAATGTATATACGACCGATCTGGGCGAAGAAGGCCTGGATCTCGGTAAACTGTATGATTACGACATCATTCTGCTCGATCTTAATCTGCCGGATATGCACGGCTACGATGTGCTGAAAAAGCTGCGCGTTGCCAAAGTGCAGACGCCGGTTCTGATCCTGTCGGGCGTGGCCGAAATGGACAGCAAAATTCGCAGCTTCGGTTTCGGGGCCGACGATTATGTTACCAAGCCTTTCCATCGCGAAGAACTGGTCGCCCGGATCCATGCCGTGGTGCGCCGCTCCAAAGGACACAGCCAGTCGATCATCCGCACTGGCAAGCTGTCGGTCAACCTCGATGCCAAGACGGTCGAAGTCGATGGCGCGCGTGTTCACCTGACCGGCAAGGAATATGCGATGCTGGAATTGCTATCCCTGCGCAAAGGCACCACGCTGACCAAGGAAATGTTCTTGAACCACCTTTATGGCGGGATGGACGAGCCGGAATTGAAAATCATCGACGTGTTTATCTGCAAGCTGCGCAAAAAGCTCAGCCATGCGTGCGACGGCGAAAATTATATCGAAACCGTGTGGGGCCGTGGTTACGTGCTGCGCGATCCGAACGAAGAAGCCGAAGCTGCGTGAATTTCGCTCGCGGCTGATGCGCTTACGCCTGCGCGGGGGCCAGTCGGCCTTGCGGACGCTGATCGATCCGGCGAGCGATTAAACTGATAACTCTTTTGAGTAACTTTTGCGCCTGGGGTGGAAACACTCCGGGCGTTTTCTTATGAGGGCGTCCATGACGGCTTACAAAGACGGCGACCCCACCACCCTGAACAGGCTTTATGGCCGCTCGGTCGGCAAGCCCATCCGCGCGCATCAGCAAACCCTGATGGATGAATTGCTGCCGCAAATTGCCGTGCCGGCAGAAGGCGAAGTCACGGCAGAGCGTTTGTTTGGTGCTGCCATCGGGTCTGGCCGCCCGCTGCATTTCGAGATCGGTTTCGGCAGCGGAGAGCACATGGCCGCGCGCGCCGATATGCTGCCCGATCACGGCTTTATCGGGGCAGAGCCTTATTTAAATGGCGTTGCCGCTGCCCTCACCCATGTCAAAGAACAGCATCTTGCCAATGTCCGCATCCAGCATGGTGATGCGCTGGACGTGCTGGCGCGCATTCCCGATCAGGGACTGAGCTTTGCTTATCTGCTGCATCCAGATCCGTGGCCCAAAGCGCGCCATGCCAAGCGCCGAATGGTGAATGACGGGCCGATGCAGATGATTGCGGACAAGCTGAAACCGGGCGGCGAATTTCGCTTCGGAACCGATCATCCCGTGTATCTGCGCCATGCGCTGATGGTGATGCAACGGTTTTGCAGCGGACCGGATGCACCGTTTGAATGGCTGGCCGAGGATCGCGCTAGTTTCGAGCAGCGCCCCGGCGGCTGGCCTGAAACACGCTATGAAGCCAAGGCCCGCGCTAAGAACAGTGAGGTCTGGTATTTTCGATTTCGGCGACGGTGAGGTTGGAAGGATGGGTGGTACGGTAACCTGTTTATATAAAGCTGCCGCGTCAGCAGCAGCGTTCACTTGTGTGTTGAAGGCCCAGCTTCGAGCTTCAGCGTCCTCGCCGTTAATAAGCAACTTGATATTGTCAATTTCACCGATCGGGGACACAACTAGTTCGCGCTCATTGAGGAAATCGATCGTCGCAGCATCACCGCTCTTCGGCGCATCCCAAATAAGGGTTAGTTTTTCACCGGGATCTAATTCGAAGCATTCGGGCCATGGTTCCACTGACACGTAGATCGGGGTGTCTTTGCTGTTTTGGAAGCTTTGCTGAATCTAGCATACGTCAGGTTTATGCTGCTACTCGCAAATCAATGACGATTGGGACCTTTTTCGGCGGTACTAGAGAAATTTCGGGAGTAGCAATGCCGCTTGATGCAGCTCCAAATTTCTGTCTGAGCTAGTCGAAAAATACTGAGCATGGATGGCATGATGCCGCGCCTGCTTCCCACCAATAACAGCAAACTTCACCTTACTAGCGGAAGCTGATTCTTCGTCGAGAATGATCACCCCACAACCCCCGCCGCGGCGAGGACCGCCAAAGTCAGCACATCGGGCGCAATCGCCGTCATCGGCGCGATCTGCACCGGCTTTTCCATCCCGATCATCATCGGGCCGATCGTCGCATTATCGCCCAGTTCGCGCAGCAGCTTCGCCGATAGATTGGCCGATTGCAGCCCCGGCATAATCAGCACATTGGCCGGACCGGACAAGCGGCTGAAGGGATACAATTCCATCACCGACCGGTTCAATGCTGCATCCGGCGCCATCTCGCCTTCATATTCAAAGCCCGGCTCCTGCGCATCCAGTAACGCCACCGCATCGCGGATATTTTCCAGCCACTTGCCCGACGGATTGCCGAAGGTGGAATAGGACAAGAACGCCACGCGCGGATTGTGGCCCATCCGGCGCGCAACCGCTGCTGTTTCGGTGGCAATGTGGGCGAGATCGGCGGAGCTGGGCCGCTCGTTGATCGTCGTATCGGCCAGGAACACGGTGTAATTTTTGCCGACCATCATGTGAATGCCGAACGGAACCGCGCCGGGTTTGGGATCGAGGACCAGATTCACCTCTTTCGCCGTCTGCGCGAACGGGCGCGTCAGGCCGGTGATCATCGCATCGCCGTGGCCCAATGCAACCAGCAGCGAGGCAAACACGTTGCGTTCCTGATTGACCATCCGGCGCACGTCGCGCTCCGTATATCCGCGCCGCTGCAAACGGTTATAAAGGAAGTCGTTCATCGGCTCGATCAGCTCGGTATCGGCCGAATTCTGTATCTCGAAGCTGTCGACATCGGACACGGCCAGCTCGACCAGCTTTTCTTTCACTTTGTCGGTGCGGCCCACCAGAACCGGCGTGCCGTAACCGAAATCGCGGAACTGGATGGCAGCGCGCAGCACCACATCCTCTTCCGCTTCGGCAAATACGACGCGCTTGGGGTTTTTCTTCGCTTCCTCGTAAACCTGCGTCAGCACCGCCGTCGTCGGATTGAGGCGCGCTTTTAGCTGGTGGCGATATTCGTCCATATCCTCGATCGGCTTTAGCGCCACACCGCTATCCATTGCGGCCTTGGCAACGGCAGAGGAGACGCGCTCAATGAGGCGTGGATCGAACGGGGCCGGGATAATGTAATCGCGCCCGAATTGCTGACTTTTGCCGTAAGCTGCCGCGACTTCTTCGGGCACCCGCTCGCGCGCCAGTTCGGCAATCGCTTCGGCGGCGGCGATCTTCATTTCCTCGTTGATCGTGGTCGCCTGTACGTCAAGCGCACCGCGGAAGATGAAGGGAAAGCCGAGGACATTGTTTACCTGATTGGGAAAATCCGAGCGGCCCGTCGCCACAATCGCATCGGGGCGCGCGGCTTGCGCGACATCGGGCATGATTTCCGGCGTCGGATTGGCCATTGCGAAAATGATCGGATGATCCGCCATTTTCATCACCCATTCCGGTTTCAGCGCGCCTGCAGCCGATAGCCCTAAGAAGATGTCGGCTCCGTCCAGCGCTTCTTCCAGCGTGCGCGCATCGGTGTCGATGGCGTGCGCGGATTTCCACTGATCCATGCCGTCCTCGCGCCCGCGATAGATCGGGCCGGAGCGGTCGCACATCGTTACATTGTCATGCGGCACGCCCAGCGCCTTGATCAGCGCGGTGCAGGCAATCGCCGATGCACCCGCGCCGTTGACGACCATTTTGACGTCCTTGAAGCTGCGCTGTGTCAGGTGAATTGCGTTGATCAGGCCAGCCGCCGCGATGATCGCGGTGCCATGCTGATCGTCGTGCATGACCGGAATGTTCATCCGCTCGCGCAGGGCTTGCTCAATGATGAAACATTCAGGCGCTTTGATGTCTTCCAGATTGATGCCGCCAAAACTTGGCTCCATCAACGCAACCGCTTCGATGAACTTGTCCGGGTCTTCGGTATCCAGCTCCAGATCGATGGAATCGACATCGGCAAAGCGTTTGAACAGCACCGCCTTGCCTTCCATTACCGGCTTGGAAGCAAGCGCGCCGAGATTGCCCATGCCCAGAATTGCGGTCCCGTTGGAAATGACCGCGACCAGATTGGCCCGCGCCGTGTAGCGCGCGGCATTGGCAGGATCATCGGCGATCGCTTGCACCGGAGCGGCCACACCGGGGGAGTAGGCAAGGCTGAGATCGCGCTGCGTCGTGACGGGCTTGGATGCCACGATCTCGATCTTACCGGGGCGGATCGTCTCGTGGTAAAACAGCGCCTCGCGCGTGGTGAAATCGTCCGTTGTCTCGTCAGCCACGCGTGATCCTTATCCGTATTCGATGATGCCAGTTGCAAGTGCCTTACATCACGATCCCGCCGTGCGGTAGGGGAAAGGTCAGCTTGCCGCTCTTTCCGAATCATCTGCCAACAGGCAAGCCCGTGCAGGCAATGGCAGCGCCCGCAAAAACCAGCTCGAAGACAAGCAAAGCATCCGGCCCCACGCCGATGATGCAGCAATTTCTGATGCTCAAAGCGCAAGCCGGCGGCAGCTTGCTGTTTTACCGGATGGGCGATTTTTTCGAGCTATTTTTCGATGACGCGCGGCAGGCGGCCAGCATTCTCGATATCGCATTGACCAGCCGGGGCGAGCATGAGGGCAAGCCCGTGCCGATGTGCGGCGTGCCGGTGCATTCGGCGGACAGCTATCTGGCGCGGCTGATCAAAGCGGGATGCCGGGTCGCGATTGCCGAACAGGTGGAAACACCGGAGGAAGCAAAAGCGCGCGCCAAAGCAGAGGGCAGAAGCTCCAAAGCCTTGGTGAAGCGCGACATCGTGCGGTTCGTTACGGCCGGGACGCTGACCGAGGAAGCGCTGTTGAACCCGCGCCACGCCAATCGGCTCGTCGCGATCTGTCAGTTGCGCGAGCGGGTCGGGATTGCGTCCTGCGATATTTCGACGGGGCAAATGGTGTTGGAAGAATGCGATCCGGTCGCTCTGGAAACAGCGCTGGCGCGCCTTGATGCCAGCGAAGTCGTCGCGCCGGATAATTCTGCCTTTACCGGCGAGTTCGAGACGATTGCGCGGCCAGCACTCGACTTTGCCAGCGACCGGGGCGAGGAGCGGCTGAAATCCTTGCACGGATTGGCGACACTGGACGGTCTCGCTGATTTCTCGCGCGCGATGCTGGCGGCGGCGGGTGGATTGATTGCCTATCTCGACCATGTCGGATGCGGGAAGCTGCCGTTTCTTCTGCCGCCGGAAATTCGCGACAGTGAAGGCGGGCTGGCGATGGATGCTTCCACCCGCACAAGTCTGGAAATTCTTAACGCGCAGGATGGTGGGCGCGCGGGCAGTCTGATTGCGTGCATGGATCGCTGCTCTACGGGGGCGGGTGCGCGGCTGCTGGCCGAAGATTTGTCCATGCCGCTGACCGACAACGAAGCGATTGGCGACCGGCTTGGCTGCGTGCGGCATTTTTACAATGATCCGCTGCTGCGCGCCGATATGCGCCAGCATTTGCGCAAGCTGCCCGACCTGGGCCGCGCGCTGGGGCGTGTTGTGGCGACACGCGGAAGTCCGCGCGACCTTGGACAAATCCGCGATGGACTGTTTCAATCGGTCGAAATCGACGACTTGCTGAGCAACAGCAGCGACCGCCCGCGCCTGCTGGATCGCTTGATCGCGCGGTTGAAGGGCCATGATGCGCTGATCGACTTGCTTGCGCGCGCGCTGGTCGCCTCCCCGCCGACCGAGCGGCAAAGCGGCGGGTATATTGCCGATGGCTATGATCCCGCGCTTGATGAATTGCGGGCGACATCAGGCAGTTCGCGCAAGGCGATTGCGGCAATGGAAGCGCGTTATCGTGAGGACACCGATACGCCTGCATTGAAGATCAAGCACAACAACGTGCTGGGCTATTTCATCGAAGTCCCCGCCAAACACGCCGATAAATTGATGGCGGCGGATAGCGGCTTTACGCACCGCCAGACGATGGCCGGAGCGGTGCGATTCAATTCGCTTACTCTGCACGAAGAAGCGGGCCGTATCACCGAAGCGGGCGCGCACGCATTGGCGCGCGAGGAAGCGCATTTTGTGACGCTGGTCGAGGCTGTGACCGAGGCGCGCGAAGCCATTGCAGCCACGGCCGCTGCGCTGGCACGGATCGATGTCGCGGCGGGTCTGGCAGAGCGCGCAGTCGAGGGCGACTGGTGCCAGCCGGAACTGACCGATGCGCCGATGCTGGACATTGCGAAAGGTCGTCACCCGGTGGTGGAAGAGGCGTTGTCCAAGCAGAACCAGCGGTTCGTCGCCAATGATTGCAGCTTGGCGCAAAATGACCGGCTATGGCTGATCGGCGGGCCCAATATGGGCGGTAAATCGACCTTCCTGCGGCAGAACGCGCTTATCATCCTGATGGCGCAAGCAGGCAGTTTCGTACCCGCAGAAAGCGCCCGGATCGGGATAGCCGACAAATTGTTCAGCCGCGTCGGTGCCTCTGACAATCTGGCGCGCGGACGCTCAACCTTTATGGTCGAAATGGTCGAAACCGCCGCGATCCTGTCACAAGCGACCGAAAACAGTTTTGTGATCCTGGACGAAGTCGGACGCGGCACCTCCACATATGACGGCATGGCGCTGGCTTGGGCGGTGGTCGAAGCCGTGCATGAAACGCTGAAAAGCCGGTGCCTGTTCGCGACGCATTATCACGAATTGTCGCGACTAGCCGATAATTGCGATGCCCTGTCGCTACACCATGTCCGCGCCCGCGAATGGAAAGGCGAGCTGGTCTTGCTGCACGAATTGGCACGCGGGGCAGCGGACAAATCGTATGGTCTGGCCGTGGCCCGCCTCGCCGGAGTGCCGCAACCCGTTATAAAGCGCGCCAAAGCCGTGCTGACCAAGCTGGAGAAAGGCCGCGATGAAACCGGCGGTCTGGCGGCGGGGCTTGGAGAATTGCCATTGTTCGCCGCCGCGCAAACGGTCGAAGAACCGCCGCATGACGCACTGGCACAGCGGTTGGCGACGCTCGATCTCGATGCCCTGTCGCCGCGCGATGCTTTGGAATTGCTGTACGAATTGAAACGCGACGCGGCACAAACAAAAACTTAACTTTTTGCCGCCATTATCCATCCCTTAACCATCGACACGCGGACCGGATATGAGCTCGACCTTATTGAAAAAGCTGTTTGCAGCGTTTTTCTTCCTGCTGGCCGTCGTTTTCCTGATCGGTGACGATGACGATCCCGGCTTGATCGCAGAAACGGCGCAAACGGGTGACACCTCGAGCGGTGGCGGTGGTGCTACACCAGACTACGATCCCGAACCGGAGCCGATGGTCGCTCCCGAACCGCAATCCGATTACTACGACGATGATGACGATATGTCGTTCGAGACGGACAGCATGAGCGATGCCGAACTGATCGACGACACGCAAGGTTTCGAGCCGCTTCCGATGGACGATACCACGCCGGTCGATGGCATGCCGTCAATCCCGGAAGAATCGCAATAACCCGCTGATCGCAGAAGCAAATTCGTGAGGCGCGGTTGCGCGGATGCTAAAGGCGGCTATGCTCACGCCCTATGAGCGAAAACAACGATATTCCGGACTCCAACGAACTCGCCAAAGAGCGCACCGATCTGGCCGAGGATCGCAACATCATGGCGATGGAGCGCACTTTTGCCGGATGGATGCGAACGTCATTTGCCGCGATCGGTATCGGTCTGGGCTTTCGCGCGCTATTTGGAGAATTCGATCCGCCCTGGCTCGCGCGGGTCATCGCCACAGGCTTTATCCTGATGGGCGCAGTCGTCGCTTTTACAGCCGAACGCCGTGCGCACAAAACCTTTCAGCGATTGACCGCGCATGAGTTGAAAGCAGCCAAAAACAGCGGGTTGCGCTGGATCGGCTGGTCGGTCGGGTCGGCGGCGCTCATTCTGGCTATCGCCTTATGGGTGCTGCACAGCCCGACCTGAGAACCGATCTACTTAACCGCGCCGGGGATTTCATCCGGGCTTGGCACATCACCGGGCTTGCGCGGTTTGCCGTACTTATCGACATTGTCATCGTGATTGGGTTCGCCCGCAAAAGCGCCCATGTCGATCCGGCCAGAGCTTTCCATATCGCGCATTTCGTCGATCAGGTCTTTGCCTTGATTGCCCAGAATGTCAGCCGCATTGTCCGGCTTTACGCTTTCGGTCGGGCTAACGGTTTCGGTCGTTGTGCTGCGCGCTTGCTCGGCCACTTCCTGCGCCTGACTGCGGTGATCGTCCTGCTCGTCATTATGCGTTTCAGGCGCAAGATTGGCCTGCCGCTGTTCCTGGCTCTCTACTTTCGGGTCGGTCATGCAATTTCTCCTTTGCCTGACCAACGGGCGGCGCTTTCGCTCGGTTCCTAGATGGCGCGCCTTTATCGCGTCGGAATTTTCGTATCACCGCTATAATCGTAAAAGCCACGCCCGGTTTTGCGGCCCAGCCAGCCTGCTTCGACATATTTTACCAGCAATGGCGCAGGCCGATATTTGCTGTCGCCGGTCGTATTATACAGGACCATGACGATGTCGAGGCAGGTATCCAGCCCCACGAAATCCGCCAATTCCAGCGGTCCCATCGGGTGATTGAGGCCGATCCGGCAACCCGTGTCTATGTCTTCGATGCTGGCCGTTCCTTGCCCCAACACGAACACCGCCTCGTTCAGCATCGGGATCAGGATGCGATTGACCACAAAGCCCGGCTCATCCTGCACTTCGACCACTTGCTTGCCCAGCGTCTCGGCAAATTTGCGCGTCCGCGACACCGTGTCATCGCTGGTGGCAAGGCCGGGGATGATCTCGATGAGGCCCATGATCGGGACCGGATTGAAGAAATGCAGTCCGATAAAACGCCCCGGATCAGGCGAGTAATTCGCCATCCGCGTGATCGGAATGGAGCTGGTATTGCTGGCCAGAATCGCATCGTCGCGAAAAACTTCGCCAGCTTTGGCGAAAATAGCCTGCTTGATCGGCTCTTTTTCGGTGGCCGCTTCGATGATGATGTCAGCTTCGGCCATCGGCGTGTAATCGGCAATCGGCGTGATACGGCCAAGCACAGCCTCCGCATCGGCCACTTCCAGCTTGCCCTTGCCGACCAGCTTGCCCAGCGCCTTGTCGATCCCGCCAACCGCATCCTGCGCCGTCGCAAGATCAATATCCGCCAGCAGGACGTTCATCCCATGCTGCGCCACGGTTTGCGCGATGCCCGAGCCCATTTGGCCCGCGCCGATGATACCGATAGTTTGCATGGAAAATCCCTTCGCAAGTGCAATATAATTGCCACCGTTAGCGAGTGGGCAGGCTCTTGCCTAGGGCTTTAACGAGGTAGCCAGATTAGCGGTTCAGCGGTTTGCGCCCGGGATCCATTGCACATCGCCGCCTGCTTTATCGGGCGCGGCATTTGGCGCGTTGTTCGCCGCGCGAGCCGCCACAAACAGATAATCCGACAAGCGATTGATGTAAGCCAGTGCTGCGGGATTGATCGCCTCGCTGTGGGACAGCGCAACCACGCTCCGCTCCGCTCGCCGCGTTGCAGCACGCGCCACGTGCAGGCGCGCCGCCGCTTCGCTGCCACCGGGCAGGATAAAGCTGGTCAGCGGCTCCAGATGTTCATTCATCCGGTCGATTTCCTGTTCCAGCCATTCAGATTGCGAGCTGACAATGCGCAGCACCATTTCGGACGGTGCAAAATCCTCGCCCTCGCCCGCCGGTGTCGCCAGATCCGCGCCCAGATCGAACATATCGTTTTGTATGCGGTAAAGCGATTGCGCCAGCGCCTCGTCCGACACGGCCACCGCCGCCAGCCCGATTGCGCTGTTCGCCTCGTCCACCGCGCCAATCGCTTCCATGCGCGGGGCGTGTTTATCGACGCGCGAGCCATCGACCAGCCCGGTCGAGCCATCATCGCCGGTACGGGTGTAAATCTTGTTCAGCTTGACCATGGGCCGCGCTCCTCGAATTTCGAACGGGTCAGCGCGTTACCATCAGGATGATTGCAACGACCACCACGGCCAGCGCCTGATACTTGATCCGGGCGAACATGGCGCTGTTCTGCTTCATCTGCATCTCGCTGGCGCGCTGATCATCGGAGTCGTTTTCCAGATCCAGCTTCGTGCTTTGCATGAAGGCCACGATCCCTCGGACCAGCGACACGACAACCAGAATGCACAGGATTACGAGGATTGCGATCAGAAAATATGTCATGCAGGCAATCTAGGGCTGCCCAAGCGAAATGCCAGCGGGGAATTGCCCGGCGCGCAGTTTCTTAACATATTGCTGTCCGTTCTCGCCCGCCTTGCGATGCTCGGAAATGCCTGCCGAACCACGCCGTTTGGCAAGTTTCGTGCCTGTCTCATCCAGCAACAAAGCATGATGGTGCCAGCGCGGCACGGGCAGATCCAGCAATGCCTGCAGCAACCGATGAATATGCGTTGCGTGGAACAGATCGGCCCCGCGCGTCACCAGCGTCACCCCGTCCGCCGCATCGTCCAGCGTCGCCGCCAGATGATAGCTTGCCGGCAAATCCTTGCGCACCAGCACGACATCACCGTGTAATTCCGGCGCCGCCATCTGCTCTCCCGCCAGCGCATCGTGCCATGTCAGTGGTCCGCTTATCTCCGTAGCGCGCGTCACATTCAGCCGCCACGCGACCGGCTGTGTCAGATCAACCGCCTGACCCTTGCACGTCCCCGGATAGATCGGCCCGTCTGGCCCTGTCGTCTGCGCCGCTTCAGCAATCTGCGCCCGTGTGCATTGGCACGGATATAGCAGCCCCGCCTGCCGCAACCGCTCAGCCGCTGCCGCATAGCTTGCCAGGCGCTCCGATTGCGGAGCCACTTCGGTAAATTCCAGCCCCAGCCAGCGCAAATCCTGCCGAAACTCCTCCGCCAGTTCGGCTCGCGACCGCGCCCCGTCGATATCCTCGATCCGCAGCAAAAACCGCCCATTCAGGCTATTGGCAAGGTCATGCGCTATCATAGCCGAGTACGCATGGCCCCAATGCAGCGAGCCGTTGGGACTGGGCGCAAAACGCGTTGTGATGGGCGGTATGGTGAGCGGGCCGGGCATCTGTTTCCCCTAACATGGCGCCGCCGCTTAACAAATCTATGTGGGACGCGAGCGCGTCACACCCTTGACGCTTTGCCTTGCAAATGCTCGATTGCCGTCAATCAGATAAGGAAGACGAGCAGTGTTCAAATCCGAACTGATCGAGAGGGTCGCCCGGTTCCGCAGCGCGATGGAGGATCCCACGCGCGATCCGGTCGCGTGTCCGGCGCTGGTGTTGAACGCCGATTACACGCCGCTATCCTATTATCCTTTGAGCCTGTGGCCGTGGCAGACCGCGATCAAGGCCGTGTTTCTCGAACGGGTCGATATCGTCGAAAGCTATGATCGGCAGGTGCATTCGCCCTCGCTCGACATGAAAATTCCCAGCGTCATTGCGCTGAAGCAATATGTGAAGCCATCCGAATTTCCCGCCTTCACGCGCTTTAATCTGTTCCTGCGCGACCGGTTTACGTGTCAATATTGCGGCAATCAGGGTAATTTGACCTTCGATCACGTCACCCCGCGCCGTCTGGGCGGCAAGACCACGTGGCAGAATATCGCGACTGCCTGCGGCTCCTGCAATATGAAGAAGGGTGGCCGCACGCCCGCCCAAGCCAAGATGCACCTTTCCTGCCAGCCGATCAAACCGACCAGCTGGCAATTACAGCAGCAGGGCAAAAGCTTCCCGCCTAACTACCTGCACGAGACCTGGCGCGACTGGCTGTATTGGGACATCGAACTGGAAGAGTAGCGGGGTGGGCTGATGGCTTTCGACCCAACTTCGGGCATAGCCGATTACCGGCCTGCGGTCCGAAAGCTGTCATTTACACGACCGATCTGCGCGCGCGACCTCCCGGTATCAATCGCACCCTAATTGCTGCCTCTTGGTAGTGGAGGATTGAACTCATATCCCCACACCGATTACGTTCACGCTATCCGGTCACCTCCAGAACCATGTTGGTTGGCGTTTCCGAAGCACGCCTGACATTAGCGAAACCTGCTTGGTTCAGCACCTCTGTCAAACGCCTCTGTCCAGCCTGCGCTCCCAAGCCTAGTCCGACTTCTTGCGCTAGGGACGTCGGCGTACAGACGGTGGTTGAAAAGGCATAGTATATCTGGCCCAAGGGATGCAGGTTTTCGGTCATGCTATCCCCAGCCTGCGGCTCTACAAGCATGAAGGTGCCTGTTGGACGCAGTGCTTGCCTGATATGCTTTGCCGCTCCGACTGGATCGCCCATGTCGTGCAATGCATCAAATATGCACGCGAGATCAAAATCCTTGCCGTCAAAGTCTTGAGCTTTCGCCAGCTGGAACTCGACATTGCTGACCCCGGCACTTGCGGCCTTGGCACGCGCCTCCTCGATCGATGGTGCGTGGAAATCTATCCCCACTATCCTCGATTGCGGATAGGCCTGAGCCATAAGGATCGTCGATGATCCATGTCCGCAACCGATGTCGGCAACCTTTGCGCCAGCCTTTAGCTTTTCCTCCACCCCATTAAGGGAGGGTATCCAATTTTCGATAAGATTTGCGGCATATCCGGGCCGGAAAAAGCGATCTGTTCCGCAGAAACAACAATCGCTGTGATCTCCCCAGGGCCTTCCTTCACCAGACTTGAAGGTCTTGACGGCTCTCTCTTGAGTTTCGAACTGCGAGACGACCGCTTGAAAAAAGCCCTGCATGCACGCAGGCTGACCTTCACGAGTGAAAATGAGCGCTTGTTCGCAAGACATAGAAAACCGCTCTTCATCTGCATGGTAATTGATATAGCCAGCGGCCGCATTCGAACCGAGCCATTGCAGCAAGTATTTTGAATTCAGGCCAGTCTTTGCAGCCAGCTCATCGACGGTGATGGCTCCCGCGCCATCCAGAGCTTCATAAACTCCCGCCTGATCGCCAATATAGGCCATGAGGAGGCTTAAGGCACCAGCCACATCGCCGATCACCGTCCCCGCCAGCGCCTCAAGCTTCGCTTCGTTTACTTGCTGTGTCATGTTCGCTGACTCCCGTTCAGCGACCCTGATATGAGGATAGCACAATTACTTCGGCTTAGACAGTTAAGCACCCTGATGAAGCCAAACTGCCGGTATTGATCGGGAAGAATTGGTAGCAGAGCATGGACCCACACTAGCGACACGCAGGCTATCTCAAGGGCGACTGTCCGCTTCCCAGCCGACAGCCCCTATCATGTCACCGCAGCGCGTTTATGGAATTGTGGCATTGTGGTTGCCGCGCCACCCCTCATTCAGTCAACACGCCGTGCAAAACCAATTTAACATGGCGCTCCCAACTGAAGAATTCGGCTGATCGCGCCTTCGCATTGGTTCCGATCTCCGAACATCGATCGCCGTTTTGCAGCAAAAAGCGCAGCGCGTTTTCGATTGCTTCTCGACTGTTCCCATCAACGACAATGCCTGACTTGCCATCCTCCACCAGTTCGGGAGAGCCGCCCTCTGCGCCCACGATGGCAGCACAACCCGCTCCCATTGCGTCGGCAATAGCGATCCCGAAACCTTCGAAATCCTTTCCTCCATCATGCGCAGTTTGTGGATGCAAAAATATGTCAGCGTCAGCGTAAAGCTGTGCCGCTTCTTCGGTCGAGATAAAACCGCGCGCATCGACGAGGCCAGCCAAGTCGTTCTCGGCGATAAACTTGCGAATTGCGAGGAGCTCAGGGCCGCGTCCGGCAATCACATATCGAAATTCAAGGCCTTGCGCTTGCAAGGCTTTACAAGCGCGCACGCAGGCCAGAATGTTTTTCCGTGGCTCAAGACGACACAGCGAAAAAATAAGCGGCTTCTCATGTGGTCTGCTCGAATTTGCTAGGGAGCCAGTTTCCGCCATCCACGGACTGAGGCCATTCCAGGCCACTACTGTCGGATGCGCGGCGTCGCCAAGGCGCTGTTTAAGACGGTCGGCGGTAAATTCACTGACGGCAATGCATCGACGCGAACGCTTGGCCACTTGCCGAAGCGCAAAGAGAGCCGCCCCTTGCGCATACATAAATTCTCGCCCGTGGAATGTGACAACGTAAGGCAAGTGCAGGAGCATTGCCATCAACGCGGTCCGCCAAGTGGTTCCATGCACGAGCCGAGGCGGGCCGCTTTGCTGTGCTTCACGGCGCATCGCGCGAAGAAAGCGCAGTGGCACACTGATCGACTTGCCCGGCCCGATGTCGATCAGGTCGACCGATCCGATCCGCTCGCGGCGCGGGCCGACACTGGTTTGGGTGAACACGGTGACGCGCGCACCCAACTGCGCATAGGCCTCCGCCACGCCCTCGGCATAAGTCTGCATTCCGCCTTCGTCAGGGCGGTATCCTTTGGCGAGCACCCAAATGCACTGGCCCGTCAGATCCTGTCTATGTTGCATTGAGATACTCGATGATCGCCTTCGCGCCGCGCACCGAAGCGGCTTCATCTTCCACGGAAAACGTGTCGGCAAACAATTCTTTTTGCGCTGGCAAATAAGATGAGTGGCTTGCGATCGCATGATCGACCGCAGCGACAATATCGCCGTCATGCTGGACGACAGGGCCAGTTTGCCAATGGCGATAGTTACGATTGTCTTGCCAATTTACGCCATGCGCATCCAGATGAAGGCACGGACGCGGCTTGAGCAAAAACTCGTAGATCTGGCTGCTGACATCACCAACATAGATATCTGCGGCGTTTGCATAAGTCATGTCAGTCGATGCGCTACTGCCCAAATCAATCAAGAGATTTGGATGTTCTAACAGGTCCGCGCTGGGCCGTGAAACTTTGCGCGCGGCGGGCGGCGAAATGGTGACTGCCCATTTTCGTCTAAACAGCATGACGTGCGGCGCAAAAATAACGTTGTACCGTCCCGAATCGGCCAAATCTCGCAGAACCCGTTCACCCATGCGATACCAACTGGACAGGGTCGGCGCGGGATGCGGACAATAGAGGATTATCGGCAACGCCGGATTTTCAAAGCGTACCTTCGTCTCGTTATCGCCAAACAAGTCGAACTTATTGTATCCGATGATGCGGATGCGGTCGGCCTCGACCCCCGCTTCGTTCATCAGTCGTCGCGCAATTTTCGGTCCGGCAACTAGAATGAGATCGAACAGCGCGCTTTGCCCATCGAACCCGATAGCGCGGTCTCCTGCGCCATGCCTGGTATGAACAATCTTAAGCGTGTTCAGTCCGTAGCGCGTCTTTAAAAGCAGCGATGTTTTTTCCGACACCACCAGCGCATCGAAATTGCGAAAGAATCCAAGATTGTCACGATAGAGCAGCACCTTGCTCGCTGGAACGAACGGATCGAGGATGCCAGTCAGACTCTTCGATAGCTTTGATCGCAGAGAAAGGCGCACGATGGTCAAATGTGACAGTTCGTCCTTAGCGATGCTTTGGATGCTTTCTTCGATAGCTCTGGAAGTCACTGCAATTGTAACATCCGCAAGACCCTCGCGCGCCAGCACCAGCGCAATCGGCAGGCTGTGTGCAATCTGATGCGTCTGGTCGTGATTGAACAGAAAGCAGATGCGCCGTGTCTGACTGGCCGACCGCAGCTGAGGTGACGATTGCGAACTTTGCAGCTTAGCAGAAGCCATGACACGCAACCTTCCTGCTAGTGCTTAAACACACTTTAGAACAAACCTTGCCCGAATGCCATGCAACAGCAAGGTCACATTTGGGCGAACCTCCGAAACTCCTCGTTTGATCAAAAATGTGGGCTAGCCTGTCAGCGGTGATCGCTGCGTTCTTCCTGCGCAACCCGACCGGCAATTCGCCTTGAGGCCAGTATTTTCGTCACAAGTTCCAGATCATCGCTCTTGTCGACATCGATCGGAGCTTCTGCATCCAAAACGACATGGCGCACATCACAACCAAATTTCTTCCCTGCGTTGGCAAGCGCTTCACGGAACGAAAGCGTTCGTGTCACAGCGCCCAGAAGCAGCCACGGACCGAAACTTGCAATCAGGCTTAAACCCTTTTTGCGGTCCTGCTCGATATTCGACCAGCGCTCTAATACTGACAGGCACCGAGCCGAGGTCAACGCAAACAAATTTGCGCCGGAATAATGCCCGCCACGAAATTTCAGCCACGTCCGGCGTGTCTGCGGAAAGCGCTTTTCAACGATCTCTCGCTCGCCAACCCCGATCGAAATATCGGCGTGTTGTGAGTTATGTAAAAATTCTTCGATCCGCTCAGGAGTGAGCAATGGGTTATCTGCGGTCGTCACCAGCGTGGGCTTGAAACTCGCATTGGTTTTCAATTCTGCAAGAATGCTCGTTGCGATGCCATTCGCACAACGCTTGTAAGTGATACGCGCAGAGTCCGATGTCGCTGATCCCGCCGCCATGGACAATGCGTCGGGCGACTGCGCCAGCACCACAATCTGACCAATCGAAGGGCTTTCAAGCAGTGCGCCGAGCACATGGTCAAGCAGGGTTTTACCCTCGACACGGATCAAGGCTTTCGACGTCACATCATTTGATAGCGCCAATTGGTCACCGCCGGGCCGTTCGCCAGCTAGAACGATTGCTGTCCACAAGTGGCCGCCGGTTTTCTCAAGCTGGGCGGTCACACAGACACCCGATAACTAACGGTATTTAAGTGAGTACACCGATCCGATGAGCTACTGAGCAGGCCTGAGACATTGATAGCCAATTCTATGGCGAGCGTGCCGCTGTGTCGCACGCTGCCTGTTCGCCGCGCCGTCGGTGTCGTCATCATGACAAGCAGATTTCATAAAGAACTGTTCGCGTGTTTGCGGCGTGTCCGTCTGTTGCGCTTCTGTAGACCATAGGCTGGCGCATATTCCACCGACTTGAAACAATCAATCAGAGAGCCGGTAACTTTTCTGTCGGATCGTGACTTCTGCGATAAGATCAGCGCTGGCCGCACGCCGCAGAAAGCCAAGAGCTTCTTGGCCAGTGACGTGCGCCAAACATGGCGCGATTGGCTCTATTGGGACATCGAACTGGAAGAGCAGCGAGTTAGGCTGATGGCTTATGACCCGGTGGCGGACCTAAATTTGACTTTTATAAGTGACTAAAAGCGGACTTGTCTTTTGATCTTATAAGTCAATAATAAATCTTCCCCGCTAAGCCAGACGGACCGGTCATCATCGCGAAAGCCCATTCCATCGATATTGGCCGGCACGCCATTAAGCTCTTGAACAGTCCGACCATCTCGCATGGAAATCAAAGCGATCGTGTCTCCACCTTCTCCGGTCCGAGGCATGGAGATAAGAGCGAGCGATCCATCATCGCTGATTGCTGGCTTTAAGCTTCGTCCAAATGTCTTGGCAGTTCCTTCGAACGACCAAATTACGCGACCACTCGCGATGTCTCTGAGCTCGGCCACAGTACCCACAGTAGGTGTGGGTGCCGGACACTCTTGATTGCTCCAAATTTCGCAAATTACTCCTGTGGCGCTCAGGTCGTGCATGATCAGGACTGTCTTTAGGTTTGGCGAAACGGCATATCTTTTGGGAGTGAGTTTGCCTGTATCCCAACTTAACTCTCGTAGAGGTCGATCTTGATGCCACGCAAATAGACGAGTTTTTGAAGGATGCCCACTTAGTGCGAGAAGGGCGAATGCACGGCCATTGTCGTCAACTCGCGCGTCGACCGCGAGGATGAGTGCCTTTCGGTCTTCGTTGGCGGGAGTGGGTATAGCAGTTGACTGAATTACTAGGCCGTTGGCGGCATCCACAATGGCAATTGTAGGTTCGCGGTTCTCAATCTCTGGGCGGTAGTAGTCTCCTTTGGCGCCAAACAGCGCGAGCGCCAACCCGCGTCCACCCACCCAGATAAGCCCATCAAGATTTCCAGAAGGATGGGTCAGTCGCGGTAGGTCGCGCACTGCTCCATTATGAGATATTTCAACCGGAAACATCGGTCCGAGAGCGAAACCGCTAGGATCCGCGGTCGCTTGTTTTGCGCCGAAGATGGTCTGCGACTGCCCAGACCACGCAAAAGGTACGGTTTCCGCATGACCAAAGCTCGCACCAGACACTCGGCCGACGGGATGCTTTGGCTTATCGTTTGAAGCTATCTCGCCAACCCAAAGGCCCTGAATCGCGTTATATGCAAAGAATTTTGTTCCGTCTGGCGATATCATGAGTGGCGAGTTCCCAGTTGATCTCCGAGGGAGCTTCACGCTTTGGGCTTGGTCCAGCTCCAATGGACTGAGCGAAGTAAATCTATAATGTTGCGGATCGGGCTGCGGAGTGACGGACGTAGGTTCACTGTGGGCTGTCTGATCCGCTTCCCGCCTATCGTAAGAAAACGTCGGCTCAGAACCTGCGCACGAGCAGAGCAGAGCAACGATCAGAAGGGAGGCTCGAATCCGAAGCATCATGATTCTAACCATATTCCAACTTCTATTCATTTTTCTTAATACATCCGGTGTCTGCTCTTAATTCCCTAAACCAGACCTTCTACTTCCCACCCCAAGAGCCGCCTCTCATGTCACCGCAGCGCGTTCATGGAATTGTGGCTGATCCCAGGCATCTGTGGCGATGATCTCGGCGAGATCCTGCGCGGTTTGCGCCATGTCGTGATACGTCAGATAAGCAGGCGCGAACCCGAGGCGCAAGATGTCGGGCGCGCGGAAATCTCCGATAATGCCGCGCGCAATCAGCGCCTGACAAATGGCATAGGCCTGCTCGTGACGAAAAGAGAGCTGGCTGCCACGCTGCATCGGATCATCAGGGCTGACCAATTCCAGCTCGCATCCCGAATGGTGCAGACATTTGCGGAAAAATTCGCTGAGGCCGCGCGATTTTTCATACAATCTCTCGACCCCGATTTCTACGATCAAATCAAGGCCGACTTCCAGCGCTGACATTCCCAGGATCGGAGGCGTTCCGGCGAGCAGTTGATCGATGCCCGGAGCCGGATGATAGGTGTCGTCAAATGCAAACGGTGCTTTGTGCCCAAACCAGCCTGTTATGGGCTGCTCGATGCCGCCTTGGTGCGCGTCGACCCCTTCTAGGTGCTGTTGTGCGACATAGGCAAAAGCAGGCGCGCCCGGCCCTCCGCACAGATATTTATAGCCGCAACCCACTGCAAAATCGACGTTATTTGCGTTTAGCTCGACCGGTAATGCGCCGACGCTGTGCGACAGATCCCACAGCACCAAAGCGCCAGCATCATGGGCCGCTTTGGTCAGCCGCGCCATGTCGTGCATCCGCCCGGTTTTGTAATGCACATGGGTCAGCAACAGCAGCGCGACATCACCATCCAGTGCGGCTTCAATGTCCTGATATTGCGCCAGTTTTTGCGTTGCGAGACCCTGCGATTCAAGGCCTTGGATCATGTATAAATCGGTCGGAAAATTGCCTGGTTCCGATAACACAGCTTTGCGTCCGGGACGCAATTTCAAAGCTGCCGAAATAAGCTTGAAAAGATTGACCGAAGTGCTGTCGCACGCGATCACTTCATGCGGTTTTGCACCGATCAGCGGCGCGATCTTTCCGCCCAATTTCTGTGGCAAATCAATCCATTGCGCATCGTTCCAGCTGCGGATCAGGCCTTCGCCCCACTCTCCTGTAATAACTTCGGAAAGGCGTTGTGGCGTGGCTTTCGGCAAGGCTCCCAGTGAATTGCCGTCGAGATAAATCACGCCTTCGGGCAAGGTGAAACGGTCGCGATATTCGGCCAGAGAATCGCTTAAATCCAGCGTTTTCGCCTCGTCGAACAGGCTCATGTCAGCTCCCGTAAAATGGCGCGGACGGGCGACGCATCAGCGCCTGCAATCGCCAATGGCAAAGCGATCAATTCATAGCGGCCCGGCGCAATATCATCGAGCACCAGCCCTTCGAGAATCCGCATATCGGCATCGCGCACGGCATGGTGCGCATCCATCGTCTTGCTGTTTTGCGGATCGATCGAAGGGGCATCCGTGCCGACCAGTTTCACCCCGTTTGCAGCCATAAATCGGATGGTTTCGTCAGAGATTGCGGTAAAGTTATCGACCCATGCATCATGCGGAAAATGCTCGAATGTGCGGAAAAGCACGCGCTGGATGCCATCAAGGTCAGGCAGATCGTCAGTCTTTATCGCGCCCACACTTTGCCGAGCATCGACGACCAGACACTCGCCGACGTAAGGGTCGAGCGAAACTTCAGCGATATCAACGCCTTGGCGATCGTAATGTAATGGCGCATCGGCGTGAGCGCCGGAATGGGTGGACAGGCCGAGTGCGGAAACATTGACCGGCATCTCATCCGACAATTCCCAGGTGCGTTTCAGTGAAAAGGCCGTGTCGCCCGGCCACACCGGAAGATTGGGGCGCAGAACCTGCGATATGTCCCGGATTCTCCCCTTCACAGGGCAGTCCGAACCGACAGCAATTCCGGGAAAAACGCCTGTTTCAGCACGCCCGCAAGATAGGGCACGCCCGGCGTCCCTCCGGTGCCTTTTTTAAACCCGATAACCCGCTCCACCGTCTTCAGATGCCCGAAACGCCAGCGTTGAAAATGGTATTCCAGATCGACCAGCTTCTCTGCCAGCTCGTACAAATCCCACAGGCGGTTCGGGTGTCGATAAACCTCTGCCCAAGCCGTCTCGACCTCCTTTGACGCCTGCCAGCCATCCGTGGGATCACGCGCCAACACTTCGTCAGGCACGTCCAGACCACGCTTTGCCAGCAAGTGGATCGCTTCGAAATAGATGCTGGGCCGCTGTGTCTCTGCACGCAGCATTTCTGCGGTCTGCGGAGTCGCTTCATGCATCGTAATCATATCGGGATTGCGCCCGCCCAGCATGAACTCCATCAGCCGATATTGGGCCGATTGAAACCCTGACGACCCACCCAGATGCGGCCTGACCAGCGAATAATCATGCGGCGTCATGGTCGAAAGCACATCCCAACTAGCGATAAGCTGTCCCTGCGCGCGGGCTACTCGCGACAACATTTTAAAGGCCGGACGCAAATCATCTTCAATGATCAGATCACGTGCCGCAGCCAGCTCATGCAAACACAGTTTCAGCCACAATTCGCTGGCCTGATGCACGATGATAAACAGCATTTCGTCATGCGCATCGGAGGCAGGATGCTGCGCCGACAGCACCCGATCAAGATCGAGGTAGCTGGAATAGGATACGTCGCCGGTCATAAATATCAGCCTATAGCGGTTCAGCCTAAACGGTCGAACCTATCCTTCGATGATGCGGGTTTGCGGATGATGCTTGTCCAGATGACGCTTGATAATCCTCAAATTTTTCGTGTTCGACCGGTACACCAGATCGAAGGCGTCGCCCACCAGCGGGACCGCGCCGATGGCGGTGTCGAAGGCGATGTGGCCGCCCATCCGCCACAGCTTCCATTTCGGCAGGCCGAGATTGCGCGCTTCCCACACGATATAAGCGCCCAGCCCAGCCGTAACAAAATCGCCGATCACCGGCACCAGTCCGATAATCGAATCCAGTCCGATCGGAAATTTCGTGCCGGGAATGTGAAAGCTGCGCTCCAGCAGCATTTCCAGCGTTTCGACACGTTTGCGGATCGCAACGGGATCAGTGCCCATTGGCAATTCGAGGCCCATAGGCTTCGCCTTGCCATCAAAATCGGGACCGGAACTGTTCATATCTCGTCTTCCCTTCTCGGCCTTAGATAGGCGCACCGGATAATGGAAACAACGGATGAACCGCCCATACGTTCTCCGCAAAGCCTTCGACATTACCGCGCAGCAGCGACCACCGGATGGGTGAGCCAAGCGGTATGTATCCATTGCGGTCCGTCAAAATGGCCTCGGCTTGCGACAGGAGTGAAACGCGCTCTGCCGCATCCAGTTCGCGGACGGATTGCGCCACCAGAGCATCGGCGCGAGGATCGCATAATGCCGCTGAATAGGCGCAATTAAACTGGTTCAAAAACCACCGCTGCCCATCGAAGCGCGCCACACGGTCGCGCAGGGTTAAATCGGCATCGCCCGCCTTTTCGCTACGAACCAGTTCGATCTCGACCGCCGCCAAATCTCTTTGCAACTCTCTGAATAGCAAATCAGAACCCGGCCCATCCGGCAGGGCGATAGTGACTTGGACCGAAGCTCTGCCATTTTCGCTTTGCCATTGCCTGACCCGGCTGCGCGCCGTGGCAATCCGCTCGTCAAGCTCCCGGTCAAACCATTGTTTTGGCGAGGCTTGCCCACTCTCCGCATCCTCGGCAAACCGCGTAATCCGGCTGGCCTCTTCCCACCCGGCGATGTTGAACGGGGCCAACAATGTCGCTCGGTCGATCGCCATATTGATGGCTTCACGATTGTCACGACTGGCCAGAAACCCGCGCTCGTTGCGTATATCCAGGCCAAACAGGCCAATCGCCGCGTCCAGCCGGATCGTGCCCCGCGCCAGCGGTCCGGTATCGACATAAGGCAATGTCGAAAGCCGCCCGTTGAAAACCGCATCGAGCTCACCATCGGCAAATATGTCGATCGCCTGTTTCGCTTCGGCGGTGCGGACATCGATCGGTCGCGTAATCTCCTGCCAGCGCGGTTGCTGCGCCAGTCCACGCTCTTCCGGCGCAATGGCGAACATCCGCTGATTGGTTGCATCTGCAGCGCCAGCGCGGCCACCTTGACCATTCGCTGCTGCGTCCTGTCTTGCGGCAAAGCGCATCGGCCCGACCCCCGCCTCGTTTTGCCGTAGGCCAAGCTCAGGCTGCGCGAGCAATTGCAAGAATTCCGGCATTGGGCGTATCAGCCGCACTTCAACCACACGGGCCGCCATTCCCCGCACTTCGTCCACGACCGCAAGGTCCAGCCCGAGCGACGTGCCTTGCAAGCCGTTGATGGTTCGCGTTAGCTCCCTTTGCACGGATTGCGCGGTCATCGGTGTGCCGTCCGGCCAATTCTGTTCTCGCAAGCGGAAGATATAGCTGGACCCGTCATCGGTAACGATCCAGCGTTCGGCAAGGCCCGGCACAACTTGGCCGAAACCATCGAAACGGACAAGGCCTTGCGCCGTTGCACCGCGAAGATGCTGGCCCGTCACCGATAGGCGCAATCCATTTTCACTAAGTGCAGCCGGATCGCCGATAAAGGCGACCTTGATGGCCTCGTCATCGGCGCTGTCTGAACAGGCCGACAGGCTAAGAAACAGGAAAATGAAAGCCAGGATTCGCATCGTACTCCTGCGCCTAGCAGGATCGATGCGCGCCGTCAGCGCGTTACCTCAGGTTTTGCAGTGAGATGGCGCGATTACGCCTTAGCGCTTGTCCGATTTACCCATGCCTCTGGACGCAATTACAAGGTGTTCGGGCACTTTATGTTCGATCTTTTCGGCGGATGCTTTGAAATCTTCCATATCAACCTCGCCATCGAAAGCGATGCCAAAACGGCTGCCTTCGATCCAGGCGACAGTGCCTTTTACATCATCGCCATTGTCGAGGTTTATGGTCAGTCGCGACCCGCTTGCCACAGGCAATTTGCCCTCGGCCATCATGCCCTTGGGCGAGAGGTTCCGCATCTTCACTTCATATTGTCGCGCATTGTTTTCAAGCGTGATGCGCGTGAGCATAAACAGGCTGGAACGTGGGACGTTCCTTGTATCGACACCGCCCATTTTACGTAACTCCTAAAGTGGTTTCGCCGAAATTCGCACGCCTTATCGAACTTCGCTTATTATGACTCGTCATCGCTGTTGGCGGCTAGGTCAAGAAGGATAACAAAAAGTAACCAATGTTTCTGAGTAAGTCCCTATGCACCACTTTGGGACATAGTTTTGGCAAAATGCTAAATTCAGGAATGCAATCAATCGTCGCGGGAGATTTTTTCGCGCCGCTCATGCGCTTCCTGCGCTTCCAGAGACATCGTCGCAACCGGCCGCGCGATCAATCGTTTCACCCCGATCGGCTCGCCCGTTACTTCGCAATAGCCGTATTCGTCCTGATCGATGCGGCGCAGGGCCGAGTCAATTTTGGAGATCAGCTTGCGCTGACGGTCGCGGGTCCGCAATTCGATGCCCCAGTCGGTTTCGCTGGATGCGCGATCGTTCAAATCGGATTCGCGGATCGGGCCATCCTGCAAGGATTGCAGCGTGTCATTGGCGGAATCGAAGATGGATTTTTTCCAGTCCAGCAACAGCATCCGGAAATAATCGCGCTGCGTCGGCGTCATGTATTCTTCATCGCCGCTCGGCGTATAGTCCGCGGGAAGTGACCGCTTTATTCGCTCCAGAATTTCCGTGTCATCGGACGATACTGCTGACATTATACCTCTTACCCGTGGCCACACGTATTACGCGGAAAACCAACAAGATACGGGGCTTATCGCTACTCTCATATCTCTGTGATGGCGCGGCCTATAGGCTTGGCCAGCCATGCGCACAAGGCGCAAATCGGTTGCAACTTGCCACCGCAATTTGTGAAACTTCACATATTCGCGCGCCGCGTTAACCTTTTATTGACCATACTCGCTCACCTCTTGTTGCAGCAACCGGCCCAACGACCGGAACGATACAAGGGGGATAGTGAAATGGAACTACGGAAAATCGAGACGAGTACGCAGGAAGTTCAGCTTGATGCAGCAGCCATGAAAGTGATTTCGGATTGCCTGGCGCGCTACAATACGGGCAACATCGATGCGCTATACGATCTCGGCGTGGCCTATTCGACCGGCAGCCACGGCATTACCTGCGACATGATCGAGGCGCATAAATGGTTCAATATCGCGGCTGCCAAAGGGCATGAAGAAGCTTCATGGTGCCGCGCCGATATCTCGGAGGAAATGACCGCCAGAGAAATTGCGACGGCGCAACGCGATGCCCGCCGCTGGCTGTCGGAGAACAAGCGCAAAGCCGCTTGACCGGCGCGCTTACCTCTTAACCCGCTTACCCCTTTTTGAAGGGCGTACGCCTGCCCAGATGCAGGCTATCCAGCGCAACACCATCCCGCTCTTGCGTCAGATAATCGGCGATGGCCGCGCGAAAACCCGGATCGACGATATAATGCGCCGAGGTCGTGCGCACCGGCTCGTATCCCCGCGCCAATTTATGCCCGCCTTGCGCTCCGGCTTCCACGCGACTGAGGCCCAGCTCGATCGCAATGTCGATGGCCTGATAATAACATAGCTCGAAATGCAGAAAGCGCTTGTCGAGCGTGCAGCCCCAGTACCGCCCGTAAAGCGCGTCGGAGCCGATGAAATTCAGCGCGCCCGCAATCGGCGTGTCATCGACACTGGCCAAAATCATCACCATCGCATCGCCCATCCGCTCTGCCAGCAGATCGAATGCTTCACGCGCAAGATAGGGCGTGCCCCACTTGCGCGCGCCAGTGTCTTGATAGAAAATCCAGAATGCATCCCAGTGATGCGCTTTGATCTCATCGCCGCGCAAATGCTGGATGGACACGCCATCTTGTGCGGCTGCACGCTCTTTACGCATCGCCTTGCGTTTGCGAGACGCCAGATCGGCCAGGAACGCATCGAAGCTGTCATAGCCGCGATTGGTCCAGTGAAATTGGATGTCGTTGCGCAGCAGCCATCCTGCTTCGGCAAAAAGTTCCGCCTGATCGGGCGTTAGGAACGTTGCATGGGCAGACGAAAATCCGTTCTGCGCGCAAAACTGCTCGGCGGCTCGCAAAAGCGGTTCGGCCAATGCAGCTTGCCGTGTCAGCAGCCGTGGCCCGGTTGCGGGCGTGAACGGCGCAGCAATCTGCAATTTGGGGTAATAATTGCCGCCCGCCCGCTCATACGCATCGGCCCAGGCGTGATCGAACACATATTCGCCCTGACTGTGCGTTTTCGCGTACGCTGGCAGTGCAGCTTGCAAGACACCGGCCTGATCCTCGATCACCAGCGGCAAAGCAGTCCATCCGGTGCCGGGGCCAACACTGCTGGAATCCTCCATCGCGGACAGAAATGCGTGCGACATGAACGGATTACCGGATGGGTCCAGCGCATCCCACTGCGCGGCATCGCACTGGCTCACGCCATCAAGCAAGCGCACCGTCAATTCCTGCTCAGTCATAGGCGATATCGCTGTATCAGCGGGCTTTCAGTGCGATGATGGCATCCACTTCGACGGCGGCATGGAGCGGCAAGGCAGAAACGCCGACAGCGGCACGCGCATGGCGTCCTTTCTCGCCAAAGATTTCGAACATCAGATCGGATGCGCCATTTGCCACCTTCGGCTGATCGGCAAAGTCGCTGGTGCAATTTACAAAGACGTTCAGCTTCACGATCCGCTCGACATTATCCAGCGGAATTTCCGTCGCTTTCAATTGCGACAGAACCATCAATCCGCAGGCACGGGCCAATTCCATACCGCGCGAGACCCAGACATCATCGCCCAGCTTTCCTGTCGCCACTTCGCCATCGACGAAGGGAAGTTGCCCCGAGACGTAAGCCATATTGTCTTGCACCACGACCGGCACATAACTGGCCACCGGAGCGGCGGCAGCAGGCAAGGTAATGCCCAATTCGTTGAGGCGTGCTTCGATACTCATGCAGCGTGTCGTCCTTTATCCAGTTGCCCCTGCAACCATGGCAGGGCTTCGGCCCAATTGTCTATCCGCGCATCGGCATGACCTGCTTCCAACGCGCAGTCGATATGCGGAGCCAGCATCGGTTCGCCGCACAGATGCAGCGTCTTGAAAGCGTTATCCGTTTCCTTGGCGGAGCGGATATGCTGCGGCAAATCATCGATAAAGATGGCGAAGCTGGGGTCATACTCAGCCACGATTTTCGCCAGTGCCGGGCCTTTCGGACCCTGATTGGTATAGACTTTCACATCAAGGCCATGCTCGGCCAGTTGTCGCGTCCGGTCATCGCGTCGGCGGTCCACCAGATTGGTTAGGATAACGACATCGGCATCCTGCGACAGGGTATTCAGGCTCTCAATGGCGTTCGGGATCGGATCTTGCCGGTGCATTTCGGTATCGAAGAAGCCGCCAAGCAAGCGCCAAATTTCGTCCTGTTCCAGCAATTCGCCGCTCTCTTGCCAGCGCATTGCCTCGGCAAAATTATTGCCTTTCAGATCGAAGATGACGCCTTCGCCTTCTTCCAACCAATTCTTAAAGTGAGCGACCATGTGTAGCAGCACTTCGTCACAATCCGACACGATCAATGGCTTATTTGCGGCACTCATCGAGCTAACTCCGCATGAGCCGCGACCAATTCTGCAGGCGACACTTCCAACGCTTCGGCCGCGCGGATCAGGTCCGGCTCGTAATTTTCGAGATATTCCAGAACCGCCGCTTGCACGGAACGTTCGGTGACCGCCTCGCGCAATCGTTCGGGCGTCAGACCCGTCAGCGACAACAGGCGTTGTGCCCGGTCATCATCTTCCAAAATCCAGCCCAATGCCGACAGGGCAAGCACTTCGGGACGCAAAGAAGCGCCGTTCTCTGCTAGGTTCGATGGTTTATGAATTGTAAACATCCTCGGCTGAGCTTATGATCGGCATCCTTGGAGGACTGCCCTAGTGGAAAAACGTATCCTGGTTGTGGAGGATAACGACCTCAACCGGAAATTGTTCTGCGATATTTTGACCGCCAACGGCTTTGCTGTGGAACCGGCATCCGATGGCAATCTGGTGATCGAGAAAGCGCGCGGGTTCAAGCCCGATCTGGTAATCATGGATATCCATTTGCCCAATATCTCCGGCCTGGACCTGATCAGCGCGTTGAAGAACGACACCGCTTTGGCGGCGACACCTGTGTTGGCGGTAACCGCCTATGCTGGAACGGGCGATGAAGAGCGCATCCGGCAGGCAGGCGCCGAGGGTTATCTGTCGAAACCCGTGTCGATCAACCCGTTCCTGACCGCCGTGCGCAAATTTGTCGCCTGAGAGTTCGTTGCCTGAGAGAGCATTGATCCAAAAGAACACTGGGTATTTTCAGCCCGAAACTTGACAAACCGGGCCCCAAAACGCTTTCCCATCGCTTGTTAAGGGAAATGGCCATCGCTTGGCCCCATCCCGCCACAATGGAATTGAGATATGGACCGTGCCGCTGTTGACGCTCGCATTCGCGAACTGATCGAACCCTTCAACAAGAAAGGCGTAACGATTGCGGATGAAACCGGCTTTGCCAACGATCTGGAATTTGATAGCCTGACGGTGATGGATTTCGTCGCCGAGATCGAAGATGCATTCGACATAATCATCTCCATGAACCAGCAAGCCGACATCGAAACCTTCGGCCAACTCGTTGATGCCGTTACCAAAATGCAGAACGCGTCATGAGCGAAGCCATCATGCAGGATAACGTCCCTGTGACGCGGGCAAGCTCGGGAACCGATCTGTTCAGCAAGTTCGATCCCATCATAAAGATGCGCGAAGACCTGCTCGCCACCGGCGTCGAAGACCCGTTCAATCTGGTGATGGAGCAAGTCCTGTCACCCACGCGCGCCATCTGCAACGGGCGCGAAACGATCCTGCTCGGCACGTACAATTACATGGGCATGACCTTCGATCCCGACGTTGTCGCCGCCGGAAAACAGGCACTGGCGGACTTTGGAACGGGCACCACGGGCAGCCGCGTCCTTAACGGCACCTATCAGGGTCACAAGGATGTCGAGGAGGCTCTTAAAGAGTTTTACGACATGGATCACGCGATGGTCTTCTCGACCGGCTATCAGGCCAATCTGGGGATCATCAGCACCATCGCCGGAAAAGGCGATTATGTCGTGTTGGATATCGATTCCCACGCCTCGATCTATGACGGGTGCAAAATGGGCGATGCCGAAATCGTCCCGTTCAAGCACAACAACATCGAGGCGATGGAAAAACGCCTGAAGCGCATTCCCGAAGGCGCCGGCATTCTGGTTGTGCTGGAGGGCGTGTATTCAATGCTGGGCGATGTCGCTCCGCTGAAAGAGATGGTCCGCATCGCCAAAGAAAACGGCGCGATGGTGCTGGTCGATGAAGCGCATTCGATGGGTTTCATCGGAGAGAACGGGCGCGGCGTTGCCGAAGAACAGGGCGTGATGGACGATGTCGATTTCGTGATCGGCACATTCTCTAAAAGCGTCGGCACAGTCGGCGGGTTCTGTGTTTCCAACCATCCCAAATTCGACATCATGCGGCTGGTTTGCCGGCCCTACACCTTTACCGCCTCGCTCCCGCCCAGCGTCGTTGCCACAGCCGCGACGTCGATTCGCAAGCTGATGCACGGATCCAGCAAACGCGCGCATTTGTGGGAAAGTTCCAAGTCGCTTCATGCGGGCTTAAAAGGTCTGGGCTTCACGCTTGGCACCGAAACCGCCGAAAGCGCCATCATCGCGGTCATTATGCCCGATCTTCAGCAAGGCGCGATGATGTGGGAGGCGCTGCTAAAAGAGGGGCTGTACGTCAATCTCGCCCGCCCGCCCGCAACTCCGGCGAATATGACGCTGCTGCGTTGTTCGCTATGTGCCGAACACAGCGAAGAAGACGTGCAGACGATCCTCGGAATGTTCGAAGCGGCGGGCAAACACGTCGGCATTATTTGAGCGAGAATAGACGGCTCTTTTTGTTTTAGATAATTGTGCTATTCCTCTGACACGAGGGGGATTTTATGAGTAAATTTCGCAGAACGAGTAGTGTTAGCGCGCTAGCAGCTTTCGCTTTGGCATCATGTGGAGGTGGTGGGGATTCCAGCGCCCCTAAACCAAACAGTTCTCCGCGATTTACGTCAGCCTCTTCGGCGACAGTTGCCGAAAATACTAGCGGTGTGGTCTATCAAGCGACTGCAAGTGATGTGAACGCCGACAGTCTGTCTTACAGCATTTCAGGCGGTGCAGACGCTGCGGCATTTACAATAACGGCTGCTGGCGGGTTGAGCTTTGTAAATAATCCTGATTTTGAGGCTCCATCCGATGCGAACCAAAATAATATTTATGATGTCAATATTAGCGTCAGTGATGGAAAATCGTCAACCACTCTGACTGTATCCATAGCTGTTTCAAATCTCGCCGATGCTGCGAAACTGACGCGAATAGCGACCGGCATGGGCGCAGTGGTTTCGATGTCGCCCCTTCTTGATGAGAGCCAATTAATCATTTCCAATGCCGAAGGTCGGGTCTTCGAAATCGACACAACTAATGCTACCCTGACCGATACGGGGCTTATATTTGTCGATAATGTTTTCTTGGCTGGTGCGACCCTGCTTTCAGCGGCGCCTGAGGGACAGTATGGTCAGACAAAATTCATTTACGCAATGTTCCGTACAACCGATAATCGGATTGGTATCAGCAGTTTTAACAAGCAGTTTGACATTTGGTCATTGGGCGAAAGCGTAGGCCAATTTGAAGAGCCGATTGACGATGATAGTGTTGTTAACGCGTCCAGCATCGCCGCACCCGATGGCTCTGTTTACTTTTTAGCCAATGACGGCGGATTTCCTGATCGTGCACAAAAGGACCGCATATTGGGGAACATTGTCCGCGCGTTCCGAAACCCTGATCCTTATGCAGGCGCTTCAATTAAGTTCCATCTAAACAGCATTGTTGCACGTGGGTTGCACTGGCCGACCGGGGCAGGCTTAATAGACGGTGATCTTATCTTTTCTGATGCTGGCGAGAACGGCACAGATGAAATCAACATATTTGATTTGACGGCTACCATGGCGAATTTCGGCTGGCCTTTCAAAGAAGGTTTAACGGTTTTATCAGATACTTCAGCAAGCTTGACTGACCCGGTTCTGACTGTTGATCGAAACAGTGCCGGCAATGAATTTGCGAGGATCATTGCGGGGCAATCTTACGACGGGCCAATTGTAAATTTAGATGGCAAATATTTATTCGCATCGCAGGACGGTCGCTTTTGGACTTTACCAGTTGATGGATTGGCGACAGGATCGTCTAGTTTCAATAATGCTGTCGAAGTGAGTTCGGAGTTTAAGCCCGATGTCGGAACTCTGGATGCGATCGTTGCTATTTCGAAAGCCAACGATAGGCTTTATATCCTTGACGAGGATGGTGATTTATATCGTGTTGACCTAGAGACCGTTTAACGATCAAAAAGACGACAGCGTGAAAAATCTTTGTGTCCGGACGCTTAAACTCCAATAAAAAGCATACGTCATGGCGTTCATGGACCGCCTTGGTGATGCTTGGCCTGCTCGGCTTGACCCTCGGCAACTGGCTGCGGTCGAACGGGCCACTCGGCACCGATATTTCGGATCAAGTCGCGCTGGCGTCTCTGTTCGAGGACGATATTGCGCCGGAATTCGGTCCGGCCAATGCCGATGTCACGATCATTATGTTTACCGATTATCAGTGCCCCGCGTGCCGCGCCGCGCACCCTGCAATGCATTCGGCGGTGCAGCGGGACGGAAACACGCGCATAATCTACCGCGACTGGCCAATATTCGGCGAACAATCCGTACTGGCTGCCCGCGTCGCCATCGCGGCCAATGCGCAAGGACTATACCCGCAAATCCATGATGACCTTATGCGAGAGCGACGCACATTTACCGATCCGGTTTTGCGGGAAATTGTCCAGCGGAACGGCGGCGACTGGGCCGCAGATTCTCACCACCCGCAATAGCAACGATGTCGATTACCAGCTCGAACGCACACAGAGCGATGCTTTGCGCCTCGGTGTTGGCGCGACACCAACCTATCTTATCGGCCCGTATCGGATCGTCGGAGCATTAAGCGAAGCGGAATTTACCCGTGCCATCGCGCAAGTCAGAGAACGCGATCGCGCCCCGAATTGATAGTCAGGCTCGCGTCTCAACGGCTGAAGCGGCGGCGCATGGGTCATCGCCCTCTTCGTCCGATCCGCCCAACTGAGTCAGGACTAGCACGCCGCCCACGACCAGCGCCACGAAGGCAATCGTCACAAGCCCAAGGTACTTTTCGATAAAGGTTTTGATCGGACGACCAAATACGCGAAACAAAATGCCCACCGTCAGGAAAATCAGCGCCCGGCCTGCAACGCTGGCCAGAATGAACGGCACTAACGCCATTCCCAGAAATCCTGCGGTGATGGTGAGCAGTTTAAACGGAACCGGCGTCGCCGCCGCAATGATGACAGCCAGCACGCCATATTCGTCGAAAGTGCAGCGCGCGGCAGGCAGGCTGTCGATCAGCCCGATGGCTGTCAGCATTGGCACACCGACCGTATCGAACAGGGCGTATCCGATCAGATAGCCGAACAATCCGCCCACGACACTGGCGGCGGTGGCGACCAGACCGAACCGGATCGCTTTCTTAGGCTCTGCCAAGCACATCAAACCGAGCAAGGGATGCGGCGGGATGGGGAAGAAGCTGGCTTCGATGAAGCAGAAAAAGGCCAGCCACCATACCGCTTTGGGATGGGCGGACTTTTCCATCGTCCATTCATACAGGCCGCGCAGTAGCTTGCTCATTGCGCCAATCACCTTCCCATACCCCACAAGAAAGCGCCGCTTTACTGACGCACGGTCGAGATAGCAACTACCTCGCGCAGAACGAATTAACCTCTTTGGTTATTTATGTTGACATCGTCACGCTGTTTGGGTACATAACAAGAACATCGCGATAAACCGAGTCGGACGGGGCGCCTCTCCATCGCTGGGATCTCACGGGACTGGAGGCTTTATGGCCAATGAAGCAACACGGCGCAGCAAGCGTTCGAAAACGAGAGTAACGCGCGCCATCCGCGAACAAGAAGAAGGGAGCGGACCACTTTCCAAACATTGGCGAGAGGACTTTTTAACAGCACTGGCAGAGACTTCGAACATTACCCAATCGGCCAAGATCGCAGGTACATCCACGGCGCGTGCTTACAAAGTGCGCCGCGAAGAACCGGACTTTCGCCGCGCATGGTTCGAGGCTTTGTCAGAAGGGTATGACCACCTCGAAATGGACGTGCTGCGCCGCCTGCGTGAAGGGGATTTTGCTACCACGGAAGGCACGAAATTCGATTTTGCCGCCGCACTTCGCGTTCTGGGCGCACACCAGCAAAGCGTCAGCGCACAAAAGGCACTGCAGGGCGACATGGACGAGGAAGCCGTCTTGCGATCGATTACCGCCAAGATCGATGCGCTGCGATTGGCACACAAACGATCCGAACAGCCTGCACTTATCGAAATTCGCGCTGTGAAGTCATCGGGAGACGTTGATGAGTAGCAATCGCCGTCTGCGCTGGCTCGTCGATGCCGACCAGAACGATTTTGCCGAATTGGTTGCTTCGCTCTCGGATATGGAGCGCGACGAATTCGCATATCACTGGGGCCTGTTCGGACGCGCCGATCAAATGCCGCCACCGGGTGACTGGCGCATTTGGCTGGTCTGTGCGGGGCGCGGTTTTGGTAAGACGCGCGCTGGCGCAGAATGGGTGCGGCAAATTGCGCGGACCAACCCGGATGCCAGAATTGCGTTGGTTGGCGCGTCTCTTTCGGAAGTTCGCAGCATTATGGTCGAAGGCGAGTCCGGGATTCTTGCCGTTACACCACCTGAACATATGCCCGATTTCGAACCGTCATTAAAGCGTTTGACTTGGCGCAATGGCGCTCAAGCTTACTTCTTTTCAGCGGCAGAACCGGAAGGGCTTCGCGGACCGCAGCACAGCCATGCTTGGTGTGATGAAATAGCCAAATGGGATAATTCGGCCGAACGCGCGACCCGTGCATGGGACAACCTCATGATGGGGCTGCGGCTTGGTGACGCGCAACAGGCAATGGCAACGACGACACCACGCGTGGTGGCCTTACTACAGAAGTTGATGGACGAGAGTGACGACGGTGTGGTGATAACACGCGGTTCGACTTACGATAATGCGGCCAATCTGCCGCGTGAATTTATCGCCCATATGGACCGGAGTTTCGGTGGCAGTGCGCTGGGCCGGCAAGAGCTGGACGGAGTATTGCTGCGCGATATCGAAGGGGCGCTGTGGAGCCGTAGCTTGCTTGAAAAATGTCGCGCTCCTGCGGATAATGCGCCGCTTTCGCGCATTGTTATCGGCGTTGATCCACCAGCGAGCGCCACGGGGGACGCCTGTGGGATCGTGGTTTGCGGCCTGACCGAAGACAGGACAGCGCGGGTGCTGGCCGATTGCTCGGTCGAGAAAGCAAGCCCGGAAAAATGGGCGCGCAGCGTCGCAAACAGTGCGGCACAATGGAACGCCGATCGCATCATTGCAGAGGCCAATCAGGGCGGCGCGATGGTGGAAAGTGTGTTGCGCGCGGCTGAGATCGCGCTGCCCGTCAAGCTGGTCCACGCCAGTCGCGGCAAAGTCGCACGGGCCGAGCCAGTTGCAGCGCTTTACGAAGCAGGACGAGTGAACCATGCAGGTTCATTTCCAAGGCTGGAGGACGAGATGTGCGGCCTGATGACTGGCGGTGCTTACGCAGGGCCAGGGCGAAGTCCCGACAGGGCGGATGCGCTGGTCTGGGCGCTGCATGAATTGATGCTCGGCAATTTGGGTAGCCCGCAAGTCCGTCGCCTGTAACTCACCGTTACGGTTCACGCCAAAGCTATAAATCGCAAGGAAATCCTATGTCATTTCTATCTTCGCTGACTTCCGCCTTCAAAGGCGGGAGCGGATCAGCCATGCCCTTGGCCCACCGCTATATGGCACCTTGGGCCAGCAATTACCTCGGCACGCCTGCCGTCGAGCAATTCGACTATGAGCGGGCCGTGCATGAGGCTTACATTGCAAATCCGGTGGCGCAGCGCGCAATCCGGATCGTAGCAGAAGCCGTGGGCGATGCACCGATCCAGTGCACCGAACCGCGCTTAAAAACGCTCATAAGCAGTGCCAGCACTGGGCAGTCGCTGCTGGAAACGCTGGCTGCACATTTGCTGCTTCACGGCAATGCCTATGTGCAGATCGTCAAGGATGCGAGCGGTGAGCCGGTCGATCTGTTTGCCCTGCGGCCCGAGCGGATTACGGTTGAACCGGGTGCGGATGGTTGGCCACGCGGCTATCGCTATCGCTTGAATGGCGAATCCAGCGTCATCCCGGTCGATGATGCCGATGGCTGGCCTAACATTATCCATCTGCGCGGCCTCAATCCAGCCGACGACCATTATGGCGCAGGATGCTTGACGGCAGCACGGCAAGCGGTCGCTATTCATAACAGCGCAAGCGAGTGGAACCGCGCTTTGCTGGAAAATGCGGCGCGACCATCCGGGGCATTGGTCTATGACACCGGCGATGCGGCAGCCTTATCCGCCGATCAATTCGACCGGCTGAAAACGGAGCTGACGGAAGCCTTTGCCGGGCAAGGTAACGCTGGACGCCCGATGCTGTTGGAAGGCGGCCTGTCCTGGCAGTCGATGTCGATGTCGCCCGCTGACATGGATTTCGCCACGCTGAAAGCAGCAGCGGCACGCGACATCGCGCTGGCTTTCGGCGTACCGCCCATGCTGCTCGGCCTGCCGGGCGACAACACTTATTCCAATTATCGCGAGGCCAATCGGGCGCTGTGGCGGCTGACCTTGCTGCCCCTGATCGGGAAGATCGGCGAAGGGCTGACGGGCGGGCTTGCGCCGTGGTTCAGCGACCTCTCCATCACGGTCGATCTCGACAAGATCCCGGCGCTTTCGGAGGATCGCGAGCGGCTGTGGTCGCAAGTCAGCGATGCCGATTTCCTGGACCCGGACGAAAAGCGCGAAATGTTGGGCCTGCCGCCTCGCACTACCACCCGCGCTGCAAAATAAGGAGGGTTACACATGAACCGCGAAGAAATGCTGGCCGGGTTGATCGCGCAAGCGGCGACCGAGGGCGGCGACATGATTACCTTACGCGCCATCGTCGAGGAAGCGAGCGAGATCGGCGCCGACCGCGTCCTGCACCGGATCGGCTTGTCCGACGCCAATGCGCAGGACGATATCGATGAATTGCGCGAGCTTCTAAGCGCGTGGCGCGATGCCAAGGCAAGCGCGTGGAAAGCGGTGGTCGATTGGGCCGTGCGCGGTATTCTCGCCATGCTGCTGATCGGTATTGCCGTGAGAATTGGCGTGCCGGAGTTACTCCGATGAGCGCGGCGCTGTCGCTGATGCAGCAGCCAAGTGCGGATACGGCCATCCGTTTTGCCGGATATGCCGCCATTTTCGGACGTCCCGATGCTTCGCAGGACGTGATCTTGCCCGGTGCATTCCGGCGCAGTCTGGCCGAACGCCGGGAGCCGTTTCCTGTATTTTGGCAACATCGGCCCGAGCTAAGAATTGGCTGGGTCGACCATATCGCAGAAGACACTCGCGGTTTGCGTGTTATCGCGCGGCTCGACCGACCGAATAGCCGCGCCGCCAAGATGCTGATGGACAAGTCCATGAACGGCCTCAGCTTCGGCTATCGCGCCCGCAAATTCCGCAACACGGCCACAGGGCGCATTCTGGCCGATGTCGAATTGTTCGAGATCAGCTTGGTAAGCGAACCATTACACCGCGGCGCACGCGTACATTACATTCTTCGTCCCTGATACGCTGGATAAACGGCGGAGCGCGGTAGCCCGTTCGGCTCACCGCAGCTGATAAACACATCTAAAATAAGCACCGTCAACGCGAACTTCGATCGCGTGAGCGAGCCATCTGCGCGCCACGAACAGGCGCGCGTCCACCCAGAATATTACTCCACCATAACCACCCCGAAGACCCCCAAGAAAGGCAACTACCCAATGGATATTGAAAGCCCAATTATGACCGATCAACTCGACGCCAGCTTCGACATCGTCGCCCGCCAGGACAAGGCCGAAGCCGACATCACTTCGCTTCGCGGCGATGTGGATGACGTCAAATCCCGCCTCGACAAAGTCGCCCGTGCGGCCACTCGCCCTGCTCTTGCTGCAACACCGGCATCCGCCGTCACGGCCACCGAGGAAGTCAAAGGTTTCGTCAACGGCTATCTGCGCCAAGGGCGAACGACCGAAGTGAAGTCGCTCAGCGGGATCAATCCAGCCGATGGCGGCTATGCCGTTCCGCGTCAGATCGATGCCATGATCGCCCGCGAATTGACCGAAATCAGCCCGATCCGCGAACTTGCGCAAGTCGTACAGACCGGCAGCGCGGGTTACCGCAAGCTGGTCACGACCGGCGGCACGGCTTCCGGCTGGGTTAGCGAAGCCACTGCCCGCCCCGGAACAGACACGCCCAACTTTGCTGAAATCGCTCCGCCAACAGGTGAACTTTACGCCAATCCGGCAGCAAGTCAGGGGATGCTGGACGATACCGGCTTCGATCTGGAAAGCTGGCTGGCCAGCGAAATCGCAATGGAATTTGCCCGCGCAGAAGGCGCTGCTTTCGTGAACGGTTCGGGCATCGACCAGCCCGAGGGCTTCCTGACCGCTCCTGCTTCGACTGCAGAAGACGGCGTCCGCGCATTCGGCACTTTGCAATATGTCGGATCGGGTGATGCGGACGGCTTCGACAGTGCGCCCGATGCGCGCTTGATCGATCTGGTTCACACGATGAAGTCGGGTCATCGCCAAGGCGCTAGCTTCGTCATGAACTCCGCCACTCTGGCAGAGGTGCGCAAGCTGAAAACCGCCGATGGGGCATTCCTGTGGCAGCCGGGTCTGGTCGAGGGCCAGCCCGATCGCCTGCTCGGCTATCCCGTCGTCGAAGCCGAAGATATGCCCGATATTGCCGGTGGCGCATTCCCCATCGCGTTCGGCAATTTCCGTCACGGCTATCTGATTACGGAACGCAACGCGACGCAGATCCTGCGCGATCCATTCACGAACAAGCCGTTCGTCCACTTCTACGCCACGAAGCGGGTAGGCGGTCAGGTGCTCGATAGCGCAGCGATCAAGCTGCTCAAGATCGAAGCCTAAGTCTCCCCCTTGCCTGCCGGAGTTCCCCTGTCCGGCGGGCACCTTCGGCGCCTGCACCGCTCCCTCCGTTTTTCACTAGCGGACATGAGGGCGTGCAGGCGCATTTTTTCCCGATCGCTCATCGTAGCGACGAATTTTGAAGGGAGACGCCCATGAATCGGGCTTTTGTCGTGTCGCCCGATTTTGGCGGCAACCCACTTGCAGATTTAAAACAATGGCTGTCGATCAGTTCGAGCGCGCAGGATGATGTGCTCGAAGCCATGCTGCGCGCTGCAGCGGATATGTGCGAAACGTTCACCGGCCGGATGCCTTTGACTGCCTTTTGCGACGAAATGATTACTGCTTCCACAACCTGGTCGCGGCTTGGCACCAGGCCGGTAACCAATTTCACTGAAGTTTCGACCGTCGGGATTTCCGGCAATAAAAAAATGTTGGCCAACGACACCTACGAAACACAAATCGGAGCGGATGGTACCGGCGCGATTAAGCTCCTCAAGATGCCGGAATACAACCGTGTCTCGGTCCGGTTTACTGCCGGAGTTGCCGATAGCTGGCACCAGCTCGACAGCGCACTGAAACAAGGCATCATCAGGCTGGCCGGTCATTACTATCGTGAGCGCGATGAAGGTTCGGCAAGGTCACCGCCTGCTTCGGTCGCGGCCCTGTGGCGGCCTTATCGCCGGATGCGGTTGATATGATCCGCGCATCGGCAGGTGAAACCCGTTCCAATCTGGTCCGCACCTTATCCGCAAAGGCAGCCACGCTGGCCATAGCGCGCGCTGAAATGCGGCTGCGGGCGCGCAAACGCGATGCACGGCGCTGGCGCTCTGCGCGATTGTTATGGCCGCTTTTCAAAGGTGAGATTTGAGCATGGAAAGCGAACTTCGCGCACATCTGATCGCATGGTTGCGCAGCGATCCCACGCTATCCTCCAGCATCAACGCGATCGAAGAGGAAAGCCCAGTTCAAGCCAGCGCGCCTTGGGTCGGGATCGCCGCCAGCGCCAGCACCGACTGGAGCCACAAAAGCGGGGTCGGGCGGGAAGTCCGCGTGGCTCTGGAGCTGGTCGATCGCGGCGACGATGCCAATGCAACCGGAATGCTGGCCAGCGCCATCGAACGCCGCATCGCGACCATGATGGACGATGATGCGCCGTTCCAGCTGGTCGCCTCGCAATTTCTTCGCAGCAGAGCGGAGCGCCGCCCTCGCGGCCTTCGTGCCGTGCTGCTGGAATACCGCTTTCGCGTGCTGGCACGCGCCGCCGTTTAGCGCGCCTTCACGCACCATCCAGTCGCGCAACACCCCTTTGTCCAATTTATTCAGGAGATTACCATGACCGCGCAGAAAGGCTCAGCCTTCCTTCTTAAAATCAGCGACGGCACTCAGCCCGCTGGCGACCCGCCCGTTTATGAAACGGTGGCCGGGCTTCGCACCACGCAAATGTCGATCAATGGCGACACTGTCGTTGTCACGCACAAGGAATCGGGCGGTTGGCGCGATTTGCTTTCGGGCGCTGGCACCCGCTCGGTTTCCGTCAGCGCCAGCGGCATTTTCCTCGGCAGCGACGCAGAGAACGCAATGCGCGGCCATGCGCTGGCTGGGACGCTTGCCGATTATGAATTGTCGTTTGAAGATGGCGAGCGGATGCGCGGCCAGTTTCTGATCCAGCGCCTCGATTACGCAGGCGACTTTAACGGCGAGCGCAACTATTCGCTGAGCCTCGAAAGCTCCGGCGTGGTTGCACCCGCATGAACGAGCTAGGCGCGAAGCCGCCCACCGCCATGCGCGGCGAAGCGCATTTGCGGATCGAGGGGCGTGACTGTCTTTTGCGACCAAGTTTCGATGCGCTGATCCGGGCCGAAGAAGAGCTTGGCTCGCTATTCGCCTTGGTTGAACGTGCGGGTGACGGACAGCTACGCCTGGCCGAAATGACGGCGCTATTCTGGCATTGCTTGCTTGATCACGCGACCATCAGCCGCGAGCAAGTCGGGCGAGCGGTCATGCAAATGGGCATGGCGAAAGCTGCCAAACCGCTGCGCGCCATTCTGGGCCAGATTTTGCAAGGGCCGGGGTGAAGGACAGCTTCGCCAGCCTGACACGGCAATGCGCAATTGTCGCAATACAACAGCTTGGCTGGTCACCCGCAGACTTCTGGAACGCAACGCCTGCGGAACTGATCCTGGCACTTGGACCCGTCAATGCCGGTGACGCACCGCCAAGCCGCAGCCAGATCGAAGACATGATGGAGAGGGATCGCAATGGACGATGACATCGACAATCTGCTCGTAGAAATACGTGCGGACACCAAGGGATTTTCGGCAGACATTGCCGATATGCGCAGTCAATTCGACAAGACGGTAATCGACGGCTTTGCTTCGGCTGGCGACGTGCTGGAAAAGAGCCTGTTGTCCGCCGTGCGCAAAGGCAGCTTGAGCTTTAAGGATTTGAAACAGGCAGCATTCTCCGCAATCGATCAGATCGCCAGCCAAGCGCTAAAGTTGGGCATGGATGCCTTGATTGGCGGCGGCGGCAAGGGTCAGGATGGCGGCCTTGGCTCTTTGATTAGCGGCGGTATCGGCGCGTTATTCGGCCTGCCCGGTCGCGCGACGGGCGGTAATGTCTCTCCGGGCCGCCCGTTTCTGGTGGGCGAGCGCGGACCCGAACTGTTCGTGCCGACCAGTGCAGGGCGCGTGGAAACCGGCCAATCCTCCGGCGGAGGAAAACGCGACGTGCGGGTTGCCATCAATCTTGCCGCTCCGCGCGGAACCGACGCACCAGCCGCCCTGCAACGCAGTTCACGGCAAGTCGCCAGCGCGATCACTCGCGCGCTGCGTTAGCTTTTCGCTTCCAGCAGAGGCCGCTTTGGCCGCTACTTCATCGCGACACTGCAAAAACACTAAGGAAACAGCTCATGGCATTCTGGCTTGCGCAAGATCGCAACGGGCAGGATTTCGACTATCTCCAGCGGTTCGACCCGCGTTTCTGGACGGTCAATTTTCCGCGCCCGATGATGGCGAGTGTCATCGATACCTCGGCCGACGCGCTGCGCGTGGATTGCGAGTTTCATCATGCAGGTGAGCTGGCCGGGTTGATTTGGGACAGCGAAGATACGCTTGATCACCCGCTGCTCGCCTACGAGACCAGCCGCGATTACAGCCGCACATCTTTGCAGTTCCGTTGGCGTTCGGGCGGCATCGTTCCGCTCGATGCGCCCAATGGGCCGACGCTGACCATCGAAGGTCGCGATGCCAGCGGTGCGCCGCGCAGCTGGTATGTCCGGCTATGGAATTATGCCGCAGGATCGCCGGAAGATGCGGTCATCACGCTGCCGTTTTCCGACTTGCAATCAGGCTTTGGCTTGCCCGGCGAGCCGATCCATTCCGCCGATATCGACCGGATGTTCATCTCGCTTGCACCGATTGGCTATGTGCCGAACGGCACTGCGCCGCTGGCGTCCCGTGTAGATGGCTGGGCCGAGCTGACGGACATTGTGTGCGAGGGTCATCGCGCCATGTTGAAGATCGGCGATGTGCTTCTGTCCGATCATGGTGAGCAGCTTGCCACCGCTTACGATGATGCCTTTAATCAGACGCCCACACGGCTGGTGCGCGCGGCGCGCGGATTGGGCTATCGCGGGCGCATCTTGCATTATGTCGGCATGAGCCATTTTTTCCGGTTGGTTCCGGGAGAAGGGCGCTTGCTGGCGGCTGCTGATGGCACATTATGCGAACCCGCGCGCCGCTGGCATGAACGGTTTTTCGCAGAGTGCGCCGCGCGCGGATATGACGCGATTGCCTCGCTGTCTTACGAACTGTTTGCGGCACATTGTCCCGACCTCTGGCAGCAACGCGCCTTTGATGGCACGCCCGGCCGCACCGGATGGGAGCCGCCCAGTGCCTTGCTTTCTCCTGCCAATACCCAAGCAATGGCTTGGCTGCAGGCCGTTGCAGGCAAGTTCGTCGATTTGATGGAAGGGGCCGGATTGCCGGTCATTTTTCAGGTCGGTGAGCCATGGTGGTGGTTGATGCCGGACAACAGCCCGTGCCTGTATGATGACGTGGCCAAGGCATATTTCGGTGGCAATCCGCCGCAGATTTCCGATCTGACACAGCCCCTGAATAACAACCAAACCGATTTACTCGATCAGGCTGGCGCGCTGCTCGCCCAATCGACCCTGGATCTGGCGCAAGCGGCGCGTGACGCGGCAAACGGTCCGGCGGAAATAATGTTGCTGGCGTTTACGCCCACAATTTTCGGTGCAGGGATGCCGGAACTGGCGCGAGCGAATTTGCCAATCGGGTGGGCATGGCCGGCCTTCGACCGCCTGCAACTCGAAGATTATGACTGGCTGACCGAAGGCGCAGATGCGCAGCGACGCGCAGCCTACGACGCCGTCGATCAGCGGCTCGGCTATCCACGCGACCGGCAGGACTACCTGTCTGGTTTCGTTCTGCGAGCCGAGGACGCCGAAGAATACTGGCCGCGCATCGATGACGGGCTTGATGAAGCGCGGGTGCGCGGCGTGTCGCAACGTTTTGTTTGGGCGCTGCCGCAAGTGGCGCGCGATGGTTACACCCGCTTGCCGCGGGCAAGGGAGGACGATGTGCAAGCATTCGACGATGTACTTTACCCGCTAACGCTGGGCCGCGATGTTGCGGTCAGCCCGGAATTTTCGACTTCGGTTGCCGTAACAGCTTCAGGTCATGAGCGCCGCAACGCGCTTTGGTCGGACGCGCGTCTCAGCTTCGATGTGGGGCCTGGCATTCGGTCGGAAGAAGAGCTTGGTATTTTACTCCAGTTTTTCCGTGCGCGACATGGCCCTGCAACCGGATTTCGCTTGCGTGATCCGTTCGATTTCTCGTCCGCCGGCATGGTCGATACGCCCACGGCAACCGATCAGGTCATCGGCACAGCAGACGGTGTGCAATCGACCTTCGCCTTGCGCAAGAATTACGGCCCACAGGTGCGCTTTGTTACCCGGCCTGACATCGCTACGATTCGAGTCAGCATCGACAATGTCGAAACATCGGCATGGGCTTACGAGGCTGGAGGTAAGGTCGCACTGAACGATCCGCCAGCAAACGGCGCGGTCGTGCAAGCCGGATTCCTCTTCGACGTACCGGTGCGCTTTGCCGAGGACCGCCTCGACATCAACAGCGTGTCGTTTGCCGCCGGAGAGGCTCCATCGGTTCCGCTAATCGAAATACGCGAGGCATCATGAGCCGCGTATTCTTTCGCAAAGAGTTGGAGAACGTCGCCAGTTTCTGGCGAATATTCCGGCGCGATGGCATCGCGCTTGCCTTCACCACCCATGACCGGGATTTGTGGTTTGATGGACTGCTTCATCGCGCAGCGCCCGGAATGCTGCCATCCGCAATCCGCCGCAGTGCGGACTTGTCGGATGATGGTGCGGACATCTCCGGAGCCTTGTCGCACGATACCATTGCCAGCGAAGACCTGGCTTTGGGCCGCTTCGATCAGGCGCGGATTGTCGTGGGTGCGGTGGATTGGGACAATCTCGATCGCCTCATTCTGTATGTCGGAGAGATCGGCGCCGTTACCAAAGACGCCGTGCAATTTTCAGCTCAGCTTCGCTCGGCCAAAGCAGCCCTCGATGTCGATCCGATACCGCGCAGCAGCCCATCGTGCCGGGCAAAATTTTGCGATGATATGTGCACCTTGTCAGCGCGGAAATTCACCCATGAGACTACCATCCAGTCGGTCGATTTCGATTACAACAGCGTGGGCATTACTGGCGTTACACTGGATGATTATCGCTTTGGCGAACTGCGGTGGATCGACGGGCCGCAGACCGGCATCACGATGGCGATCCGTTCCGTTCAATCGGGCGCGTTTGTACTGGATCGCCAGCTCGATCCGGCCACGGCCATCGGTTTGCGCGTGCAATTGCGAGAAGGCTGCGATCACCGGCTGGAAACCTGTGCTACACGCTTTAACAACGCAATCAACTTTCAGGGCGAGCCGTTTCTGCCAGGTAACGATCTGCTGGCCCAATACCCCGTGGCAAAGTGACACTGGATCGCAGGCAGGTTTTCGCAGAGGCCGCTGAAAAGCTCGTTGGCTGCCCGTTCCGCTTGCATGGCCGTAAACCCGCCAGTGGGCTTGACTGCGTCGGGCTAGTGCTTTGCGCATTGGACAATGCTGGTCTGCACGCAGTGGCTCCACCACATTACGGATTGCGAAATGCGAGCTGCGAACGGCAGTTTGCAACTATCCCGGCGAACGGCTTTGCGCCTGTAAAAGCCCGTATCGAATGTGGCGATTTGCTGGTTGTGCATCCGGGGCCAGCGCAATGGCATTTGCTCGTCGTGACTTCAGCTAACCATTTCGTTCACGCTCACGCAGGGCTGCGCAAAGTTGTCCGATCCCCGCTCCCTGCACCTTGGTCGATAGAACAGCGCTGGCGCCTGGCCGCGCCAAACATACAACCCTGATAAAGGAAGAATGCATGGCAACGATAGTCCTGGGAACCGTCGGCACGCTGTTGGGCGGACCGCTTGGTGGTGCGATCGGTGCGCTTGCCGGTAGCCAGATCGATTCCAAATTATTTGCTCAAAAAGGCGCGGAAGGCCCGCGCCTACGCGATCTGGCTATAACGACATCGACTTACGGACAGCCCATTGCGCGCCACTTTGGCCAAATGCGTGTGCCGGGTACGATTATTTGGGCCACCGACCTGAAAGAACAGCGCGAGAAGCAGGGTAGTGGAAAGGGCAAGCCCAAAACAACGACCTATAGCTATAGTGCTTCGCTAGCCGTTGCCTTGTCGAGCAGGCCGATAAACGGCATCGGCCGCATTTGGGCGGACGGCAATTTGCTGCGCGGGGCGGCTGATGACCTCAAGGTCGGTGGAACCATGCGCTTCTATCATGGTCACGGTGACCAGGTGCTGGACCCGCTTTTGGCTGCGGTACATGGTGGTCAATGCCCGGCATATCGTCATCGCGCGTACGTCGTATTTGAAGATCTGCAATTGGGCGATTTCGGCAACCGCATCCCGACATTGTCGTTCGAGATCGATGCTGGCGATGCCAGCGAGATTGTTGGCGGTCTGGTCGATCCTCTGGAGCAAGTCACTGCCCACCAGGCAACATTCCCGCAACTTGGCGGATATAGCCATGAAAATGGCTCTATTGCGCAAAATGTCGCAGCAATTTCAAGCGTTCATCCGATCATGCCTGTCGTCGAGCGAAATGTCGTGTCTTTGCGATCGGCAAATGCAGGAACGGTTACGCTTTCACTAGCCGAACCAGCTGCTTGGAATGATGGCGATTTCGGGAAACGCGATGGCAAGGCACAAGGTCGCACAAGCACCGATCGCGAAAATTTTCAGGCCTTGCGATATTACGACACGGATCGCGACTATCAACCCGGATTGCAGCGCACTGAAGGTCGCGCGCAGTCATCCTATGGTCGCACCGTCGAATTTCCAGGTGCTTTGACGCCAACTAACGCGCGCGCTTTAGCGGAAGCCGCTGCAGATCGCGAACAGCAGCTAGTCGAGCAATTGACCTGGCGGTCTGCTGAAATCGATCCTGCCATCGTTCCCGGCGCGATCGTAAGAGCTCCGGGGATGCCGGGTCTTTGGCGTGTACAGAACTGGGAATGGCGCGAAGGCGGTGTTGAGCTGGAACTGACTCGCTATCTGCGCGAAACATTGACCAATGTGATAGGCGATAGCGGTCAATCGTGGAGCGCGCCGGACCTTGCCTTGCAAGGGTCGTATCTGCGTGTGTTCGAGTTGCCGTGGGATGGTTTTGGCTCTGCAACAGTGTCGCGCGTGTATGCTGCCGTAAGCGCACCTTCAGGTGCGTGGTCGGGAGCTGCCCTATATGCCGACAGCGCCGGTGAATTGCTTCCGATCGCCACCAGCGACAGCGAGCGGGCCGTCGTGGGCACTCTAATCGAAGATCTGACAGCATCGGCTTCGCTGGTGTTCGAGGCTGAAGCCATTTGCCGAGTGCAATTGCTGGATGAGCGGATGGAACTTGCCTCGGCTGGTCTATCCGGCCTAGCTCTCGGTGCAAACCGCGTGCTCATCGGATCCGAAGTTTTGCAATATGCCGCCGCGTTGCCCCTTGGTGGCGGTGTGTGGGAGCTCAATGGCTTGTTGCGCGGACGCGGTGGAACGGAGCTTGCTGCGCAAACGACACACGTTGCCGGAGCAGAATTTACGCTCATCGATGATCGACTGACAAGCATCGACCTTGCGTCTTTCAACGGTAACGGATCGGGAGATTTTGCAGCGATCGGCCTAGCGGATGACAATCCGGTTATCGCATCCCTTCAAGATAGCGGTGCGAGCGTAAAACCTTTGACGCCGGTTCATCCAAACGCCTTCGTAATGGACAATGGCAGTTTATGCCTGACTTGGATCAGGCGGGCTCGCGGAGCATGGGAATGGCTCGATCAAGTCGACGTCCCACTAATCGAAGAGACTGAGGAATACCGGGTCGGGATCGGCCCAGTGGATGCGCCTTTCATAAGCTACACATTAAACACATCGCGCCTCGATCTTGCGGCCGCCACGATCGCACAGCACAGCATCGATTATCCAGGGTCGAACATATGGGTTCGTCAGGCCGGATCGTATGGCTTGTCAGACGCTCTCTTACTCGCTGAAATTTTAGACTGAATAGTACACAAGGATTATTGTATATGGCTGACCCTGTTTCTTACTCCTCCGCATCCCCACGCTATGGACTGCCCTTCCTGTTTCCCGGGCAAGCGCAAAAGGAATTTTTCGTCAATGATGCTTTAGCGCGCGTCGATGCCATCATGCATCCAGTTGTCGAGAGCCAAGAAAGCACGCGGCCCGTATCACCCAATGACGGGCAATGCTGGATAGTCGCTACTAACGCGAATGGCGATTGGTCGGACAAAGCCGGCAAACTGGCTGTCAATTCTGCCAGCCGATGGACCTACATCAGCCCTACAGAAGGGATGATTGTTTTTGACCGTTCGATGAAGCAATATTTGGTATATGACAGTGGATGGAGTGCGGTATCTATGCCGTCCGAGCCCAACGGCGGCACGACCATCGATACCGAAGCGCGAACCGCGATAAGTGAATTGACACAGGCACTTAAAGACTTTGGTATCTTTTCTCGGCTATAGGCGGAACCGCTTTTGATCCACATCGTTTAGGGCCAGAGCTTAATGGGAGTGGTGGAGCATATGCTAAGGTGTCGCAATTGCGGCAAAATAGCAACAGTTCCCACTATTGCCAGCTTGCCACAAAGTAGCCGAGCCTATAGATAACGCTCTCTCGGTGGTATAAATTCGTAATAAGGGGAATAATATAATGCGGAATTTCGTCATAGGATTGGCGATGGCCTCTACGGCCCTAGCTTCGCCAGCCCTCGCTCGCGACGGACAATGGTACGTCGAAGTCGAAGGCGGCGTAATGATTGTCGAAGATGTAACATTTGATGCCGGTGGTGTCGATGCGTACAGTTTGGATCACGATACCGGATATGATTTCGGTGGCATGGTTGGCTATGATTTCGGAGCTTTCCGTCTCGAAGCTGAAGCCAGCTATCGTAAAGCGGATATTGATAATATCAGTTCTGCTCTGGTTGGTATTCCAACAAGTGGCGGCACGACAGTCGGCGGATTTCCCGCAGCAGGAAGCACCGACGCCTTGAGCTTCATGCTTAATGGCTTGTTCGATTTTGGCCCTGATGATGGTCTTCAAGGCTTTGCTGGTGCCGGTATCGGTATTGCCCGCACGGGTTTCGAAGGAAGCATTCAACAAGGCGTTAGCGCTCTTGATGATTCCGATACAGGTCTTGCATGGCAGCTTTTGGCTGGCGTGCGTACACCTATCAACGATAATTGGGATGTTGGACTGCGCTATCGTATGTTCACAGCCGAAGACGTTGGCGTTGTAAACGCACTTGGTGCAGACATCGAAGATAGCGTTCGTTCGCATTCCATTCTGGGTACGCTGACTTACAACTTTGGTGGTGAAGTTGCACCGCCGCCTGTTGTACCTGTTCCTGTTCCGGCACCAGCTCCTGCGCCCGCTCCGGCTCCTGCGCCAGTAGCACCGCCAGCACCTGTTTGTGAGCAAGGTCCGTACATCGTCTTCTTTAACTGGGACGAATCGGATATTACTTCAGATGCAGCAACAATTCTGGATAGCGCCGTATCGGCTTATGCAGATTGCGGAATGGCATCGGTCATGCTTGCAGGTCACACGGATACATCCGGTTCAGCTGCATATAACGTCGGCCTTGCCGAGCGTCGTAACGACGCTGTTCGTGGCTACCTTGGTTCGCGCGGCGTTCCAGATGGTCGCATCAGCAGCGAAGCCTTCGGTGAGAACGCTCTTCGTGTTCCAACTGCCGATGGTGTGCGTGAATTGCAAAACCGTCGTGTAGAAGTTACTTACGGTCCGGGTTCCGGCAACTAAGACACTTCAACAAACTGATTTGAAAAGGGCCGGAGCAATCCGGCCCTTTTTTCGTTATACCTCGTGCGATGTCAAAAATCTGATCCGAGGATATTTATGAAAATATTGCAAAAGTCTGTTTTCACTCTGGCGTGCTGCCTGGCAGCCGGGTGCACCACCATGCAGACGCCTGTCGCTGAAACGATCGCGACTGCGCCATTGATATCCAGCGAAGGAATGGCAACAGGAACTGCGCTCCTATTGGCTCGTGATTCTTCGATTTATATTTCTATCGAAGCGACTGGCCTTTCGGCTGGTGAGCATGGTTTTCATTTGCATCAAACAGGGAAATGCCTTGCGCCTGCCTTCAAGACTGCTGGAGGGCATCTGAATCCAGACGAAAAATCGCACGGACTCTACGCGCCAGATGGCGCCCATCTGGGTGACTTGCCGAACTTGGTCGCAAGTAATGATGGCAAAGGAAGCGTCGAAACTGTTCTGGTCGGGACTCGCGACACATTGCTTGCCAATATTTTTGATGGCGACGGGACATCGGTGATAATCCATGCCGATCCCGATGACTATATGACAGACCCATCCGGAAATGCTGGACAGCGCGTCATCTGCGGTGTGTTTGAGCGGACCGAATAACTCTCTACCGCTAGGCAAAAACTTCGCCTGCCAATTGCGCTCGCTCTTTAACGGTGCGCAAAGCCTCTGGCACGGACCTCAAAGCATATAGCAATGCAACCAGTCCAATAGGCAGGATGACGAAGGTTGCTAATACGCCTGTGCCAAGGTCATCTCCGGTTTGCGAAGAAACGTAGCCGGCAAGATACGGCCCAAGCGCGAGACCGATAAGCGTGGTTCCCAAGAAGAATGTAGCCGTCGCTGTCGCACGCATTCGTGGGAGCACAAGTGTTTGCGTCGTTGCCCCTGCCGCTCCAAGTGCGGCCGAGCTACACAGGCTGGCCAAAAAGCTGAAGATGTAAAAGATTATGGCAGTGTCAGCGGTAAATGCCACGATCATGGGAATTATCGGTGCGACGAGACCGAAGAGGATAATCCACACGCGGCCATTCTCGTATTTTTGCTGCAAAGCATCAGCTGCCCGACCGCCCAAAATGACTCCCAGAAAACCTGCAACGGCGCTTGGCGCACCGATCAGCAAGCCAAGTTCACTTTTGGAAACTCCAAACACACGCTCGGCAAAAGGGGCAGACCAATATGATGTCGCATACGCCATAAAGGCTACCGCCGAATAACCGACCACAGTCGCCAGAAAGGCTGGCGACCCCCAAATTAGGCGAAATGTCACTGGGTCGCGACGGCGCAAAGATGCGGCCCAACAATAGACTGCGTAATAACCGACCGCCAAAAACAGCCATTGGTCAGAAATTACCGAAAGAAGGCCGGGGCCGGTTCCCAAAACTCGCGTGAGCAGAATGCCGGTTGCAGCAGCCAGCACCGCCACACTAATATTGGCCAGCAATGCTTTTGGGCCTCGCTTGGCTGCGCCGACCAGAGTGAATGGCGGAATTACGGTAAACAGTTCGGCAATAAAGCCGCGAAATGGCGCAGGATCGGGCGGCGTTGGATTGCCCTCCAAAGCACCGCGAACAGGCTCCCGCAAGGTTACAACCCAAAGCGCCAGCAGCAGGCCTGGTACTCCGACAGCCAAAAACGCCGCTTGCCATCCAACTAAGCCCATCGGTCCACCGCCAGGGTAAGCCAAATTCCACCGTTCTACGACAAAAGCGCCGATGAGCAGCGACAAGCCACCTCCGATGTATAATCCTGACGAATAGATCGCTAACGCAGTTGCCCTTAGCCGCGCCGGAAAATAATCGGATATTAGCGAATAAGCCGATGGGCTGGCCGTGGCTTCGCCCACACCAACGCCAACTCGGGCAATGGTCAACATTGTGCCGTTCTTTGCAAAGCCGGAAACCGCGGTCATCGCTGACCACAAGGCCAGTCCGATCGTCATCAACCTTACGCGGTGCCAGCTATCGGCCAGCCTTCCTAACGGTATTCCGAACAGAGCGTAAAACACCGCAAATGCGGTTCCATACAGAAACCCGAGATCGGCGTCGCTTAATCCAAGATCGGCTTTGATATCGTTGGCAAGGATCGACAGAATCTGCCGATCGATAAAATTGAGCATATATACAACGACCAGGACACTCAGCGCATACCAGCTATAGGGTGGCACCGGCTGCTCTGTAACGGGCGCGGTTGCACCGTTGGTCTCTTGCAAAGCTTGTCTCCCGTAAGCAGCTTATTCGGTCTGATATGGTGTCGTATCGACAAGCCCCGCTTCGGCAAAGCCTTTTCGCCGCAAGCGACAGGAATCACATACACCACAAGCTTTCCGATCCTGTGTCGGGTCGTAACATGACCAGCTCCATGCAGGGTCCAGACCAAGGCGATACGCTTCCTTGGCAATATCAGCTTTCGACATATGCTGAAGTGGCGCGTGAATTGTGAACGGCTCACCCTCAACACCAGCTTTTGTGGCAAGCTCTGCCGTTCGCGCAAAGCTGTCGATGAATTCCGGCCGGCAATCGGGATAGCCCGAATAGTCCAGCGCATTTACGCCGATGAACAAGTCGCGCGCACCGCTGGCTTCGGCAAAAGCAGTCGTCAGCGAAAGGAAAACCAGATTGCGCGCGGGAACGTAAGTCGATGGAATTCCGGCCTCTACTCCGGTTTTCGGCACATCTATGTCATCCGTCAGTGACGATCCGCCAAATTGCCGCAGATCGAGCGGCAAAACGACATGACGCGCCACGTCCAAGCGCTCTGCCAGTTTGACCGCATATTCCAGCTCGATCCGATGGCGCTGACCATAATCGATAGTGAGTGCATATATGTCGTGGCCACGTTCGCGCGCTAGCGCAGCGGTGACCATGGAATCCAGCCCTCCGGATAGAAGAATGATAGCCGGCTTCACGGTGTTTCAGTATTTGCTGTTTTTCGGAACATTTGAACGCTGCTAGGACGATCATACGCCCGCTGCAATATCGTAAATGAACTTAGCGGCAGGATCCGATACGCCGCGCTTCTGCCGAAAATTCGAACGGCAATCCGCCGGCGATCCCTTGGCTTTCGACTTGCGTGAGAGTCGCTGATTCGCGCCGAACATTTGTGCGTCCATAGCCTTTGCCACGACAGGTATATTGCACGGTTATGTCGTTGCCACGGCTCTCCACGACATGGCGAGAACATTGCTGCCCGCGATGACGCAGCTGAATCAACTCATAGCCATCACGCACGCAAATTCGCGTTTTTTTATCGCTGCCGCGTTCGCGAATTTCCCATTGGCCGGGCGTCAATTTCTCAAGCACAGCAAGGCTGTCGGATTGTGCAGCCAAAGGTAGCGTCGCAACGCCCGCAGCCGCTACGATCAAGCCTGCTCCAGTCAGGAAATATGGTCTGCGCTTCTTCATATCGTGCATCTTATACCAGTAACTCACGCAAAAACGTAAAATTTTTCGATAAACAACATATTACCATCTACGTGATTGCGAATTTTTGAGAGCAAAACGCGCAATCCACGACAATCAAGCCATCGTCGTCGCGCATTTCATCAAGGTCCGTCGCGGAAAACTTGCCCAACACTTGTTCGTAATGTTCAGCGGAACAACGACAGCCTTTGCGAATCGTAGTGCCAGGCAGCACACGCACCTCGCTCTCTTCATGAAACAGACGCCAGATCAGCGCTTCGAGCGATAGATTATCGTCCAGCAGCTCACCATGTTTGGTCGAACCGGCCATGACCGCGATGTGCTCCCATTCCGGATGATCGAGCCGAACATGCAGCCGCTCGCGTCCGGTTTCGCCATCAGGCAAATGCTGTGCAAGCAAGCCTGCCGCGCGATAACGCGATCCACTCCCCAGTATCGCAACACGCATCAATGTCGGCACCTGCTCTGATTGCGCGAAATATGCCTCGCACGCTTGCGTCAGGCTGGCCCCTTCCAAAGGCACTATTCCCTGATATCGATTGCTGCCATCGGCGCCAATTCCTTGCTGCCTGACATCTTCGGCAATGTCGAATGTGAGGGCCAGATATCCCTCGCCAAATAAAGCCGTGAGCGACGGGCTTGAGCCTAGCTTGGCCACGGCCTCTGCATCGAAATCGACATATCCCCGCACCGCACCATCTTTGAAGTCGCAAACCAGCAGCCGGACCGGTCCGCCCTTTGTTTGCGCCTGCATGGTGACTTGCGAGCCTTCGCCTTTCAGCAATCCCCCCATCAGCGAGATGATAACCAAAGCCTCGGCTAACAGGTGCGCAATCGGAGGGGGGTAATCATGGGCTGACAGCACGTCGTTCAATACGCCGTCCAGTCGCACAAGTCGGCCACGCGCATCGCGGGATGGGACCGAAAAGCCCAATAGCTTGTCGGAGTAAGTTTCCAGATTTTCACTCATATCGCGAAATATGGGATGCAAAGGCGCGCAATGTAAGATGCGCGTTCCGCAAGCGACATCGCTTCTATGCCGGAAGCAGCCCGAAGCACCACAAAAGCACGGATTTTTGCGCGTGTATGCGATTCTCGGCCTGAGCGAACACACGCGATTGCGCACCCTCGAACACGGTTTCGCTCACTTCGTCGCCCACATGGGCGGGCAGACAATGCAAAAAGATCGCGTCCGGTTTTGCCTGCGCCATCAAGGCCTCATCGACACGAAACGGCTGCATCGCGGCTAGTTTATCCTCTGCGTGCGCCTGCCCCATCGATATCCAAGTATCCGTGACAATGACATCCGCATCACGAGCCGCTGCAGCAGCATCTTGCGTGATCGTTATGTGCGAGCCGCCTTTGCGTGCCATCTCCACAAATTCGGGATCGGGTTGATAGTCCGAAGGCGTTGCTATGCGCACGTTAAACTTCATCAACCCCGCTGCTTCCAAGATCGAGTGCAGCACATTGTTGCCATCGCCGAACCAGGCGACTTCGAGACCGGGAAGCGCTTTCCCATCCTCGATAATCGTCAGCAAATCGGCGACAATCTGACAGGGGTGCGAGCGATCGGTCAGGCCGTTGATAATCGGCACATGAGCCATATCAGCCAATTCCAGCACTTTCCCGTGGTCGTCGGTGCGGATCATAATGGCATCGACCATCCGGCTGAGAACGCGCGCAGTGTCCGCGATGCTTTCACCACGCCCCAGCTGCATCGCGCCGCTTTCCATCACCAAAGCCGACCCACCCAATTGGCGCATGGCGATGTCGAAACTGACGCGCGTTCTGGTCGAGCTTTTCTCAAATATGGCGGCCAACACATGACCGGCAAGCGGCGCATCGGCATCCGCGGCTCCGTTGGGCTTACCCAAACGCGCGGCTTTCCTGTCGATTGCATCGGCCAGCATCGCCGCAATCGCGTTTCCACCAGCATCGGACAGGTCGAGAAAGCTGAGGGCTTTCTTTACCGGATCGGTCGCGCTTGTACCGCTCACGTTCTTAGCCCTCCGATATGTTATAGCTGGCTGCACCAGCAGATAATTTCTCGAAGAACTCGTCGATTTCCGCATCCCCGATAACCAATGGCGGCAACACGCGCAAAGTCTGGTCACCCGCTGCCACGGTCAGCAATTGGTGATGATCGCGCAGATGCACGAAGAACGGACGACTTTCGACTTTCATGCGCAGGCCCAGCATCAAGCCCGAGCCGCGTACGAAATCGAACAGATCGGGATAATTGCCGATAAATTGCTCCAGACGCGCGCGGATCCGGTCGCCCTTCTCACGCACCGAAGCCAAAAATTCCTCGTTCGCCACAGTCTCCATAACGGCCATTCCCGCCGCCATAGCCAGCGGATTGCCGCCATAGGTCGAGCCATGCGTGCCGAACGTCATGCCGCGCGCTGCTTTTTCCGTCGCCAGACACGCCCCGAACGGGAAGCCGCCGCCGATACCCTTGGCCGAAGCCATAATGTCGGGTTCGATCCCGTAAAGCTCGTGGGCGTAGAGCTTGCCAGTGCGCGCCACGCCGCACTGCACTTCATCCAGCGCCAGCATCAGATCATGCTCGTCCGCCAAAGCGCGCAGGCCGGTCATGAATTCCTGACTGGCGGGACGAATGCCCCCTTCACCCTGAATAGGCTCCACCAGAAAGCCTGCCGTCTTAGGCCCGATCAGCTTTTTCGCACCTTCCAGATCGTCGAATTCGCAATAATGGAACCCTTCGAGCAGCGGCTTGAAGCCTTGGTGCATTTTCGCCTGATTCGAAGCACTGATCGTCGCCATCGTGCGGCCATGAAACGCATTGGTGAACGTGATGATCTCGGACCGGTTGGCATCGCCATCGTCATGGTTCTGATGATAGGCACGCACCGTCTTGATCGCCGTTTCCACTGCTTCCGCACCGGAATTGGTGAAGAACACCGTATCGGCGAAAGTGTGATCGACCAGCGTCTGTGCCAACGCCTCGCCCTGCGGACTGCCATACAGGTTGGAGACGTGCATCAACGTTTCGGCTTGCTTCTGAATCGCGCCGATCAGGCCGGGATGCGAATGGCCCAGCAGGTTCACGGCGATACCACTGGCAAAATCCAGATACCGCGTGCCATCCTCGTCGATCAAGTGACAATGATCACCGCGCACCGGGCGAACGCCACAACGCGGGTAAACGGGCATGAGCGGCGTAATGGACATTGCTTTAAGGCCTTTCAGACGGTCCGCAGATACAAGCAAATGCGAATTTATTGTATGATGCAAAAGACAAATGGCGACCCTCAAGGCCGCCATCTGCACGTTGTATTAAACTGTTGCCGTCATCGTCAATAAAGTGGTCAATGGAACTGACGCATTTATCGGCGGACGTTGGTATCTGACCCTTAGCTTTGGGCAGGCACCAGATTGACGGCGGAATGCTTGCCCCGGCGATCGGCTTCGATGTCGAATTCGTAGCGTTCGCCTTCGTTCAAAGCAGATAGTCCCGACCGCTCGACCGCGCTGATATGCACGAACGCGTCGGGTTGGCCATCGTCGCGCACCAGAAAGCCAAAACCCTTCATCGAATTGAAGAACTTCACCGTTCCCGTTGTGCGTTCACCGGTCAATTCGCGCTGAGGCGCTTCGGTTTTTGCAGGGGCTGCAATGACATCGCCGATGATCTGAAGATCCTGCGCGGAGGTCTTGCCGCCGCGATCGATGAGGTTGTATTCCAGCTCTTGTCCTTCGGCGAGGCCCTCTAGGCCAGCCCGCTCGACCGCGCTGATATGCACAAAGACATCTTCGCCGCCAGTTGCCTGCTGAATAAAGCCGAAGCCCTTTTCGCTGTTGAAGAACTTTACCGTGCCTTTTCCGGTTCCAACGACTTGTGCTGGCATACGGTTGCCGCCACCACCACCGCCGCCGCGATCACCGCCGCCACCGCCACGGAAACCACCGCCTCCGCCGCCGCCGCGATCACCACCGCCGCCACCGAAGCGATCTCCGCCTCCGCCGAACCGGTCGCCACCGCCGCCTTGGCGGTCATTCCCGTATTCACGCTGTGGGGGAAAGCCCTGCTGGCCACCACCGAACGGATCGAAACCGTCTTCACCACCAATATTGTCGCGTTTGTCCCGACCCCGACGACGTCCTTTGTCGTAACCCATAGTAAAATTCGTACCTTATCGCACCGCTCGTAATGAAGTGACACGGACAAGCCAGCGGCGGGCATATCCGGCATTCCATGGCAATACGATAAATTCGCTCACCTTGGCCTCGCGCATATGTATAACGCAGAATAGCGACTAGGGCGAACATTTTAACAAATCGCTGCGGAATCGCGCGCATGATAAGGCGCTAAGGCGCAAATTCGGGCGATATCTGCGGCGAACTGTGTTTGGCGTGTGCGCTGCTATCGCCATTGCGAGCCATGCTCGCTGCCCTTAAACAATAACCGATTCGACCGTATTGTCAGTGTTGGTAAATCGAACGATGGACAAAGCATGACTCAATTCAAACCATTATCGGAGCAAGTCTTCGTCAGCCCGCAAATCAGGCTGAGCGACCTTAACGAAGCCAAAGCGCTTGGCGTGACATTGGTCATCAACAACCGTCCCGACGGCGAATCACCGGATCAAACGCCGGGACGCGAGATCGAGCGAGCAGCACAAAAACTGGATCTCGATTACATGACGATCCCTATCGGTCAGGCAGGCTTTTCGCAGGAAGATATTCTCGCCATGCGCTCCGCCCTCGACGAATCGCAAGGCAAGGTGCTGGCCTATTGCCGGTCCGGCACGCGTTCGGCGCTGATGTGGTCGCTGGCAGAAGCCGCTGGCGGTCGCGACATCGCAAGCATCGGCGATGCGGTGGAACAGGCCGGATACAGCATCACGCCGGTGCGCGCCACGATGGAACAGCTCTCAGCCGCCGCCAACTGACCGGCGGCACGCATGGATCAAGCCGTTCAGATTGCCGTATCGCTCGCCGCGATTTTCGTGATCTTCCTGATCGCGCGCCAGATGAAGCTGGGCGGAGGTGTGCGCATCGAAACGCAAGCGGATGCTCGGCGGCTGGCCGATGAAGCGATCAGCGGCTTTACCGCGCAGGACATCGCGATCGACCGCGCAGGATACGGCGCTCTGCTCGAAAGCGACGATGGCCGCGTGCTGTTGCTGCGCCGTCATGGCGCACATTTCGCCGGACGACTGCTTGATGCCAAAGTCGAAGCGACATTGGACGGGCGGTTCCTGATGCTTGCGACATCGGACAAACGGTTCGGCACGGTCACCTTCGATCTGGGCGATGACGCTGCAGCTTGGGCCGAGCGGCTGGATCGTCTATAAGGCGCGCCCATGCCCGATTTCTCCCCCACCCAATACGCCGTACCGGCCTTTGTGCTGCTGGTCATTATCGAGATGATCTGGGCCAAAAAGCGCCGCGCGGATGCATACGAGCCGGGCGATACGTTGGTCAGTCTGGGCATGGGTCTGGGCAGCACCATTGCCGGGGCCTTGTTCGGGGGCGCGATTTTCGGCCTGTTTATCGCAGCGTACGAATACCGCCTGTTCGATATTGGCTGGGAATTGCCGACCTATTGGTGGGTGTGGCCGCTCTGCTTTCTCGCCGACGATCTTGCCTATTACTGGTTCCACCGCACCGCGCATCGTGTGCGCTGGTTCTGGGCCGCGCATATCAACCACCATTCCAGTCAGCATTACAATCTGTCCACCGCCTTGCGGCAAACCTGGACCGGATTTTTCGCGATGAGCTTTGCATTCCGCCTGCCGCTGGTCCTCCTGGGCTTTCATCCGCTGATGATCCTGTTCGTCGGAGGCATCAATCTGGTCTATCAATTCTGGATCCATACCGAAGCGATCGGCCGGATGCCGCGCTGGTTCGAAGCGGTGATGAACACGCCCAGCCATCACCGCGTCCACCACGCCACCAATCCCCGCTATCTCGACCGGAATTACGCCGGTGTTTTCATCATCTGGGACAAGCTGTTCGGCACTTACGAGCCGGAACGTGACGACGAACGCATCCGCTATGGCATCGTGCAGCAATTGGGCAGCTTCAACATCTTATGGGCGGTATTCCATGAATGGGCCGGGATCGCCCGCGATGTGATCCGCGCCCCGTGGCGGCACAAGCTGTCCTATCTCTGGCGCGAACCGGGCTGGAGCCATGATGGCAGCCGCCAAACCAGCGACATGATCCGCGCCGCCTGGCAAGAGCGAACGCGCGCGACCACTGCGCCGGAATCAGTTTCATCGAACAACGCGATTGCGAGCGACCACAAGGCCGCTTAGAGACTCCTGTAAAAACACGGAGAGAGTATGAGCGATCAATTCGATTATGTCGTAGTCGGCGGTGGTAGTGCGGGCAGCGCAACAGCGGGACGCCTTGCCGAAGATGGCACACGCTCAGTCTGCCTGCTCGAAGCGGGCGGGCGAAACAACAATATGTTGGTCAAGACGCCGGGCTTTATGCCGTTCCTGCGCGGCAGTTCGAATTACCGTTATGACACTGTGCCGCAAAAAGGCTTGAACGGGCGGATCGGTTATCAACCGCGCGGCAAGGGTCTGGGCGGTTCCTCCGCTATCAACGCGATGGTCTATATTCGCGGCAATGCCTGGGACTATGACAATTGGGCCGAGATGGGCTGCGATGGGTGGGCCTATGACGATGTCCTGCCCTATTTCAAGAAATCCGAAAGCAACGAGCGCGGTGGCAGCGAATTTCACGGCGCAGGCGGGCCACTCTTCGTTTCCGACCAGCATTATGTGAACGAAACCTCGCGCGCATTCGTTGAAAGCGCAGCACAGTTGCAGCTTCCGAGAAACAATGATTTCAACGACGATACGCAGGCCGGTTTCGGCGTCTATCAAGTGACGCAGCGCGATGGCGAACGCTGGTCCGCCTCCCGCGCCTATGTCGAGCCGATGCGGGGCAGCGACAATTTCAAAGTCATGACCAAAACGCTGGTGGAGCGGCTGATCATCGAAGGCGGCAAAGTCGTCGGCGTTGCGATCCGGCATGGTCGGCGCAGCAAAACCATATTCGCCCGCAAAGGGGTGATCCTGTCCGCCGGTGCGTTCAACAGCCCGCAAATCCTGATGCTGTCGGGTATCGGTCCTGCCGGGCACTTACGCGAACACGGAATCGAGGTAAATGTCGATTGCGCGGCGGTCGGGCAAAACCTGCAAGATCATATCGACTATGTCTCAAGCTGGCAGACGGAATCGGATGCGCCGATCGGTGACAGCGCGGCGGGCAATTTGCGTATGATCAAGGCAATGGTGGAACATCGCCGCAAGCGTACCGGGATCATGACCACACCCTATGCCGAATCCGGGGGTTTCTGGACGGTGATGGATGATGCGCCCGCGCCCGATGTGCAATGGCATTTCGTACCTGCAATGCTCGAAGATCACGGACGGACCAAAGTGAAAGGTCACGGCTTCTCGCTTCACGCCTGTGTATTGCGGCCTGAAAGTCGCGGCTCCGTCACGCTTGGCAGCGCAGATGCCGCAGATGCACCGCGCATCGATCCCAATTTCCTCGACGATGATCGCGACATCGCAACATTGCGCGAAGGCGTGCGCTTGTCGCACCGCATCGCTAGTGCGCCGCCGCTAACCGATTACGGCCTCACCGATCGCCAACCGGTTGATCTGGACGATGATGCCGCGCTCGACGAACTCATCCGCAGCCGTGCCGATACGGTTTACCATCCGGTCGGAACTTGCCGCATGGGCGCGGACGCGGACAGCGTTGTCGACACCAAGCTGAAAGCGCGCGGCGTTGAAGGGCTGTGGATCGCCGATGCCAGCATCATGCCCAAAATCGTCAGCGGCAACACCAACGCGGCCAGCATTATGATCGGCGAACGCTGCGCCGACTTCATCAAGGCGTCTTAAAAACCTCGCAAAAAAAGGGGCCGGAACGCTTGGCGCGCTCCGACCCTTGGTAAGGCGTGTGTTCGCAGGAGGAACATGGGTTGGCGGAACCGGGCGCAATGCTTGGGAGAGGATGTCATCCAGTCCCGCCAATTCGGTGGTTAGTTGCCAATCGTCAGTTGTAAGCGCGCTCGCCATGTTCGGTGATGTCGAGGCCATCGACTTCGGCTTCTTCGGTGACGCGTAGCCCAATGACGAGCTTGACGATCATGGCCGCGATGAATGTGCCCAGTGCAGCCCAAGCAATCGTGATGACGACGCCATACGTCTGGATACCAAGCTGCGCGCCCATGCCGGTCGAGCCATCGCCCGGTCCGCCCAGAAACGGCTGATACACAATGGCCGTCCCGATCGCGCCGACGATCCCGCCTACACCGTGAATGCCAAACGCATCGAGCGAATCGTCATAGCCGAACATCGCCTTCACCTTGGCCACCGCGAAATAGCAGACGATGGACGAAACAATGCCCAGCAGGATCGCGCCGAACGGTCCGGCATTGCCTGCCGCCGGCGTTACCGCCACCAGCCCCGCAATCACGCCGGAGCAGAAGCCCAGGGCCGACCCTTTGTGGCCAATGATCCGCTCGATCACCATCCAGGTCAGCGCACCCGCCGCGGTCGCGACGAAGGTGTTGATCATGGCGAGGCCTGCCGATCCGTCGGCTTCCAGCGCGGACCCGGCGTTAAAGCCGAACCAGCCCACCCATAACAGGCCCGTGCCGATCATTGTCAGAGTCAGACTGTGCGGTGGCATTGGCTCGTTGGGATAGCCGCGCCGCTTGCCCAGCAAATACGCCAGCACCAGACCCGACACACCGGCATTGATATGCACCACGGTCCCACCCGCAAAATCGAGCGCGCCGTCCTCGAACAGCAATCCGCCGCCAGCCCACACCATATGCGCGATCGGGAAATACACGATCGTCAGCCAGATCGGCACGAAGGCCATCACCGCGCTGAATTTCATCCGCTCTGCCGTGGCTCCCAAAATCAGCGCCGCCGTGATGGCCGCGAAGGTCATTTGAAAGCTGATAAAGACATATTCGGAAATGACTTCGTCGGTAAACGTCGCCGCCGTGCTGTTCAGATCCGTGCCGATCAGGAACGCATTGCCCCAGCTGAAGAACGCGTTGCCTTCGGGGCCAAATGCCGTGGAATATCCCCACATGACCCACACCAGCATGGCCAGCGCAGCAGTCGCGCCGATTTGCGTCATGGTGCTGAGCATATTTTTCGAGCGTGTCAGCCCGCCATAGAATAGCGCCAGCCCCGGCAGGATCATCAGCAACACCAGAATGGTCGCAGTCATCATCCAGGCATTGTTGCCGGGATTGGCGACCGGAGCGACCACTTGCGCAGCCTCTTGCGCGAAAGCGGCACTGCTTACGAACAGCCCGCCCGCTAACATTGTCGGAAAGCCAAGAATTTTGCGGATGGTCATAGTGCCGTCTCCCCCGTTTCGCCGGTTCTGATGCGTGTTGCGGATGCCAGATCGAGCACGAATATTTTGCCGTCACCAATGGCATCGGTGTTGGCAACTTCCTGAATCGTTTCGATGATTTTTGGCGTCAGTTCATCGCTCGCGGCGATCTCAATCTTCACCTTAGGCAGCATATTGGTGCTGTATTCTGCACCGCGATAAATTTCTGTCTGACCCTTTTGCCTGCCGAACCCCTTGACCTCTGTCGTAGTCATTCCGGCGACGCCCACTAAGCCAAGGGCTTCGCGCACCTCGTCCAGTTTGAACGGTTTGATAATGGCGATAATATATTTCAAGATTTGCCCCTTTGATGCAGCTTACGCAAAAGCATATGCCAATCAGGGAGCAATTTACGTGCCAGTTCGCCATTGCACCAAAATCTGCGCCGTGCGTTGTGCAGCGCAGCAAATCCAGTCCGGCGATGTGCCTTGTGTTTAAGCGGCTGCTTAACTTTTAGGCAATTACTGCGCGGTTAGGGACGTTACTACTCGGTTAGGGACAGGGTCGCTTGCAAAGGCAGATGGTCGGAAGCCACCGATGACAGAACGCTATGATGTGCGCTCGCTGCATCGACTTGCCATTCGCCACTCGCCACAATCCGGTCCAGCTTGGCAATGGCGCGGCGGCTGGGGAAGGTCGGCTGCGGGGCGATCATTTGCCAATGCCGCTTAGGCTGCTTGGCGAAAACCCGCATGGCGCCGCTCCGCACGCCCCATTGGTTGAAATCGCCGGTGATGATCGCGGGCAGCATCCGCCCGTTGCCCATACTGTCGATCTGCCGCAGCAGTGCGTGGATTTGCGCCCGACGACGCAGGCCCGACAAGCACAAATGCGCGCCCGCGATGGTAAACGCGTGTCCCTTATATTCCAATACCGCCGTCACTGCACCGCGTGGCTCCAAAGTCGGCAGGTCAAGCGGCTTTGCTTCCCTGATCACGATGTCCCGTCGCACCAGCAGCGCATTGCCGTGCCACCCGATACTGCGCGCGCGACGCGCCAGTGGGACAACTTTCCACGGCGTATCATCCAGCAAAACCTTGGGCAGCAACACTGGCCCGGCTGCCGAACCGCTCATCAGCTTCCTGCAAGGCAATCACGTCGGCGTCCATCTCGCGCAGCACCGCGATAATGCGCTCGGCATCGCGCACCCCGTCGCGCCCGATACCCTTATGGATGTTGTAAGTGGCGACGGTCAATTGCATCGCGCGTCAGCTTGGCTTCGTCGCAGCCTCGCCAGCGATATAGCGATCCGTAGGCCGTGTCGGCAGGCCGTCGATGCTGCGCGTGCGCTGGCCCATCTTGCTGGTCCATTTATCCGGATCGGCCTGCGCGTGATATTTGGTCAATGTCGCGCGCTCTTTGTCAAAATCCATGATCGGCACGCCCCACCCGCAACTGGTCTGTACGCTCTCCACTGCGATGTCGAAAATCTGCCGTGTTCCGGGTAGCAGGGTGAACCGGCTGGCCAGCTCTGACCATTCCGCATCCTGCGGCAATACGGGCCTGCCGCGTCCGTAAATTCGCAGGATCAGCGCAGGCTGCTGAAAATTGCAGAACATCAGCGTGATCCGCCCCTTATCCGTTTGTGGCGCGACCAAATGTGCGTGCGTTTCGTTGCCCGATCCCCCCAGATCGAGATAAGCGACGCGGTCCGGCGCGATGACCTTGAACGTATCCTCCAGGCCTTTCGGGCTGAGATTGATCCGCGCATCCGCTGCCGCCGTCGCCACGAAATAGACCGGCTGCTGCTCGATCATCGCGATATGGTCTGCGTTCAGCGTGTCGGAAAATTCCATCAGAGAAAGTCCTCTAAAGTGGCTATGAATCGGTCGAACTGATCGTGGTGCAGCCAGTGTCCGGCGTTTTCGAATTCGATGACTTCGGCATTGTTGAAATGCTGCAAGCGGCCATCGTCCGACGGATTGGAGGCCCAGCTTTCCGCGCCGTAAAGCAGCAACGTCGGGCAAGTAATCGCGGCCCATGTCTGCTGAATGAATTCGTCGGCCACATCCTCGACTGGCCAAACATTCAAATGCGGATCGAATTTCCAGCTATACGTGCCGTCCTCGTTCTTATTCACGCCTTGAATGGTCAGATGTCGCGCCTGCGCTTCGGTCAGATAGCTGTTTTCCTCGATCATCCGCTGGAACGCATCTGCAATGCTGTCATATTTGCGCGGCGTGCGAGCCGATGCGGCGCGCTTCTTCACGATCCATTCCGCCATGCGTTCGGGATAGGGCGTTTCGCGCATTTCCTGCTGGCGTTTGGGGCTAGGCCCAAGTCCCTCGATCGCGACGATTTTCCTGACCATTTCGGGAAACGTACCGGCATAGCGCAGGCCGACATTGCCGCCCATCGAATGCGCGACGATCGTTACCGGGCCGACGTCAAGCTGGTGGACGAATTGCGCCAGATCATAAACCATGTCGCCGCTCGAATAATTGCCGTCGCTGACCCATTCGCTGTCGCCGTGACCCCGGTGATCCATCGCCACGACGTGCCAGTCATCGCGCAATTTCTCGGCCACCCAGTCCCAGCTGCGCGCATGATCGCGCCCGCCATGGACCAGCACCAGCGGCGGCTTGTCGCGCCCCTGCGCGTCAGTCTTGCCCCAATCGACATAGCGCAATTGCAGCCGCTGCGAAATGAAGCTCTGGGATGTCGGTCCGGGAATATGCGTGCTCATAAAGCGCCTGATGCCGCGCCCGTTCGCTTAGCGCAAGATCAGCGTTCCCTCGTCGCGCTAAATGTCAGCTCGGCGTTCTTTTCCTGCGCATAATTCACGTCCCACGGGCTTTTCGCCATGAACACGATATTGCCGTCGCGATCCTTGGCCAGCGTGGCGCGATTGAAGTTCTCAAACTCGGCCAAAGCCGCTTCCGGACCCGAGACCCAGCGGGCGGTGGCATATGGCGCGGCTTCCAGTTTCGCCTCCACCTTATATTCCGCCGATAGCCGTGAAATCAGCACTTCCAATTGCAATTGCCCGACCACGCCGACGATCCACTGACCGCCCAGCTCGGGATAGAAAACCTGGATAACGCCTTCTTCCGAAAGATCGTCCAGCGCCTTGCGAAGTTGTTTCGTTTTGGTCGGATCGATGAGTTGCACACGGCGCAAAATCTCCGGCGCAAAGTCGGGCAGGCCAGTAAAGCGCACCTCGTTGTTCTCGCTCAGCGTGTCGCCCACGCGCAACGTGCCGTGATTGGGAATGCCGATAATGTCGCCCGCCTCCGCCGTGTCGGCAATCTCCCGGTCTTGGGCAAAAAACAGGATGGGCGAGTGGATGGCGATGGGCTTGCCAAGGCCCGACGGCGTCAGCTTCATGCCGCGTTTGAACGTGCCGGAAACCTGCCGCATGAACGCAATCCGGTCGCGGTGATTGGGGTCCATATTGGCCTGCACCTTGAAGATGAAGCCAGTCACCTCGTCCCGCGTCGGCGCGATTTGCTCTTCGCCAGCGGGTTGCGGGCGCGGCGGCGGCGCAATCCGCGCAATCGCATCGATCAGCTCGGTTACGCCAAAATTCTTCAGCGCACTGCCAAAAAACACCGGCGTCAAATCGCCCGCGCGATAAGCCTCCAGATCGAATTCGGGATAGCCGATCTGCGCCAGCTCCGCTTCTTCGGCAAACATTTCAGGCAAAGTCGCATCGGCATCGCGCTTGCCCAGAAATTCCTTCGACGCGCCTTCGGGCCGCGCAATCGCGCCGGTTGCAAAGTCGAGAATGCCTTCGAATTGTCCGCCCATGCCAACAGGATACATTTGCGGCGAGACATCCAGCGCCAGCATATCGGCAATCTCGTCGAGCAATTCGAACACCGGACGCCCTTCGCGGTCCACTTTGTTAACGAAGGTGATGATCGGCACGCTGCGCAACCGGCAGACTTCGAACAATTTGCGCGTCTGCGGCTCGATGCCTTTGGCGGCGTCGATCACCATGATTGCCGAATCCACCGCCGTCAGCGTGCGATAGGTATCTTCGGAAAAATCCTCGTGCCCCGGCGTATCGAGCAGATTGAACGTGATCGTCTCGCCGTCATACTCCTTCTCGAAGGTCATCACGGACGAGGTCACAGAAATCCCGCGTTGCTGTTCGATCTTCATCCAGTCCGAACGCGCCCGCCGCGCGGCTCCGCGTGCTTTCACTTGACCCGCCAGATGGATCGCGCCGCCTTGCAGCAGCAGCTTTTCCGTCAGCGTCGTCTTACCCGCATCGGGATGCGAAATGATCGCGAAGGTCCGCCGGGACGTGTGGGGATGTGCAGTCATGCTACCCGCGCAATTCCGCGCCAAGTTTCGCCGCCGACGCAATCACTTTGTCCGACACCGCCTTGATTTCCTCGTCGGTATAGCTTTTCTCGCCCGGTTGCAGCGTCACTTCGATGGCCAGCGATTTGTGGCCTTCCGGCACGCCTTTCCCTGCGAAAACATCGAAAATTCGCGCATCGACAATGTTCGCTTTGTCCGCACCTTTGACCGCGCGCAGCAAATCGCTTGCGGCAAGATCATCCTGCACCAGAAACGCAAAGTCACGCTTCACAGGTTGCAGCGCGGGCGGCGCATAGGCTGTCTTGGCAAAGCCGGACTTGCCCTTTTTGAAAGGGATCGCGTCGAGGAAAATCTCCACCGCGACCACTGGCCCGTCGATGTCGAACGCTTTCAATGTCGTGGGATGCAGCGCCCCGAAGCGCGCCAGCACATTTTTCGGCCCCAATCGCAAGGTGGCGGATTGTCCGGGATGATACTGCGCGCCCGCACCCAAACCGTCCTCGACCATCACCATCAGCTTATCGACTGGCGCGCCAGCTTGCCCAAGCAGTGCCAGCGCTTCGGCCTTGGCGTCGAACGCATCGAAGCCCTGTGCTTTGCCATTGGCCCAGCCGCGCGGGGTCTTGTCGCCTGCCAGCACGATCCCAAGCGTCGGGCGCTCATCGCTGATGCCGTCTTTGGCGCCGTCTTTGGCGCGAAAATACCGCCGGCCTAGCTCAAACAGGCGCGAGGTATCCGCACCGCGATCGGCATTGCGTTTTGCGGCGGATAACAGGCCGGGAATAAGCGAAGGCCGCATTGCCTTCATGTCTTCACTGATCGGATTTTCGAGCACCCACAATTCCTGACCGGCTTGTGCAAAATGCTCGGCTTCGCTGACGGGAAGGAAGGACCAGGTGATCGCTTCGTTCAGCCCCCGTGCCGCCGCCGCGCGGCGCAATTTGCGCTCGACAAGTTGCGCGGGCGTAGCCGTTGGCCGGGCGACGCCATCGATCCGCGGCAAAGCCACGCTTTCCACATTGTCGAGGCCGTGGATCCGCACGACTTCCTCGACCAGATCGGCTGCGCCTTCCACATCGTGACGCCGCAAAGGAACGGTCACGTCCCAAAGTGCCCCTCCCGCTGGAGACGGCGTGGAGTGCGGCGCAATTTGAAAGTCCAGACTCTCCAAAATCCGGCGCTGTTCATCCGGCGGGATTGCCACCCCGCCCAATCGCTCGGCCAAGGTTGGATCGTATGTCACCAGCTTCGGCTCGCTTGGCGGCTGGCCTGCGCGCGTGGCTTCGCTCGCATGTCCGCCGCATAGCTCAACGATCATGCCGGTCAGCAGGGCCAACCCGTCATCCAGAAATGCCGGATCGACGCCGCGCTCGAACCGCGTCCGCGCATCGGTGGCAAGGCCCAGCGTGCGGCCCGTCTTCCCGATTTGCTCAGGCGCAAAATACGCGATTTCCAACAGCACATCGGTGGTTGTGCCGCTGACGCCGGAGCCCATGCCGCCCATGATGCCCGCAATGTCATGCACGCCATTATCGTCGGCAATCACGGTCATGCTGTCATCCAGCGTGTATGTTTTTTCGTTCAGCGCCTCGACCTGTTCACCATCCCGCGCACGGCGCGCGACCACTGCGCCGTTTAGCTTCGCCAGATCATAGGCATGGGCTGGTCGGCCAAAGGCTAGCATCACGTAATTGGTTAGATCGACGATGGTGTTGATCGGGCGCTGCCCCGCCGACAACAACCGCATTTGCAGCCAGTCGGGCGACGTGCCGTTGGTAACGCCGTTGATGACGCGACCATAGAATGCCGGGCAGTTTTCAGGATCGTCGGTGCGGATCTCGGTCGAGGATGCACCGCTTGCGTCAAATTCCGGGATGGCAATCGGTTTCAGCGTGCCAAGGCCCGCCGCCGCCAGATCGCGCGCAATGCCGTAAACGCCCATACAATCGGGGCGGTTCGGCGTAATCGCCACATCGAACACCGGGCTGCTTCCCTGATAATCGGCGAAGGTTTCCCCGACCGGCGCATCCTCGGGCAATTCGATAATGCCGTCATGCTCTTCGCCCAGCTCCAGCTCGCGCACGCTGCACATCATGCCGTTGGATTCGACTCCGCGAATGGCAGATTTCTTGAGTTCCATGCCGTTGGAAGGGACCACGGCGCCCGCCTGTCCCAGCACGCCTTTCATACCCGCACGGGCGTTGGGCGCACCGCAGACGACCTGCAATGGCTCGCCTGTTCCGGTATCGACGGAAAGCACTTGCAGCTTGTCGGCATCGGGATGTTTTTCAGCAGTCAGAACTTTGGCGACGGTAAAACCGGCCAGCCGCTCCGCCGGGTCTTCCACCCCTTCGACTTCCAAGCCGATGGCGTTCAGTTTTTCCGCGATTTCGGCGGCGCTGGCATCGGTTTCCAGATGGTCTTTCAGCCATGTGAGCGAGAACTTCATGAGGCCACTCCCACACCGCCCGACAGCGTCGGCTGATCGAACGCGCTGAAACCGTAATGGCCAAGCCAGCGGCTATCGCCGTCGAAAAACGCGCGCAAATCGTCCATGCCGTATTTCAGCATGGCCAGCCGATCGACGCCCAATCCCCAGGCAAATCCCTGCCACTCATTCGGATCAAGCCCGGCAAATTCGATGACGCGGGCATTGACCATCCCGCTGCCCAGCAATTCCATCCAGCCGTGGCCCGGTGCATCGCCGCTACCGCCCAGCACCCGCTTGCCCTGCTCGATTGCAAAGCCGACATCGACTTCGACGCTGGGTTCGGTGAAGGGGAAGTAGGACGGGCGCAATCGCAACACGATGTCGTCGGTTTCGAAAAACGCTTTAAGGAAGGTTTCCAACGTCCATTTCAAATGGCCAAGATGAATGCCCTTGTCGATCACCAGCCCTTCGACCTGATGGAACATCGGCGTGTGCGTCGCATCGGAATCGGAGCGATAAACGCGGCCCGGTGCAATAATTCGGAGCGGCGCACCTTCCTCCAACATCGTGCGGATTTGAACCGGCGATGTGTGCGTGCGCAATAGCATCTTCGCTGTCGTTTCAACGTCGCTCAGTGCCGCTTGACCCCCGCTCGACATCCTTGTGGACGCGCGATCGGGAAAGTAAAACGTGTCGTGCATGGCGCGGGCCGGATGGCTTTCCGGCATATTGAGGGCCGTGAAATTGTGCCAGTCATCCTCGATTTCCGGGCCGGTTTTTACTGCAAAACCAAGGTCTGCGAAGATTTCTGACAGCTCGTCCATCACTTGACTGACCGGATGGATGGACCCAAGCGGGGAATGCGGTGCGGGCAAAGTCAGGTCGAGGCTTTCGGAATTCAGCTTTTCCGCCAATTCCGCAGCTTCCAGCGCCGCTTTCTTATCCGCAATCGCATCTGCGATTTTGGTCCGCATTCCCTGGATCCGCGGGGCCTCGGCCTGCCGTTCGTCGGGCGTCATTTTACCCAGCGTTTTCATCAGCTGGCTGACCCAGCCTTGCTTGCCTAGCGCCTCGATCCGCACGGCTTCCAGCGCGTCGGCGCTATCTGCCGCGGCGATTGCTGCCAAGGCCTGATCCACGCGGGTTTCCTGATCGTTACTCATCACGGACACTCTTGCTAAATTCTGCTGAATGCGGTGCGCTAAACCAATTGCACGCAAAGAAAAAGCGCCACCGGTGAGGATGGCGCTTCATCTGGGTTAGTCGTATATCGCTCAGGCTGGAAGCGCTTGTTTCGCCTGTTCGATAATCGATTTAAACGACGCGCCTTCATTCATCGCCAGATCGGCCATAACCTTGCGGTCCAGCTCGATCCCGGCAAGTTTTACGCCGTGCATGAATTGCGAATAGGTAAGGCCTTCGGCGCGGACGGCGGCGTTAATCCGCTGAATCCAAAGTGCGCGGAAGTTGCGCTTTTTAACCTTGCGGTCGCGATAGGCGTACTGGCCGGCCTTTTCGACGGCCTGACGCGCGACGCGGATGGTGTTTTTACGGCGACCGCGATAGCCCTTGGCCTGTTCGAGTAACCGTTTGTGCTTTTGGCGTGTGGTGACGCCGCGTTTGATGCGTGGCATAGTTCAAATACTCCTGGGAAAAACGTGTGGCGAACGACCTTAACGAAGGCCGTAGGGCGCCCATTTCTTGACCGTCGCCGTATCGGCGTCGGACAGGACGGAAGTGCCACGGTTCTGCCGGATATATTTGGCATTGTGGTGCGTCAAACGGTGACGTTTGCCAGCCACACCATGCTTGATCTTGCCGGTCGCGGTGATCTTAAAGCGTTTTTTAACGCCGCTTTTGGTCTTCAGTTTGGGCATTTTCATCTCCTACTCGGATTCAAGTCAGAGACACGTTAGATCAGCCCTGGCAGCCCTTACTGGCCAGACCGAGTCTTTAATTCACGTGTCGGTGAAGAGCGCGCAAATAAGCGCCACAGCGCGAAATTGCAAGCAGTTTAGTCAAGCCGTTTGGCTAGAGTTGCGCCGCTCCGACGCTGGACTAATCCGGAACCGATGCCGTTCCGTCACCGACGCCCATCGCGTCGAGGACTTCCTCCAGGCGCGCTGGTTCGCCGAGCGCCAGCACACGTCCGCCCTCGGCTCTTGCACTATCGGCATCCAGCGGGTTGCCTTGCCAATCGGCCATCAGCCCGCCTGCGCCCTCGACCACGGGAATGAGCGCGGCGTAGTCGTAAATCTGCAAGCCCGATTCGCACACGATGTCGAGATGCCCACCGGCAAGCAGTCCGTAATTGTAGCAATCACCGCCCCAGATCACGGTTTTCGAGGTTTGCGCGGCCAGCGACATGAACGCCGCCGCATCCTCATCCGAGAAATATTGCGGGGCCGACGAAGCCAGTGTGGCGTCCGACAATTCCTTGCACGACCGCGCGCGCACCGGATCGCCGTTTAGCGTCGTTTCCTGACCGATGCGCCCCGCCCAACGCTCGCGCGCAACTGGCTGATCGATGATCCCCAGCACTGGCCAGCCATCCTGCATCAGCGCGACCAGTGTGCCGAAAATCGGGCGGCCCGCCATAAAGCTGACGGTTCCATCGATCGGGTCCAGCACCCATTGACGCCCGGCGCCTTCGTTGCGTGTCCCGTATTCTTCGCCGATAATGCCATCATCGGCAGCTTCGCTTTCCAGAATGGCGCGCATCGCGGCTTCGGCAGCTTTATCGACTTCAGTGACGGGCGAGGCATCGGCTTTGCGCTCGTGCGACCATTCTCCGCGAAACATCGGGCGAATGACCGAGCCCGCAGCATCGGCCAGCCGATTGGCCAAAGCAAGGTCACGCGCCGTCGCCATACCTAGTCGAACAAGCTGGAAACGCTGGATTCATCGGCAATCCGGCGCACGGCCTCGCCGATCAGCGGAGCGATTGTGAGAATGCGGATTTGCTTGGAATCGATCGCGGCATCGGTGGGGCGGATGGTGTCGGTGATAACCAGTTCTTTCAGCGCCGATTTATCAACCCGCGCAACCGCCTTCCCCGATAGCACGCCATGCGTGATGTACGCGGCGACACTGGCGGCCCCGCTATCGAGCAAGGCTTGCGCGGCGTTGCACAGCGTCCCGCCCGAATCGACGATATCGTCGATCATGATGCAGTGGCGGCCTTCGACTTCACCGATGATGTTCATCACTTCGGATTCGCCGGGACGGTCGCGACGTTTATCGACGATGGCCAGCGGGGCGTTGTCGAGTCGCTTGGCCAGCGCCCGCGCGCGCACCACGCCGCCGACATCGGGGGAGACGACCATCAAATCCTGATCGCCATAACGCGCCTGAATGTCAGCCGCCATCACTGGCGCTGCATAAAGGTTATCGGTCGGAATATCGAAAAAGCCCTGGATCTGTCCCGCGTGGAGATCGACGGATAGCACCCGGTCGGCTCCGGCTTGAGTCACCAGATTCGCGACCAACTTGGCCGAGATCGGGGTACGCGGACCAGGTTTGCGATCCTGACGCGCATAGCCAAAATAGGGCACAACTGCAGTAATCCGGCGGGCCGAGGCGCGGCGCAACGCATCGATACAGATCAGCAATTCCATGAGATTGTCATTCGCCGGAAAGCTGGTCGATTGCAGGACAAACACATCTTCGCCGCGCACATTCTCGTGGATTTCGACGAAGATCTCGTCATCGGCAAAGCGTCGTACACTGACATCGGTCAGCGGCATTTCAAGATAGCCCGCAATGGCACGCGCCAGAGGCAAATTGGAATTGGCGGCCAAAATTTTCATGCGGGAATTTTCATGCTGGCGGTTCCTCGGATGCTTCAAGCGAATCAGATGAAGCGCAGGACTAAAGCGGCATCGCGCGATTGCAACGCTGTGGCATGGCGAGGCGGTGGACAGACGCTACAACGCCACCGCGAACCGCCTCCGATTAGCCTAGCGTGTCGCGGTGTTCGCCCTTGATCCAGCGGACTGTGCCGCTGCTGGCCCGCATAACCACGCTTTCGGTCGTCATCACACCATTTCTGCGACGTTTTACGCCCTGCAAAAGCGAGCCGTCCGTCACTCCGGTTGCGGCAAAGATGCAGTCGCCTTTCGCCAGGTCGTCCAGCTTGTAAATGCGGTCGAGGTCTTCGATGCCCCATTTGTGTGCGCGCGCTTTTTCATCATCATTGCGGAAGATCAGGCGTCCGTTAAATTGTCCGCCGACACAGCGCAGGGCCGCTGCGGCCAGCACGCCTTCCGGCGCGCCGCCCTGACCCATGTACAGATCGATGGTCGTATCTTCGTCGGTCACCGCGATCACGCCTGCGACATCGCCATCACCAATCAGGACCACGCCGCAACCGATGCTGCGCAGCTCCGCGATTAAGTCGGCATGGCGCGGGCGGTCCAGCACACAGATAATGATGTCCGACGGCTTCACGCCTTTGGCCTTGGCGACCGCTTCGACATTTTGCGTCGGGGTCTTGGCAAGGCTGATAATGTCGTCAGGATAACCCGGTCCGACCGCAATCTTGTCCATGTAAACATCCGGCGCATTCAGCAGGCAACCTTCTTCGGCAGCGGCCAGCACGGCCAGCGAATTGGGGCCAGCCTTCGCCGTGATCGTCGTGCCTTCCAGCGGGTCGAGCGCGATATCGATCTTCGGTCCCTTGCCCGGCGCGCCGCCGACCTTTTCCCCGATATACAGCATCGGGGCTTCATCGCGCTCGCCTTCACCGATCACCACTGTGCCGTCCATATAGAGCGTGTCGAACGCTTTGCGCATGGCTTCGACAGCGGCCGCATCGGCGGCTTTTTCATCGCCGCGCCCGACCAGTGCAGAGGCCGCGACGGCGGCTGCTTCGGTCACGCGGACCATCTCCAAAACCAGCACCCGATCAAGGGCATTTTCGGCAGCAAGAATCGTGTCGTTCATAATGAATTCAGTCCTGGAATCGCGATGTGTGTAAGCTGACGCGGCGTTAAACGGGGGAGCGGGGATTGTCGAGCAAAGCACGACTTCGATATGCGCGCATTCCCCTATTGGCACTGTTCGCGCTGACTTCCTTACCGGCACTGGCTCAGGACACTGTCGAGCCCTCCGCGACTGCCGAGGATATTCTGGCTGAGGCCAAGGACGCTTACGGTCCGCCGCCGCCTAGTGAACGGTGCACGCGCGAACAGGATGCTGCGACCATTTCCGGCGTTATCATCGTGTGCCGCAGGCTGACCGACCAGTCGGAGTTCCGCACGACGTCGCCTGACAATGCGGAAAAGCGGTATGCCGAGGCAACGATGCATCAAGGCGATCCGCAAGCACCCAATGTCGATGGCCCTGGCATCTTTCATGGCCCTGCTACTGTGGGGAGTATGTGCATTCCCGGCTTGCAGAAGTGTCCGCCTCCTCCAGCAATAATCGTGGATTTCGAAGCACTTCCCGAAGCGCCGCCCGGTTCCGATGCCGACCGGATGGCGCGCGGCTTGCCGCCTCTTGGCGAAAACAATCCCGTGAGTGATCGGCCAGTGCGGGAAGCGATTGCGCCGGAGACGGAGACGCAACCAGTTACAGGTGTCAGTCCTTCAGGATCGGCATTGCCAGAGGGTCGGCAGTAAGGCTGGGCGAGCCGGTCAGCAGCGACAGTGCTTTATCGACGCAGCCCTGCGGTCCGTCATGGGTCACCATCGAAACCAGCACCTCGCCACCTTCGCGCGAACGGCCTTCCTGAATGAGGCTTTCGATCGACAGATCGGCATCCCGCATGGCCGCCGTTATCTCCGCCAGAACGCCGGAGCGGTCAGTGACCATGAAGCGCAGATAAGTCTGCCCGATCCGGCCACTCGTATCGACCGGGGGCATCGTGACCAAATCGCCAACCGGCACGGAAAACGGCGCGCTCCGCTCTCCTCGCGCCAGATCGATAATGTCCGCCACCACCGCGCTCGCCGTTGGGCCATCGCCAGCGCCCGCGCCTTGAAACAGCAAGCGGCCGGAGAAGTTGCCCTCGGTGACCACAGCATTCGTCGCGCCATCGACGGCGGCAAGCGGGTGATTTTTGGACACAAGGCATGGTCGCACCTGCTGCAACAGCTTCGTCGTGCCGTCCTGTATTTCGGTATCGGCCAGCCCGATCAGGCGGATTACATAGCCCAGCGCATCGGCTTGTCTGATGTCAGCAGCGCGCACTCTGGATATGCCCTGCGTCTTCACTGCGTCGAAATCGATCCGGCAGCCAAAGGCGATGGCTGCCAGAATGGACAGCTTATGTGCCGCATCCACGCCTTCGATATCGAAGGTCGGATCGGCTTCGGCATAGCCCAGCTCCTGCGCTTTGCTAAGCATCTCCGCAAAGTCCGCGCCCGTATCTTCCATCGCGGACAGGATGTAATTGCTGGTCCCGTTCAGGATGCCGTAAATTCGCTCGATCGCATTGGCGGCTGCGCCCTCGCGCAATCCTTTGACGACCGGGATACCGCCCGCCACGGCTGCTTCGAATTTAAGGAACGTGTGATTGGCTGCAGCCAATTCCGCCAGCGACAGGCCATGATGCGCCACCATCGCCTTGTTCGCCGTGACCAAGGCTTTACCCGCGCTCAAAGTGCTACGCGCCAGCGTCAGGGCCGGACCGTCGGCCCCGCCGACCAGCTCGACCACGGCATCCACATCGTCGCGTGCCGCCATTGCACTCATATCGTCGTGCCAATCATACGCGGAAAGATCGACGCCGCGATCCCGGCTCCGGTCGCGCGCGCTGACGGCGACGATCTGCAAAGCGCGCCCTGCGCGGGCCTCCACCATCTTCTGATTCGTTTCAAGCAGGCGGATGACGCCGGTTCCGACCGTGCCCAGTCCGGCCAGTGCTATTCGTAAAGGCTTACTCATCGCACGCTCCTGTCGCGCCGCCCTTATCAGCATCGCGTGGTCGGTCGCCTAGCGCAAGATACGCGCAACACGCACGCAATTTGTCTTGGATCGGCGCAAGCTGGCATTCTAGGCTGCTCGCGCCAAAGTGCGGGGTTAGCGCACCGCGACGCCGGGCCGATTGCGGGGACAAGGGCCAAGCTGTCCGACGACATAGCTATAGTCCTGCCCCGCTCGCACACGCGCTTCACCATCGCGGGATAAATTGGCCTCCATCGGCAGCGTGTCAGGCAGGAAACAGGCAAGGCGATACCAGCGCAATGTGTTCGGGCGGATCGGCTCCGCTGCCTGATCGACGATTTCCGTCCATGACACACCCCAGAACGGCGCTTGCCCCGGACGCCGCAGGATTGTGATCGAAGCGGGCGCGTCATTTGCGGTTTTCAGGAACAATTGCGTTTCCGATTCGCCCACTAGATTGCCTTCGACCGACAAGGCGTCGCGGATTCCTGTTACCACGGGCGGCTTATCGGCAGACAGTGTTTCGGCAAGGATCGGGCGAAGACGCTGCTCGAAACTATCGCTCCACACAAATTGCGCGCGGGCATCGACAAGCTGTATTTCGGATGGTCGCCCCGGAACGGTGCGCGCAAACAGGATCACATCCTGCTTTTTCAGCTTGGGCGGCTTGCCCTTTGCATCGAGCGGGACATCGACGAGGTATTTCAGCGTTTCGCCAATCGGAACATTCCCTGAAATCAACGCAGCCGTCCGCGCCTCAATATAAAGTCGGGCATATCCGGCCGCCAAATCAGGCGCGCGCTCCGGTTTTAGCGTGATTTGCTGCCTGACGGTCGCGCGAATCACCAGCGGTGCCGCTTCCGCCAGATCGGTCAGATCGGCATAAGTCACATCACTCTGCGCAGAGTTTTGCACAGGCTGCTGTCCCGCAGCAGGACTGGCCATGAGCAATGCCACAATCGATAATGATATCAGTTTCTTAGCTCGACTTTTTGGCATTCTAAACAGCCTCTTTGAAAGCGGACGAGGCGGGAAACGCCACATCGCGAATATTTCGCATTATACAAATGCTACGCAGTTACCTACCATCTGTGTGTGCATTCCACTTAAGCCCGAACGCACTGAATTGGGGCTTAATCGACAAAGGGTTTGCGCCATAAAGGCAAGCTGGCTAAAGACCCGCGCTGATCGAGGACCGTGTTACAGCGCAACCTCGGCAAGGCCGCCAAAGGACTAAAATGGAACCATTGCGGGTATGGTCCGTCACATTCGCACTTTCCATTTCGCTATAGTTCAATATGGTGGAATATGAGTTAACGCAGGCAAAGCCTTAAAGGTTTGATGCGTTCGATGGGCTTCCGGCAAACCGGCGGCCTGGGACAAAAATGGAGTGATGCGACCGAATGGCCTATTCAGACCAACAGATGAGCAGCAATCGCGTTATTGCTCTTATACTCGTTGCAATCATTCACATCGTAATCGGATATACGCTGGTCACCGGTCTGGCCTTTGAAGCCGCCAAAAAGGTTGTCGAGCGCGTAACCACCATCGATGTGGACGAACCCCCGCCGCCAGAGCCGGAAGTGGATGAACCACCTCCGCCCGAGCCGCAGCCGGATACCGCGCCACCGCCGCCGGTTGCGATGCCGCCTCCGATCAATGTATCGACTTCGCCGCCGCCAATTCGGACGACGACGACAATTTCGCCGCCGGCTCCGGTTGCCAGAGTAGCTTTGCCGCCAGCACCTGCTGGTCCGCCACCTGCACCGCCGCCGCCACCTCCGCCATCACAGGCGCGTGCTGCGCAGCCGCAAAACCAGTCAAGCTGGACGCGGCGCATCATTGAAAACTACCCCTCGCGCGCAATTCGCCAAGAGGAAGAAGGTACTGTCGGTGTGCGCGTGACGGTCGGCACAAATGGCCGTGTCTCAGGCTGCACTGTATCAAGTTCCAGCGGATCGAGCGTTCTCGATCAGGCGGCGTGCAAGGACATGACGCGTTATGCTAGATTTGAACCAGCATTGAATGATGCCGGCAATCCGATTTCGGGAAGCTGGGGCACCAGGATCGTTTACCAGTTGGATTAATTACTAATGGCCTCGGAAGGCTCAATAACTTCCGGCGCAACGAAATTTTGAAGAGGACAAATGCCAATGTTACTACATCTTATTGCATCGGTTGATGCGCCGGAGAACGCCTTCGGATTTATGCAGGCCATGGAAGAGGGCGGGCCGATTGCCTGGGCTATTTTCAGCGTCCTGGTCATCATGTCGGTTGGTTCTTTCTACATTCTGTTCACCAAATATTTCGAACAGCAGAAGGTCATGAACCAGTACAAGAACGTGCGTTCGAATTTCTGGCGCGCCAACAACATCAAGGAAGGCGCTGCCAAGCTGGAGAAAAACAGCGCATGGCGTCAGATTGTCGATGATGCTGTAGCTGCCGAAGATCAGCACGGTAAGATGACCGACAGCATGGAAGCGCATGACTGGCTGCACGGTTCGCTCGCACGTTCGGAAGCATCGATTAACTCGAAGCTGGCCGGCGGCCTGTCCTTCCTCGCTTCGGTTGGTGCAACTGCACCGTTCATCGGCTTGCTGGGAACGGTGATCGGTATTTACCGCGCACTTATCAAAATCGGCATCGCTGGTTCGGCATCGATCGACAAGGTCGCCGGTCCGGTTGGTGAAGCCTTGATCATGACCGCGATTGGTCTGCTTGTGGCCGTGCCTGCCGTGCTTGCTTACAACTGGTTGCAAAGCCGCAACAAATATATCGCCGAACTTATGAGCGGTTTCTCAACCGACATTCTGGCGAACATCAACTCCAAGGGCGCTGTAAAGCCTACGGTAATGACGGCGGCTTCGACGCAACAAGCTGGTAAAGCTGCTCGCACGACTACACCAGCCAAGCCTGCTACGGCAGCGAATACGCCTCCGACGGCGCCCAAGCGCTAAGACGCATTTGGCAGATACCCGTCCGGCAGCACTGGTTGTCGGACGGGATGTCCCGCAAGCGTATGTTTAATTTGGAATAGGATTACATAATGGCGATATCCATGCCAGGCGACGGCGGAAGTAAGCCGATGTCCAATATCAACACTACGCCGCTTGTGGACGTGATGCTTGTTCTGCTGATCATCTTCCTGATCGCGGTTCCGGTCGCGATACAATCCATCGAGAAGCTGGAATTACCAATTCTCGAAGTGGTTGAGTCCAAGGACAAGGTGGAAAACCTTTTGCTGACCGTCAGCACCACAGATGCAGCCGGTCGCAGTGCCGGTGAGCCGGGCTATGAAGGCGCAAACCGCAATGGCGAATGCCGCGTTTATTTCAACAATATCTTCCCCGTAACCTCGGAAGAATTGTATGACCGCTCGTTCAACCGCCTGGAAACAATCGTGGAGCGCGCCGGTGGGGTCGAAGCAATCAAAGCAGAGCCTGAGCTAATCCCACAAGTCCATATTCGCGGCGATGTAAACGCCCCTTGGCAATGTGTTGCAGGCGCTATTTTCAATGTGCAAACCGCTGGCTATCCAACTGTCGGTTTCATATCCAATCCCGTCGATCCTGGCATTTGATCGACACGCAAACTAAGTAGGAGTTACCACCCATGGCAATGTCAGGCGGTACAGACGACGGTGCGCCGATGATGGAAATGAACACGACGCCGTTGATCGACGTCATGCTCGTTTTGCTCATCATGTTCATCATTACAATTCCGGTAGCAACGCACTCGGTCGATATCGATCTGCCGATCCCAAGCCCGAATCCACCGGACGAGCCACTTGATCCGATCAAAAATAAGGTCGTGCTTAGCCCCGAAGATATGATCTTTTGGAATGGCAATACGATCACGGAAGGCGAGCTTCTGCGCAATCTCCAATTGACGATGAATATGCAGCCAGAGCCTGAATTGCAGTTTGAGCCGGAAGCCCGCGCCAGCTATGACAAGTCGATCCGCGTTCTGAACATTATCAAAGGTTCTGGCGTGACGAAATTTGGCTTTGTCGGAAACGAAAAATACCGAGCCTTCGACAAATAACCGAAGCGCATCTTTTGATTTGAGGAGGGAGTGGAGCGATCCGCTCCCTTTTTCATATGGCTAAAGATCGACCTCGTCCGGTAGCTCGTCGATCCGCATGGCGGCTGAAGCCATGCTCTCCGCCTCGATCAGTAGATCATCATCGACTGTGCCTTCCGGTGTCCTTTCGCGGCCCACCATCACCAGCGTCGTTACCGCCAACGGGCTGACTCTGTCCAGTTCGACATGGACGAGCTGCTCTTCTGCACGCTCCAGCAAACGCGCCAAGCGCCCAATGTCCGTCATGCTGGTGCGCGCGTCGGCCCACGCTGCTTCCAGCAACACATGATCCGGTTCGTATTTGCGCAGCACGTCATAGATGAGGTCGGTCGAAAACGTGACTTGTTTGCCCGTCTTGCGCCGCCCCGGCTGCTGACGCTCGACCAATCCACCGATCACCGCCACTTCGCGAAAGGCTCGCCGCAAAAGATGCGAGTTCTGCACCCATTCGATGAACTCGTCCTGCAGAATATCTGGCGATAAGAGCGGCGCGGGATCGATAATTGGCTTCATACCCCAAATGCCGAGCGAGTAATCATTGGCCACGAACCCGCCCGGCCCCAGCCCCAGATCCTCCATCCGGCGCGTAATTAGCATCCCAAGAGACTGGTTGGCGTTCCAACCCTCAAACGTATAATAAACCGAATAATGTCGTTTCTGATGCGGGAAACTCTCGACTAGCAACTGGCCAGGCCCCGGCATCTGACTACGCCAATCCTGCACTTCCAGCCACTCGCGCACATCATCGGGAAAACGGCTCCAGCCTGCGCGATCGACCAGCAGTCCGCGAACCCGTTCGGCCAGATGCGTCGTCAGCGGCATTCGCGCGCCGCCATAGGACGGGATCATCGCCGCCTTAGTTGACGCACGCACGACCACATCCATGTCCTTCAACTGTTCGACTTCGAGGCTCATCCCGGCAAAGCTAAACGTATCGCCGGGCGACAAGGCTGCCGCAAACCGCTCTTCCACTTTGCCCAGAGACCGCCCGTTTTTAAAGCGAACCTGCAGCATCTCGCTGTCGATGATGATGCCGGCGTTCAAACGATGCTTTGCCGCTTGTTCGGGATGCGACAAGCGCCAACGGGCCACGCCGTCCTTGCCAACTTCACGCACGATCCGGCGAAATCGATCATAGGCTTTCAGCGCGTATCCGCCATTGGAAACAAAGCTCAGCACACGGTCCCAGATGGTTTGATCAACCCAAGCGTAAGCCAATGTCGAGCGGATTTCGTCGAGCAATTCCTGCTCCACAAACGGCGCAGCACAAGCGCATCCCATGACGTGTTGCGCCAGCACATCAAGGCCGCCCTGACGGAAATCCTCTCCGTCACGCTGTCCTGCATGGACGGCATCCTGCGCCGCCATTGCTTCCAGAAATTCAAATCGATTACCCGGCACAATCAGTGCATGGCTTGGCTGATCGAGCCGGTGATTGGCGCGTCCGATCCGCTGCAACAGGCGCGATGATCCCTTTGGTGCGCCCATTTGAATGACCAGATCGATATCGCCCCAGTCAACGCCAAGGTCGAGGCTAGCCGTCGCCACCAAAGCACGCAGTTCACCCCGTGCCATCGCGCCTTCGACTTTGCGCCGCGCCTCTTTCGACAACGATCCGTGATGCACTCCAATGGGCAGATTATCGTCGTTTTTTTCCCAAAGGTTCTGGAAGATATATTCAGCCAGAAATCGCGTATTGGTAAAGATCAGCGTCGTTTTATTGGCTTTGATCCGCTCATAAATCTGCGGGATCGCCCAGGTCGCGGCATGGCCGCCCCACGGCACGCGCTCTTCCTCGGGCAACAATATCTCGACCGACGGATCGGCGCCTTCTTCGCCTTCCACCATGGCAACTTCGTCGATCTCACCCCACGGGCTGAGCCATGAGCGGAAGCCGTCTGCATTGGCGACCGTGGCGGACAACGCCGCGCGTTGTGCATCCGGGGCAATATTTTGCAACCTTGCCAACGACAGGGCCAGCAAGTCGCCCCGCTTACCCGTCGCAAAGGCATGAATCTCGTCGATAATGACCCGCTTCAAACCTGCAAAAATGGTGAAACTGTCGGGATAGGACAGCATCAGCGACAGCGACTCTGGTGTCGTCATCAACACATGAGGTGGACGCGTGCGTTGCCGTTTCTTACGATCGGACGGCGTATCGCCGCTGCGCGTCTCGACCCGGATCGGCAAGCCCATATCCTCGACCGGCACGACCAGATTGCGCTGCACATCATGCGCCAACGCTTTTAGCGGGGAGATATATAATGTGTGCAGCCCTTCGGGTGGCTTACTATCGCCCAACCGTGTTGGCGTGAACGCCGCCAGCGTCGGCAGGAACCCAGCCAGCGTTTTACCGGCACCGGTATCGGCGACAAGCAGGGTGTGTTTGCCGGCGTCGGACGCTTCCAACATCTCTGACTGATGGCGCCGTACACGCCACCCGCGACCCTTGAACCAGTCGGTTATTTCAGGAGGAACATTGTCAGCCACGCTTGTTCAGCGCATAGGGCCGCGCGTCGTTCCTTGCGCGATCCGCCACGCGGTCAGACACGCCGTTAGTCAGGCCGTCACCCGTGCCCTTTAGGCGTCTGCCAAGCTACTGGCTCGTATCGCTGCCCTCTTCCACTTCCGCAGCATCCTGCGCTGCCATTTCCATCTGCATTTTTAGATCGGCTTCGCTCAAGGAAACCAGCGTCGCGAGGCGGCTACGCTGGGCTGCCGATAGCTCGTTATAACCACGTTCAGCGGGCAGTTCCGCCATGGCGGCCTCCATGCTCTCAGCCATATCACCCACGCTGCCCATGACCGCAGGCATGGTTTGCATCATCGCAGACATGATCTGCGGATCGGCAAAGATGGCCATGCTCTCAGTGGCATATTTTGCACCCGTGCCGGTCGCGAAGAACGCCTGAACATCGGCCAGTTCCGCTTCATCGAAGCGCACGGCATAGGCTTTCGACAATCCTTCACGCATGGGCGGCTCCATCTGCGTGAACATTCCCTGCATCCATTCCATCATTACCGTCTGGATAACGTCGCCACGCTGTTCGGCGGCGGGGTCAAGCAAGGCAACAATTTCGCTGGCTTCCTCATCACTCAGTTCGGGCATGGCATCATCGTCCAGCCCGACTTTTCGCGCTATCAGCCCATCTGCGCCCAACGGCCCGGTCAGCATTCCGAACAGCGGACCCATGACGCCATCCATCATCTCGCCCATCATTTCGCCGTAAAAGCCTTCGGGCATCACCTGATTGACGACTTGCGATGCGATCGGCAGCCGCGCCTCCTGTTCCGGCGTCAGTGGATCAGCCTGAAACATCTGCCCAAGCATTTGCATCATCTGCGCTTCTTGCTCGTCCGACATGGCGGCATCTGCCTGCGCCGAATCGGCCTGCGCCAGCGCTGGTGATGCGATTGGCGCAGTGCGAGAAGGCTGGCGCCGGTCAATATGGCGAGAAGTTTTTTCATGTTGACGATCCTTGTAAGTTCTTATGTGTGCTGGCTTAATAGTGAGACCAAGCTGCGGCAAGCCAGCCCGCGTATTCGCTGCCTCAATGTCCCGCTTGTTCGCCGCGCTCCAGACCCGATTGCGCCAGCTGATGATCAATCTGCGCCATCAGGCGGTCCAGCCCTTCTTGGCTATCGCTTTCCGCCCGCGCGACCAGCACATCCTGCGTATTGGAAGCACGCAAAAGCCACCAGCCATCGGCATTGGTCACGCGCACGCCATCGGTGTCATTTACGTCGTCCGGACTGTCGGCAAGCCGCGCTTTGACCTCATCGATGGCAGCGAATTTGCGGCTTTCATCGACTTGAAAGCGCATTTCGGGCGTGTTCAGCATTTGTGGCATCGCGCTGCGTAATTCAGTGACGGATTTGCCTAACCGCGCGCTGGCTGCCAGCAATCGAAGGCCTGCATACAGCGCATCGTCATAGCCGTAATAGGTGTCGGCGAAGAACACGTGGCCGCTCATTTCACCTGCCAATGGCGAGCCGGTTTCCTTCATCTTCGACTTGATCAGCGAATGCCCGGTGTTCCACATTAACGGCTTGCCGCCATGCGCCGCGACTTGATCGAACAGTGCGCGCGAGGCCTTTACGTCAGCGATGATCGTTGCGCCCTTTTCCCGCGATAGAAGGTCTTCGGCGTAGATCATCAGCAGCTGATCGCCCCAGATGACCCGGCCTTGCCCGTCGATCGCGCCAATCCGGTCGCCATCCCCGTCAAATGCTACCCCGAAATCCAGACCCTTCTCCGCCACCAGCGCCTTCAAATCTTCAAGGTTTTCCTCGACCGTCGGATCAGGGTGGTGGTTGGGGAAATTGCCATCAACCTCTGTATAAAGCAGGTGGTGCTCGCCTGGTAATTGCGCGGTCAGCTTTTCCAGCACTTCGCCAGCGGACCCGTTGCCTGCGTCCCAGCCGACTTTCAACGTCGACAAATGGCCTGTATCGATCCCGTCCAGCGCGGTCAGCATCTTGGCGAGATAGGCGTCCACAACATCGCGGTTCGTTACTGCTCCCACGCCGTCGCTCCATTCACCAGCGGCCGAGCGACGGCCCAGTTCGGTGATGTCCTTCCCGAAAAACGGGCGTCCCTGAAACACCATTTTGAAGCCATTGTAATTGGCTGGATTGTGGCTGCCGGTAATCATGATGCCGCCATGCACATCATCAGCGGACGCTTCGGCGTAATACAGCATCGGGGTTGGACCCATGCCGACGCGCACAACATCGCAGCCGCTCGCGGTCAAGCCTTCGACCAGCGCATGATCGAGGATGGGTGAGGACACGCGCCCGTCATATCCCACCGCGACGGTATCGCCGCCCGCCTCGCGCAGCATCGATCCGAATGTCCGCCCGATCGCGCGCGCATCTTCTGCTCCCAAAGTCTCGCCGATGATGCCGCGAATGTCGTATTCGCGCAGGACGGTGGAGTGGAATTCGTGGCTCATTGCAGTTTCCCGGATTGAAATTCAGTTTGTACTTTAAAGACGTTGTGGCGGCGCAATAGTGCCAAAATATTGCCAATCTATGTCAGGCGTCCGGCTTGTCCTCTTTGATGGCCGGTCGTCCGATCAGCAGGTCGCGGGCCGCATTGGCGCGCGCTGCCGCAATCGGATCGCCGCCCTTGTCCGGGTGAACCCGGCTGACCAGTGCGCGGTGCGCTTTTGCTATCTCCGCATGGCTGGCGTCGGCTCCCACGCCCAAAATACGGCGCGCTTGCTTTACAGTTTCGACCCGCGCGCTGGGCGGTTTGCGCTTCGTACTGGCCATATCCCACGGCCAGGTGCCAAACGCCAATCGCCACAGGATGATCGCCGCGCCGAGGAAGAGTGCGATTTTCAGCATGCGCTTACGCCGCTTCGCTATGCGGAGTGCCGACTGGCCGCAAATCGCTGTTGGCCGGAGCCGCACCATCGACCCCCGGCAAGTTCAGGCTGGCCACCAACCCGCGCAATTCCTGCCGCGCGACCAGATGGCTGGTGCCAAGCTCGCCCAATTGCCCCTTGTCGAGCAGCGTCAGACCAGAGGGAAACAATTCGCGATAAATGACGCGTTCCGACAAGCCCTTGGCCACACGAAAGCCAACCCGCTTCGACAATTCGGTCAAAGCCTTCTCGATACGCACCATATTGCGCGCTTCGGTATGGCCGGTGCGATTGCGCACGACGACCCAGTCCATCTCGCGCCGCTGTTCCTTTACGGTCGCGCGACTGCGCTTCATCCGCGCTTCCCAGATCAGCTCGGCATAAAAGCTCAGTTTCTTAACCTTGAAACTCTCTCCCTCGACTTGCCCGATCAGGTCGAAATCCACAAAGCTGTCATTCATCGGCGTGACCAGCGTATCGGCCTCGGCGGCGACATGGCGCGCCAGTGGATCGTCGCGGCCCGGCGTGTCGAACAGGACAAAATCCGCGCCCTCGCTCAAAGCTGCCACTTGTGTTTCCAGCTCTTCCGGCGATCCGCCGTCGATGACTTCGCAGCGAGCTGTGGGAAGCGTGATGCCGCGCTTGTCCATCGTATCGCTGCGGTTCTCGAAATAGCGGTGCATGGTGCGTTGCCGCGCATCCAGATCGAATGCTGCAACAGTAAACCCGCGCGTTGCCAAAGCCACCGCAACGTGGACCGCTGTCGTCGATTTGCCCGTGCCCCCTTTTTCATTGGCAAAAGTGATGCGATAGGGGCGCGAATTGGACAATGTGGCAGTTCCTGAAATAAGCAGCGCGTCGATCGGCTGCAGGGAAGTTCGATCTGCCACCGTCTTTACCCAAGGGGAGAAGCCCGTGCAAACCGTCAGTCAGCTTGTCATGTTGAGAAAGGCCGTGGCCGCCTTGCGGGAAAGCGGTGGCCGCATTGCGCTGGTCCCGACGATGGGCGCGTTGCATGAGGGGCATTTGACGCTGATGCGCGAGGCGAGCCAGGCCGCCGATCACGTTATTGCTTCGATTTTCGTCAATCCCACACAATTTGGCGAAGGCGAAGATCTGGACGCTTATCCTCGGCAGATGGCGCAGGATTCCGAGCTATTGGCGAATGAAGGCGTGGCCTTGCTGTGGGCGCCGCCGGTCGAAGAGGTCTATCCGACAGGCTTTGCGACCAGCATTTCGGTCGGACAGTTTAGCGAAAGTCTATGCGGCGCAAATCGTCCCGGCCATTTCGACGGGGTTGCAACGGTGGTGTGCAAATTGTTCAATCAGGTCCGCCCCGACATGGCGTTTTTTGGCGAGAAAGACTGGCAACAACTGGCGGTTATCCGGCGAATGGCGCGCGATCTCGATCTTATATTGCCACAGGCAGACGCCATCCACGGCGTCGAGACGATACGAGAGGCGGATGGCCTCGCCATGAGTTCGCGCAATGCGTATTTGTCGGAGTGCGACCGTGCCAATGCCGCGTCACTGCCCGCCGCCATGCGCGCCACAATCGACGAGATCGCACAAGGTGCTGCGGTCCAAACGGCCTTGCAAGGCTTACGCAATGAGCTGCTGGAGAGCGGGTTTGCTAGCGTGGATTATGCCGATTGGCGCGACGCGGATTCGCTGGTCGCGCTTTCGGAGCAAGACGAAAATGCCCGCTTGTTCGTCGCCGCACGCATTGGCGGCACACGCCTGATCGACAATATGCCTGCACATGGCGCAAATCGAAGCTGACGCCTTGCCCGACTGTTGCTAACGCTCCATTGCCCGCACTCAATCACACGAAAGTCATCCATGAAAACCCGCGCTGCCGTCGCTTTTGAAGCCAAAAAACCACTGGAAATTGTCGAGCTTGATCTGGAGGGGCCGAACGCCGGCGAAGTGCTGGTCGAGATCATGGCCACGGGAATTTGCCACACGGATGCCTACACGCTGGACGGGCTGGATAGCGAAGGCCTGTTCCCCAGCGTATTGGGCCATGAAGGTGCTGGCATCGTGCGCGAGATTGGCGCGGGCGTTACGTCGCTAAAGCCCGGCGATCACGTCATCCCGCTTTACACGCCCGAATGCCGCCAGTGCAAAATGTGCCTCAGCGGCAAGACCAATCTGTGCAGCGCCATCCGCGAGACGCAAGGCAAGGGATTAATGCCGGACGGAACATCTCGTTTCTCATACAAGGGCGAGACGATTTACCATTATATGGGCTGTTCCACCTTTTCGAACTTCACAGTCTTACCGGAAATCGCATTGGCAAAAATCCGCGAAGACGCGCCGTTCAAGACCTCCTGCTATATTGGTTGCGGGGTGACAACGGGGGTGGGCGCAGTGGTCAATACCGCACAGGTCAAACCGGGCGACAATGTGGTGGTATTTGGTCTGGGCGGCATCGGCCTCAATGTCATTCAGGGCGCGCGGATGGCAGGCGCTGACCGGATTGTTGGCGTCGACCTTAACGGCGATAAGGAAGCATGGGGCCGCAAGTTCGGCATGACCGACTTCGTAAGTGCTTGCGGAAAACAGGAAACGAGATCGTTTTCGCGATACATCAATATCTGGACGGCGGGGCCGATTACAGCTTCGATTGCACCGGCAATACGGACGTGATGCGGCAGGCGCTGGAATGCTGCCACAAGGGCTGGGGCACAAGCATCATCATCGGCGTGGCGGAAGCAGGGAAGACCATCGAGACTCGCCCCTTCCAGCTGGTGACTGGACGCAACTGGCGGGGGACTGCTTTCGGCGGCGCTAAAGGGCGCACCGATGTCCCCAAGATCGTCGACTGGTACATGGACGGCAAGATCGAGATCGACCCGATGATTACACACGTCTTGACGCTGGACGAGATTAACAAAGGCTTCGACTTGATGCATTCAGGAGAATCGATCCGCAGCGTGGTGGTTTATTGATGGAGCTCGTTACCAGCAGCCGCGCACATGGCGGCACACAGGGCGTCTATACGCATCACTCCCAAGCGACGGGCACGGAGATGACTTTTTCCGCCTATGTGCCGCCACATGAGGACGGCGTGAAACTGCCGGTGTTGTGGTATCTTTCCGGCCTTACCTGCACGCATGAGAACGTCACCGAAAAGGGCGAATATCGCGCAGCCTGTGCCGAACATGGGATTATCTTTGTTGCGCCCGATACCTCACCACGCGGAGAGGATGTGCCGGATGCCAAGGATGAATATGACTTTGGCAAAGGTGCAGGGTTCTACCTCGATGCGACGCAGCAACCCTGGGCCAAGCACTACCAAATGCGCCGCTATGTCGAACAGGAATTGCCTGCTTTGATCGCCTCGTCCTTCCCGGCGGATATGTCACGCCAATCCATTACCGGGCATTCGATGGGCGGGCATGGTGCGCTGACAATTGGGCTGCGTAATGCAGACCGTTTCCGCTCTGTCAGCGCGTTTGCCCCGATCGTTGCCCCGATGCAGTCACCTTGGGGTGAGAAAGCGTTTTCACGGTATCTGGGAGATGATCGCCAGACTTGGGCGCAATATGATGCCGTGTCACTGATCGAGAGCGGTGCACGGGTGCCCGCGTTGCTGGTCGATCAGGGGACCGCTGACGATTTTCTGGCCGAGCAGCTAAAAACGGGTTTGCTGGCACTGGCCTGCCGGAAAGCGGGGCTGGATGCGGCGATCCGGATGCAGGACGGCTATGATCATTCCTATCACTTTATCTCGACATTCATGGCCGAACATATCGCGTGGCACGCCAAATATCTGAAAGCGTAAGGTTAGCCAAAATCCGCGACTTTCATTGCCGCAGCGGAAACTCTTAGGGACGCAAAAAAGGCCAGCCGGGTGCTCTCCCAGCTGGCCATTATTTTGCTCAAAAAGGTATTCGATCAATTAGTAGGCGTAACGCACGCGTACTTCCTGGCTGGATTGGCTGCCACGGCGCATCATGCCGCCGATAAAGCCAAAGCCAAGCAACAGCATCAGCCAGGTCGCTGGCTCAGGCACAGCCGCTTGAACGGCGATGTTGTCGATTTCGAATGCCTCGCTGGTCGATGTCAGACGCAGCCCTGCAACGTTGAAGCGGTCGGCTCCGGAGATACCGAAATATACGACCGGATTGCTGCCTGGAAGAACCTGATTACCGAAATTCGCGGCAATGATGTCGCTGCCAGTAAAGCTTGCAAGCACAGTGCCCATCGAATCGATGAAAGACAGCGTGTTGTAAGTGTCAACCGAACCCCAAAGCAGGGATAGTTGGCTGATCGGCGTAACGATGCCGGACAGATCGACTTCACCGGGCGAATTGGTGCTTGGACCTACAGAATAGTAGTTCCCCGTGCTGCCAAGTGGCTGCGCGCCATTACCGCTCGAACCAGTCTTGATAATGCCATCGGTCACCGGTGGCGTTTCCAAGTCAAAGTCGAATGTTGGCGCTGGTCCTGTGTATGGAGCCCCGCCAGGTTGTACATCGCTAATAACGATAGCAGCGCTTGCGCCACTACTCATCGCTGCCATAGCAACAGCTGCTACGGTACAAGATAACAATTTCTTCATAAATTACTCCCGTTCATAGACAAAGCCATCCATAATTTATGGAAAAGCTTTGCAAATTTAAGAGCGACCCCCGAACACAACTAACCGATATTTCTGGCAACCATCGTCATTTCGTGGACGTGAAGCGAATCGGTAGCTTGTTACTAACCACTAATTGCAACGTTAACGCTTGGTTTACCACCCCGTTAACGCCGATTCGGCGCCTTAAGTGAAGTGCCGTGCCATAACAGGACAAATTTATGGTGTTTTGGCCCAGATTAGGGCCAAGATTAGGGCCTAGCTTTGCCCGCTCGCGCAGCCGATGCAGGTCGCCATACTGGGATCATGCGCCAGACGCTTTTCCGCGATTTTTTCGCCGCAAGTCAGGCAATAGCCCCACTCGCCTTCATCCAGCCGAACCAGCGCCGCTTCGATTCTTGCAAGCTCGGATGTCCGTCGGCGATCCGTGGCCAGCGCCATCGCCTGCCCCTGCATCGCATCCATCCGCGACAAGCGGCCAACGCTATCCTGTTGCAATGTGACCGGCTCGCGCCCTTCCGCACTGATGCGGCCCTGCTCTGCCAGTTCATCGCGCCGAGCCATCAGATGTTTGCGCGCTTCATTTTCGGTCATGACTGGCAGACTACCAGTCAATCGGTGTCAGTCCATGCGTTTTGAGAAAAGCGTTTGTCTGACTGAATGGTTTGGACCCGAAGAAGCCGCGATGCGCCGACAAGGGGCTGGGGTGGACGCTGGACAACACCAGATGATGTTCGGCTTTACCAAGGCTATCGATCCGCTTGGCCTTACCCTGCGCATGGCTGCCCCACAGGACAAAGACGCAGGGCGTATCGCGCTCTGCCACAGCCGCGACGCAAGCATCGGTCACCGCTTCCCAGCCCTTTTTCGCATGGCTGCCCGCTTGTCCGGCTTCGACCGTCAGCGTGTTGTTCAAAAGCAGCACGCCCTGCCGCGCCCACCGTTCCAGATTGCCGCTTTCGCTTGGACTAACGCCCGTATCGTCTTGCAGTTCGCGGTAGATATTGACGAGCGAAGGCGGCATCCGGACGCCGTCACGCACCGAAAACGCCAATCCGTGCGCCTGGCCGGGACCGTGATACGGATCTTGTCCCAAGATCACGACTTTCACCGCGTCGAGCGGCGTCAGCGCCAGCGCATTCAGCCGCTCACCGCGCGGCGGATAGATCACCTTGCCCTGCTCTTCTTCCGCGCGCAGCCAGCCGCCCAGCGTACGCGCTTCCTTCGTCTGCAACACCGGGTCTAGCGCTGCACGCCAGCTTTCCGGGATCGTCTCGCTTGCCATGTCAGTGCTTTCAATTACTTGGCGAAGGTGCGCCTGCGCCCCTTCCCCTTACACGCGAACGCGCCTAAAGCTCCCCTCCATGACCGTACATTTCCACGAAGAAGATTTGCCCGCAGGCGTGCTTGCCGGTGACAGCGCGCTGGCCGTCGATACCGAAACGATGGGGCTGATTACGCCGCGCGACCGCTTATGCGTTGTGCAGATCAGCGATGGCGGAGAGGACGAACACCTCGTCCGGTTCAACCCCGATAGCGAATATGCCGCGCCCAATCTGACTGCGTTGCTGGCCGATGAGAAACGCTTGAAGCTGTACCATTTTGCGCGCTTCGATCTGGCCGCGATCGAGTATTATCTGGGCGTAACCGCCGCGCCCGTATTTTGCACGAAAATCGCCAGCAAATTAACTCGCACTTATACCGACCGGCATGGCCTTAAAAATCTGGTCAATGAATTGCTCGGCGAAGAGATTTCCAAGCAGCAGCAATCTTCCGACTGGGGCGGACCTGAACTAAGCGAAGCGCAGCGCGATTACGCGGCCAGCGATGTGCGGTTCCTCCACCGCCTGCGCGACGAGCTGGAGCTCCGCCTGAAACGCGAAGGTCGGCGCGAAATGGCGCAAGCCTGTTTCGACTTCCTGCCCACCCGCGCGCGGCTCGACATGGCAGGCTGGTCCGAACACGATATCTTCAGCCATATGTAAGGCGGAGTGCTTCACACGAGATCATGGGCAGGAAAAAGCGGATAGAAACGAGCGAGGCCAAGGTGCTTCGCGACAAGCGGCAGCATTGGGCCACGCCCGGCGGCACGCATGACAAGCTCGTTCGCGTTCTGGCCGGTGTGCTGCCGATGGGTGTGGGAATTATCGCGGCCCTGATGATTATCACGCCGCTGTCCCCGCGCGGTGAAGTCAGCTTTTTGCTCGATCGGAACAAGGTCGCCATTATCGATGAGCGGCTACGCGTCGATAACGCGCTGTATCGCGGGCAGGATGACGATGGCCGCCCCTTCTCTCTGACAGCGGGGGAAGCGGTGCAGAAATCCAGCGCCGAAGGCGTCGTGCGGATGCAGGATCTGGTGGCGCGCATTCTGCTGGATGATGGCCCGGCCAAGCTGGGCGCAGGGGCAGGAACATACAATATCGATCAGAAGCAGGTGGATGCGATCGGTCCCGTCATCCTGACCGGACCCGACAATTACCGGATGGTCGTGCGCGGCGTGACAATCGATCTGGCCGATAAGACCATGACGGGGACAAGCGGCGTTGAAGGCAGATTGCCGGGCATGACATTCTCCGCCAATCGCATGGTGGCCGATCTGGAAGGGCGCAACGTGGTGCTGACCGGAAATACGAAAGGCCGCATCGTACCCGGCGCTTTGCGGGTGCCACGATGACGTGTCCCCGATGACAAATTGCTTTATAGGAAGCCGAATATGCGCGCTTATCTAAAAACCTCGCTCCGCTATTTCGCTGTCGGCTTTGCGCTGACTTGCACGGGTGCAGGCGCGATCCAGTTGAGTGCGCAAGCGATTGCCGCGCATAACACCAACGCGCCGGTCAGCTTTGCCGCCGACCGCACCGAATTGCAGGATCGGCAGGACCGCGTCATTCTGGCCGGCAATGTGGATATCACGCAGGCCGGCTTGCGCCTTCAGGCCGAACGGATCTTGATTAACTTCACCAGTGCAGGATCGGGCAGCATCAACCGCATGACCGCTACTGGCGGCGTGCGTGTGACACGCGGAAACGAAGCGGCCAGCGGCAACAATGCGATTTATGACTTCAACCGCCGGATCATCACCATGTCGGGCAATGTCAGCTTGCGGCGTGGCAACGACGTGCTTCGCGGTGGGCGGCTGACAATTGATTTGCGCAGCGGCGTGTCATCGGTCGATGGCAGCGCGCAAGGCGCATCTGGCGCAAGCGGAGAAGCTGGCAGTTCGGGCCGTGTGACCGGCAGTTTCACTGTTCCTGAAAGTTAAGGCGCAGGGCGCGGGCATGGATCGCGCGGATTTGAAACGCCTGCGCTTTGCCTTGCTGGGCTTGATGGGTAATGGCGAGCCCTTGCAAAGCCAGCCACCGTGTAAATTGTCCGACAGCGACTGGACCACGATCGACCGCCTTGCTGCGGCGCATCGCCTGCAACCACATTTACACGGACGGCAGCAGCGTGGTGAGCTTACGATAGCTATACCGGAAGTTATGGCCACGCACTGGCGCACCGCGCATCGTGCGCAAGCCATGATCGCGTTGACGCAGAAGCGCGCATTGCTCGATGCCGACAAAGTGTTGCGAGAGGCAGGAATGCAGCCCATCGCGCTGAAAGGGGCGTTTCTGGCGTGGCACAGCTATCCGGCGGCAGCAGAACGGCCCATGCGCGACATCGATGTGTTGGTCGCACCTGACGAAGTGTTGCACGGCTTTGCATTGCTGGAAAAAGCGGGGTGGCACAGCGATGTCACGGATCGCGCGCTACTGCCGGAAATTGCCGCGACACAGCGCCATTTGCCGCCGCTGCGAAACGCCGATGGCGTGTGGCTGGAATTGCACGGCAGAGCGTGGGACGATGGGTTTGCGGATGCCGCAACAAACTTGCGAAGCCGCGCTGGATCGGCGGTATTAGGCGATCCGCTGCACTTCCCTTGCCCCGCCGATATGCTGACGCATTTGGCCATTCATGCCGCGCATTCGCACAGCTTCAATGTCGGGCCATTGCTGCTGGCCGATGTGGATTATCTGATCGCGACGAGTGAGATTGACTGGCCGCGTTTCTGGGACGAGGCAGCGACTGGCGACTATACCCGTGCGGCGGCGGCAGTGCTGGCATTGACCGATCGCTGGCGCAGGCCGGGACTGCTGAAAGCGACGCAGTGCCCAATCAATCTGGCAGACGATTTGCCAGAAGATTTGCTAGACGATTTGTCCGAATTGCTGTTGCAGGAACCCGCCGCGCGCAAAGACATCGCCTTGCAAAGCGACCTTCGTCGTGGCTGGAGAGAAACCGGCGCAGTTGGGGCGCTTAAAGCCAAGATTTCCGCCGATCCGCGCGATGGTGTGGTCGGTCGGAATGCGTCAAAACCCATGCGCGTGATGCAAGCTGCAAAAGCTCTGGCCGATCCCGTCACGCGCAATTCTGCGGCACAAAGCGCCCGCATCCGGTCCTGGCTGGATGCCTGACTAGCACCCGATTATCTGCGCGCCGCCGCCCGCGCAATCATCGTCAGCCCTTGCGACAGCAGTAACTCAGCCGTCTGGCTATTGGTCAGCAATTCGCGGTGCATCTGCGTCATCCGCTGCGTTAGCTGCGACAACTCCTTGGGCCGCCAACGCCGCAACTGATCCTCTAGATCGCGTCGGTCGCGCCAGAAAATACGCCGCGCTTTCTGCTCTGTCTCCAGCGTTTGCGCAATCGCCCCACGCTCGCCGATTTTCCCGGCCAGCAGGCAAAGCTGAGCGACGCGCCGCTCGAACGCCAACAACAACCCCACCGGATTGAGCGACATTTCGCGCATCCGCTTGAGCTCACCCGACAGCTTGCCGGTATCGCCCGACAGTACCGCATTAACGAGCGGCATAAAGCCATCCTCCTCGCTCGTCGCGCCGATCTCCGCCAGATCATCGGCGGTGGCGGTCACGGGCGATTGCGGCGATGCGTCGAGATACATGGCCAGCTTGGTCACTTCGGACCCCGCTAGCCGCACATCGAGATTGGCCCCGCGCGCGATCCGTTCGGCCAACTCGCCGTTCAGGCGCACCCCTGCGCTATCCGCCATGCCGCGCACCGATTGCGAAACGCTGCGAATATCGGGCGGCCAGAACATCGCGACGACGCCGTCCTTGCGCTTCTCGACCAGCTTGGCCGTGCGCGATTTGTCGGTGGCTGAAGTCGCCACGATCACCACCGGACAAGCTGCGCCTGCGCCAAATTCGCCTGTGTCGATCAGTGTTTTTACTGCATCATGCGCTTCGTCGCCCGCCACCCGCGCAAAGATATGCCGAGTGTCGCCGAATAGCGAGGTGGAGCGCGCTTCATCGCCCAATCGCGCCGGGTCGCCGCGCAAATCGCCGCCTGCCAATTCCACTTTTTCGCCCGCATCGGGAAGCTGTTCGATCAGCAGTTTTGCCGCTGCCGATGCGCCCGCCTCATCCGGCCCACAGAAGAAAAAAATGTTGCATTCCCGTGCGATACGGGGCGTTTGTGCGGTAAAATCGCGCTGCGTCAGCTTCATTTTTGTTCGCGCAAAGTCAGCGCAAGTTGCGTCACCACCTGATCGGCAATCTCCAGCGTCAGATTTTCCAACGCGCGTTCTTCCGCTGCAATCGTTGCATATTCGCTCGACACGACATCGATCCCGGCATCGCTGCCCGCCGTCGCATCCAGCAGCACAGAACCGTCAGTTAAATCAATGAGTTGGTAGCGCGCACGCAGGATACGCCGCTCTCGCGAAATCGTATCATCGTTCAAGATCGCGAGGCTTTCCAGCTTGTCATCCAGCCGAACATCGAGGCGATATTGCGAACTGGCATCACCCGTTCCCGCGCCCAGCCGATCGTTCAAAGCATTGCGCATCAGCCATCCGGCGCGTCCGGGGATCGCAGGAACGTAAACGGAATCAAGGCCTTGCGCGACATACCCCTTGCCGCCACCGCTATAAACGGGCGACAATCCACACGCGGCCACAAACAGGGTCAAGGCGGTCACAAGCGTACCAAAGAAGAGCCGAGGGGCGTTCATGTGACGATATTGACCAGTCTGTCGGGCACGACAATCACTTTGCGAATTTCCGCGCCATCGATCGAGCGTTGAACTTTCTCCGATGCCAGCGCCAGCGCCTCCACCTGATCCTTGGGCAACCCCTTCGCCATCGTGATCGTGTCGCGCAATTTGCCCTTGTGCTGAACCGCGATGGTGACTTCGTCCTCGATGAGCAAAGCTTCATCGACCTTGGGCCAGGCGGCATTCGCGATCAGGCCGTCATGCCCCGCTTGTTCCCACACTTCTTCAGCCAGATGCGGCATCATCGGCGCGGCCAGCAACAGGAGCGTGTCGATCGCTTCGTTACGCGATTGCGAGGGCGCCGCTTTCTCCGCCCGTCCGGTCAATTCGTAAATCCGCGCAACCGCTTTGTTGAACGACAGCGCCTCGATATCGCTTGCCACTGCCGCGATGGTCTGATGCGTTTTGCGGTCCAGATCCTTGTCGCTGCCAGAAGCATTTGCATCGCGTTGTTCGCACAGCCGCCAGAGGCGTTGCACAAAGCGCCAGCATCCTTCGATCCCGGCTTCGGACCACGGCAAATCCCGCTCCGGCGGCGAATCCGACAGCATGAACCAGCGCACGGCATCCGCGCCATATTGCGCAAGGATTGCGTCGGGGTCGATGACATTTTTCTTCGACTTCGACATTTTCATGACGCGGCCCACCGTCACCGGCTTGCCATCGTCAATCTGCATATAATCGGCGCCGTCGCGCTTCACTTCATCGGGCGAGAGCCAGCTTCCATCGCCTGCCTGATATGTCTCATGCGTCACCATCCCCTGCGTGAATAGCGAGGCGAATGGCTCGGCAAAATCCAGCTTGCCGATATGCTGCAAGGCGCGCGTCCAGAACCGCGCATACAGCAAATGCAAAATCGCGTGTTCGATGCCGCCGATATATTGCTCGACCGGCAGCCATTTGGCGACTTCTGCCGCATCGAAGGGCTGATCGGCTGGCTGGCTGGCAAAACGCAGGAAATACCACGAGGAATTGACGAAAGTGTCGAGCGTGTCCGTTTCGCGCACCGCTTCGCCGCCGCATTTCGGGCAAGTCGTGTGCTTCCACGTCGCATGACGGTCGAGCGGATTGCCCGGCGTATCGAATTCGACATCCTCCGGTAATTCAACCGGAAGCTGATCCTTTGGAACCGCGACCACGCCGCACTTTGCGGCGCAATGCATGAAGGGGATCGGCGTGCCCCAGTAACGCTGCCGCGACACGCCCCAATCGCGCAAGCGCCAGACGGTTTGGCCGCTGCCCCAGCCTTCGTCCTGCGCCCGCGCAATGATGATCGCTTTCGCTTCATCCACGCTTTTGCCGTTGATCAGCGGCGAGTTCACGATGTCGCCCTCGCCAACATAAGCTTCAGTCAGAGGCGCATCGGCAGGGGTATTCTTATCCGCCACCACGCGCAAAATCGGCAAGCCGTATTTGGTCGAGAAATCGAAGTCGCGCTGGTCATGGCCCGGCACGCCCATCACCGCGCCGGTGCCGTAATCCATCAGCACGAAATTCGCGATATACACCGGCAAATCGCCGCCCGTGATCGGATGCACGGCTTTAAGGCCGGTATCAAAGCCCAGCTTCTCTGCCGTTTCCAGCTCTGCCGCCGTCGTGCCGCCCGCCTTGCATTGTTCGATAAAGGCCTGCGCCGCCGCATTGTCCTGCGCCACGCCGCGCGCAATCGGGTGGTCTGCCGCAACGGCCACGAAACTGGCCCCGAAGATCGTGTCGGGACGCGTCGAATAAACTTCGATGTCCTGCCCGTCATTCAGCGCAAAGCGAAACTGCAAACCGGAGCTTTTGCCGATCCAGTTTTCCTGCATCAGCCGCACTTTGTCAGGCCACCCGTCCAGCTCGCCCAGACCGGCCTGCAAATCCTCGGCAAAATCGGTGATCTTCAAAAACCACTGGTTCAGCTGTCGCTTCTCGACTTCCGCGCCCGAACGCCAGCCTTTGCCATCGATCACCTGTTCATTGGCCAGCACGGTCATATCGACCGGATCCCAATTCACCTGCGCTTGCTTGCGATAGACGAGGCCCGCTTCATACAGGTCGATGAACAGCGATTGTTCGTGGCCGTAATATTCCGGGTCGCAAGTCGCCAGTTCGCGCGACCAGTCCAAGGCAAAGCCGATCCGTTTCAGCTGCGCTTTCATGTGGTCGATATTGTCGCGCGTCCATTTGCCGGGATGGACGCCCTTCTCCATCGCAGCGTTTTCAGCGGGCATCCCGAAGGCGTCCCAGCCCATCGGGTGCAACACTTCGTGGCCTGTCATCCGCTTGTAGCGCGCCAGCACGTCGCCCATCGTGTAATTGCGCACATGGCCGATATGGATGCGCCCGGATGGATAGGGAAACATCTCAAGCACATAGGATTTGGGCTTGTCGGACTGACTATCGGCCACAAAACATTGCGCCGCGTCCCATGCAGCCTGCCATTTTGCGTCGGCTGTTGCCGGGTCGAACCGCGTCTCGCTCATCGCGCTGATATGCCCCTTGTGACCGCTATATTCTTGCGCTCATGCCTTGATCGACATGAAGCGGGATTTTAGGAAGAAACGGCTCCGCGCCGCAGATCGCGTGCCTTGGTCAGGATAACCGCTTCCAGCTTTTGCACGGTCGCTGCCTGCACCGGCGCATCGACCCAATTGCCCGCCTGATTGACCTGACGGCTGGCCGCGACACGCAAGGCATCGGCGCGCAAATCGGCATCGAGGATCGTGACGGTCATCTTGACCCGCTCGCCCGGATTTTGCGGATTGGCATACCAGTCGGTGACGATCACGCCGCCCGCACTATCGGCTTGCAACAAAGGCGCGAAGCTAACCGTTTCCAGCGCCGCCCGCCAAAGATAGGAATTTACCCCGATCGAGGTGACTTGCGAGGCAGCCATATCGGCCCTCGGCGCTTCTTTCCCGGCACAGGCGGACAGGCCAAGCAGCACAAGGGATGACAGCACGATCGCGGCCGGACGGTGAAAAGTTTTTGTTGCGGGCATGAGTTGGGCGATGTCCTCAAATATCTGGTAAATTCGGCGCTGGGTTACTTTTATAGTGTGCGTGTATAGTGTGTAGGGCGCGGCGGGCAAGGTGGCTTAGCTGCGCGGTCCACGTCATGCGGCGAGAAAGTAGCGTTACGATAAAGTGCTGGGCGATAAACGGCCTGCGGGCGTGAACTTATGCTTAATCGCGCGTGTGCAAAGCGCCGACCTGTTGAGGGCTTGCCACAGTCGGGCATGAATCTTTTCAAAATTAACCAAGACGCGCTCGCCAGACGGGTTTGGAGCGCCTATCTATGAAGTGCAATCAGTCAGGCGCGGGTCTTCGAGTCGCTTGCATTAATTGCGTGAAAACGGGGCATGAGCCTTGGATGTAGTCAGGAACAGTTCAGGCCTTTGCGGGTCTATATACTGGGCTACATCACAGACAGGGGTTGACGTAAAAGTGCGAGCATTCGGCACAGTTCAGCGCAACGGGCAGCGCAAAAGCAGGGTTCTTCCTGCTTTGCTGGCCGCGTCCTGTGTGCTTGCGATCCCTGCGACCGGCCTTGCATTGGGCACCGATGGCACACCGTCCGCGCCGTCTTTTTCCAGCAGCGATTTCCGACCCTTTACGCCTGCCAATATCGATCCCGGCTTTGCCCGCGAAGTGGCGCAGGACGCCGGATTGCGCGGGCTTCGCTTTACGCCTGCCGAAACCGCTTCACCGCGCACAAACCGCGACGTAACGGTTGCCGTTCGGGTCGACAATGCGACCGCGCGGGCCATTTCGGTCCGCCGCGCGATCTTCGACACGGCGAGCAGCAGCGCCTCGGGCAAATCGCTTGCCATCGCGCCGACCGGCTACAATCTGGGCGTGGCGCGCGGGTATCAAAGTTTTGCCAAGCCGACGCAAAAAGCCGCACCTTCATTGGGCTTGCGCGATGTGCCGATGGCCGATCTGGCGGATTTCGTGCCGGAAAAAAGCGCCGCGGATAAAAAGCCCAGCCGTTTCAAGCCGCGCATCACGCTGGAAACCGATAACGGCACAATGTCCGGCGCGGCTAAGTCGCTCGACACCAGGGCCGAACAGATCATGGATATTTCCGGATCGTACAGCCTGACGCGCAATCTGGATGTGACGGCAGGCGTTCGCTATAGCCAGGAGCGTGACCGGATCGCGCCGCTGACCGATGATGCGCAGGACGCACAGGCCGTTTACGTGGGCACACAGTTCCGCTTTTAACGCGCTGCCTCACTCGCCCGCCGCTCGCGGCACACTAATCTCACAATCCCAAATCTCTCCGACTTATGCGCGTCCCAAAATGCCGTGCGTAATTTGTCTTGTCGCCATCGCTGGTTTGCTTAAGACTGACGTAGCGTAAAAAAACAAAACAGGAGAGGTTTATGACGCGTGTAGCAATAGTCACCGGAGGGACGCGCGGCATCGGGCGCGCCATCAGCGAGAAACTGCATAGCGAAGGCGTAACCGTCGTTGCCAATTATGGCGGCAATGATGAAGCCGCGAAGAAATTTACCGACGCCACCGGAATTGCCGCATACAAATGGGATGTGGGCGATCACGAAGCGTGTATGGCAGGCTGCGACAAGGTTGCCAGCGAAGTCGGCGCCGTCGATGTCGTCGTCAACAATGCCGGGATCACCCGCGACGGCGTGCTGCACAAAATGAGCTATGAAGACTGGCACGAAGTCATGCGCATCAACCTTGGCGGATGCTTTAATATGACGAAAGCGTGCTTCCCCGGAATGCGGGAGCGCAAATGGGGCCGCATCGTCAATATCGGCTCGATCAACGGGCAAGCCGGGCAATACGGGCAAGTCAATTATGCCGCCGCCAAGTCCGGCATCCACGGCTTTACCAAAGCTTTGGCACAGGAAGGCGCGCGCAGCGGCGTGACCGTCAACGCGATCGCACCGGGCTATATCGACACCGATATGGTGGCCGCCGTGCCGGAAGCCGTGCTGGAAAAGATCGTCGCGAAAATCCCGGTCGGCCGTTTGGGTCAGGCAATGGAAATCGCGCGCGGCGTGGCATTTCTATGCAGCGAGGATGCGGGCTTTGTTACTGGCTCCACC
>CAVTPG010000011.1:0-608752 GCA_963736595.1 uncultured Alphaproteobacteria bacterium
ATTGGGTCGTTAGCCGAATGTCGGCTTTCACGGGCTTCCTCAGCAAAGCAGACCGTCTGCTTTCGACCCTATTCTGTTGAAGAAGTCGCATCTGGCGCGTCTTAAGGGGGTCTTAAGGGGGCTTCGGATAGCGGACGAGCGGAGGCTCCGCTCCTCTTAGGTAATTGCGAGGCTGGGTATCGGCCGCATCTTGGCCAGTTTGCGGAGGTTTTGGGCTGCTGCGGCAAGGTGGAACTCGTCTTTTGCTCCGTTGGGACCGCGCAGACGCAAGCGGTCCAGCTTCAGTATTCGCTTGAGGTGTGCAAACAGCATCTCGACCTTCTTCCGCTGCCTTCGTGATACGAGATAGGCGTCGGTGCTAGCGATATCGCGGGCCATATCGCGCGCGCCTTCATGGACCGAGCGCATGATCTTGCGAGCTGGCATTTTGGGTGTGCAGCGTCTCTTGAGCTCGCAGTCCTGACAGTCCTTCTGGCTTGCGCGATAGCGGATGAAGCCATCGGCATTGGCAAGCGGACGCGGGGTCTTAAAGTTGCGGTTGGACGGGCTAAGGCGATTGCCAGCGGGACAGATGTAACAGTCATCTTTGTGGTCGAAGGTGAAGGCTGATCGCTCGAAGGTCTCATCCTTTCTGGCGGACTTGTCGAACACCGGGATGTGCGGCTCGATGCCCTGATCCTCGACTAGCCAGGCAAGGTTCGGTGCCGAGCCGTAGGCCGCGTCTGCCACCAGCTTCTCGGGCCACAGGCCAAAGCGCTCCTGCGTCCGCTCGATCATCCGGCGCTGGGCGGTCACTTCGGCCTGCCGGACCGATGTGGTTGCCTCGACGTCGACGATTACCGCATGGTCGAGGTCGATCAGATAGTTGGTGGAGTAGGAGTAGAAGGCCGCCTCACGCGTCGCCGCAGTCCAGCGCGCCGCCGGATCGGTGAGGTTGATCCGTTTGGGCGTCACCGGCGTCGCCCCGCCGAAGGCCGCATCGTCGAGCACCTCCAGATACTCAGCGACTGCACGCCCCGCTGCTTCGGGCGGCAGGCCTTCCTCACCCGGAACCGACCGCTGCCGGTGGACATCGGCGCGGATGAGACTGGCATCAACCGCGAAGCCCTCGGCCCCCACCAACCCTTCGGTCATACAGCGCTCGACCGTCATCTCGAACAGCTTACGAAGCAGATCGCTGTCGCGGAACCGGCCATGCCGGTTCTTGGAGAAGGTCGAGTGATCGGGCACCGCGCCGCCTAGATCGAGCCGACAGAACCAGCGATAGGCCAGGTTGAGATGCACCTCCTCGCACAGCCGCCGCTCCGAGCGGATGCCCATGCAATAGCCGATGATCAGCATCCGGATCATCAATTCGGGATCGATCGAAGGCCGCCCATTGTGCTGTAGAACGGCTTCAGATACTCGCGGATGCCGGTCAGATCGGCGAAACGGTCGATCGAGCGCAGCAAATGATCTTCTGGCACATGATCCTCAATGCGGAAGCTGTAAAACAGCGCCTCCTGCATCACCGTCCGCTCGCCCATCATCAGCACGTCTCCACTTGCTTGCCGAGATCACTGAATCAGCAGGTTAGCTCCTATGCAAGAGGAGTTTTTCAACAGAATAGACCCAATTGCGGACGTTGCGAGCGAAGCAATCCACGTCATTGAGGAAGAAGCTTCCAGTCATATTTCTCGCTGCAAGGCGGTCTTTCCAGCCGCATTTTCGCTGCTTCACTCCCAATTCCGCGGTAAACTCGGCAAACCCCACGAGGCGCTAATTCAAGCAATCCAAAGTGTGAGGCGCTTTCAACCTTCATAGACAGCAGCTTATCTAGAATCGGCAAATAAGGGTTGGCCGCCTCGCCCGCCGCGAGAAACGCATAAGCAAGCTCAATTACGTGCTCATTTTCAGGACGTCTAAGCACGGTGCCAGCCTTGGTAGGCACTACCTCCTCGAGCAGACGGGCGACTTCTTTGAGCACGCCGGGGTCCCCTGACGCCGCCGCAAGCTGCGCAGCACCGGTTTGCAATGAGTTTTTGTTACCCATCAACGCGGCAGCGCGCTCTTTATACTTTGCCGTCCTCTGGGGACTTAACGAAGCGAGGATGGATAGCGCTTCTGGTCTAACATCCTTAGATACCGAAGAAGCTACCGGGTCACTTTGAAATGCAAGGTTTGCCAGAGCTGTTTCGATTTGCAGATCATACTCCACCAGGCGGTGAGCGACGCTCATTAACCTTCGATTGCGTATGTTTCTTTGTAGATAGCCGCTTTCGGTTAGTAAAAAGGCCGCTCGCTCATCAATACCCTCGTCGTGGCATCGCCAATTGTCGCCGCGCATGAAATTGAGCGCCGCCCCCTTATATATCTCACTAGTCGCGTCAAAGACTTCGAGGACCTCGAGCGCCAAAAGCGTCTTTTCACGCTGCGTTGCATTGGGTTCAATGCATTCTGGATTTAACGCGACTGCATATGCAGCATCGGACGAGGTGGGCCATTCCGAACTTCGGTTGCAACCAGAAAGAAATAGGGTCGCCAGAAAACAAGAAAAAACCGCTGTCAAAGAAATCTTCATGAGGATTGATTCCACGAGGTATTAGCTGTCTCATTGTCTAGTTTTGAAACCCCATTAGCTCAAGGGTAAGAACGACCGCTTACCACCCCAATTTTGGACGTTAGCCGAGTTACGAATGCTACTCTGAAGCGGACGCCGTTCGGTCAAGCTCGCCGAAAAAGCCGATCACCTTCATGATCTTGCCCGCATCGCTCACTTCCGTGACATCGAAACCGGTCATGACTTCCTTGTCACCGCTATGGATCGACCAATGGTAGCGACAGAAGTTATTCTGCATCTGCGGCTCGCAAGATGGCCCGTATCGCAGACCGGGATGCTTCCCCTGGGTTTTACGCACCATGCTCAAAAATGCATCCCGCCCCATAATGTTATGTCTCGGATCGACGAAATGAACGTTGTGCTCCAGCGCCCTAGCCACAAGCCTTTCCTGTTCGCTCGCATCGAGCGTATTCCAGACCGCGAACATGTGGTCGAGGCTTTCTAGGTAATCAGACAAGGGGCACACTCCTCCAGAAACCGACTGGCGGTATGTTTGCTCTTGTCGGGCTTGTTTGTAAAGGAGATGAATGGTCAAACAGGAAGAACGATCAGCTTCGACGCGCGCCAAAATACTGGAGGCGTTCCGCAGACTGCTGCTGTCGCGCGGTCTGCAAGCGACCACGACGCAGCTGGTTCTTGATGACACTGGGCTGAGCAAAGGTGCCCTGTATCATCATTTCCAGAGCAAGGATAAAATCATCGAAGCGCTATACGCACAAGAGTCCTATGCAACACTTGAGCGCGCTTTCGGGCGTCGCGACACCATCGGTCCGCCATTGGAACGATTGAAGGCCGGATGTGTCGCTTGGTTGGAAGAAGTAATGGATGCCGAGGTTGCCGCGATCCTCTTCCGGATAGGACCGTCCGCGCTTGGCCAGGAACGGGCTAGCGCAATTGAGGATCGACATGGCATCGCTCGAATACGCGCGCTGCTTGAGGAGGCAGCGGCTGAAGATGGGATTGCGATTGACAATATCGAACTGCTCGCATCGTTCATTAACTCCCTGGTGGCTCAAGCGGTGCTTCACCGCCTGAAGTCAGGAAGTGAGGTCGGCCCTGACCTGGCAAAAGCAATCGATGCGTTGATTGACCGTTTCGCGGAGTTCGATAGCTAGGGCGAGTGCTGGACCGAAGAGACAATGCCTATCGACGCAGGATAGCATGCCCGCTTATTGGAGCACGCTTACCCATAGCAGTCCGTCCGCTTCCCATCTGTGGACGCCCCTTAGGATGCAAGCGGTATTTTGAGAGTTTTGGCACGTAGTCGGATGCTGCCATCTGTCCGGCCTCTTGGTGCAGCTTTTGATGCTGCGGGCCCGTATGGGAGTTCGCGGATCGGAACCACATCACCCTAAGCGTGCTGATGAAGCACGGTGGAAAGCCCTGGTTCTTCCGGTCCCGTCTCGCCGACTGTTTTGCCATACTCTCCTTCGTCCGCCTACGTCCTTCCGACGACCTCTGGTCCGCCTTGGCTTACGCCGCGACCGCGACCGGAGCTCTGTAATCCTCGTTCTTCGTGAGCACTGCCCACACGATGCGCGCCGTCTTGTTGGCCAGCGCAACCGTCACCAGCATGCGCGGCTTGCGCGCCAGCATCTGTTCCAGCCACGATCCTTTAAGCGCACCGCGTTTGCTGGCCTGCAGCACGACTGCGCTGCTGCCGATGATCAGCAGCCTTCGCAGCGTGCGCTCGCCCATCTTCGAGATCGCTCCCAGCTTCTGTTTGCCGCCGGTCGAGTGCTGCCTCGGCGTAAGCCCGACCCAGGCAGCAAAGTCGCGCCCTTTCGCAAAGGTGCCCGGAGGCGGTGCAAGCGCAGTAATCGCTGTCGCGTTGATCGGGCCGATGCCCGGGATCGTCATCAGCCGGCGCGCGGTCTCATCTTCGCGCGCGCGCCGGGCGATCTCCTTATCCAGCTGCGCTATACGGTAATTGAGCACTGCCATCTGGTCCAGCAATGTCCTCAACACTGGCCTTGCGGCCTGCGGAACTGCATCCGGATCCTCAAGCAGCGCGGCCAGCTTCTTCATATGTGCCAGACCCTGCGGTGCGATCCAGCCATGCTCGGTCATGTGGCCGCGAACGGCATTGCTGATCTGCGTGCGCTGCTTGACCAACAGGTCGCGCGCCCGGAACACCAGCGCGGCTGCCTGCTGCGCTTCGGTCTTTACCGGCACGAACCGCATACTCGGGCGCTGGGCCGCCTCGCAGATCGCCTCGGCATCCGCAGCATCGTTCTTCTGGCGCTTCACGAACGGCTTTACATAGGCCGGTGCGATGAGCCGGACATCGTGGCCCAGCTTGGCCAACTCGCAGGCCCAGTGATGCGCGCCGCCGCACGCCTTCATGACCACCTGACAAGCCGGCTGCGAGGCAAAGAACGGTAACAGCTTCGCCCTGCTGACCTTCTTGCGAAGCAGGGCACGGCCCGACGCATCAGCGCCGTGAACCTGAAACACAGACTTTGCGATATCGAGCCCGATTATGCTAACTTGCGACATGGACGCCTCCTTCAAATGGTGTTCAACACCTCCATTATGGCACATTAATGCCGTCGGGGGGCGTCCACCCCATCACCCAATGTCGGACGTTCGCACTGTCGTTTGTCTCGCCGAAAAGCGGTCAGGCAGCTGTTGGTAAGTAATGATTGAAAGCTGACCGCTAGCTCCCACCCATGGTCAGACACAGAGCAGCTTTTAGAACCATTTCTATCGTATGTTTACGACACCTGTCAGCGGTCAGAAGTGAACTGCTTCACTTTCATGGGAAGCTTTTTGCTTTTGGTTCGGCGGGAAGGAATCTGGACCGGATTCTTTTTCTTCCACTCTGCCCACGACATCGGGCCATCAGGGGTTTGAACGATCGTATCAACTATCGACATACGCGACACCATCGCACATTTACAGCCGCTCCGTTATGCACGCGCTAGCAGCGCATGATCTTGAGTGACGGGATGTTACTAATTCCCCAGTTCTGGCGCGGTATAGCATGGGTGCAAAACATGTAGCCGTTCCGACCAACGTGCTTCTACGAGGCAGAAAGCTAACTGCGATTTGAACGTACTTTGGGGCCGATTTGGGTTATTTCGCAAAAGCTCATTTTCATGGAGATCAAGCTATTGATGTTCTTGCAGAATTACAAATCCTGCCAACGATTTCGTAATGATGGGGTCAGAGGTTCGAATCCTCTAAGCGCACCAACCATTTTATTGTTCCAATACAAATACTTAGTCCGATGTGCTGCGGTATAATGCCCTGTTTTCCGCACGTTACGACCGTCGCTTCGGTCCACTCGAACACAGAGACCAAACACAAGGTCCGGTTTGCCGCGCGAACGCCGCCCCGTCTCCTTGAGTGCTTATTCAGTATTCGTAAGTGAGCTGATCTGCATCAGGTAAAGATGTGGAAGCGATATTCTAACTGGATGGTTCAACTTGCGCCGTTAGCGTTTGTCGCCCTTCGTCCAGGCATGAAACGCTATCAGCCTAAATCGCAACCGCCGCCTCAAACCCCAACGCCCGCCTCTGCTCGCTCCAGTCGAGCGAGATGTTACTGGCCTGGCTCAGCACCCGCCGAGTTAAAGATGCAGGCTGACGCCCTTCTGCTATTGCAGCGACAATGTCGGGCACCAACCAGCCGATCCGCGCCTTGCGCGCGGTATAGGCTGGACTGCTGCCGCTACCTTTCATTCTCATCATCTAAAAACTCCGCCAGCTCGCGCTGAAAGCGCTCGGGTGCGTCGAACATGATAAAATGATAGCTATCCGGTATTTGTGTGAGTTTTGCATCCGGAACATTTGCGTAAGATGCACGGTACAGCCCAGCCATTTGCTCTTCTGTCATCTGCGCGCTGGGCGGGTGGACCCACAGCACAGACATCGGGACGGAAACCGATTTTAGCTCCGTCCGCAAATCGGTCGTTATCAGATCGTACATGGATTGGCCTGATACAACAGGATCACTCTGAAGCCCGTCAGCAACCGCGCTCGCACGCAGGCTTTCTGTTTTAACCATGCTGGCGATTGTCTGCTGGATCGTCGCCTCGCGCCCGGATGCTGGCGCGATAACGATCCCTGTGCGAAGCTGCGCCGCTATGGGTTCGACACTTTGGGATGTTGCATCTGCGCCAAACATTGCGCCCGCGAAAGGAAGCATATCGACTACCATAACTTTTGACACCGTAGCCGGATGCTTGGCTGCTACCATCATTGCCAAAGACCCGCCTAGCGAGTGTCCGACCACGGCCGGTCGGTTTAAACGCTGGCTGGTAATGTAGCGAGCGATTTCTTCCGCAACAGGTGCGATTATCGGACCCGCCCCATTTGCGTTTGCTGACGCGCCAGCAAATCCGCTGATATGGATCAGGTGGTAACGGTATTCCGGCATGGCTGCGATCGTGCTTTCCCAGACCTGCGGTGAGGAGCCTAGGCCAGGGATCAGGACCACGTCAGGGCCGATGCCCACTACCGTAACTTCGATACGGTCTGACTGGAAAGCGGGGCGCGCGGTGCTTTCAAAGTTATCAGCGGGCACTGCGCAGGCTGTCAGCAGCGGGATTAAGAACAAAGCTGCCAAGCGGCCGAGAATCATAATTCAAACCTTTTTCTTAGATGGTCACAACAAGCTCTGAGCCATTGTGGCAGCTCATAGCCGAAACCTTCAATTAAACTTCATCGACCCAATTGCGCCGGAGATGCGGTCCGGCCAAAGCCATTAGAAACGCGGCGAGGCCGTACAGGGCCAGCGAATAGAGCATGGAGTAACGAAGAGCGGAATCTCCGTAAAACGGCAGCAGCCAGTCCGAGAAAGCGCCCAGTGCATAGATGCCGCCGCCCAGTCCGATCAAATTGTTGATTAGCAGGAACAGCGCCGAAGCTGTCGCGCGATAAGGCGGTTCGACCAAATGCTGAACGGCGGACAGTACCGGTCCAAGCCAGATGTAAGCAAGTGCTTGCGGTAGAAGGAATAATGCAAAGGCCAGCGGTACGCTGTCGGTCATGATCCCGGCTGCAAAAAAGGGAACGCCAATGACGAAAGCGAGCGCGGGAAGGTAGCCAAAATAGGCGCGGTCGCGCGAGCCCAAGCGATCGCCTAGCCAACCGCCAGCCAGCACCCCGGCGACCCCTCCTAGCAACAGAATTCCGCCGTAAAATAGGGAGGTTTCAATCAGATTGAGTCCGAAACTGCGCTGCAGCAGGCTGGGGATCCAGAACGCGATACCGTATCCCAGCATTGACGAACTTGCTGCCCCGAAAGCGAGCAGCCAAAATGCCGGTTTGCCAGCCAGAATGCGCAGCGTGTCCATGAATGGCGACGCAGTTAACGGCCGCGTCGAAGTCGCTTCTTGCGGCGGAAGTTTTGGCCGGTCGCGCACCACCAGCTTGAACAGCGGAGCAATCAGCACACCAGCGACGCCAACGACGATAAAGGCCAACCGCCAATCCACTGCGCTGGCGATATAACCGCCCGCGAGCACGCCCGTCGCGGAGCCTATCGGTATCCCAAGGGAATAGATCGAGAGCGCAAATGCCCGTTTGTGGCTGGGAAAATAATCACCGATTAGTGCGTAGGAGGGGGCAACACCCCCGGCCTCGCCAATTCCAACACCAAGTCGGGCCAGAAAGATATGCCAAAAGCCCTGAGCAAGCCCGCAAAGCGCTGTAAAGCCGCTCCACAGGACAAGGCTGATTGTTATTACCCACGACCGGCTTGTCCGGTCGGCGAGGAAGGCCAGCGGGACGGCAAGCGTCGAATAGAGTATGGCGAAGGCAACTCCGCCCAACAGCCCCATCTGGCCATCGCTCAAATCGAGTTCAGCTTGAATTGGAGCCGCGAGGATGGCCAAAATCTGGCGATCCACGAAATTAAAAATATAGACCAGCAACAGCATCGCCAGCACGCTGCGCGGGCCGGGCGGCGCTCTGGCTGGAATGTTAGCGGACATGCTTGCCGAGGAATGCATCTATCGCTTCGAGCGCCGTTGGCTCGTCCAGAAGCGGGGCATGGCCGCGGTCAGGAACGGTCACGCTTTCGAACGGGCCGCTGTGGCGGCGTCCCATTTCGGCTACTGTTGCTGGCGCGAGAATATCGCTAATTTCGCCGCGCAGCACAAGCGTAGGTATCGTGTCGATCATTTCCCAAATTGGCCATAAATCGGCGGGCACGGCACTTGGCTCTTCGCCGCCAAGCCCTTTTGAAATCGCCGGATCATATGCGAAGGCAACACTGCCATCGGATTGTTCGTTGCAGGTGCGGCGCGCGAAGGCGAGCCAGTCGGCATCGGTCAGGTCCGGCAAAGCGGCAGCGTTGATTGCTTTGCACTGGCTCGCCGCCTCGCCCCAGTCTCGCATTGAGCTCGCGTGACCGGTATAGGATTTGATCCGCTCGATACCCTCTCCCATCAGTTTGGTACCGATGTCGTTCAGCACAATCGCGCTTATCCGTGCTGGCTGAGCGGCGGCCATTACCATCGCCATCAACCCTCCGAGTGATGTGCCGATCAATCCTGCATGATCAATCTGAAGGCTATCCAGCAGCGCCCACATGTCAGCGACATAGACATCCGGGCGATAATTTGCCGCCTCAGGGTCATATTCGGACAAACCGCGCCCGCGCTGATCCGGCACAATCAAGCGGTAGCGACCCGAAAGATGCCCGGCCAATCCGTCGAAATCCGCCGAATTGCGGGTCAGGCCATGCATTAACAGCAGGACCGGACCCTCACTCGGATAGGCGCGGGCATAAAGCTCCAGCTTACCATCGCCGCTACGATAGCGATGTGCGCTCCAAACTGCTTTACTGTTGCCGGTCATGCCGTGCAGATCCGCCGCCGGATCAAAAGCCGAAGGTTGCAGTGACAAATATCTGGCGGGGGTTGCCGTAAAAGGCGGTCAGCGTTCCTTCAGGCCCTAAGGTCGGAATGGGAAAGCCGTTTGCTCCAAGCGGAATGACGCCAGTAACAGGGTCTGCAGCCACGAAAGTATAGCCCGATGTCTTGTACTGCTTATCGGTCAGGTTGCGTCCGTGGACACCCAGGCTCCACCGGCCATCTGGCGCTCTGTAAACGAGGTTAGCATCAAGCGTTGCATAGCCCGGTTGGTCGATAAACGGATTGGGGACTTCGAACTGGAAGGTCTTGGACCGGTAGGCCACGGTAGAGGTAAAATCGAGATCGCCGCCGCTGACGTCCGCCGAATAGGCGAGCGTCGCGCTACTGGTAAATTCCGGAGTGTTCTGCACTTCGCGGAACTCGGCCACGTCGGTCGGAACGCCACCAATATTGGTAATATATTCCTTATATTCGGCATCAATGTAACCGCCCGTTAAAGCGATGCTGAGACGGTCTCCAGCGCCGAAAAGATCGCGGCCAAGGCGAAGGTTCGATTCGACTTCAAGCCCTTTGAATTCGGCCTTACCTGCATTGGATACGATACCGCAGAAACTTGGGAGGCCACCGACTTGGCAGGCAACCGAACCGGGAATTTGCACATCGGTATATTCAGCATAGAAACCGGCGATCGCCACATTGAGTGCGCCGTCCAGCAAGCTTCCCTTGTAACCGACTTCGAAGCTGTCCACCGTTTCCGGCGCAAAGCTAAGGAATGATGCCACTTCATCATCGGACCGGATGCCGTCATTATCGAGGTCGGGCGCGTTAACGCCGACACCGCGCGGGTCAAAACCTCCACCTTTAAAGCCCTGCGAATAGCTTGCGTAGAGATTATGATCAGGCGTTGGCTGGAAGCTGATTGAGCCGCGCGGAGTAAATTTCTTGAATTCGCGCGTGCCGTTGAAATCGGTGCTGGGACCGCCAAACGGGATGCCAGCGCCGCCAAAAGTGGGCGATCCTCCACCGAGGAAATTCTGGCGCAGGATATTCGCACTCCGCTCATCCCAAGTGTAACGCCCGCCCAGCGACACGCTGAGCTGGTCAGTGAGATCATAGGTGAAATCGCCAAAGACCGCATAGGTTTCGGTGTCGACATCAGCCCGTGTAAAGGCCGTAAGCCCGGCGAACGTCGTAAAGATGCGAACATCGAATACCGTATCCGCTTTCGCATCGAGATAATATAATCCAACAAGTCCCGACAGCCGGTCACCTTCATAAAGGATCTGAAATTCCTGGCTGATCTGCTCGTTGAAATAGCCCCCTGGCACATCAAGATCGACTGCCGGAAGAGCATCAAAATCAATCGGCGTAAGCGTATCGTCTTTGCGCCACGCACTGATTGATCGCAGCGTCACGGTGTCGCTGAGTTCGGCGCTGACATTCATGGAGAGGCCGTAGGATTCCACCTCTTGGATCGGGTCGTTAAGTGCGCCGCGCGTATCGTAGACATCATCCAGGACCGGCGCGCCAGACAGCAGGCCGGGAATTACCCGATGCCCACCGCGCGGATTGCTTTCGTCCTTGGTGTAGTCACCTGAAATGCGAATTAAAACAGGTTCGCTATAACCACCGATTTCCAAGGTTGCACGACCAGCCAAAATGTCTTTGTCGTAATTGTCCAGCCCGGTCGTGAGATTTTCGCCAAATCCGTCACGCGTGAGCCGGGCAACGGCGCCACCAACGCGCACTATGTCGGTCAAAGGTGCAGATACGCTGACAACACCATCAAGCTGATCATACGAGCCGTAAGTTGCCTTGGCACGCAGCGAAAAATCCTGCGGCAACTGGCGCGTGACATATTTGACCGCACCGCCGATGGTATTGCGCCCATAAAGTGTGCCCTGCGGCCCGCGTAGGACCTCGATCCGCTCGACATCGTAAATGTCGAGCACGGCAGCTTGCGGACGATTAAGATAAACGTCGTCGAGATAAATGCCGACACCCTGTTCGAAACCGGAAACGGGATCTTGTTGGCCAACACCGCGGATAAACGCGCTCAGGGTCGAATTGGTACCGCGCGAGGATTCAAGCGTGGTGTTGGGCGTAGTCAGTGCGATATCGGTAATGTCGATCGCACCGGCTTGTTGCAGATCTTCTGCACTGTAGGCTGTTACAGCAATCGGCACATCAAGCAGATTTTCTTCGCGGCGACGCGCGGTCACAACAATCACATTGTCGTCTACATCTTGGCTATCCGCGACGTCGGCCGGTTTCGGCGGCACATCTTGCGCCAATACCGGCTGCGCAAAACAACCTCCCATAACGAGTGTCGCGCCAATCACAGCATTGCTGGCGCTGCTCTTCAGTTGGAAAATCATCGTCATAAAATTTCTCCCGCTCAAACAATCATATTCTCATAATCGGAACATTAGTGGAAGTTGAACCACTATTCAACTTTTTAATTGTCACGGTGTGAGGATTGTCCTAAAGCGCGATCATGGACACATCGATCGAGACGGCATCACGGCCGACAACAAAGCAGCCCCGGACCGATCGTGGACGCCGCACACGTCAGAAACTCATCGATGCAGCGGCAACCGAATTTGGCGAAAAGGGGTTTCACGAAGCCTCGATCATCGGAATTACGGGCCGGGCCGGAACGGCGCTCGGTAGTTTTTACACTTACTTCGATTCTAAGGACGAAATCTTCCGCTCTCTGGTGCAGGAATTAAGCGAAACGGTGAAAGCCCGCGCGTCGGCTGCGCTTGCGCCGGAGCAATCTGCGCTCGATGCGGAGCGATCTGCTTTGCAAGCGTTTTTGGAGTTTGCGCACGAGCATAAAGAAATTTACCGGATTATTGACGAGTCGGAGTTTGTCGATCCGCAGGGCTATCGCGAACATTACGAACGCACCGCACAGCGCATTGGGGAGCGTTTGGCCTCCGGTGTAAAGTCAGGCGACCTACGCAACGATATCGGCGAAGTCGAAGCCTGGGCCATTATGGGAATGAATGTATTTTTAGGCTTGCGGTTCAGCATTTGGGACCGGGACGCTGATCCGGTAGATGTTTCTGGAACTGCCAAATCCTTGCTGGAAAAAGGTATCTCTGCATAACGTTGGAGACCTTTAGCAACGGTCGCATTTTAAACCCTACGACCTTGCCAGACAATATCCGCCACTACTGTTGAAACACGCCTTACCGTAAAAACTGACGCGAACATTCGGTCACCAAAAATTGGCCAGGCACCTTAGTGGCAACTGTCAGACTTATTCGAGACTACCGAAAACGACCGACTTGAGAGTGCGTCACGGCCATTCTCAGCCACGCGCTTGAATCCCTGTCTATGCGAGGTTACGTGCCCAAAAAGCGGTCAGTCCGCTTGCCATCAATTGCTGCTGTTCACGCCGCCACGTCCCAATCCCAAAAGCAGCCGCAGCAGTGATGACACCGTCTACGTCAGGAATTGGGCCTATTCTGTTGAAAAACTCGCGGTCGCAGCGGCAGCCACCAATTTTCGGCAATATTGCTTAAAAATTACCTGTTCGCGTGAATATTGTTACGCCCAGCGCTTTATTCGAATTCAAATGTTGCCAGAGAAAATCGGCCAGGGAGTTTTTCAACAGAAAGGCCCATAGATGACAGTCTGCTTTGATCTTGCGCCATGCTAGAATTGCCAATCATTTCCTCATTTCTCTTGCCCTCGAGATTGCAATGGATGATTTACAACCTCTCACTGCCTTGATTGAGCACTAGTAGCCCGAACCACCAAAAGCCTGATATCGATAACCATCGTTTGTTCATTCGTAGTCGGGCCAATGCTCCTTGACCAATGCCGAGACCATCTGCTCTCCCCTGAGCACCAACCGGTCGATCCACTCGTTGCTCATCGCATCGAAATTGGTGGGGTATCCGGCAACGCTTCGGGCCGATACCAAATCTGCTGCCGGAAATTTCAAGCTTCCATCGTTCTGGCCGAGGTAGGGCAAGATAAACCCAGGAATTTCTCCCGCCTCCTGAAGATCGAAAAGGCGCTTCGTAGCTGCATTTTCTGCGCGGGCAAATACGCTTTCGAAAGTGGCCTTCATCCTAGGGATAATCGTCGCCGCCGGCTCGCCCACATCGAGGGAATAGCCCGCACGACATGCGATAATCCTTCCGACTGGCCCCGTGGCCAGACTGATCGAATTGTCCCGGCCTGGCCAAAGCGGCATTAAACCGAGATTGTCATAAACACCGCCGTCGGTCAGCGTGATGCGCTCCTTCTTTATCGCGCCATCTTTCTCGAATTCTAGCGTCGTATCGATGGCCGGCAGAAGGAGCGGATAGGCGGCCGATGCTGCCACAGCATCGCAGATGCGAACCCCGTACGAACTCGCCGATCCGTAGCGCCAGCAGTGCAGCTTTTCCTTGGTGAAATAGAAAGCCGCCTTGGCGCGCAACTCGCATGCAATCATAATAAGTTTAGGCCGGTCGGTTCTAAGATCATCTAGGTCGGCCCCGTCGAAAACGTCATCGAATACGCGCCGTAGGATCGTGGTGCGGCTCGCAGATCGGTGGAAAGCTGGACGGTTGGGCCAGCTTTCCCTCGGCCTCGAGATTTTCAATCCACGGTCAATCCAGCGTGCCGGAAAGGAAATCGTCCTGTCAGCCAGCAGCGCAAGGAAATGCGCAGCGGCCTTTATGCCTTCGAAGCTGGTGACGGCCTTGCGCAAAGTCGGTTTGGTGAAACCCTGCTCGAGGTGACAACGCACCTTTTTTTCGAAGGCACTAAAATCGCCCGGCGTTGCACAGTACAAAGCTCCTAGGACGCTTCCGCCCGATACTGACGATATCGTGGTCACGCGTTCTAGCAGTCCCAATTTATGCAGACGTCGCAGGCATCCAAGATGGAACGCCATCGCTCTGGCACCGCCCCCGGACAGCGCCAAAGCGATATCGTCGTATCCGTCATCTCTAGATGCGGTTCGGTTCTGTCTCATCAATCATTGCCCGCTTTGGCATGTCTCAAAACCGTGCAGTCGGATGTGGTGCGCACGCAAAATCTCACCCCGTCGTCACCGGCGATCAGCATGATCGCAGGAACGTCGCTAAGCGTGACTTCCTCGTCGATCCATTGCATCAGCAAAGTGTCGTCGCCGCTTGGATTGCTGCCATGCTGGGGGGGATGGGTGTGCCATTCCCCGACATAGTTCAGGTTCGCTGCGGTCACTTCGGTAATGTGAGTCAGCTCATGCCAAACCCCGACGGACCCCCGTTCGAAACCTGTCGTCGATGCGATGCTATCAGGTGGTGCGTCTAGGACCGCGACAATGTATCCCTTGCGGAGGCGCCGATCCCATGCGCCAACCACGATACCACCGGTTTCGTTCGGAGCGGCAACAGCACGGGCCTTCGCCGTCCTTGCCAACACATCTTCGCTCACGGCGATAGTCCAACCGCCGACTACCACTTCCGTGTAACGACTGCCATCGATCTTGATGCTCCGGCGGCCCGTATCGACGTTGGCGCGGACTTCCACGCTGCCCTCTGTCAGACCATCTTCCTCGAATATTAGCGCGACTGCTTCTGCCGACGCGCGCATTACATCGCTCTGAGCAATCTGCGCGCTTGGTTGGCGGCATCCGTTCGCAGGGAGAAATGTTCCGGGTTTATGCAGATGGTTGACCAGATCGGCATTTTGCACGAGCCGCCAGTAGTAATCCATTTCGAGATGATCCAGACGTATGCTCCTGTCTGAAGCCTCTCTCATAGCGACAAGATCCTCGCCTGACGGGTTAAGGAAAGCGGAGACTACAGGGATCGCCATGTCCTCGCGAACCGCGAGGTCACGCGCGACGGAAACCGATGCGCTAGCGTCCAGGACAAGGTCGAAGTCGGGAATCCCTTCGCTGCTGATATAAGACTGGACAGTCTGATGAGCGCCCGTCGCAGCGTCCGGGCCCAGCAGGGCGGTGACCGCGTGCGCCATGCCCGAAGTCTTCGCGTAACCGATGTATTCAGGACCGAGCGCATGCCTGGCCATGTTGTGCGGCATCAGGTGATCCGGGTCGACGAACGTCCATTGTCCGATACCGGACCGGGCTGCAGCAAGCGCAAGCTGTGAGCCGAGCGCTCCGCAGCCGGCCTGCAAAATACGAAGCGGTTTTTCAGACGGTTTCGAACCTGACGAGATTTCCGCCAATGACCGATCAAACCCGCGATGGATCGTCGCCGGTTCGATTGTCAATCGTCCTAGCGCGCCGCTGTCTGCGGTCCCGCTCAACGCCCTCCCGACTGTTTCACCATCACGAATGATCACACCCATTGCTTCGGCCAAATCGCCGATCGGGTCGATGGTGATAAAGGCATTGTTTGCATATCCACCAATCTCGTCTGGGGACCGCAGGATCGGCGTCGAAAATCGAAGGATGCCGCGCTTCTTGAATCTCTCCAGAGGCTGTGTCTCACCACACCAACGCTCGAAATGGGGAGCCATCAGATCGCCCAGCTCCACCCCTAAAGACCTAAAGGTGTCGAACAATTGTGCAATAGTTGTTGGCAACGCATTCATCCGTCCATGCTGCACGGCCGGCGTGGTGATCGACAGGCACACGAAGCCGGGCTCCTGCCCTGCCAACTCCGGAAGTCGGTCGTTGCGGTCCATCAGGACTGGTGCGCCATCGGTGTCCTCGACACGGAACGCCAACACATGAGCATTCTCCTCGTCAGCGAACCGGGATCGGCTGATCACCTGTATCGAACGGCCTCCAAAAACAGGGTCCAGAGGCTGGTCGTCCCGGTGAAGCCGGCCATATGCGGATTCCCGAAGCCACAATCTCGTTCGCTCCAACAGGAGGGACGGCGATAGAATGCGCAGTATCTCTTCCTGCGTCATCTCGAATAGGCACAGAGAGTTCGGCAAGCGTTCGGGAGCCAGGTTCATGTGGGGGAGGGTGTTAGGAAAACCGGCTCTCAACGCATATGGCGCCGGAACCGCGCCGTCCCCGAACACGAAAGCGATCGGCTCGGTCGGAAGTATATCATTTATGACCGGCCGCTGCCCCAACGGCACTTCGATCTCCACCGCCACGACCTCGCCGCCCATTTGATGACCGGCTCGTGCCCACAATAAAGTGGCACCGACTGAACGGGACGATTCTAGATAGCCGGTGAAGGCGCGCGCCCCGGCCGTCGTCAGTTCATCCTTCGCGCGTTCGACAGTGAAATGCTGTTTGAAGAATCCTTCTACATCAACGTCCGGCACGGGGCGCCACCACTGCGGCAGCCGCCGCTGCGCTCATACCGGCGCTCGTGTCCTTCACGGCACCATCTTCGGTGACGATCAGAACGATAGGCTTCGGATTCGTGGAAGATGGCTCAGCCATCGTTACAAGGAAGCGCTTGGGGTCATCCAGCACATCTTCCTTGTAGTAATTCGCAGCTTGCCGATGTGGCGGTTGAACGTCTTTGTCATCGGCTGAATCCTTGAATGGGACCGGCTTGCTGGCCGATACGACGAAGCCCGAAGCTTCCCCAGCTTCTTCGCAGAGCCATTTGACCTGATCGCTCGGCTTGGTCTTGTCGGCGCCCTTCTCTGGACCGATGGATTTATATGAGCAGTGATGCGGAAGGTGGTAAACGTTCCAGTGGAGCCTGTCGTCGTTGTTCCGCGCTCTGGTGATGTCGACAATTTCGTTCAGGCTATCATAAGGCATATCGCCAGTTATCAGCACGTCGGTATGGTAGCCGCCTTCCTCGAAGCGAGCTTGCACCATGATGGAATCGCCATTGCGATCGATCAACTCGTTCTGATCGGTGCGGGTCGCGTGAGGAGAATGAACGAAAAACTCGACCGCGTCGTCCTCTAGGGAGAACTCGGGCACCAGCTGGCCGGCATCGACGAAACACTCCCTGCGCTGCTCCACAGTCAGGCCATTGTCCTTAAGCCAGGCGCGCAAGCGCTCGGGTCTCGAGAAAACCTTGATGCCCTTGCCCTGCTTCAAGCGGTGGCGTGCCTCCTGCCGGATGACGTAGGCATCATCGCTCAAACAGTCTTCCACGATCGCCGCTGCCGGAACCCACAACATATCCATCTTGAAGCGATCATCACTCTGATACTTCGCAGCGTATTCGAACCAGAAAAAGTCCGATGCCCCGCCGCAGTGGTCCTTGTCGAGATGGGTGAAGGCCACCACGGCATAGTCGGATACATCCGCCTGGTTCATATCCTCACGAAGCAGTTTGGGCAGGTCGCAGCGCTTATCGCCGTCATCCTGGGAATCTACGCTCGCATAATCGAAGAGCATGCGCCGACCATCACGAAGTTCAGCCAACGTCGTATCTGCGTTGCCAAGAGGGAAAAAGGTCAATTGCGTCATGCGGTTTCTCGTGCGCTAGGGTGGTAATATTATCCGGCAGCTTCGCGGGCAGAGGTTGACGCTGCCTGCAAAATAGGCGAATCGAAAAGGGTAAGGCAACTATATGGGTATTGTTTTGATACCCGTCAAGGAACGATACCCTTCATGGCGGAAAATTCGCGACCTTCTTTCATTCAGCGCAGACGATTGGAATTCATCGAGTGGAAATTGATGTGGGAACAACGTCTTAACCGAGGCGACATTGAGGAGAAGTTCCAGCTGTCGACGCCGCAAGCCTCCAGCGACATAAAGCTTTATCGAGACGAAGCAGGCAGCAATTTTAATTATAACAGCACCGCTAAGTCGTATGTGCCCAGCAAATCTTTCAAACCGCAGTTTCTGAGCGTGTCCGCAGACAGGTTGCTTTTGCAATTGAGAGCATACCTCATCGGAGCGCTGGCGGAGGAGGACTTGTGGTTTCGCAAGATTCCGCCCGTTGGGATGGTGCCTGATATAGTGCGGGCGATCGATCCGAAGTCGCTCGGCCTCATCCTCTCAGCGATAAGGGACAAGCGGGAGATCGAAATCGAATATCAATCCCTCACCAAACGTGCTTGGCGCCACATCGCCCCGCACGCTCTCGCTTTCGATGGACACCGTTGGCATGTTCGCGCCTGGTCGCCAGACCGCAAGAGCTTCCGCGATTTTGTGCTAAGCCGGATGAGCGACATTCGCGAAGCAGGGCCTGCATCGTTCGATGCCAGCAAGGATTACGAATGGCACCGTGTGATCACATTACGGCTGAAGCCCCATCCGGGGCTGAACGAGGAGCAGTCGAAGGCCATCCAGTGCGATTACGGAATGAAGGACGGCATTTGCGAGGTCGAGGTGAGGTTGTCGATGGCTTACTACTTCATCAAACGCATGAATCTCGACCTTCCAGACATTCCCCCTGAACGCGCTCACATTCGATTGGAGAACATGCTAGAAGTCGAAGAAGCCATTGCTAAAGCGAAGGAAGTAACTTTGCTGAAAGCGGGTGTCCGAGATGGCGGCGCATAGTTGCAATCAGGCCCTAGGATGAGCGAATGGCAGCTTTCAGGAAAAGATGCCGACCACTCAAACGACCGGGATTGGGGCGCAAAGCAGCCTTGAGCCCATGAAAGAGCTTACGTTTTATTGATTAGACTTATGAAGGGGCCAAGGCTGTTTAACCTCGACCCCTTCTTCCTGGTCCTCAGGAATCTTCGTTACTAAGACTTAAATACGTCTTAGCGGATTTACGCGCTACCAAGATGCTTGGAAGCCTGCCCGGGCGCCAATTTCTCCGGAGTCCAGCCCAACGCCGACACCGCCGTTCAAAACCGTGCTGTCATTAATCCGAAAGGCTACTGATGCCGACCCGGCTACACGTTCGTTATAGTAACCGAACCCGCCAGATATCCCCATGCTCTTTCCTGGCATGATAACTGGCGATTCCATTGCAAGAGCTAGTGCAACACCTTCGTTCGCCTTGCGGACCTGCTCGCTGTTCTCAGCCGAAAGGTCGAACAGGGCATTTTGACCATCCTGCAAGTCGATCAACGCCAGTGAGTTGCCAGCGATGGCAACACTATTGGCTTGCACATCATCGAACTTTGCTAGGCTACCAAGGCCAGATGAAGGAGCAACACCTAAAGTGCCATTGACATCGGCTGTCACGACAGAAATAGGCCCGCTTTGGGACGCAGCACTCGCGTCTAATGATGCGATGACTACCTGCCCACTATTGGTAGCGGTCGCTCCGTTACCGATAGCCACTGAGTTAGTCCCGGATGCAACTGCCTGGTTACCCAATGCAATTGAGCCATCGCCGCTGGCCGAGGCTGCTTCACCCAAAGATACGGCTCGCACGCCTGATGCCACAGCCAAATGGCCGATAGCGGTTGCCCGCTCAGCTGTTGCATTGGCGCGCCAGCCATAAGCGGTTGCACCTGGACCAACTGCGGAAGCTTGTCCGCCAACTACCGTGGTTGAAGGGCCGCTGGCAATAGTTGCCACACCGCCGTCTCCATCCCGATTGCCACCGATGGCAATGGAATCACCGCCGGTAGCTTGGGCAAGATTACCGATGGCGATGGCATTGCTGCCCGATGCTACAGAATCTTCACCACCAGCAAAACTTTGATTGCCCGAGGCTGTCGATTGATGGCCGACGGCCGTTGCCATTGCGCCGATAGCGCGTGCCTGCCAACCAAGCGCGGTTGCACCTGGCGTATTGGCAATGCTTTCGCCGCCGAAAGCACTGGTGGAGTTGCCATTTGCAACAGCGGTATCACCGACCGCCAACGCGTCGATACCATTCGCAATCGACTCATTGCCGATAGCCGTAGCATTGTCGCTCTGAGCATCGGCATTTTCACCAACTGCAAGCGAACGAGCACCTGTTGCCGTGGCAAGATGGCCCAGCGCCGTCGATCGCTCACCATCCGCTGCCGAACGCCAACCATAGGCAGTCGCTCCGGGACCGTTGGCTAACGCTTGACCGCCCACGACAGTTGTCGAAGGGCCATTAGCAGTAGTCGAGATGATGTTGTTATCAGGATCGGCATCTTCATTGACATCAGCAACTCCGTTTCCGTTGGCATCCACAAAGTCACGATTACCGCCGATGGCAATGGCATCGCCGCCATTAGCCGAAGCCAGCATACCTAGCGCAATGGACCCGTCCCCATCAGCATTGGACATTCCGCCGACACTGACTGCACCTATACCTGATGTCGTAACCCGGTCACCAATGGCGATGTTGCCCATGTCATTAGCAGTTGCCGCTTCGCCGATTGCGACCGAGCGTGTTCCCTCTGCATTGGCAAGATGGCCGACCGCAGTTGCACGCTCTCCGGTCGCAAATGCGCGCCAGCCGAATGCAGAGGCGGCCGTGTTGTTGGCGATAGATTCTCCGCCAATCGCTGTTGTGGAAGTTCCGTCGGCCAGAGCTGTGTCCCCTACCGCTAAGGCATCAGCGCCATTGGCGATGGATTCGTTACCGATGGCGGTGGCATTATTGTTTTGCGCGTCGGCGTTTTCCCCGACTGCGATCGAACGCACGCCAGTTGCCGTTGCAAGGTGACCAAGCGCTGTCGAACGTTCGCCATCGGCCACTGCACGCCACCCAAAAGCCGATGCTCCTGGACCCGACGCAAGGCTTTCACCACCAACGGCAGTTGTCGATGGGCCGGATGCGGTAGCAGGAGCAGTTCCGACATCATCGCTGCCGATAGCTACAGCATCCGTGCCATTGGCTGTCGCGCCGGTGCCGACTGCGGTTGCGCCGTTTCCTGTTGCACTGGAATCTGTACCGCATTCTGTAGCGTTTGTAGCAGTCGCTAAATCATTACATTCAGGCGTAGCGTCAGCCAAAGCCGGGCTAGATAAGGCAAACAGTGCCGTGCCGGCCAATAATGCCGCAGCGCCTCTTTTTGTAGTGATGTGGATCATATTACATTCCTCTTTCCGTTAGGACCAGAAAGCCGATCGCCGCAGGGTTTTCATTCCGCAAATGGCTTTGTAATAAGCCATAAATGGGCGCCCCTGAGGGTCCGGGCTGCCCCGCTTTTGAAGTGAGGCAAACGAAGTTACGGGGCAAACGCCGTGGCAGATGCACTTTTGGTAAATATAATGTTAATCAGTTTCCGACAGCTTCAATGCGAGCGGTAGCGCAGATCGAATTACACCGAGTCGAGCGCGCCGACGAGAAGGATTGGCGGAGTTGGTGCTTCGTGTGGCAATCCTGTTGCCTCTTCGAAAGTTACAGCCAAAGACGCCCCTTGGGTCAGTAAAGCTGCTTCACGCTCTGACAAATCGCGCGCAAACTGTCCGGTTTCGGGAATGCTTCCCAAAGAAACAGGGACGCCGTCAGCCGGTATCACCCAAAGTTCTGGGCTGAAGCCAGCTTCTGCATCCAGGCCCGCGACGTTTAGGGAAAGGTTATTCTTACCAAGGTCCACCACGCCAACAAGTTTGCGACTGGTTTCTTCGTCAATAAGCTGTGCGATCAGGCGTTCGCCAGTGACTTCTGGTGATGTTGGACGAGGAACCGGAACCGTCTCGGGTGTAGATACAAATAGGATGAGAGCGCCGATAGCAGCGGCCACACCTGCAAGCGCGGTTGTGATACTCCAAGGAGCTGGACCGCGTCTGTCTGCGATCTGTGCTGGCTCGCTATCACGATCCTGCGCACCATCGAGCCTTGCTTCGATCGCTCGCCAAGTCGAAACCGACGGTTCGTAAGCGGGCACGGTTTCCGCTATCACGCCAAATTGTCTATTCCACCATTCGACTGCTTGGGCAAAATCCAGATTGCTTAGGATTGCACGTTTGGCTTCGGCAAGTTCGTCGCCTTCCAGCACGCCGAGCGCGTATTCGCCGGCGCGAATATGCAATTCATTATTGTCCATGAAAGGATCGTCAACCACTTAGACATCCTTTCAGAGTGGCAAGACCGCGCCGGATCCAGCTCTTCATGGTACCAAGTGGTACTCTGACTCGCAGCGCCAATTCGCTGTGTGTCAAACCATCGAAGAACGCTGCCTTAATCGACGTGCGCTGGTCGACGCTGAGTGTATCGAGGCATTTTTGCAATGCTTCGTTTTCTTCAATCGCACACAGCCACTGATCCGCAGGTGTTGCCTCGAGATCCTCCACTGCGGGCAGTTCGTCGCCAGCTAACTCTCTGCCGTTGCCGACTCGCCGCTTCTCATCGATGGCAGCATTGCGTGCGATTGTGCAAAGCCACGCGATAGCAGTTCCTTTGGTGGGATCGAATTTGCCAGCCCTGCGCCAAATTTTGACGTAGACATCCTGGAGAACATCTTCGGCACGCTCCCGATCGCGCACGATCCTGATAATCGTGCCGAAAAGCTTCGCCGAAGTCATATGATAGACAAGAGCCAGTGCCTGTCGATCACCCCCTGCAATCCCTAACATCGCGGCCTTAAGCTGTTCCCGCCGTTCGTCCATTATGTCTCCCGATTTGGATGGCATAGGCGCACGTAAATTTTATTCAAGCCAAAGGCCTAAAAGTGGGACGGCAGCTCACTTAATGGAGGAGGAAGCGAGCTGCCTAACCACGAGTGTTTGATCAGGAGTATGCAAGCCGCATCGTTTTCACGCGCGATGGCTTGCGCATGGCTGCTCCGATACCAAAGAAGCCAAGAATCATCATGGCCCAAGTCGCCGGTTCGGGCACTGCAGCGTTTACTTCAACCAGCGAGACTTTTGCATCCACAAAAGCGCTGGCAAACGGGCTAATCGTATTGACGCGATACTGGCTTCCTTGTTGAAGAAAGAGGTTCGCAGTCGTTCCGGCTGCATTGCGGAAACCAATTCCCTGACCGCGCACGAAGAACGGTGTGGTGTAGAAAAAGTTATCGGCTCCGAATATGCCTGGCACCAATCCGGTAATTGCCGAACCGTTTAGCAGGCCGGAAATGTCAGTTATTTTGAAGGCTTCCCGGTCATTTACCAGCTCGGGCGTGTCAGAAACGGTAAACGTGCCGCTGCCAGAAATCGGACCACCAATCAGCGCTTTTGTGGTCGAGAACTCGAACAAGTATTCCGCTGCTGCAGCGGGGCTGGTAAATGCGAGCGTGGACGCTGCGGCGGCGACGGATAATGATAAAAGTTTCATAAATTGTCCTAGCAAAGATTTAGCCAAGAACCCTTCATTCGGCGCGCAAGAGGATCGGTGCTCTACCTTAATTCAGAAGTGGTTCCGGATGCCTTTCCAAACGAAAGACACTCAAAGCTACGTCGATAAACGGGATGTGGATGCAGGTGCGAAGTTTTAATAGCAAAAATCTGCAAGCAAATTGTATATTTTTCGCTGTAATCGGCTGCTACAAAAGTCGATGCGAACCTGTTTGCAGGCCTGATGCCGTTTTCTCAAACTAAGTAATAAGCCGCAAATTAACGTCCGCTTCCAGGGTCTAACATTTGCCATCTTTACTGCCGACATTGGGGCGCAAAGCAGACACTCGTACTTACCGAAAGTAGCGGGACAAATCCCGCTACTTTTAGGTATCCAGCCTGGAATGAGCCGCACTAGCGAGTTGTCACTGGAGCAGATTATCTTATGCTTATTGCTTGGCATTGGCGTGAGTAACGAGCTTATAACCCACTCCACGGATCATATTTGCTGTTTGTCGAAGCGGACCCAGATTGATATCCAGTACTGCCCGTCGGGCCACCAAAATATTCTTCGCCTCCAGTCATTTCGCACTCTCCATGATCATTGTGAGTAAACAAGACGGGCCCTGCATTGGTCTCTGGCTTATGCAGCCATTGATCGCGTGCCCACTCAAGTAGCTGCGCCAAGGCGTCCACCTGATCGTCGTTTCGTGAGCTTGGAAAGGCGAGCAGTTCACGACGGAAGTCGTCAAGCCAGCATGCCTCATTCGGTATATAAAGATGGCCGGCTTCGACCATACTGCTGACGCCGGCAGCGCGAGAGTATTTATCCTGCTCTGGCAGCCGACCGATGGGCGTAGGAACGCCGCGATAGTCATTGGCACGCAACGACTGCAGCAATTGCTGTCCCGAAGCTTTGTCCTCTATGAGGACAGTCCCGGCGCGATACTCGCGAGCCAGCTCCACTACTTTGCGTTCGAGCTCAGGAAACTCCAACTTTCCGCGCCAGACATCGATGATGTGGACGTTCTTTCCTCGCATCACTGCGGTGATGCAGACTGAGAAGTCGTTGTTCGATCCGATCTTGATCGCCGTGTCCCAAGACTGGATGACCTCGCCATAGGGTGGCTCAGCACGATCCTGCTCGAAATAGGTCAACCATTCAGCCTTGAAGAGGTTGCCCTCGGCGGGCAGCGGCTGCTGCTGGTACTGGGCTTCAAATGCGGGAGAACCCATCGAAGCCTTTAATTTCATCAGTATCTCGAGCGGTTCGCGTTCAGCATGCAGTACTTCTCCTTCCCGCCGGCGATAGACACCTCCGCGCGCTAGCATAATTGATTGGTCCTCGGTGGCGATGGCGGGCAGTGACAGATGGTCCCAGCCACCCTGTTCGAGCAGCATGCCGGACAAGTCATGCTCATGGAGCCGCTGCATCACACATATTATGACGCCTTTTTGCTTATCATCGAGGCGCGATGCGAGTGTGGATTTGAACCACTCGTTGACGGCGTTGCGAATGGTCTCGGAATTGGCATCTTCCGGCTTGATGACATCGTCGAGGATAATAATATCGCCGCCGCGGCCGGTAAGTGAGCCGCCGACCGAAGTGGCAAGCCGGCCGCCGCCGCGCGTCGTTTCGAAGTCGTGCGACGCGGATCGTGCGCGCGAGATGATGGTCCCCGGAAAGATCTCGCGGTACCAGCCTGATTCCATGATTGCCCGGCAATCGCGCGCGAATTTGCTCGAGAGTTCGATCGAATAGCTCACGCAGACAAACTTCAGGGTCGGATCGCGGCCAAGCATCCAGGCCACCCATATCACTGACACAGTCTTCGACTTGCCATTGCGCGGCGGCAGATTCATCAAGGACCGCTTTATATCCCGTTTGTCGATGCGCTCAAGTTTCTCGGCCATGGCATCCAGGTGGTGATTCCAGGCCAACATGTCGCCGCCGCTGATCCATGGCCAAGCTTTCCGCAGAAAGGCAGTAAAATCGTGGCGGCACAATTCAATCAAAATGGCTTGAGGATCGTGCATCGTTTTAGTCATCGTCTGTCTCCAAATTATGATTTGCGGGCGTCAGCGGTGGTTCAATGTTCTCGTCATTCGGATCTGCTGGCCTGGACTTGGCAGGGCGAGAAAGTAGCTGGTCGAGGATCTGCTGATCTTGCGCTGAGAGCTGCTTCTTGGAGCCGCCCCGGTCTTCAGCGCCAAACACCTGTAAGACGAGGTCGATCAACATCTTGATCGAGCGCACGTCCCCAGCAGCGGCGCGCGTGCTTAGGGTCTTGAGCATCAGCTGTTGCTTCGTACCACTGACCCGCTGGCCATTCATTTTGATGTCCATGCGCGATACCAATTCGGCATGCAGGTCGGTCTTTATACCGCGAGAGCCTTTAGCCCGGCCGCTAGGGTTGCCAGATTGCCTCTTTTTCCAACGCGTCGACTTTGGCGGCTTGCCGTAACCGACATCGTAATCTCGGCCATCCTCGGATTGATTGTCTGACATGGCTTAGCCTTCACCACTCGAGCGTTCAGCAGCCATTTCTTCTAAGGTGCCACAATTACCAGCGAAAGCTGGGTGCATACCAATGGCTGCGACAAGTCGATTTACGTTGGTTTGGATGTAGCCGAAGTTTTGTTCGAAGCTGGCGTCGCGGCCCACAGTCTCAAGCGCTGTGACACATTTAATGCCACAGTCCAGATGGCGATCGACTACCGGAGCATCGTGACTTGTACAGTGGATCAGGAAGTCGGCAATCTGCGCAGCCGACTTTACCATTGGATGACCGGCCGCGATCATACCGTCATCATCTGTGCCATTTGGCAAGAGCTTGCCGAGGCACTTAACTCTGGTTAAGTTCTGTACAACGATGTGGGGTCGCGTTTTGCGCCGATCAGGCTCAAGGGCCTCGATCTTGAGAACCGTAATCTGCGTATATCTAAGCTTTGGCATTTGCTGCTCCTCTTCAAGAGAAGCGGCTTAGCTAGGGCATGATTTTGCTTAACGCATTCACGAAAATACGTTTAATTAGCGGAGATTATATTTTTCATCCGCCTATCTCCCGGAAGATCCACCATCACCTTATCGGCTAAAATCATGCGAACCATCTCAATAGCTTTATCTGATGGTGTCTTGTCTCCGATGCAAACCTTTATATGTCCGATTGGCTCGACAAAGATCCACTCTGGCCCGGTCTTTAACCGATCAAAAATTAAGCGATAAAGATAGGTCATGAGGTTATCGCGCTGGCGTCTCCACAATTTCTTCTGCACAGGAAGCGCGCGCATAAATTCGGTATAGCGACGACCATCTCGCAAACGCTCAGCTAGATTTTTTTGAAATGTTGGCGGAAGATCTTCCCGTTCTAAACTTTCTAGATAAGCCGCAATATCTTTCGGTGAAAATGCTGCTGCTGGTCGCCGGCCTCGCCGGCGAGGTGCAGGGTTTAACTCCGCCACCACAAGCTGAATCATGTCATCTGGAAACAGTGGCGGATCAAACCATCCCAAAGCTTCCAGGAGGCTATTGTCAGTAAGGCGATAACCTTGCACCAGTGATAATTCACAAGCCTCGGCGTCTGTGCGGTAATCAAATTTTGGATTATCACTGGTCGTCAGGACGGCATGATCTGAGCGCGCCATTGACATAAATGGGTTGTCTTCTCGTCCAAGCATAATGCCTGCTCCGTCGCTGTTTTTTCCCTGCTTTAAATTGCAGGGAATCGCGGTCTAAGATTGCCAGAAATTGGCCATTCTCGCTAGGGCGAAAGAAGCTAATGCCGGCAAAAGCCCGCAAATTCCCTGTAAATACCGTGCATATCAGGGAAAGCTAACGTGAGACCAGTTCGCTCCAAACTGGGTGGCGCACCAATTATAGCCTGTCCCAGAGGGGCAGGCTATAATTTGTGCTTTGATATGCACGCGAACCTGTCAGGTTCGGATTCGCAGCGAAGCGGAGAAGAGCGAGCCGCTACGTGCGGCGAGAACAATCCTGCCGGGCGCACCACTTTATCTGTTTCCCCTCAACCCCGCTTGGCCGTCTCGAAGCTTTCGCTGGTGACGGGATAGCCGAGATCGTCGGGAATGGTCAGAGCCTGAGTATTTCCCGCCGCATCGCCAACGATCTTCGGGGTAATGGCGCGGACGGGAATGGCTTCGGCTTGCGCTTTAGCGGCGGCGAAATCATCGAATTGCGCCAGGCGTTCCAGATTGCGGCGGGTCGGGAAAATCACCGAAATTTCGCCCGCATCCGCCAGATCGAGCGCACCCTGTGCGCTGGTCCAGAACAGCCGCGAATTCTCCGTCGCATCCACGGTAATCGCGACTTCGCCCGTGCCGGTATCGGCCAGATAAAACCATGTATCGAAGATGCGATGCGAGGTGATCCCGCGCGGTAGCCAACGTGCAAACGGTATCAGGCGCGATAGATCTAATGTCCAACCGAACTTGCTTAAAACCGGAGCGAGGGCCTGCGTCTCCAGCAACATTGCGCGCGCCTTGGCTGCATCTTCGCCGCTGATCGCCTCGCGAAACCCGATGGCCAGACCCGTTTCCTCCAACGTCTCCCGGATCGCCGCAATCCGGTGCGCCGCCTGATTATCATCAATACAGTCATGCGCTATCGCTGCCGCCAACGTGTAGTCGGCGGGATCGACCCGCCCGCCGGGAAACACGGCTGCACCGCCTGCAAATGACATATTGCGGCTACGCACGACCATCAGGATTTCAGGTCGGTCATCTTCGCGCCCGTGCCGGAATATGACCAGCGTGGCAGCCGGAATTTCCTCATGTGCGGGCGGTGTCGGTGTGCTTTCCATCGCCAGTGATGTGGCGCAGATGCTGCGTTCTGCCAAGCGGTTCGCATTAAAATCGCGCAAATAGCGAAAATTGCGCACCGAAACAGTTTAGCTACGCCCGTTCAGTGTCGGAATTCCTGACACTGCGCGCTTCGCGTAACTCCATGTTAACTATCGTGACGTAAGGTTTTCTCACGATGCAGGGAATTGGCACACCTCATGCATAGTATCTGGCACAAGTCTTCGAATGAAGGCGGAGCATCTCCCTGGTTTCCCTCGCTCTGCCTCCCCGAACTAAAAAAGGCCCTTGCCGAGCGATCGGTAAGGGCCTTTCCCGTTGGGGCAATGTTTATGGACCAGCGATGGCTCGCTTAAGGTCGGGCAATGTTATTCCGATGCAGGAGCGACTTGCTTTTCAGTCATCAATTCCTGCAATTCACCGGCTTCGAACATTTCCATCATGATGTCGCTGCCGCCGACGAATTCGCCTTTGACGTACAGCTGAGGGATAGTCGGCCATTCGGAGAAAGTCTTGATACTCTGGCGGATTTCCATGTCTTGCAACACATCGACGCTTTCATAGCCGACCTTGCAATGATCCAGAATAGCGACCGCACGGCTGGAAAAACCACATTGCGGGAACAGCGGCGTGCCCTTCATAAAGAGGACGACATCGTTCTTGGTTACAACGTCGGAAATGCGCTGATTGGGATCGGACATAAGTAAACTAACCTTTGGCAACTTTTTCGTTACGCATCAGGTGGGAACTTGCGTTGTGACTTGCAAGGCATGGAGCACGCCGCCCATTTTTTCACCCAGCGCCGCATAGACCATCTTGTGCTGCTGCACCCGGCTTTTGCCGACGAAAGACGCGCTTGTGACCTTCGCTGCCCAATGGTCATTATCACCGGCAAGATCGGTCATTTCGATGGTGGCATCGGGCAAAGCAGCCAGAATTTCGGCTTCGATTTCGGACGCAGTCATCGGCATTGGAACAAACCCCTCATCACGCGCTCAGGAATTGCTCATCAACTGGCGGCGCGCTTCGATGGTCTTTTCTTCCAGCATCGCGCGGATTTCCGCTTCGCTGACTTCGCATTCGGCGGCAGTTAAATCGCCCAGCACCTTGCGGATGACGTCTTCATCGCCCGCTTCTTCGAAATCGGCCTGCACGACGGCTTTCTTGTAAGCGTCGGTCTCTTCGGGCGTGAGATTCATCAGTCCTGCTGCCCATTCGCCCAGCAAACGGTTGCGCCGCGCCGCGAGTTTAAAAGCAGTTTCTTCGTCCATCGCGAATTTGGCTTCTTCGCCGCGCTGGCGGTCTTTGAAATCGGTCATATCGGTCCCTTTCGGTGTCTGCGTAAGAGGATAGGGCGCGCAGCGACTGGCGGCAAGGTATTCCGACGCGGGTCAGCTATTCCCTTAGCTTATCAACGCATGGTCACGACCAGCTTGCCGATCGCCTCGCGCCGTTCCAGCTTCGCGATGGCTTCGGCAGCATTGTCCAATGTGTAGGTTTCGCTGATCATCGGATTGATCTTGCCCGCTTTCCATAGCGCGAACAGCTCCGCGATATTGGCCGCGTTTTTTGCTGGTTCGCGCATCGTGAACGCGCCCCAGAATACGCCGCGAATGTCGCAGCTTTTCAGCAGCGTCAGATTGAGCGGCATTTTGGCGATTCCAGCGGGGAAACCGATCACCAGAAAGCGGCCTTCCCACGCAATGCTGCGCAAGGCAGGCTCGGAATAGGCGCCGCCGACGATGTCATAAACGATGTCCGCGCCGTTTGGTCCGACGGCATCCTTGAAGGATTTGGCGATAGCTTTGGACGTGTCTTTGTCGAAGCCCTGCTCGCCCTCGGCCACGCGCGGATAAATGACCACTTCGTCAGCCCCGGCTTTGCGTGCGACAGCGCCCTTTTCTTCCGAGGAGACAGCGGCCACCACGCGGCAGCCATAGGCTTTGGCCAATTCCACAGCCGATAGGCCAACCCCGCCTGCTGCGCCGAGGATCAGGACAGTTTCGCCGTCCTTGATGTCGCCGCGATCTTTGAGTGCGTGGATGGTCGTGCCGTATGTCATCAGCAGCGCGGAAGCCGCTTCCAGCGAAACTTCGTCAGGCACGGCAAAAATGCTGCTCGCGGACACGGCCATCTGTTCGCGCAAACCGCCACTGCCAACACCGGCCAACACGCGGTCGCCGATTTTCCAGCCGGACACGCCTTCGACCCTCACCTAGAGCCGCAATCGTGCCGGAAATCTCGCTACCCGGAGAGAACGGGCGGGGCGGTTTCATCTGATACATATCGCGGATGATCAGGACATCGGGGTAATTGATGGCGCAGGCCGCAATGTCGATCACGACTTCGCCTTTGCCCGGTGTCGGCGCGTCGATGTCCTCGATCACCAGCGTTTCCGGGCCGCCGACATCCTTGGATAATAGTGCCTTCATGCGTGTTCTCTTGCTCCCTTGGCCAGCCACGGCGCAGATGCGCGCTGCCGGGTTTCATATGTGTCGATGTGTTTGCCGCGCGCCAGAGTGAGGCCGATTTCATCCAGCCCTTCCAGCAGGCAGCGTTTGCGGAAGGGGTCGATATCGAACGCGAAGCGATCCTGCATCGGGGTCGTCACTCGCTGTTCGGCAAGGTCGATGGCGATGGGCTGCGTTTGCGCAACTTCGAGCAGGCGGTCCACCTGATCCTGCGGCAAAGCCACAGTCAAAATCCCGTTTTTAAAGGCGTTGCTGGCGAATATATCGGAAAAACTGGGCGCGATGACCGCTCTGATGCCCATGTCCAGCAAGGCCCAAGCGGCGTGTTCGCGGCTGGACCCGCAGCCAAAATTATCGCCGGCGATCAGGATCGGACTGCCCGCAAATTCTTCGCTGTCGAAAATGTTATCGGGATCGGCCCGCAAATTCTCGAATGCACCGCGTCCCAAGCCTTCGCGCGTGATGGTCTTGAGCCAGGCCGCCGGAATAATCACGTCGGTATCGACATTCTTTGCGCCGAACGGAATGGCGCGCCCTTCAACGCTTCCCAGCGGCTGCATCAGCGTGCGGCTTCTGGGAAGGCAGGCAGGCGCTCGATGTGACGCGGATCATGCTGGATCACGATGCGCGCATCCAGCGATTTGGCGATCTGATTGAACCGTTCGAACGAGGCCAGCGTATCGGCGCGATCCGTATTGAAGCTGGGCACGCCGCGATTGCTGATCTGCTCTTCGAAATGATAGAGATCGCCGGTCAGCAGCACGGCCCCGGTTTCGGGCAACCGCACCAGCAGCGCACTATGTCCCGGTGTGTGGCCCGGCATCGCCTTGACGACGACGCTGCCGTCTCCAAACACGTCAAGATCACCCGCAAACAGGCGAGTTTCTCCCGCGTCCTCACCGATCCACGGCGCCAGTGCAGCAGCAGCGGCTTCGTTCTGGCCTTCGGATACGGCGGCAAAATCGCGGCTGTTCATCAGCAATGTCGCATCGGCAAATTGTGCAGCCTGTCCCAAGTGATCGTCGTGATAATGGCTGACCGCCAACAGGTCGATATCGTCAGGGATCAAGTCGATCTTGGCGAGCTGTTCCGCAATGGTCGTATCGAGGGTCAGCGTGAAGACATATTCCGTGACGCTATTGCCCTTCAGCGCGGCAGGAAGGCCGGTGTCCCACAAAAGATATTGCTCGCCATGCCGGATCAGATAACAACTGTCAGTCAGGGTGCGCGTCTCGCCATCATACAAATGCGCATCGGAAAACGGGCCGGTATCGCTTAATTCCAGCGTGCCGCAATCCAGCCGCCATAATGACAGATCGGGCGCTGTTGCCGGACTTGTCGCAGCAGCATCCTGCGCATGAGCGGGGATGGCGGGCAAAGCCGTTGCTGTGAACACGAACGCCAGCGCGGCGGCGCTTGCTGAAATAGAACCGTGACGCATCAATCGGTTTCAGGGTTTTCGCCGCTGGGCGGAACCGGAGGTGTGGGCGGCTGCTTGTCTTTGCGCTTATTGGCGTAAAGCAACGCAGCGGCGACGGCGGCAGAACCGATGGCGCTGACCGCGGCCACGGCGGCTTTCTTGCCGAGCGAAGCGTTTGATTTGTGTTTCATAGTCTATCCAGTGGCGTTGCCGGGTCCGCTGCGCGTCCGGGGTTCGTTTCGATCATGGCAACTTCATGGAATGGCAGCGCGGCTGTGGCAAGGCTTATCCGCTGACCGGAGCGTGCGTATCGGTCAACTCCCGCACATCGGTCAGCCTGCCGGTCACGGCGGCGGCCGCGGCCATAGCAGGGCTCATCAGATGCGTGCGCGAACCCGGTCCCTGCCGCCCGACGAAATTGCGATTGGATGTGGAAGCGCAACGCTGTCCCGGCGGGACTTTATCGGGGTTCATGCCAAGGCACGCAGAGCATCCGGGCTCCCGCCATTCAAATCCTGCTGCGGTGAAAATCGCGTCCAGCCCTTCGGCTTCGGCTTGCAGTTTCACAAGGCCCGAACCCGGCACCACGATCGCCCAGTTAACGCCGTCCGCTTTGGTCCGGCCTTTCAGGACTTGAGCCGCTGCGCGCAAATCCTCGATCCGGCTGTTGGTGCATGATCCAATGAAGATATTCTCGACCGCAATGTCGGTCATCTTTTGTCCCGGAGCAAGGTCCATATAGGTGAGCGAATGCTGAGCCGCTTGCTGCTTCGCCGGATCGGCAAAACTCTGCGGATCGGGAACGACCCCGCCAATGGCGACAACGTCTTCCGGGCTGGTTCCCCAGGTGACGCTGGGTTCGATCGCCGCCGCGTCGATGGTCACGGATTTGTCGAATAGCGCGCCGGGATCGGTCTGCAATTGCCGCCAGTACGCCAGTGCCGCGTCCCAATCCGCGCCATGCGGAGCCATCGGGCGACCCTTCAGATAGGCGAACGTCGTCTCATCCGGCGCGATCAGGCCAGCCCGCGCGCCGCCCTCGATACTCATATTGCAGACGGTCAAACGGCCCTCGATGCTCATCTGCTCAAACACAGCCCCGCGATATTCGATAACGTGGCCGGTTCCGCCCGCCGTGCCGATGACCCCGATGATATGCAGAATCAGATCCTTGGGCGTAATGCCGGGGCCAAGCTGCCCCTCGACGCGCACTTCCATTGTCTTGGACTGGCTTAACAGCAGCGTTTGCGTCGCCAGCACGTGCTCGACTTCGCTGGTCCCGATCCCGAAAGCCAGCGCGCCGATCCCGCCATGTGCCGCCGTATGGGAATCGCCGCACACGATGGTCGAACCGGGCAGGGAGAAGCCTTGCTCGGGACCGACCACATGGACGATGCCCTGCTCGCGCGCGACTGCATCGAAATAGCGAATGCCGAAATCAGGCGCGTTCTGCTCCAGTGCCGCCAATTGCGCGGCGCTTTGCGGATCTTGCACCGGCACTCGCGCGCCAGCGGCATCCCTGCGCGGCGTTGTCGGCACGTTGTGATCAGGCACGGCCAGCGTCAGGTCGGGGCGGCGCACTTTGCGTCCCGCCAACCGCAATGCTTCAAAGGCTTGCGGGCTGGTCACTTCATGCACCAGATGGCGGTCGATATAAACGAGGCAGGTGCCGTCATCGCGCCGCTCGACCACATGGTCGTCCCAGATTTTCTCGTAAAGCGTGCGCGGTTTGCTGGCCATAGTCACCGGATTAGCGGCGTTCCCGCCACACTGGCAAGAAAGTCCGCCAATAAGATTGTATGAGTCATGGAAAGGTAATCTATATGTTGCTAACTAACAGTCATGTCAGCAACACCATTCGCTTTTCCGATCACAATTGTCCCTGAAGACATCGACTTCATGGGACACGTCAACAATGCACGCTATCTGGGCTGGGTGCAGGATGCCGTGTTATCGCATTGGCGCAATTTCGCGCCTGACGAGGCCGTGGCGGCCCATGCGTGGGTCGCGTTGAAACACGAGATTACCTATCGCAAGCCCGCGTTTCTGGAAGACGATGTGATCGCGCGAACCGTGCTGGAAAGCACAAAGGGCGCGCGCGCTTTTTATCGCACGATTATCGAACGCGGCGAGGAAGTGCTGGCGGAAATCAATTCCAGCTGGTGCTGTATCGATGCGCAAACCCTGCGTCCGGCGCGCATCGGGCAGGAAATTGCCAAGCACTTTTTCCCGGAATCCCGCGCCGAATGAGGTTGGGATCGAAGCCGCGCGCAAAGCCCGTGCTTTTCTAAGCGCGTCATTGCGCCTATATTACCGTCATGGTCGCCTCCACCTCATCCACTCACGCGCTGCGCTATCAGGGCGCAATCGGTCTGGCGCTGGCCGTGGGGATCGTGGTGAGCTGGGCCATCATCCATATATACGCAGTGTTTGTGTTCGAGCTGACTTGGGCCAGCCTGCCGCTGGCGCTGCTCATGGCGGCGATCCAGTGTTGGCTATCGGTCGGGTTGTTCATCATCAGCCACGATGCGATGCACGGCTCGCTTTTGCCCGGCGGTGGCCGCGCGAACGGCATGATCGGCGGCGTCCTGCTGTTCCTTTATGCCGGATTTGGCTGGCGCAAGATGCGCGATGCGCATTTCAATCACCACAAGCTGGCCGGAAAAGCGGGCGATCCTGATTTTGACGAGCATAATCCGCGCGATCCGGTGCGCTGGTACACGACGTTTCTGAAACGCTATTTCGGATGGCAGTCGGTGCTGTTCATCTCGGTCGTCATAACGACTTATTGGCTGGTGCTGGAAGTTCCGATGCAGCAGATTGTGCTGCTGTATGGCTTGCCAGCGATCGCAAGTTCCATGCAGCTTTTCTATTTCGGTACGTATCGCCCGCATAATCACAATGGCGACAAATTTGCCGACCGCCACAATGCGCGCAGCGAGACTTTCGGCACTGTCGCCAGCCTCGCCTCGTGCTTCCATTTCGGTTATCATCACGAACATCATATCTCGCCGCAAACGCCGTGGTGGGCCTTGCCCGCGCGCCGCCGCGAGATTGCAGATGCTACAGGTCAGGGAGCAGCAGCATGAGTTGGTGGCAGATCGCCGCGACCGTTTTGGGTGCAGTCGTCTTCATGGAGTTTTTCGCCTGGTGGGCGCATAAATACGTGATGCACGGATGGGGCTGGGGCTGGCATCGCGATCATCACGAGCCGCATGACAATGCGCTGGAAAAGAACGATCTTTATGCAGTAACTTTCGGCACGATCGTGTTTTTCATGTTCCTGATCGGCTATTACGTCTCGCCGTTCCTGTGGTGGACCGCGTTCGGCATTACGGTTTACGGGCTGATCTATACCTTCGTGCATGACGGGCTGGTGCATCAGCGGTTCTTCCGCTGGGTACCCAAGCGCGGCTATGCCAAGCGGTTGGTGCAGGCGCACAAGCTGCATCATGCGACCGTGGGCAAAGAAGGCGGCGTCAGTTTTGGCTTCGTCTTGGCGCGCGATCCAGCCCGCTTGAAAGCGGAATTGAAGCGTCAGCGCGAAGCGGGCGAAGCAGTGGTACGCGACAGTGCGGGTATTACTTCAGGATCGTAATTGCCGGCGATCGAGCCTTAAGATTGGATGCTGCTCGTACAATTGTCCCATTTGTCTCGAAATGTGACAAGCGTGTAGATTTTGCGTTGTCAGGCGCTCGTCCGGTTTGACCGTCACGTCAATGCAATTTAACCTGTTGTTAAGAATCGCAAGGACGCGACAGACAGGGTTGCTCCACATTCGCAAGAAGATCTGGAGAAATAACATGAAAAAGGCAATCTTAAGTGCTGCGAGTATTGCTGCGGCAGCGATCGCGTTCAGCGCACCTGCAGCGGCGCAAACCTGTGTCGGAGATTGCGGAACGGCTGCGCCGAATGGCGATGTGACTGCACCACCTGCATTTGGACCAAATTACGGTTATGTATCGACCGAAAACGGTGTGGAGGGAGCCGGCCAGATCGACGGTGTCGGCGGCAATAATGGATCGGAATTGACCACGGGCGTATTTAGCGCCGAGGTAGGCGAAGACCTTAATTTTTATTTCAATTTTATCACATCTGACGGCGCTGAATTTTCCGACTATGCATTTGCGCAATTGTTAAGCGCAGCGGGCGATCCCATCGCCTTTTTGTTTACGGCTCGCACAACGCCAGAGGGTAACACAAGCCCCGGTTTTGGATTGCCGGCTAACGCTTCGACTTTAAACCCGCTTACTTCGCCAATTATAGGTGATGCTACAAACTGGGCGCAACTCGGAACCGACAGTGGCGATTGCTTTGACGACGGCTGCGGGCAAACCGGGTGGATCAATTCCAATTATACAATCACTGAAGCGGGTAATTACACGTTGAAGTTTGGCGTTACGAATTTCAGTGACACATCCTATCAGTCCGGCCTGGCTTTTGCCGGTGTGACGATCGGCGGAGATGTCATCGACATCGGTGCGGTGCCGGAGCCAGCAACATGGTTGATGATGATCCTGGGCTTTGGCGGAATTGGCGGATTAATGCGCCGTACAACAAATGTAACGCGCCGCTTGCGCTTCGCATAATTTACGATTTTCTGAGGTTTAAAGGGTTGGAAGCCAGCAACGGTTTCCGGCCCTTTTTCGTATGCAGCCTATTAGGTCGAGGGCGCGATCCGCGCGGCGTGTTGCTGGATCAACGCAATCATATTGGGAATGCCCTGCGTGCGGTTCGAAGATAGCTGGTTTTTCAAGTCGAACGGCGCCAGCGCTTCCGACACATCCATCGCCGAAACTTCACTGGCCGGGCGATCCTGCACCGCTGCGATCACCAGCGCAACGATGCCTTTGGTGATGGCGGCATTGCTGTCGGCCATGAAGTGCAGCTTGCCGCTGTCCGCCGTGGGATAGACCCACACACTCGCCGAACAGCCGCGCACCAATGTCGCATCGGTTTTCAGCGCGTCGGGCATCGACTCCAGCTCGCGACCCAACTCGATCAGCAGACGATAGCGTTCGTCGCCTTCGAGAAATTCATATTCTTCGCGGATGTCATCGAGGCTTTGCATGGGTGCGCATTTAGGAACGCGATGCCGCCAAATCCAGTGCTGTGAAAGATCTGGAGAACTGGTGCGCGATTTATCCTGCCAATCCGCCCGGACGGGTCAGGGCGAAATAAATGACATAGAGCCAGGACAGTATCCCCTGAATGATCGCCCACAGGATCGATTCATGCTGGCTCCATGAAATCGCGACCGCAATCACGCTGCCAAGACCGATCCCGGCTTGCGAAACTTTCGTCACATGACGCACGCGCTGGTTCACAGATCGACGCCGCTGGCGATGGCTTCGAGTTTGCGGATGCGTTCTTTAAGGTCGGCGATCTCGATCCGCGCCGCGCCCACTGGTGAGCCGCCTGGCTGCGATGCAAAGCCAGTTGGGTCACTCTCGACATCCTTGTGGCCTATCTCTGTGCGCTTCAGGGCGATCCATTCGGACCAGCCTTTGAGGCCGGCCAAGGCCACTACGCAAAGGCCCAAGAAGGCTGTCGCGCTGATGATAAAGGTCGGTTCGATCATGGCCCTGTGTCCTTCCTGTGTTGCATCCGGCAGCGTTTAGTCGCTGTCCTGCTTGCCCTTTAAAGCCTCAATTTCCTGCGAAATCCGTCGGGTTTCCTGCGCGCTGATGGAATTGTCATCCGTCGCAATCCGCTCCAGCACTTTGATCCGTTCGCGCAATTCCAAAATCTCGCGCTGCGCATCTTCATCGCTCGTCGCAGATCGCTCAATATAGGTTTCATTGCCTTGCTTATCGGCGATGATCCCGGCTTGCGCCCGGTACTTTGCTCTGACTATGCTCGTGATCGAGCCGATCAAAACGATGAGAACGATGGCCGCCCAGAAACTCATTGGAGACCCTCTTTTTGGCTCTTCGCTGGATCGCGCAGCCGGTCGATTTCATGCGTTAAATGATAGCCGCTGTCGGTAACGATGCGCTCAACATTGTTCATCCGATCCTTGATCGAACCAAGTTCTGCCCGCAATTCCGCGTTTTCCTGAGTCAGCAATTTGACCCGCTCAACCGCCTGATCGTTTTTGGGATAGACCGCTTTGCCCCAGCTATTTTCCAGCGGATAACCGTGGCGAACCCGGATCAGATTATTTACGATCCACCCGATCGTCATGATGATAACCCCGGTGATGACCACGGTCTCTGTCAGTGGGAATGGCATCAGACACGCTCCTTGTTCGGCATATTCAGTTGCACACCGCTATTCTGGCTTTCCACTTCGCGAGTATCGCGCAGCGCTTCGATTTGCGTGGCGATGTCATAACCGCGGTCGGTCACAATCCGCTCCAGCACTTGCACCCGATCTTCAAGCGCCTGCACTTTTGTTGCATATTGTGCTGCTTTTTCAGCACTGGCTCCTGCCGCCGCTGCAATACGCTTTTCTTCCAGTTTGCTGTGTTTGCTCATCCACACGATGCCAAGCACCATAATGAAGGGCGCGAGCGGAATAAGGTAAGCCCAATCAAACATAATTCGGTCCTCTTATGAAAGTTCAGCGAAGCCGCTCGATTTCGGCGGTCAGGCGCGGGTTTGAGCTGACATAAAAGGTCTCCACATCGGCCAGCCGGCGATCCACGTCCCGCATCTGCGAGCGGATCTCACGGGCCGTGCGCTGCGGTGATTGACGCACCCGCTGCCAGTATTTCTGCTCTTCCTGATCGACATAAAGATGCGCTGGCTTTTTGTTCAGCAACAATCCGGCCAGCAAATATAGCGGCAACACGATCGGGCTCAGCACACCGGACAGCAAGGCTACGATAAAGCCCAGGCGAACCCACAGTGCATTGACGCCGGTATAATCGGCTATCCCTGCGCATACGCCCATCAATTTTGCATTCTGCTTGTCGCGGTACAATGTTGTGCGCGGGGTATTCATGGGCGAGTTCCTTTCTTCTCGGCGAGCATCTTATCAAGCTCGCGCAATTTCTGATTATCGAGATCCTGATCATGGACCAGGCGGGCAGGAGTGAAGTCGGCATTGTCGCTGGCAACGAGGCGCTCGACCGTGTCCATCCGGTCATCCAGCCGCTTGGCCAGATGATACAATTCGTCCAGCAGGCCCTCGTCATCGGTGGTGATCGTGGCGGCCGTCTTCCACTTGGTGATATAATGAAGGATGACCCACGGCAGACCGATGAAAATAGCCGGTACTATGATGATTTCTTCGCCCATGGTTTAATCCTTCTTTTCTGCATCGCCGCTTTTGCCCAGCGCGCGTTTCATTTCTTCCAATTCCTCGTCGATCTTGTCCGCGCCTTCCAAGGCGGCAATCTCGTCAGAGAGCGATGGTTTGGCGGAATTGCCAATTTTCAGCGCATCGGCGCGACCTTCGGCATAATCGACATGGCGTTCGAGCTGATCGAAGCGGGCCATCGCATCATCGGTGCGTTCAGGGCTGATCAGCGTGCGCAGTTTCACGCGGTTTTCTGCACTTTCCAGCCGCGCTGCAATCGCCGTCTGGCGGCTGCGGGCTTCGCGTAAACGGCCTTGAACCTTCTGAATGTCGAGGTCGTAAGCGCGCAAGGCATCATCCAGAACCGCGATCTCCTGCTTCAATTCTTCCGATGTATCAGCCGCTTTCTTGCGCTCTATCAGCGCGGCGCGGGCCAGATCTTCGCGATCCTTGGACAGCGCAAGCTGCGCTTTTTCGGCCCAATCGGCTTGCAACGTATCCAGCTTCACCGTGTGGCGATGCATTTCCTTCTGGTCCGCAATCGTGCGGGCGGCGCTGGCACGAACTTCGACCAGCGTTTCCTCCATTTCCATGATAATCATGCGGATCATCTTGGTTGGATCGTCTGCCTTATCCAGCATATCGTTGAAGTTGGCGGCGATAATATCACGTGTGCGGCTGAAAATGCCCATGAAGGCTGCTCCGTTGAAAAATTCTTCTGTGGCGCGCTTGGCGCTGTTATTGTTAGCGGTCGTGCGCTGCGTCGGGGTGGGAGAATGACGCAGGCGCTCCACTTCCAGCTCGACGCGCGAGATGCGGGTTTCGGGAGCAGTGGCGGATTTGTCACCACTGCTCGCGTTGACACCACGCTCCGGCGTCAAGGATTTGGGTTTGTCAGGCTTGCTCATGCCATTATCAGGTTGCTGTACTGACCTGCCATAACGACCGATGGATAGACGTTCATCTGTGTGGACAGCGCGACGAATATGACCATCGCAGAGATGCTGGCGATGGAGGCTTTGCCCAGTTTGCTGCGAAAGAATTCCCGGTTGTACATGATACGCTCCCTTGAGTTTGTCTGTTGTTCATATCATAGCAAGCAGTGTGCCAATTCTATTAAATCTAGTTATAACAATGGCTTGCTGCGCAGTCGCCCGCCTGGGAAATGTGTCACTTGCCAACTATTGGGAAAATTTCCTATAGGTTGGTCATGGATCGGGAAAATCAGTTTGTCGGGCAGTCGGGTGCGTTTCTGGATTCGGTCGAGCGCGCCAGTAAAGCAGCCCCGATGCGCCGCCCGGTGCTGGTCATCGGAGAGCGCGGCACGGGCAAGGAATTGATCGCCGAACGGCTGCATCGTTTGTCCGCGCGCTGGGGTGAGCCGCTGGTCACGATGAATTGCGCGGCGCTGCCCGAAACACTGATCGAAGCGGAATTGTTCGGCCATGAAGCCGGCGCATTCACCGGCGCGACCAAGGCGCGAGTGGGGCGGTTCGAGGAAGCCGATAAAGGCACGCTGTTTCTTGATGAGCTGGGCACCTTGTCCAGTGCCGCACAGGAACGGTTGCTGCGCGCGGTGGAATATGGCGAGATTACGCGGATCGGTTCTTCGCGGCCGATTTCGGTCGATGTCCGGATCGTGGCGGCGACGAATGAGGATTTGCCCGCACGCGTGGAAGAGGGGATGTTTCGCGCCGATCTCCTCGATCGGTTGAGTTTCGAAGTCATCACTTTGCCGCCTTTGCGCGTGCGTGAAGGGGACATCGCCGTGCTGGCCGATTATTTCGGGCGTCGGATGGGCGCGGAACTGGATTGGGAGGCATGGCCCGGTTTTGCCCCTCATGTGCGCGAACAAATGGAAGAGCATCCGTGGCCCGGCAATGTGCGCGAATTGCGAAATGTCGTGGAGCGGGCCGTGTATCGCTGGGATAATTGGGAGGAGCCGGTCGCCCATGTGGTGTTTGATCCGTTCGATTCTCCGTGGAAGCCGTCCAATGCCGTGCATTCGGTCAAACCCGACACGCCGCCCGCGACAGCAAAAGCGGCGCAGGCTGCTCCGGCATCCGTCAATGCGGCTCCTCCAATCGACCAGATCGACGATTTGCGCGGCGCGGTCGATGCACATGAGCGCGCGATTGTCGAACATACATTGGGCAAGCACCGCTGGAACCAGCGGCAAACGGCCAAGGCGCTGGGCCTCAGCTATGACCAGCTACGCCATTGCGTAAAAAAGCACGGGCTGGCGGAGGATAAATAAGCCCCCGGCGGCATTAGGCGGTTGCGTTTTATAGCGGCTAAACCTAACTAAGCGTCATCCCGATATTGTTGATAGCGATTCAGGGCTGGCGCCAGACGGGGCCGGCACGAAACGCTGTTGCCATAGTCATGGTGTCACAATCGATCTGCAAATAAGGAGCCGCATGGCCGATCTCGACCGCCTGAAAGAAGTGATAGAACCTGAAGCCGAGAGCTTGGGGTTCGAACTGGTGCGCGTAAAGATGACATCGTCCGAAGCGGGTGATGGCAGCCGCGCGCTGCAAATTATGGCAGAAGACCCGGCAACAGGTCAGCTCGTGATCGAACAATGTGCCGCTTTGTCGCGCCGCGTGTCCGAACGGCTGGACGAAATGGAAGCGGCTGACGATGTGCTGGTCGAAGGGGCGTATCATCTGGAAGTGTCCAGCCCCGGCATCGACCGTCCGCTGACACGGCCCAAGGACTTCACGAACTGGGCCGGACACGAAGCGAAAATCTCGCTTTCCGAAAAAGTGCGCGGACATCGCAATTTGCGCGGCAAGCTGATCGGTTTGTCGGATGAGAACGGCACGCAGATGGTCGCTATCGGGGATAACAAAGGCGGGCAGATGGATGTGCCGCTAAGCGCTATTCATTCGGCGAAACTGGTGCTGACCGATGCCCTGATCGCCGCGACAAAGCCGCTCGACACCACCGGTGCCGAGGATGTAGAAGAATTTGAACAACAGAAAGCTGACGACTGATGGCCAGTGCTATTTCCGCCAACAAGGCTGAACTGCTTGCAATTGCAAATGCGGTAGCCTCTGAAAAAATGATCGACAAAAGCATCGTCATCGAGGCGATGGAAGAAGCGATCCAGAAATCCGCGCGTAACCGTTATGGCGCGGAAAACGACATCCGCGCGAAACTCGATCCGCAAACAGGCGATCTGCGCTTGTGGCGGGTTGTGGAAGTCGTCGAGGAAGTCGAGGATTACTTCAAGCAGGTCGATCTGGCACAGGGACAGAAGCTGGAAGACGGTGCCAAGCTGGGCGATTTTATTGTCGATCCGCTGCCTCCGGTCGATCTGGGCCGGATCGATGCGCAATCTGCCAAGCAGGTGATTTTCCAGAAGGTCCGCGATGCCGAACGCGAGCGTCAGTTCGAAGAATTCAAGGATCGCGGTGACGAAGTTATTACGGGCGTTATCAAATCGGTCGAATTCGGCCATGTGATCGTCAATCTGGGCCGCGCCGAAGGTGTTATCCGCCGCGACCAGCAAATTCCGCGTGAAGCAGCGCGGGTTGGTGAACGTGTCCGTGCGCTGATCTCCAAGGTCGAGCGCAACAATCGCGGGCCGCAAATCTTCCTCAGCCGCGCTGCACCCGATTTCATGCGCAAACTGTTCGCGCAGGAAGTGCCGGAAATTTATGACGGCATCATCGAGATCAAGGCGGCGGCTCGCGATCCCGGTTCCCGCGCAAAAATTGGCGTTATCAGCCATGACAGCAGCATCGATCCGGTCGGTGCTTGTGTTGGCATGAAAGGCTCGCGCGTTCAGGCCGTCGTGCAGGAATTGCAGGGCGAAAAGATCGACATCATTCCGTGGTCCGAAGATACGGCGACCTTTGTGGTTAATGCATTGCAGCCTGCCACGGTCAGCCGCGTTGTGCTGGACGAGGAGGAAGGCCGCATCGAAGTCGTCGTGCCGGACGATCAACTCTCGCTCGCCATTGGTCGTCGCGGTCAGAATGTCCGCTTGGCCAGCCAGCTGACCGGGCATCAGATCGACATCATGACCGACGAGGAAGCGGCGGAGAAACGCACCAAAGAATTCTCCGAACGCTCCAAGATGTTCGAGGAAGAACTGGACGTCGATGAAACGCTGTCGCAACTTCTGGTGGCGGAAGGTTTTGCCGAACTGGAAGAAGTCGCTTACGTTGAAATCGATGAACTGGCAGCGATCGAAGGCTTCGATGAAGATCTGGCCGAAGAATTGCAGAACCGGGCCAAGGAAGCGCTTGACCGTCAGGAAGGGGCGCATCGCGAGGAACGCCGCGCTCTTGGTGTCGAGGATGCACTGGCCGATATCCCGCATCTGAACGAAGCGATGCTGGTCACGCTGGGTAAAGGCGGGATCAAGACGCTGGATGATCTGGCCGATCTGGCGACCGATGAATTGATCGCGAAAAAGCGTGAAGCACCGCGTCGCCGCAACACTACTGACGGGCCGCCGGTCCGCCGTCCGCAGCGTGAGCAGGATAAGGGCGGCGTATTGGGCGATTACGGTCTGTCCGAAGAGCAGGGCAACGAGATCATCATGGCTGCCCGCGCACACTGGTTCGAAGACGAAGACGATGCGGCAGCACCGGACTCCGACACCAAAGAGGAAGCTCCGGCACCTGCCGAGCAGACCGACACACAGGAGGCCGCCGATGCGGACTCCCCACAATGAGCGCGTAACGCCCGACATCGCCGAGCACGGACAGGCGCAAGTTGCGCCCGATGGGTCGCGCCCTAAGCGTTCGCGCAAAGGCAAGAGTGCGGCTAAGTCGCTGCCCGAACGCCGTTGCATCATCAGCGGCGAAGTTGCCCCGCGCGACAGCCTGATCCGGCTCGCCATTTCGCCTTCGGGTCTCGTGCTTCCTGATGTGCAGGCAAAGGCACCGGGGCGGGGCGCATGGATCGGCGTGACGCGCACGCAACTGAAAGCGGCGCAAGCCAATGGCAAGCTGCGCGGGGCTTTGTTGCGCGCTTACAAGGGCGGGCCGAAGGACGCTGCGCTCGACATTCCCGACGATTTGGCGGACCGGATTACGGATGCTTTGCAGCGTTTGTTACTGGACCGGCTGGGGCTGGAATTGCGCTGCGGTAACATTGCGCTTGGCACGCAGCGGATCGACAAATCGGCGCGGCAAGGCAAGGTGGCATTGCTGCTCCATGCAAGCGATGCCAGCACCGATGGGCGCAAGACGCTGGATCAGGCGTGGCGCGTCGGCAGCGAGGAAGAGGGATCGGGCAAACGTGGCCGCGACTTGCCACTGGACCGATCGGCTCTGTCTGTGGCATTGGGCCGGGATAATGTTGTCCATCTTGCCCTGACCCACCGGCAGGCGGCGCAACGTGTCACGCAGGCACTGGCGCGCTTACAGCACTTTGACGGGGCGGAAACGCCCGACACGACACAAGATGGCGCGGCCGATCCGGCGGGCCGCGAGACGACAGAGATTTGAAGGAATACGGTAAGTTTATGAGCGACGAAGACAACAAACCACGCACACGCAAACCGCTGGGCCTGAAGCGCGCAGTGGATGCCGGCGAGGTCAAACAGACTTTTAGCCACGGCCGGACCAACAATGTCGCGGTCGAGGTGAAGCGTCGCCGCAAGCTGGTAAAGCCGGGCGAAACCCCGGCGCCCGCTCCTGCACCTGCGCCTGAAGCAACGCCCGCACCGGCGCCCGCCCCCACGCCAGCACCGGCTCCTGTGGCCAAGAAGCGGCCCGATCCGTCTGCGGAAACTCCGCAGGAACGCGTCGCACGGATGCAGCGCGAGGCCGAGGAAGCGCGCCTCAACATGGCCGAGGATGCGCGTCGCCGCGACGATAAAGCCAAGACCAAGGCGGTCGAGGACGAAAAGCAGCGCGCCGAAGACAATCGCAAGGCTGACGAAGAAGAAGCCAAAGCCACCGAGCAAGCGGCCAAGCAAGAAGCCGAAGCACCTGCCGAAACCGAAGCTGCGCCTCAAGAAGCGGAAGCGCCTGCAAACGAAGCGACTGCTACGCCGTCACCGCGCCGCTTTACGCCGGTTGCCCGGCCTGAAATCAAGCGCCCGGAAAAGAAGAAGGAACCGCCCAAATCGCGCGCCGAAGAGCGCAAGGATCGCCGCAAGGGCGGCAAGCTGACGGTCAACAAGGCGCTGAACGAGGACGAGGGCAAGCGTGCTCGCAGCCTCGCCGCGTTGAAACGTGCGCGTGAAAAAGAACGCCGTATGCAAGGTGGTGGCAGCAGCCAGCCGCGCGAAAAGCAAGTGCGCGATGTTATCGTGCCCGAGGCGATCACTGTGCAGGAACTGGCGCAGCGGATGGCCGAAAAAGGCGCGGATCTCGTCAAATCGCTATTCAACATGGGCATGATGGTCACCGTCAATCAGACGATCGATCAGGATACCGCTGAATTGCTGGTCGAGGAATTCGGCCACACGATCCAGCGGGTTTCCGAAGATGATGTCGATATTCAGGCAACTGCCGATGTCGATCCTGAAGAAACGCTGCGACCGCGTCCGCCGGTGGTTACGATCATGGGCCATGTCGATCACGGCAAAACCTCGCTACTCGATGCGCTTCGCGGTGCAAATGTCGTCAAGGGCGAAGCGGGCGGGATCACGCAGCATATCGGCGCGTATCAGGTAACGACCAAGGGATCGGGCAAGGACAAGGGGCAGGTTATCACCTTCCTCGACACGCCGGGTCACGCAGCGTTTACCGAAATGCGTCAGCGCGGCGCGAACGTCACCGACATCGTGGTGCTGGTCGTGGCTGCCGATGACGGCATCATGCCGCAGACGATCGAAGCGATTAAGCACACGAAGGCTGCCGGGGTTCCGATGATCGTCGCGATTAACAAGATGGACAAGCCGGAAGCCAATCCCGACAACATTCGCACGCGTCTGCTCGAACATGAAGTGATCGTGGAGAAAATGTCGGGCGATGTGCAGGATGTCGAAGTGTCGGCCACCAAAGGCACGGGCCTCGACAAGCTGCTGGACGCGATCAATCTGCAAGCCGAATTGCTGGAATTGAAAGCACGCCCGGATCGCGCGGCAGAAGCCATCGTGATCGAAGCGCAACTGGACAAGGGACGCGGCGCGGTTGCGACCGTGCTGGTCACGCGCGGCACGCTGAAACGCGGCGATACTTTCGTTGTCGGCACGGAAAGCGGCCGTGTTCGCGCGGTCGTCGATCATACCGGCAAACAGATCAAGGAAGCCGGCCCATCCACGCCGGTCGAGGTTCTGGGCCTTGGCGGTGTGCCGGGCGCTGGCGATCAGTTGACCGTGGTCGAAAACGAACAGCGCGCTCGCGAAGTGGCCGAATACCGTCAGGAAAAGGCGACTGCGCAACGCACTGCGCTGGCTCCGACCAGTTTCGACACGATGTTTACCAATCTGCAAAGCGACGTCGTCGAATTCCCTGTATTGGTGAAAGCCGATGTGCAGGGGTCGGTGGAAGCGATCAACACCGCGCTGCACAATTTGTCGAACGATCTGATCAAGGTACGCGTGCTGCACGCGGGCGTTGGGGCAATCACGGAAAGCGACGTTACGCTGGCCGCGGCATCGAAGGCGCCGATTATCGGCTTCAATGTGCGGCCCAATGCCAAGGCGCGCGACCTCGTAAAACGCGAAGGCGTGCGGATGATGTATTACGATGTCATCTACCATTTGACCGACGAAATCGCGAAGGAAATGGCGGGCGAGCTTGGACCGGAGAAGATCGAAACGGTTATCGGCCGCGCCGAAGTGAAGCAGGTTTTCCCGGCAGGCAAGAAGGACAAGGCAGCCGGTCTGCTGGTGCTCGACGGCGTTATCCGCAAGGGGCTATTCGCGCGTCTCACTCGCGAGGATGTCATCGTTTCGGCAACGGTTATTCAATCGCTGCGCCGCTTCAAGGAGGACGTGGACGAAGTCCGCACCGGCCTGGAATGTGGTGTGGTTCTGGAAGACACGAACGACATCAAGGCGGGCGACAACCTCGAAGTCTTTGAGATCGAGGAGCGCGAACGGGTTCTTTAAAGGGAGCTTGGTTTAAGAGTGGCGTGCATTTCGGAATTTTCTGCCGTTATGTCCGCCACCTCTAAGCTGTCTCTGTCTCGGAAGACGCAAGTCACATGACCCGCTACATCGCCTTTCTCGGCTCGATCAATGTCGGCAAGAACCGGCTGTTGATGGTCGATCTGCGCGAGGCGCTGGAGCGCGAAGACTTTGCCGATATCGAAACCGTTGCGGCCAGCGGCAATGTTTTGTTTTCTCATCCGGAAAGTCCGGCAGGCGGTCTGGCGGAGAAAATGGCTTGGGTCGTGCGCGAAGAATTCGACATCGCGAGCGAGATTATCGTGCTGGCCCGCGATGAACTGGCGCAGGCGATTGCGGACAATCCATTTGCGCAACGCGATACGCTGGGCGCGGAAAGTCAGGTGCATACGGTGTTCTTTTCCGGACAGCCATCGGACGAGGATTTTGCGCAATTGGTGAGGGATTACGAGGGGCGCGGGCCGGAACTGATCGCTCTTGGCACACGCGCGCTGCACGTCGATTACAACAATGGCGTCGGGCGCAGCCCGCTGACCAACAATTTTATCGCCAAGCGGCTTGGATTTAACGGCACAGCCCGCAATATGAAGTCCATGAAACGGGTGTTGGCAAAGCTGGACGAATTGGAACGCGGCGAGGAGGCAGGCAATGGCTAGGCAGCAATTTACCACTGAACAGCAATCTGTTCGCGTCCTGAAAGTGGGCGAGCGGGTGCGCCATATCCTGTCTGAATTGCTGGCGCGGGAGGAAGTGCATGACGATACGCTGACCGCGACCAATATCAGCGTGACCGAAGTGCGCCTGACCCCTGATTTGCGCCACGCGACTGCCTATGTGAAGCCGCTGCTGGGATCGGACGAGGATGCCGTTGTAACGGCATTGCGGCAAAACACGGCATTCTTGCAGCGCGAAGTGGCCAAGCGGCTGGGGCTAAAATTCGCGCCCAAGCTGAAGTTTCGTAACGATGAAAGTTTCGACGAAGCCGAACGGATCGAGAAACTGCTGCGCGATCCCAAAGTCGCCCGCGATCTGGACGACGAAGAAGAGTAAACCCTTAGCGCGGGACCATCCGGACTTTCAGGCTGATATCTACCTTTTTGCCCACGATCAGCGAGTAGGACGTCATGCCGAAATCGCGCCGGTCAATTGTCGTTTCGCCGGTTATGCCGATGACATCGCCCGGTTTTACTGCGGCAGGCGGCTGGTCGAACACGAGCGATAACACGACCGGTTTGGTGACGCCGCGCGCTGTCAGCTTGCCGTTGACTTTGCCGCTTCGCTCTCCGGTCATCACCATCCCGCTGCCGATAAACCGGACTGTCGGATATTGCTTGACCCAGAAGAATTTCTCGCCGCGCAGGCGGCTCAATGTCAGGCTGTCGGGCGCGGTGAGCGCACGCGCATCCAGCGTTACATCGATGGTCAGATCCTGCACTCGGTCAGGCGAAATCTCCGCCGTGCCGGACATCTTCGGGAACACTGCCGTCTTGCTGCCGATACCGAAAAATCCGACTTTGGCCGACACGCTGCTGCCCGCCGGATCGACGATATAACGCTGCGGCAGGGTTGCTGCACTTAGCGCAAACAAGGCAAGGATCGCGATGATCCAGCGGCGAGCGGATATATTGGTCACTCGGCAATCGCCGAGCCGGGCGCATCCATAAAGACGCTGGCCCCGGGCCCCAATGGCAGATCGAACGCAACCCAAAGCCCGGTCATGGCAAGGCCTGCGATGAGCAAGCCGATCGAATAGGGCAACATGGTCGCTGCCAGACTGCCAAGCCCGAAATCTTTCTGCCAACGCTGGCAAAAGATCAGGATCAGCGGGAAATACACCATCAGCGGGGTGATGATATTGGTGGCGCTGTCACCGACGCGATAGGCGGCAGTGGCCATTTCCGGAGTGATGCCGAGCAGCATCAGCATCGGCACCAGCACGGGTGCAAGCAGTGCCCATTTGGCGCTCGCTGATCCGACGAAAATGTTGAGCAGGCCCGATACCAATACAATCGAAACCAGTAGCGCCCAGGCGGGCAATCCAGAGGAGCCGAGGAAATCCGCACCGCCCACGGCCAGGATCAGGCCGAGGTTGGACCAGGCGAACATTGCGACAAAATGCGCGGCGGCAAAAGCAAGCACGAGATAATAAGCGAGATCCTCCATCGATCCGGTCATCATTTTGACCAGATCGCGGTGGTTTTTGATGGTGCCTGCAGCCTTGCCATAGGCCCAGCCTGCCAGCAGAAAGAGAATGAAAAAGCCTGCAACAAGGCTTTGGTAAAACGGTGTCAGGCGCGCTTCGGGAGTGGCTTCCTCGTCGATCAATGGCGTGCCGGGGCCGAGCGTGAAAAACAGCCACAGCCCGATTACAAACAGGACCGCAAGTCCCGCCCAGACAAGGCCTTTGCGCTCGCCTTCGCTCAGCGGGCGGTCCGTCTGTTCCTCGGCGGACGCATTGCCGGCCAGCGCGGGGTTCCATGTCCCTAATCTCGGTTCGATCATCCGGTCGGTGACGAACCAGATGACCGGCAGGAACACGAACACCATCGCGGCGATAAAGAACCAGTTGCCCGCAATATTGGCGGTGAAATCACCGAACACGGTCTCGACTGCAGCTTCGGTAATGCCGAATAACAACGCGTCGAGTTGCCCCGGCAGGATATTGGCGGAAAATCCGCCGGATACGCCTGCAAAACTTGCCGCGATCCCGGCGATGGGGTGGCGTCCGGCGGCGTGGAATATGATACCCGCCAGTGGAATAAGGACGACATATGCGGCATCGGCAGCAAGATTGCCGACCATCCCGACCAGCACGACAATTGGCGTCAGCAGGAATTTCGGCGCATCCCGCACACCTGCGCGCATGGCGCTACCGAACAGGCCTGCCCGCTCCGCGACGCCTGCGCCCAACATGACCACCAGCACATAGCCCAAAGGGTGGAAATGCGTGAATGTCGTGGGCATATCGACCCATAACCGCCGGATATTGTCAGCCGAGAGCAGGCTTTGCGCTGTAATGACGCGCGCCGAACCAGTGGCTTCGTCGATCTCAGCAGGATGCAGCGCCGACCAACCTGCCAAATCGGCGACGATCGAGATGACGACCAAAATTGCGATCAGCCAGAAGAATAGAAACACCGGATCGGGCAGCTTGTTGCCGCTCCGCTCGATCCACCCAAGAATGCCCGATTGTTTCGGCTCGGCAGCAATATCGGTCACGCACTCATCCCCGTTTACATTCCGTTTGGTCGCCGCTTCTATCATTGCCGCATGCGCCTGTCGCGCGGCTTAACATATGCAAATGTTGATAGTTTACGCGGCTAACTCGTGCTTCTGCATAGGCTTGGCTAAGTCATGGGCGATGGCCAAGCTGTATTTCTATTTTTCCAGCATGAATGCGGGCAAAAGTTCGACGCTGTTGCAGACCGCGTTCAATTACGGCGAGCGCGATATGCGCGTGTCGCTGTGGACGGCGGCAATCGACGATCGGCAGGGTTTTGGCGCGATCAGCTCGCGCATCGGCTTGTCGAGCGATGCCCATCGGTTCCTGCCCGACACCGATATTGCGGCGCGGGTGCTGCAAGATCATGAGCAAGAGCCGATCCATTGCGTGCTCGTCGATGAAGCGCAGTTTCTGGCCCGCGATCAGGTGTGGCAACTGGCGCGGCTGGCCGATGAAGCGGGCATTCCGGTACTGTGTTATGGGTTGCGCACGGATTTTCAGGGCGAGCTGTTTCCCGGCTCGGCGGCTTTGCTGGGCATTGCCGATGCGCTGATCGAGTTGAAAGCGGTGTGCCATTGCGGGCGTAAGGCAACGATGAATTTGCGCGTCGATGCGCAAGGGCGATGCAGTAAAGCAGGGCGCGCAGACGGAGATCGGCGGGAACGACCGCTATCTGGCGCTGTGTCGCAAGCATTTTAGCGAGGCTCTGGCGCAGTAAACGTGATCGAAAATGTCTCGCGGCTCTGGCGGGTCGCCGGATTGCGCTTATATCGGCCTTATGTCCGAAACCATTCTCGTAACGCTGATTTTGATCCCGTGCCTCGTCATGGCCATCGTGGTGCATGAAGTCGCGCATGGCTGGGCTGCGCTGGCGCTAGGCGATCCGACGGCAAAAGAGCGCGGGCGGCTGACATTGAACCCGATCCGCCATGCCGATCCGGTTGGCACGCTGCTGGTCCCTATGGTGCTGGCGTTATTTAATGGGCCGATTTTCGGCTGGGCGAAGCCGGTTCCCGTGCTGAAAGACCGCTTGCATAATCCGCGATACGGCATGGTGCTGGTCGGTGCGGCGGGGCCGGGCGTGAATTTCGCGATGGCGTTGGTATCGGCGGCGTTTCTCGGATGGGTATTGCCCGCCGGAGCGCAGTTCGGCGGGGCGGAGATCGGTTTGCCGGTGATCGTCAACGATCTTGGCGCGACGGCACTTCTACCGACCGCGCTGTTTTTCTTCATCCTGATCAACTTGTTCATCGGTATTTTCAACCTGCTGCCGATCCCGCCATTCGATGGTTCGCATATTGTCGAGGGGCTGCTGCCGCGCCGTCTGGCAAAGGCCTATGGCAAGCTGCGTCCGATCGGGATGATCCTGTTTTTCGTGCTGATCGCGCTGACTTGGTTTGCGCCGGAATTGCGGCTGATCGAGCGATTGTTTACGCCGGTTGCCTATGCGCTGGACTGGCTGTTGCCCGAAGCGCTGGCCACATAGCAAAGCCCCATAAAAGGCCACGTTAAGAGGGCGCGCATTTAGCCGGGCGTGATCCGGTCGATTGCACTGGCTTGGCGGTGTGCGTCGAGCAGCGCGGCCAGCCATGCATCATGGCGCTCGGTTTCGACCAGAGCCACGATGCACCCGCCAAACCCTCCCCCAGTCAGGCGCGCACCGCTTGCGCCCAATTCCTGTGCCGAGGCGACCAGCGCATCCACTCGGGCGGTAGATATGGCAAAGTCGTCGCGCATCGAGATGTGGCTTTCGTTCATCAACGCGCCAAACTTCTCGCCATCGTCGGCGGTTAGCGCCTCGACCGCTTGCAAAACCCGCCGATGCTCGGTTGCGCAATGCAAAGCGCGTGCGGTGGCGGCGTCATCCAACCCGTTTGCAGAGCGGATCAGGTCGGGTTTCAACGCACACAGATTGTCAGTCCCGAAATAGGCTTTAGCGCGGTCGCATTCCAGTTTGCGCGCGGCGTAATTGCCATCGGTCAGCTCACGATACTGGCCAGAATGAATGATCGAGACAGTGTGCGTGGCAGGCAGCGAAACGACGGAATATGTGAGCGTTTCCGTGTCGAGCGCAATGGCCTGACCCGGCTCTGCAATGGCGACCGCCATCTGGTCCATGATGCCGCAGGGGACGCCCAGATATTCATTCTCGACCCGGCGCGCGGCAAGGGCGATCTGGGTATCGGACAGGTCTTTACCGGAGTGCGTGCGCGCCGCTTTCAGGATCGACACGATCAGCGCGGCGGATGATGACAGCCCCGATCCACGCGGTATCGTGGAGGCGATGTGCACATCCGCGCCATGTTCGATCAGGCCAAGGGAATGCGCCTCACGCAGCGCCCCTGTCGCAGCGTCCGACCAGTGCCGCTGCGCCGCCTCATCCAGCTTGCGCATCGCCGTTTCGTCATAGCCATCGGCGGAAATTCGGATCAGCTTGTCCTTGCGCGGGGATAGCGTCGTGGTCAGCGAAACCGACAGCGCGGCGGGCAGCACCATCCCGCCATTGTAATCGATATGCTCACCGATCAGATTAACGCGACCCGGCGTGGTCTGGCGAACGGTCGCGCCGCTCACAACCCGATGTCTCGCAGTGCCTGCGCGGCAGTTTCGGGCATGACATCGATGGTGAACATTCCGCTATGCTGTTCGACCGCCGCGAGATATTTGATCCGTCCGGGCGCGCGCAGCAACGGGTAGAATTGCGCTGTGAAATGATAATTTTCCGCGCCATCGGCATGGGGCTGCATGAAGCCCCAGCATATAGGGTGTGTCCTCGCCGAACATCGCATCATAGCGGCGCGTTATGTCACCGAGCAGATGGGCAAAACCGCCGCGTTCCTCCGCTGTCATCTCCCACGGGCCGGCACGGCGCGTGCGTGGCGCAATCCAGCATTCGTAGGGAAAGCGGGCATAGCGCGGGCAAAACGCCGCCACACCGCCCGCTTCCGCGACGCCGTAATCCGGAAAGGCCGTAGCGATTTCCTGTGCCAGATCATAGCCTTGACCGAACGCCTCGATTGCGCGCTGTTGCACGGGCGGGATATGGCCGAACGCATAGATTTGCCCGTGCGGATGATGCAGCGTCACACCAACGGCATCACCGCGATTTTCAAACGGCATGACGTGCGCCGCGCCCGCTTGGAACAGCGCCTGATAACGGTCGATCCATGTCGCCAGCAGCAATTCGCGCCGCTCCTGCCCGATCGTGTAGAGATTGCCTTGCGATTCTGGCGTATAGACGATGACTTCGCACGCTCCGGTCGCCGGTCGCGCCTGCAAGCCGGGCAGGATGGGTGGCTGTGGGGCTTCAAAATGCAGCGCGGAAAATTTGTTTTCAAAAACCGCTATCTCGTAATTGGTGAAGGGGATTTCGGTGGCGGCTCCGTCCGGCATCGTCGGGGATAGCGGATCATCGCTTGTCGCCGGTTTGAACGTGCGGTTCTGCCGATGCGCGGCATAGACATTCCATTCCAGCCGCAGGGGATGAAAGCGCAGTTCGCCGCCATTGGCCAGCGCGTCGCTATCCTGATGCAACGGTGCTTCATCATGCGATGACAGCCCGTATAAATGCAGCATCCGCCCGTCCGCTTTGCGAAAGCTGCGCCGATGCACACTTTGCCCGGCGATGGCCGCGTTCAGGATCGTGCGCTCATCCATTAAGCCGCGACCGGTTGCTTGGCGAACCAGTCATGCACGGCTTGCCGTCCCGCATCGTCAAGATGCAGCCCCAGCTTGCTGCGCCGCCACAGCACATCCTCGGCAGTGCGCACAAATTCCTGCGTGACCAGGTAATCGAGTTCGGCCTCATACAGATCGCCGTCCATATGCGCGCCGCACTCCGCAAGGCTGATCTTATCGCCCAGAATTGTTTCGATCCGCGTGCCGTAAGCGCGGACCAATCGCACGATCCCCGTCGCCGGGAACCACGGACAGCGCGCTTCCCATTCGGTCATGAACGCAGCCACGCCCAGCGGATCAATATCGCCGCCCGGCAATGTCGCGTCATTGGTCCATGATGGCCCCATTGCGACGCCCGCCTTTGGCCAGCTTATCAAGCGCGTGTTCGGACAATTTGCGGAAAGTCGTGATCTTGCCGCCAAACACGGACAGGATCGGGGGCGTGCCGTGGCCGCCTTCCAATTCGAACACATAATCGCGCGTAACGGTGGAATTGCTGCGGGCCTTGTCATCGTAAAGTGGCCGGACCCCGGAATAGCTCCAGACGGCATCAGCCGGGCTGACATCGACGCTAAGGTATTCATTTACGGCATCGCAAATATAGGCGCTTTCTTGCTGCGATATCGCAATATTGTCGCGGTCGCCGTCAAAGCTCTGATCGGTCGTGCCGAGCAGGGTAAAGTCGCGCTCGTAGGGAATGGCAAACACAATCCGGCCATCGCCGTTCTGGAAAATGTAGCAATGATCGCCATCATACAGGCGCGGCACGACAAGATGGCTGCCTTTGACAAGGCGCAGATTTTCGTGCGCCTTTTTCGGCAGGGCAAGTCCAAGCAAATCATCCACCCACGGTCCGGCGGCATTGGCGATGGCCTTGGCGTGGACCGTTTCATGTGTGCCATCGGGCTTTTGCAAAGTGGCAATCCAGTAATCGCTTTCCCGCTGCAATCCGGTGCATTGCGTGCGCGTGCGGATGGCCGCGCCGCGCTCCCTTGCATCCATCGCAGCCAGCACGACGAGGCGGCTATCCTCGACCCAGCAATCGGAATATTCGAAGCCGGTCGTCAGCCGCGGCTCCAGAATTTGCCCATGTGGCGCTGCGCGCAAATCGACTTTGCGTGTCGGGGGCAGCAGCTTTCGCCCACCGATATTGTCATACAGAAACAGACCAAGCCGCAACATCCATGCCGGGCGCAGACCCTTATCATGCGGCAAAACGAACCGCAGCGGCCAGATGATGTGCGGCGCCATGCGCAGCAGGACTTCACGTTCGATCAGCGATTCGCGGACCAGCCGGAACTCGTAATGTTCCAGATAACGCAATCCTCCGTGCACCAGCTTGGTGCTGGCCGAGGAGGTATGCTGCGCCAGATCATCCTTTTCGACCAGCATGGTTTTAAGGCCGCGACCCGCCGCATCGCGGGCAATCCCTGCGCCGTTAATGCCGCCGCCAATGACGAGAAGATCGAACATATCAGTCATGCGCATCGCATTGCGCCGCATGAAAGATAAGGCAAGTCTCCGGGTTCATATAGGGAAGTTGCAACCCGAATTGCGCGAGCGCGGCTCCGCTGGCGATTACCCCTTCACCGGCCAGATCGCATTGCTCGACGATGCTGCCTGATGTCGGCAAATCGGATGGCTCCGGCCAGATCATACGCACCCGATAGCGCGCCTTCTGGTCCAGCATCGGCAAGTAAAGCCGCGGTGGCAGGCTGGTCGGTGACGAGGACAGCAGCGCAACGGAGATCAGCGCCTCGCTCCGATCCTGGCGCATGACGGCAATACCGTTCAGCGGCGCTTCCAGTTCCAGCCGATGCAGATCGCCGGAATGGAGGAGGTCGCGGTGCTGTTTATACAGCGCGATCCCGCGTGTCAGAATAGCGAGATCGGCCGGCGTTTCCTCAGCCAGATCAAGCTCCATCCCCATCGAGCCAAACATGGCGGTGGCCACGCGAAACGGCATCGACAGGCGGCGTCCGGTCGTGTGGCAGCGATGCGGCCCGACATGGCTACCCATGATAGATAGCGGCAGGAAATGACTGGCTGCGCGCTGCATAATCTGGCGCTCCAACGCGTCATTATTATCGGAGGTCCATATCCGGTCGGTATGGCGCAGGATGCCGTAATCGGCGCGCGCACCACCCGAGGCGCAACTCTCGATCTCCAGCGCAGGAAAACGCGTGCGAAGCCGCTCGATCAACGCATACACCGCCAATGTCTGCCGGTGCATCACCGCACGCTCGCCGCTTAGTGGATGGATAGTGTCGCGGTTCATATCCCACTTGATGTAATCAACGCCCGCATCCTCGATAATCGCGGCCATTTGCGTATAGAGATAATCGCTCACCTCGCTGCGCGTCAGGTCCAGCGTCAGCTGATTGCGATAGGGGATGTCCGCGATATTGGGCGCGCCAAGCACCCAGTCGGGATGCGCGCGATAAAGGTCGCTGTCGGGATTGACCATTTCCGGCTCGAACCACAGGCCAAATTCCATGCCCAGCTTGCGCACATGATCGGCGAGCGGACGCAGGCCGTTGGGATAGATTTCGCGTGAAACCTGCCAATCGCCCAAGCCCGACGCGTCATGACGCCGCGATCCGAACCAGCCATCATCCAGCACAAATCGCTCTGCTCCGACGGTGGCGGCGCGCGTCGCCAGTTTGATCAGCCCTGCCTCGTCATGGTCGAAATAGACCGCTTCCCAGGTGTTGTAATGGACCGGGCGCGGGCGCTCGCGTGTGCGTCGATCCAGCACTTCGTCCCTGACAAATCCGTGCAAGGCGCGTGACAATGCGCCATATCCGGCGATGCTGCTGGTCGCGACGAGATCGGGCGTCGTATAGCTTTCGCCATTGGCCAGCACGATCTCTCCGGGCAGCAGCAATTCACCAGCTTGCAGGAAAGCGCGACCGTCCTGCATCGTGTCGATCGACAAGCGATGATTGCCGCTCCACGCCAGATGGAATGCCGCCGCATCGCCAACCCGCTCGCTGGTGTTTTCCCCGCCCAGCAGACACGCCGGAAAGCTGTCATGGCTGGTTCGGCCCGCGCGGTTTTCCCGCACATAGCTGCCGCGAAAACGCGCGACGGTTTCGGGCTGAAACTCTCCGGCCCAGCGTCCGGTAAAACCGGTGATGCAGGTCAGCCTGCGGTCGATCGGCAGCACTGGCGCAGCGCACGAAACCACGGCCAGATCGCTGTCGCCGGAATTGGTCACTATCGTGCGCGCCGATAACACGCCGCTGTCAGGATGGAGCGAGAACCGATAGTCGCATTGGATGGCGGCTTGCGCATCCTCGCAATGGATTATGACGGCGTGATCGCCTTGCCACGTCAGCGAAACGACGCGCAAATCAGTGACCCATGCCGCGCCGCTTCGCTGCACCAGCAAACCGGGCGATGCGCCGATGCCGACACCGGGTTCATTGGACAGCGAGCTATCGATGAATTGGGTCGCCGCACCGCGCGCCGGTTCGCTGGTCGATAGCCGTGCCAGTTCTGCGGGGCTGGCGCCTTGGATTGCTGCGCCCCAATGGATGATGCGGGGCCGCTCGCCGATAACGACAGAAAGCACAAGCGCCTGCCCGCCTGCTTCCAGCACAACAAACCCGTCTGCTGCATTCGCGGGACCGGATGCTCGATTTTGCACTGTGCCAATACCCGTCATGCTTCTAAGCGTTTCGCCTTGATTGTCGCCGCGCAATAGCAGAACACAGGCCCGGGCGCGTTGCAACGACAATGCGCGTGGAATGTCGGACAGGGCGGCCTTATGGCCGGACAGGGGAGCCAATCGATGAACGATCCAGTGCAGATCGGCGTATTTGTTGCGATTACGGCGCTGATTGCGTTTGCTACCTATTGGCATTGCCGGGGAAAATTGACCGAGGGCCACGCATCCGAGAAGGACTACTTCCTCGCCAATGGCGGGCTGAAATGGTATTTCGTTGCCGGATCGATCACGCTGACGAACCTGTCCACCGATCAGCTGATCGGGATGAACGGCAATCAGATGGCGCTGCTCGCATGGTGGGAATTTGCCGCTGTCGCCGGATTGCTGATCCTGACCTTCGTGTTCCTGCCGGTCTATTACGCCAACAATTGCACCACCACGACAGAATTGCTGCAGAAGAAATATGGCGACAAGCATATCCGCGCGCTGATTTCCGTATTGTTCCTGTTCGGCAATATCTTCATCTTTCTGCCCGCGATCCTGTATGGCGGCTCGCTGTTTCTGCTGTCGATGGTGGGGATGTCCACCGATATAGAAACGCTGTTGATCGTGGCGGCCATTCTCGCAGCGGTCGGGGCGGGTTATGCGATTTTTGGCGGATTGCGCGCGGTCGCCGTGTCCGATACCTATTCTGGCGTGCTGATTTTGGGGCTGGCGTTGCTGGTCGTGTATCTATCGCTGAAAGCCATCGGGTTCGATCTTAGCGGCATTCCGGCAGAGCGGCTGACCCTGATCGGCGATAGCGATAGCCCGATCCCGTGGCCGACCTTGCTGACCGGCATGATCTTCATTCAGACATTTTACTGGTCCACCAACCAGACGATAACGCAGCGCGCGATGGCCGCGCCCTCGATCGGTGAAGCGCAAAAAGGCGTGCTGGCGGCGGCGGGTATCCGCCTGCTGATCGTGCCTGCCATCGTCGTGATACCGGGCATCGTTTCCTACAAGCTGTATGGCGATGTGGGTGATGCAGCCTATGGCCGGATCGTGGCCGATGTCCTGCCGCTATGGCTGTCGGGCGCGTTTGCTGCGGCGCTGGCGGCGGCCGTGCTGACCACGTTCAATTCAATCCTCAACGCCTCTGCGGCGCTCTATGTCTGCGACATTCACGAAGCTTACGTCGGACAGCCGCAATCGGTCGGGCGATTAAGCGCTATCGTTTCCATCACCATGTCGGTGCTGGCCATTGCGCTGGTTCCGTTTTTCGCCAGCCAGGAAAGCCTTATCAACACCGTGCAGCAGCTTTACGGCCTGCTTTCCATGCCGATCCTGTCGGCCTTTATCGTGTGTCTGGTGTTCACCAATGTCAGTGCGAAAGCGGCGATGATCGGAGTTGTCACCGGCGTGGCTTTCTATGCCTTCTGGAGCTTTGCGTGGGAGCCTGCGCATTATATTCACGGGATGGCGGCGACTTTGTTCGTATCGATCCTGACATCGCTGACGGCGAACAAATTGCTGTTCGGGCAATCCGCGAAGTTCCAGTTGGCGCGCGGTGTTGCTACAGCGGCTGTATGAGCGAACGCATAACGCCCCAAACGCAGCCGATCTCGGGCTGGATCATTCTGGATAAACCGACCGGGCTGGGCAGTACGCAGGCCGTGGCAGCCGTCAAACGCAATTTTCGCGAAGCAGGCTATGGCAAAGTCAAAGTCGGACATGGCGGCACGCTGGATCCAATGGCGCAAGGCGTGCTGCCAATTGCCTTGGGAGAGGCAACGAAGCTGGCCGGGCGGATGCTGGACGCTTCCAAAATCTATGAATTTACTATCCAGTTCGGGGCCGAAACCGACACGCTGGATGCGGAAGGGGTCATCACCGAAGAAACCAGTCGCCGCCCGCCAATGGCTGCGATAATGGCGGTGTGCGAGAATTTCGTCGGCGAAATCGACCAAGTTCCGCCCGCCTATTCCGCCATCAAGGTGGATGGCAAGCGCGCTTATGATCGCGCACGGGCGGGCGAGGACGTGTCGATGGAAGCCAAAACTCGCGCGGTGACGATCTATTCGCTTTCCACTTTATCGGACTACGAAGCCGATGAAATGCCCGATAGCGTGTTTGCCACCAGCCTTGGCCGACCCGACCCTTACGATCCGTCTGCACCGCTGGAGCTGGCCGATGCCATCACGCTGGTCGCCCATGTCAGCAAAGGCACATATATCCGCTCTTTGGCACGGGATATCGCACGCGCTCTTGGCACGCTCGGCCATGTCACTTACTTACGGCGCACCAAGGCCGGTCCGTTCGCTGAAACTCAGGCGATTTCACTGGACAAACTGAACACAATCGGTAAGGGCGCTGGCCTTGATGACATAATCCTGCCTTTGGAGGCGGGGCTGGACGACATCCCGGCCCTTTCCCTCACGTTCGAAGAGGCAGGAGCGATCCGACAGGGTCGCGTTCTCACCGAACAGCCCCACCCAGACGGGCTTTATTGCGCCACGCTCGGCCATGTGCCGGTGGCTTTGATAGAGCTATCGCAAGGGACGGCGAAAGTCGTGCGGGGATTTAACCTTCCCGATGTCGCGGAGTAAATATCATGTCGGTTTCGGCTGAAAAGAAACAAGAAATTATCAAGGATAACGCGCAAAGCGAAGGCGACACAGGTTCGCCCGAAGTACAGGTCGCCATTTTGACCGAGCGTATCCGCAATCTCACCGACCACTTCAAAGGCAATCACAAGGATAACCATTCCCGTCGTGGTTTGCTGATGATGGTCAACAAACGTCGCAGCTTGCTCGCCTATCTGAAAAAGAAAGATGTCGAGCGCTACAACGGCCTGATCCAGAAACTGGGTCTTCGTAAATAACAGTTTAGCTTGGGGCGGCTTCCATAACGGGCCGCCCTTTGCTTATGAGGCGCGTCTCGCATCCGGCGAGCGCAGCCTTGAGGCATATCAATAGCCTCAAACCGGGCCGGACCGGCATTTTCGGCAAATGTATGCCCCGCATCGGCAATATGGTCATGCGGGTGTTTTAAGGAAAAACTATGTTCGACAAGAAAACCGTATCGCTGGAGTGGGGCGGCAAAACCCTCACCCTCGAAACCGGCCAGATCGCCCGTCAAGCCGACGGCGCCGTACTGGCTACTTATGGCGAAACCGTGGTGCTGTGCGCCGTGACCGCCGCCAAGAGTGTTCGTGAGGGCCAGGATTTCTTCCCGCTCACCGTTCACTATCAGGAAAAATTCTCCGCTGCAGGCCGCATCCCCGGTGGCTTTTTCAAGCGCGAAGGCCGCGCCACGGAAAAAGAGACGCTGACATCGCGTCTGATCGACCGTCCGGTTCGCCCGCTCTTTCCCGAAGGTTTCTACAACGAAATCAACGTAATCTGTCAGGTTCTGTCGTATGACGGCGAAACCGAGCCGGATATCCTTGCGATGGTGGCAGCTTCGGCTGCACTGACCATTTCCGGTCTGCCGTTCATGGGTCCGATCGGTGCTGCGCGCGTTGGCTTTAAGGATGGCGAATACATCCTGAACCCGAGCGTCGCCGATGCTCTGGGCGAAGATGGCCGTCTCGATCTGGTCGTGGCTGCGACGAATGACGCCGTAATGATGGTGGAATCCGAAGCCAAGGAATTGACCGAGGAAGAAATGCTCGGCGCGATCATGTTTGCACATGACGAAAGCCGCAAGGTTATCGGCGCGATCATCGATCTGGCCGAACAGGCTGCCAAAGAGCCTTGGAACATCGAGCTGTCCGACGACACCGCAGAGATCAAAGAAAATCTGCGCGGTATCGTAGGAAACGACATTGCGGCGGCTTACAAGCTGACCGATAAATCGCAGCGTTCGCGATGCACTCAATCTGGCGCGTGCCAAGGCGAAGAGAAGTCTATGCCGACGCCGAAGGCCAGACGCAAATGACTGCCAACAAAGCGGTCAAGAAGCTGGAAGCCGAAATCGTTCGCGGAGCCATCCTGAAGGACGGCCAGCGGATCGACGGACGCAAGACCGATCAGGTTCGCCCGATCGAAGCGATGGTCGGCCTGCTGCCTCGGACGCACGGTTCGGCGCTGTTTACGCGCGGTGAAACGCAGGCGATCTGCACCACCACGCTGGGCACGAAAGATGCCGAGCAGATGATCGACGGTCTGGAAGGCCTGTCATACAACAACTTCATGCTGCACTATAACTTCCCGCCCTATTCGGTCGGTGAAGTGGGCCGCTTTGGCTTTACCAGCCGCCGGGAAACCGGTCATGGTAAGCTGGCATGGCGCGCGCTGCATCCGGTCCTGCCTTCGGTCGAGGATTTCCCTTACACCATCCGTATTCTGTCCGACATCACCGAGTCCAACGGCTCGTCTTCGATGGCGACCGTATGCGGCGGGTGCCTTAGCATGATGGATGCGGGCGTTCCGATCGAGCGTCCGGTTTCCGGCATCGCGATGGGCCTGATCCTGGAAGGTGACGAATTCACCGTGCTGTCCGATATTCTGGGTGATGAAGATCACTTGGGCGATATGGATTTCAAGGTGGCCGGTTCCGAAAGCGGGATCACCTCGCTGCAAATGGACATCAAGGTTGCCGGCATCACCAAGGAAATCATGCAAGCGGCAATGGAACAGGCGAAAGCCGGTCGCGCGCATATCCTGAGTGAAATGACGAAGGCGCTGGGCAATGCTCGCACCGAAGTCAGCCAGCACGCGCCACGTATCGAAACGATGCAGATCGACAAATCGAAGATCCGCGACATCATCGGTACCGGCGGCAAGGTCATCCGCGAAATCGTTGCCGAAACTGGCGCGAAAGTGGATATCGACGATGAAGGCGTGATCAAGATCAGCTCGTCCGACGCTTCGCAGATCGATGCGGCGCGCAAATGGATCGAAGGCATTGTGGAAGAAGCCGAAGTCGGCAAAATCTACAACGGCAAGGTCGTCAATATCGTCGATTTCGGCGCATTCGTAAACTTCATGGGCGGCAAGGACGGTTTGGTCCACGTTTCCGAAATGAAGAACGAGCGGGTCGAAAAGCCGGGCGATGTCGTGTCCGAAGGACAGGAAGTCAAAGTCAAAGTCCTCGAAATCGATCAGCGTGGCAAGGTTCGCCTGTCGATGCGGGTCGTCGATCAGGAAACCGGCGAAGCACTGGAAGACACACGTCCTCCGCGCGAACCGCGTGGCGACCGTGACGGCAATCGCGGCGGCGGTGATCGTGGTGGTGACCGTGGCGGACGCGGTGGCGGTGGCGGCGATCGTGGTGGCGACCGTCGTGGTCCACGCGGCAGCCGTTCACGCGGCGGCGATCGTGGTGGACGTCGTGATGGCGGCTCCAATGAAGGTGGCTCGAATGGGGGCGGCTCAAACGGAGGTGGCTCCAGCGATGGCGGCAATCACGTCCCCGACTTCCTGAAAGACTAATTCGGGTAAGACACAAGCTAAAGACAAAGGGCTGCGAGGCAATCGCGGCCCTTTTCTTTTGCGCAAAATGGGTCCAATCTGGCTTCATCAATCGCAATAAGGAACACGGCGATCTCCAAGAATTCTTTTGAAACGATCGGCTGGCGCGAGCTGGTGGATTTGCCGGAGCTGGGCCTGACGCACATCCCCGCCAAAATTGACACAGGCGCGCGGACATCCTCGCTTCATGCCGAAGTTCTCGAACAATTCGAGCGCGACGGCGAGCAATTCGTACGCTTCGCGGTCGATCTGCCTGACGATAACGAGCGGCAAATTTGCGAAGCGGTTCATGTCGATTGGCGCGGTATCACCAGCTCCAACGGCAAAACGCAAAGGCGGCTGGTCGTCAAAACGCCGATCCGCATCGGCGACATCACATTTCGCGCGGAATTTAGCCTGGCCGACCGTTCGGCAATGAAGTTTCCCATGCTGATCGGTCGTTCCGCTCTGCGCCGCCGGTTTGTCGTGGATTCAGGCCATTCCTGGCTCCAGACACCGGGCCGCAAGGCTGTCGAGGGACACAAACCATGAGGACAGACACATGAAAATTGCCATGCTGGCGCGCAACGCCAATCTGTATTCGCACAAACGGCTGGTTGAGGCCGCAGAGGCTCGCGGGCATACGCTCGACATCCTCAACACAACCCGCTGCACGGTGAATATTGCCAGCCATCGCCCGACGGTGATGTATAAGGGCGAGACGCTGACCGGTTATGAAGCGGTCATTCCGCGTATCGGCGCCTCAATTACCGCTTACGGCCTTGCCGTGCTGCGCCAGTTCGAGATGGGCGGCGTGTGGCCGCTGAATGAAAGCGTGGCCATCGGACGCAGCCGCGACAAGTTGCGCTCAACCCAGATCATGGCGAAATACGGGCTGGGTCTACCGCTGACGGCTTATGCCAATGATCCCAAACAGGCCGAGCAGATCATCAAGGCCGTGAATGGTCCGCCGGTCGTCATCAAGCTGCTCGAAGGCACGCAGGGTATCGGGGTGGTGCTGGCCGAAACGCTGAAAGGCGGCGCGTCCATTATCGAGGCGTTTCGCGGGGCCAACATCGCCATCATGGTGCAGGAATTTATCAAGGAAGCGGGCGGGTCCGACATCCGCTGTCTGGTCGTTGGCGGCAAAGTCGTCGCAGCGATGAAACGGCAAGGGGCAGAAGGCGAATTTCGCAGCAATCTTACACCGTGGCGGCAGTGCGCAACTCATCAAGATCACGCCGGAAGAACGCAGCACGGCGGTCCGCGCGGCCAAGGCGATGGGGTTGAACGTGTGCGGCGTCGACCTGCTGCGAGCGAACCACGGTCCGGTCATTATGGAAGTTAACTCCTCCCCCGGTCTGGAAGGCATCGAAAACGCGACCGGCAAGGATATTGCCGGGCAGATTATCGAATTTATCGAAGGCAATGCCAAGGCGGGCAACACCAAAACGCGCGGTAAGGGCTGACGGAGAATGCTGCCGCGCGAAACATTGGCCAGCGCCGATATTCCCGGCAGCGATGATCAACTTCATCTCGTCTCGCACGGGCGCGACTTTATCATCATGATCGGTCGGGCGAGCTGATGAGTTCGCGGATGCAATTCAGCGAAGAACAACTGGCCGAGCTGACGCTGGACCGGGTGGATGCAACCCCGCCGCGAATGCTGATCGGCGGCTATGGCATGGGCTTTACCCTGCGTGCGGCTTTGGCAAAAACCGGACCGGATGCACAGTTCGTGGTGGCGGAGATCGTGCCGGAAATTCTCGACTGGGCGAGGGGACCGATGGCAGAGCTGACGGGTGACAGCCTGGCCGATCCGCGCGTGTCGATCGAGCTGCACGATGTGGCGGCCTTGATCGACGATGCGATGGACGGAACTGAGCCGCCCTATGATGCCATCCTGCTCGATGTCGATAATGGCCCGGACGGGATGGTGCGCGAGCAGAATAATCGCCTCTATTCACCCACCGGACTGGCGCGAGCGCGCGATGCGCTGAAATCCGATGGTGTGCTGGCGATCTGGTCAGCGGGCGAGGACCACAAATTTACGCGCAAGTTGCGCGACGCTGGCTTTGATGTCGAAGTGAGGACAGTGCGCGCACGGCCCAACAATAAAGGCCCGCGCCATCATATCTGGTTTGCCCGCAAACCCTAACGCGCTGGATTTATCGCACTGCGCCTATCGCAGGCGTCAAAACCCGTAAATCAGCGTAAAGCGCGTGCGTGTATCGGTCTTGACCGAATTTAACGGCGGTTCTGTGTCATGCTCGATCAGGTAAGACAGTCGCGTGGAGAGGCGCTCGGAAATGCTGGCTTCGATGGCCGTGCGTGACAGCAGCGTATCGTTGCCGAATTGCAGGATCGCGCTGGCATCTTCGGTAAATTTGATGCGGTCGGTGATCTGCCAGTCGAAGTCCACGGCATAGCGCGCCGCCAGATTGTCGCGTGTGGTCCCATCGATAAATTCGGTGCGGCGCAGGGCGGGGCCGCTTTCCAGCGACAGCTTTGTGTCGGGTGTGTCGATGAAGCGATAGCCGAAGCCGCCGGACAGCGAATAACGATTGTCGAAGCCCTGAAAACTGTCGCGTTCCCATTGCGCAAGGCCGGACAGGAAAAACCGCTGGCTCAAACTATAACGCGGCTCGTAAGCCAAGCTGTATTGTTCGCGCGTGGTGAGCCCGGCGCTTTCCTGATAATCGCCAAGCGCGATGACTTTGTGCGTCCAGTCGATCCCGGTGCGCGTAATTTCCAGACCTGCCGTCAGCCCCGCCTGTCGGCTGTTTCCGGTGGTTCGAAGCAGGCCGATCTCGCCTTCGCCCGACCAATTCTGGAGCAGTCCCGCTCGCCGGATGGCTTCTTCAGCCTCGGCAGCTTTTGCGGCAGCACGCGCTGTTTCCTGTGCAGCCAGTGCGGCGCGCTGGGCCGTAAATTCCGCCAGTATATCAGTGATCTCAGCAGCATCGCCGGGATGCAATTGTCGGGAAAGTTCGGCCACCGTCGCTACTTTCGCCGGATCGCCTGTGGCAATCGCGGCTTCCAGCATCTCGCGGACTGGCTCCGGCAGTTCGGCGTGAGCGGGCGTAGCGGACAGCCCCGCCAGTCCCATCGCTCCCAAAGCTATGGCAAAATTAAGGTTTATCCAGCGGTGGCGCATCGCAGAAACCTAGCCGATCAGGCGCATGGGCCCAAGATAGTCGCGCTTGCTCAAGGCAACGCCTTTGTGTCGTAGAATGTCGTAAAAGGTCGTCGCGTGAAAATAGAAATTGGGCTGATTAAAGCTGAGCAGCATATTGGCGCCCGTCAAATCCATCAATCGCTTGCCGCCCATAACGAAGCCAACCGTCTTGTCGGCGTGATCGTCGAACAGCTCCGGGGTAGCGTCCGCAAGTCCGCTTTGCGCATCTGCGATCAAGCTGCGCATCGCGTCCCAGTTTTCCGGCAAGCTGCTGAAATCGGGGGTGAATTCGCCGGTCGGAATTTGCTGCAACGCGTAGGCAGAATGCATCCAGCATGACCGGACATGATAGGGCAGCGGCCACATATCATCAGCCAGTTTCGCCTCAATCAACTCGGCATCATCAAGGCCGTGCTCACTGATATGCGCCTCAGCCTTATCGATCATTCCCGCCATACCCGACAGGATCTGCTGACAGCTTGGTACAAAGGCGTCGTAAAGGCGAAAAGACATGGGAATTCCTTGGCTTATGCGGTGTAGGCTACGCGCCGAAACGCCGCTCGTTTGTGGAGCAACGCTTCGACGAATAGATAAACTGGTCTAGCGGACGCGTGGCCCGCCAAATGGCAGGGGTGGAGGCGGTCTGCGCGCACCACGGGGCAGCTGGGCCTGAAATGCCCGACCGCAATGTTCGACGCAGTAAGGAAAGCCGGGATTGACGGTCTGCCCGCAGAAATGGAAGTCCGGCTCGCCCGGATGACCCATCGGCCAGCGGCACACCCGGTCGCTCAATTCAAGCAGGCTGGTCTTGTCGGCAATCTCTTCGCTGGGCTTGGCCGGAACAAGGCGACGCGGCGGCGCGGGCGGAATGGGTGGCTGCTGATCGCCCGGACCCTGCCGCAGAAAACCGCCGGGACCGACTGAAACGATCTTGGGCAAAGGCTGTCCGGAATTGGGCATCGGTTGGCTGGCATTCGAGCCGCCCGAAGCGGCTGGCCGCGCCGGTGCAGCGGGAGCAGGCGCAGGTTTCGCTTGCGCCGCTTTCCGTGCCTTTACCGCTGCCGGTTTGGCCGCTTTCACCGTTTTCGGCGCAACCGCTGTCTTAGCTTTCTTCGCTCCGGCTTTGACCGGAGAAGGGCGGGATTTCAGGCCCAGACGGTGCGCCTTGCCGATCACCGCATTGCGGCTGACATCGCCCAATTGCTCGGCAATCTGGCTGGCCGTCGCGCCGCCTTCCCATAATTTCTTCAGCGTCGCGATCCGGTCGTCGGTCCAGGCCATGTATTCTCTATTCCATATTCTCTTGGCGATCATGCGCAGCCAATCGGCTATAGCGCGTGAAATCGCTCATTATTCGGATAAAGGCCGGCGATGCTTGCCAGCCCGTCCACGCCGTATTAGGCGCTGGGCGATGGCCGATCAAGCACAACCAACCGACACCCCCGCGATCCGTCCTGCTTCTGCCGGATACGCGCCCTATGGCGTGCCCGTCATCAGCGGGGTGAACACGCTGGGATTGTGGAGTCTCTATACTAAGGAGGTTCGCCGGTTTCTCAAGGTCCAGACGCAGACGATCTGGGGTCCGGCAGTTAGCACGCTGCTGTTTCTGATCATTTTCGACGTGGCTTTGGGGCGGGCAGGGCGCGAAGTGTTGGGCGTGCCGTTCGCCACCTTCATCGCGCCGGGCCTGATTGTGATGGCGATGATGCAGAACGCTTTTGCCAATACCAGCTTTTCGCTGCTGGCCGGAAAAATCCAGGGGACGATCATCGATTTGCTGATGCCGCCATTATCGGTCGGTGAGCTGATGGGCGGCATTGTCGCAGCCGGGATAACGCGCGGCCTGATGGTCGGTGCAGCGATGGCGCTGGCCGTGGTGTTCTATCCGGGCGTCTCGCTAAGCGTCTCGCATTTCTGGGCGATTGTCGTGTTCGGCCTGCTAGGCGCGACGATGCTGTCGCTGTTCGGGCTGCTGACGTCGATCTGGGCAGAGAAGTTCGATCACAATGCGGCGATATCGACCTTGATCGTGGCTCCGCTAGCGCTGCTATCAGGCACTTTCTATACGATCGACAATTTGGCTGGCGTGTTCCAGACAATCAGCCGCGCCAATCCGTTTTTCTATGTGATTTCCGGCTTCCGCTATGGCTTTATCGGAGAGAGCGACATTGGCGCAGGCAGCAGCGCCGTGGTGCAAGCCGCCATCGGCCTCACCTTGTTCAACATCGTGCTGGCGGTAATCACCTATCTGGTGCTGAAATCCGGCTGGAAGATCAAAAGCTAGGCACTTGCCAAGCATCACAGGCGCAATTTCGCGCGCTGAATATCAGTGCGTCAGCGAACGGCGCATCCGGTAGCGACCGGCTTCGAAATTCTCGAACAATTGCGTGACATCGGGATGATCGACCGGCCCGCCATCGCTGTCCGACAGCAGGTTTTGCTGGCTGACATAGGCGGTATAACTGGAATCGTCGCTTTCCGCGAGCAAGTGATAAAACGGCTGTTCGCGGTCGGGACGGATTTCTTTCGGAATCGATTCGTACCATTCCTCGCTATTGGCGAAGACCGGATCGACATCGAAAATTACGCCGCGAAAATCGAACATACGGTGACGCACGACGTCGCCGATGGCAAAGCGCGAATGGGCGTGCAGCGGTACGGTAATCTTGCGGCCAGCCTGCTCGGAGAAGAATTCGGAAAGGTCCATACGCAGTATATGGGCGCAAGGCGGCGCGCGGGCAAGGGCTGCCATTACGCTAGGCCGTGGCATTGCTATGGCCCAGTGCGATGGCCCAGTGCGATGACCCAGTGCGATGGCCCAGTGCGATGGCCCGGTACGCAAATCGCGGGAAAATTTTGACGGCGGGGCTTCGCGACTTTACGCTTGGCAACAGGGTGGCTGTGCGCTAACCGCCGCGCTCGCCGATCACTTGGCTTACAGGCTTTAACGCCCGATCTCGTGCGGAGAGGTGCCGGAGTGGTCGAACGGGGCAGTCTCGAAAACTGTTGTGCCTTATGGGTACCGTGGGTTCGAATCCCACCCTCTCCGCCATTTACCAGACTTGCTCACGCCCGATTTGTCCGGACAACTCTTCCCAATCGTGCCGTGACGCGTTAGGCAAGGGGCCATGTCTATGCGATCGACCGGGCTTTGCGCCATCACCGCCGCCGTGGCATTTGCCGCTCCCATGCCACTCTTGGCAGAGGACCGGCTTGCGCCCGGCATCTGGACCAATACCGAAGACGAATATTTCGCTGAGGAAGAAGCGCGCACAAAGCCGGACTGGCTGGCGTTGCGCGTCACGGATGATGGCCGCTGGCAACGGGTCGATGCGTTCGGCAAGCCGCTTTCCGACTGGCAAGCAGGGGCCATTCCCGATCTGTCCATGCGCGAGGATGGCGGCTGGCAAATCGGCACGAGCGAGCTGCGTCAGGCGCGCGCCTTTCGCTGTTGGATGTCGGTGCGGAAATTTGCCGATAAGCCGGATGGCAGCGCCGACTGGACCTTTGCCAGCAATTTGCCGGTTTACGATCAGGGTGGCCGTATTTTCATGGATGGCGAGGGCGCTGCGCCCGACGTCACGCTGAGAATGCGCAACGTGACTTGGGCCAAGGGCAGCCGCAACAAGCCATCGCTGGTGATTTATATGCACAAAGACGATCCGCTGCGCGCCGAAAGCTATAGCTGGGCCTCGCCCGATGCCACGCTGATCGGGTTGAATTTGCGCTGGGTGCAGGCGAGTTGCAGCCCGGACGAAAGCACACCTCAGGTTGGAACACCCGAGACTGGCACACCCAAGACTGGCACACGCGAGACTGGCGCCACGGAGACAGAGAAATGACAACCACCCGCGCGATATTCAGAGAACATGGCGGACCCGATGTAATTCAGTGGCAGGACGAGGATCTGCCTGCCCCGGGACCGGCGGAAGTCACGATCGCGCACGGTGCGGTCGGGCTGAACTACATCGACACATATCACCGGCGCGGCATTTACCCCGCTGAATTGCCGAGCGGCATGGGGCTGGAGGCGGCGGGTGAAATCGTCGCCATCGGAAGCGACGTGAGAGACTTCGCCATCGGTGACCGCGTGGCGACCTTCGGGCCGAGCCTTGGAGCCTACGCTACCCATCGCAACATCGATGCAGGCCATCTGTTTCGCTTGCCCGACTTCATCGATGACAGGATCGCAGCGGCGGCGATCCTGAAAGCCTGCACGGTGGAGTTTCTGGTCGAACGCTGCGCGAAAGTGCAGGCGGGCTGGCCAGTGCTGGTTCATGCGGCGGCGGGCGGCACGGGCTTGCTCATGGTGCAATGGCTGAAACATATCGGCGCGCACGTCATCGGGACTGTATCGACAGATGAAAAGGCGGATGCGGCGCGTAAGGCCGGTGCGGACGACATCATCTTTTACAAGCGCGAAAACACGGCGGAGCGGGTGCGCGAATTGACAGACGGCGCCGGGAGTGCGCGTGACTTTCGACGGGATCGGGCGTGCGACTTGGGAAACTTCGCTCGATGCAACGGGCAAGCGCGGGCTGATCGTGAATTATGGCAATGCCGATGCGCCGGTGGGCGAAGTCGATGTCGGCGTGCTGGCAATGAAGGGTTCGCTCTACAATACGCGGCCGATGCTGTTCCACTATTACGAAACGCCGGAAGATCGCGCGGCAGGTTCTGCGCGGGTGTGGGAGCTGTTCGAGAGCGGCGCGTTGTCGGTCACAATCGGCCAGACTTACGCTCTGCGTGACGCGGCGCAGGCGCATCGCGATCTGGAAAGCGGGAAGACGACCGGCTCGACGATCTTGCTGCCTTAATTGCGCGTTATCGGGTGGTCAGGACAATTCCACCAGCTCCAGCAATTCGCCCGCCGGACCGATCGTGGTAGCGGCTTTGCGCCCTTGATACAGCGCGCCATCGCGTTGCTTGGGAGGCGTAATCCACGCGACATCGCAAGCATCCAGATCGCGCACGCCCAGCGTCACCAGCGCATTGCCGGGTGGCAGCATTTCGGCATGGCTTGGCCTTGGCGTCGCATTTGGCGGATAATCGTCCACCTCGACGATGGGCATTCGTCCGGCGCTCACCATAGTCAGCGTCGTCAGCGTATCGCCAGGCAAGTCGAAAGCGTTGTTGATCATGGAGTAGGGGATCGTGAAATCGCTGCCACGATCAAAGCCCAGCCGGTCGGCATACCATTTGACGCACGCCTCGCGGTCGGGGGCCGCCAGCACACAGATGAAAATCCGATCCACGGGTGATTGCGCGCGCGGCAAATCGCTGTCGGGCATATCGCCCAGCACCTGATTGAGATAGACCATCTCGCGGCCCGGACCCAGCACTTGCATCGGAATGAAGGCTGGCGCGATCCCGGTGATTTCCTTGGGCGGACCGACAATCGTGAATTGCGCAGGCGGCAATTTTTCCGGCCAGCCCCACACATCCTCCACCGTGCATTCGAACGCCGCCCAGCCGTAAGTCATGGTCGGCACGAAATCGGGATGCGCTGGCTGTTCGACAAGGCGCAACCAGCATGGCTCTGCGCTAGTGGGCTGTAACATCGCATAGCGCGCGTCGGTATTGGCGGAGCAGCCCCAGCTTGCGGCAAGACTTGCCTCCAAGCGACCTTGTTCGACCAGATCGAGGCCCAGCGTATCGCGATAGGCAGCGATGGCAGCGTCCAGATCGGGCACGGTGGAAAGCCCGCCCAGAATAGTGCCATGCGCAATCGCACCGTCACTTGCTTGTCGCACCGCCCTTACTGGTCGCACCACTCAACGCTTAAAATCCGGCTTGCGTTTCTCGACGAAAGCGGTGGTGCCTTCCAGAAAATCCGGTTTGGTGAAGGCCTCAGCAAAGATGCGCAGCGTCTCGCCATCATCCTCTGCCTGACCATCCAGCACGCGGCGGACGAACCGCTTTGTTTCGCGCACCGAATGCGGGCTGGCAGCGAGAATTTGCTCGGCGATCTCGTCCACATTGTCGGATAGCTGCTCGACCAATCCAATCCGATACGCCTCCTGCGCATCGATCAGCGCGCCGGTGAACAGGATCCGCTTTGCCTGACCCGGCCCGACCAGATCGGTCAGCAACTTCACATCATGCAGCGGATAGACGAGGCCCAGCTTTGCCGGCGTAATACCGAACCGCGCCGCGTCCGTCGCCACCCGAATATCGCACGCCAGCGCCAGCCCGCAGCCCCCGCCGATGCAATCGCCCTCGATAAACGCAAGGGTCGGCAATTTCAGCCGCGCAAGATCGTGCTGCACGCGATTGATCGCCGCCTGATTGGCGCTGCGCCAGCTTGCATCATCCTTATGCGCAAGCAATTCCTTGATGTCCGCGCCTGCGCAAAACGTCCCGCCATCCGCCGCGCGCAGGATCAGCAACCGCAGATCGGAATGCGCCGCCGCGCGCTTTATCAGCGAATGCGCATCTTCCCACATCGCCATGTTGAACGCATTACGCTTGTCCGCCCGATCGATGAGCAGATGCGCGGTCGCACCATCCAGTTCGAGGCGGATCGTCATATCATGGCCCTCATGCCGGATGCGCCTGCATGAAATGCTCGGCAATCGCTTTGCGCGTGGTCACCCAGACATCCTTGTGCTGCGCCACATGAGCAAAAAATTCTTCCAGCGCCCAGATACGCCCGGGCCGCCCGATGATGCGCAAATGCAGGCCGAGGCTCATCATCTTGGGATTGCCTGCTTCGCCCTCGCGGTAAAGTTGGTCGAAATTGGCCTTCGCATAATCCAGCCATTGACGCGGGGTCAGCGCCGGATCGGTCCACATCTTCATGTCGTTGCTGTCGAGCTGATAAGGCACGATGCACATCGGTTTGTTTTCGGGCGGTTTGCCCGGCCCCGTTCCGCGATCCCAGAACGGCACGTCGCCCGAATAATCATCCATGTGATAGGCAAAGCCTTCTTCCGACAGCAATCGCCGTGTGTTGTCGGTCAGCAGATAGCGCGACAGCCAGCCATAAGGGCGCACGCCGCACGTTGCTTCGATACTGGTGACGGCTTTGCGGATAAAGTCCCGCTCCTGCGCTTCGTCCATTTTGAATTGATGCACCCAGCGATAGCCGTGGCTGATCGGCTCATGGCCCAGATCCACGATAGCTGCGGCGATTTCGGGATGATTTTCCAAACTCATCGCCGCCACGGTCCAGCTGGCCATGATGTTGTATTTCTTGAGTAAGCCGACAATGCGCGGCGCGCCCGCCTTGATCCCGTAAAGATAATTGGATTCATTGGAGTAATTGCGCATTTTCGACTTCACGAATACGCCCAGCTCATCGACCGGCTCCATCCCGCGATCGCCGCGCGCGATGGTCATCTCGCTGCCTTCTTCGACATTGACGACCACGGACAGCGCCAGTTTCGCGCCATTGGGCCAGTCGATCCGTTCTTCCTGCATTATGATCCTCATTATCTCTCGTGGTGACCGTAGCTGCGCGCGCTCAAAATCAAACTAGTGCATTTCCTCGCCGCCGGTTACATTCAGCGCCTCGCCTGTCACATAAAACGCGGCGTCGCTGGCCAGCCACAGACACGCCGCCGCTGTATCGCTTGGCAATCCGGGTCGTCCCATCGGGTTCTTTGCGGCCATATTTGCGAGATAATCCTCGACCGTGTCAAAGCCTAGCAACTTGCTGAAATAAGCGTTTTGCTGCGCGCCCAGACCTGTCGTCACATGGTTGGGGCATACCGCATTTACGGTTATGCCATGCGCGCCCAGTTCCACCGCGCTCGCCCGTGTCAGGCCGATCATGCCATGTTTGCTGGAGACGTAAGCGGGCAAATGCGGGAAGCCGGTTTTCGCGGCCTGGCTGGCGATGTTGATGATGCGCCCGCCTTTCCCTTGAGCGACCATCGCGCGCGCCGCCGCCTGCGTGCAGTAGAATGCGCCCGACAAATTGACGGCCAGCACGGCGTCCCATTCATCGGCGGTATCGACGTCCAGCAGCGGCTTCATCTTGAAACCGATCCCGGCGTTGTTAACGAACACATCGACGCTGCCGAAGGCTGCCATCGCTTGGTCGATCAGCGCGGCACATTGATCCGCTTTGGACACATCGCAGGCAATCGTTTCAACGTGTCCGCCCCGCGTGCGCAGTTCGCCTGCTACGTGGCTGGCTTCATCATCGATGGTAAGGTCCGATACGACGCAATTCGCGCCTGCATCGGCAAACGCCTGCAATATCCCCTGACCCAGCCCTTTGTCTTTGCCGGAGCCGGTGACGACGATGGTTTTTCCGGCGAAGGCCTGTCCGTCTGCCACCTGCTACAAATCCTCGGTCAGAATGAATTGCGGATTGTCGGCATAGTCCTGAAATGTCGCAGCGACTGCTTGAAATTCGGGCGTGCTTATGTCGGAGACGAAACCGTCCATGTCGTTGACATCGATGATCTCGAAATACTCGTAGGGGGCTTCGGCGTCCGGATCGCCGAACATTCCGCTCGCTTTGTGGATCGTGAACGCGTCCACCGTGGCCAGCGCATTAACGCCGGGCAAATCGCGGGTTTTGGCCCATGCTTCGTAATCGGCGCGACTGACGCCGGATTTCAAGTTGAACAACACGATGATACGCATGGGTTTCTCCTAGGGCTTTGGCGGACGATAAGCGTCCAGTTTGGCATCGATGTGGCGGGCGAGGGCGAACAGACCGGCCTCGTGACCGGAGGGGCCGACGATCTGCACCCCGATCGGTAAATCATCATCGGTCCAACCTGCGGGCAGACTGATCGCAGGCAGTCCGGCGATATTGGCAAGGCAGGTGAAATCGGCTTGCGCTGCGGGTTCCGGCTCGCTGTGCGGGAAGGGCGGATTGGGCACGGTCGGCATCATGAGGAAACCATGCTGCTCAACCATTGCGCGGACCCGGCTCTGGGTGGTGGCGAGTATTGCGCGATCTTCGGCCAGATCGGCTTCGCTGCGGCGCGGGCCATAAGTCAGCAATTTGGCGAGATGGGCGGAGGTTTCGACGCCCGCAAGATGCTTCGCCATTGCGCGCGAAACGCCGATAAATCCGGCGAAGCGAATGCGCGAATTGGGATGGTCGAGCTTTACTTTGGCAGGCTGGTGGGCAAGTGCGGCGACCGCTGCATCGAAGGCTTGGCTAACGGCGGCATCGACCTTGACGCCGTGATCGATCAGCACCGCGCCGCTGCCCTCGATTGGAAGCGCGCCGAACTCGGACATGACGCGCGCCGTTCGCTCCAACAAGTCGAGGTCGCGCGCCAAAGGCCCGATCGCATCCAGTGAAAGGTCGGCAGGTTCGAGTCCGTCTTGGCTGACCCGATCCGTCGCCGGTTTGAAACCATACACACCGCAATGCGCCGCTGGAATGCGCACCGATCCCATCGTATCCGTGCCAAGCGCCACGTCGCATAGGCCCGCCGCAACCGCCGCCCCGCTGCCACCCGATGACCCGCCCGGCGTGTAGCCGATCCGGTGCGGATTTTGCACAGCGCCAAAATGCGGGTTGTCGCTTTTCGCGCCGAGCGCCCCTTCCTCCATATTGAGAATGCCAGTGATGACCGCGCCAGCTTCGCGCAGTTTTCGAACGACTTCGGCATCTTTTGTCGCGAGGCGATTTTCAAGAGTTCCGATGCCCGCATGAAACGGCTGGCCCTGGACCATAATATTGGCCTTTACCCCGGTCTCGACATCCTTAAGGGCCGTCTCGACATCATTGTGGACGTGTTTGTCACGCACGAAATTCAGCACCGCATTTAATGGCTTGTTGCGCTGTTCAAGATTGGAAAATTCTGACATTACAGCAGCTTACAGACCCCGCTCATCGATCAGGCGCAGCGGTTTCTGGCGTTTGTCGATCTCGGTGGCCGATGCAGTCGCACCCGGCTCGACGAGCGTAATTTCGACTTCCACGCCCAGTCCCTGCTTCAATAAATCGGACAGCTTTGCGGCATCGGAGCCGCCTTTGCTTTCCAAAGTTACGTGCATGGAATCGCGTTGTTTTTGATTGCGCCGCAAATGGCAGATATACTCGCCGGTCAGATCGCTGCGGTTCTCTATGATGGCCCCAATAGCGTGCGGGAAGACATTGATTCCACGCAGTTTTATCATGTTGTCGCTGCGCCCTTTAAATCCTGCAATGCGCTTGAAAGCGATCTCTCCGCGACCATCCAGCTCATGGCTGATGTCGTGCGTATTGAAGCGAATGCAGGGCGCGATGTCGTCCTTGTAAAGGCACGTTACGACCATGTCGCCGGTCTCTCCTTTTGCCACCGGAGCGCCGCTATCGACATCGAGCAATTCCAGAAATTGTGCGTCTTCCCAGACATATAGCCCATCGCGATCCGGTCCTTCGCCCGCTATGCTGCCCGTGTCACCGACCCCGTACCAGTCATACGCTTTTGCGCCGTGCCAGGCGTCTTCGGTGCTTGTGCGGTCCTCTGTTCCCAAATGCCCGATAATCATGCGGATATCGATCTGGTCGAACAGCTGCTCCGCTTCCGCAGTTTCGGCCAGTTTGCGAATGTAATCGACGAAGCCGACAAGGCAGGAAACGCCGAAATCCGCCATTAAACGCACTTGATTGACGCTGCGGGTCTCGATCCCCGTACCGGCGCTTAGGAAGATGGAATTGGTGAATTTCGTCACTGCCTCGCGGATGTAATGCCCGCCATTGATCATCCCGTGACCATAGACCGAGTGGACGACATCGCCGCTTTCCAGGCCCATCCAGCGATACATTCTGCCGACCAGCAGATTGCCGATTTCACGCCCTTTCGGCCCGAACATCAGGACTTGGGGCTTGCCCGTCGTCCCGCTGGTCGTGTGAAAGATGACCGGGTCGCGCGTTGCTGCTGCGCCCATGCCGTGAAAGTCTCCGTAAGGCGGATGCTCGGCGATGGATGCCATCAAATCGGTCTTGTCGTAAACCGGCAGCTTGCCGATGTCGTCCAGCCCGCAAATATCGCCCGCCTCGATCCCTTGCGCGCCCCACAAACGCTGATAAAACGGGATGTCCCAGCCGCGCTTCATCAGTTTGATAAATTGCGCATTCTGCGTGGCGAATAGCTCGTCGCGGCTCATATTTTTGTAACGCGCGACAAACTCCTCTCCGACAGGGTGATCGGCTAGCATCTGCTGGTGATCGAGAGCTTCGAAATAGGTCGGGAAAGTCATGTCGGGTCCGTAAAATAAGCGAGGGGGTCATCGAAGATACGCGGGTCGGCCAGGTCAGGTGCAAGTTCGCGGGCCAACGCGGTTTTTGCCGCAGCTTGGGCGCCCGATAGCGGATTGTCGGGACTGCCCAGCGTATGCGCGATTTCGTGCACTTTGCGCGCGCCACCGTGGCCGATAATCGTCAGTTTTTGCGGGAAGAGCGCGTTGCCGTCAGTGCTGCCATCATCGAGCAAGCGCACTTTGGCGGCCAGTTCGCCAAGCACCGGATCGGCAATGTCGCCCGGCGTAAACCGGCGCGGGTCGATCCGGCCATCGACCAGCATCAGCGCCGCCAGATAAGGCATACAAAGCCGCGCCCAGGCCGGACTCATATCCGCGCTATAAGGTCGATCCACTAGCCGCCGGATCAGTGGGGGACAGGCTAGCTCGATCTGCGCAACGGCTTTTGGATCAGGCGCAAGCTGCTGCAAAAGTCCCAATGCCGCATGGCTTGCCCGGCCGGACGGAAAAGGCTTGGTGCTGACTTCACTGATCCGCCAAATCTGGCCCAGATCGGCGGTGTAGCGCGTCAAATCGCCTTCCTCGAACAATTTGTAATAGCCGAATGGTCCGGCGAGCGGGTCTTTCGGCCCGGAAAATCCTGCTTTGGCAAGATCGCTGGCGACGACCGCCGCGCGCGCTGCATTGGCGATCTGGAACGGCAGGGTCTCGCTGCCTTCGACGTGCGCTTGCATGGTACCGGCGGCGCTGGAATAGGCGAGGCCCAATGCATCGGCCAATGGCGCACCGTCGATCCGCGCCACTGCTACAGCCGCGCCCATCACGCCGGTAATTGCAGGGCGGAAAAAGCGCATTGCGCTGGTGACGCTGAGGCCAAGTCCCGACGCAACATCGACCCCGATGACCAGCGCTTGCAAGGCCTCTTCCGCATCGCAACCGCCACGCCGGTCGATCACTGCGCCCAAGGCGGCGGTAACGACGCTCATCGCGTGCACCACCGCTGGCTCATGCACGGCGTCCCACTCGAGGCAATGAATGCGATAGCCGTTTACGAAAGCCGCGCTGGGCGCTGGCAAGCGCTCATCCGTCCCGATCAGGCGCGCGGCATCCCCGCTGCCAAAGGCGCGCGCGCTTGCCAATATTGCGGCTTCGCCCGGCGCGCCCACTGCTGCTGCGCCGATCATCAACGTGTCGCCCAACAATCGCCCCGCATCGCTGCGCACGGCGTCAGGCAGATGATGGTCCGCGCCAGCGAAGGCAAGCAGGTCAGCCGTCGCGGTCATGGGAGCCAACTTTTTAGCAAAGCGTCCAGCTCTTCGGCATCTTCGCCATGCAAGGCGATCGCGATGGCTCGATCCGCCGCTGCTTCATCCAATCCGCCCCACGCGGCAAGGCTGTGCATTTTGGCAATGAGCACTTCCTCGCCTATCGGACGTTCGGGATCGCCGCGCGTATCGACCAGCTCCAGCCCGTTGACCCGCGCGCCAAAATGCGCCGGATACCGAGCGGTGATGTCAGGGTCTTCGGAGATGGTTACTTGCGCGCGCAAATCGGCCAGTTCGGCAATAACCTGTTCGGTAAAATCCTGTGGTTCGGCGGCGCGGCCATCGGCCACGACCGCGACCGCGTGTTGCAGCGAAAATTTCGCTTGCAATTCGTTGGTCGGATCGGGCTTGTCGCAAAATGTCAGCGCATCGGCATAAGTCGAGACTTCGAACGGTGGAGACAGCTTACCAGCGGCGCGTAGTTCCATCGCCGCATCAATGGCGGGATGGGCATGACGACACGCAGCCCACGGTTTGAAGCTGACCTGATGGATAAGCCACCCGTCACTCGCTTGGGCCAGCGCGCCCGGCTCTTCGGTCATGGCAGCAAACAGGCCTTGTGGCCCTTCCAGAATGCCAGCGGGCCCAGTCGCGCCATAATTGACGTGCAGCGCTGCATCACGACCAGTCCGCACTGCATGATAGATATGCCATTGCTTGGTCAGGACTTTATCGTGCCGCATATGCCACAGCCCGCCTGCAACCGATCCGGCATTGCCCAAGGCGTTCGCATATTCGACCGGAGCAAAGCCCAGCAGAGAACCCAGCGCGGCGGCGGCTCCGAACACACCGGCGGTCGCAGTCGGATGCCAATGCGCATAATGATGCGCGTCCAGTGCGCCCCCCACAGCGATCATGGCTTCATAACCGCGCACAGCCGCATCCAGTCTGGTATCGAAATCCGCGCTGTCGATGCTCATGGCGGCTGGCCAGACGACCGGGCCGGGGTGCAGCAAGGCGGTGCGGTGAACATCGTCCATTTCCAGCACATTGCCAAGATAAGTTGCCTGCTCCCAGCCACGCTGCGAAATGGCCGCGCCCAGCTTTCCGGCTTGCGATTGCCTTGCGCCAGCCACACAAGCCAGCCAGTCGAGCAGATGCAGCCGCGCACGCGCGCGGTCGGTCGCCGTCACTGACGCGGAAAGGCGGCTTGCCAGTTGCGTCAGCAAAGCATCGCTCATACACCGGCCCCGACATAGTTATTGCAAATCGGACGAGAAGTTTGGCCAAAGCCACCGCAAAGCCACCGAAGCCCAGCATATCGCGCTATCTGCAAGTCGCAGGTGAGCTGCGCGAAGCGATCATGGCGGGCGATTTTGCGGGTGGCGCGCAATTCCCGACCGAAACGGCATTGTGCGCGAAATACGATGTCAGCCGCTTTACCGTGCGCGAAGCCTTGAAACGCTTGCAAGCCGAAGGGCTGATTGCTCGCAAACGCGGATCGGGCACGATCGTTCAGCCTGCTGCTGCGCGGGGCGGAGCGCTGCACCAACCGCTCTCCAATGTTGGCGAATTGCTGCAATATGCGCGCGACAGCGAAGTGGCTTACATTGAAGAGAAATGCGACACGCTGCCGGCCAAAGTGGCCGAACAAGTGGCCGAACAGACGGGCGGGAAGTGGCGCTGTTTTCGCGGAGTGCGTCGCTCCTCCGATGCCGAATTGCCGATTGCCGTCACCGACGCGTTTTTTCACGAGATGCTGGGCGAGGCGATCGATGCGCTCGACCTTGGCGCTGGCACCTTGTTCAGCCAGATCGAGCAATTGGCGGGCATCAGCATAGGCCGCGTTACGCAGGATATTCAGGCGGTTGCTGCGGACGCCAAGACGGCCAAAGCGCTGGAAATCAAACGCGGCGCGCCGGTCTTGCGGATCGTACGCTGCTATATCGATCCCAAGGGCCGGGTTTTCGAAATTTCGATGAGCCACCATCCCGGCGACCGCTTCGCTTATGCGATGCATATCGATCTGGATGTTTAAGGCAGTCATGAAAGGCGCGACCCGCTGACCGCATCTTCGGGCAAAACACTGGCGTTGCCCGAACGCGCAAACACAACGCTATACAATGCCATCGGAACGCAATTTGGCCACGGCATCCTCGTCATAACCCAGTTCATCAAGGATCGCGTCGCTATCGGCGCTCAGCAAGGGGCCTGCGCGATTGGGCAGGCGTTTGCCGTCCAGCTTTAGCGGGCTGGCAAGCACCTGCATATCGGGCCGGTCGGGATGATCCACGCTGTCGCGCATACCGATGGTTTCGAGCCACGGATTGTCGAGCGCCGCGCCCAACGTATAGACCGGCGCGACCGGCACGAACCCGGCCAGCAAATTCTGCCAATAGGCCATCGGATGCTGCACAAATTCCTCGTCAAGCAGCTTGGTCAGCGCATCGCGATTGGCCAGCCGATCTGCATTTGTCGCAAATCTGGAATCTTGGGAAAGCTCGCTGCGGCCCATCTTGTCGGTCAGAATGTCCCAAAATTTGGGTAGCTGGCACATCACGAACATCCACCCATCGGCAGCGCGAAACATCTGGCTGGGGGTGGCGGTGGGATGCGCGCTGCGCGGCTCGCGCGTCGTTTCATCGCCCTCGTTCATATACCACAGGGCCGGATAGCTGGTTTGATGAATGGCCGCCGACAGCAGATCGGTATCGACGTCACGGCCCTGTCCCGTGCGCTGCGCATCGACCAGCGCGGCGAGCAAGCCGATGGCAAAGATCGTGCCGGTCATGAAATCGACCATCGACAGGCCCATCCGCTGCGGCTCTCCACCCGGCTGTCCAGTGACTGCGCAATAACCGGCCTCGGCCTGCATCAGATAATCATAGCCCGGCCATTTGGCGCGCTCGTTATCGCGGCCATAGGCGGACAGATGCGCGCACACGATAGCGGGATTGACCGCCTTCAGCGCATCATAAGTCAGGCCCAGCCGTTCCGGCAAATCGCCGCGCATATTGTTGGCAACCGCATGGCTTGTCGCGACCAGTTTGCTTAAAATCGCCTGACCTTCATCAGTTTGCAAATCCAGCGTCAGCGAGCGTTTGTTCAAGTTAAAGCTCTGGAAATACAGGCTTTCGCCTTTCCGAAGAAAGTGCGGACCAACCGCGCGCGCCGTATCCCCGCCGCCAACCCGTGTTCCATCAGGGCCATCCTTTGTCGGCGGCTCGATCTTGATGACTTCCGCGCCCAATTGCGCAAGATGCATCGTGCCATAGGGACCGGCGCCATATTGCTCGGCGCTGATGATCCGGAAACCTGTAAGGGGCAGATGCAAGCTCACGCGCGCAGTCAGGCCGGGTTTTCTTTAAGGTGCTGCTTGGCGATGATCATGCGTTGCATTTCGTTGGTTCCCTCGCCGATGCACATCAGCATACTATCGCGATAATAGCGTTCGATGTCGTATTCTTTGGAATAGGAATAGCCGCCGTAGATGCGCATCGCTTCCTGACTGTTGGACACGGCGGCTTCGGAGGCGAAGAATTTTGCCATTCCGGCTTCTTTGTCGCAGCGTTCGCCGCGATCATAGGCTTCCGAAGCGTCCAATGTCAGCAAACGGGCGGCGTGCGCGCGCGTCACCATTTCACCCAGCTTCAACTGGATCGCCTGATGCTGCGCAATCGGCTTGCCCATCGTTTCGCGTTGCTGTGCATATTCGGTCGCGAGGCGTAGCGAACCTTCCGCCATGCCGACGCCGCGCGCTGCCACATTGATCCGGCCCAGCTCCAGCCCGCCGGTCGCTTGAAAGAAACCTTGCCCCTCGACTGCCGCCGATTAGCTGATCCGCCGGTATCCGATAGTCCTCCATGACCAGTTCGGCACTGTCGATCGCTTTATAGCCCAGCTTGTCGAACTTCTTGCCCGTCGTCAGGCCCCCGGAACCATCGGCCCGTTTGTCCGCGATAAACAGGCTCATGCCTTTGTAACGCGGATCGGCTTGCGGGTCGGTCTTGGCCAGCAGCGCAAAACACGATCCGTTTACCGCATTCGAAATCCATGTCTTCGTGCCGTTTAAAACGTAATCGTCACCATCACGCTTTGCCACGGTGCGGATCGCTTGCAAATCGGTTCCGGCATTGGGCTCGGTCAAGGCAAGGCCGCCGCGAATTTCGCCGGTTGCAAATTTGGGCAGCCATTTCATTTTCTGCTCAAGAGTGCCGAACCGCTCAACCGCCGCCGCCATAATCAAATGCGAGTTGAAAATTCCCGTGATGGCCATCCAATGGCTGGAAATGCGCATTACGATCTTGGCATAAGTGGTCGCAGGCAGACCCAGACCGCCATATTCCTGCCCGATAGTCGCGCCGAACAGGCCCATTTCGCTCATCTGCTCGACCAGCTTTTCCGGCCAGATGTCGTTATGATCGTGATACTGGATTACGGGCAGCACTTCGCGCTCCATCCAGCGATCGATCGCATCCATGAACGCACGCTCTTCATCGGGATCGATGGTGCGGATCTGGTCTTGAACTGCGGCAACACTTGCCATTTTTTTGTCCTTAATCGTCGTTCGGCCCGTGGCCGCGTTTCCACACCAATATTGTGCGCTTGTAATGGCTTACGATGTCGCCGGTCTGATTCATCGCCGTTGTCTTGAAAGTAACGATGCCCTGTTCGGGGCGGCTCTTGCTTTCGCGTTTTTCCAGCACTTCGCTTTCGCAATACAAGGTATCGCCAACGAACAAAGGATGCACCATGCGCACTTCGTCCCAGCCAAGATTGGCAACTGCTTTGCCGCTGGTATCCGACACGCTCATACCCGTCATCAGGGCAATGGTCAGCGGGCTGACGACCAGAGGTTTGCCGAATTCCGTTTTCTTCGCGAATTCATAATCGAAATGCGCAGGGTGCGTGTTCATGGTCAGTAGCGTGAACCACACGTTATCGGCATCGGTGATGGTGCGCCCTGGCCGATGTTCATACACATGGCCTTCGACGAAATCCTCGAAGTAGCGACCGGATGTCTCGCGAAACCGACCGGGGGATATCTCGATCACGCCATCACGCATGAGCATTCCTTTCCTTACGCGCCAAAATCGCGCGGTAATGTTTGACCAGAGGCGCTTCGAGCATCCGGCCGTGATGCCGAATAGCCTTCTGCCCGCCTGCCTCATAAGCCTTTAAGGCTTCTGCCGCTTCGGTGCATTCACGCTCGGACGGCTCGAAGGTTTTTTCAATTGTCGCAACCTGTCGCGGATGGATAGCCGCTTTTGCCGCAAAGCCCATAGCCCGCGCTTGTTCGCATTCTGTGCGCAATCCCTGCTCGTCATCCAGCCCGACAAATGGCACATCGATTGCGGGGATGCGTGCTTCGGCACAGGCCAGCACGATTTGCTGCCGCGCCGCCAGCAATGGCTCCCATGCAAGCGCCACTCCAAGCTCGCCGGAAAAATCGCCACCGCCGAACATCAGCGCCGCCACTTTGTCAGCCGAAGCGATAGCCAGCGCATGACGCAGCCCGCGCGGTGTTTCAACCAATGGGATCAGATGCGGGCACGCTTCACCCAAAGCACCGCGTATGACGCCAAGTTCCGTTGCGCATTCGACCATCGGCACAAGCAGGAACGCTGGCAATGGGCTGCTGTCGGCTAGCTCGTGAAGATCGGCAATTCCGGCGCGCGTTGTCACGGCATTGATGCGGATCGCCAAGCCGTAGCGGTCATCGACCACCGCCTTCATCGCAGCTTTGCGCGCCTCGTGCTTGTCGCTGGGGGCCACCGCATCTTCCAGATCGATCACCGTCAGTCCAGCACTCGCTTCGCGCGCCTTGCCGAAACGATCGGACCGGGAACCCGGTACAAAAAGCAGACTGCTTGCGGCAAACACTTGACCTGAAAACTCCCGAAACGGTGTGATAACCGAATTGCCCTTCACAATTTGTCCGGACAAATCTAAAGTCAAGCGTGAAATGAGAATTTGTCCGGACAAACGGATGCATCTGGGAGAATATTTGTGGCTATTCGTCGTATCTTGCAAACCCTTACCATGGCGGCCTCTGCGCTCGCCCTGACTGCTGCGCCGACGCAAGCGCGCACGCTGGACCCCGACATTCCCGAAGATGCGCTGGAAATTTCCAAGCGTCTGCAATGCGGCGTGTCCGCCGACGAACCTGCGGTTTATCATTGGTCAGGCAATATTTATGGTCGCTCGCCCGGCATTGCCGACAAGCTGTTGTTCAAAGGCGAGGGCATGAATATCCGGCGCTGCGTCGAAGTCGAAGATGCAGAGCGCGGCACTGGCTGGCGACTCATCAGCCGCGAGGTCATGCTGATGCTTGATCCGCAAACGGGGGAAGTTGTCGATAGCTGGGACAACCCCTATAATGGCGAGACGGTCGAAGTGATGCAAATCCATAACGATCCGGTCAATGGTCGCCCTAACTTTGCGCGCGGCGCGGATGGCACACCGTTTTCGCTCGGCACCCTGCGCGAGAGCGGGCCGTATGTCTTCATGCCGTTCGAAGTGCCGCTGTTCTATCCCAATCCGCTCGCGGGCGACTATCAATCCTTCGTCGGCAATATGTACCACGCGATGGAGATTTTCGACTTCGCTGCGCTGAAAGACGAGCTGTACGATTCCACCAAGCCGACTGCCTACCCGATGATTAGCTGGGTCCGCATTTCGCCGTGGGCACCGTGGATGAATATGGGCGGTCGTCCCGGACAAATGGTGTTCAATGCGATGGGTCGCAAATTGCCCGGTGGATTTGATGAACTGCCTGATGTGCTGAAAGACGAAATCCGCGAAAATTATCCGATTTATGAGCAAGCTCCGCCCAAGGACGACACGCGCCGCAACGAAACGACCTGGACGAAGTTTAAAATGCTGACCGACCAGGCGCGCGAAGCTGCCGGAAATGCACCGACGCAATCCGAATAATCGCATCACGTTTTGGGTAAGAAAAAGGGCGGCTCCGCGTGAGGAACCGCCCTTTTCTTTGGCGTATCGCAATCGGCTTAGAACCCGGCTGACACGATCACACCCAGTCGCCGTCCGGGACGCAGACCAGCGACGAAACTGCGACGGAAACTTGCGTTACCATCGGCAAAGCGCAGCACTTGCGCAACGGAGTCTTCATCGGTCAGATTATCGACATAGAACTGAACCTTGTAGCGGTCGTTCTGAACGCCGGCGCGGATATCGACCAGCGTTGCATCGCCTGATTTCGCCAGATTGCTGACTTGCGCAAAACTGCTGGAAGTCAGCGAAATGTTACCACCAGCAAACACTTCCCAGTCACCATTACCGATCGGTGTGCGATAATCGACATCGGCGAAGAACTGATGCACCGGCGCACGGGGAATGCGCTGACCCTCGATCGAACCGAACAGAGATTGGCAAGCGGCAACATCGGGGAATTGATCACCGGTTGAGCAATTTACCAGGCGATCGTCGGCAACATCGTTCAGGACACCTTGGTTCTCATCGAAACCGGCGGAGAATTCAGTATCTGCCAGCGCATAATTGGCCGTGAAGGTCAGGCCATCGGTTGGTCGTGCAATCATATCCAGTTCGATGCCGAAAATTTCGGCTTCCCCTGCATTAACCACAACACTTACCTGATTGGGCGGCACCGACACGTTTTGGGTCAGCTGATACCCTTCAATTTCAGTGTAGAATCCGGCGATATTGAATTGCAGAGTGTTGTCCAGAAATACGTTTTTCAGGCCAATTTCGTAGGACGTGTTGTCCTCCGCTTCGTAAGTTTTGACATTGACAGTGGGACTGTCTTCACTGGCCTGAAACGCCGCTGCACCATTGAACCCGCCCGGCTTCTGGCCCTCGGCATAAATCGCATAAAACATATTATCCGGCGACAATTGCCAGTTAAATGTCACGCGAGGCGTAAATTCCTTGAAGGTTGCAGATGCACCATCGACAGAGGGCTCTGGCCGCGGATCACCCTCGTTGAAACTAAAGAGCGTTTGGGTAATTTTTTCTTCGGCATACCGCCCTTCGATGCCCAAATTGATGTCGGGCGTGATATGCCATTCCACCGCGCCAAAGACCGCGATATTCTCGACGTCTCGCAAATTCTCACTGCGACTATTGGGAACGGATGGGCCGAAAAACGGGATGACGTTCGCGCAGTTAGGGCTGGCGGCACATATTGCCTGCTCGTTAGCGAAGGCAGCGCCAAAGCTAGCCCCGGCACGGGCCAAGGCATCATCCGGCACATTACGAATATCGAAACTGTCATTGCTTTGATCGAAATAATATCCGCCCAGAATGAAGTCGAATTGATCGCCTTCGTAAAACAGCTTCAACTCCTGCGACCAATCCTGCGATTCGCTACGATTGGCAAAGCTGAAATCGACGGTCGTGCCGACATAGGCGAACGGGAAGATCGGTCCGGCGGGGCCAAATCCGACCGGCGCACCGCGTGGGAAACGGGCAAAAACGGCGGTTTGAAAACTGTTGGGGCTGTAATCACCGTCCAGCAGCGTAGTCCCGTCGCTTTTGTTATAGCCAGTGAGCGAAATCAGGCTGAGATCGTCGCTAAGTTCGTATTCCATCCGCAGGCTGACATTGTAGGTGTCGGACTCCAGACCAACTTTGTCGACATCTTCGGCAGCGAACTGACGGCTGTAATCAGTATTGACTGCACGCGGTTGAACCACGCCGCTGAAATAGCGACCGCCGCCGCCATACAAGGCTCCATCATCGAACAGAACGTTGTTAAACTCGGTCCCTTGCGCAAAGAGCGCGGGCTGACCGTCATCGGTGCTGTTGAAATATCCGCGCAAAGCGGCAGTGAAGGGGCCGCCATTATTGAAATTTACGAGGCCGGACACCGAATAGGATGACTGCTTGCCGATCTTGCTGCCGTCATACTCGTTCGTAAATTCGCCGCCGAAATCGTAATATCGACCGTTCAGTCCAACTGAGATGCTATCTGTAAGCGGCCCGCGAATGCCGGCGGTTAATTCGTAACGATCATGCTCGGAAATATCGGCAGTGACCCGGCCTTCCCAAGTGTTACCGGGCATTTTGGAGATGATGTTGATTGCACCGGAATAGGTGTTGCGTCCGTATAGCGCGCTTTGCGGACCTTTGATGACTTCGATCCGCTCGATCGTATCGACATCGTAATCGGCGAGGCTGCCGGTGAAGTAGATCCCGTCGATGAAATAGGCAACGCCGGACGCGCCAAGAATATTGGCTTGGCCGCGAATGACAGGACGATTGCCATCGCGCCCGAAGCTGTCATCGAAGACGAGGCCGGGCGTGATCTTGGCGATGTCCTGTAGGCTGTCGAGGCCCAGACGATCGATTGTCTCTGCAGTTGTAACCGATACGGTCGTCGGCACGGTTTGCAGCGTTTCGGAACGCTTACGAGCCGTCACGATGATCGTGTTATCGGGCAGAGCAGGGTCTTCGCTCACCTGCTCGATTTCGGTGTTGTCCTGCGCCAGCACGGCTCCCGGCGACATCACGGTTGCTGCCAGCAAAACTGCTTTAAAAACTCGAGTCATCCAAAGTTCTCCCCTGTGCGCTTTTGCGCAAAACGTCCCACCCTATAATTCACTTTGATTAAAAAGTTGTCCAGACAAATTTTGCAAGTATCGGTTTATGTGGCATTTTTATCGCTACCAGATGGGTTTGACATTCCCCAGAAACGCGGTGGCCAGCAGCAGCGCATAGACTGCCCACACCCAGATACGGGTCCGGTTCATCGTTTTGAGCAGCGGCAATTCGGTCGCATCGCTCGACCCTTCTTCAAGTACCGCAGTCAATTGTTTGCCAACTGGCTTGAAACTGACATCGATCATGATCGCCGCGACAAAAATGACTCCGAACAGCAACGCTTTCCACGCCAGCCAGTCGGGTTGTAAAGGTGCATCGATCATTAGGCTTTGTCCGCCTAGCCACAGGTAAAAGCCGCCGACGATCCAGCGCAGCCAGCTCTCGATCCCGCGATTGCGCGCGGCGCGCGGCGTTTGGTCGTGCCAATGGGCATCCCACACCAGAAACAGCCAGAACGCGCCGATCGTCCACGCACCGATCAGCAGCCACACCGGCACATCCCAATACCCGCCAGTATCGACCACGCTCAGCGATAGCGGCACCATCAGCGCCCAGGCACTGCGCGGTGTCATATCGACCAGCACCAGCAGCTTTCAGGAGCGCGATCCGCTGCTCCAGCGTATATTGCGTGCGCTTGCGAAAATGCTGACCCAGCAGGAAAACGCCGACATCTGCGCCAAGCCACAAGACGAACAACAAAAGGTGGACATATACCAGCAAAGGGTAAGCCATCGCGTTCAACTCCATGAAATTACCTTCTTATTGTGCCATTTTGCCGGTTGCACCGACTGGGACCAAATAGCAACTTGTCCGGACAAATCGCATTTCTCGACTTGACAGACAAGAGGTTGTCCGGACAACTTTGCACAAAGAAATGCAGGCGGGTGTCTTCCGCGAACGAAAATTTCAAGGAGTGGATGATGATTTATAAGAATGATCTGATGTCTTCGATTGCCCGACCAGCTGCTGCTGTGGCGCTATGCGCTGCGGCGGCGTGGGCTCCCGCCGCTTACGCTCAGGAAGCCGATCAGAGCGCCACCGATCAGGCAGTTTCGACCGAACAGCCCGGTGACGGCGTCATCATCGTAACTGCACAACGCCGCGCACAGAACTTGCAGGATGTGCCCGCAGCCGTGACCGCATTGACCGGCGCGACGCTTGAGAACCGCCAAATCTCCGACACCAACGATCTGCAAAACCAGATCCCCAATGTCGTTATTTCTACCGGCACGGGTACAGCGAGTTCAGCCCGCATCTATTTTCGCGGGGTAGGCGAAGATGAATCGCGCGGTGCAATCGATCCGGCAGTCGGCATCTATATCGACAACGTCTATCTTGGCCGCACGGTCGGCTCGCTCGTCGATCTCGTCGATATCGAACAAGTCGAAGTTTTGCGCGGTCCCCAAGGCACGTTGTATGGCCGGAACACCAATGGCGGCGCGATCAAGATCAGTTCGGTCCGCCCGCAATTGGGCGAAACATCGCTGAGCGGTGAAGTCGGCTACGGCAATTTCGATCGCATTTCCGCCAAGGCGAGCGTCAATGTATCGCCTTGGGATACTGGCGCCTTCCGGCTTTCAGGCCTGTATCGCCAGCGCGATGGGTATTTCGACCTAAACCCGAACGGTGATTTTGCCGATCTTGCCGGAACGCAGGCTGGCGGCGAAGAAGTCTTTGCCTTGCGCGGCAGCCTGTATGGCGAATTGTCCGATGTCTGGAATTTCCTTGCCATCGTCGATTACACGAAGGACAAATCCGACCCGGTTCCAAGCTCGTTTATTGCCGAGAGCGACAATCCGACCGTCGCCACCGATACCGACGGTAATATCTTCACGATCGAGCCTGCTGCCGGAGTGACCTGCTCTGCTGCAACGCCTGCGACATTCCAGCCTGTCGGCTGTTTCACGGCCTTCAGCAGCGATGTCGATGCGCTGGGCGTGTCGTATCAGTTGAAGGGCGAATACGACAATTTTACCATCTCTTCGATCACGGCATTTCGCACGCTCAGCGATGACTTATCGACGCACATCACATTTCCGTATTTCCAGCAAACCGATCAGAATCAGTTCAGTCAAGAATTTCTGTTGAATACGAATATCGGTATGGTCGATTTAACGGCGGGTGCGTTTTATTATTCCGAGGACGCGGAACTGGCATTCACCTTCATTTTGCCGGTGACCAACGAAGTCAAGACGGAGAGCTTCTCGCTATTCGGTCAAGCCGCCATTTCCCTGACCGATGCGCTGACGCTAACTGGCGGATTGCGCTGGACCGATGAAACGCGCGATTTCCGAGGCACATCGGTCGTCATTCCGGTGGTCGAGGATTCGGTCGGGGTCGATAACATCACCTGGACCGCGAAGGCCGATTACGAAATCACCCCGGATATTCTGGTTTACGCAAGCTATGCCACAGGGTTCAAATCGCCCGGCTTCTCCTCGGATTGCTTTAGCCCCGCAGGATGTTTCCTGAGCGTCGAGGAAGAGCAACTGGATGCAATCGAAGCGGGTTTGCGGACGCAATTCCTCGATGGCCGCGCAACCTTCAACGCAACCTATTTCTACAATGATTACTCCGACCTTCAAATTAGTGCGACCACTGGTGGCGGAGTATTTACACGCTCCAATGCCGGTGAAGCGCGCATTCAGGGTGTCGAGCTGGAATTCGGGTTCGAGCCGGTCGATGGGCTGGACATTTACGGCAATGCAAGCTGGCTCGATGCCGAATATCGCAATTTGACGCCTTTACAGGCCGGGACGCTCACCAATTCCAATATCACTTCAGGCGCGGTCGGCCCCGCTTGCACAGCGATAACCGCTACGGGACCATCCGATGCATTCAACGATCAGGTCGTCGATTGCGCGCTTAATCTGGCGCTGAAAAATGCGCCGGAATGGAAGGGATTGCTGGGCTTCACTTACACCGTGCCGCTGGCATCGGGTGAAATCTTCTTTGGCGCAGACGGCGCTTATGAATCCGACAGCTTTGCGCTGGTCGCCAATCCTCCGGGATCGCTGGTCGAGCCGGGCTTCCGCGTCGATGCGCGGGCAGGGTGGCGCGCCGCTGATGATGGCTGGCGTGTCACGATCTGGGGCAAAAACCTGACCGACCGCGAGTATTTCCGCGCCAGCACGGGCCTCAATCAAGTTTATGCGTCCGCGCCGCTGACCTTCGGTGTCGATGTCGGCTTCCGCTTCGACTGAGATGCGCGCCTCGCTTCTACGGCTGGGCCGGTTCCTGATCGCGGGGATCGGCCTTTTGGCGAGCGCATCATATGCGCAAACGGCTGAAGATTTCGGTGTCGAGCCGTGGAGCGAAACGGTGGTTTCGGTGGCTGAATTTGAACCGACGACCAAGCTGTTTCGCGAGGCGGGTGACTGGCGGCTGACCTTGTCGGGCGCAGTTAACAAGCAGGAGCTTGCCTATTGGGCACTGCCCGACACGGCAGGCGGCCGGTTCGAGCGTTGGTGCGCGCCTCAGGCTGACACCGGATGCATCCGCTTCGTGCGCTTTTCGGGCGTGGAGCAAAGACCGATCCGTCCGGCGGCACGCCCGTGGGACACCGGCGGCATTTTCTCGATCATGGTTCGTAGCGACGATGTTGATCGGGCTGTATGAGCAAGCGCTTGAATTAGGCTGGTGGGCCGAAAGCCCGCCGATCCGTTTTCAATTCGGTGCATCGGATCTGCGCAACGTAGTGCTGCAAGGGCCACATGGCATTAATCTTGCCGTGTATGAGCGTATCTCGCCCGATTTTGCAGCGTTTCCAGTCGGCGCAATCAGTCAGGGTTTCAATTCGATGCGCATGGTCCGCGACCGCCAGACTGCGCGCGATTTTTACCGCGACACGCTGGGTTTCGGCCTTTTGTTCGAGACCATCAGCGAACCGGATGAGCCTGCCTTTTCCAATCTGTCGATCCCCGTCAATTTGACCAGTCAGATCAAACGGACCGCCGCCGCGCTGTATCCCATTGCCGGCGAGACGGGCCGGGTCGAAGTCATGCAGATCGAGGGCTTTACCGGCCACGATCATTCGGGCGCGGCCAGTCCGCCCAATCTGGGCATTTTATCGGTGCGCTATCCGGTTCGCGATCTGGCGGCTTACACGGCTTATTTGGAGAATCGCAGCGCCACCTTCGCTTATCGCGCACAAGGCGTTACGATAGCGGGGCTGGGCACAGTCGATATTGTCGCGGTCCGCGATCCGGACGGCAATCTGACGGAGTTTTACGATCATGGTAAATGACACGGCGACACAAAAGATCGAGGAACAACGCGGCGAATTTTCGCTTGCCTGGAAAGTGTTGCTGGTCTCGGTGCTGGGCGTTGCCTGCGGGGCTTCTCCGCTTCCATATAATGTGATCGGTTTTACGGTCGAGCCGGTGATGAGCGAGTTCGGGTGGAGCCGGACACAGGCCGTTATCCCGATCACAGTTTTCGGCATTATCGCTTCGTTGCTGGCTCCGGCATTCGGCTGGCTGGCCGACCGTTATGGCGTGCGCAAAGTCGCGCTGTTGTCGCTGTTGGCATTCGGCTTGGCATTTGCGGCTATCGGGCTGACCCCGATGGATGGCGGAGCCTCCACCTTGTATGTCTATTACGGATTGTGGATGCTGGTCGGATTGGTCGGTATCGGATCGACGCCTGTCACCTGGAGCCGCGCGATCAACATGTGGTTTTTCCGCCGCAAAGGGCTGGCTCTCGGAATCCTTCTGATGGGTACGAGCCTTGCCGCGCTGGTCATTCCGCAAGTCGCCGATTGGGCGATCACGAATTACGGTTGGCGCAGTATGTTCGTGATTATCGCAGGTTTCCCGCTGCTGATCGCGCTGCCGTTGGGATTTCTGTTTTTCCGCGAGCCGCGCCCTGAAGAACGCCCGCGCGCCATGTCAGCACAAAATGTGTCTGCACAAAATGTGACTGCGCAAGATACCTCTGCGCAAAGCGAGCCCGCAGAAGATGCCGCGCCAAGTTATGGCTTGACCGGCGTCACGCTGGGAGCGGCCATGCGTGATTACCGGTTTTGGCTGATCTGGTTCTCGATCCTGATCATCGCACTGGCCTTTGGCGGGGCGTTCATCAACATGGTGCCGATCCTCGCAGATCACGGCCTGTCGTCCAATATTGCCGCCAATGTGTTGACAATTCTAGGCCTGGGCATCTTGTCGGGCCGCATTATCACCGGACTGCTGCTGGACAAATTCTGGGCGGGTTATGTCGCGTTCCCGCTCTTGTGCTTGCCTGCAATTTCCAGCTTCCTGCTGCTTGGCACGGACAGCAATTTTACTTACGTCGCCATTGGCGGTTTCCTGCTGGGCTTTGCCGCCGGGGCGGAAAGCGACCTGATCGCCTATCTCGCCAGTCGCTATTTCGGGATGCTCAATTACGGCAAGATCTACGGGATGCTGTATATGCCGTTCGGTCTGGCCAGCGCGATGTCGCCGATCGCCTATGCCTATGTGCGCGACAGCACGGGCAGCTACGATCCGATTCTGACGGCAGCAATCTTCTTTTATATCGCAGGTGGTGCTTTGCTGCTGTTCTTAGGCCGCTATCCCGACAGTTTCCCGGCAGACCAGAATGCACCTGAGCCGACCCGCGCGGCGGCGGGCGCTGCGTAATGGCCACGCTGGCCGAAGCAAATATTGCCGAGAGGCTGGCGCAAACGGGTGCAGAAGTCGTGGCGGACGAGCATAATCTCGATTTCTACGCGCATGATATTTACGCGCGCGGTGCTGATCTTGCGGCGGTTGTGCGTCCGGCGGATAAGCACCAGCTTGCCGCAGCCGTAAAAATAGCGACCGATGCAGGTCACGCGGTTATCCCGCGCGGTGGCGGCATGAGTTATACGGGCGGCTATACAAGCGATAATCCGGGCGCGGTCCTGTTCGATCTGGCGGGCATGGACCGGATCATTTCGGTGAACGAGGCCGACATGACCGTGACGGTCGAGGCGGGCTGCACCTGGGCCGCCTTACACAAAGCACTTAGCCCCCAGAAATTGCGCACGCCGATGTGGGGCACGCTGTCGGGTCTGAAGGCGACCATCGGCGGCGGGATGAGCCAGAACGGCATTTTCTGGGGCACGACGCGTTACGGCACAGCTGTGCAAAGCTGTACGGCGCTGGAAGTCGTGCTGGCCGATGGCACGCTGTTATCGGTGGGATCGCAGCACACACGGCCTTACGGTCCCGACCTGACCGGCCTTTTCTTAAGCGATACGGGCGCGCTGGGGATCAAGGCGACGATCACATTGCGGCTGATCCGCGAGGCCGACGCGCACGGGTTTGCGAGCTTTTCTTTCGATGATCACGATAGCTGGTTTGCCGCTGCCAGCGCGATCGACCGGCGCGGGATCGCCACCGAATGCTTTGGTTTCGACCCGTATTTGAATGCGATCCGCATGAAACGCGACAGCTTGACCAGCGATGCCAAACAGTTGGTCGGGATGATGAAAAAACAGGGCGGGATGCTGAACGCTTTGAAAGAAGGTGCGCGCGTTGTTGCGGCAGGGCGCGACTTCATCGATGGTGCGAAATATTCGCTTCATGTGCTGGCCGAGGGGCGCATTCAAGCCGCCGCCGATGCCGATATCGCGCTCGCCCGCGAGATCGTGGCGGGGCAGGGTGGCTGCGAAGTCGAAAATACTATCCCCAAGATCATCCGCGCCAATCCGTTTGGACCATTGAATTCCATTCTTGGACCTGACGGAGAGCGATGGGCACCGATCCACGGGCTTGTCTCGCACAGCCGCTCGCAGGAATGCTTCGAGGCGTTCCGCACTCTGTTTGCCGATTATGCTGATGAAATGGAGCGATTGGGCGTGCATTACGGCACATTGATCGCGGCGGTTGGCGGCGCGGGAATGGTCATTGAGCCGTGCCTCTACTGGCCCGATGCGCGCAATCCCCTGATCGAGCATACGATAGAGCCGGGGCATTTGAAAAAGGTGCCCAAGCTGGCGGGTAATAGCGAGGCATGGGCGCTTACCGCCAAGCTGAAGCAAGCTATTGTCAATATTTTTCATCACCACGGCGCGGCACATTTCCAGATCGGCCGGACCTATCGCTATCGAGACAGTCTTGACGCGCGCGCCGATGCGTTGTTGCAGGCGGTAAAGCGCGAAGTCGATCCGCGCGGGCTGATGAATCCCGGATCGCTCGGACTGAATTGAGGAACTGACCCACGCATGACCACTTTGCACGACGTTTCGCCAACTACACCGGCGCCATATTCTGCAGTCGCCATGCAATTAACGGCCCGCTCGTTGGAAGCCAGCAGCAAGGACGACGCGCGCGCGGCGATGCTAAACCATATCGGCGAAGTCGAGTTGAACATCCGCACTTCGTCCATTTTCATCGAGCAATATGGCGGCGATCCGGTCCGTCTGGCCGTGCTGCCCGAATATCTGTTCACATCTTATCCCGGTCGCAGCACGATTCCGGACTTTGCCGAAAAGCTCGGCTGGGACATCGATGGCGCGGAATATGAAGCACTGGGCGCATCGGCGCAGCGGCTGAAGACCTATATCGCAGGCAATGCTTACGAGCGCGATGCGGGTTTTCCCGATTTCTATTTCCAGACCAGTTTTTTGGTCGCGCCAACAGGTGATGTGGTGCTGCGCTATCGGCGGATTATGTCAATGTTTGCGCCCAGTCCGCACGATGTCTGGGACGCCTATCTCGACCGCTATGGCCTCGACGGGGTGTTTCCGGTTGCCGATACCGAGATCGGACGGATTGCAGCCATTGCTTCGGAGGAAATCCTCTATCCCGAAATCGCCCGCGTGTTAGCCATGCGCGGCGCGGAGATATTCGTGCATTCCTCAAGCGAAATCGGCTCACCATTGGCGACCCCCAAAGACATCGCCAAGCAAGCACGCGCGTTCGAGAATGCCGCTTATGTGGTGTCGGCCAATACTGCCGGCATATCGGGCACGGGCTTGCCGTTGGCCAGTGCGGATGGGAACAGCAGGGTCATCGATCATCGCGGCAAAGTGGTGGCGCAGTCAGGCTCCGGCGAGACTTTTACGGCATTTGCCACCATCGACCTTGGCGCATCGCGAAAAGCGCGCCGTACACCGTCCATGATCAACACGCTGGCACGACAACGTCCGGAGCTTTTTGCGCAAGCCTATGCGGCGAGTGCAGAAGCCTTCCATCAGCCCAACGGAATGATGGATGGTGAGCAGGCAAGCGTGCCGGAACGCGACTATTTCCGCCGGACACAGGAAGCTGTGATTGCGCGGCTGGATAAGGCGGGCATCATCTGATGCAGCATCGTACGGTTTCGGGCAAAGTCCGCTACACCTCGCTGAAACAGGGCATGGAAGGCGCGGAACGGGGCCGGGAATGGTTTGCCTTTACGCATCACGCCGATGGCTCGGTCATCATGCGCGCGCGGTGCGAGATAGAGGAGCCGGAGCCGACCGTGCTGCGCGACATTATCTACCACATCGGCCCGGATATGGTGCCGCAGCATTTGCTGGTTCATTTGACGCTGGGCGATGTGTTTCTTGGCTCCGGCTGGATGCGCTATGATGCGACAAACGACGCCATCGAATGCGAGAGTTTCGGCCCGACCATCGGGCGCAATTCTGAACGGCGCGAGGCAGTCGGGGCTTTCGACGGGTTTGGCACGCATCCGATCGTTGGCGATGGGTTTCTGACCCGGATCATGGACGTGTCGAAAGGCCCGCATCGCCGGAAACTGCGCGTTTTTCTGCCCTCCTCGGATCATCGCGGGGCGACCGCGCCCAAGATCGCCGAAGTGGGCATCACACTGGAATATGTCGGCGAAGCGGAGAAGACGGTGGCCGCCGGAACCTTTGCCTGCCGCCACTTTCGCTTCATCGATGACAGCGCAGAAGGCATGGGCGGCACGACGCACCCCGATTACGATATGTGGGTGACGGCGGATGATGATTGCGTGTTCGTGTATGGCGCGATCGACGGCTATATGATGAACCGCTACGAATTGGTCGAGCTGGACCGCTGATCAAGCGGGCGGATCGATCCGCCATTCATCGCACAGCGTCCGCTTCCACGGCTGGCCGTCTTTGAACCATTGCCATGTGCGGGCGCGATTCTGCCCGTCCGGTGCGACATTGATGCTCTCGATATAGTAGGCTGCCTCTACGTCCAGCCGGTCGAGCCGCAGCATGATGGTATCTTCCAGCGTTTGCCAGCAATAGCCGGTAAAGCGATCCGTAGCCCAGACGATCCGCTCACCATTCAGCTTACCGCCAAATTCGTAAACCGCCTCGCGGCCATCGGCCCAGCTCAGCCAGTTGTGCTGAACATAAGACCACGGCCCGTTATCGGGAAACTCGCACCGGGTTTTGACGCGGCGTTCGTCCAGCAATTTGCCGTCCCGATCGACATCGCGATACCAGCCATCCCACCACCCCTCGTGCAGCAGCATGGCGGGCATGGCGCGTTGCAAGGCGAGGCGATTGCTCAAGGCTTCGGGCCTTCCGCAAAATACGCGATCGTGGCAGCATCGCCAGTTTGCGCAATCAACGCCTGACGCCGTAAAAAGCGCAGCATTCCTTCATCGCCCATCCGGCTGGGGCCAAGGCCGCTCGCTTTGCGCGAATGGTTGGTGGCATCGCCGACCATGCTGGTGAGCGCGCCGTCCTGCAAGCTGATTGCTCCGGCATCCAACTGCGCGCCGATCTCAGCGGCTTCATCTAGCGATCCGGCATAGACCGCCGCCGACAAGCCGTATTCGCCCGCGTTTGCCTGGGCGATGGCGTCGGCAATATCGTCGAAGACCGTCACCGGAATGACCGGGCCAAAGGTTTCCTCGCGCATGACGGCCATATCGGGCGTGACATCGGCAAGGATCGTCGGGCGCAGGAATTTGCCACCGCCCAAGGTTTCAACTGTGCCGCCTGACAAAATACGCGCGCCCTTGGCTGTGGCATCGGCTATTTGCGCCGCGACTTTATTTGCCTGTGCGGGAAAGATGAAGGGTCCGAGATGCCCGTTATCCGCATCGGGATAGGTGAGCGCCACTTTGTCCGCCGCTTCGACCAACGCCGCCACAAAAGGCTCGGCTATCTCTTGCGCGACATAAACTCGCTCGATCGACTGGCACGCTTGCCCGGTTGCCACGATGCTGGCGCGCAACGCCACTTGTGCTGCAACAACGGATCGGCCGAGGCAGTGACGATCATTGGATCTTTGCCACCCAATTCAAGATTGGCCGGGATCAGCGCGCGCGCGGCGGCCTCTGCCACTTTGCGACCGGTGGCAGTCGAGCCTGTAAAGCAGACATAATCGACTGCAGCGACCAGCGCTTCGCCCGTGTCCGCGCCGCCCATGACATAGGACAGCGGCAGTTCCGGAAAATCGGCCAGAATGGCGCGCATCGGCTCGACAAAACGGGGCGTAACTTCGGAAGGTTTTACCAGCGCCGCGCATCCGGCCATCAAAGCCGGCACAGCATCGATATGGCTCAGGATCACCGGGAAATTCCACGGAGCAATTGCACCGAATAGCGGGTATGCGGAAAAGGTTGGCGTGATCGTGATGCCCGGTATCGCAGACGGCGTCGCGTCATGCGGCAATTGGCCGAACAACTCCGGTCCGCGCGCCGCCCATTTGCGCAAAGAACGCGCGAAAGTCTCGACTTCGATGCGCGCGATCGTCCGGCGACCCGTATCGATGCTAAGCGCCTCGATCACGGCATCGCCGTCCTGTTCGATCCGTTCGGCAAGCCTTATCAGCACTTCACTGCGCGCGGTTGCACCACGCGCTTCCCATTCGCTTTGGATCGCGCGCAGCCGATCGGCCTCTGCTGCAACTTGTGCGCTATCGTCCGTAGCAAATGCGTAATCGGCCTGTCCGGTGCGCGGATTGATTGCTGTCATTTGCGTCATTGCTGGCTCTCCCAGGCGCGGGTGATCTGCTCGCCGCTGGCAAACCAGACCTCCTCACGCGCGGTCAGATCGGCCAGCAGGTTCTCAAGCGCTTCGATCCGGTAAGGCAGCCCCATAATGTATGGCGTCAGATGGATCGGCAGCAACCGCGCGGAATGTTGCGCCTCTGCCTCGCGCGCCAGCCAGTCGCACGCATCACGCATACTCCTGGCCCAACTATCGGCGCTTTGCTGCTGCACCGTGATGATCTGCCGGTCGGACAATTCGTGATTAAGCGGCAGATTGATAAGCCCATTATTGAACCGATAAGGCAGCTCGTCATTCACCCAGTCGCAGCAATAGGTGAGGCCGTGTTCCTGCAAAATGTCGAGCGTGTTGAAGCTTTGTTGCCGCGCAATCGAAAGCCAGCCCGACGGTTTGATGCCGCAAGCCGATTGCAGCCGGGTCAGTGCATCGTCGATCAATTTGCGTTCGGCTTCGTCGCTTAGCGAGGAGTCAATCGTGCCGTTCATATCGGTCGAATGCGCAATAATCTCATGGCCGCGCTCGATCACCGAAGCGATCAACTCCGGGTAGCGCTCGGCCACGGCGGCATTGGTAGCAAAGCTCGCTGTCACACCAGCTCGCTCGAACGCATCGAGGAAGCGAAACACGCCGACCCGGTTGCCATAATCGCGCGCAGTATAATGGCGATAGTCGGGATATGGCGTCACCATGTGTCCCGGCGCGCGGAACGGATCATCCGACGGCTCGATCGGGAACCATTCGAGGCTGACGCACACGAACACCGCCACACTTTTATCGCCCGGCCAGCGCATTGGCTTACGCTGGTGAATATTCGACCAGTCATAAAGCGTGTGATCGTAGCCTTCACGGCGTTTGGGATAGTTCGTATAGCTGTCGGGCAAGCTCATTGCTGGCTCCTCCACGCATCCACGATCTCGCCCGCACGGGCAATCCATGCGCGCCCATCCTTGGCAATGTGTTCCAGCGCTTCCTCGAATGGGCCGATCCGGTGCGGCTGTCCGATCAGGTAAGCGTGCAGGGGAATGCACATCACCGTCCCGGAACGCTCGCCTTCGCGCGCCAGCCGCTCAAACTGCCGGACCAGCGTATCGGCATATTCGCGGCCCGACATATTATAGACGAAAAAGCCGTAATGATCGTTCACTTCGAGGCTGTAGGGGATCGACGCCAGCTGGCCGCTGGCAACTTTCACCTCCTGCACCTGATCATCGTGATACAAATCGCAGGTGTAATCGAGGCCATATTCCGCAATCAGGTCGAGTGTGCGCGGCGTATGCGTCAGGGCCGGGGCCAGCCAGCCGCGAATGCGTTGCCCGGTCGCATCTTCGACAGTCCGGATCGAATCCTCGATGATGGCGCGTTCCTGCGCTTCGGTCATGTCATACGCGTAGCGCGTGTTGTAAATTCCGTGGCTGAAGAATTCCCACCCGCGCGCATCCGCATCGGCCACCACTTCGGGGTGATGCTGGCACAAGGCGACGGACAGGCTGACCGAACCGGGAAAGCCGTGCCGCGTCATGACATCTGCCATACGCCAGTGCGAGACGCGGTTGGCATGGTCGCGATGGGAATAGCCCACCACACTTGGCGCTAAATGTGGCCACGCCTTGCGCTTGGGGTGAGCGGGCGGGTCGATCTCGTAATATTCAAGGTTAGGCGCAACCCATACGGCGCAGGTCTTGCCTTCGGGCCAGGTGATCTTCTGGCGCGCATTATAGGGGTGGTAGTCGTATAGTCCGGGATCGCCCGCCTCTTGCGTTATGCTGTCTGGCATCAATGCGCCTCCAGCCAGTCGATCACCACCTGCACCGGCTCGACATCGGCATATTTCAATTGCAGGTCGGTGAGATTGGCGAAGTGATAGGATTCATGTTTGTCCGCGCAGGTTTCGATGGGAACGATAGTGCGATAGCCGTGGCTTAAGGCATCCACCGCCGTTGCGCGAACGCAGCCTGAGGTAGAGCCACCCGTCACCACCACCGTATCGACCTTATGAAAGGTGAGATAGCTGGCCAGCGGCGTCTGGAAAAAAGCGCTCGGCATATGTTTGGTGTAGGTGAGATCGTCATCGGCAATATCACAGCGCGGATCGAATTGATGCCGCTCGCTATCGTGCTTGATGTTCTGCAGCGAATCTTGCGTATCGGTGCGCGTCCCCCACACTCCGGCATCGCCGGCATCATCTTTGTAAGCCACCCGGCTCCAGATTACCGGCATATTCCGGCTTCGGGCCAATACGCTGATCCGGTTGATATACTCGATCTGTTTGGGGTCGGTTTCATATGCAGTCTTGAACAAATCCGTTCTGGTATAAGCTTGCTGCACATCGACATTCACGATGGCGAGTTTTTCTCCAAAGCCGAATTTCTTGCGCGCCGGATTGGCCATAACTTCCTCGAACAGCGCGCGTGCCGTGCGTCCATCCTCGATCATTTTCGTGCCCAGCAGCGTCATCGCGTCATCCTTTGCCCAATTGCGTTTTGACGGGAAGAATAAACGCCGTTAGGAAGTTGTCGAGTGAAATTTGTCCGGACAAATTTTGAAGCAGATAACGCGCCATATCCTAACCCTCCCTGCAACGGGACGACGTGTCCATTACCGCCGCTGCGGTAGCGGTCCGGTGCTGTTGATGGTCCATCAAAGCCCGCGCAGCTCTGCCGAATATGAACCGCTGATGCGGCAATGGGCTAAGCATTTTACTTGCATCGCTCCCGACACGCCCGGTTTTGGACAATCGGACCCGCTGACCAAAGCCGATGGAAATGCGCCGGAAATTGCCGACTTCGCCGATGCGCTGGCGGAATTCCTCGCGGCTGTCGGGGTCGCGCGCTGTGCCGCTTATGGATTTCATTCCGGCGGCATCATTCTGGTTACGGCCCTAAAGCGGCATCCCGACTTGTTTTCCAGCCTCGCCATTGGCGGCTATGCCATCTGGACCGAAGCGGAAATGGCGTTGTTCGGTGAGAATTACCTGCCCGAATTCCATCCCACTTCCTATGGCGAACATCTCACTTGGCTATGGAACCGGATGCTGGAGCAAAGCTGGTTCTTCCCGTGGTTCGATGTCCGTGACGAGGCGCGTCTGACAGTTGCGCACGCCGATATCGCGCGAGTCGATCAGGCGGTGAGCGAGATGTTGGATGCTGGAAATGCCTATCAGGCAGGCTATGGGGCGGTGCTGCGCGCATCACGCGATATTCCGCCACCCGAAGCCATCACGCCGCCGGTTCTCATTACCGCGTATGACGGCGATCCGTTGCAGGCGCATATCGACCGGCTGGGCAAAATGCCCGCAGGCTGGGAAGCGCACAAAGTCGGCAGTCCGGCTGAACATCAGGCAGCGAGCCTCGCCTTTCTGAACGCGCAAACGCATGATCCATGCCCGGAACTGGCGGAGGACGCGGAGGAAGGCTGGCTGCAATTGGATGAGGGTCTGATCCATTGGCGCGGGGTACAAGGTGGCCGCCTGAACCTGCACCCACCGGCTGGTGAAATGGCAGAACCACAAGACGGCGAATGTGCCATCGACGTGCCGGGTCACGGCCTCTCGGATAATGTTCCCGACATTTCAGCAGCGATCCATGCGGCGGCCAATGCTCTGTCTGCTTCGGAAATTGTCTGGCCTGCCGTGCCCATCGGCGATGAAGAGCAGCTTTATCCCGATTTGACGCCTGACCGCTTCGGCAGCCATTTGCTGAAAGCATGGAGCGCCGCCCGCGCAGAAGTGTTGTTCGATCCGTGGTATGCTGCCGATATCGGACACGCCTTGCCGGTGGATCAGTTGGCGCTCGATCCCGCTTCTATCGCTTTGCGCGCTCGCGCACGATTACGGGCCGGAGATGCCGCCCGACGCTATCACAATTTGCTGGAATCGAAGGAGATATCATGATCGACATAGCCAAGGAAATGCCGCTGCTCGCTCGCCATGAAGGCGTGTGGGACGGCGTCTATACCTACTTTAACGATGCGAACGAGAAGATCGACGAACACGCCAGCCGCCTGCTGTGCCGCATTCCCGAAGATGGTCCGCACCCCTATCACCAGACCAATCACTACCGCTGGGCCGATGGCAAGACCGAGATGCGCGACTTCCCGGCAGAATATCGCGACGGGCGCATCTGGTGGGACAATGATTTGATCCAGGGATGGGCGGCGGAAGTTCCATTGGACGAATATAAACGCACGATGATGCTGTATTGGCAGCGCACCGGCGATCCGAGCCTGTATCTTTATGAGCAGATCCAGATTGCGGATGACGGGCAGAGCCGGTGCCGCACATGGCACTGGATCCGCGATGGCAAACTTGAAACCCGCACAGCCATTCAGGAACGCTTCGTGACCAAAGACTGGCGCAAGATTGACGCGGAAATGCAGGAAGCCAGTGAGAATGGCACTGTTGTCCAATTTGGCGGCGGTCCGGGTTTCGGGGGCTGAAGTAACCAAGCCACCATGCCCCAAACATTGTTCGATAAAATCTGGTCTGCGCATAACATTGCCGAGACGCCGGGCGGCGGGGCGCTGATCGCGATCGATCGCGTGTTTTTGCACGAGCGGACCGGAGCAGCGGCATTGAACCGCATGGCCGAGCAGGGGCGCAGCGTCCGCGATCCGGCTCGTGTATTTGCCGTGATGGATCACATTGTCGATACGCGGATTGGACGCGGCGACGGCACTCTGATGAAAGGCGGCGAGGCGTTCATTACCGAAACGCGCGCTGCCTGTCAGGCCGCCGGAATTACGCTGTTCGACGTTAACGACCGCGATCAGGGTATCGTCCATGTCATCTCGCCCGAGCTGGGCATTGTGTTACCGGGCGTGACGCTGGTCGCACCCGACAGCCACACCTGCACGCAAGGCGCGTTCGGTGCGCTGGCATGGGGCATCGGATCGAGCGAAGCGGAACACGCGATGGCGACCGGTACTTTGCGGATGGAGCGCCCCAAAACCATGCGCGTGACCTTCGGCGGAGTGCTGGCGCGGGGCGTCACAGCCAAAGATATGGCGCTGCATTTGATCGCCACTTACAGTGCTGGCGGCGGCGCGGCCCATGCCGTTGAATTTGCCGGTGAAGCGGTGGCAGCGCTGGACATGGAAGCGCGTATGACGCTGTGCAATATGGCGACCGAATTCGGCGCAATGACGGGCATTATTGCACCTGACGCCAAGACCTATGCGTATCTTGCCGGACGCCGCTACGCGCCTGATGCATTTGCCGAACCCTATTGGAAGACGCTGCACAGCGACGCCGAGGCGGTGTTCGATCGCGAGCTAGTAATTGATGCAAGCGAGATCGCGCCGATGGTCAGCTGGGGCACCAGTCCGGAACAAGCGATACAAGTCACCGCCAATGTGCCGGCTGGCCCGGCTAAAAGTCACGAATATATCGGCCTTGAGGAAGGTGCGCCGCTTGCCGGAACACGGATCGACGTTGCCTTTATCGGGAGCTGCACGAACAGCCGGATATCGGATTTGCGGAGAGCGGCGGAGCTGCTGAAAGGTCGGCGGATCGCAGGCCACATCAAGACAGCGCTGGTCGTGCCGGGGTCGTCCGAGGTGCGCCGTCAGGCCGAAGCCGAGGGATTGGATCGCATTTTCACCGATGCCGGTTTCGATTGGCGCATGAGCGGCTGCTCCCTATGCTTTTACGCAGGCGGCGAAGGGTTTGCCGCAGGCAGTCGCACGATCTCGTCCACCAATCGCAATTTTCAAGGGCGACAGGGTCCGGGCATCCGCACGCATATCGCCTCGCCCGAAACCGTGGCCGCCAGCGCCATTGCCGGAGCAATCGCCGACCCGCGTGAGTTTATGCGCGAAGTCGAGGCGGCATGACGCCATTCCCACAGCCTTTGTCCGGCATTCCCGCACCGCTGATCCGCGACAATATCGACACTGACACGATCATTCCGAGCCGTGAAATGCGCACGACCGGGCGCGAAGGACTGGCCGATGGTCTGTTTGCGCCGTGGCGATATAGCGACGCGGATAAGCGCGCAGAGGACAGTGATTTCGTGCTGAATAGGCCCGCGTATCGTGATGCGACAATCCTGCTGGGCGGAGCGAATTTCGGATGCGGTTCGAGCCGCGAACACGCGGTCTGGGCTTTGCGCGAATGGGGCATTGATTGCATCATCGCCGACAGCTTCGCACCGATCTTCTATGGCAATTGCATCCGAAATGGGATTTTGCCCGTCACGTTGGAACGCGACGCAATCGAAAGGCTGATCGACCAGGTCATTGCCATCGATCTGGTCGCGCAAATTGTAACTGCGCAAGGTTTGGAACACCCGTTCACTATCGGCGCAGAAGCACGGCAAATGCTGCTCGAAGGGCTGGACGCCATCGACCTGACGATGACCATGCAACCGGCAATCAAACAATGGACCATGAGCGACCGGACAGCGCGCCCGTGGGTCTATCTGGAACAAATGACATGACCGAAATTCTCATCTCCGAAGTCGGCCCTCGCGACGGTTTGCAATCCATCGATCGCGTCATGCCGCTGGAAGCTAAGAAACGCTGGATCGCCGCAGAAGCGGCCGCCGGCGTGCGCGAAATTGAAGTCGGCAGCTTCGTTCCGCCTGCATTGTTGCCGCAAATGGCCGATACGGCCGAGCTGGTCGCCTTCGCCAAGACGGTGGCAGGGCTGACGGTCGTCGCGCTTGTGCCAAATGCGAAAGGTATGGCGCGAGCAGCACAAGCAGGCGTCGATGCAGTCAGCATTCCGTTTTCCATGAGCGAGACGCACTCGATCAAAAATGTGCGCAAGGACCATCGCGCGATGTTGGAGGAAATCCGCGCTGCGGCGGGAATCGCGCGTGAATATGATATCCATTTTGCGGTCGGGCTGGCCACGGCATTCGGCTGTACGATCGAAGGCGCGGTGAGCGAAGATACTGTGGTTCGCCTCGCGGAACAGGCTGTGGCGGCTGGCGCGCAGGAGCTTAGCTTGTCGGACACGACCGGATATGCCGACCCTGCGCAAATCCGCCGCCTGACGCGCAAAGTTCAAAGCGCAGTTGGTGTGGAAATGCTCACGACCCTGCACCTGCACAACACGCGCGGGCTGGGCCTCGCTAATGTGGTCGCCGGGCTGGAGGAGGGCATCACGACGTTCGATGCTTCGCTTGGTGGATTGGGCGGTTGTCCTTTCGCACCGGGTGCAAGCGGCAATCTCGTCACCGAAGATCTGGTGCTGATGCTGAATGCGATGGGCTGCAAAACGGGCATCGACCTCGACAAATTGCTGAAAGTGCGCGCAATTTTGGAAGAGGCGCTGCCCGGTGAGCCGCTTTACGGTTTTGCCGCCGATGCCGGACCGATGCTGGATTATGCCGACAGGATCGCGCGATGACAGATGCCACGCCCACGCCTTTGAAAGGCATCAAAATCGTCGAATTTACCCATATGGTGATGGGGCCCACCGTGGGGCATATCCTTGCCGGATTGGGCGCGGAAGTGGTCCGCGTCGAGCCGATTGGCGGCGATCGCACACGCCGTTTGTTAGGCTCAGGGTCTGGCTATTTCCCGATGTATAATCGCGGCAAGCAATCGATCTGCCTCGATTTGAAAAGCGCAGACGGTTTGCAGGTGGCGAAGGATTTGGCCGACAAAGCCGACATTCTGGTCGAGAATTTTCGCCCCGGCGCACTGGATCGGTTGGGTCTTGGCTATGACGCCTTGGCGCAAAGCAATCCGCGTCTGATCTATGCCAGCGAAAAGGGCTTTCTGCCCGGTCCTTACGAGAACCGCACGGCCTTGGATGAAGTTGCGCAAATGATGGGCGGGCTGGCTTATATGACCGGACCGCCCGGACAGCCGCTGCGCGCGGGTGCCAGCGTAATCGATGTGACAGGCGGAATGTTCGGCGTGATCGGCGTGCTGGCGGCACTGGAAGAGCGGCACCGCACCGGCAAAGGACAAAAGATCGTTGCCAGCCTGTTCGAGACCACCGCCTATCTGGTTGGTCAGCACATGGCGCAATATGCCGTCACCGGAACGCCCGCCGCACCGATGCCGGCGCGCGTGTCGGCCTGGGCCATCTATGACGTGTTTCAAACGCGGGACGAGCCGGTATTCATCGGCGTCGTGACCGATGCCTTGTGGGAAAAATTCTGCAAACTGTTCGGCTTGGACGACTTATGGGCGGATATGTCCCTGCGCGAAAACAATGCCCGTGTGGCAGCGCGCGAGCGGATCATGCCGCAGATAATCGCGCTGATTGCGACCATGACGCGCGGCGAAGTGGTGGCCAAGCTCGAAGGCACAGGCTTACCCTTTGCGCCCATCGGACGGCCCGAAGATTTATTCGACGATCCGCACTTACGCGCAGGCGGGCTGGAAGATGTGACGCTGGACGATGGGAAAGCCGTGCGCTTGCCCACCGTACCGCTGGAGATGGGCGGAAAGCGGATCGGTTCGCCGCAGAGCTTGCCAAAAGCGGGTGCGGATGCGGCCACGATCCTCAATGATTTGGGCTATGACCCGCAAGCTATCGAAACACTGATAAATCAAGGCATTGTCGGAGAAATCGAATGAAGACTATCATGTTTGCTATTGTCCCGGCGATGCTATTGTCCGGCTGTGCGGTGAATATTGGCGATCGGACTGCGGAGCCAAGTGCCGCTGTCATCGCGCCCAAAGACCGCCTGCCGACCGACATCCGCCGCACCACCATAATCGTGCGCGACATGGAGCAATCGCTGAAACTTTATCGCGATGTGGTGGGCATGGAAGTCAATTACGACACGATTGTGGAGACGTCTGGTGTGGCGCTTCCGGCAGGCGAACCGGGAGCCAAAGCGCGTCTTGTCCTGCTTAATGCAAACGATGGCTGGGTCGGGTGGATCGGGCTGATGGAATGGCTCGATCCCGCCATTCCGGCAGACGACTATCCCAAGCGGATGGGGCCAGGCGATGTCGTCATTATCATGAATACAGATGATGTGGACGGGCGCTGCGCTGCTGCGGCGAAGCTGCCGGGTGTGACGATGACCGCTCCGCCAAGGTTGCAAGTCTATCCGGGGCGCGATGGCGGTCCTGATATTCGCGTGCGCGGATGCAATTTTTTCGATCCCGATGGCATTTTGATCGAGATGAACCAGATTTTGGAGAACTAGGCGGCCATTGCGCGCGCGCTGAATTTAGCTACGCGCCAAACCCAGCCAACCGCTGAACTTAGCCGCCGGTGAGGGCAGGCGCTTCGATAACCAGCACCTGACAATCCGCGATCCCGTCGCGCAGGCGCTTCACTTCGCGGTATTCGGGACTGTTCCAGAACCGATGCACAGCCGCTTTGTCGGGCCATTCCGAAATGACCATCGAAGCTCCGTCGAAATCGACGCCGCGATCGGTCCCTTCCAGCAATTCCGCACCCGGCGCGCGCAGCACATATTTGCCGCCGAATTGCTCGACCAGTTTGGCAGCGGCTGCGCCATATCCGGCGATGAATTTCTCCCGGTCGGCGATTTTCGCCGTGACGATCATATAGGCTGGCATTATTCCTCCGCGAGTTTGTCGACCCAATGCTGCACCGGCGGATCGCCTGCCTCCATCGCTTCGACTTCCTGCTGAAACCCGCGCATAATGCGCGCGACATAAGCTTGCGTCGCCAGCCCGCGCTGATCCGCTGCTTCGCTATCAGGCTCATAGGCCTCGATATCTTCACGGCGAATGGAACCGTGTTTTTCGAGCAATCGCTCCACTGTATCCTGCCGCTCGCGCAGCGATGACACTTCGGCGGCCAGTGCCAGCACCAGCGAATAGAGGCGATCGAGCGCCGGATCATCGGAATAGTCGGGGCGCTTGCCTTTTGCACGCTTGCCCGAGCGGGCGACCCAGTCGATCCCTTCGGTCATGCAGCCGCTGCCTGTCGTTCAGGCTTCCACGCGCCATACGCGTTCCAGATTGCGGCGCGCCCGAAATCCTCCTCACCATCGTCAGGCGAGGGCGGGAATATCTCAGGATCGACGACCGCGCGCACTCCGGCGACGAATTGGCTGGCTTGCGGAAAACCAGCCTTGGCCATCACGTCTTTCAAGTCCTGACCATGCATCGCGGACCAGAACGGCTCGTTATTGTTGAACGCATCCCAGTCACGCATGAATTGCTCGAATAGCGGCATATCGTCCGAATATTGCGGCTGTTCGATGTGCAGGATCAGGCCACCGGGTTTCAACACGCGGTACGCCTCCGCCAGCAAGCGGGGCATTGCTTTGGCCGATAGCTCGTGCAGGAACATGGTCGTTTGCACCCAGTCGAAGCTGTCATCGTCGAAGCGCGACAGATCCTCGCCATTGGCTTGCACGAAACGGATATTCGTCACGCCCAGCGAAGCCGCACGCGCCGCGCCATAGCGAAGCGAGGGGGCCGCTGTATCGATCGCGATGACTTCGGCGCCGGGAAAGGCCTGCGCAATCGGCACGGCATTATGGCCGACGGTTGCGCCGATATCGAGAATGCGCGTGGGCTGCCAGTCGGGTCGTTCCTTGCGCGCCCAATCGACCACCGCTTGTCCGCCGCCATCGTTCAATCCGCCAAGCGCGCCTCCGGTCGTTGCAAACAAGCCGACATCGTAATTGGCGCCTACGGTCACGTCGCCGCTGCGTTCTTCGGTGTGATAGCCGCCGGGCTGACAATGGATATCGACGGCGGTTTGATATGCGGGCTGCGTGATCGCTGGATCAAGCTCAAGCTGGCCGGAATGTTCGTTGAACTGGCGAGCCTGCGCATCCAGCTCATCGAGCTGCCGCAGCACGATTTGTCTTCCGTTATGCTGGCGCATTTCCATCGAATTGCGCTTTAGGCCTGACCATGTCCGGTGCCAGCTATGCGCGTTCATGGCATCGCGTATTTCATAGCGGTGATCGGGCTCGCGGCCATGTGTCTCGCGAAATTTGGGTAGTACCTCATTTTCATAGGCCAGCTTGTTACCGCCACCGATTGGCCCGGACAGATAGCGGTTGAAATGCGTCAGAAAATTGAACCGCGCCGCCTCGTCATGCGTCGTGCGCGGCATCATGGGATGGCGCGTTAAGGCAGTGTAGGGCGGCGGCAGATCGGAAGCCATGAAATCACCTTTTGAAGTTGTCCGGACAAATTTGGCTGATCGGGACAGCCATGTCAACGAAGACCGTAGCGATTTCGGTGGCTCGGCGCATCCGCAAACTCCGCAGATTGCGCCGGATTAGAACCAGGCGCGAATACCTGCGATCAGTTTTACCCCGTCCGGATCGTCGCCTGCTGCGCGCGCGATGCCAGCAGTCTCGCCCAGTTTAGCCTCGTATTCAATGCCCAGATAGGGCGCAAATTCGGGCACAATTTCATAGCGTAAACGTAAGCCCAGCTCGGCTTTGGTGAAGCCTGCGCCGATGTCCCGCTCGGCGAATATCCTGTGCCGCCAGTTCAAGTTCCGCGCGTGGTTGCAGAATCCATTGTTGCGTCAGCTTCTGATCGTATTCCGCTTCGATCCGGGCCGTCAGATCGCCGCGATCCGACAGGAACAGCGCCCCGTCAAAATGAACCATGTAAGGCGCCAGACCTTGAATGCCGATCACCGCATAGGTGCGCGTTTCCGGTTCAAGATCAAGCCGCAGCCCCGCTTGAAAGTCGATAAATGGACCGATGGCGCGCGCGAACAGCGCCTGTATTTCCGCATCTTCGACGCCACCGGAAAAGCTGCCTTCGCCCTCGCTTTTCAGCACGAAACGATTAAGGTCGCCGCCATACCAGGCCTGCCCATCCCACAAAAAGCCATCTTCGCCGCCATCTGTCGGAATGCGCATCTCAAGCCGCTCGATCAGCACCTTGCCGGTCGTCATCGCACCGTTTTCGCGGGCGAGTTGCTCGCGGCTGGGCTGCATCGCCGCAGTGCCCCAGATCGCATCGGCAGCATGAGCCGGACCTTCCAGCGCGCGTGCGGGCACAGCAGTTTCAGGTGCTGCTCCGGCCACCGACTTAGACACCGTGTGACCCATCGCCGCGTGGTCCATTGCGGCAGGATCCGTTGCGGCGGAATTAGCCACGTCAGGCTCGGATTTCTTCGGCGGACATTGCTCAGGCGGCAGATGACCCATCGCGCAGTGATCGACTTCAGACTTGGCTTGGTCTTGGGCTTGATCTTCAGGCTCCGCTTCGGAATTTCCGGGCTGCATTTGATGCTGCGAATGGTCTTGCGCCAATGCGGGTGAGCCCGTCAGCCCCACGCCAATCAGCGCGATTCCGATCAGTCGAGTGACGCCAATCATGCGGGGAACGGCCTGACCGTAACGACCTGCATCATGCCCGCGTGCATATGGTAAAGCAGGTGACAGTGAAACGCCCAGTCGCCCGGCTCGTCGGCGGTAAGGTCGAAAGTCGCCGTCCCACCCGGCTGCACGATCACGCTGTGCTTTAACGGCTGGTGCATATGATCCGCGCCATTGACCAGCTCAAAGAAGTGACCGTGCAAATGGATCGGATGCGCCATCATCGTATCATTGACCAGCTTCACCCGCACCCGCTCGTCAAAGCCAAAGCGGATCGGGTCATCGGTCACGGCGGTAAATTTCTTGCCGTCGAACGACCACATATAGCGTTCCATATTGCCGGTCAGATGGATTTCCATCTCACGCTCGACCGTGCGATGCGGGTTCATCCGCTTCGCCTTCAAATCCGTATAGCGGAGCACCCGATGATCCACAGTATCGAGGCCGAGGCCTGGAAAATTCATCCGGTCCATGGGCATCGGCGCAATCATATCGACGCCGGGACCGACTTTCACATCATTTGGCACGAGGCTCTTGTCGCGCATCGAATGGTCCATGCCACCGCCTGATGCGCTGGCGCCCATATCATGGCCCATCGCGGCGTGATCCATCATGCCCATATCGGTCATCGTCAACGTAACCGGCTCGCGCAGTGGCGGCGGAGTTGCGCGATGCCCCTTGTGACTGGTCAGGCTCGCAATTCCCATGCCGGAGCGATCCATCGCCTCGGCGACCAGCGCATGGGCACCAGCGGGCGGCGTCACGATCACGTCGTAGGTTTCTGCGACACCGATCTGAAACTCATCGACTTCGACATCGTCTACAGGTTGCCCATCGGCTTCGATTACGGTCATCGGCACGCCGGGAATGCGAAGATTGAAGAACGTCATCGCGCTGCCATTGATGATCCGCAGGCGGATGCGTTCGCCCGGCTCAAAATCGAATTGCAAATCATCCGCCGGACCGTGGCCATTGACCAGATACGTGTAAGTCTCGCCCGTCACATCGGCAATATCGCGCGGGTTCATCCGCATCTTGCCCCACATCCGGCGCATCTCGCCAGACATCTCACCTTCGTTTGCGGTCATCATGTTACGATTGAAGTAATGCTCGCCGACTTTCAGTTTGCGCATGATTTCATGCGGATGGATCGGCGTAAATTCACTCAGCAGGACCACGTAATCGCGGTCATAGCGCGGATCGGGTTCGGCGCTTTCGATGACGATCGGGCCATAATGCCCGGCCTGCTCCTGCAAGCCGGAATGACTATGCCACCAATATGTGCCAGCCTGACGGATCGGAAATTCATAGGTGAATGTCTCGCCCGGTTTGATGCCGGGAAAGCTGACACCGGGGACGCCGTCGAATTGAAACGGCAGCAGCAATCCGTGCCAGTGGATCGAGCTGTCCTCCGCCAGATTGTTGGTCACGTGCAGGCGAACATCCTGCCCTTCGCGCAGCCGCACCAGCGGGCCGGGGACTGTGCCGTTCACGGCAAAGGCGTGGCCCGAGCGGCCTCCGGTCGAAAAATGATGGTCGGCAATGGACAAGCGGATATCCTCGCCCGACACTTCGCCAAAGCCGTTTTTGGCATGGCCAAGCGACGTGCCTTTTGCCCAGGCCGGTGTAGGCAATGCGCTGGCGGCGGCAAGGCCAACCGTGCTGGTGATCAGTCTGCGCCGCGAAAATTGAGCTTTGGTGTTTTTCATAAGACCTTGCGAACGATTGCGTGTCTGGCCTACATATACCCCCATAGGGTATTTGGAAGGTTTAAATGATGGCCGATCAATCTGCGGCAACGATCAAGCGCTTAAACCGAATTGCCGGGCAAGTGCGCGGTGTCTCGCAAATGATCGAGGATGAGCGCTATTGCATCGATATTCTCCACCAGATCCAAGCGGTGAAATCCGCGCTCGCCAAGGTGGAAAGTCAAGTCTTGAAAGATCATGCTGCGTGCTGTGTCAGCGAAGCCATCGCCAGCGGTGACGAAGCCGAGCAAAAGCAGAAATTTGAAGAACTGGTCGATCTGCTTGAGCGGACGCGGAAGTAATGTCGCGCTAAGTAATAATCTCGTAATCGATCGGCCTGAAACTGCCGCCATTCGACGCATAGGCAGAGCAAGCGGTCAATCCGATAATCAAATCCATCTGCGCTTCCAGCAGCAAATAATCGCCCGCGTTGCCGGGCGGGGGCAACACTTCCAGCTTACCCGACGCGCCATCGACCGGCACATTCATAAAGACGTTGAACGCGGTCGGGATCATGTCCTCGGTCACGCCGTATGGCTCCAACGCGGCGGCAAGATTGCCAAAACATCCGCGATGCACGGGTTTGTCAGGATAGAAATGCTTGAACGTATCGACACTGCAAGGCGTCAGCAGAAAATCGTGACACCCAACCGTATCTTCGACGATTTTCAGCATCGGGTTCGAACGGTTGGACCAAAGTGTGTTGCCAGTGGTCAGCTTAATCGTCTCTTCGTAATCGAAGGTTCGCCCGTTTGAGATAACTTCGCCCACATCGCCCAATGCAAAGGCCAGCAAATCGGACACCTGACAGCCTTCCGGGTCGATGACTTTCAGCTGTTGCACCTTTGCGCAGCTCGAAAGCGGCGCCGGAGCGGGGCGGGATGCGTATGGCGCTTGTTTTAGCTTTCATATCGGCCCGCGATAACGTCGTTTTGGAGAAATCAGGAAGCGCGCGTATCGCTGAACGGACAGCGCCAGGCGTCATCTACGTGCCGCCCGCTATATTGCGCGGCTTCGCTGGCGTCGCCATGTCGCGCAAGCATCGGATTGATGTCCCCGGCCAGCGCCTTGTCACGGTTCAGGATCGCCTCGCGCATCCGTTCGTAGCGGCCTTCTTCGCGCAATTTTTCAAACTGGTTGTGCAGATTGAACACCATCGTCGGGTGCGGTGCACGACGCGCAGGACGCGAGGCATTGGGATGCAGACCGACGACGAAAAACGCTTCGCCGCCAAAACTCAGCGAGAAATGCGGATCATCGGGATCGGGGCTGACCCGCTCGTCATAAGGCTGTCCGCGCCACGCATCCTTGTCGGAAATCGATTGGATGCGAGCCCATAAATGTTTCTCGAAAGTCGACTCATCAAGGCCGTGGTCGTTGCGATACACGACTGCAAGGCTGCGCAATCCGTCGGGATCGGCGCGATAGGCCTCCGCCCAGCCGAGCAATGCGTCATGGATACGCAAATCGTCCCAGGCGCTGGTCATGTCATGGCACACCAAGATTTCCAGCGTGCCGCGCGCCAACGCGCTTTTTGCACCAACGCACGGAAATTCGCGATCGGATACGAAGGAACGCAGTCCGTCGGCAATCAGATCATCACTATCGGTTTCGATGCAGGCTGCCTGCATGGCCACTTCCCCTTTTCCGCGACTCTACGCAGAGATAAGGCTGCGGTTCCGACTATTGTAGGGGTTCGAGCGAAATCTTAAAAAACTTTAGCGATCGCAAAAAAGCCAATGATTATCATAAGTTAGAATTGTTTGCTCAATTCGTGCTGAACTGCCAAATCGCCCTCGCCATAGAGGTAGGAGGCGTCAGAACCGGCAAGATCATGCAGCTTTGCCAGGTCGTTGATTTCGACCTGACCGCGCTTGAATTCGGCTGCTCCGGATTCGCGCAAATCGCGCAGGACGCGGTTGATATGAACAGGTGTCGTGCCGCAGATATTGGCGACGTGCAATTGCGTCAGCGGGGCGCTGAAAGACAGTTTTTCAGCGCGATCCACCATCTGCAACCGGCTGTACACTTCAGAAAAGAAATGCGCGGCCCGGCCCAATGCGCGCAACTGGCCAAGCTTCATGATCCATTCGCGGTGAATGGCGGCATCGAGCAAGGTTGAAAACCACAACAGACGCGCGAGGTGCGGCTCGTTGACCATCACTTCTTCAAGCCGTTCATGCGGAACATACGCGACCTTGGCAGTGCCCAACGTAACGATGTTGTGATCCAGTCGTTTCAAGGCGAAAGCGTGCAAATCCATAAAGTCGCCCGCGACTTGAAAACCGACGATCTGCTCGCCCGCGCCGTGGTCGATCGTGCGCATGGCATAGCCGTCGATCAGCATGGTCGAATGGTCATAGACTTTACCACGGGTCATCAAACGCTGATCGACTTCAGTGACTTCGACCTTATCGAAGACACTTTCGACAATCTCCATCTCGCGCTCGGATAGCGCGTGCCGCAACCGGCCCCTTAAAAAATTTCCGCTGATCGGATATTTCTCAGTGCTCACTCGATCGGTCCCCCCATGACGCTGTCAGCGTAAAACGCGCCGAACTCCGTCACCTCATCAGCAAATTTCATCTTGAAGATCAGCCATCCCATATTCGCCAGTTGGTTACAACTGTGACAGGTGCAGAAAAACCCAACAATTTCAAAACGCGTGAAGCTTAATCATCCGTAAACGGGTTGGAGCGCGACTGCTGGCAGTCTGTTCAGTCGCTCATCGCGCGGGCCAGAGCCGTGTCGATCTGGCGAAGTGCTTGCTCATACGTCTGCCGAGCTGACCGTACCGAACTCCGACACGAATTGCGCTTCTGACAAGCCTTCCGGCGCTTGCATCAAGCTATCAGGTAACAGCTGATCCTGCGTAACAGTTCGCAATTGCCGGGCCACCGGCAACGCCCGATCCGCCTCCAACGCCACGCGCGCAAAGGCAAGTCCTGAGCGATCGGCCGCCAGATCGAGAAACGAGAAGCCCGACCCACCATCCAGACTGTCTTTCAGCTCTTTCCATTCGCCCAGACCCGTGGCCGCACCTTCTCCCAAGGTTGCCGATAATTGCGCCGACAATGCCCAGTGCTTAGCGAGATCGTTGCGCGAGCGCAGAGTAATAAGGCCGGTCGGCGGTCCGCATTCCTCGATCGCTGCGGGTGCATCGGGTGCAATCAGCCGGGCTTCGGCTGGCACGACGATCATTGCCACGGCAGTAAAGGCGGCACGATTGAATTGGGCATCGGGAGTGCGGGTTTCAGGTGCGAAGGCGACACGTAGCAGGGCGGGCAGAGTGTCGATGTTGTCCTCACGCTGCGCCAGCACCGTGCGGCAGTAGATCTCGGCGACGACCTGCGGATCGATCGGTTTGCTGCCTGCGCGCACCAATTCATCGATCAGGCCGGTGCTGCCGGGCAGGGCCAACCGCGCAACCACCGTGTCGTCATTGACAGCCACCGAGCGAAAAATCTCGTCAAGCGGGCGAAGCTCCGCCCCGCGCCATACCAGCAATTTGCGTGCCGCTTTTGCGCTCCAACGCACCACAAACGCAGGGATCGGCAAATTGCCGACTTGCGCGCGCGCTTCGGGAAAGCCTTGATGCTTGCCCGCAATCCCTGCCGAGCCATTGAGCCACAGGCCGAGCGGCAGTGGAATACTGGCCGAGCCGGTGGCAATACCGTTCTCAACCGATAATGCCGTGCGCTTGAAGCCGGTGGCATCGCTGACCAGCACCGCGCCCGCTGCCAGCATCGTATCATCGAACGTCACGACGCCGCCTTCGGGATCGTCGCGAGTGCTGCGCAATTGCCGGAAAGCTTCCCGCGCATCGTTTATGTCGCGCGCGGTGGGTCGCTGTTGCACAGGTGTATCGGGCTGCGTGTCGATCGCCAGAATGCCGAGCAAGACCAAGAGTGCCGCAATGCCCAAGAGCAGCAGCTTTAGCGGTGAGCGACGCCCGGATTTCGCAGCAGATTTGGCGGTTGCATTCATAGCTGCGCCGTTCTCACAACCGCTCGCTCAAGGAAAGGCAAATGTGTCTGCCACCGCGTTGTTACAGGTTTGCTGTGCAATCGCCTCACTCGATCAATAGTTTTGATAAAATCGGTTTGCTCGAATACGTGGCGGGTGTATCTACGGTCATAAATCAACACAATTGACGAGGAATTATGGATATGGATGCAAAGACTGGCAGTATCGACGGCGGTTGTCCCTTTACCGGCGGGGACGCTCAGATGCGCTCGCTATTGGGGCGGCAAAATCGCGATTGGTGGCCCGATCAGCTTAATCTGGAAATCCTGACCGAAGGTGGCCGCGCCGCCGATCCGATGGGCGAAGATTTCGATTATGCCGAGGCCTTCAACACGCTGAACTATCAGGGCTTGAAAGACGACCTCACCGCGCTGATGACTGACAGCCAAGAATGGTGGCCTGCCGATTACGGCCATTACGGACCATTTTTTATCCGCATGGCATGGCACGCTGCAGGCACTTATCGCACGGGCGATGGCCGGGGTGGCTCGTCAAGCGGTCAGCAACGTTTTGCGCCGCTGAACAGCTGGCCCGACAACGGCAATCTCGACAAGGCGCGCCGTTTGCTATGGCCGATCAAGCAGAAATACGGACGCCACATCAGCTGGGCCGATCTGTTCATTCTTACCGGAAATGTCGCCATCGAATCGATGGGCGGTCCGGTGTTCGGTTTCGGTGGCGGGCGCAAGGACGTGTTCGATCCGGAAACCGTATATTGGGGCACGGAAGAGCAGTGGGTCGATACTGGCGCCAAAACGCGCATCGCTCCGGATGAGGGCAAGGCGCTGGAAAATCCGCTTGCCGCGATCCAGATGGGCCTCATCTACGTCAATCCCGAAGGACCGGGCGGCGACCCGCACAATGCCGAAGGCATGGCGCGCGATATGCGCGAAACCTTTGCCCGCATGGCGATGAATGACGAGGAAACCGTGGCACTGACTGCTGGTGGACACGCATTCGGCAAGGCGCATGGTGCCAAGCCAATCGACACATTCAGCGGCGCGCCCGAAGGTGAAAATCTGCATCAGATGGGCTTTGGCTGGATGACCGATCCCGAAGAGATCGGCAAAGGCCACATCACGACTTCCGGCATCGAGGGTGCGTGGACTCCCAATCCAACTCAGTGGGGCGGCGATTATTTCCGCCTGCTGTTCAAATATGATTACGAGTTGGTGCAATCGCCTGCCGGTGCGAACCAGTGGCAGCCGGTGAACCCCGACGAAGCCGATATGGCGCCCGATGCGCGCGATGCGTCGAAGAAGGTTCCGACCATGATGACGACGGCGGATATGGCGCTGAAGCGCGACCCGGAATATCGCAAGATTTCCGAACGTTTCCGCGACGACCAATCTGCGCTGGACGATGCCTTTGCCCGCGCATGGTTCAAACTTTGCCACCGCGATATGGGTCCGAAGGTCCGTTATCAGGGACCAGAAGTGCCGGAAGAAGACCTGATCTGGCAAGATCCGGTTCCTGCTGGCACATCGGCCTCGGATGCAGCGGTGTCGGATTTCAAGTCGGCTGTACTGAATAGCGGTTTGTCGGTTGGCGAACTGGTGAAAGCGGCCTGGGCTTCGGCTTCGACGTATCGCAATTCGGACCATCGCGGCGGTGCCAATGGCGCTCATGTGCGGCTGGCTCCGCAAAAGGACTGGAAGGTTAACGATCCAGAAGAGCTGGCCAAGGTTTTGGCGAAGCTTGATGAATTGCGCGGCGATCTGTCGATGGCCGATGCGATTGTCATTGCCGGTTCGGCGGCGGTCGAGAAAGCGGCCAAGGACGCCGGTTTCGATATTACCGTGCCGGTCACGACCGGACGCGGCGATGCCACGGCGGAGCAGACGGACGCTGAAAGTTTCGAGCCGCTAGAGCCGTTTGCCGATGGTTTCCGCAATTATCTGCAAACCAAAGCTTCGGTCAAAACCGAGGATATGCTGGTCGATCGGGCACACCTGCTCGGCCTGTCGATCCCGGAAATGGCCGTTGTTCTTGGCGGAATGCGGGCGATGGGCGCGGTCAGCACGCACGCCAAGCATGGCACTAAGATCGGCGTGTTGACGGATCGTCCGGGTCAGCTGACCAACGATTTCTTCGTCAACCTGCTCGAAATGGGTACGATCTGGGAAGTGGTCGATGAGTCCGGCGATGAAGAATTCGTCGGCAAGGACCGTTCGAGTGGCGAAGAAAAGTGGCGTGCGACCCGCACCGATCTGGTCTTCGGATCGAACTCGCGCTTGCGCGCCGTTGCCGAAGTCTATGCGGAAAACGGACACGAAGAAAAATTCGTGCATGATTTTGTGAAGGCATGGACGAAAGTTATGGATGCCGATCGCTTCGATCTGAAACGCTAAGCCATCATAGCAAGACGCAAATTGGCCCGCTTGTCCGCCCGGATGAGCGGGCTTTTTGCCGCCTATCGTCTGCGCGCGAAGGGCATCAGCAGGCTGGGAAGCAATTGCGATGGTCGCTCGTCCTGATAATCGTCGAGGCCGATGGTCATCGCGTCATGCCCCTTGGCCGGATCATCGCGATAGCTGCGGAAAATCCGGTCCCACAGCGAAGTGGAAAAGCCGTAATTGCTGTTCGTCTCGCGCTCGATCGTCGAGTGGTGGATGCGGTGCATATCGGGCGTCACAATTGCCCAGCGCAACACGCGGTCTAGCCCCAGCGGTAAGCGCAAATTGGCATGGCTGAACATCGATCCGGCGTTGAGCAAAACTTCGAAGATGAAGACAGCAATCAGCGCCGGACCCAGCGCCGCGACCAGCGCCAGCTTGAACAGCATCGACACGATGATTTCCAGCGGGTGAAACCGAAATCCGCTCGTCACGTCCAGATCGCGGTCCACGTGATGGACCTTGTGCAGCCGCCACAGGATCGGGATCTTGTGGGTGGCAACGTGCTGCCAGTAAATTGCCATATCGAGCAATGCCACTGCCAGCACGATCTCCAGCCACACAGGCCAGTCGAGCGCGTTGAACAGACCCCATCCGCGCGCTTGGGCCATGCTCGCCATGCCCAGCGCAACGATGGGCAGAGCCAAGCGCAACAGAAGTGTGTCGATCACAATGAGGCTGATATTGGTGAACCAGCGGGCGGCGCGCGGCTGTGTGCGGCGACGGCGCGGGAAAGCGGCTTCGGCTATGGCCAGCAGCACCAGCAATCCGGCAAACACGCCGAAGCGGATCATGCTGCCATTATCGGAAAAAAGCGCGTCCATATGCGTCAGGTAAGCCTACGCGCGCAAAACGCCAAGCGCTTCACCCGAAATGCAGACGCCGGTACTTGCCCCGAAAATACAGCAGCGGATCGCGCTGCGGGGCGTAGCGGACCCGCTCGACCTCACCCACCAGGATGATGTGATCGCCGCCATCATATTCCGCGTATTTGCGGCATTCGAAATTGGCGAGCGCATTGCCCAAGATCGGCACGCCGCGATCCCATAATTCAAAGTCGGTTTCGGCAAAGCGATCCTCGCCTTTGGTGGCGAACAGGTTGGACACGGGCTGCTGCCCGATATGCAGGACATTGACGGCAAAATGGCTGGCTTCCTCCAGCACGGCGGTGGACCCGGCATTGCGGGCCGGGCAGACCAGCAGCAGCGGCGGATCGAGGCTTACGGAAGTAAAGCTGTTGGCGGTCAACCCAACATGGCTGCCATCGGCGGCGGTGGCAGTGACGACGGTAACGCCGGTCGCAAATGTGCCGAGCGCATCGCGCAATGTGCGCGGATCGACGCCGGTGACATATTCATCGGCGGTGCGCGGGATGCGCCGTTCGAGAAACTCGACCAATGTGGCGTGGAAATGTTCGGTATGCTCAGCGTGATCGATAGCGAGCAGAGATTTGCGTTCGCAATTTTCGCTTTCGGGTAAGTCCGGGGTTTGCTCATCGCCCGGATCGAGCGCCAGAACAGGGGCAGCAATGCGACCGATATTGCGCGTCAGGCGCTTGGCTAAATCCGCTTCGTCTAGCTGTCCCGACACCAGAGCCGATCCATGTTCGCGTGCGCTTGCTTGCTTTAAAGCGCCGCCGCCTAGCATGATCAAGCCGCTCGCCAGATCGGGTCCGCCTTCGCCCAAAGCTATTGCCGCGATCAGGCCGGACATTCCTGCCCCTACGATCACCGGACGCGAGGATAATTGCCGCAATACTGCATAAAGATCGCCGATATAGGCTTCGCTATCATAGCGGTCATCGCTGGGCGCTTCGCTATTGCCGTGGCCGCGCAGGTCCAGCGTTATGACATGACGGCCCGCTTCGGCCAGCGCATTCGCCGCATCATGCCAGACGCTGCGTGTCTGCCCGATATCCGGTACAAACAGCACGGTCGGGGCATGGCGCGTCCCCCATTCATCCGCAGCAAGGCGCAGCCCGCCAAAGCCTTCGAAATGCGCCTCTGCGATGGGTCATACTCCTTCAGGATGCAGGGTCGCATCCGGTTCATGTCGCCTAGCCGCACGCGGTTTGCTTGGCAATCGGATCGGCCATCTTCCACGCCGCCTTTTGCAATTTGCAGAGCTTTATCCGATCATTGACAGTTGACGAAGCGAGTGACGTGTTTATCCATGACGAATACGTTGCAAAAGAAAATGGGAATTTGTGCCATGAGCGATATTTTAACCCGCGAAGAAGAGGGCGTGCTGATCATCACGATCAACCGTCCCGAAGCCAAAAACGCAATGACCAAGGCGGGGGCCGAAGGCATTGCCGAAGCCCTCGATCGGCTGGATGCAGAGGATTCCTTGCGCGTCGGGATCATCACCGGCGCGGGTGGCACATTTTGTTCGGGCATGGATCTGAAAGGCTTTCTGCGCGGCGAAAGCCCCATCGTCGAAGGACGCGGGTTTGGCGGGTTGGTGCAGCAACCTCCGAAAAAACCGCTGATCGCTGCGGTGGATGGCTATGCGCTGGCTGGCGGGCTGGAACTGATGATCGCGTGCGATCTCGTCGTAGCGAGTAGCAGTGCGAAATTCGGCATTCCCGAAGCAAAACGCGGTTTGGCCGCTGCGGCGGGTGGCTTGATGATGCTGCCTGATCTCATCCCGCATAAGATCGCGATGGAACTGGCGCTGACGGGTGATTTCATCGATGCCAAGCGTGCGCATGAAATCGGCCTGATCAACCGGATCGCCGAGGGTGATGCGCTGGACGGCGCAATGGCATTGGCGCGCACCATCACCGACAATGGTCCGCTTGCCGTGCAAATTTCCAAGCAAATCATCGAGGAATCGCGCAGCTGGTCGCGCGAAGAACGCTGGGACAAGCAAGCGCAGATCGTGCCGAAAGTCTTTATGTCGCAGGATGCGCGCGAGGGTGCCGCCGCCTTTGCCGAAAAGCGCAAACCCAACTGGACCGGCAAATAATCGCATCGCTTTCCACGTTGTAACAATCACTAAACTCAGGATTTCCCCATGCCCGTAATCGACATACCGCAGCCCGAATTTATGGAAGACGAGGAAATTTCAATCTTCGCCGATGCCGTGGGCAAATTCTTTGCCAAACACGCGCCGGAAAAACGCGTTCTGCAGTGGCGCGCCGATGGTCAGGTGGAGCGCGAATTCTGGAGCGAAGCGGGCGAAGCGGGCTTGCTCGGCGTATCCGTACCGGAAGAATATGGCGGACATGGCGGCGATTTCCGGCACGACATGGTGGTGCTGGCCGAACAGAGCAAGCACGGCGTAGAGGGTTTTGCAGCCAGCCTGCACAATGTCATCATCCTGCCCTATCTGGTCAGTCACGGGACCGAAGAGCAGAAGAAGAAATATCTGCCGCGTCTGGTCAGCGGTGACCTGGTAAGTGCGATTGCGATGAGTGAACCGGGTGCTGGCTCGGATTTGCAAAGCATCACCACGACCGCCTTGAAAGAGGGCAATGGCTATCGCCTCAATGGTTCGAAAACTTATATTTCTAACGGTCAGATTGCCGATTTCATTATCGTCGTGGCCAAGACCGACCCCAAGGAAGGCCACAAAGGCATCAGCCTGGTTTTGATGGAAACCGAAGGTGCGGAAGGATTTGCACGCGGCAAGAAACTCGACAAGATCGGGCTGGATGCACAAGATACTTCTGAGCTGTTCTTCGACAATGTGTTTGTGCCGGGCGAAAACATTCTAGGCGGGGTCGAGGGTAAGGGCTTTTATCAACTGATGGGCGAATTGCCGCAAGAGCGCCTGGTGATCGCGATGGAAGCCATGCGCGGTATCGAACGCGCGCTGGATGTAACGGTCGAATTCGTGAAGCAGCGCAAGGCTTTCGGACAGACCGTGTGGGACTTTCAAAACACGCAATTCGTGCTGGCTGATTTGAAGGCCAAGGGCACTGCTGGCCGCGTGTTCGTCAATGATTGCATCGCCAAATTGCTGGACAAAAAGCTGGATGTGGCAACGGCCAGCATGGCGAAATACTGGATCACGGAATTGCAAAGCGAAGTGGTCGATAAATGCCTGCAATTGCATGGCGGGTCGGGCTACATCAATGATTACCCGATTGCGCGAATGTATCGCGACAGCCGGATTGCGCGGATTTATGGCGGGTCAAACGAGATCATGAAGATGTTGATCGCTCGCTCGATGTAGTTCCGCTTGGGCCCATTTCTCGCTAGCACGGGCGGATGGGAGCAGCGGCAACTTCGAGACACAGCGCAGGAGGTGGCGCGCGGCATAGTTCGCGGGGCGGATGGTTGCTCGCCGCTTATGTGTTGTGCGCGATCTGGCTGGGCGGGGGCGGAACGCCGAACCCGTCAGCCGAAATTGCCTTGCAAGCAATTGCTGTGCTGCTTGCGCTTGTGTGGATTGCGAGTCGGAAGATCACGCCGCACCGAATTCCGCGCAGCGCATGGTGGCTGGCGGCGCTCATTCTTGTTGTGCCAATCATTCAGCTTATCCCTCTGCCACCGGTCATCTGGCAAGCAATGCCTGGTCGCGCGCTGGACACCGCAACGCTGGAACTGATCGGTGCTGCGCAAGATTGGCGATCGTGGAGCATCAGCCCTTCGCGCACTCTGGCCAGCCTGATGGCAATGCTGCCAGCGGTCGGCGCTATGCTCGCCGCTACAACGCTCGACCGAAATGGCGTCAAGCGCGTGTTGCAAGTAATCGTGGTCAGCGGCCTGCTGATGGCGGTGCTTGGCGCGCTGCAATTAGCCACCGACGATGCGGCGTTCCGGTTCTACGAGCAGACGCATACCGGCTGGATCACGGGTAGCTTTGCCAATCGCAATGCAGCGGTCGATTTCTTCCTGATTGCCGGGCTGACCGCCTCCTATCTCTATCGCGAGACGCCCGCCGACCACCGCAGGCCGATGCTGTTAATGGCAGTCCAAGCCATGTTGCTGGCAGCGGTCATCTTCACCGGGTCGCGTGCGGGCATTCTGCTGATCGCGCTTGTCGCCCCGCTCCATTGGCTATTGCTGCGCCGGACGCGAAAAGTGTCTCCTGTTCGCTCGCTGATCGTCGTAGAAGTGGCGGTTGTTGCGGTACTGGCTATCGGTGCACTAGCGGCCAACGGATCAGGGCGTTTGGGCGATGTTGCCGACCGCTTCACTGGCGACGGTGATTTGCGGCATTTATTATGGCGCGATACCTGGGACGCCATCGTGGCATACTGGCCAATGGGGAGCGGCATCGGCACATTTCAGCCAGCCTTCCTGCCCTATGAGCGACTGGAAGCGGTGGACGCAACTTTCCCCAATCGCGCGCATAATGAATATCTCGAACTGCTGCTGGAAGCCGGCCTGTTCGCGCCGCTGATTTTACTTGCAATCGCTATCATTCTTACCAAAGCCGTCATGCGGATATGGAGCGAATACCCTACGCATCGCAGCACGGTTATTTTCGCTGTTGGATCATTGTCGGTGATGGCGCTTCACGGACTGGTTGATTATCCGTTTCGCACTATGGCACTATCGACATTGGGCGGCATTTTGGCTGGCATGATCTTGCGATCGGGTCGGACGAATGGCCCGCCGACAGAGCAAAAGAGATCGGGTCATGAGGGTGCAGTGTAGCAAAAATAGCGGATTGAAGGCGTGCACGCTGCCTATACTGGCGAGCGTGCTGTCGTTGGGAGCCTGTGCAGCGCCGAATAATGCTGTCGGACCGTCAGGCAATGCCGCTTACACCGCGCTGGCGACGCCGATTACCGAGCAAGATCTGGCGAGGGGCTATGCGCTGCAATCCGGCGATACGGTCGGCGTCAATGTGTTTGGCGAGCCGGAACTGACGGTCGAGGAAATTGCACTCGACAATGCCGGGAATATCAGCCTTGCCCTGATCGGCGATGTCGCTGCGGCAGGCTATGAATGCGGCAGATTTAGCCACCCGGATTGAGCAGCTTTACGGCGCGCGTTATCTTCGCGACCCGCAAGTCAGCGTCACGGTGCGCGAAGCGCGCGAACCGTTCATCACGGTTGAGGGCGAAGTCGAATTGCCCGGCAATTACCCATACGCTCCAGGTCAGTCCTTACTGATCGCGCTGGCTCAGGCACGCAGCCCCACCGAAGTTGCCGCGTTGAGCGACGTGTTGGTGTTCCGCCATGTCGAGGGACAGCGTCTGGGTGGCCGCTTCGATGTGAAAGCCATTCGCGCAGGACGAATGCCCGATTTTGCTCTGCAACCCGGCGATGTCGTGGTGGTCGGGCATAGCGCCCGCCGCGCCGCGCTACGCGATATTCTGCGCGTAACTCCGATCCTTGGCGTGTTGAGGCCGATATGAACGCACATCCTTTCAATCCCGCAATGCCTGCACCCCAGCAACCGCATTTCGGTGCGTATCCAGCGGCGGGCGAGAATTTCATCAGCGCCAATCTGCGCTATGCGATGTCGGCGCTGCGCCGTCATATCTGGCTGGCGCTCGGCATTTTTGCAGCTTCTGTCGCCATCGCCATCATCGCCACGATGCTGGCAACGCCGCGCTTTACAGCCTTTACCAGCGTGCAGATCAACGATCAGCGGGACGAGGTTCTGGGCGAGGAGCTGGATAACAGTTTTGCCGCAGCTTCGGACTGGGATGTGGACCGGTTCCTGAATACACAGCTCGATTTGTTGCAGAGCGAGGCCTTGTCGGAGCGCGTGGCCAATTCCCTGTCGCTATACAATGACCCGCGCTTTTACGCTGCGATGGGTGCTGAAATGCCGGACCAGAATGGCGGCGATGGCGCCACGCTTGATCCGGTGGTGCGCGGCACGGTCATCCCACTGTTGCAGGCGGGGCTGGAAGTCGATCTGCCGCGTTCGACCCGTGTGGCACGGATCGGGTTTACCAGTATCGATGCAGAAATGTCCGCGCGGATCGCCAACAGCTTTGCCGAGGAATTCATTCAGGCCAATTTGCAACGCAGCTTTAATTCGAGCGCCTATGCGCGCAATTTCGTGGCTGAACAGCTCGATGAAGCGCGCGCCGATCTCGAACAATCCGAAAACGATCTAAACGACTACGCAAAGTCAGCCGGACTGATCCGTACGCGCGACGCGCAGGCGACGGACCCGCGCGCAGCTGCTGCCGGGACGGTGACCGCGTCCAGCCTGCTGCAATTGAACGATGCCGCCATCCGCGCGCAGGCAGACGCGAATTTCCGCCGAAGCACGCTGGCAAGCGGTGCGCAATGCGCCGCTCCTCTCCACGCAATCGGTCTTGTCCAATCCCACGGTGCAGGCGCTGATGACGCGGCGATCCTCGCTTGAGGCTGAACTGGACGCAGCACGCGGGCGCTATTTGCCCGACCACCCCACGATCGGCAGGCTGGAAAACGAGCTGGCCGCGGTAACCGCGCAAATGAACCGCGCGGCCAGCAACGTCGTCGGTTCGATCCAGAGCGAGTATCGCGCAGCCGTATCGGCAGAGCAGCAATTGAACGGACAAGTCGGGCGCTTGCGCGGTGAGACGATGGCCGAACAGGACCGCTCTGTGCGCTATAACACGCTGGCGCGCGAGGCCGATACTGCACGCTCGATCTATGATGGCTTGCTGCAGCGATATCGCGAATTGAATGCCTCGGCAGGGATCGCATCAAGCAATATCTCGATCATCGACAATGCCACTATTCCCGGTGCGCGCTCTTCGCCCAGTCTGACCAAAAATCTGGCACTGGGCATCCTGTTCGGACTGTTTTTTGCTGGCGGCGTCGTGTTCCTGCGCGACCAGATGGACGATGTGATCCATGTGCCCGAAGACGTGGAATCCAAGCTGGGGCTGCCATTGCTGGGTGTGATACCGCGATCCGAAATGGCGACACCGCTGGATGAGCTAAGCGATGCAAAATCGCCCGTGGCGGAAGCGCATAATTCGCTGCGCGGCTCGCTGCTATATTCCACGCGCGAAGGTTTGCCCAAGGTGATGGCCGTCACCAGCGCGCAGGCAGGCGAGGGCAAAAGCACGACCAGCGTGGCGCTGGCCATCGGGTTTGCGCGAATGGGAATGCGGACGCTGCTGATCGATGCGGATTTGCGCCGCCCGTCGCTGCACCGCTTGACCGGACTTGCCAATGTGCGCGGCCTGACCGATTTGCTGACCTCGCGCGACGATGTGGCCAGCGCGGTCGCGCAAGTGCCGGACAGAGGCTTCGACGTTATCACCTCCGGCCCCATTCCGCCGAGCCCGTCCGAATTGCTGTCTTCGCCGCGCATGGCGCAGATCTTGAACTTGTGCAGCGAAGATTATGAAGTTGTGATCCTCGACAGTCCGCCAGTTTTGGGCCTTGCCGACGCGCCGATGCTATCGGCACTGGTCGATGGCACGATCTTTGCGGTGGAAGCCGATCGCGGGGGCAGCGGGCAATTGAAAACCGCACTTCGTCGTCTGCGCACGATGCATCCGGTGCTGATCGGAGCGGTCCTGACGAAATTCGATCCAACGAAAGCGGGCAATCGCTATTCGGCTTATTACGGCTATGATTATTACCGTTATGATGGCGATGCAAAGCCGCGCCGCCGGTCGAAATCTGGCGATGCCGAGGCCGCTGCCGATGCCGCTGCGCAGCGGGAGGCCGATGCGGCGACAAGGGCGCGCGAACTGGTCCCGTGAAACGGGCGATCCTGCTTGTCGCTGTGCTGTTTTATGCGGTCGGCGTGGCAGTCAGCGGGGCCGAGCGAACGGGGCTGCAAAGTGCGTTTGTTGAGCGGATCGTGCCATTAATGTGGCGCGCGAACAGCTTACATAAGGCTTCCGATAACGCGCTTGTTACAGCGTCGCCACAAGTGGCTTTGGATGCTGCAAGCGCGGCGGTCCAAGCCGATCCATCGGATTATCGCGCGGTTGGACGGCTGGCGTTCAGCTACACACGGCTTGGCGATGCGGATCGGGCGCTCGCTGCGTTTCATGCGTCTGATCGGCGCGGGTGGCGCGATTCCATCACGCAAGCGGCTTTGTTCGAGCGCGCAATCGCGCTAGGCAATTTCAGTGATGCAGCGAGCCACGCCGATGCGCTGCTCCGGACGAATCCGCGAGAACGAATGGCGCAAGCAACGTTGCAAAGCCTCGAAGCCTTTGCCGGCGGACGCTTGGCCTTGCGCGACCAGTTGCGCGGAAATCCTGCGTGGTCGCAAATATTCTGGTCACCCGATGATCCCGACACATTGCTGCGCCGTGCGACTTATCTTTCCGCAGATAGGCCTGACGGTAAGGAATGGGGATGCACCCGGACCCGGCCATTGGTGCGCGCTTTGTTGAAGCGGGAATGGCGCGCGCAAGCCGAAGCCGTTTATGCCAATCAATGCCGCACGCGGTTAAGCAGCGAGACCATCGCCGATAGCGCCTTCACAGCTTTGGCGGGTGGCAAAACGCCTTTGCTTGGCTGGCGGGTTCATCCTTCGGGCGATGTCAGCCTGCGTGGCGTAACGGGCAAGGAAACCGCGTTGAAAGTCACCAATCGCGCCAGCACCGCGCGGCAAATTCTGTCACAGCCGGTCGATCTGACTGACGGAAATTACAACGTCATGCTCGATGATGCCAAACACTTTGCCGCAACCTTAAGCTGCGGCTCCGTCACGGCGCAGCGACCACAATTCGACACCGCTAGTCGTACACTCGCTGCATTGTCTTGCCGGACGCAGACCTTGTCGATCTGGGTGCGCGGCGGTGTGACGGACGCACCGCTCAACAATTTGAGCATAGCGCGCGCCGATTAGTCGCGCGACTTATCGATAACACCCGTTTTTCGCCAACTTCGCTCGCTAATCTTCTGCGCGGGATTTCCGCGATAGATTGTCATCGGCAGCGCATCGGCGAATAATGCGCCGCGCGCCGCCAGTACGGCGCCATCGCCCATTTCCACGCCGGGCGCGACGTAGGCTTCGGCAGCGACCCAGCAAGCAGTTCCAACCACAATCGGGCCGTTCGACCAGCGCGAAATCGGGGTCCGATACGATGTGAGTGGAGGCGCACAAATGCGCGCGCTGGCTGATAACCGCCTGATTGCCGATCGCGATTTGGCCCTGATTATACAGCACCACGCCAGGTCCGATCAACGCGCCGTCGCCGATCTGCAGCCGGCTTGGCAGCCAAATTTTTACGCTGGCATGGACCCGCGCGCCGCCAGCCAATTTGCGCTCCAAAAACGCGAAGAACCATACGCCGCCAAGCCCAGAAAAACGGCGGTGTCCAGCGGGCCAGTAACAGCCAGCTTAGCTGCCAGATCACGCGCGCCAGCTTGTTGCCCAGCGGATAGGCCGCGCCTGCGCCATGACTGCGAAACCGGCCCGGATCATCCATCTCTCGCCGCCTCCCCCGTCAGCATGGCATCATACACATCGTGCCATTCTTGCGCGATAGTGGCCGAGGCAAACTCTCCCACCGCCAGACCGCGTGCTGCCCGGCTGGCACTGAGCCACGCATCCGCGTTGTACGCAAACGCCTTAACCATCGCCTGTGCAATAGTCTGCGCGTCCGTGCCGCAATTCTGCGCCGCACCGCAGGCGAACCCTTGCGGCAATTGGCAATGCTCGCTCATCAGCGTCGGCGTGCCGGCGGCCCAGCTTTCCAGCACCGTTACCGGCAGACCTTCGCTCAAGGATGGCAGGATCAGGAAGCGCGCTTGCGCGATCAACGCTTGCTTTTGCGTTCCGTAAACCGGCCCCATCACCGTGATGTCATCGCGTTTTTGCGCGGCAAGTTCAGCCATAACGCCATCGGTGCTGGCATCGCGCGATCCGGCCAGCGTCAAACGCGCATCGTCCGGCAAATCACCTCTCGCCAAGTCCCACGCATCCAGCAACGCCGCGATGTTCTTTTTCTGATGTAGCCGCCCAAGATAAAGCAGTTGCGGGGCAGGCATCACTGCGCGGGGATCAGCGATCGGAGGCGCCGGATTGGCAATGATGCAGCGCGGTTTGTCCAGCGCATAAGTACCGATCTGCGCGGCTTCGCGTCCCGTCAAAGCGTGAAACGCAGTCGCCGCGGCCCAATTGCGCCGCTCGAACGCCAGCATTGCCAGCGTCTTTTTCCAACGATTGCGGCCCATGATCCACGGATCGAGCATTCCGTGCGGCGAAATCAGATAGGGCTTGTCGGTCTGCTCCGCCCATAAAGCCCCGGCACGACCGGGATAATGCCACAGCCCATGCAAATGCATCAGGTCGCAATTCGCCTCCAGCATTAGGCCAAGCAAACCCGGCGCAAAACCCAGCGCATCGGGTCCGTGCACGGGCGCGCGATGCATTTCGAACTGCTCAGCCTCCCGATCAATCGGCTCGCCATCGTCCAGCGCAAATAACACCGGCGTCGCCTCAGCTTCGCGCAGCATTTCTGCCTGCGCCAGCACCATGCTCCACACGCCGCCATTGCGCGGCGAGGCCCAACTCGACAACAGGCCGATCCGCTTGCCCGCCAGTCGGGTCATGGTGGACTATGCGGCGATCCGGCCGTCAGACTGCAACGACTTTCTGTTCGATCGAGCCGAAGATCGAGTGCCCGTCCGCATCATTCATGCCGATTTTGACTGTGTCGCCCGCGCTCATAAATGGCGTGGTGGCTTCGCCGTTGGCGATGGTTTCGATCATACGGATTTCGGCGATACAGCTGTAGCCTGCGCCGCCTTCGCTGACCGGTTTGCCCGGTCCGCCATCTTCGCCCTTGTTGCTGATCGTGCCGCTGCCGATGATCGCGCCAGCGCCCAGATCGCGGGTCTTTGCCGCGTGGGCGACCAGATCAGCCATCGAGAATGTGGCATCCTCGCCTACCTGTGCTCGGCCAAATGGTTCGCCGTTGTAATCAACGATCAGCGGCAAGTGAATGACATTGCCGTTCCACGCCTCGCCCAGTTCATCGGGTGTAACGCAGACGGGGGAAAATGCGCTGGACGGCTTGGACTGGAAAAAGCCGAAGCCTTTGGCCAGTTCGCCGGGGATTAGCCCACGCAGTGACACATCGTTGACCAGCATCAGCAATTTGATGTGATCCGCCGCTTCATCCGAGGAGACGCCCATTGGCACATCGTCGGTGATGCAGGCGATTTCGCCTTCCATGTCGCAGCCCCATTTGGGATCGCCCAAGGGAATGTCGGCGCGCGGCGCCAGAAATTTGTCGCTGCCGCCCTGATACATCAGCGGGTCATGGTAAAAACTGTCAGGAACCTCGGCATTGCGGGCCTTTCGGACCAGTTCGACGTGGTTGATATAGGCGCTGCCATCGGCCCATTGGTAAGCGCGGGGCAAGGGCGAATGCGCTTCGCGTTCGTGAAAGCGCTCGCACGGCACGGCATTGTGTTCGACATCGCGGTAAAGCGCTTCGAGCCGAGGGGCGAGAGTCGCCCAATTGTCCAGCGCGGCTTGCAAAGTGGGGGCGATATTGTCGGCTAGGCAATAGCGCGTGATGTCTTTGGACACGACGACCAGTTTTCCATCGCGCGTTCCGTCGTTTAATGTGGCAAGTTTCATGGTGGCGGGTTCCTTTTACGGATGATCGGGCTGGTTATCGGGATGGGCTTTGATGAACGGGTCGAGCGCCAATGACGCGGCTTCGATCCGAGTCATATGCGGGCAATCGGACAGGTCAAACTCGAACCGGCGGGCATTGTAAAGCTGCGGGATGAGGACGCATTCGAACAGGCCGGGTGTCTCAAGCAGAAAGTCGCCGGTGTTGCGTTGAGCCAAACGTTGCTCGACCGGATGCAGGGTCTGGCCAAGCCAATGGCGATACCATATGTCGATTTCCTCCTGGTCGTGACCGAGCGGATCTTTCAGATATTTTAGCACCCGGAGATTGAGCGGCGCGTGCAATTCGGTGGCGATGGCATAGGTCAGTTCGCGGACGGTAAACCGCTCTTCGACATCCCCAGGTAGCAGTTGTGGACCGTCTTGGTACCGCTCGTCGAGCCATTCCAGTTGCGCCATCGACTGGCTGCGGTCGCGGCCTTCAGCTTCAAGTATCGGCACGGTTGCAAAACTGTTGCGGGCAGTGAAACTGTCGGATTTTTGCTCGGATTTCAGCAGGTTGACGGGGACATTCTGAAAGCCGAGCTGCTTTAGATTAAGCGCAATCCGCAAGCGATAGCTGGTCGAGCTGCGATAATATCCGTGCAATTTCATGTGCGTCAAAAAGCCGGAATGCCGGTGATCGCGCGGCCCAGAATGAGGGCATGAACATCATGCGTGCCTTCGTAAGTGTTCACGGTTTCCAAATTCACCATGTGGCGAATGACTTGATATTCCTCGGAAATTCCGTTGCCGCCATGCATATCACGGGCGGTGCGGGCCATGTCCAGAGCTTTGCCGACATTGTTGCGTTTGACGATCGAAATCATCTCGGGCGCGAATTTGCCTTCATCCATCAACCGCCCGACTCGTAAGGATGCCTGAAGCCCCAATGCAATTTCGCTCATCATATCGGCGAGCTTCAATTGAAAGAGCTGTTTGGAGGCCAATGGAACGCCGAATTGCTGCCGGTCTAAGCCATATTGGCGTGCGGCGTGATAGCAAAATTCCGCCGCCCCCATGCTACCCCAGCTGATGCCATAACGAGCGCGATTGAGGCAGCCGAACGGACCTTTTAGGCCTTCGACATCGGGCAGCAAAGCGTCTGCGCCGACTTTCACATCTTCCATCACAATGCCGCCAGTGGTCGAGGCGCGCAGCGAGAGCTTGCCTTCGATCTTGGGCGCGGACAGGCCGGCCATGCCTTTGTCCAGCACAAAGCCGCGGATTGCGCCGCCATGCGCTTCGGATTTGGCCCAGACGACAAACACATCGGCAAAGGGGGAGTTTGAAATCCAGGTCTTCGCCCCGTTCAGCACATATCCGTCGCCGTCTTGTTTGGCGACAGTGCGCATTCCGCCGGGGTCCGATCCGGCATCGGGTTCAGTCAGCCCGAAGCAGCCGATCAATTCGCCGCTCGCCAGACCGGGCAGGTATTTTTGGCGTTGTTCTTCCGATCCGTAAGCGTGGATCGGATACATCACGAGGCTGGATTGTACGCTGGCCATGCTGCGATAGCCGCTATCGACGCGCTCGATCTCGCGCGCGATCAAGCCGTAAGCCACGTAATTCGCGCCCGCGCCGCCATATTCTTCCGGCACGGTTGCACCCAAAAGTCCGGCTTTTCCCATCATCGGGAACAGCTCCGGCGCGGCGGTTTCGTTGCGATATGCTTCGGTCACGCGCGGTTGCAATTCATCCTGTGCAAAGCCGCGGGCGGCGTCGCGGATCATCCGCTCTTCCTCGCTCAATTGCTCGTCAAGATTGAAGGGGTCGTCCCACGCGAAAGGCACCATGCCTGCCATAAATGCTCCAGATTTTGCCTTGTCAGCCGTGCATAGCGCCGCGACCTGACAGGGCAAAGCGATGAATTAGTTTCCTGTGAAACCAAGTATCCGATAGCGGCTCTCATCGCAATCGCCGGTTACGAAAAAGCGGTCATATTTAAGCCAACTGTGGAAAGCGTAGATCCGATCGCTCGTATCGCGAGCCTCGCCATGCGCTTCGCCCAACCGCGTTCCGATGAAAAGATCAGCGATGAAGCCGCGACGGGCCAGCATTCGTTGCGCAGCCAGCGCTTGCGGCAGGCAAATCGCATCTGTCGGGGTGTTGCGTGTAGCGCGGCGAATGGCCTGACGCACAGCGCGAACCTCTGTCGGGATTTCGCGCTGATTGTCGTCTGGCTCACGAGATGGTGCTGCGACCATGAATCGTTCGGGCCATCGGGCGGGCGGCACGAACCGCACGCGCCATTGCGCGACCATCAGCGTTAGCACGGCTTCCAATGTGATCCGTCGCTCTGCCGCTGGCAAACCAGCGAGCGTGCGAAGTTTTCGCCATAGCGAAAAATCGCGGTGTTGCTTCACGCCTGACTGATCTTGCGCAACAGGTGACCCGGCGCGCGTCACTGGCTGCCGGCAAGCGCCTCTTGCACGCTTTCGATGATACGATTGGGTGGGCACGGCTTGGCCAATGTCAGCGTTTCGGGAAACCGCTCTTCCATCTCTTCCGGTGTCAGCAAACCGGAATGAAAAATGACCGGAACATCTTCGGCTATCAGCTTTTCCGCCAACGGAAACACCATGCCGTCGCCCAATTGCACATCGAGAATCGCCAGATCGGGCTTCTGCTTCTGAAATGCCAGCATGGCAGAAGAAATATCGCCATGCGGGCCTTCGATTTGAAACCCAGCCTCGCCTACTGTCTCGCATAAATCGAAACCGATGATGGGCTCATCTTCTGCGACGAGGATAACGGGCTGTGCCATCTTTAACGGTCCTTTTTTGAAACTGACGTCATCTAGCACAAAATTTGGCAGCTGAGAATTGCAGCATAAGTTAAGATGTTTTGCCGAATTTCGCTTCGTAATCCTCCGTGTTTCCACTTAGCAGCAGCTTGGCTTGTCCTACCCAGTCATCGCGCATGATCCGGCCTTGAAATCGCCCCAATTGTGCATCGATGGTGGCAATGTCTGATGCGCTCCACGCCGCAATCTGGGCAAAGGAGGTCACGCCCAAATCGTTCAGCATTGCGACCAGTTTTGGACCGACGCCTTTGATCCGCGCCAGATCGTCGCCAGCAACACCATCTGTATCCAGTGTCGCTTCTGTTGGCGCAGGCTGCGGCTCTTGCTTGGTATTTATAGGGGCAGCGGGAGCGGGAGTCGGATCGGGCGGCGTCTCCTCAGCCGGCGCAGATGTGGCGACTTGGATATTCTCTGCCGCCACGGGAGTTGGCTCGACCGCGCCGGGTTGCGCATCCTTCACAACCACCGGCGGCGCATCGATCAGCGCTTGATTACGCTTCGTTGGTTCCGCTCCGTCATCCAGCGGATCGCGCGCCGTGCCGGTCACCCGCGTCTTGCGCGAGGAATGAAAAATGTACCATGCAATCGCAATACCGATCAGCAAAGCGAGCAGCAGCAGCAGCCAATTGTCTTCGATAAGTTGTAACATCGTCAAAACCTCCGACCCGGTATTACGGGGCTATGTTAGTCGCTATCGGTCCGGCCCCACAAGACCCAGCCAATCGCCAGGCCGAGCGTGTAAGCGACCAGCGACAGCACAATTAATTCAAGCCAGATTGCCATATCAGCGCGGCCCCGGCTTATCGACCGGCGTGGGCAGCAACGGCGCGGTGGACAGGACGGAAAAATCGATCCGGCGGTTGGCGGGATCGCTTGAGTCCAGCCCGTCGATGGGCAAGCTGGACCCTTCGCCGCTGGCATTCAGACTGCGGCCCGGAATGCCGCGCGACACCAATTCTGCGCGCACCGACGCGGCGCGTTCGCGCGATAAGGCAAGGTTCTCCGGCTCCGGCCCGCTGCTGTCCGTATGTCCGATAATCGCGATTTTCGCGCCGAGGCATGGCCGTAATGCTTCGGCCACTTCATCGAGCAGGCGCTCGCTCGACGGATCGATTTCAGCGCTGGATTCTTCAAAGCGCAGCGAACGGGCTTTCAACAACCCGCGCACATCGTCCTGACATCCGCGCGGGCGCATGGCTTCATCGCCAACGGTCGCGAATATCGTCCCGTCGGCCCAATGCACGCCGCCAACCCCGTCGATGGCATAGATTTGCGTGGCGACTTCGGAGCGCACGGATTCGGTCAAGTCCTCACCGCCCGACAGCAGGACATGGCGCGAGGGCGCGCCGAAGCGGTCGGCAAAGCGCGCTGTCACCGGCGCGCCGTTCAGCGATGCAATGGTGGTTTCGGCCTGACTTTGCAGCGGTTCGAGAAAGACAGGCGCGCGGTGTTTGGCCATGAGATTCGCTGAAGCGACCACGACGGCAGCACCGGCAAACATAAGCAAAGGCGGGACGATCCGTGACACGGCCATCGCTTTAGGGAATCGCGCTCGATAAAGGAAGTGGACCGCCGAACTTACCGACGATCCACGCTTTATGCTTGTCCGAAGTTACGCGCTCAGGATTGCGCTTCGGCGGCTTTCACCAGCTCCAGAAACTCCTGCCGCCAGTAATCGCGCTGCGGTCCGGCCATTCGCACGATGTCGTTAAAGCCAAAGCCGTTCAGCATCGTATCGCCGCGCAATTTCTGACCGAAAGCAGCTACGGCTCCGGCAAAGGCGAAATCGCCGGAGGGCAGGGCCGCATTGCGCAAAGTCGCGCTGGGCAAGGTATATTCGATCAGCTTTGAGGTTTCGCCGTTGGGCATTTTATAGCGCAGCTTGACATGGGCTGCCTCGGCCAATCGCTTTGCAGCCGGTTTGGGCGCATCGTCATAGCGGCGCGGTGCGATCCAGCCTTTCGCGCCGGTGGGAACGACTTCGTAAATTGCCGTGACCTGATGGCCAGCACCAATGTCGCCTGCATCGACCGCGTCATTGTCGAAATCCTCTTCGCGCAATGCCCGGTTTTCATAACCGATCAGGCGGTACTGGCTGACCACCGCCGGATTGAATTCGACCTGGATTTTGACGTCCTTGGCGATGGTGAACAGTGTGGACGACATTTCATCGCCCAGCACTTTTTTCGCTTCCAGCGCGGTGTCGATATAAGCGTAATTGCCGTTTCCGTGATTGGCGATCTGCTCCATCATGGACTCGTTGTAATTGCCTGTCCCAAAGCCCAGCGTCGTCAAAGTCACGCCGCTGTCGCGCTCTCTCTCGACCATATCGATCAAGCCTTCATCGCTCGACAGGCCGACATTGAAATCGCCATCGGTGGCGAGGATCACGCGGTTGACGCCGCCTTCAATGAAATTGTCGCGCGCAATATTGTAGGCAAGCTTAAGGCCTGCGCCGCCTGCAGTCGAACCACCTGCTTGAAGCTGTGACAGAGCATCACGGATGGCGCGTGTGTCATTGGTCGGCTCCAGCACCAGTCCGGCGGCCCCTGCATAAACGACGATGGAAACGCGGTCCTGTTCGCCCAATTCGCCGGCAAGTCCGGCCAGCGCGTTTTTCACAAGCGGCAATTTGTCCGGCCTGTTCATCGATCCGGACACATCCATCAGAAAGACCAGATTGGCAGGCGGGCGATTTTCCCGCGCAATATCATAGCCGCGCAGCCCGATCCGCACGAGCCGGGTGTCATCGTTCCACGGCGTTTTCGCAGCTTGCAAACCCACGCTGAACGGCTGGTTACGGCTATCGGGACGCTCATAATCATAGCGGAAGTAATTGATCATTTCTTCCGTTCGCACTGCATCCTTGGGCGGCATCTGGCCCAGCGTCAGAAAGCGCCGCGCATTGGCGTAAGCGCCCGTATCGACATCGACAGAAAAGGTGGAAACCGGCTCAGCCAGCGTCAGTTTGACCGGCGAAATTTCTTCACCTTCATAACGTTCGCGATCAGGGTCGGCTGGAACATAAACCGGCGGAACGTAACGCTGCGTCGATTGCATCGACTCGTTCGCTATTCTGGCGGCTGGCATGGCGGCATCAGCTGCAGATCCGCGATTTGTCGAGCCGGTTACAACTATGCCTTGTTCGGTCATTGCAGGGGCGGGCGGCGCAACTGGAGCAGGAGGAGGTGGGGGCGGTGCGGCGGAGGATTTGTCGTTCTGCACCATTTCGCTATTGGTGGATGGCTCATCCGTTTGCGAGGCACAGGCAGCAATTAGGGCTACCGTTGAAATGGCTATTACAGGTTTGACAAAACGCATCGTGATTCTCCCCACAGCGATGCGTATGTAATACTGTATCCTGAGTTGAATGCTGTCTGAACGTGCTTTTTCAGCGACGAATTGTCACGGTTTTGTAGGCGTTTCCACATCGTCTGCTGCAGCGTCGCCGCCGACATTCTTGCGAAACAACACGCGATCTTCCGGTCCGAAACCGCGATGCCAGATGACAAAACCATAAGTCAGCAGGATGGCGGGAACGCCGAATGCCAGCTCCGCCCACTCGGGGAGATACGTGACGGCCATCCCGACCAGCACGGCGGGCGCGGTCGCGTAAACCAAGGCCCAGCGCCAGTTGTTGATGCTATGGCCAAGGATGCGCGATAGTAATCCGGCTTTTACGAGGGACGCCATGCCCAGCGCCAGCATCAGCGCAATCGCTGCACCAGCGGCCTTGAACCCATCGTCGAGATTCAACCGCTCGGCAGTCAGGATAAAGGCGACGGTCAGCACGCCTTGCAGCGCAATTGTGCCGAGCGAAATCCACAAATTCTTGACCCGCGCCATATAAACGAGCGCGGCTTCGGACACGACTGCGGTGGCAGCAACCACTTCGGCGGCCAACAGGAACGCCAGCGCGCCGGTCCCGCCGACAAATGCCGGTCCGACCAGTCCCATGATCGCCTCGCCCGGTATGCCAAGTGCCAGCGCGATCCCGGCTTGTGCCGCGATGATCCAGAATCCGACCTGACACACTTGCTTGGCAATCGCTTCGTAGTTTTTGACTTTCAGATTTTTGGTGATGACTGGTCCCAAAATCGGTTCGAAACTGGTTTTTAACTTTTGCGGCAAGCTGGCGACTTGCTGCGCCACATAGTAAATTCCGACGGCGGTAGGAGAGGCGAAAAAGCCGAGGATAAAAATGTCCAGTCGCCGCGTGCCCCATTCGATGGCATCGGCAGTGGCCAAGGGCAGCGCGCGGGCAGTCTGCTGCCCCAACTTTGCTGGGCTGGGTCGCCATGCTTTGGGCAAGCCATAGGTGCGGAAAAACGACCACAACCCTGTTGCAAGGCCGGCAAAGATCGATGCGATATAGGCAAGCGACAACCCGGCTTCAGGAATCACGTAAAACAACAATCCGGCCATGATCGAAATCGTCCACGGCTCGACAATGGCGCGGGCGCGTACCGTGGTCGCGATATCGTATTTGTAGGCCTGCGCCGCCAGCACGATCTCCGTCAGCGCATAGGCCGGAATGGCGAGGACCAGCAGCTTGTCGATATCGGTGTAAGTCCCGCTCGGAAACATCGGGGCAGGGACGAACCACAGGAACAGTGCCGCCAGACTACTGAACAAAAACGCCAACAGCATTCCATCGAACACCAGATTGGTCGGATTGCCTTCGCCTTCGGACAGGCGCTGCGCCAGCCCACGTTTCTCGCCCAGCGAACACATCAGCGCGACCAATTCCACCACCACCAGAGCCGAAGCGAACCGGCCCAAGGCCTCGGCACCATACAAGCGTCCAGCTATGAACAGGAAGGGCAGGCGCGCGGCCAGGCGCAACAGGAAACCGAAGAAATTGGTCCGGCCACCTTTGGCAAGCGCCTTCATATCGTCTTGAGGCTGCTCCGGTAACGCCGCAGTGTCGCTCATGCGCGGCTTTCGCTGGTCAGCGGGCGGGCGAGCAATTGCGCGACGATTGCGCGGGCGTCATTGCCGGTCAGCAAATCGCGCACCGCTTCGGCAATCGGCATTGAAAGATCGTGTTTGTGGGCCAGTTCCACGAGGATCGGCGCGGTGTGCGCGCCCTCGGCCACGGTGCGGCGATCGCGCATCAGATCGGCCAATGTCTGCCCTTCGCCCAGCGCCTTGCCAAGCGAGAAATTGCGACTGGCGGTGCTGGTGCACGTCAGCACCAGATCGCCCATTCCGCACAGCCCTGCCAAGGTGTCGCGCCGCGCGCCCAGCGCCTCGCCAAAGCGCAGCATTTCGGCATAGCCGCGCGCGATTAGCGCCGCCCGTGCATTTTGCCCCAGCGCCAGACCGTCCACCACACCGCAGGCTATCGCAAGGACATTTTTGACCGCTCCAGCGACTTCCGCACCGATCACGTCATCGCTATAATAAGGCCGGAAAGTTGGTCGCGCGATGCTGCTGGCAAGCCGTTGCCACTGGCCGCGTCCGCCTCCGCACGCGATCGTAACGGCGGTAGGCAATCCGGCGGCGACTTCATGCGCGAAGGTCGGGCCGGACAGGACCGCGATGCTACTTTCGCCGGCGATGCTATGCGCCACTTCGTGCATCATGCGTCCGGTGTCAGCTTCGATCCCCTTGCTGCACAGCACCAGATCGGCGGGATGGCGCGACATTTGCTGCAAGACCGCGCCCATATGCTGCGCTGGTGTCACGACGAGCAGGGCATCGAGGCGCTCCATATCGGCCAGATCACTGGTGGCAGTGATCCGCTCAGACAAAGCCGCATCAGGCAGATAGGCGGTGTTACGATGCTGTGCGTTGATCGCATCGACCAGTTCCCGCTCGCGCGCCCACAACATAACCTCGCGGCCATCCGAGCTGAGCATTTGCGCCAGCGCCGTGCCCCAGGCACCTGCTCCCAACACGCCGATACTCACGCTTTTACTCCAGCTCCGCGCACCGGCTCTGCATCCGGGTCCAATGGCCAGCGCGGTCGAGCGACGAAATCCAGTGGATCGTTCTGGCCCAGCGACAGGCGCTCGCATCCAGCCCAGGCAATCATTGCGGCATTATCGGTGCATAGCGCCAGCGGCGGAGCGGAAAAACGCAGGTCGTGCGCGCCGGCAAAGCCTTGCAGCGCATCGCGGATGATGCTGTTTGCAGCCACGCCGCCAGCAACGACCAAGGCCTCCACCGCACCGCACCGCTCAAGTGCGCGGCCAAGGCGGTCGATGATGCAATCCACCGCCGCACTTTGAAAACTGGCGGCAATGTCGGCGTCGTTATATTTGCCGGATTGCTTGGCGCGCAGCACTGCGCTTTTCAGCCCCGCAAACGAGAAATGCGGTTCGGCGCTGCCTTTCAGCGGGCGCGGCAGCGGGACAGCAGCGGCATCGCCGGTCAGGGCCAGCCGCTCGACAGCGGGACCACCGGGATAGCCCAGACCCAAAATCTTGGCAGTCTTGTCGAAGGCTTCGCCCAAGGCATCGTCGATCGTGGTCGCCAGACGCCGGTATTGCCCGACTCCTTCGATCAGCAAAATCTGGCAATGCCCGCCTGACACCAGGAGCAGCAGGTACGGAAAGTCCAGCGTTTCGTCGGCCAGACGCGGGGATAAGGCATGGCCTTCCAGATGGTTGATCGCGAGCAGCGGCGTATCGCTTGCCATGGCCAGCGCCTTGGCACTCACCAGCCCGACCATCACGCCGCCGATCAGGCCCGGACCCGCCGTTGCCGCAATCGCATCGCAATCGTTGAGGCCTAAACCAGCTTCGGCCAGCACGGCTTCGATCATCGGAGCCAGCCGCTCTGCATGAGCGCGCGCCGCAATCTCCGGCACGACCCCGCCAAAAGGCGCGTGCGCATCATCTTGCGAGGCGATATGCTGCGCCAGAATACGCCGCTCGCTCGTCACCAGAGCCACCGCCGTTTCGTCGCAACTCGATTCTATGCCAAGGACAATTCCCATCCCACTTCCCCTGAACCAGAAGCGCCGCTAGGGCAAGCATACGCCATGACCGATCCGCTATCCCAAGACTCGCCAGTGCAAGCAACATCGCGCCAAAAACCGCGCCAACAACCGCATGCAAAAATCCGGCTGGGAACGCGCCGTTCTCCGTTGGCAATGGCGCAAGCGGAAGAGACGAAATCTCGGCTATGCGCAGCGCATGGCTGGGACGCAGAAGCGGTCGAGCTGGTTCCGGTGGTGGCGTCCGGCGATAAAATTCAGGACCGCCCGCTGGCTGAGATCGGCGGCAAGGCCTTGTGGACGCGCGAGCTGGATATCTGGCTGGATGAAGGGCGGATCGATGCCGCCGTTCATTCGATGAAGGATGTCGAGACCCTGCGCCCCGAAAGCCTGACGATTGCAGCGATACTGCCGCGCGCCGATGTGGCCGACCGGCTGTTGGGTGCGGTCTCGATTGCGGATTTGAAAGCCGATGCGGTGATCGGCACCAGCGCCCCGCGCAGAGCCGCGCAATTGCTGCATTTTCGGCCCGATTGCAAAGTGGTGTCGCTGCGCGGAAACGTGGCGACGCGCATGGCGAAACTGGCCAGCGGCGAAGTCGATGCGACATTTCTGGCAGCGGCAGGACTGGATCGGCTGGGCGAGGATGGCGCGGGCACACGGCTCGACCCGGAGGAATGGCTTCCGGCACCGGCGCAAGGCGCGATCGGGCTGGAATGCCGCACCAGCGACACGGCGACGCGCGATTTGCTAGGAGCGATCAGCGACGCGCCTTCCTTTGCGCAGATTATGGCAGAGCGGGCTTTTCTCGCCGGATTGGGCGGGACTTGTCACAGTCCGATAGCGGCCTTGTCCCTGCCGGACCGCGATGGCGGATGGATATTGCGCGCGAGCCTGTTCAGCCCCGATGGCACGGAGCGGATCGACGACGAGTGCCGTTTTAAAAGCGATGATTTGAGCGCGGTAGAAGCGATGGCAGACGAGATGCTGGGCCGCGCTCCTGCCAATATAGCGGCACATTTTACAGGCGTGCAATCGACAGGTCAGGCGTGAACCTGCCGCTAATTGTTATCCGGCCAGAACCCGGCGCTACTGCTACGTTGATCGCCGCTCGCGATATGGGACTGGCGGCCTTGGCATATCCCCTATTTTCTGCAGAAGCGGTCGCATGGCACGCGCCCGATCCGGCGGTGTATGACGGGGTGCTGATCGGCAGTGCCAACGCTATCCGGCATGGCGGCGCAGGCCTCAAAATATTGCGCGATCTTCCCGCTTATGCTGTCGGCGAGACAACGGCGGCAACTTTGCGCCAAGCAGGCTTTTTGGTTACCGCAACGGGCAAGGGCGGGCTGCAAAGCGTTCTGGATACGCTGTCAGACGCAAAACCCCTGCATCTGCTCCGCTTGGCCGGAGAAGCGCATATTTCGCTAAACGTGCCCGATCACATCACGCTGACCACGAAAATTGTTTACCGGATGATCCAGCATGATTTTCCGCCGGAAATGATCGCGGCTTTGCAGGAGCAAGCCATTATCGCGCTGCATTCTGCCGAAGCGGCGCGACATTTTCGCGCGCAATGCAAAGCTCATGCCATCGATCGCACCCGCCTGTCGCTTGTCACGCTAGGCCCGCGCATCGAAGAAGCCGCCGGGTCCGGTTGGGGGCGCATCGAATGCTCATCCACGCCGGATGACGCCGCTTTGCTGGCCTTGGCGAAGCGATTGTGCCAGACGGGCGCGTAACGAACCGGATTTTCTTATACGGCTGACATGGCCGCACGGGATTTGCATGAACGACGATTTTACGAACACCCCCGCCAAACCATCTTTGCGACCGATCATCTATGCCGTGCTGCTCGCCTTTGTTCTGGGCCTGATTATCGCGGCCTATGGCATGAAATATTACAGCGAAAACAGCGAACAATTCAGCATCGCCGGGATCACCGACGAGAGTGAAGAGACGCCTGCTGAAACAGATGTTCCGATTACGCCGGAACTGCTGGCCGACGGCGATAACGCCGAATTGCCGGGCGAAGTCGATGATACAGATGCGACGCCGACCGAAGTCATGGACCGGGTCGAGGAACAGCAGGGCGGCCTCGATCAACGGCTCGCCGCTGCGGAACAGCGTCTTGCCCGCCTCGATTTGCAATCGCAGGCCGCCGCCGGAAACGCGGCCCGGGCTGAAGGGTTGCTGATCGCCTTTGCCGCACGCCGTTCGATCGAGCGGGGCGCAGAGCTTGGCTTCCTCGCCGATCAATTGCGCCTGCGCTTTGCCGATGCATTGCCCAATGCCGTCTCGACCGTGATCGATTTCAGCCGCGAGCCAGTGACGATGGAAGAGTTGATCGCGCGCCTCGAAGGGCTGGCGCCGACTTTGGCCGATAGCGCGGACGAGCCATCCTTTGCCCGGATGCGCCGCGAACTGGCGTCGTTATTCGTCGTCCGGCGCGATGCGACACCCAGCTCAAGGCCCGAACGGCGCTTGGAGCGGGCGCGGCTGTTTCTGGAGAGCGGACGCGTGGATGCGGCTATCGCCGAGGTGCAAAACTTGCCCGGCGCTTCGCGCGCACAGAACTGGATTGCCGCCGCTGAGCGTTATGCGGATGCGCATAAGGCACTCGACCTGATCGAAACATCCGCCGTGCTGGAACCGCGCCGTTTGCGCGATGGCGATGGCAATCGGGTGGAGCAGCCAAGCCCGCTTGAGGGTCAGGCAGGCTGAATTCGGCCCGCGCGCGTGGGCAAATCCGAGCGATCGCGATTACGCGACGAGCAAATCCGGTAAATCGCCCGTGACGCCGCGCGCTTCGTCCATGAACCAGTCCTTCACGACCGGCAGCCGCTGAATACCTGCCATGCCGAACCGACGCACCGCCGATGCGCCATTGCCGGGAACACCGAACAGGCGCGTCAGTCCGTCAGTCGCCAGCGCCACCATGAAACTGTCCAGCCCGCGCCAGCGTTCATAGCGAGCCAGTCCCTGCGCTTCACCCGGCTGAAGGCCCAGCCGCAAACCTTCGTCCAGCACTTGCACCAGCGCCCCGACATCGCGCAGGCCTAAATTCAAGCCCTGTCCCGCAATCGGGTGAATCCCATGTGCCGCATCGCCGATTAGCGCCAGCCGCTCCGCCGTAATTCGCACTGTATGGTGAAAGCCCAGCGGATAGGATGAGCGCGGCCCGACACTGGTAATCTCTCCGAACAGACCGCCCATGCGCTTGGCGATCTCTGCCTGAAATGCGCGGTCGCCCAGCTTTAATACGCCTGCCGCATCATCTTCCGACACGGTCCAGACCAGCGCGCTGCGATGCGTGCCATCAGGATCGTCGAGCAACGGCAGCAAGGCAAACGGTCCGGCGGGGTAGAAGATTTCCCACGCCACCTGCTCATGCGAGCGTTCATGCGTCAGGCCGGAGATGATTGCGCGGTGATCATATTGCCAATTGGCGATGCTGATCCCGGCATCCTCACGCGTTGGCGACATCCGGCCTTCTGCCGCAATCATCAGGCTTGCCTTAAGCTGCGTGCCATCGCCCAACGTTGCCGAGACGCCGTGTTCTCCGCGCTGCCGTGCCACGACATTGGCCTTGGAATGCCAGGTAATCAAAGGCTCGCTGCGGGCTGCCTCGAACAAAGCGAGGCGAAGCCGCTGATTGGCAAACATCCGACCCAGCGTATCGTCGCTGTCATCAGGCGAAAAATCCAGACCGCCGGGCTTCAACTGATCGCTCACCGCAATCTTGGCAATTGGCGATCCGTGCGGTTCAAGCGCGTTCGCGATGCCGATATTGCGGAACAGGTTCCAGCTGGCCGTCGAGATTGCCGAAGCGCGCCCGTCGAAATTGTCGGCGGTGAGATCGGCGGGGTCCGCGCGATCGACAACGTGGCTGGTCATGCCTTTTTTTGCCGCCGCCAGCGCACAAGTCATACCCACTAGTCCGCCACCCAAAATCAGAAGGTCGCGCGTGTCCGCTTTATTGCTCATCTTTGCTGCATTGTCGCCCATACCCAAAACCCCTAAAGGGTGCGGTATGCAGGTGGCAAGAACATTGCGGACAGGTTGGCCGATGGCTGCGATGCTTGGACTTCTTGTCGCCGTGATTTTGGCGCTTTTTGCGGCCCTATCGCCAGTCCTATCGCCAGCTATGGCTCAGACCAATGCGGTCACCGGACAGCCGAACAATATTCAGGTCGAACTTGTTGCCGAAGAACGTCCGCGCGCCGGTGAAACCATCATGTTGGCGCTGCATTTTCAGCCGAAATCCGAGGAATGGCACGGATATTGGTCCAACCCCGGCGATGCAGGTGTCGGGATGGCACTGGACTGGCGCTTGCCGGATGGTTGGGAGATAGGAGAGCCGCTTTATCCGGTGCCGCAAAAACTCGAAATCGCCGGGTTGATGAACCATGTTTATGAAGGCGATTATGCGGTCCTGATCCCGCTGAGCGTGCCAGAAATGACCGCTGATCCGCCAAGTCAGCCGATCGAACTGACAGCCGATTACTTTGGCTTGCACCGACAAGATTTGCGTGCCGGAAACGGCCCGCATGACGCTGAACTTCGCGCGCACTGTGCGCCCGATCAATTTGCGCAGTGGCGCGCAGCCATCGCCCCGCTGATCGACAGCACAGCGCGTTTTGCAACCGCAGGAAATGCCTTGCGGCTCGCGATCCCCTTGCCCGAGGCACTTGCCCTTGCGCAGCCGCACATCTTTATCGAGAATGACCGGCTGGTCCGCTACGGGGATGCGCAGCAATTTGCGCGCGAAGGCGATATGCTGGTCGCGCAAATTCCGTTAGCCGAAGGCGCAGATACACCCAAAACCGTCAGCGGCATCTTGTCGTTCGGAACCGGCGACGGGGCTGGTGTGCGATTTATCGCAGAGGCGGGTGATGTCCCGAGCGGGCTGACGCCGATGCAGACGACCACACAGAGCCTGCCATCGCTCTGGCTTTTATTGCTCGGCGCGCTGGCCGGTGGCTTGCTGCTGAATATTATGCCCTGCGTCTTTCCGATCCTGAGCCTGAAAGCGCTGGCGCTGGTGCGGGCAGGGGGCGACGAGGCAGAAGCGCGGCGCGACGGGCTGGCTTATACGGCGGGCGCGGTGCTGGCTTGCATGGCGCTGGGCGGGCTGCTGCTAATCCTGCGCGCAGGCGGTGAGCAAATCGGCTGGGCGTTCCAATTGCAGGAGCCGGGCATTGTGGTCGCCTTGCTGGTGCTCGCCACTGTGCTGACAGCCAATTTTGCCGGTCTGTTCGAGTTTCCCGGCCTGCCGATCCGCAGCGGCGGAAAGCCAGCAGGGTCATTCGTCACGGGCCTGCTCGCTGCATTCGTCGCCACGCCCTGCACCGGCCCGTTCATGGCAGCGGCGTTGGGCGCAGCATTGCTATTGCCGCCTGTCTCGGCGCTGCTGTTGTTTGCGGCTCTGGGCTTGGGTCTTGCGCTGCCGTTCCTGCTGTTGGGCTTCATTCCAGCATTGCGGCAAAAGCTGCCTAAGCCCGGCGCTTGGATGGAGACATTTCGCCGCTGGATGGCATTGCCGATGGGGCTGACCGCGCTGGCACTGGTGTGGCTGACTTGGCGGCTGGGCGGTGAAATGTTCGCGTTTTTCGCCGTTTGCCAGGCGATCATTTTGGCTGCTTCCCTGTCATGGGCCACGCAGGAACAAGTGAGGGAAAGCGGCAAAGCTGCCCTCGGGTTTATCGCGGCAGCAGCGACCGTATTATTCATCATCGTGGCCATGCCCGATCCCGAACCACCTGTCGAAAATGCCGATAGCTTACTTACGCCAGAGCCGTTCAGCCGTGACGCTCTGCGCCAAGCGCGCGCGTCCGGACAACCGGTGTTCCTGTGGTTCACGGCCGATTGGTGCCTGACGTGCAAAGTCAATGAGCGAGTTGCTATCGAGCGCGAGCAAACCCGCGCGGCCTTCGAGCAGGCGGGCGTGATCGCCATGCGCGGCGACTGGACCCGGAGCGATGCCGAAATCACGCAATTCCTAAGCGATCAGGGCGCAGCGGGCGTGCCGCTCTATCTGTGGTATCCGGCAGGCTCTAGCGCGTCAGAGCAGCTTCCGCAGATCCTGACGCCGGAATTGTTGGCTGAGAAGGCGCAGGAACAGGCGCAGGAACAGGCGGCGCCAAAACAATAGGGTCGCTGGCGGATATTTCCTGCGCGCCGCGCAATTCTCGATCAGCGTGGGCAATAACGGGCTGGCATGAAGGATCAGCGACCCGCCACCCGGCACAGTCGCCTCGATTTTTCGCGGACCGGCAAAGGCCGCCAGATTGGGATTGTCCGCCGCAATGTCGCCTTGCCACACGCGGCGCATCCCTAGCGATGTCGCATCGACTTTCCAGCGTCCGATATGGCCATTGCCAATCACCGCGATCAGCGCCTGTGCGCCATCCTGCGCCTCGTTAAAGCGCGTCAGGCGGATGGCCGGACCTTGTCCCTCGTCAATGCAGGCGAGCGCGAAGAGTGGCGGCGTTCCCGGCACGCCGAACACCAGCCGCTGCGCCGTGTCATCGGTGGGCGCCCAGATGGCCTCGCTGGTATCGGGCGAAGCGATCGGCGGCATAACCGGCTCCGCGCTGGGCAATGCGCGGCTGCGATCGGCATATTCATCGGTTGCCGGAGGATTGCAGGCGGTTAGGGATGCCAGTGGCCAATCCCAGCACCGACCCAATCGCCACCGTACTATAAGCGCGCGTCACTTTTTCCATTTCATCTGCTGGCGCTTGCCATAGCGGGTCTTGCGCGTGCCCGGCCGCCCTTCGGTGGATTTGCCGATGATGGGCGCTTTTTTCTGCGCATCCGGTAAGCCCAGCTCATCGGCTTCCAGCGTGCGGATTTCATCGCGCAATCGGCCAGCCTGCTCGAATTCCAGATTGGCCGCGGCATCGCGCATTCGCTTTTCCAGATCCTCGATATAGGCGCGCAGATTATGCCCGACGAGGTTGGTGGCTTCCTCCTCGCCCGCACCGCCATCCTTGGCTTCGGCATGAGCCACGATGTCGGCAATATCGCGCTTGATGGTGACAGGCGTGATGCCGTGTTCCTGATTGAAGGCGTGCTGGCGTTCGCGGCGGCGGTCGGTTTCGGCCATCGCGCGCTCCATGCTGCCGGTAATCCGGTCGGCGTACAAAATGACACGGCCATCGACGTTCCGCGCGGCCCGTCCGATCGTCTGGATCAGCGAGGTTTCGCAGCGCAAAAAACCCTCCTTGTCAGCATCCAGAATACAGACCAGCCCGCATTCGGGAATGTCCAGCCCCTCGCGCAGCAAGTTGATCCCGATCAGCACATCATACACGCCCAGCCGCAAATCGCGGATCAATTCGATCCGTTCCAGCGTCTCGACATCGGAGTGCATATAGCGGACTTGCACGCCCGCTTCGTGCATAAATTCCGTGAGGTCTTCGGCCATCCGCTTGGTCAGCGTCGTGACCAGCGTGCGATAGCCCTTCTTCGCATTTTCGAGGCATTCATGGATGCAATCCTGCACCTGATCCTCGACCGGGCGGATCTCGACCGGCGGATCGATAAGGCCCGTAGGACGAATGACTTGCTCGGCAAATACGCCGCCTGTCTGCTCCATTTCCCAACCGCCCGGCGTTGCCGAGACAGCGACTGTTTGCGGGCGCATCGCGTCCCATTCGTTGAAGCGCAACGGGCGATTGTCGATGCAGGATGGCAAGCGAAAGCCATATTCGGCCAGCGTCAATTTGCGGCGGTGATCCCCGCGCGCCATCGCGCCGATCTGCGGCACGGTCTGGTGCGATTCATCGACGAAGAGCAGCGCGTTCTCCGGCAGATATTCAAACAGGGTCGGCGGCGGCTCGCCCGGCAAGCGCCCGGTCAGAAAGCGCGAATAATTCTCGATCCCCGAACAGCTGCCTGTGGCCGCGATCATTTCCAGATCGAAATTTACCCGCTGCTCCAATCGCTGCGCTTCGAGCAGATGCCCCTCGGCGTGCAATTCTTTCAGCCGTTCTGCCAGCTCGAATTTAATGGCGGCACTGGCTTGCTTCATGGTCGGGCCGGGCGTCACATAATGCGAGTTGGCATAGACCCGCACGGAATTCAGCGACGCGCCTTTCTTGCCCGTCAATGGATCGAATTCGCTGATGTCCTCGATATCGTCGCCAAAGAAACTGATGCGCCACGCCATATCGTCATAATGCGACGGGAAGATTTCCAGACTGTCGCCGCGCACACGGAAATTGCCGCGCTGAAATGCGATATCGTTGCGTTTGTATTGTAGCGCCACCAGCTTGCGGATCAATTCGCGCTGATCGACCGACTGGTCTTTCTTGATGTCGAAAATCATCGCCGAATAGGTCTCGACTGACCCGATCCCGTAAAGGCACGAAACCGAGGCCACGATGATCACATCGTCGCGTTCCAGCAGCGAGCGCGTGGCCGAATGGCGCATCCGGTCGATCGCTTCGTTGGTGCTGGATTCCTTCTCGATATAGGTGTCGGAGCGCGGCACATAGGCTTCGGGCTGATAATAATCGTAATAGCTGACGAAATATTCGACGGCGTTATTCGGAAAGAAGCTCTTGAATTCGCCGTATAATTGCGCGGCAAGGATCTTGTTCGGGGCCAGAATGAGGGCGGGGCGCTGCAATTCCTCGATAACCTTGGCCATTGTAAAGGTCTTGCCTGATCCGGTCACGCCTAGCAGCGTCTGCGTCTGTTCACCCTCGCGCGCTGCCGTCACCAATTCGCCAATCGCGCGCGGTTGATCACCCGCCGGCATATATTCGGAGACCAGTTCGAACGCCTTGCCGCCCATGCTTTTGTCGGGCCGCGCGGGGCGATGCGGAGTGAAACTTTCGGATGTGTCGGGTTCGGACAGGCCGCGACGGATGACGAGTTCGCTCATGCCGCTTTATATGGGGCGAAACGGCTGGCCTGCAATGGTGCGGTGACACGGTTGCATTTGGCTGATAATCTGCCCGATAATTCAATCGCAGGGGAGTTTTGACGATATGGCTTTTTCACGGATTTTGCTGGCAAGTGCCGCTGGAATTTCGACACTGGTTCTGGCGGGCTGCGGCGCGCCCGATAGCGGGCAGGACGGGGCAGAAGGCACTGTTGTGGCGGATGGCGAAGTGCTGTCGCAGGATCAGTTGGCCGAAGCAGCCAGTGGAATGCTGCGCCCCGAAGCCGGGCAATATCAAACGACGATGGAATTGATCGATGTCGATATTCCCGGAATGCCTGCGGCTCAGCTCGATATGATGAAGAATATGTTCGAAACTGCAGCAAGCTCCGAATATTGTCTGACTCAAGAGGACGCGGACAAAGGCTATGAAGAGATGGTTCGCGGCGGACAAAAAGGCGATTGCGAATTCCAGAAATTCGACACCGATGGCGGCAATATCGACGCGGCGATGACGTGCAATGCGGACGGGGCCGTCTCGCGCATGACGATGGTCGGCACCGGAACCAGCACCAGCGGTAACATGAAAATGACGATGGAGCAGGAAAGCACCGAGATGGGCACCATCAAGATGAGCATGAATGTGCGGCACAAACGGATCGGCGATTGCGCCGGTTAATGATGTTGGCGCTTCACGCCGCGTTCAAACCTTGCCGTTAAGACTTGGCATATGACCAAGGATCAGCCCGACGCGCTTGCCGAACCGGCGCCGACCGCTCAGGCGGAACTGGCCCGGCGGCTGGCGCTGGCCAAAGAGCCTGCAACCACTGATGCGCGCGGCCCCAGCAAGAGATTGCTGGCGGGAGAATTGAGCGCCTTGCTGGAGCCTGCCATCCGCCCGTTTCGCAGGCTGCATATTCCCAAAGCCGCCAATCCCAAGATCGTCATGCTGCTCCCCGGCTTTGCCACGCACCCCTCGCGGATGCGTTATCTCGCCTCTTGTTTGGAGCGGGCCGGGCACACCGTCAAACGGTGGGGCACCGGCTTCAATCTGGGCGCGACGGCGGAGAAAATGCTGATCGTGGAGCAGCGTTTGCTCGCCGTGCACGAAAAATACGGGCAAAAAGTCGTGCTGGTCGGGTGGAGCCTGGGCGGATTGTATGCGCGCGAAGTCGCTTGCCGCCATCCGCACGCCGTTGCCAAAGTCGTGACGATGGGCACGCCGTTCTCTGGTGACAGCCGCGCTAACAATGCCTGGCGGGTGTATCAGGCGGTTGCCGGGCACCGGGTCGATGCGCCGCCGGTAACGCGCGCGCCCGATCCCAAACCGCCGGTCGAAACGGTCGCTTTATGGAGCCCGCGCGATGGAATTATCAGCCCGCGCTGCGCCCGTGGTCAGGCCCATGAACGCGACCGCGCGATCGGTTTGCGCTGCACCCATATCGGCTTTGTGCAAAGCAAAGAAGCGATCGAAGCCGTTGTCAGGGAACTTGATAGAGAGTAAACCTTTACCATTGAGACGGGGGAATCCGGCGCGTCTGTCCCAGACTGCGCGGAGAAAGTCATTCCGTGCAAAGGAATCATGACCGTATCAGAGCCAAAATTCGACGAAATGCACGAAGCGTCGGGAGCCGTTCGTCCAGCCTACTCCGATTATGAACAATGGTATTCGCAGCAGGACGCGCAATATCTCAATCGTAAACACAAGGACGCCGAACACAGTTTTCGCCGGACGGGCATTACCTTTAATGTTTATGGTGAAGAGGAAGCCGAAGAGCGGCTGATCCCGTTCGATATGGTCCCGCGCATCATTACTGCCAACGAATGGCGCAAATTGACGCGCGGCATCGAACAGCGTGTGCGCGCATTGAATGCGTTCATGTACGATCTCTATCACCGGCAAGAAATCGTGCGTTCGGGCCGTCTGCCACAGCGTTTGCTTCAGCATAACGAGGCGTGGCTGCCGCACATGGTCGGATTTACTCCGCCGGGCGGCGTTTATACCCATATCGTCGGCATCGATCTGGTGCGGACCGGACCGGGCGAGTTTTTCGTGCTGGAAGACAATGCGCGGACACCGTCGGGCGTCTCCTATATGCTCGAAAATCGCGAAACGATGATGCAGATGTTTCCCGAATTGTTTATGCAAGTGGGCGTGCAGCCGGTTTCCAATTACCCACGGCGACTGGCGAAATCGCTGGCCGCGTGTGCGCCGGACAAAACCGAGGGGCGGCCCGTGGTCGCAGTCCTGACGCCGGGCATTTACAATTCCGCTTATTACGAACACGCGTTTCTGGCCGATCAAATGGGCGCAGAGCTGGTCGAAGGCGGCGATTTGCGCGTGATCGACGGGCGAGTCGCGATGCGGACGACGCGCGGTTACAAGGCGGTGGATGTGATTTACCGCCGCGTGGACGATGAATTCCTCGACCCGCTCACGTTTAACCCGACTTCGATGCTGGGCGTGCCGGGGATCATGGACGTGTATCGTTCGGGCGGCGTTACCATCGCCAATGCCCCGGGGACGGGCGTGTGCGATGACAAAGCGATTTACAGCTTCATGCCGGAGATCGTGGAATTTTATACCGGCGAAAAGCCGATCCTGCCCAATGTGCAGACGTGGCGCTGCGCCGATAAAGACGACTTCCAATACGTGCTCGACAACCTTGCCGATGTGGTGGTGAAGGAAGTGCATGGCTCCGGCGGATACGGGATGCTGATCGGGCCGACTGCGACGAAAAAAGAGATCGAGGATTTTCGCAAGAAACTGCTCGCCAATCCCGAAGGGTATATCGCGCAGCCGACTTTGGCGCTGTCCACTTGCCCGATCTTTACAGACGCAGGCCTGGCCCCGCGCCATGTGGATTTGCGGCCTTACGTTCTTGTCTCGCCGGACAATATCGACATTACGCCCGGAGGTCTGACCCGCGTGGCGCTGGAAGAAGGTTCGCTGGTCGTCAATTCCAGTCAAGGTGGCGGAACCAAAGATACATGGGTGCTGAAAGACTGATGGCTTACCCAAACAACAGCACCGGCGCGGACAACAACAGGAGCGCGCTCTCATGTTAGGTCGCACAGCCAACGGCATCTATTGGATGTTTCGCTATCTCGAGCGTTCGGAGAACATGGCGCGCCTGCTCGATGCGGGCTTGCGCATGGCCTTGACCCGCGACCTTGTCAGTTCGGAAGACGAGTGGCGCTCTGTAATCGCCGCCGCCGGACAGCGTGCGGCGTTCGAGGAACAGCACGGCACATATACCGGCATTCAGGCGTGGAATTTCATCCTGCGCGACAAGCACAATCCGGTCTCTATCCTGACCATGTTTGAATCCGTGCGCACCAATGCCCGGCTCGCTCGCAATGCGATCAGCGGCGAATTGTGGGAAGCGATCAACGACAACTGGTTGCAGATCAACGAATTGCTGGCCCAGCCGGTCGGTCAGAACAGCGTCAGCGAAGCGGTCACTGTGATCCGCCGTGCAGGGACGCTGGCGCATGGCGCAATGGCCGGTTCGATGCTGCGCGATCACGCTTACCACTTCGCCCGTGCTGGCACGATGGTGGAGCGCGCGGAAAGCATCGTGCGCATTCTGGAAATCAAATATTACCTGCTGCTGCCCTCGCTTTCCTATGTCGGGTCCAGCCTCGATACCGGGCAATGGGATCAAGTATTGCGATCTGTTTCGGGTGACCGCGCCTATCGCTCGCTTAACGCCGGGCAAATCGACGCACGCGGCATCGTCGAATTTCTGGTGCTGGATGATCGCTTCCCGCGCAGCCTTGCTTTCTGCCATTCCGCATTGCGCGATGAATTGGCCGCGCTGGCCAAACTGCATGGCGAAGAAGGCGAGTGCAACGCTTTGATGCGCGAGGCCGATATGCGCCTCTCCAACCTCAGCATCGACGATGTGTTCGACCAAGGCTTGCACGAATTCCTGCTCGATTTTTCCGCCACCAACGCCGCCATCGGACAAGCCATCGCCTCCGATTATCGCTTCCTCGCGTAAGCCAAACAGAAGCGAGCCACAGACTATGCGCCTCTCGATCCGACACACCACCCATTATCGCTTCGATCAGCCCGTCGTTCACGCGCTGCAACGCTTGCGCCTGACGCCCAAAACGACGCAAGGGCAGGAAATCCTCAGCTGGAACATGGATTACAAGAACGCCGATCCTGAACTGACTTACGAGGATCAGCATCACAACACGACTACGCTCGTTTCCGTGACCGAAGGCGCGCAGGAAGTGATCGTGGAATGCAGCGGCATCGTCGAAACGAAGGACAATTCCGGCGTCATTGGCCGTCATGCCGGGCATTTGCCGTTATGGAGCTTTCTTGGTCAAACCAAGCTGACGCGCCCTGGCCCCACAGTTAAACGCATGGTCGATAATTTAACGCCCGATACCGATGCGGTCACGACGTTGCACAATCTTTCCGCCGCCATCCGCGACACGGTCGAATACAAGATCGGCAGTACGCAAGTCGACACCACCGCCGAGGAAGCTGCAGAAGCCGGCGCAGGCGTGTGTCAGGACCACGCGCATATTTTCCTTGGCGCGGCCCGCTCGCTCGACATTCCGGCGCGTTATGTCAGCGGTTATCTGATGATGAACGACCGGATCGATCAGGAAGCCACGCATGGCTGGACCGAAGCTTTCGTCGAGGGGCTGGGCTGGGTCGGGTTCGATATTTCCAATGGCATCAGCCCGGATTCGCGCTATGTGCGCGCGGCGACGGGGCGCGATTACCGCGATGCCGCGCCAATTACGGGCATCAGTTTCGGCTCCAACAGTCAGGATTTGCAAGTCGATGTTGCCGTCGAACAGCAGCAAGTCGAACAGTAACTCTCACACTTAACGAATGAAGCGGCCCTGCGCCGCCAGGATTTTAAGCTATGACATATTGCATCGGTATGATGATGGACAAAGGCCTTGTCCTCATTAGTGACACGCGCACCAATTCGGGCGTCGATAACATCTCGGTTTTCCGCAAGATGTTCCACTGGCACGTTCCGGGAGAGCGGATCATTACGCTGATGACTGCTGGCAATCTGGCGACGACACAGACTGTGATCAGTCAGCTTGAAGAACGGATGAAAGCGCCTGACGATCGTGAAAATACGCTGTTCACCGCGTCGACCATGTTTCAAGTTGCGACCGAGATCGGGCGACTGTTGCGCGAAACCGTGGCGGAACGGCAATCGGCCAACAATGTGCGGACCAAATTCACCGCTTCGATCATCGTGGCGGGACAGATCGCAGGCATGGAGCCGCGCCTGTTCATGGTCTATCCCGAAGGCAATTTTATCGAAGCCAGCCACGACACGCCTTTCTTCCAGATCGGCGAAACCAAATACGGTCGTCCGATTATTATTCGCGGTTACGATCGCACGATGAGTTTGGAAGACGCAGTGAAACTGTCGATGGTGTCATTCGATTCCACATTGAAAGCCAATTTGTCGGTCGGCCTGCCGCTGGATTTGATGGTGATCGAAACCGATAAGTTCGAGCCATCGTTCGAGCGGCGGATTATGGCCGACGACATCTATTTCCAGGCAATTTCGTCAAGCTGGGGCGAGGCTTTGAAAACGGCATTCCATTCTTTGCCGGATTACAGTTTCGTCGCTGATTACGACAAATAGCGCAGGAGGCGAATCGCGTGTTTGGCGGTTCTTTGGCGCGTGTCAGGAGTGCGCGCTGAGGGCTGCGGCAGTTGGTCTAACGACTGTTTGCGCGACTCCAGCAACAAACTGGCTCCAATATGGATGGATTGGTTCGCCGCCTGCGCGACCTTGGAATTTAGCGCGTAAATTGGTCTAAACCGCGCTCCGATTGGTGCCGCGTGTTCTTTATATGTTCGATATGGATGTTGTGTGCCTCGCTTTGTGGCGGCCCCGGCATCAGCACATGATCCATGGAACAGACACACACATCACCGATCAAATCGCAGCCACCGCGCAGCCACACATTGCACTTCATCGATGAAAGCAGCCGCAACCGCGCTTTGTTTGCCAGCCTCGGTTTCGAACTCGGCTATCATGTGGAAGTTTATGCCGATGTCGGCGAGTTTCTGACGCGGCCACCCAAGGACGGCACGATGATCGTACATGACGATCCAGCGCAGGATTTGAACAGCCTGATGAACGGCTTGGCCGAAACCGGAATCTGGTTGCCGACGATTGCCTTTCACAAAGCGCCCGATCCAGGCCGGGTGGTAATAGCGGTCAAGCTGGGCGTGCTCGATTACCTGCGGATGCCGTTCGACCGGACAAGCCTGACGCATTCATTGGAGCGGTTGGATAGCGAGGCGCGTGCTTTTGTCGTGGCCCGCAAGCGGATGATCGAAGCGCGCAACCGGATGAGCAATCTGTCGGAGCGCGAACGCGAAGTGCTGGACCGGCTGACGCAAGGCGCAAGCAACAAAGTGATTGCGCGTGATCTCGATATTAGCCCGCGCACGGTCGAAATTCACCGCGCCAATATGCTGGCAAAACTAGGGGCGAGCCATTCCGCCGATGCGATCCGTATCCGCGTAGAGGCGCAGATCCTCTGATTGAGCCGCGAAAGGCTTAGCGGCAGAACGATCCGCCGCGTAATTCCAGATGAAAATGGTCTTCATGCGCGGCATTGTATTCCGGGCCGAGGACAGTGCCAAACCGCTTGCAGGCGCTTTGCTGAATGGTGCGGAGGAAGCGTCGCTCTTCTCTGGTTCCTTCGTTCCAGCCGGTCTTGACGCTGATGCGGCGACCGTCTGCCAACACGAATGCTGCGACATCGACGGCTTCGGCACGCGAATGCGCTGATCGCCGCGCGGTTCCGGCGACATTGCGGCAGGAATAGCTGCCGAAGGTTTCGATCCGCTCCAGCGGGCTGTCGAGGATTTCGCGTGCGGCCCGGTCAACTCCGAACCGCGCCCAGCCGATAAATTTGGCGGCAAGCGGGCAAGTCATCGGTCCCAGATTGGTTAGCGCGAATTGCGCATCATCGCCGCGCACCGCATCAAGCTGAACGCCGTTTACCCTCTGACATCCTGCGCCAAAATAGCGATCAGGCAAATTTCGGTATGGCGAGCCGGTCTGGTCCAGCTCGGCAAGGCATTGGCGCGCTTCCTTCGCCTGCGCAGCGGTTTGCACTGGCGCGCTGGGCTGCGTCCGGTCTGGCTCACCCTTCGGCGCGCAGCTCGCGGCCAGCAGCAGGACAAATCCGGCGAGGGCGGACAAGCGGATGGGCTTGGACATTGGCGTTGGCATTGAGAACGGCATCTGCATCGACATTGGCAATTGGACTTTCGGGAGCAGCGAGTGACTTAGCTAATTATCTCCAGTGCGGTCCAGCAAGCAAGATTTAGCGAGCCGCTACAAACACAGTTTTTGAGATTCTCGATGGCTGCTCGTTCGGTTTTGGCGAGAGACGCAGTTTTGCACTCAATACAGGCACTTTGAAGCACAGTTTGCGGCGCTCGACATCACTAGACCCTTTCTCGACATCCTTGTGGACACAGAAAAATCGGCAATCAAATCAATAGCCGCTCGCTTGCCCGTCTTTGCGCATTTCGGTCGCTCCGGTATAAACGCCAGTGTCAGGATCGCGTGTAATTGCTTGATAACCCCCAAACATTATCCCGTCAGCCACGACTTCGACCTTGTGTCCCATGCTGCGCAAACGTTCGACCGTCTCGTCGGAGATGCCCGGCTCGACATACAATGTGCCAAGCGGATCGCTCGTTTCTCCCGCTAACGGGTCGGTCGGCTGCCGTCCGCCATCGTGATTAAGGCGCGCTGCATCCCCGGCTTCCTGCAAATTCATGCCATAATCGACCATGTTTACAAGCACTTGCACATGGCCTTGCGGCTGCATCCCGCCGCCCATCAGGCCGAAGCTCATCCACGGTTTCCCATCCTTTTTGGCAAAAGCGGGGATGATGGTCTGGAACGGTCGCTTGCCGGGTTCGTAAGCATTGGGATGCGCCGGATCGAGCGAGTACAATTCGCCGCGATCCTGAAACATAAAGCCAAGATTATCAGGGGTTAAGCCTGATCCCATGCCGCGATAATTGGACTGGATCAGGCTGACCATCATACCGTCTTTGTCCGCGACGGTCAGGTAAGTCGTGTCGCCTTCGCCTTCCAGTCGTGGCGCGCCATGCTTGATGTCTGGCGCAGCCTGATCTGGATCGATGGTGGCAAAGCGTTCCTTACCATAGCGATCGGATAGTAAGTCTTTGGGAAATTTGGCGAATTCGGTATCGGCATAGAACCGCGCAAGGTCGGCAAAGGCCAGTCGTTTGGCTTCGGTAATGTAATGCAGCACTTCGGCGCTGCCGCGATCCCATTGCGCCAGATCGACGTTCTTCAGAATGTTGACCATCTGCAAGGCGGCAAATCCCTGACCATTGGGTGGCAATTCACATAATTCGTAACCTTTTCGGTAGGTTACGCAGGCCGGATCGACCCATTCGCTGGTGTGATCGGCGAAGTCTTCAAAGCGTAAAGCCGAGCCGACCCGCTCCAGATAATTGGCCATGACCCGCGCCGTGTCACCGCGATAAAATTCGTCGCGACCACCTTGCGCAATGGCTTCCAATGTATTGCCCAGATCAGGGTTTTTGAAGATTGCGCCAGCCTGCGGTGCGCCATCGGCAAACCATGTCGCGCGGGCATTATCGAAGTCGCCGATCATGTCTTCGCGCCGCTCGAAACTGCGGAAACTGCGGTCGAAGTAATGCGCGATAACCGGGGCCACCGGATGCCCTTCGCGCGCATAGCGGATCGTCGGAGCAAGATTTTCGGCCATTGACAGCTTGCCGAACTTCTCATGCATGGCGAACCACGCATCGACCGTACCCGGCACAGTGACGGGTAGGGGCCCGAGCGGCGGAATAGACGTCGCATCATCGCCCAACTTTTCGCGCAATTGTGCCAGGCTTTGCCCGCGCGGCGAGCGACCCGATCCGTTGATCCCGTACAGCTTATCGGTCTTGGGATCGTAGATGATCGCGAACAAATCGCCGCCGATGCCGTTGCCGGTCGGCTCCATCAGGCCCAGCGCCGCATTGGCAGCGATGGCAGCATCGACTGCGCTGCCGCCCGCTTTCAGCACATCGAGCGCGACTTGGGTTGCAAGCGGATGCGCGGTGGCGGCCATGCCATGCTCGGCGTGAACGGGGCTGCGCGACCAGATTTTGCCGACCGGACGCCCGCCAGCACCCAGCGTCTCGCTGCTGCCCATCTTGACCGCATCATCGCTTGGAACCTCCTGCGCGTTGGCGGGCATCGCGCCCAAGGTCAGTAAGGCGGCTCCGGCAAGCATGGCAGTCAGGCGCATCGAATTCTCCTATTGCACGGCGTCTGCCGTTTGTGTGTCGTGGGTTTGCGTCAGATGGCTGACCAATACAATAGCGGCCCATGCGGCGGCAAAGCCGGGTATGATTTCATATACGCCCGGACCACCAAGAAAACTGCCGTTCCAGCCCAGCGCTATCCATGCGCCGACGGTCGCCGCGCCAGTGATTAGCCCGGCCAACGCGCCCGCGCCAGTCATGCGGCTCCATGTCAGGGACAAAATTATCAGGGGTCCAAACGCTGCGCCAAATCCGGCCCATGCATTGCTGACTAACCCAAGAACCTGACTGTCCCGATCGGCAGCTATCCCGATTGCGGCAAAAGCAACCAAAGCAACGCAAATGCGTCCGACATTGACCGCCTCACGCTCACCCGCATCGCGCCGCAGGAACAGGCGGTAGAAATCTTCGGTCAGCGAACTGGATGACACCAACAATTGCGAACTGATTGTGCTCATAATTGCCGCCAGCAGCGCGGCCAGCAGGAACCCGGTGATCAGCGGGTGGAACAGCAGATCGGCCAGCACGATGAAGATCGTTTCCGGATCGGCAACCACGATACCGTTTTGCTCGGCATAAGCACGCCCTGCGATACCAACCCCGATCGCACCCAGCAACGCAACCCCCATCCAGCTCATGCCGATGGCGCGCGCTCTCGGTACATCGGCAACGCTGCGCAATGCCATGAAGCGGACGATAATATGCGGCTGTCCGAAATAGCCCAGTCCCCATGTCACCGCCGACAGGAACCCGACGAAAGTCAGACCTTGAGTCAAGCTGAGCATGGACGGGTCGATGGCGTTCAGCGTATCGACCACGCCGACCGCGCCACCATCCCCGAACAGCACAACGAGCGGCATCAACACCAATGCCACTACCATGATGCACCCCTGAACGAAATCGGTCAGGCTGACCGCCAGAAATCCGCCGATCATCGTGTAGGCCAGCACAACGCCCGCGGTGATCCACAGTCCGGCGAAATAGGGATCGGCGCCCGGTATCAATTCGGCAAACGCCGTCTCGAACAACTTGCCTCCGCCGACTAATCCGGCCGCCGTGTACACGGTGAAAAAAGTGACGATGATGACGGCGCTGACGACGCGGATCGCAGTGGCCTTGTCGGGAAATCTGTTGGCGAGGAATTGCGGAATGGTCAGCGCATTGCCCAGCTCTTCGGTTTGTGCGCGCAGGCGTGGGGCAACGATGATCCAGTTGAGCAAGGCGCCGACGAACAGGCCGATGCCGATCCAGGCTTCCACCAATCCGCTGGCATACAATGCGCCGGGAAGGCCCAAGAGCAGCCAGCCGGACATATCGGACGCGCCAGCGGACAATGCCGCGACGCCGGGGGTCAATTGCCGACCGCCCAGCAGATAGCCCTCGCTGTCGGATGTCGATTTGCGCCACGCATAAGCACCGATGGCCATCATCAGAATGAAATAGGCGGCGAGCGAAACGAGAGTACCTGTCTGCATGATGCGCTCTTAACGGGCCGTCGCCGAAAACCCAAACGCAGCGGTGTCAGAGCAGGATTTATTCGGAGCCAACCTTGATATCACTCGTTAGAGACGATGCGGTAATCGCGGTTAGCGCGGAAAATCAGCCGCAAAGTGGGCAAACGACAGAAAGTGAAGCAATATGTTGGAGGCATCGCAATCTGTCTGGATCACCGGCGCGATGGCGGCCAGCTTCGCGCTGGTGCACATCTTTATCGGCAAGCTGCGTTTTCTCGACCGGACGCCGCGTAGCGCATGGCTGTCCTTTTCCGGCGGTGTTGCAGTCGCTTATGTGTTCCTCAACATCTTGCCGACGCTGTCAGCGCAAGGTGACGCATTCGGACAGGCTTTGCGTGTGTCGGACGCCATTGCCGAGCGCTATGTGTTTAGCCTGGCTCTAATCGGTTTGGCGGCGTCTTATGGGCTGGAGCGGGCCATCATCAATTCGCGCCACAATGTCTCGAATGATGGCCAGCCGCAAAAACCCGCTGCGGGCATATTCTGGGCGCATACGGCGAGTGCGGCAATCCTGACCGGGATCGTGTCGTATCTGTTGTCGCAGCGCGAGGACGCGGCTTTGTCGGGGCTGCTGATCTTTTTCATAGCCATGCTGCTGCACTTCGTATCGGCAGATTTCGGGTCGCGGCTCAATCAGCCTGAACTTTACGACCGCTACGGGCGCTGGATATTGACCACCGCGACGCTGGCCGGGTGGCTGATCGGTGTCACGACAACGTTATCAGCTTTGCTGGTCGGCTGTCTGTTCGCCTTTGTTGCTGGCGGCGTGATCCTGACCGTTCTGAAAGAGGAACTGCCCGCCGAGCGGCAAAGCGCGTTTCTGCCATTCTTCGTCGGCGTCATTGTGTACAGCGCGCTGATGCTCGGCACGCTGCATCTGTCGGCAGGATAATTCTCAGACAGTGCCGGGTTTACGCGAGGCTTTCTTACGCTCGTTCGGGTCCAGCAGGCCTTTGCGCAGACGGATGCTTTGCGGTGTGACTTCCACCATTTCATCGTCGTCGATGTAAGCGATGGCTTGCTCCAGCGTCATCACGCGCGGCGTGGTCAGCCGGATCGCGTCGTCCTTACCGGTCGAGCGGAAGTTGGTGAGCTGCTTGGATTTCAGCGGATTGACTTCGAGATCCTGCGGCTTGGCATTCTCTCCGATCACCATGCCTTCATAAACTTTGGCTTGGCTACCGATGAACAATTCGCCGCGATCTTCCAATGCATTAAGCGCGTACGAGACCGCTTCGCCGGAAGAATTGGAGATCAGCACACCATTCTGACGGCCTTCGATCGCGCCTTTATATTCGTCATATTTTTCGAACAGGCGGTTCATGATGCCGGTGCCGCGCGTATCGGAGAGAAACTCGCCATGATAGCCGATCAGCCCGCGACTTGGTGCGGAGAAAGTCACGCGGGTTTTTCCAGCGCCCGAAGGCCGCATATCGGTCAGCTCACCTTTACGGCGCTGCATTTTCTCGACCACCGTGCCGGAATATTCGTCATCGACATCGATCACGACGGTTTCGTATGGCTCTTGCTTCTTGCCGTTTTCATCGCGCAGCAACACACGCGGGCGAGAAATACCCAATTCAAACCCTTCGCGGCGCATCGTTTCGATCAGCACGCCAAGTTGCAATTCGCCGCGTCCGGCCACTTCGAAGCTGTCCTTGTCGGCGGCTTCGGTGATGCGGATAGCGACATTGGTTTCGGCTTCGCGGGTTAAACGATCGCGGATCATGCGGCTGGTCACTTTGCTGCCTTCGCGGCCTGCCAGCGGGCTGTCATTGACGGAAAAGCGCATGGCCAGTGTCGGCGGATCGATCGGCTGCGCTTCGATTGGCTCGGTCACGCTGGGATCGCAAATCGTATTGGCCACAGTCGCTTTTTCAAGCCCAGCCAGCGCAATGATGTCGCCTGCCTGCGCGTTTTCAACCGGCACGCGGTCCAGTCCGTCAAAGCTCATCAGCTTGGTCGCGCGCCCGACTTCGACGACATTGCCGTCCATATCGATGGCGTGGATCGGATCGTTGATCTTGATCTTGCCCGATTGCACGCGGCCGGTCAGAACGCGGCCCATGAAATTGTCGCGGTCGAGCAAGGTCGCAAGGAAGCTGAACGTGCCTTGCGTGTCGAGGCCAGGGGAGGGGACGTGCTTGACGATCAGCTCGAACAGCGGATCGAGCGTGCCTTCGCGTGCATCGGGGCTTTCATTGGCATAGCCGTCGCGGCCCGAGGCATAGAGGACGGGGAAGTCAAGCTGGTCATCATTGGCATCCAGCGACACGAACAGGTCGAACACTTCCTCCAGCACTTCGAGCGCGCGGGCATCGGGCCGGTCGATTTTGTTGACGACCACGATTGGACGCAGACCCAACGCGAGCGCTTTGCCAGTTACGAATTTGGTTTGCGGCATCGGGCCTTCGGCAGCATCGACCAGCAAAATGACGCCATCGACCATCGACAGGATGCGTTCGACTTCTGCTCCGAAATCGGCGTGTCCCGGCGTATCGACGATATTGATGCGCGTCGTAATGTCATCATGGTCCCACTCGACGCTGGTGCATTTGGCCAAAATCGTGATGCCGCGCTCTTTTTCCAGATCGCCGGAATCCATCGCGCGTTCTTCGACCCGCTGGTTTTCGCGAAATGTGCCGGACTGGCGGAAAAGCTGGTCGACGAGCGTGGTTTTTCCGTGATCGACGTGAGCAATGATTGCGACGTTACGCAACTTATCGGACATGACTGAAGGCTTTCATTGAAAATAGCGGTTGTTTGCAAACGATCACGCAAACAGCTTCTTTGCGCGCAGCCCCTAGCGGTCAGCGGCCCTACGGGCAACCGATATAGGCGCACATGGTCATCTCGCGCAAACTGTGGCCAAACAGCCACAAAGCGAAATATCGCAGGGATAACGCCGTGTTGTTACTTGAGCGTAACGATTATCGATTTACTATGGCGTGTTCGAGCTAAGCGGCAATACCTATAATGTCGCGCGCTCCTCGCTCATCTTGAGAGGATTTGCTTAATATGAATTACCTGACTGACCGTCGCATTTCGTCCAATCGCAAGACTTTGCTGGCCGGTGCCGCCGTATTTGCATTGTCTTTGCCCGGAATGGCCATGGCGCAAGACGCCGGCGATCTGGAAATGGATGCCGATGAGATGCCGCTCGAAGAAGCGGCTCAGGACGATGCGGCAATGGCCGACAATGTCATCATTGTGACCGCGACCAAGCGTGAGCAGACGTTGCAAGAAACGCCGATTTCCGTTTCGGTGACCAGCGGCGAGACGCTGGAGCAGGCGCAAATCCGCGATATTCTCGACTTGCAGACGGTCGCTCCGTCACTTCGGGTGAGCCAGTTGCAAAGCTCTTCCAACACGACTTTCATCATTCGCGGTTTCGGTAACGGCGCGAACAATGTCGGTATCGAGCCTTCGGTCGGTGTGTTCATCGACGGCGTTTTCCGCTCGCGGACAGCCGGTTCGCTGAACGATCTGGCCAATGTGCAGCGGATCGAAGTGCTGCGCGGGCCGCAATCGACCCTGTTCGGCAAAAACGCTTCGGCGGGCGTTATCTCGGTCGTTACGCGGGAGCCGCAATTCGATTTCGGCGGCGGCATCGAAGTGGGCTATGGCCGGTTTAACGATATTCGCGTCAAGGGCGACATCACCGGACCGCTGACCGACACGATCGCCGTGTCGTTCGATGGTAGCTACAATAAGCGCGATGGTTACGGCGATATCGTCAACCTCGATACCGACATCAACGATCGCAATCGCTGGACCGCGCGGGCGCAGGCCTTGTTCGAGCCGAACAGTGACCTCACTTTCCGTCTGATTGGCGACTATTCCAAGATCGACGAAGTTTGCTGCATTGCAGGTAACGCTTTGTTCGGTCCCGCTACGCAGGCATTGTTCCTGTTGGGCGGTGCAGTCGATCCTGAAAACATCTTCAGTTACGACACGTTCCTGAACCGGGTTCCGGTGAACGACATCAGCAATTATGGTGTCTCTTTGCAAGGCGACTTCGATGTTGGCGCGCTGACCTTTACCTCCATTACCTCCTATCGTGAGCTGGACAGCTTCCTCGATCAGGACATCGACTTTTCCAGCGCAGATCTGGCGTCGGAATCGCGCGATCAGCAGATTAACACCTTCACGCAGGAATTGCGGGTCGCAACGGATTTCGACGGACCGCTTAACTTCCTGTTTGGTGGGTTCTACTTCAAAGAAGATATCGAGCAGACCAGCGATCTGACCAGTGGTGCGGATTTCCGCGGCTATGGTACGATTTTGGGCGGCGCTGCTACGGGCAATCCCGCTTTCAGTTTCAACCCTGTCGAGGCGGCTCTGGGCGCTCCGCAGAACAGCTTCCTGGCTGCGGGTCCGCTCACGTCGGAATTCTTCACTTTGGACAATGAATCCTGGTCGGTATTCGGCACGGTGGATTTCGAAGTGACCGACCGGCTGACGCTCACTGCCGGCTTTAACTACACGGACGATAAGAAAGACTTCGCGCTCGACGCAACCGCGTTCGATCCGATTTCAAACGTTAATTTTGCCGATGCCTTTATTGTTGGCGCAATCGGCTCTGCTGATCCAGCAGTCATTGCCGCATTTGCTCAAGCCAATCCAGCAGGGTTCGCTCAGATTGCGGCACTTTCTGCCACACCTTGCAGCCCGGCCAACCCACCTCCGGCATGTAACGCGCTCCTCGGTTTGACGGCGTTTCAATTCCAGCCGCCATTCCTGAGCATTCCGAATGCGGTCGAGGATGGCCGCACTCGCGATGATGACTGGTCCTATACCCTTCGTGCGGCTTATGACGTGTCGGACAACGTCAACGTGTATCTCTCTTATGCCACGGGCTTCAAGGCAAGTTCGGTGAACTTGTCACGCGATTCGCGTCCCTTGTTTGGCGACTTTATTCCAGGTCCGGCAAACAGCACGATCCTGGCACCGTCATCGCCAATCCGCGATGCCGGGCTGGCCGTGCCGAACTTGACCACCGGCTCACGTTTTGCCGGTCCTGAGGAAGCCAAAGTCTGGGAAGTTGGCCTCAAGGCGCAATTTGATCGCTTCGGCTTCAATCTGGCTCTGTTCGATCAATCGCTCGAAGGTTTTCAGGACTTCTTGTTTACCGGAACTGGCTTCCAGCTTTCCAATGCAGGTGAGCAATCGGTCAAAGGTATCGAGTTTGATTCAACGATCAATCCTGCCGATCCGCTCGTATTTACATTCTCGATGACCTATCTTGACCCGCTCTACGACAGCTTTGCGGAATCACCGGTTGGCGATTTGACGGGCTTGCGTCCGGCGAGCATTCCATCGTTTACGCTGGCGACTTCGGCAGCCTACACGCATGAATTCGGCAATACCGGAAATGCTTTGATCGGCCGGATTGATTACAATCACGAAAGCAATACGCAGACGCTGAACGGTGTTTCGGGCTTTGGCGGCAATGACGCAGCTCAGGCGATTGCGAGCCGTTTCCGGCGGGAAGTCAATCTGGTAAATGCGTCGCTGACGCTGAAGCTGGACAATGGTTTCGAAGTCGGCGCATGGGCGCGTAACTTGCTGAACGATCAGTATATCCTGCAAATCTTCCCAAGTGTCGCGCAGGCTGGATCAGTCAGCGCGTATCCAAGTGCGCCACGGACTTACGGAGCGCTTGCCCGCTTCAAGTTCTAACTCACACTGTCACAAATCAAGAAAAGGGTCGCCATCATGGCGGCCCTTTTTTGCGCGCAGCGTGTGCAGGATTAGCGAGAGCTTTGCAGCATTAAAGAGTGCGCAAGGCCTGCGCTGGTTTGGCGCGCAACAGCGGCAGCGACCCGATCAGCGAGAACGCCAGCACCACTGCGAGGCCCATTCCCAGCACGCCCAGTACTGCGCCCCAGTCCGGCAACCAATCAAACTCGAACATTTGCGTGATGACCAGCCATGCCAGCAAACTTCCAAGACCGAGCGCAACGCCCGCCAGAATTAGCGTCAGCAGGCCGTATTCGATCAGCTGCATCGCCAGAATTTGCCTGCGGTTCGCGCCCAGCACACGGAAGATCACTGTATCGTAAGTCCGCGCCGCCCGCGCCGATGCAATCGCGCCCAGCAGCACGGCAAGACCGGCCAGCACGGCAACAGATGCCGCAGCGAGAGTAGCCAGTCCCACTTGGCTCAAAATCGTGCGCGCCTGCACCAGCACTTGGCCGATCTCGATCACGGAACTGGACGGAAATGCCTGCACGAGCTCGCGCAGCAAGCTGCCCGTTTCGGCAGCGTCATCCAGCTCGATCGTAGCGGAGAAATTGTGCGGCGCATCTTCCAGCGCGTTGGGCGAGAACACAAACACATTGTTGAAACCCATCGAATCCCAATCGATCCGGCGGAAGCTGGCGACGCGGGCCATGCGCTCGACCCCCAACACTGCGACGCTGAGATAATCTCCGATCTGCAATCCGGTCGCTTCGGCGAAATCAGCATCGATCGATACCAGCGGCTCGCCCGCGTGCTCGGCTTGCCACCATGCGCCTTGGGTAATGGTGTTGCCTTCCGGCACGTCGCGTGAATAAGTCAGCCCGCGTTCGCCGCGTAGCGCCCATGCGCCGTCGGGTAAGTCGTCCAGCTCTGCGACGATCTGCATATCGTCTCGCGGGCCGAACGCGATGACAGCGCCCCGTAATGAGGGGATCGACCGAATGTCGGCGTTCTCGTCGCTTTGTGTCACGACATTTTCAAATTCGGCCAAGCGATCACGCGGGATGTCCAGCACGAAATAATCAGGAGCCTGCGCGGGAACGCGGCTTTGAATATTACCGTCGATGCTGGATTGCATCGCGGCCAGCAACACAAAGGCTGACAGTCCGAAGCCCAATGCAGTGACCAATGCGCCGGTACTTGAGCCGGGCCGATGCAAATTCGCGAGCGCGTTTCGCACAATAGGGCTGGCGGGGCGGGGCAAGGCCGCAGCCAGTTTGCGGATCGCGAAGCCCAGCAGGGCAAGCAGGCCGAGAACCCCAGCCGCTCCGGCCAGAAATGCAGCTGACATCAGCGGTCTGCTCGATGTCAGCAGGGTAATGGCGATGATAGCGATTAGCCCTCCGGCCACCCATCCCAGCGCCTGACGATTGCGGGCGAGCGGCGCGACACGCGCGCGCATCAAGGCCATTGCGGGATAGTCGCGGGCGCGCAGCAGCGGCGGCGCGGCAAAGATCAGCGCGACTAGCAAGCCGTAAGCCAGTGCGACCAGCAGGGCGACAGGATCGATCACAAAGCTGGTATCGACGGGCAGCAATCCCTTCAACGCGCTTGCCAAAATCGGAGTGGTGGCAATGCCTGCCAGCAATCCTGCGAGGCTGCCGATCATGGCCGCAGCCGCAATCTGCAGCAGGTAGATGCGCGCAATATCGCCTGAACTTGCGCCAAGTATTTTAAGTGTGGCAATACTTTGCCGCCGCGCTTCCAGATAGGAGGTAACGCCGCCGCCAATACCAATGCCTGCTATGACGAGCGCCGCCAGCCCGACCAGCGTCAAAAATTCGCTCATCCGCCCGACAAAGCGATCCGCACCCGGCGCGGCATTATCGCGGGTGCGAAATTCAAAGCCGTTGGTGGAAAACTGCGTTTGCAGGCCTTCGACGACCTGCTCAGGGTCGCGGTTTTGATTATCGAAAGCAATGCGATATTTGCTGCGAAATTGCGATCCGAGCGCAGTTAATCCAGCGCTTTCGGGAAAGCTCTCGCGCACGATGACCGTGGGGCCAAGCTGGAAACCTTCCCCCAGCCGATCAGGCTCACGCTCGATGATACCGCCCGCGACCAACTGCCGCGTGCCGATGGTGAAACTATCACCGATGGCAATGTCGAGCCGATCCATCGCGCCTTGCGACATCCACGCTTCGCCCTCGGCAGGCGCTTCGACGCTACGGCCATCAGCCAAAATCAGCGCACCATAGAGCGGGTAAGCGTCGTCGATTGCTTTTAATTCGACCGGCGCAGCATTGCCATTGGCCTGCGCGACGGCTTGCAAGCGAGTGCCGCCTGACACCGTGCCAAGCTGCGACAGCGCCTCAATTTCCACGTCGGACAGGCCGCGCTGCCACACGCTGACCTGAATGTCGCCGCCCAGCAATTCCTGTCCGCGCCCTGCCAGTTCGTTCTCGATTGCTGCGGTCAATGTGCCGATCGCGGCCAAAGCTCCGGTTCCAAGAAACAGGCACACCAGCAACAATCGCAATCCGCGAAATCGGGCGTTCAAGTCACGTCGCGCAATTTTCCATGCCGTGCCCCAAGACATCTGGCTGGCGGTTGCCTCTGCCATTATTCCGTCCGATCTGCGGTATCGGTCGCGATCCGTCCATCTTCCAGCGTGATGACGCGTTCGCACAGTGCTGCCAGCTCAGGATCATGTGTGATGACCAGCATCGTCGCATCCATTTCCTTGCGGCGCGCAAACAGCAAATCGACGATCGTCTCACCGGTTTTCTGGTCGAGATTGCCGGTCGGCTCGTCCGCAAAAACAATGTCGGGACGCGATGCCAGAGCGCGGGCAACGGCCACTCGCTGCTGCTCACCGCCGGATAATTGTTGCGGGTAATGGCCAAGGCGGTGACCTAGGCCGACCGCTTCCAATTCGGCGCTGGCACGCGCTTGTGCATCAACAATTCCGGCCAATTCCATAGGTGTTGCCACGTTTTCAAGCGCGGTCATGGTCGGCAAAAGGTGAAAGGCTTGCAGCACGATCCCGATGCGGCCACGCCGCGCGACGGCCAAAGCATCCTCGTCCATTTGGGCAAAGTCCTGTCCGGCGACTTGCAGCGTGCCGCTGGTGGCACGCTCTAGCCCTGATAAAACCGCCATTAGAGAGCTTTTGCCAGATCCTGACGGTCCAAGCAAAGCGACGGTGTTGCCCATGCCGACTGACAAGTCGATGCCGCGCAAGATGTTGACGGGTGCGTCGTCCGATCCCAAAGTCAGGGTCAGGTCGCGCGCTTCTATTGCATATTCCGGGTGTTTCACGCATTTGCGGTGGCATAGGCTTAGGCTGCGCACAAGCCCGCAAAAAGGAAGTCCGTCGATGCCAAAGCCGCTCTTGTCGAAAATCGTGCTAATTCTGTCTGCATTTGTGCTGGCCGGATGCGAAAGCGAGACGGTGGAGGGCAACGCGCCAGAGGCCTTGGAAACGGCGGAAATCCAAGCAGAATTGCCCGTAGTCGGCCCGGAAAAGCGCATCCTCGCATTCGGCAACAGCTTGTTTGCCGGCTACAATGTCGAGGACAGCGAGAGCTATCCCGCAGTCCTGCAATCGGTGCTGCGCGCAGAGGGGATCAACGCCAATGTCGTGAATGCCGGAGTGTCCGGAAATACCACTGCTGCAGGGCGCGACCGCCTCGCATTTACGCTGGATTCCCAGGATGTTAAGCCCGATCTTGTGATCTTGGAGCTGGGCGGGAATGATCTGTTGCGCAGCCTGTCTCCGGCACAGACGCGCGAAAATCTGGCGGCGATGCTGAGCGAATTGCAGCAGCGTGACATCCCGGTTTTGCTGATGGGAATGCGCGCGCCGCCCAATCTGGGCACGGATTTCGTGCAAGAATTCGACGCGATTTATCCTGAACTATCAAAGCAATACGACGCCGACCTGGTGCCGTTTTTCCTCGAAGCTATCTATACGAAGCCGGAATTGATCCAGTCCGATCGGGTGCATCCGACCGCCGAAGGCATCGAAGTTTTGGTGCAGGATACCGCCGATGAAGTGCGGGCAGCGCTCGATATTCCATAATGCGCTACAAGCCATAAAGCGCCACAAGCCATAACGCGTTACAAAGATGTCTAAACGACCCCTAGAGGTATCGAGCCGCCATTAACTCGGCCAGAAATGCCATTACAAAGCAATCGCCCGACCCTCCGCGATCCGCCACACTGATGCGCTCGGCAAAATGCCTTCGAACGCTGCTACTTCCGTTCCCGTCATCCAGATTTGAGCAGCGCCATCTGCCAGTCGCTCGAACAAGGCCGCACGTCGCAACGGATCGAGATGCGCCGCCACTTCGTCGAGCAGCAATATGCTGGCACGCCCTTTCTCGGCCAGCGATCCATGCGCCAGTGTAATCGCGATCAGCATCGCCTTTTGCTCGCCAGTCGAACATTGCGCAGCCGGAACCTGCTTAGCGGCATAGACCACCTCCAGCTCATCGCGATGCGGGCCGATCAACGTCCGCCGTGCCGCCCGCTCCCGCGTCCGACCATGAAATAGCGCCGATGCGAATTGCTCTTCGATCAAAGGACCGCGCGGCACATAGGTAAGGGCAGGGCGTGCAAATGGTTCTGAGGGCGCATCGGACAACGCCGCTGACAGTCCTTCGATCAATCGTGCCCGCCCTTGTGCCAGCAGCGCGCCATGCTGAGCCATTTGCGCTTCGATCCCGTCCAGCCAGGCAGGCTCCGGCCCGATATCATCGGACAGCAGCTTGTTCCGCTCTCGCAAAGCCGCACTATAGCGCGCCGCGTGCGAAGCATGGGCAGGGTCGATTGCCACGGCCAGCCGGTCCATATAGCGCCGCCGCCCGCCCGCACTATCGGTGAACAGGCGATCCATCGCCGGGGTGAGCCAGCCGACCGACAGCCATTCGCCCAAGGCAACCGCGCTGGTCGCAGCGCGATTAACGCGCACCAGTCGGCGGCCTGGTCTGGCGGCTTCGGTATAAGTGCCCAGCCGCACCGGATCATCCTTGCCGCTGCCCTCCAAGTCTGCTGCGCTAAGATCCGCGCCGACACGAAAGCCGCCGTCCGATCCAGTCAACGCCATGTCAGGCAGGGGCGCACGGCGCAGTCCGCGACCCGGCGCGAGCAACGACAGGGCTTCCAGCACATTTGTTTTGCCCGCGCCATTTTCTCCGACCAGCAGATTGAATTGCCCTGTGCCGTCCAGCGTCGTGGCACCATGATTGCGAAAATCGGTAAGGGAAATGCGGTCGAGCGACATAAAAATTGCCTTATCGCCGACGCTTAATCCGCGCCACCTGAAAGCGATATCCAAATGTTGGTGAAATTTCCCAACATTGCGCATTGATGAACATAGCGCACTTGGTCAAATTGGTGAACAATGGCTGAATACTGGGGTTTTTCAAAACTGGCACGCCCTATGCAATGTATCCGGTGTAGCCGCGAAACGGTTTCGCAGCTCTCTAAAAGGAAAACATCATGAACGCTCTCAACGTATTCAGCAGCAAGATCGTCGCAGCCGTATCATCCGTTGCCATCTCTGCTTTCGTCTTCGCAGTTGCCATCGCTCCTGCCATTCCAAATGCAGCCGGTTCGGGAATGCTCGCATGAACGACCTGCGTATGAAATCCGACGGCGGACCACCTGCCAAAAACTTTCGCCTCGACCAGTCACATGGCAAAATCATGGGCGTCTGTGCAGGGATCGGCAACTACTTCGGTGTCGATACCACGATGGTCCGCATCGCATTTGCCCTCGGCGCATTTATCAGCGTCGGCACATTTGGCCTGATCTATCTCGCCATCGGGCTGATCGCAGACTAGGGGCTGCGGGGATCATCACCCGCGGCCCACCCGACCAAGCTGACCGAAAGCCACGGTCGGAACAACGAAGAATTCGAACGAATAGCAAGAGCGCGCAAAGTGCGCCTTGCTTGGTAAGGCGGCCCGAACCGCCGCTGCTACATGGCTGAAATACCGCCATCCAGCTTGATTTCCGCGCCGGTCATAAACCGGCTTTCATCACTGGCCAGATAGACGACCGCATTGGCAATATCGTCCGGCTCCCCCACAAATCTCAGCGGAATTTGCCGCGCCAGCTTTTCCAGCAGAACCGACTTATCCAGATTGGCACTGAACGCCGTTCCGTCGAGGATCGGCGTGTCCACAAATGTCGGATGGACCGAATTGCAGCGGATGTTCATATTCTGCTTCGCGCAATGCAAAGCGACCGATTTGGTCAGCATCCACACCGCCGCTTTCGACGCATTGTAAGCGGGCATTTTATCGCTCGCAATCAGCCCGGCAATCGAACTAATATTGATGATTGAGCCGGGCGCAGAATCGCGCATCAGCGGCAAGGCTTTTTGACAGCCGTGAAAGATCGAATCGACGTTGACGGAAAAGCATTTCTGCCAGTCGGAAAATTCGCAGGTTTCGATATTCCCGGCAACGCCCATGCCTGCATTGTTCACCAGCACGCTTAACCCGCCCAGTTGCTCGCGCGCGGCCTCCACCGCCGCTTCCCAGGCGAGCGGGTCGGTCACATCGTGTTGAAATGAAAAAGCTGTGTCCGCGCCGCATTCCTCATTGATAAGATCCGCCGTTTCGGAGGCGCCATCGCCATTGATGTCGGTGCACAGGACGCGCGCACCTTCGCGAGCCAGCAGCGTGCAATGAGCGCGGCCCAGCCCTTGCGCAGCGCCTGTCACCAGCGCCAGTTTGCCTGCAACGCGTCCTGCCATCATGTCTCTCCTGTAAAGTCGCTTGCCAGCAAAATTGCCAGCCGCACATCGACCGCATGGCCCGCTTTGCGCCATTCGCCAACGAAGTCGCGCAAATCATCGAGCGCGATCCGGTGAACGGTGATGTCTTCATTGTCGATACCGCCGCCGGCCCCGACCTTGGTCAGGCCGTGCGCGCGCAATAGCGTGAAGCCTTCGCTGACCATACCGGGCGAGGAATAGAACAGGCCCAGATTTTCGAACCGCTCCGCGCGGTAGCCGGTTTCTTCTTCCAGCTCGCGCGCTGCGGCCACTTCGGCGGTTTCATCCGGCTCGCCATCATCGTCCCCGATCAGGCCGGCGGGAATTTCCAGCGACAAGGCATTAAGGGCCATTCGATATTGCGAGACGAGCAGGACATGACCATCCTCGATCGCGATAATCGCTGCTGCGCGAATGCCGCGCGCACGGCCCGCATATTCCCAGCGCCCGCGCCGCTTCATGGTCATGAACTTGCCTTGCCACAGCATTTCTTCGGGCTGGTCGATATCGGGATCGCTGCCGCGCGTTCCGGCAGGCGGAATATCGAACCGCATCAGACTTCGATCAGCCTGTCAGGCAATTCGTTCTGATCGTCTTCGGCGCGCGGGAAATGTTCGGACAGGACTTTGCCGACATCGCGAATGCCTGCGGCCATGCCCTCGGCCACATTGCCCTGCTTTATCTCGACCAGCATATCGGCCATCGCCTCGCCCCACACATCGGCACTGACCAGCTCGGCAATCGGTTCATCGGCCACGATCTCGGCGCGGTGTTCGCGCATGGACAGGTAGATAAGGATGCCGGTGCGGCCATGCGTGCGGCGTTCTGCGCCGACTTTGAAATGGGCGATGGCGCGCTCATGCACGCGCATGGTTTTAACAGCGCCGGGGATCAGGAAATATTTGACCGGCCGCCAGAGCTGGATGGCCCAGACGCCAAGGAATTTTGCGAGGCCCAGCGCGATGATGACGGTGAGAATTTCGCCGCGTGTCCAGTCGGTCGCCCAGCCGCCACGCAGCAAGTCCAGCTTGTCGAGAAAGAAATCGGGCCAGACCGCAAACAGGCTCATCGCGGTAAATGCGGCCGCAATAGCCCATAAGAGCGCGACATCGGTATATCCGTCCGAGCGTTCGGCCAGCACGGTCAGGATCTCGCCGCTGGTCGTCAATTCGGCCTCGGCCACAGCGTGCGAAACGATGTCGTGATCAGCTTTGCTTAAATAGCGCATATCTTACCAGCCGCCTGAGGCGCCGCCGCCTCCAAAACTGCCGCCGCCGCCGGAAAATCCGCCGAAGCCTCCGCCCCCGCCGCCAAAGCCGCCACCACCGAAGCCGCCGCCTCCACCATCAGACATTCCGCGCGCAATGGCTTTGCCCGCTTCCCACAGGATGATGTCGCCGACCGCGCCGCCCATACCGCCACGCCGGTAGCGTCTGCGCCGTCCGCCGCGCAGCATCGGCAGGATGAAAAAGAAGAAGATGAAGGCGAGCCACACTAGCCCGCCGATGGGGAAACCGCCTTCGCCCGAACGCTCTGCCTGTGCGGCTTGCGCGACTTGCGCGGCTTCTTCGGGTGGCAATTGAAGTTGCGTGATGACGCGGTCGGCTCCGGCCACAATGCCGCCTTGAAAGTCGTCTTGCTTAAAAGCTGGCAGGATGTCCCGCTCGACATATTCATAAGCCAGCCCGTCGGGGATGATCCCTTCAAGGCCATAGCCGACTTCGATCCTGACTTTGCGTTCATTCGGCGCGACCAGCAGGATGATGCCGTCATCATTTTCGCCATCGCCCAGCGCCCATTCGCGCCCCAGCCGGTAGCCATAATCGGAAATCTCGTAGCCTTCGAGGCTGTTCACCGTCGCGACGACGAATTGCCGCTGATTGCGCTGCTCGAATTCGCGCAATTTCAGCTCCAGCGCCGCTTCGGTTTGCGGATCGAGTAAATCGGCCTGATCGACGACCGGCGAATTGTTCAGCGCCGGAAATGTCTGCGCGGCAAGCGGGGCTGCGCCAACCCACAGGGTCAGCGCAACCAGTAACAAACCTGCAAAGCGGAAGGCGTTCACTCTTGGCGCATATCCAGTGTCGGAGCGATTTCAGCACCTTCGCTGGCGGCTTCGTATGGGACCATCGGTTCCGCGCCGTGGATGATATTGGCGCCGATCGCATCGGGGAAGGTGCGGATCGTCGTGTTATATTGCCGCACAGCTTCGTTATAGTCGCGGATCGCAACCCGGATGCGATTTTCGCTGCCTTCCATCTGCACCATGAAGCGCCCGAAATTCTCCTGGCTGCGCAATTCTGGATAGCGTTCGACCGATACCAGCAAACGGCTCAAAGCGCCGCCAAGTTGGCTCTGCGCTTGCTGAAATGCGGCGACTTTGGCCGGATCGTTCAAGTCCGCTGCGTCGAGATCGATTTCAGGACGTGTGGCCGACGCGCGCGCCTCGATCACTTCGGTCAGTGTACCGCGTTCTTCCTCGGCGCTGCTCAGCACGATTTCCTGCAAATTCGGGATGAGATTGGCGCGTTCCTGAAAAGCCGCTTCGACATCGGCCCATTTTGCGTTGGCCGCTTCTTCGGCAGTCGGCACGGAATTCAGCCCGCAAGAGGCCAGTGTCAGCGATGCCGCAGCAACTACGCAGGCGCGGCGAATGGATGTGATCGTCATGAAGTAATACCCCTTGTCCCAAGCGTCATAGCGGACGCATCTGTGTTATTAACATAGCGCACCGGTCGGACAATACAAGCCGAACCGGCACTCTTGGCTTGCTCGACAAACAATGCCAGAGACCGTTCCAGATTATCGCAAAGAGGGACATCCATGCTGTCGGATTTCAAAGAATTTATCGCCAAGGGCAACGTCATCGATCTGGCCGTTGCGGTCATAATCGGAGCCGCTTTTGCCACCATTGTGGCGTCGCTGACAGACGAGATCATTATGCCAATTATCGGAGCAATTTTCGGCGGGGCGGACTTCTCCAACTATTTCATTTTGCTCGGCACACCAGCAGGCTATGACGGATCGACCAGCGATTATGCAGCCTTGAAAGAAGCGGGTGCGGCCATGATCGGGTATGGCGCGTTCATCACCGCGATTATCAATTTTCTGATCCTGGCGTTCATCATTTTCCTGCTCGTCCGCTATGCCAAGCGCGCGATGGCGGAATTCGAGGATAATGCGGCTGAGGATGATGCAGGCCCAAGTCAGACGGATTTGCTGATCGAAATCCGCGACGAGCTGAAAAAACGCCCGCTTTAGAGCGGCATTGCCGCTTTCACTTCACATTAAGGCGCAGGCGCTTATATAGGGCGTGTCGGCTTCGGCCGAATATGGCGATAAATTGCGGTGTGCAATAGACACAACGGACCCGGGGGCAGTACCCGGCGGCTCCACCAAAATCGGCGCGTTTGCGGCGATCCTGACGGGGCCGAACTAGGATCGACGTGTGTTGAAAAGCATCGTTTTTGCCCGGGCTGAGTAACCCGTTTAAGGCTCATCTTTACAAGTGCAAACGATAATGAAGCACTCGCTATTGCAGCGTAATTGAGGCCCTCACGGGCTGATTTTACAAAGCTAATGCGCGGTTGGACCCACCGGGCAACAGAAGGGATACCGGGGCTCCGGGGGTAGCTAGCAACAGAAACCCCCACTTAATTTTCCGCTGAGATTTGAACATCAATTAGATTAGCGATTTCGTTGCTGGTTCGCGAGCTCTTGCGTGGCCAACAACGGCAATTCAAATTGTTATGCTTAACTTTTGTATATTTTCTGGTTAATATAATTGTAGCAAGTCGCTGTCATTCAATTTTCATGAAAAAAAATCATATTATGCGGTCCGAGGTAAATGCTCGTGAGCCAATCTCCTCGCCCTCTATCGTCTATATGCTGACTATCGCAGTCCTGGTGGGCGGCGGTTTCTGGATCGGGCTTAATCAAGGCCCTTTGGCGTATCTCCTGACCGTGGGGGTAATTTTGCTGACCATAATTGGTCGAGAAATCACATCTGCGCAGCGTGTCGATGCCAAGATCAGCTACGCGCTGGAGGAATTGAACGAAAAAAACCGAATGTTGCGCATGACCGAAGCGACCGCTCATGTCGGGCATTGGCGGCTGGATTTGTCCGATGACACCGTCTTTTGGTCCGACGAAACCTTTGCCATTCACGGTTTGCCAGTCGGCGATGTGCCGCCATTGCATGAAGCTATCGACCTTTTCCATGAAGAAGATCGGGAGATCGTCGCCAACGCCGTTGAGACCGCTCGCAAATCCGGCAAGCCATATAGTTTCCGCGCGCGGCTCGTTCGCCCAGATGGCAGTGTGCGCGACACCGAAGCGGTCGCGCAAATCGAATTTGGCCCCGATAACAAGCCAGTGGCAATGTTCGGTGTCTTGGCGGACCGGACCGAAGAAGTGGCTTTGCGCAAGGCCCTGACCAGCGCGCGCGACGAAGCGCACGCAGCAGTTGGAGCGAAGGGCAACTTTCTTGCCAAGATGAGCCATGAAATTCGCACTCCGATGAACGGCGTCATCGGTTTTGCCGACTTGCTGCTTAATAGCGAATTGACTCAAGTTCAGCGGCGTCACGCCGAGCTGATTGCGGAATCCGGACGGTCGCTGACGCTGCTCCTCAATGACATTCTGGATTTGTCGAAAATCGATGCAGGCGAACTTGCAATAAATGAGGATGCTATTGATCTACATCATTTGGCGCATCAGTGCATTAGGCTAGTCGAGCCGCAAGCACGCGAAAAAGCCATCCACCTCGAGTTGACTATCGCACCTGATGTTCCGCGCAACATCTTGGCTGACCCGTTGCGTTTACGCCAGGTGCTGGGCAACCTTTTGTCCAATGCAGTCAAATTCACTGACAGGGGGTTTGTCGAATTACAGATCGAATGTGACGCGGATACGATTGCCATCCGCGTCAAAGATAGCGGTATCGGTATTGAACCGGACCGCCTTGAAAGCGTGTTTAACGCCTTCACGCAAGCCGATGACAGCATTGCAGCGGCACGCGGTGGCACAGGATTGGGCCTTACCATTAGTCGTCAGCTTGCCACAAAGATGAGCGGGGAACTTACAGCGACCAGCGAGTTTGGCAAAGGCAGCGAGTTTTCTTTACGTTTGCCATTGAAGCAAGCGGCACCCGCACAGGATGATCTGCGCGATAAAAGCGAGCTTTCGGGGCCGGAATCAGGCACTGGTCATCGCGTCTTGTTGGCAGAAGACTATGACATCAATCAGATGCTGGTCAGCGCGATGGCAGAGCAATGTAATATGGAGTTGGACATCGCAGGGGATGGCGCGGAAGCGGTTCGTCTTGTCATGCAGGCAGCAGAACAGGGCTTACCATACGATCTGCTTCTGATGGATATGCAAATGCCGATCATGGACGGTATTGAGGCTACGCGTAAAATACGAAATTTGGGCTATACGCCAGACGAATTACCAATCGTGGCACTGACTGCGAATGCGTATCCTGACGATATAGCCAGTTGTTTTAACGCCGGAATGCAAGCGCATTTGGCAAAACCAGTTACTTTGCAAGCGTTCAGTCAGGAAACGCGCCGTTGGTTACCGAAGCGGGCGCGCGCGGCTTAGATTTGGGGTGGCTTTGGTTTTGGCGCGGGTTAGGTTTGGCGGGGCTTAGGTCTGGGGCGGCCTAAATCTGACGTGCATTGTCGGACAGGCTTGCTTGCTCGGCAAGTTGTAATTCGGCCACTTTCCGCTCCGCCTGCTCATATTTCAGGCAATCGAGGATCTTTGCGCCTGCCAAGAACACCGCACCCGAACAGGCGGCCAACAATAGCCAGCCGCCAAAGCCGGGATATTCGTCCAGATAATGCATCCCGCGCGACATCGCACCAAGGGCAAGCGCATATATAATCAGAAACGCTTCGAAACCGCGTTTTGATTACAAACAGCCTGCCGATTTTGCGTAACATTCGCGCTCCTTAACGATTAACCTGTCGACTCGGAATCTGCCGTAAAGTTCCGCGCAGACACACTATTATTGGTTAATCGATACGCCCACTTTAGGCGCACGAACAATCGTGTCCAGCGCGTTAACCTAACTCTACAAGGGATAAGGTTTGCAGCAAGGCTTGGCGTGCCTCGATAACTTTCCGCGCCAGCGCCTCGTCGCCAATTTCATCCGGCGCGATCTGTTCGGGCCAATGCTGCGTGACGACCGCTTCGATGGCGTTCGCTTTCGCCTCATCCAGCAAAAAGCGCGCATCGACCGTAGCGGGGTCGGCCACCACGCGCAGGCGCAAACACGCAGGGCCGCCGCCATTGGCCATGCTTTGCCGGACATCGACCGGAATGACTTTGCGGATCGGCCCGTTGCCGGCCAGCATCCCCTCCAGCCAGCTCCACACAGGCGCGCTTTCCTGACATTCCAGCGGCACGATCAGCGCCATGCCGCCGCCATCGGGCAGGCTGACAAGCTGCGCGTTGAACAGATAAGTTTTGATCGCTTCGGCCAAAGTGACTGCATCGGATGGCACTTCGACCACTTCGAGCGCGGGAAATGCCGAGCGGATGGCGGCATAGGTACCCTGCTGATCAGCAAAGGCCTCGGCGTGGGTGAACAACACACGCTCATTCGCGACCGAGACGACATCATTGTGGAAGGCTCCTGCTGCGATGGCAGCGGGGTTCTGCTCGATAAATACGCAGGCTTGCGGGTCGAGACCGTGTTTGCGAGCGACCACACGGCTGGCTTGCTCATGCTGGCGCGCGGGAAATTTGCCGCCGGTTTTGCCATACACAAACACTTCGACGCCGGGTGCATCGTGGCTGTCGCACAGGCGCATATGATTGGCCGCGCCTTCATCGCCAAAGGTCGGCGGGACTGCGTCATGGATGGCAAAGTGGCGCTCGTCGGCAAAGGCCAGTGCCAATTGCCGCTTGGTTTCCGGCCATTCCTGTGCGCGGTGCAACATTGTGACGAGGTTGGCGGGCGTCAGATGGCAGCGTCCATCTCCGGTATCGGGCGCGGGTGAGACGGTCGCGGCATTGGCAGTCCACATCGAACTGGCCGACCACGCCGCGGCGCGTAAAGCGCGATCCATCGTATCATTTGCGCCAAGCTGATCGAGCAGTGCGGAACTGGGGCGAAGCAGCGGCAGCAGGAACCCTTGCGCCAGCCCAAGCGCCATATTGCCGCGCATCTTGGCCAGTCCTTGCAGTGCCGCTGCGCGCGGATACGAGGTTTTCCCGGCATGATTGGCGCTGGCGATATTGCCGAGGCTGAGGCCGGCATAATTGTGGCTTGGGCCGATCAGACCATCGAAATTGATTTCTTGCAGCATTGGCTCTCTATTCCGTCATTGCGAGGAGCGGCAGGCGACGCGGCAATCCACGGCATTGCTTAAAATCGCTCATGCATCGCGTCGCTTTGTTTGATTTGCCCGCGATAACGAAGCGCCGCCTCAACGCGGTACACTCCAGACAGTATCACCTTGGGCAACGTCCAAAATATCGGCGCTGGCTGAATCGATCGCCACCGACCCGTCCTCTGCGTTTTCACAAGCGCCGTAACACGCTTGGAAATCCGACAATTCCCCGGTCGCCAGAATACACTTGTCGCCCTTGTCCAAATCGCTTGCGCCAAGCCGCGCTTGTTTGGCCTTCGCCACGCTATCGACCTTGTCGGTCTTGGCGATCATGGTCGGTCCGCCATCGAAAATATCGACATAGCCTTCGTAAGCGAAGCCTTCGCGTTCCAGCATCCGCATGGCCGCGCGGCCCGTGGGATGCGGCACGCCGATGGCGGTGCGCGCGGATTCGCTCAGCATCGCGATATAGACGGGGTGTTTGGGCATCAGATCGGCGATAAATTGATTGCCATTGATCGCGTTGAAATAGTCGGCTTCCTGAAAGCCCATGCCGAAGAAACGCCCTGCGACGCCGTCCCAGAATGGCGATCCGCCGCGCTCGTCGATGATACCGCGCAATTCGGCCAGCACCCGGTCGGCAAAGCGTTGGCGGTGCATCGCGATAAACAGATAGCGGCTGCGCGCCAGCAACAGGCCCAAACCTCCGGCGCGTTCATTGGGGTGGAGGAACAACCCGCCGACTTCGCTGCATCCTTCCAAATCTGTGACCAGGCTCAGCATTTCGGCGCGTACCGTGCGATCCAGTTCCTGACTATGCTGCGTCAGCGTGGTGAGGCGGTAGGAATAAAACGGCCATTGCTGCCCCACTTGCGTGAATATCTGGCACGTCCCGCGCACTTGTCCGGTCTCGACATTTTCCAGCACCAGCACGAACAATTCATTGCGCAAAGTGCCATCTGTGGGCTGATCGTATGAGGCAGTGGACCGCTCGATCTTGGCGCCCAGTGCATCGCGATCCGCCGGCAGATTGGTGAACCCGCCGCCGGTCAGTTTGGCCATCTCGTAAAGCGGTTCAATATCGGCGGGCTTCGCCGCGCGCAGTCGGTACGTCATAAGGTCTCTCCGGTTGCCAGCCTGTGCAGGACGAGCGTGGACAAGGCCGCACGCTCCACCAGCGATGGCACGATCAGGAATTCCTGCGGTGAATGGATGGCACCGCCGCGCACGCCCATCGTATCGACCACCGGCACCCCGCAGGCCGCGATGTTGTTGCCATCGCACACCCCGCCGGTCGATTGCCAGCCAATTTTCTGGCCCAGTTCCGCGCCGCATTCCTGCACCAGATCGAACAGTTTTTGCGCTTGCGCATCGACCGCTTTGGGCGGGCGGGTTACCCCGCCGTGGACGCGGCAATCAAGGTCATGAATTTTCGAGATGTTGCGCGATAGATCGTTCAATTCCTTGTCGAAATCTATCCATCGCTGCTGTCGATTTTGGGCGGATGTTAAAGCGCAGCACCGCGTGATCCGGCACGACATTATTAGCCGCGCCGCCTTCGATCTTAGCCGGATTTACGGTAAGGTCGTCATGCTCCATCCGCTTTAACTGCACCGCCATATCGGCGGCAGCGACGATCGCATTGCGCCCTTCATGCGGATTGCGTCCGGCATGGGCCGACTTGCCGGTAAACGTGATCGAGTAATTGCCGGTGCCACCGCGCGCATGGGCCAGCGTCCCATCGGGCAGGGCAGAAGGCTCATAGGTCAGGGCGGCAAACTTGCCATTGGCCAATTCAGTAATCAGGCTGGAGGACGCCAGCGAGCCGGTTTCCTCATCCGAATTGATCATGACGTCATAGCCGATGGCCGATGCCGCCTCGCTACGTTCCAGCGCCATCAGCGCGTGGAGCATGATCGCAATCCCGCCTTTCATATCGGCCACGCCCGGCCCGTTCAGCGTCTCATCATCAAGCCAGACCTGCTCCTGAAACGCATGATCCGCCGGAAAAACCGTGTCCATATGGCCGGTCAGAATGAATCGGCGATTGGCTTGTGGTCGCACGCGCAGCACCAGATGGCGACCATGCGGCTTTTCAAATTCGCGCCCGTCGGCGGCAATCGCGGTTACGGGAGCCGGATCGACCAGCTCGACTTCGCCCGGAAGCTGCGAAAAAGCCTCCGCCAGCAAATCGGCCTGCCTTGCCAGTCCATCAAGATTGCCCGTGCCGGTGTTGATCGCGCTCCAGCTCTGGACCTGATCCAGCATGGCTGCGCCGTCGATCTCGGCGATGAGTTTTTGCGTGTTCGTTTCCGTCATCGCCGCGACCTTTAGCGGCACAGTTGCGGAAACCCAAGCCTCGGTCGATGCTTGTCCGGTGCTTGTTTTGCCAGTCCTTGTTTTGAGCCTGTCCCTGATCTAGGCGGATGCTGCAAAGCACAATGAGGAACCATGATGCGCGAGACTGTCGATAAAGCTGGATTACAAATCGATGCCGAACTGGCGCAATTTATAGAGCGTGACGTGCTGGCTCCGCTTGGGCGTGACGCGGGTGATTTCTGGACCGGATTTGCAGAATTGCTGGGGACTTACGCGCCACGTAACCGCGAATTGCTAGAGCGGCGCGAGACATTGCAGGCGCAGATCGACGAATGGCATACGGAACGGCGCGGTCAGCCACATGACGCCGCCGCTTATCAAGCATTCCTGAAAGACATCGGCTATCTCGTGGATGAGCCGGACGCGTTCGAAATTGGCACGCAGAATGTCGATGCAGAGATTGCCACGATGGCCGGACCGCAATTGGTCGTACCTTCGCTGAATGCCCGCTTTGTGCTGAATGCCGCCAATGCGCGGTGGGGCAGCTTGTACGATGCCTATTACGGCACCGATGCGCTGGATGCGGCGCCAGCAAAGCCTGGCGGTTACGATCAAATTCGCGGTGCGGCAGTTATCGCCAAGGGCCGTGAATTTCTCGACGCTCATGTGCCGCTGGCGCAGGGAAGCTGGGCCGATCTGGGCGATTGTTCGAACGGCATCGCGATTGCTGACGAAGCGCAATATGTGGGCGAGACCAAACAAGGCCGCCTGTTCGTCAATAACGGTTTGCATATCGAAGTCGTGTTCGATTCAGGCAGCCAGATCGGGCGCGACGACAAGGCCGGGATTGCCGATATCGTGCTGGAATCTGCGCTGACGACGATTGTCGATATGGAAGATTCGGTGGCGGCAGTCGATGCAGAGGACAAGCTGCTGGCCTATCGCAACTGGCTCGGATTGATGCGCGGCGATTTGTCCGAAAGTTTCGAGAAGGGCGGGCGAACGGTCACGCGCAAACTGGCTGCTGACAAAGACTACACCGCATCCGATGGAAGCGCGCACAGCTTACCGGGCCGCAGCTTGTTGTTCGTGCGCAATGTGGGTCATCTGATGACCAATCCGGCGATCCACCTGCCCGATGGCAGCGAAGTACCGGAAGGCCTGATGGATGCGGTCTTTACCTCCGCCATCGGTGCGCTCGATGCAGAGCAACGCAGCGACACGCGCAACAGCCGCACGGGCTCGATCTACATTGTTAAACCCAAGATGCACGGCCCGGAAGAATGCGCTTTCACCAACGATCTGTTCGACCGGGTTGAGGATTTGCTCGCGCTTCCGCGCCACACGATAAAGGTCGGCGTAATGGACGAAGAACGGCGTACTTCGGCCAATCTTGCCGCATGTATCTATGCCGTGCGTGACCGGATCGTGTTTATCAATACCGGCTTTCTCGACCGGACTGGCGACGAAATCCACACTGCGATGCAAGCCGGACCGATGGTGCGCAAAGGGGCGATGAAATCGAGCAAATGGCTGACCGCATACGAGCAACGCAATGTCGCTATCGGCTTGGCGCATGGCCTGTCCGGCAAGGCGCAGATCGGCAAGGGGATGTGGGCCGCGCCCGACCGCATGGCGCAGATGATGGACGAGAAGATCGGCCATTTGCGCGCCGGGGCGAATACAGCGTGGGTGCCTTCGCCCACTGCGGCAACCTTGCACGCGCTACATTATCACCGCGAAAATGTGTTCGCCATTCAGCAGGATCTGGGCGAGCCTGCGCCGCTCGCCGATTTGCTGACCATCCCGCTGGCCGACGGGACCAATTGGAGCGAAGCGGAATTGCGCGAAGAGCTGGATAATAACGCGCAAGGCTTGCTTGGTTACGTCGTGCGCTGGATCGATCAGGGTGTTGGCTGTTCCAAAGTGCCGGATATTCACGATGTCGGCCTGATGGAAGACCGTGCCACGTTACGGATTTCCTCGCAGCATATGGCGAACTGGCTGCTGCATGGCGTCGTCACCAAAGAGCAGGTGATGGAAGCGCTAAAACGCATGGCGGCCAAGGTCGATGAGCAGAATGCGGGCGATCCCGATTACGCGCCGATGGCGGGTAACTGGGACAGCAGCACCGCGTTCAAGGCGGCGTGCGATCTGGTGTTCGAGGGAGCCAGTCAGCCGAGCGGCTATACCGAACCGCTGCTGCATCAATGGCGGTTGAAGAAGAAAGCTAGCTAAGCGCGCGCGCCAGACTGACAAATTCCGCAATGCTCAGCGTTTCGGCGCGGCGTTGCGGGTCGATGTTGAGCGCACCCAACATTTCGACTGCGCCGGGCATGGCTTTCAGGCTCTGCCGCAACATTTTGCGTCGCTGTCCGAATGCGGCTTTCGTCACGCTTTCCAGTACGGCAGCGGTCACACCATCGGGCATCGCGGCGGGTTCGAGGTGGACGATGGCGCTCATCACTTTGGGCGGCGGGGTGAAGGCGCTGCGATGCACTTTCATGGCGAGCCGCGCGGTGCTGCGCCATTGGGCCAATACGGCGAGCCGGCCATAAGCGGACGTGCCGGGTTTCGAGACGATGCGCTGCGCGACTTCCTGCTGAAACATCAGCGTTAAGGACGTCCAGTGCGGGGGCCACTCCTGCCCGCCCAGCCAGCGCGTGAACAGCGCCGTGCCCACATTATAGGGAAGGTTCGAGGCAATCGCGAACGGCTCGCCCATCAATTCGGCATGGTCGATGGCCATCGCGTCGCCTTCGATCACCCGAAGCTGCCCCGGAAAGGCGTCCGCCAATTCGGCGAGGGCAGGCAGACACCGCCGGTCCATTTCGATCGCTGTGACGCGCGCTCCCGCGCGCAACAAGGCACGGGTAAGGCCGCCGGGACCGGGGCCAATTTCCAGCACCGCTTTACCGTTTAGATCGCCGGGCAGGGCCGCAATCCGGTCGAGCAAATGCTCATCCAGTAGAAAATTCTGTCCCAAGGCCTTGGATGCCGTCAGTCCGTGTGCGGCAATAACCTCGCGCAAAGGTGGCAGCGTCGCCGCTCATGCGGATGCTTTGCGCCGCGCGGCACATTCGCCAGCCATCCGAACTGCGGCCAGCATCGCGCCGGGGTCAGCGATATTTTGGCCCGCAATGCCGAATGCCGTCCCGTGATCGGGCGACGTGCGGATGATCGGCAAGCCGAGCGTGACATTGACGCCCTCGTCGAAATCCAGCGCTTTTAGCGGGATGAGCGCCTGATCGTGATACATACAGATCGCGACATCGTAAGTTTCGCGCGCGCGCGGCGTGAACAAAGCATCGCCCGCGATTGGTCCGCTGACCGTCAGGCCTTGGCGCTGTAATTCCGCGATAGCAGGCGCGATGATGCGCTGCTCTTCATCGCCAAATCGTCCATTTTCTCCGGCATGGGGATTAAGACCAGCGATGGCGATGCGTGGATCGGTTATGCCGAAGTCGCGCTGCAAGGCCTGCGCTGCGATGCGCGTGCGGCGGACGATCAATGCGCTCGACAGCGCGCCGGGAACATCGGACAGCGCGCAATGGACAGTGATCGGCACGGTGCGCAAACGCGGTCCGGCCAGCATCATCACGGCATCGTCGGCGGCCAACCCGCAAGCCGCTGCAAAAAACTCGGTTTGCCCCGGAAATGCAAAACCGATGGCGACCAGATCGTCTTTGGACACGGGCGCTGTGACTACCGCATCCACCGTTCCATCAAGCGCGAGCTTTGTCGCAGTTTCAAGACTGTCGAGAGCGAGTTGCGCGCCGTCCCTATTTGGCTGCCCCGGTGTGTAAGGAACATCGTTGCCATCCAATACAGGTAACGCTTGCGGCCAAATGCGCGCCGCATCTGCGACATTGGCTGCATCAGTTATCCGCTCAATGGCCAAGTCGATCCCGCGCGATTTCGCCGCTGCCTGCACCACATTCGCGCCGCCAACGCACAGCAATGTGGGCGCATCGGCATCGTCTTTAAATGCGCGCCAGCATTCCGCCACCAGCTCCGGCCCGACCCCCGCCGGATCGCCCGGCGTCAGAGCCAGCACAGTCGCGGAATTATCCGTCAATTATATTCGATAAAAGCGTCGTTGCGCAGGTCGCGCAGATACCGCTGCGCCCGCTTGTTCACGCGTTCGTCTTCGATTTGCGACATGATCTGCTCGAAATCAGGGCCGGTCGCCGCGCCCGGATCATCGCGCCCGCATAGCACCAAAACGCGCACGCCATCCTCGACCGAGCCGAAGGGCGGGGTCGCCTGACCTATTTGCAGATCGAGCAGAATGCTTTGCAAAGCCTCGGGCAAGGAACGCGCGCGGATCTGGTCGTTATCGACGATGGATGCGCCCAATTCCTGTGCTGCACGTTCAGCGTCGCCGCATCCGCGAATGCTCTGCACGCCTTCGCTGAATTGCTTCACGCGGCCTTCAGCAGATGCCTGTGTCGAACCTTCTGGAAAGGAGATGGAAATCTGTTTCAGCGACAGCAGCGCATCGCGTGGATCGGCAGTCAAAACCTGCCGCTTGTCGATCAGATAGATGATCGAATAGCCGCCCGGTATCTCAATCGGTCCGTTAAGCTGTCCGGGCTGCAATGTCGCGGCGACGCTGGCCAAGGCAGGTGGCAATTGACCCAGCCGCACGAAACCGAGATCGCCACCGACGACTGCGGTGGATGCTTCGGAAAACTGGCGCGCATAGGCGACGAAACTGCCGCCTTGCCGCAGCTGTTCAAGAATGCGCTGCGCATTTTGCAATACGGCTTCGCGGCTTTCCGGGGTGGAGGACAGGTAAATTTCGCCCAGCCGATATTCCTCGGTTCCGCGCAAATCTTCGAGGCGTTTCAGCACCTCGTTCACTTCCTCGGCAGAGACATTGACGAAGGGTGCGACATTGCGGCGCACCAGATTGGACCACGCGGTTTCGCCCTGAATTTGCCGTTTCAATGAAACGGGCGAGGAACCGATGCTGATCAGATACGCATCCATCTTGTCGATTTCTTGGCCGAAATTCTGCTGTGCCAGACGCTGATAACTGGATTCGATTTCTTCGGAAGTCACAGGGATTTCCTGCACTTGCGCGGCTTGAACCTGCAAGGTTTCATCGATCAAATTGCGCAAGACCTGTTGCCGCAAACGCTGCAATTCCTCGCCCGCGATGGGCGATTGCGAAGCGGCAGTCACCAAAGCCACGCGATGATCGATATCGGTGCCGGTGATGACTTGCCCGTTCACGACGGCGGTGGCGGTCCGCATATTGGGATCGCTATTGCCCAGCAGCGTCACATTTTCCGGCAGGCCAAGCACGTTGCCGCTCTCTGCCTGCGCCTGCGCGGCCTGCTCTGGGGCACTCGCATCTGAAGCCGCTTCCGGCTGCACATCTGCTGCTGCCTCGACTGGCGCATCGGTGCTTTGCTCTGCGGGCTGGGCCGCTTCCTGCGCAATGGATTGCCCGGCGGTCAGCGTCAGGCCAAGGCTGCCAAGCGCTACAGTCGCCAGAAGTTTAGGATGAAATTTGTTCAACACGCGATGAAAGTCCAACTTGTAAAGCGCCCATACGGGCCGTGAATAAAGGCGCAAATGCCGCGCGGTGGCTTAACGCAAGCTGATCAAATTGGGGCGTCAATGCGTCAGGTTCGGGTCGCCATAACGGTTAATCCGCCCGCTGCCAATCGGTGCGGCTCAGCGGAAACCCAGATTTTTTAGCGAGAAGGAAAGCTGGAACGTATTGCCGCGCTGCGCATCGCCCGCCGTGATGAAATCGCGCCGCCAAGTCAGGCCAACTTCCAAGCAATCATCCGCATAGGCAATGCCGAGGCGTGTTCGCACAGGATCGAACCCGTCCGAGGTTAACGTCGGGTCTTCCTCCGCATCGGTCAGATTGATGATCCCTGCGCCAAATACCGACCAGTAATTGGCGAAAGCTACCCGTCCGGCGAAGCGCAATTCCTCGCGATCGTCGAGATCCTCGATATTGATGTCGATGTCGCGATCAAGGCGCAAATAGCCGACTTCGAAATATGTTCTGCGCGAGCCGATAGTGGCATCGATCTCGTTACGGCGCAGGGCGAAATCGTCTTTGTCGATGCGATAGCGGTGCGTGAAGCTCAGAAAATCGCGATAGCGAACGCGCGTCCGTCCGACGAAATCGGAAACGCGGTCGGCGATGCCCGTGCCATCGACCAAAAATTCCGGGTCTTTATCCATCCGCACCGATTGTCCGATGGTGCTGATGACTTCCCAGCCGGGTCGCCGCAATTCCCAGTCCAACCCGTACGTCACGCGCACGCCGTCTTCCACGCGGTCATATCCGGGAAAGCGGCTCAAGGCGAAGAGGTTGGAATCCTCCAGATCGATGGCGCGCGAATCCTCGTTCGGAACGGCCAGATTGCGGATGGGTGAGCTGGCCACGAACTGGATGCGCGGGGTCAGCACTTGCGTACCGCCAAAGGCGCGTCCGACCAATGGCCATTCAATATCGACCGCGCCCAGCGCGAAGGCCCGCTGTTCCCAGCCTTCATTGCCGCGAAACTGCACCGTTTGCGTCAAGCTGGTTTCATCGGTGTGATAGATATCGGCACGGCCCACCGCACTTAGTGTCAGCACTTGTCCGCCCGGTGTGATGCTGCGTTTGTCCCACTTGGCGCGCGCGAAGGCTCGCTGCGTATCCTGTCCGACATCGCGGGTAATGGCGAGCGTATTGGCCTGCAACTCGACCGTTCCGCCCAGCAGCGGATCATTCAATCGCTTGCGGTAATCCAGGATCGGCAAGGCTATCGGGATTTGCCCTTGCGGCTTGTTCAAGGCCAGTGTTTGCGTGGCCCAACCGGCGAGTGAGAAATACGAGCTGTCATCGACTCGCGCCAATTCGAAAGTGGAGCGCAGGCGGTCTTCCCGGCTGATGTCATAACGGCGCAGGAACGTCCGATCGCTGGCCCGGCGGATCGATCCCGACACGCTCCATTCCGGCGACAATTGAAAGCGGCCATTGGCAAAAATATAGCCGCGAAATCCGCGCTCTGTGGTCGGAATGCCCGTGAACGACCCGATCCGGCGGCTATTGGTGAGGTAGCCGGTGATCTGATACGCGCCGGTTTCCGTCAAATGCCGCCATTGGCCCGACACCATCGGCGGCGCTTCGGTGAACAGATAACCGCCCAGCGTCAGATCACGGTTTTCCGCCAGCCGCCAATAGTGGCTGGCGCTGATCTCGACCCCATTACTTTGGGAAATGCGCAAATTCGGGACAAGAATACCAGAAGCCGCGCTGCCATCGGTGCGAACGGTCAGGCCGGGCAGGGGCAGCACACGCGTGCCGAACAATTCGAGATACGCCCCGCGAAACCGCACACTGCTATCCGCCGGATCATAGGTCACGCGCTCTGCTGTGATGCGCCAGCTTGGCGATTTGTTGCAGTTTTCCGGATCGATCACGGCGCACGCGCTATAGGCCGCGCGAGTCAATTCGATCGTGCCGTCCTCGCCGCGTGACCCTTCGGTCGCGGCCAGCCGTCCGCCTTGACTTAAAGCAAGCAGCAAGTCCTCCATCGCGCCCGCTTCGAATTCATCGTTCAGCGTGATGGCTTCGGAATAAAGCTGATTGCCGAGTTCATCGACCAGCCGCACATTGCCTTGGGCGACGATCTCGCCGCTTTGCCGATCCCACCGGACCGCATCGGCGCGCAGCGATCGGTCCTCGCTGCTTAGAAACACATTACCGCTGGCCGTGACCGTGTCGCTCGGTTCGTCATAGGCGAGCTCGTCCGCTTCGAAGGCAATGCGGCGGGCCGTGTCGTCCTGAGTTAAGGCGTCGCTTGCAGCATCGCCATTGTCGTCGGTCACGCTGCTATCGCCAGCCAAAGGCACAAGTTCCGCATCGTCCGTTTCGCTCGGCACAACGGGTGGCAAATCGACTTGTTCTTCGGCCGTCGGAATGCCTGGCGGCGCGCCACTTTGCGCATAGGACGGCGTCGCCGCAGCAGCCATCGCCAGCGCCAGAACTAACGCGCTGTAAGGCAGCGAAACACCGCGTCCGCATTGCCGCGCTTGCTTATCGCCCCGCAGCCTCTTAATTGCTGCCTCGAACGCAGTCATCCTTACATGAGCGCGCGCCTGCATGACGCGGTTCGCGCCACGAACCACCTCCCGGGAGTTTTCATGCAGATTCATTTTAGCCAAGACCTTCCCTCGAATGCTGGGCCCACGAATGCGCGGCTTCTTGCGCAAGTTGTCGATCAAGGCAAGCTGCCTGACAATCTGGAACGCGCCTTAGTCGACGGGGCGAGTGCTGCACGCTTTAAAGGACGAGCCGGACAGATCTTTGAAAGCTTTGTCGAGCGTGACGGCAAAAGTGTGCGGTTGGTTCTGGCGGGTGCGGGCGAGCGTGATGCGGAAAAGCGTCAGGCCAATCTGGAAAAGGCGGGCGCGGCGCTGACGGCGAAATTTCTGCGTTCCGGTGAAACTGAATTGACGCTGGACCTTGCAGGCTCCGGCCTGTCGGCGGACGAAGCGGCGGCGGTGCTGCTTGGTTTGCGCCTGCGCGGATGGCATCACGACACTTATCGCACGAAGCTGAAAGACGATCAGAAAGTTACGCTCGAAACGGTTCATGTGGTCGGCGCACCCGATGGTACCGAAGCGATCTGGACCGACCGGGCCGCACTGGCCGAAGGCGTTGAATTCACGCGCGAGCTGGTCGCTGAACCGGCCAATATCATTTATCCCGAAAGTTTCGTGGAGCGGTGTCAGCAACGCTTTGCCGGAACCGGCGCGGAACTGATCACGCTGAATGAAGCGCAGATGGAAGCGCTTGGCATGGGCGCGTTGCTTGGCGTGGGCCAAGGTTCGCGCCGCGATTCTTACATTTTGGCGATCCGCTGGAATGGCGGGGCAGCAGGCGAGCAGCCGGTGGCTTTTGTGGGCAAGGGCGTCACTTTCGATACCGGCGGCATTTCGCTGAAACCCGGTCCCGGTATGGGCGATATGAAGTGGGACATGGGCGGCGCGGGCGCAGTGGCCGGCGCAATGCTGTCGCTCGTCAAACGCAAGGCCAAGGCGAACATCGTCGGTGTCGTGGGATTGGTCGAGAATATGCCCGATGGCAATGCGCAGCGCCCCGGAGATGTCGTCACTTCGATGTCGGGCCAAACCATCGAAGTGCTGAACACCGATGCGGAAGGGCGCCTGGTTCTGTGCGATGCGCTGCATTGGACACAGCGCGAATTTTCCCCGCGCCTGATCATCGATTTTGCGACGCTGACGGGCGCGATAATCATCGCCCTTGGTAACGAACATGGCGGGCTGTTTGCCAATAATGACGAGCTGGCCGGCAATATTCTGGCAGCAGGCAAAGCCAGTGGCGATGAAATGTGGCGTTTCCCGATTGGTCCGGCTTACGACAAACTGATCAACTCACCTATCGCCGACATGAAGAACATCGGACCGCGTGGTGCTGGCTCGATCACCGCTGCGCAATTCCTCGGCCGCTTCATCGAAAACGGCACGCCGTGGGCGCATTGCGACATTGCCGGAATGGTCTGGGACGAGAAAGCGGGCGCAACCTGGGACAAGGGCGCGACCGGTTTCGGTGTGCGTCTGATGGACCGCTATATCGCTGATTTCGTGGAGGAATAGGCGGCGCGCGGCTAGCTGCACGGTCATGGCGAAGATGCGCCGCAAAGGCGACTTGCCGAGCAAAATTTGTGCGACCTGCGGCTTGCCGTTCAACTGGCGCAAGAAATGGGCAAAGGAGTGGGAGAACGTGCGTTACTGCTCCGACAAATGCCGCCGGAACAAGGGTTTGCTGTCAGGTGACGGCAAAGCCGGACCGGAAGGCGGCGCATAATGCGGATCGATTTCTATCAGCTTTCGCGTGATCCCGTCATCGATGTCGTGCCTCTGCTGGCGCGCAAAGTGCTGGAAGCAGGCCAACATCTGCTGATCGTCGATCAGAGCGCCGAAACCCGCGCCGCTTTAAGCGAATCCTTGTGGAAAGCATCCAGTGTTTTTCTCGCCAATGGCGAAGCGGGGGAAGCGCATCAGGAGCGGCAACCGATCTTGCTATCCTCCTCCTACAAAGCAGACAATAACGCTACCATCGCCTTGATATCCGATGGAATTTGGGATGAGCAAGCCACAAGTTTCGAGCGGGTCTTGCTGCTATTTGACGGACAGGCCAGCGACACTGCACGCGATTTATGGCGCAGCTTGACCGCCGAAAAAACGCATGAGCTGCACATCTTCAAGCAGCGCGAAAACGGCGCATGGGCCGAGGGTGCCTGAGCGGACCCTAACAGGGGTCAAGCGATGCCGAGCGCGCCTGAACGTGCGCCAAACGTTACAAACCGCGCCTTACACTGCCGGCGCGACGCGATCGAAACTTGTTTCGCGCGCCGCACAAGGGTAGGGGCCGCGCAACACGATTTCCAACCAATCTTATCCAACCAAACCCGAGGAATTTTTCATGGCGGTTACCCGCACCTTTTCGATCATCAAACCCGATGCCACACGCCGCAATCTGACCGGCGCCGTCACCAAAATGCTGGAAGATGCCGGCCTGCGCGTTGTCGCTTCCAAACGCATCCATATGACTCGCGATCAGGCCGAGGGCTTTTATGCCGTGCATAAAGAGCGCCCCTTTTTCGGCGACCTCGTCGATTTCATGGTGAGCGGCCCGGTGGTCGTGCAAGTCCTTGAGGGCGAAGACGCGGTAAAGCGCAATCGCGACGTGATGGGCGCGACCAATCCAACCGATGCGGCTGAAGGAACGATCCGAAAAGCCCATGCCGAAAGCATCGAAGCCAATTCGGTCCATGGTTCGGACAGCGAAGAGAATGCAGCCACAGAAATCGCGTATTTCTTTAACAAAGATGAACTTGTGGGCTGAATACTAACATAATTTAACGCAAATGACGGCGCGATTGGCTAATTACCGATCGCGCCGTTCTTCATTTGTGCTACGCACTTTGTCAGCATGGCATTGTTTACAGGCAAAGCGGTTAAAACCATCGAGCGGTATATTACTGCACTCAACAGCCATGATTCCCGCACGCTTTCTTCACTGATCGGTGACAATGCCTGCTTCGTCGATAGTTGCGGCGATGCGTTGGACGGTCACGATGTGATTTACAGTGCGATGGAAAAATTCTTCACAATCGAACCGGATTATAAGCTGCACGCCAATGAAATTTCCGAGTTTCGCGGCGAAGTGCTGATCCGTGGGTCGGTCGAGGCGATCGATCCGGATTTACAGCATGACACGCTGTGGCGCGCACGCACCGACCTGCGCACGATCACTTATTGGCAAAGCTATGCCGACGGCTCCGGTCTGGCTCTGGCGCGAGCGCTGGCTCCCGATGCAGCGCGCAGAGTTCCCGCTTACGCCTGAGCGCGGCTTTCGGTCGTGAATTCCTGCATATGTTCGCGGTGCAAATGATGTGCGCCGTTTGCAGACCGCACCATTTCGCGCTCCATCGCCGCCATTGCCTCAGGGCTTAGCGACAAGCCCAAACTGTCGTAAACCCGCGCGATTTCACCGCGCCAATCCGCCCCCAGCGCGGCAAAATCCACCCGTGCAAGCGGTCCGGTAAAGTCAGTCAAAGCGGCGGTTGTCCGCGCCTCGCGCAAGGCAATCTTGCGCTGCCATTCGCGCTGCAACACATCGTGATCGGCCTTGTCTGTCTGCATTGCGGTCTGGTTCGCAACCAGCGAAACTGCGCTGTCCAGCACTTCGGCTGAATCGCGCTGTGCCACCACGATCCGCGCATTCGGGAAAGTGGCGAGCAGAGTGGCCAAATCCTCGGCAAATTGCGGCGTTTTCATGACGCGCGGGCGCATCGCATTGCCATGATGCGCGGCATCGGTCTGCAAGATGCGCGCAAATTCGCGATAAACGGGCGCAGGATCGCGGGTCTCGGAAAACGCCACAAATGAAGGCACTTGCCATTGTGCTTCCAGCGCGCAGTGATCCAGCGCAGCCGCCAGCCAGCCCAGCTCCTCATCCGCGCGGCTTGCTCCGAATGGGTGGATCGTATCGAGCCACGGATTGAGCCAATGCGCCAGCGCCAGCGCCCATGCACTTTTCAGCGGTCGCCAGTCGGGCGTGCGCGGAGTCGGATTCCAGCTATCGCAAAACCGCGTTGCCGCATGAGCGGGATCGGCGGCAAGCAGCCGATGAATGCGAGTGGTTCCGGCGCGCATTTGCCCGACGACGATGATCGGCGCGGCCAGTTCGGTGTCCAGCACGGCGGGATGTTTGCGCCAATAGCGCCCGAGCCGATGCCTCTGCCGCACGATACGGGTTAATTGCCCCCAGGCGAATATCCGGCCCAGCGGGTTGAGGTCGGCTTCTTCGCGCAATGCATCGCACAGCCGGTCGAGGCGCAGCCGGAAATCGGCAGCATCGGCTTCGCTGCGTCCACCTGTCGCTGGCCCGAACTCATCGCGAGCATCAAAACCTTTGGCGCCTGCGCGCCAGATGGCTTGCGGGGACAGATCGGGCTTGAACAGCAAGCCGCGCCGAAAGCCGATTGCGACCCAGCGATTGATGCGGTCCACGCGCGGAGAGCGCGCGAGCGGATGCGAACGGATGGGGCGGCTAGCCATGGTCAAGTTTAGCCTCATCACGTGACGCGCGGGTGAACATCAGAAGTCTGCCGCAACATCTTGTAGTCGGCTGAGGCGCTTTGGCGCGATGGCACGCCAGCTTCTTGCCAGCCAATCCTCAACCTGATCCCAATCGCAATCGGCCCGGTCAAGCTTGATCCCGATCCAGCCCGACGCGCCGTAAAATGCGGGCTTGTAATAAGTGTCTGGTGCGTTTTCGATCAAGCCTGCCAGCTCGTCTTGACCATCGGTTTTGACCAGCAATCCAACGACTTCCTGACCGTGGTGATGATCACTGAAATAGGCGAAATATTTGCCGCTCTTGCCGCCACTGCGCCAGCCCGGAGCGCCATGCGATGCGCGCTCTTCGGCTTCTGGCAGGACCAGCGCCAATTTGCGCACCCGTTCGAGCAGCCATACCGCATCGAAGGGTCGTCCGACGTAATCATTGAGGACGCGGGCATAAAGCTGATGTTCGGCGATTTTCACCCGGTCGGCCAGCGATTGCGCCGTGTCGCCGGGGCTGATTGCAACCTTGGCTTGGCCCAGCACCTCGCCCGCATCCAGTTCTTGCGTGACCAGATGGACCGACGCGCCGCCATGGCTGTCACCGGCTTCCAAAGCGCGTTTGTGGGTTTCCAGACCGCGATATTTCGGGAGCAGTGACGGGTGAATGTTGAGCATCCGTCCTTCCCAGCTTTGCACGAAATCATCGCCCAGAATGCGCATATAGCCAGCCAGCGCGATATGCGTCGCGCCGGATTGGCGAATGGCGGCATCCATCGCCGCATCATGTTCGCTTCGGTCCATGCCTTTATGCGATAATGCGAAGGTTGCAATGCCCTCCGTTTTGGCCAAAGCGATCGCGCCCGCTTGCGGGTCGTTGCTGGCGACCAGCACGATGTCATACAACGCGCCGGGCTGTCGGCTGGCATAAAGCAGCGCGGCCATATTGGTCCCGGCTCCCGAAACCATGACCGCAACTTTCGCGCGTATTGCGGCTTTTTTAGCCAAGGTGGCGGGCTTCCCAAGGTGCGCGTGCGGCCCATGTGCCTTGCAATCCGCGCACGGTGCAGCCCTTGTCGCCCGCAACGATTTCACCGATCCGATGCGCCGTTTCGCCTGCATCGGCAAGCGCGTCGAGCAGCGTATCGACCGCATCGGGCGCAACCGCCAGCACCATGCCGATGCCGCAATTGAACGTGCGCGCCATTTCCTCCGGCTCGATATTGCCCTGACCCTGCAAGAACGCCATCAGCGCAGATTGCGGCCAGCTGGCCGCATCGACCACCGCATGAGCGCCCTGCGGCAGAACGCGCGGGATATTCTCCAGCAAACCACCGCCGGTGATATGGGCCAGTGCATCGATCTGGCCGCTACGGATAAGCGGCAGCAAGCTGCTGACATAAATACGGGTCGGGGCGATCAGCGTATCGATCAGCAGCTGTTCCTGATCGAACAGAGCGGGGCGGTCCAGTTTCCAGCCCTTATCCGCAGCCAGCCTCCGCACCAGCGAATATCCGTTGGAATGCACGCCGTTGCTGGCCAGCCCGATCAGCACATGACCGGGCGCAACTTTTTCTCCGGTCAGCTGTTGCCCGCGCTCGACCGCACCGACGCAAAAGCCCGCAAGGTCGTAATCGCCCGGGCCGTACATCCCCGGCATTTCCGCCGTTTCTCCGCCGATCAGCGCGCATCCGGCCATCGTGCAGCCCTCTGCGATGCTGGCAACGACTCTCTCGGCAATGCCCATTTCCAGCTTGCCGGTGGCGAAGTAATCCAGAAAGAACAGCGGCTCTGCGCCTTGCACGATCAGATCATTGACGCACATCGCGACCAGATCCTGTCCGATCGTATCATGCCGGTCATGATCGATGGCGAGCTTGACTTTCGTGCCGACGCCATCATTCGCCGCGACCAGCAGCGGGTCTTTGTAACCAGCCGCTTTTGGATCGAAAAACCCGCCGAAACCGCCGATCTCGCTATCCGCACCGGGACGCGCCGTGGCTTTGACCAGCGGCCCGATGGCCTTCACCAACGCATTGCCCGCCGCAATCGAAACACCCGCCTCGGCGTAAGTATAGGATGATTTTATCTCGCTCATTTTGTCAGCCTTACGCATTCGCGCTTGGAAATCCATCGGTCTTTGGGCAAAAGGCCTCTCGTTTCCCCCATGATGCTATCGCGCTCAACCTTCCGGCCCGTTTCGCGGCCATTGCTGACAGCCTTTTTGGCCGTGCTGGCGGCGCTGTGCGCGGTCCTGCTTGCACGCGTCGTTGTGGCGCAAGTCGGGGGTGAGCGCGGGATTGCGCCCGTGGCGAGCAGCGCGGATATCGTCATTTCCGGCATCGAAGTCGATGTGCGCGGCGATACGGGACAAGAAGCACAGCAGGATGGTTGGCGCGAGGCGCAACGCAAGGCGTGGGCACAAGCGGGCGGTCCAACGATTTCCGATTCGCAATTGCAATCACTCGTGTCCTCGATTGTGATCGAGCAGGAACAGATCGGACCGAAACGCTACATTGCTACGCTGGGCGTGATTTTCGACCGCAAACGGGCAGGCGGATTGCTGGGGCAGGGTGCACGGGTCGCGCGTTCCGCGCCGATGCTGCTTATCCCGGTCACGATTAGCGGCGGCAGCGCGATGGTCTATGAACAGCGCAATCCGTGGCAGCGAGCATGGGCGCAGTTCCAGCCGGGCAGCAGCCGGATCGATTACGTCCGGCCATCGGGCGCGGGCGGGCAGTCTTTGTTGCTCACCGCCGGACAGACCGAACGCCGCAGCCGTTACTGGTGGCGCACGATCCTTGATCAATTCAGTGCGGCCGATGTGCTGATCCCGATTGCCAAGCTGGAATACAGCTATCCGGGCGGTCCGATCACTGGGCGTTTCACGGCGCGGTTCGGCCCCAACAACCGCTATCTCGACAGCTTCACGCTGACAGCCGAGGATGCCGAGCAACTGCCTGCCATGATGGCCCAGGCTGTCCGGCAGATGGACCGGGTTTATCAAGCCGCGCTGGCTGGTGGACGTTTGCGGCCTGATGCGACGCTGGATTTTGCATCGGGTGAAGTCGATCCGGCTTTGCAGCAATTAATTACATTGGGACGGCAACTTCGCAGCTATGACGCATCGCAGCGCGCGGCTGCGGCAGAGCCTGCCGACACGCCGGACACACCGACGGCGGAACCTGCGACAGCTGCTCCAGCCGCCACCTATTCGGTCCAGTTTGCCACACCCGATGCGCAGAGCTTCGACGGCACGTTATCGGCGGTCCGCACGGTTCCGGGCGTGCGCGGGGCAAGTGTGGGCAGTACCGCGCTGGGCGGAACCTCGGTGATGAATGTCCAGTATACCGGTTCGCTGACCGAACTGGCCGCCGCCCTGTCCGCCCGCGGATTTACCGTGCAGCAAGGCAGCAACGCGCTCGCCATTTCGCGCTAAGCCCGCGATGCCCGTAAAACCTGAGCAGATCGCCTTGCCGCTGAGCAATATCGCGCCCGGTGATCCGACCCGGATCGTGATCGGCACAGCGAATGCTAACGCCATTGAAGCGCTGCAGCATCCGGCACGCTGGCCATTTCATACCGCGATCCTGTCCGGTCCGCCGCGTTCGGGGAAGAGCCTGCTGGCCCGCTGGTTTACCGCGCAGCACCCACAGGCTCAGATAATCGACGATGCGAACACGCAGAGCGACGATGCGCTGTTTCACGCCTGGAACCGGACGCAGCAAGACGAGACGCCACTGTTGCTGACCGTCGATCTGACTGCTGGCGATGATACCGCTGCAAATGATGCGCAAAACAAACCGGCGCAGGATTTGTTCGGCACGCGCGGCTGGCACATTGCCTTGCCCGATTTGCGCTCCCGCCTTGGTGCGGCTTTGCAGTGCGAAATCGGCGCGCCCGACGATGCGATGATGGCCAGCCTGCTGACAAGTCATGGAGAACGGCGTTCGCTGGTGCTTGGCGAGGCTGCGCTCTCCTATATCGTTCCGCGCATAGAGCGCAGCTTTGCCGCTGCCGAAAAAGTTGTCGCTACGATCGACCGCCTCTAGTCTGGAACGCAAAGCCCCGCCTTCGCGCAATGTGTGGCGCGATGCGCTGGACGCAGTGCAGGGTCCGCAAGAACCGCATTTGCTGTAACCGCGCAAAGCCCCTAAGTGTAGCACCCATATGTTTGCAAATCTGACCGCTTATCTCGATTCCATCATGGCCCGCGATCCGGCGCCCCGTTCGCGCTGGGAAGTGATGCTGTATCCCGGTGTGTGGGCGGTGGGATTTCACAAGCTCGCGCATTGGCTGTTCGAGGCGCAATTGTTCTTTCTGGCGCGGGTGATCAACCATTTCTCGCGGTTTCTGACTGCGATCGACATTCATCCGGGCGCCAAGATCGGCAAAAATTTCTTCATCGATCATGGTTTTACCGTCATCGGCGAAACCTGCGAGATCGGGGACAATGTCACGATCTATCAGAATGTTACGATGGGCGGGACCAATCCAACCAACGGCATTGGCGGCAAGCGGCATCCCACGTTGCATGACGAGGTCATCGTCGGCTCCGGGGCGCAGGTCATCGGGCCCATCACGATCGGGATGCGCGGGCGGATCGGTGCGAATGCGGTGGTGATGGAGGACGTGCCGGAGAACACTACGATGGTGGGACTGAAATCGCGCGCGACGACGGTGCCGATGAGCGAATGGCTGGCGGAATTTACGCCTTACGCGACGCCGTGCGACGATCCGTGCGAGCCGCGCAATGATTGTCTGGAAAAGCTGGAAGCCGAATTGGCCACATTGCGGTCCGAGATCGATGCGCTCAAAGGTATTGGCGTTAATGCGGGCGTGACATCGGGGCGCGAGAGCGATCCGGTTCAGCCCCAGACCAAGCCAGCGAATTGACGCAGCATCCATGAGCAGAATCCGAGACGCGAATATACTTGCCATTTCCCGGTGCCGGAACGCAGTATTCAGGGATGCGCAAACCCGGCCAGATCGGCTTCGAACGTGCCGAATTGCAGCGTATTCTCGACCTGTATGGCCGGATGGTCGCCGCCGGAGAATGGCGCGATTATGCAATGGATTTCACCAAGGACGCAGCCATTTTCGCCGCTTTTCGCCGTGCCGCCGAACATCCGCAAACGCGCATCGAAAAGCGCCCCGCTTTGCGCAACAAGCAAGGAATGTGGGCGCTATATGGAGAGCATGACCAGATTCTGAAACGCGGCCATGAACTTGCCAGCGTGCTTGCGCCGGTCGAACGGCGACTGGTCAAAGCGGTCGATGATTAGATGGGGCATTAACGGAGCCGCTGCGTGAGATTGGGCTTGTCTGCTAACGACCCAAATTGCGGACGTCCGCAGTTCGAGCCTGCGCTCGCCAAAGAGTGGTCGTTGGGCCTGCAGTGACCTTCGATCGTAAGCGAACTGGTCAAAAGGTGACAAAATTAAATCATCCCTACGCTTGCTCATCGCTTAAGGGACCGTCTGCGTCAACCGTTTGTATGGTCGACGAAGCTCTTGCACGGTGAGCAGAACGCCGATCAACACAACTCGCTGCATTAGGATTGCCGAACCGATTTTCGACAGGTCAAGTTCGGGCTGTCATTCGCAAATGTTAGAGTTAACTGTCCATTACGCAGCCTGTCGCACGAAATAACAGTTACAATATCAGCACTATCCTGCATTGGAGATGAATGTGGAAAAAGTGCAAGATCAGACGACGGGATACTACAACCAATAGGGAAACGACGATGGCTGCGGGAATTATCCAAATCAGAGTTGTCATTAGCCAAGCCTTTTAAAGACCTCACCAATCGCATGCCCTAAACAGTTTCCCAGCGCCAAAACCAGACGGTCCGCTTCCCACCCAAGAGCAGCCGTTACGCAACCCTTGTCCTTCTCTCACCGCAGCCACTAAAAACCGCCCCTTCCCACATATGCAGGAAGAGGCGGTCAATATTATAATGTCGCTATGACTTTCGAAAAAGCGTCAGTTCAGCCTCGTGCGCTGGACGGTGCGCCGTCCGGCCCAAGTACTTCTTGCATCGCTTTCAGGATTGCCTGACTTTGCTCGGCGCCTGATTGCGGTGCGCGCAAATTCGTCTCGGCGGAGATTTTTTCCCAATTGGCAGCAAAGCCCTCGACCGTGCGGTCTTCTTCTTTCAGCCACACGGCATCGTTCATCATGACCCAGGCCGAGTGGAACCCGCCTGCGCCTGCACCGACGATGGCGTTGGATGGCGCATCTTCGCTGACGAGATACAACGCAGCAGGTGCGACATTTTGCGGGCTGAACAGCTCATAGGCCTGCTCCGGGAAAATATCCTGCGTCATGCGCGTTCCGGCGACCGGCGAAAGTGAATTGCACTTGATGTTGTATTTCGCACCTTCGAGATGCAGCGTCTTGGTTAGACCAGCAAGGCCCAGCTTGGCTGCGCCGTAATTGGCTTGTCCGAAATTGCCGAACAGGCCGGTGCTGCTGGCGGTCATCAGGATGCGGCCATAGGCTTGCTCGCGGAAAGTTTCCCAGCACGCTTTGGTGGCATACGCGCTGCCGAGCAGGTGAACGCGCACCACGAATTCAAAATCTTCCGGCCCCATTTTGGCAAAGCTCTTGTCGCGCAAAACGCCCGCATTGTTGATGAGGATATGGACGCCGCCCCATTTCTGTTTGGCATCAGCGACCATCTTCTCCATCTGGTCAAATTCAGTGACGGACGAGCCATTGGCCATCGCTTCGCCGCCCGCTTTTTCGATTTCCTCGACCACTTGCGCGGCGGCATCCGACGTGCCGGTGCCATCGCGCGATCCACCAAGGTCGTTGACGACGACTTTCGCGCCGCGACGCCCAAGTTCCAGCGCATATTCGCGGCCCAGCCCGCCGCCTGCTCCGGTGACGATGGCAACGCGGTCCTTAAAGGAAATGGTCATAGAATTTTCTCCGAATTTGATGATGGATCATGGTGTATGGAATGCGGAACTCAGGTGACAGGTTCCTTATGCGCTTGCAACTGTGCGTCGTAGGGGCGGGGCAGGAGCGGGCCAGGGGCGAGGATGCCGTAACGGCTGGTGCGGGACAGGATAGCCAGATAGCGGGAGCGAATCGACCGAATGGCGTTCAAGGTTTGGCGACCGACGTTGTTTGCGAGCGTTTTCGCGCCAGTTTCACACCGATGCGCGGGCTAAAAGCAGCGCATAATCGTTGCGTGATGCGGATGAACCTTCAAACACCCGACTTTTGGTGGCAAAGGGCTGGCCATGACCACGAACACACAAGCAGTCGCCGCGATTATTCTTGCCGCAGGCAAAGGCACGCGCATGAAATCCGATTTGCACAAAGTGCTGCACCCGATTGCGGGCCGCCCGATGCTGGACCACCTGATGGCGTCGGTCGCGGCGCTCAAACCGGCCAAGCAAATCTGCATTGTCGGGGCTGGGCGTGAGCAGATCGAAGAGGCTGTGACGGGCCGCGCGGAAACGCGTTTGCAAGAGCCGCAGCTTGGCACTGGTCACGCCGTGCAGCAAGCGCAGGAGGCTTTGTCTGGTTTCACCGGCGACGTGCTGATCCTGTATGGTGATGTGCCATTTGTGCGCGGGGAGACGATGCAAAAGATGCTCGACCGTCTGCACGAGCACGATGCGCCCAAAACGGTGGTGCTGGGCTTCACGCCGGACGACGCGCTGCAATATGGCCGCGTGATCGCCGATGATGCCGGACGGATCGCCAAAATGGTGGAGTATAAGGATGCGAGCGAGGATGAGCGCGGCTGTACCTTGTGCAATTCCGGGCTGTTGGCGGCGCGCGCGCAAGATCTGTTTGCGCTGCTTGACCGGGTCGAAAACGACAATGCGCAAGGCGAGTATTACCTGCCCGACATCGTCAATATCGCGATTGCCGATGGAGATGTCTGCGCCGTCGTCACCACCGACAGCCCCGACGAAGTGCGCGGAATCAACAGCCGCGCCGAACTGGCCGAGGCGGAGCGCACCTGGCAGGAACACGCCCGCGAGCAAGCAATGGCGGGCGGCGCGACCCTGAAAGCGCCCGAGACGGTGTTTTTCAGCTTCGACACGGTGCTGGGCCGCGATGTCGTGATCGAACCGAACGTGGTGTTCTGCCCCGGCGTCAGCGTGGGCGACAATGTCCGCATTCGCGCATTCAGCCATCTGGAAGGCGCGACACTGGGCGATGATACCGAAGTCGGCCCCTATGCGCGCCTCCGCCCCGGAGCGGTCCTGAAAAAAGGGGCGAAGATCGGCAATTTTGTCGAAATGAAGCAGGCGGTGCTGGGTGAGGGGGCCAAAGCCAGTCACTTAACTTATCTTGGCGATGCCGAAGTTGGCGCGAATGCAAATATCGGCGCGGGGACGATTACCTGCAATTATGACGGCTATTTCAAATACAAAACGGTAATCGGAGAGCGCGCGTTTATCGGCTCCAATTCGTCGTTGATTGCGCCGGTTAAGATCGGCGCCGATGCAATCGTCGGTGCGGGCAGCGCCGTGTCGCGCGATGTGGCCGATGGAGAATTGCGGCTGGTACGCGGAGAACAACTGGTCAAGCCGGGCTGGGCCGACCGCTTTCACGATACGATGAAGAGGAAGAAAGCGGCCGCTCAGGAAGCGAAGGCGTTTGGGAAGGCGTCTGAGGAAACCAGCTGCGAAGAAGGAGGACTGACTTATGGCTTTTGCTCGCCTTAAGAATTTTGCGGAAGTCGTGTTGCTGTTTCTGGCGCTGTTTGCGCTGGTCCCGATACCGGCGGGCGAGGGGTTCACGACGATCCCGGCCGCTGCCTTTGCCGCCACGATTTGCTTCACGATCAGCCGCGCGCTGCGGTGGAACTCGCAATGGTATTTTGCGCTAGCCGAAGCGGTGGCGTTTTACATCTTTGCGACCTTGCTGCTCGATACTGAAGTCATCCAGCGGGTGATTGTTGCGCCTGTTGGGTGAGCTGATTGGGTAAGGGTGCACCAGTCGAGGAGGCGGACGCGCCGCTGACCTGTTGGCTGTGCGGGCGCGCGTTCGGCAAAGCGATTCAATGGCATCACACCGTGCCGAAATCGAAGAAGGGCCGCGACACGGTTCCGGTCCATCCGATCTGTCACAAGACGATCCACACCCTCTTCACGAATGCCGAACTGGCGCGAATCGGGGCCGATCGCAGCAGTCTTATAGAGCAGGAAGAGCTTACGCGGTTCGTGCGATGGATCGCCAAGAAGCCGCCAGACTTCCATGCGCCCACTCGCCGCCGCCGATAGTCGGCACTCGCGCTAAACCGCCTTGGAAAGCAGTATTTCGTTAACCTTGTCAATTAAGGGCGTGAAGGCCGACTGTTCTATTTTGGGATTAGTCGTGTGGGAAGCTATCTCTGCCGCATTTTCCTTGCTAGATAGCTGGTTATGGAAAGCAATTGGGTCTCCGTTCTGCGAAACAAGTGGGTGATAGCAAGCGCTATCGCGATCGCTTTGCTCGCGGTTGGGTTAACCCTAACGAATAACGCTCCTTGGTCGCCAGCATCCACTCTATCCGGCGCGCAGCAGGAAAAGTCGATTGCTCAGCGCGTCACCGATACGCTGAACGCATTGATCGGGCGCTCGCCCGGCGAACGTGAAGTCGGACGCTTGAACAAGATGACCAAAGGCGGCAAATCAGCCGGTCCGCGCGGTCGTGCCAATGGCCCGACACAACGCGCATTGGGCAAGGTGTTCGACACACCCGAAGGTCAAGCGCGCGTATTGCCCGGTGATGATGGGCTGGATCCGGGCGTGATCGCAACGCCGGATGAGGTTCTGGCGCAAGGTCCAGCCGGAACAGGCGCAGGCACACCCGGCATCGGTATTCCCGGTGCGGGCGTTGGCGGACCTGATTTCAGTGGCGCGCCTTCTCCGGTACTCCCCGGTATTGGCGGCGGTGGCGGCATCATTGCGCCTCCCGGCAGCATCGGCGGCGGTGGCGGACCCGGCGGCGGCGGCGGCGGCGGAACACCTCCGGTGATCGTCAACCCACCTGCGCCCGGACCAGTGCCAGCCGTGCCTGAGCCTTCGACCTGGGCAATGCTCCTTCTCGGCATGGCCGCTTGTGGCGCAATGCTGCGCCGCAGGCCGCGCAAAGCCGGTGCGGCAAATGAGCTTTCATGCGAAACGCCGCGCACTGCATAACGCCTCGGTTGACTGGCCGCATGACACGCCATTTAACAAGAGGCCTGCTATGCTGTTTCGCGATGGCTGGTCTGTCGGCTTGCAATAGCGAACCACAAGCCCAAATCATCGAGCCGATTGAAGTCGCTGCTCCGACTGTGCCGCAAGACACCGACACCCGCGCTTTTCTAACGCCAGACGAAGCTGCTCTTGCTGCCTCCGACGGATTGCTGCCTGCCAACATCAAATCCGTGCTGAAAGTCGACCGCACTATGCGGCACGGGCAATATGAGTGGCAGGAAAGCGATGTGCCGGACGGACCGCTGCAAGTGCGAGTGGACCTCGATCGTCAGCTTGTGTCGGCGTTTCGCGGCGGCCATGAGATCGGTACGGCGGTCATTCTTTATGGGGCCGAGGGCAATGATACGCCGACCGGACGCTTCCCGATCCAGCGGAAAATTAAGGATTACTATTCGCGCACTTACAACAATGCGCCGATGCCATTTACCCTGTGGCTGACCGATGACGGGGTTGCGCTGCATGGTAGCAAAGTCGCGTGGGGCGCGGCGACGCATGGCTGTGTCGGCGTACCGCTGGGCTTTGCGAAGCTGTTGTTCGAAGTCGCCGAAACGGGCAATGTGATCGAGATTGTCGGGCGAAAAGGTAACGCCGCGTAAACCATTCTCGCTGACGTTATTATAACAGTCGCCACGTACAAACGATGCCATGGAACGGCATTGTGTCTCGACCCAAACGGCAAATACGCCACGGAAAGCTCGCAAGTTTGCAGTCGCAGGCGCGCTGGCGCTGTGCGCGCCGATGCTGTTAAGCGCGCAGGGCCTCCACAACAATTTCGACGACCGGCTGTTGGCCAGTCACAACCGTGAGCGGGCCAGCGTTGGCCTCACCCCGATGGACTGGAATCCAAAGCTGGCCGATGCGGCGCGTGAATGGTCCGACCATCTGGCGCAGACGGGAAAGTTCGAACATTCACCCGACGAAGCAGGTCAGCCAAGGCATGGTGAAAACCTGTGGGCGGGGACCGCAGGCTATTATCAAGCCGAAGCGATGGTCGGCCTGTGGCTCGATGAAAAGCAGCATTTTGTGCCGGGCACTTTCCCGCATAGCAGCACCACCGGCAGCGTTTCGGATGTAAGCCACTACACGCAGATCATCTGGGAAGACACGCTGGAAGTGGGCTGCGCGATCAGCCACGGCGAGGTCGAAGATGTGCTGGTCTGTCGTTATGCGCGGCCCGGCAATATTTACGGCGAGGAAATTGCCGTGGAAGCTGGCGAGGTGGAGCCGGATCCGGTGGAAGTGAAGGCTGAGCCGTTCCGCGCGCTGTTCGCTTGGCTTGGGCTTAGCTGAACTGCGCTAATGCTGGGTCGCTAAACAAAACGCTGCTGGCCAATTCAATGCAGAACTGGACGCAAAAAAGGCGACCATAAGGCCGCCTTTCACTGTGGTTTTCCCATATTCTTTGCGGCTTCATTGCGCAAAGCTGCACGGTCCTGTTGGATCAGCTGTCTTTGTCGCCAACGTGTTCGGCCAGCACGGTCAAACCACTGTCTCCGACTTCGGCAAAACCGCCTTGGACAGCGATTTCTTCTGGCGTTCCGCCTTCGGTTTTATAGACTTGCACGATCCCGTCGCGAATGGTGGACATGAAGGGCGCATGGCCTTCCAGCACACCGAATTCGCCCTCGGCTCCCGGAACGACGACCATATGGACGTCTTCCGAGCGCACTTGCCGGGCTGGTGTCACGAGTTCGAAATGCAGCGCCACTTACGCCTCGTCGGCCATTTTCTTGGCTTTTTCGACCGCCTGATCGATGCCGCCAACCATGTAAAACGCGCTTTCGGGCAAGTGATCATATTCGCCTTCGACAACCGCTTTGAACGAGGCAACCGTGTCATCGAGCGCCACGAACACGCCGGGTATGTTGGTAAACACCTCGGCCACGTGGAATGGCTGACTGAGGAAGCGCTGAATTTTGCGTGCGCGTTGCACGGTCAGCTTATCTTCCTCGGACAATTCGTCCATGCCCAGAATGGCGATAATGTCCTGCAAAGATTTGTATTTTTGCAGAGTTTCCTGAACCTTACGCGCCGTCTCGTAATGCTCTTGTCCCACAACGCGCGGCTCCAGCACGCGGCTGGTGGAATCCAGCGGATCGACCGCCGGATAAATACCCAGCTCGGAAATTGCCCGCGACAAAGTTGTGGTCGCATCGAGGTGGGCAAAAGATGTGGCAGGCGCCGGGTCGGTCAAGTCATCGGCCGGCACGTAGATCGCCTGAACCGAAGTAATCGAACCCTTGTTCGTCGACGTGATGCGCTCCTGCAGATTGCCCATATCGGTGGACAACGTCGGCTGATAACCCACGGCCGACGGAATGCGGCCCAGCAGGGCAGACACTTCAGAACCAGCTTGCGTAAAGCGGAAGATGTTATCGACGAAGAACAGCACGTCCTGCCCCTCTTCATCGCGGAAATATTCCGCCATGGTCAAGCCGGACAAGGCAACCCGCGCACGCGCACCGGGAGGCTCGTTCATTTGGCCGAAGACCAGCGCAACCTTCGATCCTTCACTGATCGCTTCGCCAGCATCGTTCTTGGCAATCACGCCCGCATCGAGAAATTCGTGGTAAAGGTCGTTACCTTCGCGGGTCCGCTCACCGACGCCCGCAAACACGGACACGCCGCCGTGACCTTTCGCGATGTTGTTGATGAGTTCCTGAATCAGCACGGTTTTACCAACGCCCGCGCCGCCGAACAGGCCGATCTTGCCGCCCTTTGCATAAGGCGCGAGCAAGTCGATAACCTTGATCCCCGTGACCAGAATATCGGCCTCGGTGGATTGGTCGACGAACAATGGCGCTTCGGCATGGATTGGCGCAGTCATCTCGGCCCCGATCGGGCCGCGTTCGTCAATGGCTTCACCGACCACATTCATGATCCGGCCCAGCGTTTTGGGACCCACCGGAACGCGAATTTGCTGCCCGGTGTTCGACACGCTTTGCCCGCGCGTCAAACCTTCGGTTGCATCCATTGCGATGGTGCGAACCGTGTTCTCGCCAAGGTGCTGCGCCACTTCAAGGACCAGCGTATTGTCGCCGTTCTTGGTTTCGAGTGCGGTCAAAATCGCTGGCAAATCACCTTCGAAATGGACATCGACAACGGCGCCGATGATCTGCGCGATCGTACCTTTGCCCGAAATATTCGGCGTGGTCTGGTTGAGTGCTGGGGCGGTGGCCATAATGGGTTTCCTAAAGACTTATAGGTCTACGTGATGTGAATCGTGGTTGGCGCAAAGTTGTTCTGCATCGGCAAGCGTCCAGTTGTCGCCTTCTGCTGTCAACTCTGCGTCGTGACGCATATATTCGTCTTCGCCGATACCAAATTCGCAGGAGACGGTGTCCGCTCCCATAGCGCGGCGGCACACGGACGTGCTGACCGGCTCGGCAGCGGGGCAGGTCTTGGCGAACACTGCCGCGAATACAGCTTGATCGGGCGCAGGTAGCGCTGCTGCTTCGTCCAGATCGGTTTCATCCGCGGCGGTTTCCGTAGCGACGACGGGTGTAGTCTCTTCGGCGGTTTCGCCGCAGGCGGTAAGGGCAGCAAGGGCGGCAATAACAAACAGTTTTTTCACAGGGCTTCGGCTCCGGCAATAATTTCGATAAGTTCCGTGGTGATCGCGGCCTGACGGCTGCGGTTATATTGAATGGTCAATTTGCTGATGAGGTCGCCCGCATTGCGCGTGGCGTTATCCATCGCAGTCATCGAAGCACCCTGCTCCGATGCGGAAATTTCCAGCAACGCGCCGAAAATCTGCGTTTTGACATAGCGTGGCAGCAGAGCTTCGAGGATTTCCTCTTCGCCCGGTTCATATTCCACCATCGCGCCGGTTTCGAGCGCGGCCTGCTCGGGCGGCGGAACGGGAACAAGTTGCTGAACCGTGGGCTTCCTGAACCAGCGCGGATTGGAACGTTGGATAGATCAGATGCGCGATGTCGAACTTGCCGTCATCATACAACGCGATCAATTCTTCGGCGATCGCTTCGGCTTCTTCATAGCCCGGATTGCGCACTTGCGAGGTATCAAAATGCTCGCCCACTTTGCCGGGGAAGTTGCGCTTGATCGGCGCGCGACCCTTTTTGCCGACAAGGTAAAAAGACACATCCTTGCCTGCCGCTTGCAATTCGCGAGCCTTGGCCCCGGCTGCGCGCACGATGTTGGCATTAAGTCCGCCGCACAGGCCTTTGTCTGTGTTCACGACGACCAGCAAATGGCGTTGCTGCGAGCCTGTACCGGCCAGCAGTTTTGGCGCGCTGTCGCCCGACACTTTGGAAGCGAGCGAAGCCATGACCGCCGACAGGCGCTCGGCATAGGGACGCGCCGCTTCGGCAGCCGCCTGCGCCCGGCGCAGCTTTGCCGCAGCGACCATCTGCTTGGCCTTGGTGATCTTCTGAGTCGATTTTACCGACCCGATCCGATCTTTCAGTTCTTTTAACGAGGCCATTTCGCCGGTCCTTTAAGCAAACTGCTTGGCGAAGGTTTTCAATGCGTCGACCGTGCGGTCTTTCACATCGTCGTCGAACTTCTGGGTGGTGCGGATATCATTCAGGACATCGCTGTGATCGTTGCGCATAAAGCTCAGCATAGCCGCTTCATATTCATTGACACGGTCCACCGGAATATCGTCGAGGTAGCCATTGGTTCCGGCGAAGATCGAGACGGTCTGCTCTTCGAACGGCATTGGCGAGAATTGCGGCTGTTTCAGCAATTCCGTCAAACGCGCACCACGATTGAGCAGCTTTTGCGTCGAGGCATCAAGGTCGCTGCCGAACTGCGCAAACGCAGCCATCTCACGGTATTGCGCAAGGTCCAGCTTCATCGAGCCGGAGACTTTTTTCATCGCCTTGGTTTGCGCGGCACCGCCGACGCGGCTGACCGACAGACCCACGTTAATGGCCGGACGGATACCTTGATAGAACAGGTCGGTTTCAAGGAAGATCTGGCCATCGGTGATCGAAATCACGTTGGTCGGGATATAGGCAGATACGTCACCCGCCTGCGTTTCAATGATCGGCAGCGCGGTCAGCGATCCGCCGCCCTCGCTATCGTTCATCTTGGCTGCACGTTCGAGCAAACGACTGTGGAGATAGAACACGTCGCCGGGATAAGCTTCACGGCCCGGAGGACGACGCAGCAGCAGTGACATCTGGCGATAAGCCACGGCCTGCTTGGACAAATCGTCATACACGATGACAGCGTGCATCCCGTTATCGCGGAAAAATTCGCCCATCGCGCAGCCAGTGTAAGGCGCAAGATATTGCAGCGGCGCAGGCTCGGAAGCAGTCGCGGCGACCACGATGGTGTAATCCATCGCGCCGTTTTCTTCCAAGGCCTTGACGATTTGTGCAACCGTCGAACGCTTCTGTCCGATGGCGACATAGATGCAGTAGAGCTTTTTCTTCTCGTCATCGCCCTGATGCGCGTCGCGCTGATTGATGAACGTGTCGAGCGCGACAGCGGATTTACCCGTCTGACGATCGCCAATGATCAATTCACGCTGGCCACGGCCAACCGGAACCAATGCGTCGATGGCTTTCAGGCCCGACTGCACCGGCTCATCGACCGATTGGCGCGGGATAATGCCGGGCGCTTTGACTTCGACGCGGCTGCGCTGATCGGAGACGATCGGGCCTTTGCCGTCAATTGGATTGCCAAGGGCATCGACCACGCGGCCGAGCAAGCCTTTGCCAACCGGAACGTCCACGATGGTGTTGGTCCGCTTGACGCTGTCGCCTTCGCCGATTTCCGCATCGGAGCCGAAAATCACGGCACCGACATTGTCCGCTTCCAGGTTCAGAGCCATGCCCTGAACGCCGTTGGAAAATTCGATCATCTCACCGGCCTGAACATTGTCGAGGCCGTGGATGCGGGCGATACCGTCACCGACCGAGAGCACGGTGCCGACTTCGCTGACTTCGGTTTCGGAGCCGAAATTGGCGATCTGGTCCTTGATGACCTTGGAGATTTCTGCTGCGCGGATTTCCATGTGGGGTGCCTTTCGGATGCGCGCTCAGGCGCTTTTCATCGCTGTCGCGAGAGAGTTGAGACGGGTGCGGATCGAACTGTCGATACGTTTGGAACCGATGGTGACGACAAGGCCGCCAAGCAGGTCCGGATCGACATTCGCGGAAAGTTTGACCGTGCGGCCTTCGCGCGCGGTCAGTTTGGATTTCAAAGCGTCGAGCTGGCTGTCATTTAGCGCATGGGCGCTGGTGACTTCGGCAGTGACTTCGCCGCGCTGTGCCGCTGCAATCGACTGAAAGGCGCGGATGATATTGGATAGCTGCCCCAGCCGCCGGTTTTTCGCCAGCACACCGAGAAAATTCTGCGTCAGTTCGGTCACGCCCAGCAATGCGGAGATGCCCCAAAACGCTTTTTCAGAAGCACCCCGGCTGACTTGCGGGTTCGTCGTCAGCTCCTGCAGATCCTGTGATTCGCGCAAAGCATTTTGCAGCTTCTCCATATCGGATTCGACGGCGCTCACACTGCCGGCTTCGGCAGCGAGATCGAACAATGCGGAGGCGTAACGCCCTGGCAGACTAGCCTGAATACCGGCGGAATTCTCCACGCGAAACGATCCTCTTAGGTCTGAGATACACGAATGCTAAACGATGCCGTGATCGACGCGGCCGGATGACCTGTCGGGCAAGGTTGGCGCGCGCCTAGCATTGCCCCACAAACGATGCAAGCGATGTTGGGTTTCGGTAGTCGCTTAAGGCACCTGTTTTGGCGCGCAGCGATAGACCACCCGTTCATTCGGGCGATCGGGCAGCTGGGTGATGACGCCCGATTGCATGACGCCCAAATCCTGAGCCGCATTTTCGGTCTCGCATTGGGGCGGGGTATAAGCGCGGCGAGCGATCCGCGCTTCTTCTATGGCATTGCGGCTGAGCAAATAGCGGTCGCTGCGGAAGGTGCGGGTTTTTGGATCATACGTGTTCACCGAAACCGCGTCTTCGGATTGCGGCACGAAGATGCGGGTCCAGGTTCCGCTGGTCAGGCCGTATTGGGTCCGTCCGTTGACGCAGCCATCCGCGCGCCAGTCCAGCGCGATGTCGTCTGCGCTGGCTCCGACGATCCGGCTGCGGTCCTCGTCCACCGTGCATAGCAAAGCAGCAGATTGCCCGGTGTCGCTGCCAGCCATCGGCGGAGAGGTGTCGCCATCCTGCATTCCATCGGCGATGCGGCGGTCGATTTCGTCGATGCCAGGGCGTGAGAACCATACGGCCAGCGCGGCGACGAAGGCTGCGGCGGCTATTGCGCCAGCGATCATGACCGCTTTGTTGTTAGGCTCATCCTCGTCGCGGTCGCGGCGCTTGATATACAGCGCATAGCTGGCCGCGCTCCAGCCGATCAGGGCCAGCAAAAACGCCAGCGCCATCGCGTTTTCGCGAGATTCCTGCACGCTTTGTACAGCTTCCAGCCGCACTCGCTCGCGCCGATCGCGTAGGCCTTGCGTTTCCGCATTCAGGCTGGCTTGCGCTGCGGCCTGCTCCCGCTCCAGCCGCGTGCGCTCATCGGCATCGATTTCGGCAAAGCTGCGACAGGGCAGCGCATTAAGGCGCAGATCGACTTTGTTCTCGCGCAAAAACGGCAGCAATTCGCGGTTCGACACAGCAAAGAAAAACTCCGCATCCGAGCCTCCGCTATCCGCGCCGAAACTGTTGACGCCAAGGACGCGGCCACACGCATCGAGCAACGGCCCGCCGGAATTGCCGCGCGCGATGGGCGCCGTGTGCAGGATCGTGTCGAATTGCCTTGAAGGGCGCGCGCCGGACAGAAAGCCCTTGGCTTTGACGGCTGGCTGCGAGCGGAAAATGTCCCCGATCTCCAACCCTTGCGCGCGGTCCACATTCATCGGATAGCCGACCGCCGTAACTTCGCCATTATCCTGCGGCGTGCCGCCCGCTATCGTCAGCGGTGGCAGGCGGATTTTGCCAGTTGTTTCGACCAAAGCCAGATCGTTGCGCGGGCTGACGCTCAACACCTTGGCATAGACGGCATCATCGCCCTGACTGGTGACTATCCCGACGCGCAGCGTATCGTCCTGCATCGCTTCGCGCACGACATGGGCATTGGTGACGATCATCGTCGGCGACACGGCAAAGCCGCTGCCGTGGCTGACCGGATAAATTTCCTGACCATCTGTGCCAATAATGACCACGCGGACCACGCCGCGTTCAGCAGCTGCGATGTCTGCGGGATCGGCGCGCGCAACCGTGTGGACGGCCAGCGATGCCAGCAGCATGAGAAGGGAGAGCAAGCGGAGCATGGCCGCCTGATCCGCCAAATCGGCCGTGAAAGCAAGACAGCGCGTCATGTGCATTTGGTCCGCCTATCATGTATCGACGACTTAAGCTTTTAAAGGGAGGAGGCGAGATCGTGACATTTCGAACGGCACGACGCATTGTCTGGGACATATTCGGTACGGATTACGGGCCGATGCTGGTCGCGGCGACCGACAAAGGCGTGTGCTGCCTGTCGTTTGGCGAAGGTGAGACGGAGTTACGCGCGCGTTTTCCCACAGCGGACCTCGTGAAAGGTAGCGCAGAATTTGCCGATCTGTTTGCGCAAGTCCTTGCTGCTGTCCAGCGACCGGGCGATGCGCGCGACATTCCGCTCGATGTGGAAGGCACGGTGTTTCAGGAGCGCGTGTGGCAAGCCTTGCGAGACATTCCGCCGGGCGAAACGCGCAGCTATGGCGAACTGGCGGCGCAACTTGGCAATGCCAAAGCCAGCCGCGCGGTTGGCGGAGCGAATGGTGCAAACAATGTCGCCGTGCTGATCCCGTGCCACCGCGTGATCGCTGCGGATGGCGGGCTGGGCGGCTATGCTTATGGATCGGACATCAAGACCGAATTGCTGCGCCGGGAGCGGGAAGCCAGTTAAACTGTCATCGGATACGTCTTGCGCGCGTGCCAGTAAAACCTAATCCCGCGCCCAGCCATTGTCAGCCGGTTTCAAAGTGCTGAGAAATTCGTCCGCGCTGTCGAGATATTCCTGTTTGCGGTCATCGCTCATCCGGTCCCATGTCGAATAGACGCGGCTAACGCGGTGATTCTTCGACAGGCGCTCGCGATGGCGGTCCATAAAGTGCCAATAGAGCGGGTTGAACGGACACGCGCCTTCGCCTGTCTTGATTTTAGGCGAATATTTGCAATCGGCGCAGTAGTTGGACATTTTGTTGATGTAATTGCCGCTGGCCGCATAGGGCTTTGTCGCCAGCTTTCCGCCATCGGCATAAAGAATCATTGCGGCGACATTGGGCATCTCAACCCATTCATACGCATCGGCATAGACGACCAGATACCAGTCCTGCACTTCGCGCGGATCGAACCCGGCCAGCAGCGCAAAATTGCCCAAAACCATCAGCCGCTGAATGTGGTGCGCGTGCGCATTGTCGCGGGTGGAACGGATGGAATCGGCCAGACACCGCATGTCCGTCTCCCCGGTCCAGTAAAATTCGGGGAGCGGACGCGTCGCATCCAATTCGTTCGCATCGCGCAGACCCGGCATCATGTACCAGTAGAACCCGCGCACAAATTCGCGCCAGCCAATGATCTGCCGGATGAAGCCCTCGACACAATTCAGCGGTGCGTCGCCGTTGCGATATGCGGCTTCGGCACGCTGGCACAGGACATAGGGATCGAGCAGCCCCAGATTGATCGAGGTGGACAGCATGGAGTGGAACAGATCGTCCTCGCCATAGACCATGGCGTCCTGATAATCGCCGAATTTGGGCAGCCGTTCGGAGAAAAAAGCGTCGGCGGCTTCTTCGGCCTGTTCGCGGGTCACCGGCCAGCCAAATTGGTCAAGACTGCCGAAATGCTTGGCGAACTTGTCCTCGACCAGAGCAATACATTCCTGCGTGATCGTGTCAGGCTTGAACAGCGGGCGCGGCGGCGCATTCATATCGTCGGCGGGCGGCTCGCGGTTCATCCGGTCGTAATTCCATGTCCCGCCGGTCGGTTGCTTACCTTCCATTAGCAAGCCCGTGCGCTTGCGCATCATGCGATAGAAATGCTCCATCGTCAGGTGCTCGCGATCCTCCGCCCATTCGCGAAAATCGGCAATCGGGCAGAGGTAGCGATCGTCGGGCAGGATCGTGACGTCGCAGGGAAACTTGTCCGGCCATTCCGCAATAGCTTGATTGAGTCGCCATTCGCCCGCTTCGACGACTTTGACTTCGCGCGGGTCATGCCGCTCGATTGCGCGCGCGACTTCACCGGTAAAACTATGCGCGTTTTCAGGATCGGTCAGCTCGACATAATCGACCGTCCAGCCGGCATCTGTCAGCTCTTGCGCAAAGTGACGCATGGCGGAAAAAATCAGCACGATCTTCTGTTTGTGGTGTTTGACGTAAGTGGCTTCGTCCCACATTTCCGCCATCAGGATGAGTGTGTCATCCTTCGTGCGACCGCGCAGCGATGCCAGCGTTCGCGTTAGTTGATCGCCCAAAATGGGCACAAGAACGGGGCGATGATCGGATTTGCTGGCCATGCGCGTCTAACGAATTACGGCGCTTGCAGTGCCGCGCTAAACATAAATTATGACGCCGATTGTGCGGCGGGCTCGTCTGCGTCTGCGTCCGCGCCGTCGTCTAGCGCATCATCTTCTGACGTCTCTATGATCTCAGGCGTCAACTCGCTGATCGTGCCGTCACGCATGGCGTTGATCTGCTCGATGAATTGGCGCGCGCCTTGGCCACTATGCGGACTGCCCGCGATCACTTTCAGCAAATTGACAGCCTTGTCATATTCGCCTTCGCCAACATGGTGCGAGGCCAGTGCAAAGCGTAGCTCCTGCGATTCCGGTGCGCCGTAAAACGCCTCTTCCAGAGCGCTGCCAACTTGTGGATGTTGCTCTCCTGCACGCAGATATGTGCTGGCAAAACGGAACAAGGGCAGCGGGTGAAGCGGATCGATCCGATTGGCGATCTGGTAATATTTGCGCGCCGCATTCCAGCCTTCGGGATCGGGATTTTCCGTATGGTCGAATGGTTCGAGTAACAAGTCACCCATCAATACATTGGCCAGCACGTGGTTTTCGTTCAGCGAAAGCGCATTCTCCAAAGCGCTTCTCGTCGCATCGAAATTATAGCGATCGGGCGCGTCTTCGGCGTGTGCCGCGCGATGTTCGAATTGCGCAAACTGATACCATCCCTCCGCATCGGCCTGATCGGACGCGAGCAACTTTTGAAATTCGCCCCGGGTTTTGTCCACTTTGTGATCGTGCATATGATCGAGCGTTAGGGAAATAAGGTCAGACTTGTATTCGCTTTCGCGGCGTGATCTTGATGTCATCCATATAGGGAAATGGAGTTTCCGATCGTGTGAAAGTCATTGGGCCGTTGACATATTTATCCAGACGTTTTTCCAACGCGTCGAGATCGCCGAAAATCTGCTCGGCCGCAGCCAGCGGCTCTTCACCCTCTGCCAGCAAACTGAGGTAGCGCCCGATCTGCGCGCCCCGCTCGTCGGATTGATACATCATATGCGTTAGCGCCCAGGCCCAAGCGTAAAAATCGAAGACTTTCTCATGCTTCCCGCTTGCTGATTCTACGAGCAAAGTGCGAATGGGAATTTGTGGGCTGCCCATCAGTGAATAGGCGCGATGATTGGCCACTTCGCCGAAAGTCCAAGCCCCATTGCGCTTGAAGTCCGCTGTTGCCGCGTATTCCGCAAAACCTTCAACAAACCAGGCGGGCGCAGGAACGGGAAAATTCCGGGCCATGAAATGATGCGCATATTCGTGAAATAAGACGGTCTGTCCGTCCATGTCGAACTTATTGCGCGCTTTCTCGCGATTGGCGACGGCGTAGCTGCCTTCGGTGCGGGCGTGATAAAATCCGGCGACATTGCTGCGTTTGGGTCCAAGCAAACGATCGACGGTCGAGGCTTTGCTGACGAGATAGATGGTCAGACGATTGGGCTGAAGCTCGGGTTCGCGGCGAAAAAAGATGCGCAGCAAAGCGTCGAATCTCTCGGTCTTGTGCGCAAATTCTTCAAGCTGCCGCTCGCCGCCATTGCTGTAGATTACGAAATGGTGCGTATCCGCGCGGTACCAGGTTTCCGCCACAGCCGGCGATGTCATCAACATCGCGCAAAGTGTTGCGATCAATGTACGAACCAGTGTCAAACGAACTAGCACTGTGCGATCCCCCGAAAGCCCCAAATCCCTATTTGGCAGCATAATGCTAATGCGTCGTTACGCAAGAGCGCGGGGTTTTACACAAAGCTATAGGGGTCGATGTCGATACTGACGCGGACGCTGCGCGGTAGGTCCAGTCCGCCCAGCCAGTCGCGGATGACCGCTTGTAGATTGGCAGTCCGGCGGGCATTCAGGAGGAGGCGATAGCGATAGCGGCCACGCAAAAGCGACATGGGCGCAGGCGCAGGGCCATAGATGTCGATGTCTTTCACATCTGGGCGCGAGCCTCCGATGGCGAAGGCAGTATTCTTGGCCTCGCGCTCGTCTTCGGCGGACACGATGATCGCGGCCCAACGCCCGAATGGCGGCGCTCCGGCACTCCGCCGGGCTTCCGTTTCAGCCTCGTAAAACGCATCGCGATCGCCTTGCGCCAAAGCGGCGATGACCGAAGCGGTCGGGTGGCGCGTCTGAATAAGGACCAAGCCCGGTTTGTCGCCGCGTCCCGCGCGGCCAGCAACTTGCGCGACTTGCTGATATGTGCGCTCGGCGGCGCGCAAATCGCCGCCTTCCAGACCGAGATCCGCATCAATCACGCCAACCAGTGTGAGTTCGGGGAAGTGAAACCCTTTCGTGACCAATTGCGTGCCGACGATCACGTCTATTTCCCCCGCCGAGGCTTTCTCGATGAAAGCGGTGGCCTTGCCGGGTGACGACAGCGTGTCGGACGTGACCAGTGCGACACGCGCATCAGGCAGGCGTTCGGCTACTTCGTCGGCAATCCGTTCCACACCGGGACCGCAAGCGACAAGGCAGTCAGGCTCACCGCATTCAGGGCAAGTTTCAGGCGGCTGCGTCTGGTGACCGCAATGATGGCAGGCAAGGCGCTGCGACAAGCGATGCTCGACCAGCCATGCCGTGCAATTGGGGCATTGAAAGCGGAACCCGCAATTGCGGCACAGGGTCAGCGGCGCATAGCCGCGACGGTTCAAAAACAGCAGCGATTGCTCGCCGCGTGACAGGCGCAATTCCAGCTCTTTGACCAGCCGGGGCGCAAGCCAATGGCCAGCCTCAGGCGGCTCCTGCGTCAAGTCGATTGTCTCGATTGCCGGCATTCCCGCTTCGCCAAACCGGCTGTCGAGTTCCAGCCGCGTATAAATGCCGCTGTCGGCCATATGCAGGCTTTCCAGCGCCGGGGTCGCGCTGGCCAAAACCACGGGAATGCCTTCGAATTGCGCGCGCATGACCGCGACATCGCGGGCATTGTAGCGCACGCCATCATCCTGCTTGAAGCTGACTTCATGGGCTTCATCGACGACGATCAGGCCCAGATCGGCATAGGGCAGGAACAGGGCGGAGCGCGCGCCGACCACGACTTGCGCGCCACCATCTGCAACCGGCGTCGCGATAGCGCGCCATGCACGGCGGCGCTGGGTGGATTTGAGGGAGGAATGCCACAGGACCGGCGGCACGCCAAAGCGATCCTCGAACCGGCGCAGGAACGCCTCGGTCAAGGCGATTTCCGGCAACAGGACCAGCACTTGGCGGCCTTCTTTCAGCGCCGTGGCGAGCGGCTCGAAATAGGTTTCGGTTTTGCCCGATCCGGTCACGCCATCGAGCAGATAAGGCACAAATTCGCGCCGCGTGACGCTTGTCGCAATGGCGGTGGCGGCGATATCCTGCGCCACTGTCAGCTTTGGCACGTCGAATTCGGGATCGGGTGCAGGGTAGGGGCGATGCAAATCCACCTCAACCGGCTCCATCACGCCTTGATTGACCAGGCCGCGCAACACGCCGTCCGATACCCCCGCAACCGTTGCCAGTTCGCGGATGGTCGCTTGTTCGCCTTCCAGCCGCTCGATGGCCTTAGCGCGCTGCGGCGTCATGCGGTCCGGGACGCCCCCCGACAGGCGATATTCGACCGTGGTTGCTGGTCCTTTCAGCGCCCCGCCGCTGGACAATGCCATGCGCGCCACACTGGTCAGCGGCGCACAATAATAATCCGCCGTCCACTCGATCAGGCGGCGCAGCGGCGCAGGCAGAGGTGGTACTGGCACAATTTCGAGGATCGGGCGCAGCTTTTCATCCGGAACCGGCTCACTGGGCAGGCGTTCTGCTTCCCAGACGATTCCGGTGATCTGCCGTGGCCCCAAAGGTGCCAAAACCACCGATCCCGGTACGGGCTCGAGGCCCGGCGGTACGCTATAATCCAGCGCGCCTAAGGCTGCGTTAAGGGACAGAACACGAATGCGTTGCACAGCTTGTTAGATAGAGCCGCAATCGCGTGACACAAGAACGATAAAGGGACTGCCGAGCATGAGTAAGATGAGCGAGATTACCGCTATCGAGATAACAGGCAGCGAGAATGCGGCCCACGAGGCAGCATCGCTTGGCACTACGGGATTACTCGGGTTCGGGCGTCGCGCCTTTCTGGGCGGGATTTCTGCCAGCGCGCTGCTCGGCCTGACGGCGTGCGAATCGATCCCCGGCTTCGGGTTGACCGATGCGATCCGCCGGATGTTGCTTTTGTCGAGCGAACGGGCCTTTGCCCGGCTGACTGCTCCCGATGGATTTTGGGATGAGCAAGTCGGTCAGCTTGGCCTCGCCAATCTGCTCGGCACACGCGGCGATATTTTAAGCGACATTCTGACCTCCTCGCTGTTCAAGAACCGCTTGGAAGGTGCTTTTGCCGACATCGCCATCGACGGGGCAGAGCGAGCAGCCCCGCTCGTCACAGATGCGGTGCGCACGATCGGGATCGCCAATGCTGCGGCGCTGGTCAATGGCGGGCCGCGTGCAGCGACCGCATTCCTGCGCGATTCGATGGGCAACGGTCTGATCGAAGCGATGGTGCCGGAATTGGCCGAGGCTTTGCGGATCAGCCGCGAGCCATTGGTCGGACAGGCCTTGTCTGCGCTGACCGGAGTGGATGTGACGCGCATCACGGACGGCTTTGCACAAAAAGTCGATGACGCAATCTGGAGTGAAATCGGAATTGAAGAAGCCGCCATCAGAGCGAACCCGCGCGCAACAAATGATCCGGTGATAACCGGAGTATTTACTGCCGCTGGTCTTTGATTAACGCCCGGTTACGCGCCAATACTTAAGTCACAGATGCAAAAGCATCGATTCGACTTTTACTCTAGGATATTCGCCCGTGATCGTAACGCCTGACACTCTTACACGTTATCGCCGCGCCATTGTGGCCGAAGTGGCGAACGATATGTCGCGCAAGAATGTGGGCGATGCCAAGGCGGTTGATAACAACCGCGAAAAACATCACGAGCAAAAACGCGTCAAAGCCTCTTAGAAGCTGAAATCGATCCCGATCTGCGGCGCATGACCGACGCGGTCGGGGCGTCCATCGCGAATATTCTGCTCGCGCAGATAGGCCAGACTAATCCCGAGATTCTCGCTGATTTCATAGTCGAAGCCAAAGACCGTCTGCAGTCCGGTCAATCCGGTATCGCTGGTCGGTGAATTGCCGCGTAAGGTAAAGAACAATTCAGCGCTGGTCCCGAAACTGACTCGCTCGGCAACCGGCACGGAAACGCCCAGCCGTGGCCGCAACCGCAATCCGACGCGGCCATCCTGACCTTCGGCAAAGCGTTGCTCGAAACGCAGGCGCGTGCGCAGATAACCGTTCTTGGCGTAGACCTGCTGCAGGATCCGCGTTTCATCAGCGCCGCCATCATTCGCGCGCTTTTCCAGCGCTGCCGCCAATGTGACATTGTCGGAAACTTTCTGCTTGATCCAGCCGCGCACATAATAGGTATCAACTCGCCCACGGTCCTCGTCGCGGAACCGCTGCGCAGTCTGGATTTCGAACGCCGTGTCATCATCGATGCCGAATTCGAAGGTCGGGGCGAACCACAGCTCGAAATCTTCATCCGCCGCCATAGCAGGCGCTGCAGCCGCCATCGCCCAAACACTGGTCACGGCTAACACAGAGAGGCGGGAAAAACGCATCGGATACTCCAGAATCATGCTGCATCGGGCAGCTTTCCGCGCGCCTTACTCGCACGTGGCTACCATTGGCAATGTTGGCCATTCACGTTGGCCAAATCCGGGGCCATGTGTAAGTGACGACAGACGAATCAACGCGCCTTCAGGAGCCGATATGAAATTCTTTGCCGATACTGCGGAAATTGCCGACATCGAGGAGCTGGCTGCGACTGGTTTGCTCGACGGTGTGACGACCAATCCCTCGCTGATTGCGAAATCCGGACGCGATTTCATGGAAGTCACGAAAGAAATTTGCGGCATCGTCGATGGCCCGGTCAGTGCCGAAGTGGTGGCTTTGGACCATGCGACCATGATGCGCGAAGCCGACACGCTGCGCAAAATTGCGGATAATGTCTGCATTAAAGTGCCGCTGACGATCGACGGACTGAAAACGTGCAAGGCGCTGAGCGATGACGGCACGATGGTTAATGTGACACTGTGCTTTTCGGCCAATCAGGCGCTGTTGGCGGCAAAAGCGGGTGCAGATTTTATCTCACCCTTCGTCGGACGCCATGACGATAATGGCATGGACGGCATGGATTTGATCCGCGACATCCGCCTGATTTACGACAATTATCTGTTCGATACGGAAATCCTCGTCGCCTCGGTCCGCCATGTCGGTCATGTGCTGGAAAGCGCGCGGATCGGTGCCGATGTGATGACCGCGCCGCCCAAGGTGATCAAGGCGCTGTTCAACCATGTCCTGACCGACAAGGGTATCGAAGGCTTCCTCGCCGATTGGGAAAAGACCGGACAGACCATCCCGAAGTGATCGCCGGTTAGCCAACGCTTTGTCAGAAGAAACCCCTCTCGATCGCTTCAAGCAGGCGCTGACCGGCACGGCGCGCGCTTTGTCGCGCGAAGCCGAAGTCGAAGTCGCGTGGAGCGCAGATGCCCCGACGCAGAGCGGCACGAATTTGCGTGTGCCGCTGCCGGGCCGCAATATCCCTGCATCGCAGGCGCGTGAAGCGCGCGGATTTGCTGACAGTTTCTCGTTAAAGCTGCGCCATCATAGCGAAAGCGTGCATGGTCAAAGCGCACCATCCGAGCCGCTCGCCCGCGCTTGCTATGATGCGGTGGAGCAAGTGCGTTACGAGGCGCTGGGCACCCGGAATTATGACGGCATCGCTGACAATCTTTCGGCAGCCACCACTTTGCGGGCCGCGTCCGATCCGATTGCCCGCGCGACGCAAGCCGACGATGTGCCGTTGCAAAGCGCGCTGGGCCTGATCCTGCGTGAGCGGCTGACCGGACAGGCCGTTCCGGACAAGGCCGCGGGCGGGGTCGATCTGGTGCGCGAACATATCGAATCGCGGATCGACGGCGATCTGGAAGCCCTGTCCGCATCGCTTGCCGATCAAAAAGCGTTCCAGAAACTCTCGCTCGATTTGCTGCGCCATCTCGACCTGATCGACCAGTCTCCGCAGGACGAGGATGGCAGCGATGACGAGGACGAGGATTTCGACGGCGAGGATGAACAGGATCAGGATGAAGGCGAAGATGCGCCCGATGCCGGCGATCCGCAAAGCATGGAAATGGCGGGCGACAACGCCGATGGCGAGGGCGATGGCGAAACCGAAGGCGAAGCGGAATTCGACGACGATCAGCGCGATGGCGAGCTGGGCGATGATGGCGAGGAAGGCACCATGCCGGTGCGCCCGAACCGCCCCTGGACCGAATTGCCCGACACGTTCAACTATCAGCCATTCACCGAGAAATTCGATGAAATCGTTTCGGCCAGCGAGCTGTGCGATCTGGAAGAACTGGAACGGCTGCGCGCTTATCTCGACAGCCAGCTGACCGGATTGCAGGGAATCGTCACGCGGCTGGCCAATCGCTTGCAGCGCCGCTTGATGGCGCAGCAGAACCGCAGCTGGGATTTCGATCAGGAAGAGGGGCTGCTGGACGCCGCACGCCTCTCTCGCGTTGTGACACAGCCGGGTCACGCCCTCTCCTACAAGGTCGAACGCGACGTTGAATTCAAGGACACAGTGGTCACGCTGCTGATCGACAATTCCGGTTCGATGCGCGGTCGCCCGATCTCCATCGCCGCGATCAGTGCCGACATCATGGCGCGCACGCTGGAGCGGTGCGGGGTCAAGACCGAGATATTGGGCTTTACCACCCGCGCATGGAAAGGCGGGCAATCGCGCGAGGCGTGGCTGGCCGATGGGAAGCCCGATCTGCCGGGCCGCCTCAACGATCTGCGCCATATCATTTACAAAAGCGCGGACGAGCCGTGGCGGCGTGCGCGGCGCAATCTCGGCCTGATGATGCGCGAGGGATTGCTGAAAGAGAACATCGATGGCGAGGCGCTGTTATGGGCGCATGACCGCTTGATCCGCCGCAGCGAGGATCGCCGGATCATGATGGTGATCTCCGATGGCGCGCCGGTGGATGATTCCACGCTGAGCGCGAATAACAATCCGGGCTATCTCGAACAGCATTTGCGTAAAGTGATCGAGTGGATCGAGAAGCAATCGCCGGTGCAACTGGTCGCGGTCGGCATCGGCCACGATGTGACCCGCTATTATCGCCGCGCGGTGACGATCATGGATGTCGAACAGCTTGGCGGGACGATTATCGAACAGCTCGCAGACTTGTTCGAGGGGGAAGAGTAGCCTCAGTGCGCTTCGGGGCGATACCGCATCGGGTCGCCTTTCAGCAGCTTTTTATATACAAAGAACGACGCCACCGCATAGATCGCTGCATTGACGCTGGCAAAAGTGATCCAGAATTGCGCATTGCCGCCGCCTTCGACCAGCCCCCATAGCGGATTGGTTGCAATTTGGCTGAATCCCGCCATCAGCAGGCCGGCATAGCTATAGGAAAAGTGGATCTGATGCGCGCGCAGATCATCCGGCTTGCGCCCTTTGTGCCAGCGGCGCAGCGCCGCGATCCCGACCAGCAGCGAGACAATTCCGACCAGAACAAACACATGAAAGAAGCCGAAACGCGTTCCCATGATGGGCATGACTTTCGCCGGGACCGGAATGACGGATAGCACTGCAATGAACATCGAGATAATATAAGAAACCCCATTTACGCGATGAAAACGCGTGCCTTTGGGCAGCAGAAACATTGCCGCGCCCGATGCGATGGCGATCACAACTGCGACCAGATGAACGATGATTAGTGGTGATAAATCAAGCATAAGCGACCCTCTCTGAGAAGAGAGATAACAAGCGTGTATTAGTATTGCAATACACTTTTCATCATTGCTACCAACCGATGCTTTGGTAAGTGTTGCGCCATGACCCCAACCCAAGCCGTCACCTCGCGCCGATCCGTCCGCGCCTTTCTCGATAAGCCGGTCGATCGCGACACATTGCGCCAAGTGCTCGACACGGCGCAGCGAAGCCCGTCGGGCGGCAATACACAGCCGTGGCATGGGATCGTGATGACGGGAGAGCCGCTTAGCAAACTGCTGAAATCTGTCGAAGCGGTCCTGCCGCAAGGGCGCGATGTGCATTCGCCGGAATACGACATTTATCCCAAGGATCTGGACGGTCATTACGAAACGCGGCGGCGCGGCGTGGGCGAGGCGCTTTATACCGCGCTTGGCATTCCGCGCGAGAACAAGATGGGCCGGCTGGCCTGGTTCGCGCAAAACTTCCGCGCCTTCGATGCACCGGTCCTGATGCTGGTCCACACGCCCAAATATATGGGGCCGCCGCAATGGTCTGATATTGGGATGTGGTTGCAGACGATCATGCTGCTGTTGCGCGAAGCGGGCCTGGATAGCTGCGCGCAAGAAGCCTGGGCGATGTATTCAGCGCAGGTGCGCGAAGCGGTCGAGATACCCGAGGATCACATCTTTTTCTGCGGCATGGCGATCGGCTATCGCGACCCAGAAGCCGCCGTAAATCAATTCGACGTGCCGCGCGCAGATTGCAGCGAAGCGATCAATTGGCGCGGCTGGGACTGACACGCAACGCTTGCGAACTTGCGGTGCATCGGGCGACTTCCTAAAGGCGTGTGATGACCGATACGCCTCCTGCTAAGCTACGCCTGTTCAATTCGCTCACCCGGAAAATCGAGGATTTTCGCCCCGTCCACGACGGCGAGGCGCGCGTGTATACCTGCGGGCCGACGGTCTATAATTACCCGCATATCGGCAATATGCGCGCCTATGTTTTCGCCGATGTGCTGGGCCGGACGCTTAGCTGGAAGGGCTACGAGCTCAAACACATCATCAATATCACCGATGTTGGCCATCTGACCGACGATGGCGATGCGGGTGAAGACAAGATGGAGCGGATGGCGGCGGAACGGGCGCAGTCGATCTGGGACATTGCGCGCCATTATACCGAGGCATTCAAGTCGGATGTGCGCGCTCTCAATATCCGCGAACCTGAGAAATGGTCAGTGGCGACGGAATATGTCCCGCAGATGATCGAATTCGCGGAAAGCATTGCGGACAAGCATTGCTACGAGCTTGATAGCGGGCTGTATTTCGACACTTCCACCGTGGCCGATTACGGGCGGTTGGCGCGGGCCGTGACCGACGATGGCGCAGACGATCAGCAGGGCCGGATCGCGGCGGTCGAAGGCAAGCGCAACGCGGCTGATTTTGCGATTTGGCGTAAAACGCCGCCGGGGAAAAGCGGCAGATGGAGTGGGATTCGCCGTGGGGGAAGGGTGCGCCGGGGTGGCATCTGGAATGCAGCGTAATGGGGGAAAAGCTGCTCGGCTTTCCATTCGATATTCACACCGGCGGGATCGACCATCGCGAGATCCACCATCCGAATGAGATTGCGCAGAATCAGGCATTTTGCGGCTGTGGCTCGCTATCGGAAGCGAGCAATTCCGGCGCCAATATCTGGATGCACAACAATTTCCTCGTGGAGCGGTCAGGCAAGATGTCCAAAAGCTCGGGCGAATTCCTGCGGCTGCAATTGCTGATCGATCGCGGTTATCACCCGCTCGCCTATCGCATGATGTGCCTGCAGGCGCATTATCGTAGCGAGTTGGAATTTTCGTGGGAAGGGCTGCACGCGGCGCTGACCCGGTTGAAACGGATGGTGATGATCGCCGACAAACTCAAGTTGCGGATGGCAGCAGGAGAAGTGGGAAAATATGCGACAGACTCATATCTCTCTTCTTTCTCGGATGCGATCTCGCATGATCTAAATACCCCGGAAGCGTTGGCCATTACGCAGCTGAAGTTCTTGGTGTGTCGGCAATTCCGCCAAAAGATGCACTGACGGCTCTCGCAGCGATCGACGCCGTCCTCGGCCTTAACTTTCTCAACCTTACCCGCGCAGACCTTCGCATTCGCCCCAAGGACGCTGCAATAACCGAAGCCGAAATCGAAGCCGCAACTCGCCCATCGCAAGAGGCTGCGCGCCGGCCAAGGACTTCGCCACTTCCGATGCGATCCGCGATGAACTTACGGCCAAAGGCGTCGAAGTCATGGATGGCGACCCGCTCGGCTGGGATTGGAAGCTCAATGTTTGAGACGCCCATCCCAATGACACGGCGTGCGCCATGACCCAGAAAACCACCGCCGTCCTGAGCGCCCTGATCCGCCCGCTGATCGAAGCGCGACTGCCCGACTGGATCGAGCCGCACTGGTTCGCGACCAAGGAAGAGGCACTGGCGCTTGCCCCGACTGCTGAAATCGGCTGGTTCGACATGATGGATCAGCCCGCGATGGGCGAAATCGTGCGCGCCGCGACACAGCTTAAATGGCTGAATTCCATTTATGCGGGGCTGGATTTCCTGCCGCTGGATGTGCTGGCCAAACGCGGCACGACGATCACCAATGGCGCAGGGATCAACGCCATCACCATCGCAGAATATGTGATCATGGGGATGCTGGTCCATGCCAAGGGCTATGCCGATGTGGTGCGCGCACGCGACCGCCGGGAATGGCTGCTCGATTCACCGGGCAAGAAGGAATTGGCCGGATCGCGGGCGCTGTTGCTGGGGTTTGGCGCGATCGGCAAGCTGGTCAAACCGCGCCTCGAAGCATTCGATGTCGAAGTTACGACCGTGCGGCGAAGCGGCGGAGAAGGCGCGCTTGGCCCGGATGAATGGCGCGCGAAGCTGGGCGAATTCGACTGGATCATCCTTGCCGTGCCGGCCACGTCCGAGACCGAAGGCATGATCGGCGCGAATGAGATCGCCGCCATGCGCGGTGATGCGGTGCTGATCAATATTGCGCGGGGATCGGTGGTCGATCAGGCGGCGTTGACCAAGGCGTTGGCTGAGAAAACCATCGGCGGGGCGTTTTTGGATGTGACGACGCCGGAGCCGCTGCCCGCCGACGATCCGTTATGGGCGTTGAACAATGCGGAGATTTCCATGCATTTATCGGGCCGCGCGCAAGACAAAATGTTTGTGCGGTCCGCCGCGCGCTTTCTGGAAAATCTGGACCGCTATCGCGCGGGCCAGCCGGTCGCGCCGCAACTCGATCCGGTGCTTGGCTACTGACGCCGGTTTTGTGGCGAACCCTGACGACGCATCATTCGTCTTCCAGCATCAGAATTTCGCATTTCACGCTCATGCGCGGGCCGGGCAGCATCCGATGTTCGACTTCCGAAATAGTGGCATCGGCGACCAGCTGACGCGGAATGCTGAATTCGTGGTCGGGCAGGGCCGCGATGAAATATTCCGCTGCCGCGACGGCTTCCGCGCCAGAAAACAGTAGGCTTATCGAATGCCGCGTGCCGCTGAACGTGATGCTGGCCCAGTTGCGCTCGCTATGCTCGATGACTTGCGCCGTGTGATCGCACAGATCGAGCAAGGCGGCGCGTAAGCGATCGGACGAAGTGCGGCGCGCTTTGCGAGCGGGTGGGACAGCGCGGTCAGTTTGTCCGGCCATGTTCCCGGCAGAAATCTTGCCCTCGATCATCGTGCATCCTCCGCCGAAACCGGCGCTTGCACATATTTGTTCATGAAATGTTCCACTTTTTTCTGCGTGTGATCGCGCGGGATCCGTCCCATCCGCAAATCCAGCACAAATCGCGGATCATGCGTGGCAAGCCGTCCGAATTTGGTGGCGGGCATATCGTGTTTTCTCAGGAATTTTTCGATGTCTCGTATCAGCATGGGCGACCTCTCTCCGGTGTTCGGTAACATAAGCGAATCCGCTACGTTCCTTATTCGTCCATGATAAAATCCTACTTGTCTAGGAAAAATCCTTCGTCTATAAAGAGATTGTTAAGCGAAGGAAAAATTTGTGAATTTATCCAACGATGTAAGAGCAAATCTCGCGCAGATGGCCGACGATCGGCGGGTCAGTCTGGCGTCTTTGTCGGAAATGCTGGGTCGCAATCCAACCTATTTGCAGCAATTTATTCGGAAGGGTTCACCGCGCAGGCTGGCAGAAAATGATCGGCGGCGGCTGGCCGAATTTTTCGGGGTCGATGAAGTGTCGCTCGGTGCCTCTGCCGATTCTGATCGCGATGGTGCGCAATCCAAGCGCGATCCAACTCGCTGGATCACTGTGCCGCGTTTGCCATTGGGTGCGTCGGCTGGTCCGGGAGCCATCATCACAGAGGAAAATTCCTTCGATACGATCCGGTTTTCGCGTAAATGGATGCGCGATATGGGATTGGAGGATGCGCAGCTTTCCACGATCCGGGTAGAGGGCGATTCGATGGAACCGATGCTGCGCGATGGCGACGAAATTCTGGTCGATCGCGCCAACCGTTCGCAACGCGACGGCATTTATGTGGTGCGGGTTGGCGATGTGCTGCACGTCAAACGGGTGCAGACAACGGCGCCGGGTCGGCTGACCCTGATCAGCGCCAATGCTGCTTATGCGCCGCTCGATCTGGCGCAGGACGAGGTGGAAATCATCGGCCGGGTCGTGTGGAAAGGCGGGAAGATTTAGTCCGCATTGCATTTTGCCGTCACTGTCGCCAAATCTGGCACCATGACTGAAACCACTTCCCCACAAACTTCCGCGAAACCAGTGCCAGCAATGCGCGCAGCGATCATGCCGGTTACGCCGTTGCAACAGAATTGCTCGCTGATCTGGTGCACCGAAACGAACAAAGCGGCGCTGATCGATCCGGGTGGCGATCTGGCCAAGCTGAAAGCGGGCGTGGCAAAGGCTGGCGTGGAGCTGGAGAAAATCCTGATTACACATGGCCATATCGATCACTGCGGCGAAGCCGGCATTCTGGCCAAGGAACTGGATTTGCGGATCGAAGGGCCGCATGAGGACGACCGCTTCTGGATTTCGCGGCTGGACGATGACGGAAAGCGTTACGGCATCAACGGCGAAGTGTTCGAGCCGGATCGCTGGCTAAATGACGGCGACACAGTCACGGTCGGCAATCTGACGCTGGATGTCGTCCATTGCCCCGGCCATACGCCCGGCCACGTTGTATTCGTGCATCGCCCCAGCAAGTTTGCAATAGTCGGCGATGTGTTGTTTCAAGGCTCGATCGGGCGGACCGACTTCCCGATGGGCAATCATCAGGATTTGCTCGATTCGATCACGCAAAAGCTGTGGCCGTTTGGCAATGACATTACCTTCATTCCGGGACACGGGCCGACCAGCACCTTTGGACAGGAGCGTGCGACGAACCAGTTCGTGTCCGACCGGATGATGGGCTGACGCTGATCTGTGCCGTGGCGCGCTGTAAGCCGCTTACAGTATATTCAAAGCGATCAGCATGGCGACGATCGCCAGCCCCAGCAGCGTCAGCATCGTGACCAGCGTGCCGATCATGCGCAGCTTGGCCGGACCTTCCGAATCCATTCCGATCGCATGAGCGACGCGGCCCAGAATATACGCTCCCGCCACGTAAGCCAGCCAATTGCCGCCTTTGCCGGACAGCTCGATCGCCACGATCAGGGCCAATACGAAGGGCGCGCTTTCAACGAAATTCAATTGCGCCCGCATCCGCCGGGTCAACGCCGGATTGCCGCCATCGCCATGCAGGATTTTCTCCGAGCGGCGGATGGCCCCGATGCGCACCATCAGCCAGATCGTGAGGATCGCCAAGGCCGAAGCCGAGGTCAGTGTAACAGGCAAAATCATACGCGCATTCCTTTGCTGGGTTGCTGTGCGCGCTAGATCGTCCACGCACTGCTTGCAACCGTTGAAAATTGCGTTATAGGCCGCCGCTTCCCCGCTCCATGACGGGCCATGCCATTTCCGTGCTCTTGCGCGTGGCACCGGCTTGCCTTACGGCGGTCCACGCAAACGAATTTGTTTAAGGAACAGGTGCCGCAATGGCTGTCCCTAAGAGAAAAGTATCACCGCATCGCCGCGGCAATCGCCGCTCGCATGATTCGCTACAAGTCGAGCCATTCCATGAATGCTCGAACTGCGGCGAATTGAAGCGCCCGCATAATCTTTGCAACGCCTGCGGTTTTTACAACGGACGCGAAATCGTCTCAGTCGGTCTTTGACCCGATAATTAGCCGGAGATTGCCATGAGTTTGCCGCGTATCGCCATTGACGCGATGGGCGGAGACGAAGGCGTTCGCGTAATGATCGAGGGTGCGGCCCTGGCACGGCGCACGCATGACCGGTTCAAGTTCCTGCTGGTCGGGGACAAACCTCGCATAGAGGCCGGTCTGGCCACGCATCCCGGCATGACCGAGGCGAGCGAAATCCTGCATTGCGAGGATGTCGTGGGCGGCGATGAAAAGCCGACACAGGCGCTGCGCCGCGCCAAGACCACCTCTATGGGGCTCGCCGTCGATGCCGTAAAGCAAGGCAAGGCCGGTGCTGCCGTCAGTGCCGGAAATACCGGCGCGCTGATGGCGATGAGTAAGCTGGCGCTGCGCACAATGCCGGGGATCGACCGGCCTGCGCTGGCGGCGCTGATGCCGACGCTGGGCGATAACGACGTTATCATGCTGGATCTGGGTGCGAACCGCGAATGCGATGCGCGCAATCTGGTGCAATTCGCCATCATGGGTGCAGCCTATTCGCGGATCGTGACGGGCAGAGCCAAGCCGCGCGTCCGCTTGCTCAATATCGGGACCGAGGAAAACAAGGGCACCGAAGATCTGCAGGATGCCGCTGCAAAATTGCGCGAGGCGACCGGGCTGGCCATGCAATTCGACGGCTTTGTCGAAGCGGACAAGATCAATCGCGGCGAAGTCGATGTGGTGGTCACCGACGGCTTTTCCGGCAATATTGCGCTGAAAGCGATCGAAGGCACAGCGCGTTTCGTCACCGATTTATTGCGCAATGCTTTTACCAGTTCGATCCGTTCGAAAGTCGGCTTTCTGGTGTCGCGTCCGGCCACCGAGTTGTTAAAGCACCATCTTGACCCGAACAATCACAATGGCGCGGTATTCCTCGGCCTTAATGGCGTCGTCGTGAAAAGCCACGGCAGCGCCAATGCTCTGGGCGTGGCCAATGCGGTGACGGTCGCGGCGCGGCTGCTCGAAGAAACGCTGATCGAGCGGATTGCGGGTGATATGAGCGAATTGGAACATTCAGGATCGCACGCCGATCCGGCGAACAGCATCGCATGATCCGCTCTGTCCTTCGCGGCACGGGGTCCGCTTTGCCCGCGCAATGCGTGACCAATGCCGAGCTGGAAGCCCGCGTCGAAACCAGCGATGTCTGGATCAGAGAGCGCACCGGCATTCGCCAGCGCTATCTGGCGGGCGAGGGCGAAACCACCTCGACGCTGGCCATCGACGCCGCGCGCAAGGCCCTCGAAGCGGCCGGGATCGAAGCATCCGAAATCGGCTTGATCATCGTTGCCACTGCAACGCCCGACAACACCTTTCCGGCAACCGCCACCAAAGTGCAGCACGCATTGGGCTGCAATGGCGGGATCGCGTTCGATGTGCAGGCCGTCTGCTCCGGATTTCTCTATGCGCTGACCACTGCCGATGCGCTGCTACGCACGGGCGCGGCCCAGCGCGCGCTGGTGATCGGAGCCGAAACCTTCAGCCGCATTCTCGACTGGGAAGACCGCACGACCTGCGTGTTGTTCGGCGATGGCGCGGGCGCGGTGGTGCTGGAAGCGGAAGATACACCCGATGGCAAACGCGGCATTCTGGCCAGCAAACTGCACGCCGATGGTGCGCATCACGATCTGCTGTATGTCGATGGCGGTCCGTCAACCACCGGCACGGTCGGCAAATTGCGGATGAAGGGGCGCGAAGTGTTTCGGCACGCGGTCGTCAATCTGGCCGATGTGCTGAACGAAGTGCTGGAACAGGCGCAAGTCAGCGGCGCGGAGATCGACTGGATCGTCCCGCATCAGGCCAATATGCGGATCCTCGATGCAACGGCCAAAAAGCTGGGCCTGCCGCCGGAAAAAATAGTCGTCACGGTCGATCAGCACGCCAATACGTCTGCGGCTTCCGTACCGCTCGCGCTGGACGTAGCGGTTCGTGACGGGCGTATCGTCGAAGGCGATCTCATCATGCTGGAAGCAATGGGCGGCGGCTTTGCCTGGGGCGCGGCATTGCTGCGCGTCTGACGGCTTTTTCAGGCGCATTACCCGAACCTATCTCTTTGCTATCGACTGATAATTTGCGGCAATCCATTGCGAAATCTATAAAATGTTCTTATTGATTAAATGGTAAGAGGAATTTGGGGGTCGCAGCAAAGAAGAGAAGGAGGCGAATATGCGTTCGGTGGGTACGCTAACTCGCGCTGATCTGGCTGAGACTGTGAATCGCAAACTGGGCTTTTCCCGTTCGGAATCGCTCGACCTGATCGAGTCCATTCTTGGCCATATGTGCAATGCCTTGGAAAAAGGCGAAAATGTCAAAATATCCGGCTTCGGCAGCTTTGTGCTGCGCGACAAGAAAGAACGGATCGGACGCAATCCGAAAACCGGTGTCGAAGTGCCGATTACCCCGCGAACCGTGCTGACGTTCCGTGCGAGCCAGCTTCTTAAAGACCGGATCGCGAAGGGTTGAGCGCATGACAATCGAATTCGATGACGGCAAGGATGCCGGGGCCATGCGCACGATCGGCGAAGTCAGTGCGGCGCTTGATATCAAGCCGCACGTCCTGCGGTATTGGGAGCAGCAATTTTCCATGCTGAAACCGCTGAAACGCTCCGGCAGCCGCCGTTATTACCGTGCGCGCGATGTCGCGATGATTCAGGAAATCGACCGGCTGGTCAATCGCGAAGGCTACACGATCAAGGGCGCGAAAAAAGCGCTGGCGAAGTGGAAGCCTGACAATACGGCGGTGGTCAGTGAAGAAGCCTCGGTATTCTTCAGCGAGGCTGATCGCGATCGCGGCGATGCGGGCAAACAGAGCGATAATGAGCAGGATTTGATCAAGGAATTGAAGACAATCCGCACGTCGCTCTCGCGCGTTCTGGAATAATTAGCGTCTAAGTATTTGCGCGCGCTCCCGCCGTAATGGATGTTCGCGATGGCGCGACTTATTCAGCGGCGAGCAAGTCCTCCGCCGCGCCCAAATCGACGCTGACCAGGCGGCTGACACCCTGCTCGATCATGGTCACGCCGAACAATCTGATGCATCCGGCTCATCGTGACTGCATTATGCGTGACGATCAAATAGCGTGTGCTTGTCTCGCGCGTCATGGCATCCAGCAGATCGCAAAAGCGGTCGATATTGGCATCGTCCAGCGGCGCATCGACTTCATCCAGCACGCAAATCGGGGCCGGGTTTGTGAGGAACAGCGCAAAGATCAGCGCGATAGCGGTCAGCGCCTGCTCACCCCCTGATAGCAAGGTGAGCGATTGCAAGCGTTTGCCCGGTGGTTGCGCGAAAATTTCGAGGCCTGCTTCCAACGGATCGTCGCTGTCGATCAAGGCGAGATGTGCTTGCCCCCCTTCGAACAAGCGCGTGAACAGGCGGCGGAAATGGCGGTCTACCTGCTCAAACGCTTCGCGCAATCGGACGCGACCTTCGCGGTTCAAACTGCCGATGGAGCCGCGCAACCGGCTAACCGCTTCGGCCAATTCTGCTTGCTCGGTGCTGCTGGAATCAAGTTCATCTTCCAGCTTCGCCAGTTCCTCCGCCGCCACCAGATTGACCGGGCCGATCCGCTCTCGCGATGCAGTGAGGCGGTCCATCTCCTGACCCTCGGATGCGGCATCGCCAACGTTGTCGTCGGTAAAATCAAAGCGCTGCGGCAAAAGTGGCGGCGGGCATTGAAACCGCTCGCCGGAAATGCGACCCATTTCGATCCGGCGGGCATCCTGATTTTCCGCACGTTCGGACAGTCCAGCCCGTTGCTCGCGCGCTTGCGCCAGAACCTCGCCGGCCTGTGCCAGTTGGCGGTCGGCATCGGCAGCTTGCGCCTGTGCATCAGACAGTTTGGCTTCCGCTTCCCGCAATGCCAAAGTCAGGCGCTCACGCACGGCATCGCCCTGTTCGATCTCGCGCATCAAGGCTTCCGGTTTTGCCGCAAAAACTGCGCGCTCCTGTGTCAATTCGTCGGCGCGGCTGGCTGTGTCGGACAAGCGGCGCGCGGCATCGCTTGAGCGTGATTGCCAGCTTGATTGCTCGGCCCGCTGCGACGCCACCCGTTCTCGTGCGACAGCCAAGCCTTGGTCATGCGCGGCCAGTGCTGCAACGCTTGCTTGCAAAGCGGTTCGCGCCGTTTCGTTGGCAGTGGCGGCAGCTTCGAGTGCGGCGCGCTCGCTGTCGGGATCGGGGAGGGCGTCGCGCTTGGCTTGGGCCGCCGCGATGTCATCCCGCGCCTGCGCCATTCGCTGCTCTTGATCGGCATCGGCAGCATCGAGTTCGGCGAGCCGCTCCTCGAACCGTTCGCGCGCAGCTTTTGCCTGATCCAACACGCGCAATGATTGCCGTTCTTTGTCCGATGCTTCGGCAAGCCTGCGCTCGGCACCCACGAGATCGCGCCCGATATCGCTCAAGGCCGTCTCGACCTCCTTGTGGGCCGTTTCGGCATCCTTGAACACATCGCGCAATTTCGGTAGCTTTTTCGCCAATTCAGCGTGGCGATTATCGGCTTCCAGCCGCGCAGCTTCGGCTCCACCTTCGCCCTTGGCTATGAATCCGTCCCATCGGCGTAAGGCGCCGTCGGTCGTGACCAGCCATTCGCCGGGTGCAAGTTTGCGGTCATCGTCATCCGCCGCCACGTGAACAAGAGCGAAGCGGGCGCGCAACTCGTCGGGGCAATCGATCACAAATTGCTGCAAGCTGTTTTCGACCGGATCGGGTGCCAGGCGTCCAGTCCAGAAACGCCCGTCTTGCGCCAATTTCGGCTCGCCTAGAGGTGATTTCGCATCGCGCCCCAGAACCGCTGCCACCGCTCGTTCATAGCCCGGTCTGGCGCGCACTCTGTCGATAGCGAGCGCCTTGCCGGAGCGCCCCTCATTGCGTTTCGCGCGCTGTTCGCGGTCACGTTGTAATGCGCCATATTCGCGCTCTAAACCGACCAATTCGGCCCGCGCCGTGGATAGCGCAGAGGCCGCCTCATCACGCTGTTCCTGAAGCTGCGACTTGCGGCCTCGCAATTCGTCCAGCGCTTCGTCCGCCGCGGCTAACTCACGCTTCGCGTCGGCTACCTCGGTTTCAGCGGCGTCCAGCGACACTGCATCACCAGCGTCCTTTTGCAGAGCCTCGCGCTGGATTTGCCGTCGTTTGGACTCGTCCTGCAAGCGTGCGGCCACCGCTTCTGCTTGGGCCACCTCTGCACCGACCACGCGCCATTCCGCCTCGATCCCCGCATGATCGGCGGTCGCTTTGGCCAGTGCCAGCTCGCTGGTCCGGCTGGCGCGTTCCGCTTTTTCGCTGGCGGTAAGCAAGGCTGGGCGGCGCTCCTCATCTTCCGCCAGTCCTGCCGCAATTCCGGTCAACTCGCGTTCCAGCCGGTTCAAAGCCTCCGCTGCATCGCGTGTCATCCGGTCCGCATCCCCTCGGTCATCGGACAGGCGGCTAAGTTGCCGGTCGAGGTCCGCAATCCGCTCCTCTGCCGCATCCAACTGCGTGGTGAGTGACGCCATCCGGTGACCATGTGCGCTGGAATCATCGCGCCGATCGGCCTGCTCCTCGCGCGCCTCGGCCAAGCTCTGCGCAGCGTCCCGCTGAGATGTTTGCGCCGTCGCCACATTTTCCTGAGCCACGCTAACCGCTGCATCTGCTGCCGCCGCATCCGCCCGCGCCGCTTCCGCCGCCGCCGCCGCATCGCGCCAGCGCGCGAATACCAGCCGCGCTTCGGCCACGCGGATTTCGTCCGACAGTTTCTTATAGCGTTCCGCCTGTTTTGCCTGCCGCCGCAGCGAAGCCATTTGCGTATCGAGGCCCGCGACCAGATCGGCCAGCCGCGACAGATTGGCCTCGGTCTGACGCAGCTTGGCTTCGGCATCGCGCCGTCTTACGTGCAGCCCCGCGATGCCTGCCGCTTCTTCCAGCATTTGCCGGCGTTCGGTCGGCTTTGCCGCGATAACCTGAGCGATTTTGCCCTGACTGACCAATGCAGGCGAATGCGCGCCGGTCGCCGCATCGGCAAATGTGAGCGACACGTCCTTGGCGCGGACGTCGCTACCGTTCACGCGATAGGCGCTACCTGCGCCGCGTTCGATCCGGCGCACGACTTCCAGTTCTTCGCCGTGATCGTCCTGCGCCTGCAACACGACTTCGGCAAAATCGCGGGCAGGGCGCTGCGAGGTTCCGGCAAAGATGACATCTTCCATCCCGCCTGATCGCATGGATTTGGGCGAGCTTTCCCCCATGACCCAGCGGATGGCTTCCAGCAAATTGGATTTGCCGCAGCCATTAGGGCCCGACCACGCCGGTCAGACCCGGCTCGATGCGCAATTCGGACGGCTCGACGAAGCTTTTAAAACCGCTTAATTTAAGCCGTTTGATCAGCATCGCGCTTCGACCGCCCTCCGTGGCTTTACCGTGTTAGCGCGCTCCGGCCCGCTGCAATGCGTCTTCGACTGCATCCCAGCCATTGGCTTCGATCGGCGTGCCGTTCACAAAGAAAGTCGGGGTACCGCGCACGCCAAATTCGTCTGCCTGCGAATCCGAATTGGTGGCGATTTTTTCAAGCGATGCAAAGTCGGCGAGGCATTGCCGCGCATCGTTCTCGCTCACGCCGCGCGCTGCGAAGAAATCGTACATCCCTGCCATGTCCGCCAAAGCTGCAAAGCGTTCGCCTTCGGGCAGCGACAAGGCTTGTTGAGCGGCTTCCTGATTGGCGTAGATCGGTGAGACCAGTTCGTTGAGATTGGCCCAGACTTGTTCTGACAGCGGATGAAAGTTTTCCGCCGGTCCGCAGCGCACAAGGCGCGCCAGTGCGAGATCGTCCGGCCCGCGGATGAGATTGCGCAATTCGTAGCTGACCCGTCCCGTGCTGACGTAATCCGCTTTCAATGGTGCAACGCCGGTTGCGGCAAATTGCGCACAGGCCGGGCACGTCAGCGAGGCATATTCGACCAGCTTGATCGGCGCATCGGGATTGCCCAAACGGTAGCCGTCATATTCCGTGACTTCGACTTGCGTTTCCCATGCACCGCCTTCAGGCGCGGCTACTTCGGCAATGGCATCACCTTCCAGCGCTGCGCCATCGGCAGCGGCCTGGTTGCATCCGGACAGGATCAGGGCAAACGGTGCGGCAAGTGCCAATTTGCCGAACAGGGAAAGTGTCTTCGAGGTCATTTCGGGATCGCTCCTTAGCGGGTTATCATCTTGTAAGCAGGTTTAGCCGATCTGCGTCTATGCGCCAAATTCGGACGGCTGATCGAGTTCGTTAACTTCTTTGCCGCTGGCAATCGCGGTGTCGAGCAAAGGCCATAATTGCTCCCAGCTATGCACATCGGCCTGAGGTTCGCCCTCGATCACGAAGCTGGGCGTGCTGGGCAAGCCGAATTCGGTGTAAGTCATGCGGGCTTGCGAGATCAGTTCATCGGCTCGCACTTGATCGGAGAGGCAGCGGTCGAGATCGGTCTGGCGATAGCCTGCCTGCTGCTCGAACATCCGGTAGAGATCAAGCGCGCTGGCAATGCTGCGCCGGGCACTGGCCGATTTGTCGCCTTGCGACCACAAAGCCACTTGTTCGCGTGGAGCGTTGCGGGCCTTGCCAAGCCAAGTTGGCTGGCCGGTCAGCACCATCAGATGGTTGGTATAAAATCGATCATCCGGTCCGCATTCGATCATCATCGTGACGGTCAAATCGACCGGATTGTGGATCATCGGGCGGTATTCGATCGCGACATCGCCGCGCCCGATATAGCCGAGTTGCAACGCGCCTTCGCTTTGCTGTGTGAAGCGGGCGCAGGCAGGACAAGTGTAAGACAGCAAAGCGATCAGCGTGACCGGCGCATCCTCATTACCCAGCCGATGACCCATCTCGGTCTTGGTCGGCATGGTCGATACGGTCTGCGCCAGCGCAGTCTGACCGGCTCCCGCAAATGACAGCACGGCCAGAGAAGCGGCAGTAGCAATGGCAAGTTTTGCAATCTGTTTCATGGCTTTTTCGTCTCGTCCTTCGTGCCCATACTGCGCGCCAGCGATTCCAGCACTGTGCGCAATTCCGGATCGCCGATATCGCGCAAGGATTCGCCCAATTCCATCGGAATGGCTTTCAACGATGGCGGCGCCTTCGGGCGATTGCTATCTGGCGGAGGCTTAACTTCACCTTGCCGGATTTTGATGCGAGCAACCGCCTGATAGCCAAAAAAGCGATTTACCCGTTCCATAATTTCAGGGATGACGTGCTGGATCAGCGGCGCGTGGGCAGGAACAACGACCAGTTGCATGATCCCCTCTGCTTTCTCGCCCGGCGGGAAGCGGATCGATTCCGGCGTGCATACTTTGGCGTGCGTTTCGCCGACGATTTCGGGCCAGCGCGACACGACGCTGCTCTGTACAAAACCAAAACGACGAAAAGCCGTCCGCCCGATTTGCGGCATAAGTTGGGAGATCGGCTTGGCCTGTCCACCACGCGGGCGCTCATACGCTTTGGCGCGTGGCTTTTTTGCGGCGCGCACAGGCTTTTTCGCAGCAGCCTGTTCGGCGCGTGCGGCGGCCGCTTCCAGCCTTTTGTGATCGTCCCGTTCCATTGGTCCAACGCTCATGCCATAGCGGGCGCGTGACCGCTACACCCCCGACAAATAAGCCTGACGAAAAATCGGATCAAGTCGCGCCTGCATTGCTCGACTGGTATGCGCGCCATGCCCGCGAACTGCCTTGGCGCGCGCCGCCCGGTGCGCCTGCGCCCGACCCTTATCGGGTGTGGCTGTCCGAAGTCATGTTGCAGCAGACCACGGTTGCCGCAGTGAAACCGTTCTTCGAAAAATTCGTGCGCATCTGGCCGAGCGTTGAGCAGCTTGCCAGCGCCAGCGATGCCGAGGTGATGGCGGCATGGGCAGGGCTTGGCTATTATTCGCGGGCGCGCAATCTGATTGCCTGTGCGCGGCAGGTTGCGGCGCTTGGCGCGTTTCCGGCAAGTGAAACGGAATTGCGCAAATTGCCGGGGCTGGGCGCTTATACAGCGGCGGCGATCGCGGCGATTGCCTTTGGTCAGCGCGCGGTGGTGGTCGATGCGAATGTGGAGCGGGTGGTCGCGCGACTATTCGCTATTTCCGAGCCTTTGCCAAAATCCCGCGCAGCCATTCGCGTCGCGACCGACACAATTACACCCGACAAAAATAGCGGCGATTTTGCGCAGGCGATGATGGATCTCGGCTCACAAATTTGCACCACGCGCGATCCCAAATGCCTGCTTTGTCCACTCGCCGAATGGTGCGTCGCTTTAAAACAAGGCGATCCGGCTGCGGCTGCCCGTCAAAGCTCCGAAAAAGCCTGTGCCAGAGCGGGTTGGGCGAGCCTTCTGGATCGAGCGGTTGCATCGCGGGAAACGCCAAGTCTGGCTGATCGAGCGGGCCGCAAAAGTGATGCTGGGCGGGATGCGCGCTTTGCCCGACGATGGCTGGACTGCGCGCGCAGACGGTTCTGGAGAAGCGCCGTTTGCAAGCGATTGGCAGGAGGTTGGCGCAGTGCGCCATGGGTTCACTCATGCAAAACTGACGCTGGCCGTGTCGCGCACGATTGTTACAAAAGCACCCGAAGGCGCGGGCCAGTGGTGGCCGGTCGATACGCTTGACGAAGCTGGATTACCGACGCTTTACGCCAATGCCGCTCGGTTGGTGCTGGCTCAGGAAACCTAGAAAAAGCCTCCGCCAAGCATCAGCCGGATGACTGCAATCGCCAGCACGACGAGGCAGAAGTTGCGCCCGCCATTGCTACTGGATAGCGCGCCGACGACGACCCCGGTTACAACGATGGGCAAAGCAAACCAGTTGGCCCATCCCAAAAGCGGAATTTGCGCCGGAATGACGATGATGAGCGAAAAGATGCCGATGAGGATCGAGAGGATGTTGAGCATCTGTCTTATATGCTTAGCACAGCGGGCAATTGCAAGATGCGGAAATAATCGGCAATAGGCCATTCATCCAGGCCCAATCATCAAGGGCCATCACACAGCCTTTGCATCTTGCAACGCCGCAACGAGTAAGAGATATTTATGTCTGAACCCCGCTTGATCGACTCCGCCAATCTCAGCCCCGCTCTAACTCGCCGCAACTTGCTGCGCGCTGGCGCATGGGGGATGGGCGGCGTTTTATTGGGCGGTTGCAGCGCATCGCCGATGGCCTTGGCCGGGTCGCCGCCAGCGCCAAGCTGGGATGCCATCGCCAAAATGGCGGAAGATTATGTCGATCAGCGCAAGGTTGCCAATTTCGTTGCCGCAATGGGCTTTGGCCAGAACGATGCGCAATATATTTCGCGCGGCCGTCTGGCCTTGGGCAGCGAGACGGATGCGGGAGCCGACAGCCTCTATCGCATCTATTCGATGACCAAGCCGGTCACGGGACTGGCCGTGGCCATGCTGATTGATGCGGGCAAATTGCAACTCGATCAGCCGCTAAAAGACGTTCTGCCTGCCTTCGCCGATATGCAGGTGCAAGCTACGCCCGACGGCAACTTGACCGACCTTGTCCCGGCACAGCGCGACATCACCATTCGCCATCTGCTGACGCATACTGCGGGACTGGGCTATAATATCACGCAAAAAGGCGAAATTGCCGCAGCCTATAACAAGGCGGGCATTTCACCGGGAAAAATCAGCCGCATTCCCATTCCCGGGATCGCGCGTGCGACACCGGCACCAAGTCTGGAAATTTTTGCCGACCGGCTGGCGACATTGCCGCTGGTCTATCAGCCCGGCACGAAATGGAGCTATTCGGTCAGTCTCGATCTGCTCGGCCGCGTGATCGAAGTGGTTTCAGGCAAGCCGTTCGACAGCTTCCTGCAGGACGAAATCTTCGGTCCGGCGGGCATGACCAGCACCTATTTCACTGTTCCGCAAAGCGAAGTGAACCGGCTGACCACCAATTACGGCTTGGTCAATGGCACGCTGCTGCCGATCGATCCGGCCAAGGCATCGATTTTCCTCGACGAGCCCGAATTTCCGTTTGGCGGAGCGGGCCTTGTCAGCAGTCCGCGCGACTATGACCAATTCCACAAACTGCTGGTCGGGTATGGCATGGTCAACGGACGGCGTGTGGTCAGCGAAGGCGCGATCCGATTGGCGACTCAAAATCTGCTGCCGGACGGCGTATCGATGGACGGAACCTGGGTCGAGGGACAGGGTTTTGGCGCAGGCGGCAGTGTTGGTCTCGGCGAAAATGCCGGAATGTTCGGCTGGGGCGGGGCCGCCGGAACCGTGGCGCTGGTCAATATGCGGACGGGTCTGCGCGCCGGAATGTTCGTGCAGTATATGCCGCCGGAATCCTTACCCATGCGCGATGATTTCATTGCCGCGATGAGCACCGATATTGCCGCCTTCCTCGGCAACAGCGCAATGAAAGCCGCCGCCTGATCGTGATGTCGCAACCCGGCGGGACGCAGTCAGGCACAGCGTATTCAGCTAAGGGGCCATCGCCTTTGCAGGTTCGCCGTTAGACCGTGCGGATCATTTGCGCAGCGATGGCGATGCTCTGGCCGGGCTGATGAACTGGCGCGCGCGGCTCTTGATGCTGGACGGTCTTAATCCGGTCATGGGCGATGACGGCGCGCTGGTTTGGGGCACGCTGGCCGATGCAGCACCTGATGCCGAATTGGTCTTTCTGGGGCTGGATGAGGGCAAGGCGTGTTTCGCCGCTGTTCCAAGCGAGGGCGCGACTGGACCGGCCTATGCCGATCCGCGCGTCTGGGGCGCAATTCAGATGCTCGCGCCGCCCGACCTCGCCATCTATGGCGGCGCACGCAGTCTGGTCGATTGGCACGCACGGCACCGCTTTTGCGCGCGTTGCGGCGCACCGACGACATTGGCAAAAGGCGGTTGGGAACGCGATTGCAAGACTTGCGATGCGGCGCATTTTCCGCGCACCGATCCGGTGACGATTATGCTGGTGACGCATGGCGAAGGCGAAGACCGGCGTCTGCTGCTGGGCCGTCAGCCGCGCTTTCCCCCGCGTGCATTTTCGGCGCTGGCGGGTTTTGTCGAGCCGGGTGAAACGATCGAGGAGGCCGTGGCGCGCGAAGTGCATGAAGAGGCCGGCATTCAGGTCCGCGACGTGCGCTATATTGCCAGCCAGCCGTGGCCGTTCCCTTCGCAATTGATGATCGGTTGTCATGCCACGGCGGAAAGCGACGCGTTGACGATCGACACAACCGAGCTGGAAGAAGCGCGGTGGTTTTCGCGTGCTGACATTGCCGATGCGCTGGAGCAGGGCCGTGAGGGCAATGGCCCGTTCGCACCGCCGCCGCCGACTGCTATTGCCAGATCGCTGCTGGATTGGTGGATGGCGCAATGAGCGCGTCCACGACCGCCTCCACACCCGCAACTGTTACAATCGACATCTTTTCCGACGTGATGTGTCCGTGGTGTCTGGTGGGCTGGGGGCAGCTGTCCAAAGCGCTTGCCGCGCTGGACGGCGAGATCGCCGCCGACATTCGCTGGCGACCGTTTGAACTCAATCCCGATATGCCGGAGGAGGGCGAGGAGCGCAGCGCGCATCTTGCCAAAAAATACCGCCGCAGTGCCGAAGAAACGGCGGCAGTGATCGGACAGATGGGTCAAGCAGCACACGATGCCGGTGTCAGTCTGGACTATGCAGGAGACACAGACACTGCGCCGCCCGCGATGATGTGGAACACGCTGACCGCGCACAAATTGCTGAAATGGGCGCTCGATAATCATGGACCGCATCAGCAAATGGCGCTGAAACTGGCGCTGTTCGAAGCGCATTTCAATCACCGTCGCCGGATCGGAGAACGCGCCGTGCTCCTCGATATCGTCGAAGAGACGGGACTGGATCGCGAGCGGGCCGCTATGGCGCTGGATGACCCGGCGCTAACCGCGCAGGTTCGTGCAGAAGAACAACAGGCCCGTGCCATGAACATCACCGGCGTTCCGGCAATGGTGGTGGATGGCACCTTCCTGATCCCCGGCGCGCAAGGTGCGGAAACCTATGCCGACGTGCTGCGCCGCGTGGTGGCGAAGCGCTCCGCATAAACACAAAAAAGGCCACTTCGGTAAAGAAGCGGCCTTAAGTCTTCGCATAAATTGCGAGGTGGTATGAAGGGGCTATCCGGGTCGTGACAGCCCCTTCTTTGCGTAAAACGACGGGTCGCTATTTCACGCAATATTGGCCGGAGGTTTTCATGCCTCCTGAACAGCTGCCGCTGCGGACTTCAGCATAATCGCCCTTATCGCCCACGCAGTATTTCTGGCTGGTTTTAAAGCCGGTCGGACAGCTTGAGCCGACCTTTTTCAAAGCCACCGCGCCCGATTTGGACACGCAGGTGTCGCCCTTGGCGGCAAAGCCGTTGGGGCAAGTACCGTCGCGCGCGACTTCGGTGCTGGCCGATTGCGCGAACGCTGCCGGCGCAGTCGCTACAGCCATTCCGGCAGCGGCTAGAAACATGGCAATGTTTTTGGTCATGCGATGATCGTCCTTACCGGTTGCCGGCGCTGCGACGGTAAGCAAAGGCTGCTACGCTCTTGCCCGAAGCTTTGTTGTAATACTGGCAATAGAAATCCGTGCCCGCATCGGTGTGAAGTGGCGGCATATTGAAGCCCAGCATCGTTTTGCCGCGACTTTTCAGATCTTTGTCCCACGCCGCCGAACGGTCGGAATTGCTTCCGCTTGCTGTAGTTTTGTAGCCCAGCGAATGGCCGGTATGCAGCGCGACATCCTTGCCGCTGACATTGTTCCAGCTTGGAACCATGTTGTCAGGGTTCTGCTTGCCGGTCGACTGGTCGATGCACTGCATCTGCATGTCGTATTTCATCTTGTCATATTGCGCGGTGGGCACTTCCATATACAGCACGTCATAAGTGCCCATCGATGGCATGATGCAGCCATTGGAAGCGGAAACCGGCTCGCGGTCGATGAGACCGGTACGCTCTTCGCTATTGAGCCCGTTCTGGAACGTGTAAGTGCCGTTTTGCGCAATAAAGGCGTTGCTGATCGGCAATCCGGCGCATTTGGTCAGCGACGTGTATTTTGCAGGGGCTGGAGCCGCACGACCGGCGTGCGCCTTGCCTTTAGCGGTTTTGGGATAATTGCTACGCTGCGCCATACCCTGCCTGATGGCAGCGTCCCGGCCGACCGAATTCACACCGCCGCGACGCGTTGGAACTTGGCCTTTGGATACCGCCTCGACGGTATCGGCGGCATCTTTTGCATCTTCTGCCGCTTTTTCGACTTCATTGGCGGCCCGCTCAACTTTCTTGGCGGCTTTCTTCAGCTTGTCGAACGGTCCGGCTTCGGCAACGCTCGCATTCATTCCTAGCGACAGCGACATGGCCGCTGCGCCCAACATCAAAAACTTGTTCATTCATTGTCTCCCGTTTGTGACGGGCGAGCCAATGATTGTGCAGCAGCGAAAAACCTATAGCCCATATGGGACATAGATTTGCAGTTAAGGGCAGGTTATCGCCACAGGCGATAAATCAGGCGGATTGCATAAGAAAAAGCGGCGCTTGAGCGAAATTAAAGCGCAGTTTGCGGCGCGAGCCTTAAATCAGGCCCAGCTTTTGCAATTTCCCGGCCAGCTTTCCGGGCAAAATTTCGCCAATATCTTCACCTTCGGCAAGGTCGCGCGGCGCGTCATCATGTGCGAGATAGCGCCACCCCTGATGCGCACGTTTGGGACGCGGCAACACGGCAACCAGTCTTGGCTCCAGATGGATCCACCAGCGGCCTTCCGGCGTTTGCTCGAACCCCTTTATCGGGGTGCGCCCGACCAGTGCATGATCGCGGATCCAGTATAGCGAGCCGTCCACCATTTCCTCATGCCGTTTGGGCAAATAGCGCGTTGTCAGGCGCATATCCTTGCGGTTGCGAAACCAGCTTTCCAGATCGGCATGGCTCTTGGCCCCGAATGCAATCTTGGTCATGTGTAGCGGCATATCGGCCAAGATAGTGGTTAACGCAGACGGCTCAAGGGATAGAAACAGACGGACGATCCATCGGAGACCCGCACTTCCTTTAATGAACCTGAAGCCTTTACGATATAAGGCAGCTGTCATAATCGGGCGCGGGTGCTTGTTTACGAGGATCGCGGACATCGCCGCGTCCGCTGCCGCAAGTTCAAGTCGGGGGCTTATGCCAAACGAGATTATTGCGCGCAGGCCATCTGCCGACAATACGCTTTATACGTTGCAAGCCGGGCGCGGGATCGCCGCGCTCGCAGTCGTGCTTCATCATGCAGACAACGCCGTATCAAAGCAAAACGCACCGCTGCCTGAATGGCTTTCGACGATTTTTGCTTATGGCTATCTCGGCGTGGATTTCTTCTTCGTGCTGTCGGGCTTCATTATTTATTACGTAAATCATTCAAGAACGCAGCAGCCCGGCTTTGCCAGCAAATATTTGAAAAGCCGCTTTGTTCGGGTTTTCATTCCGTATTGGCCGATCGGGATTGCGGTTGCGATTGCGTATATGCTGTTGCCCGGGCTGGCATCAGGCGCGAATGATTGGGGCTGGTTCTCGACGCTGACCTTGTTGCCTGCTTCCGAAGGTCCGGCGCTGGCCCCTGCATGGACCTTGCAGCACGAAATTCTGTTTTACGCCTTTGCGCTTATCTGTCTGTTGTTAAATCGGTTGCTCCTGCTCTCTATTGTCGCGGCGATAGCCGTCGCTGCGTATAGCTTTGCCTTACCCGGCGGATACAAGGCCTTGGGGCTGGTCGATCTGGAATTTCTGTTCGGCATTGTCGTCGCGTGGTGCTTTATCAACGAAAAGATGATGCAGAATGTGGTGTTGGCCTTGGTCGGATTGGCACTGTGCGTGCTCTTCTTCATTGTCGATATACGACTATATTCCGTCATTTTCGGGCTTGGTCTGGCTTTCCTTTTGCTGCCTATCGTGCGTGCAGAGGCCGCCGGTCGTTTTACGATTGGGCCAGTCCTGACGCTGCTGGGCGGGGCGTCCTATGCGATTTATCTCATTCATTATCCGCTTATGAGCGGGCTGGCGCGTCTGACGTCGGAATGGAATATGATGGCAGCATTCGCGCTGCTGGTTACCATCGCGACTGCTGCCGGCATCGCCTATCACAAACTGTTCGAACTGCCCGCCATCAAGCTAAGCCGACATTGGCTGGACAAGGTGCTGCCTGACAAATCAGCAAAACCCGCTGACAGCTAATTTGCAAGGCCCGCAGCGACGGCCAAGCCTAAGAACGCAAAAAAGCCCATCGAATCGGTAATCATTGTCACGAATACGCTGCTGGCCACGGCTGGATCTTGCTTCAAGCGGTCGAAGATCACCGGCACCAGCACTCCGGCCAGCCCCGCCGTCACGACATTGATGACCATCGCAATCGCGATAACCGCGCCCAGCATCGGCGTGAACAAAGCCGCCGTTGCCAACCCGACCAGCACCGCAATCGTAAAGCCGTTCAATACCGCCACCTTAAACTCGCGCAGCAGAATGCGCCGGGTGTTCGCGCGGGTTAGCTGGTTCATGGCGATGGCGCGCACCGTCACGGCCATCGTCTGCGTTCCGGCATTGCCGCCGATGCTAGCCACAATCGGCATCAAAATGGCCAGCGCGACAAGTTTCTCGATCGCCGCTCCGAAGGCCGCAATGATCAGCGATGCGATCAGCGCCGTGCCGAGGTTGGCAATGAGCCAGCGCACGCGGCTGGTATAGGCATCGCGCAGCGGCTCGTTGATGTCGCCTTCGCCGGCTCCCGCCAGCAGCATCACATCTTCGCCCGCTTCCTCAGCAATGATGTGGACCATGTCATCGACTGTAATCTGGCCCACCAGGCGGTCGTTTTCATCAACTACGGCGGCGGAGATCAGCCCGTATTTCTGAAACATCAGCGCGACTTCTTCCTGATCCAGCATGACCGGAATCAGGGTCTGGTCGCGCTTCATCACATCGGACAGGGCGACATCGCGCGGGGTACGCAAAATCCATGAAAGCTGGCACGTGCCGACCGGGTGATGCGTGTGATCGACAACAAATATCTCCCAGAAATCCGTCGTTAAGTCACCATCATCGCGCAGGAAGTCGATCAAGCCGCCGACCGTCATATGCTCCGGCACGGCCACAAAATCGCGGCTCATCAAGCGGCCTGCGGTCTCTTCGGGATAGCCCAGCGCCGTCTCGATCGCGATCCGGTCTTCATCGTCCAGCTCGGCCAGAATCGCGCGCTGATCGGGCGCATCCAGATCCTCGATCAGCTGCACCGCATCATCTGTATCGAGCTGTTCCGCGATGGAAGCGACCGCTTCGGGGGCCAGCGCTTCCATCATGTCCTCGCGGACGTAATCATTCAGTTCGGCGACCACCTCGCTCGACATGAGATTGGTGATTGATGCGGCGAGGCGATGCCGCTCGTCACGGTCGAACAATTCGAGCAGATCAGCGATGTCGGCATGGTGCAGCGGCTCGACCAGCTTATAGACGGTATCCGTATCGCCATCGGTCAAAGCGTCGCTGACCGACTGGACGAACTCCTGCTTCAGCGTGTTTTCTTCATCCATCCGCTCGTCATCGATGCGGTCGTCGGGAATCTTGTTGTCGGCAATCGCGGTATCGGAGCGCACACCAGCGTCCGGGGCGTCCGGCGCATTGGCCAGCAGCATATCCGCCTCGCTCTGATGATTGCGTTTATCGTCGCTCGCCATGCTCCCGCATCTAGGCGCGAGCGGTAAAAAAGCAAAGCGGGTTAAGCGGGCCAGAGGGTGACACCGCGCGCCAGCATCCTATATGGGCAAGGCAAATCACAGGAGAAATTATCAAATGGCCGACCAGACACTGACTTTCACGCTCGACACCGGCGACGGCGAACCCAAGGATGTGGTGATCAAGCTGCGCCCTGACTTGGCGCCTGGCCATGTGGAGCGCATCACGCAGCTGGCCGGTGAAGGCTTTTATGATGGCGTCGTGTTCCACCGCGTCATTCCCGGCTTTATGGCTCAGGGCGGCGATCCGACCGGCACCGGCATGAGCGGCAGCGACAAGCCCGATCTTAAAGCCGAATTCAATAGCGAGCCGCATACGCGCGGCACGTGCTCGATGGCCCGGACACAGGCGCCTGACAGCGCCAATTCGCAGTTTTTTATCTGCTTCGATGATTCCCACTTCCTTGACGGGCAATACACTGTGTGGGGTCAAGTGACCGAAGGCATGGATCACGTCGATGCGCTGCCTAAAGGCGAGCCACCTGCGAACCCCGGCAAAATCGTGAAGGCGACTATTTCGTAAATTTGCGAACATAATTATGGGGAGGGCGGCCGAGTGCCGCCCTTTTTGTTGATGAGCGCAAACACTTGCCCTATGTCGCGCCTTCCCATGAAATCCACAACCGCCCCCAAGACCTTTCGGGTCAAGAGCTTCGGCTGCCAGATGAACGTCTATGATGGCGAGCGTATGGGCGAGTTGCTGAGCGAACAAGGCATTGTGCCCGCACCCGAAGGCGAAGACGCCGATCTGGTGGTGCTCAACACCTGCCACATCCGCGAAAAAGCGGCGGAAAAGGTCTATTCGGACATCGGGCGGATCAGCAAAGCCGGACGCAAGGCGGGGAAGCAGCCACTGATCGCGGTGGCTGGCTGTGTTGCTCAGGCGGAAGGCGCAGAGATCATGGCGCGCAGCCCGGCGGTCTCGATGGTGGTCGGGCCGCAAGCCTATCACCGCTTGCCTGAAATGCTGGCGGGCGCTGTGCAGGGCGAGCGGATGACCGACACCGATATGCCCGCGATCGCCAAATTCGCCGCATTGCCCAGCCGCACACGCTCGACGCCCGCCGCGTTCCTGACCATTCAGGAAGGCTGCGACAAATTCTGCACTTATTGCGTCGTGCCTTATACGCGCGGGGCGGAAATCTCGCGGCCCTATGGCGATCTTGTGACCGAAGCGCAGAAACTGGTCGAGGCCGGTGCGCGCGAAATTACGCTGCTCGGTCAGAATGTCAGCGCGTGGTCCGGCGACGATGAGCGCGGTCGTGCTGTCGGGCTGGGCGGCCTGATCCGCGCTTTGGCCAAAGTCGATGGGCTGTCGCGCATTCGCTACATGACCAGCCACCCCGCCGATATGGACGACGATCTGATCGCCGCGCATGGTGAGATCGACAAGCTCATGCCGTTCCTGCATTTGCCCGTGCAATCGGGAAGTGACCGCGTGCTGAAAGCCATGAATCGAAGCCATACGGCGGAAAGCTATCTGCGCCTTTTGGAACGTTTTGAAGCGGCCCGTCCGGGTCTTGCACTGTCGGGCGATTTTATCGTGGGCTTTCCCGGCGAAACCGAAGCCGAATTTGCCGATACGCTAAGCCTGGTCGATGCAGTGGGCTATGCGCAGGCGTTCAGCTTCAAATATTCGCCGCGCCCCGGCACACCAGCGGCCACGATGGATGATCAAGTCGCGCCAGAAATTATGGACGACCGTTTGCAGCGGTTGCAAGCCGCGTTACGGCGCGATCAGCTGGCGTTCAACGAAGCCAGCGTCGGCAAAGTCTGCAATGTTCTGGTCGAGCGTAAGGGCAAACATGAGGGCCAATGGCTCGGCAAATCACCGTGGCTGCAATCGGTCCACTTTACCGGTGACGCCAAGATTGGCGATTTGGTCCGCTTGCAAATGACGTCCGCACGGCAACAATCGCTGGGCGGTGAGCTTATTGCGACTGCACCAGCCTGACGCAGTAATCCTTGCCTCTGCGTTCGCGGCCACTATCTTGGGTGGCCACACGATAAGGACACGCATGGCCCGAAAACCGATACCATCCGGCGCGAAATCAACCGATAGCGATATCACGCTGAGCGAACCGCCGACACCGCGCCGCGAGATACGCCGCGCGAAAACTGAAATATCTTTCGACAATCAATCGCTTCTGGGCACGTTGTTTGGCCAGTTCGATGCCAATCTCGTGCAAGTGGAAAACCGCCTCGGCGTGTTTATCGCCGCACGCGGCGATGAATTGCAGATCGAGGGGCCGGAGGATGCCGTGGCGCGCGCCCGCGAAGTGCTGCAGACCATGTATGACCGGCTGGCGCTGGGGCAGGAGCTGGATCAGGGCGCTATCGAAGCGCTGATCGCCATGTCGAACGAGCCGACTTTGGAGGGCATTATTTCAGGCAAACCGGACGATCCCAAAACTGCGCCGATCATGATCCGCACGCGGCGCAAAACCATCGTGCCGCGCTCCGCCACACAGATCGATTATATGCGTTCGCTGGCCAGCGACGACATCATCTTTGCTTTGGGTCCGGCAGGGACGGGCAAGACTTATGTTGCCGTCGCGCAGGCCGTCAGCCAGTTGATAACGGGCAGTGTGCAGCGCCTGATCCTGTCCCGGCCAGCAGTGGAAGCAGGCGAAAAAATCGGCTTTCTGCCGGGCGATATGAAAGAGAAGGTCGATCCCTTTCTGCGCCCGCTTTATGATGCGCTGTATGATTGTATGCCGCCCGAACAAGTGGAGCGGCGCTTGGCCAGCGGCGAGATCGAAATCGCACCGATTGCCTTTATGCGCGGTCGGACCTTGGCCGATGCGTTTGTGATCCTTGATGAAGCGCAAAACACCACGCGCGAGCAGATGAAAATGTTTCTCACCCGCTTCGGCCAGAATAGCCGGATGGTGGTGTGCGGCGATCCGCGTCAAGTCGATATACCCGGCGGCGGGCGCATGAGCGGGTTGATCGACGCGGTAGAAAAGCTGGAAGGGGTGGATGGCTTTGGCACGATCCGCTTCACCGCTGCCGATGTCGTGCGTCACCCGATCGTGGGCCGCATCGTCGAAGCCTATGAGGGGCCGACCGCCTAGACAGGGGCTGCTGCCAATGGATTTGGACGGCTACAATGGATGGCACATGGAATTGGCATGGGGGCGAAGTAGGGTTGGCGGATGGGCGGTAAAGCGGCTAATCGGGTGGCGTCATGCAGCTAGAACTCGACATCGAAGACTGGGCGGCTGGTGACCGGAGCGCGTGGGAGGCTTTGGCAGAACGGGCTGCCAAGGCTGCTGGCGGTATCGAGCCTGCGCTCATCAATCCGCGCCTGACGACCAGCATCCTGTTCACTTCCGACGATGAAGTTCACGCGCTCAATCGCGAATGGCGTGGCCGTGACAAGCCGACCAATGTGCTGTCCTTTCCGATGCTGGCGCGCGAAGATCTGCTAGCCTTGACGAGCGATGGCCCGCCTGAATTGCTGGGCGATATTGCTTTGGCTTATGAGACCTGCGCGCGGGAAGCGGGCGAAAAGGGCGTGTCGCTCGAACATCATGCCGCGCATCTCATCATCCACGGTCTGCTGCATCTTGCCGGGCACGATCATGTTACCAGCGATGCCGAGGCCGATGCGATGGAAGCACTGGAAATTACAGCTCTTGCCGCTATGGGCATTGCCAATCCGTACGATTAGGGCAATGCTGAACGGATTCGCGAATGTGCAAACCCAATATATTAATGGAGTAACCACTAAGGGCCATGCCCGATCCAGAACAACCCGCCGGAGAGGCGGAGAGTAGCAGCGGGCTGTGGCCCGCGATCCGCAAATTCATGGGTGTCGATGACCCCGATCGCTCTTTGCGTGCGCAGCTCGAAGAGGCCATCGACGAGCATGAGGACGAGCAGGCGGAAAGCGATCAGAGCGATCCTGCACCGACCAATGGCGATCTGTCGCCGGTGGAGCGGCAAATGCTTCGCAATATGCTGCATTTCAGCGAACATGATGCCGATGATGTAGCTGTCCCGCGCGGTCAGATTATTGCCGTGTCCGCCGATTGCGACTGGCATGAGCTGGTCGCGACTTTTGCCGAGCATGGCCATTCGCGGCTGCCCGTCTATCGCGGCAGTCTGGACGATGTCATCGGCATGATGCACATCAAGGATGTATTCCCGTTTCTGGCCGCGAACAAACCGCCGCCCGGTGACTGGACGAAGCTGATGCGGCAGCCGGTTTACGTGCCGCAATCGCGCAATGCGCTGGATGTGCTGGCCGATATGCGGCAGCAACGCGTGCACTGGCCGTAGTGCTGGACGAATTTTCTGGCACGGATGGTATTATTACGATCGAGGATCTGGTCGAGGAAATCGTCGGCGAAATCGAGGACGAGCATGACGATACGCCCGAAGCGATGATCGTGGATGTGGGCGGCGGCATCTGGGATTGTGACGCGCGCGCAGAACTTGACGATGTGGCCGAGGCGATTGACCCAAGGCTGGCTGAAGTGGCCGAATCGGTCGATACTTTGGGCGGGCTAGCCTTTATTCTGGCCGAGCAAGTCCCACCCGTGGGCGAAGTGCTGACACATCCCAGCGGCTGGCGGATCGAAGTGCTTGAAGGTGATGAAACCCACGTTACCCGCCTTCGCCTTCATGCGCCGGACATCGCGGCCAAGACACAGCAAAAAGGATAATCGCAGGCATTCGCGCACCGGCTATCGACAAGCCGCTCACGCATCACCACATAGCATTCACCATGGCCAATCGCCGCCTTCCCCCTCTGCGCGCATTGGAAGCGTTTTCCCGTACGGTTCGCTTGGGATCGGCGCGGGCAGCGGCTGACGAATTGAATCTTAGCCCGTCGGCGTTGTCGCGGCGGATTGCCAATCTGGAAGAATTTGTCGGACGCAAGCTGTTTACCCGCGCGCGCCAGTCGATGCAGCTGACTGACGAAGGGCAAGCGTTTTACGATGCGGTCAGCCCGCATCTCGAAGCGTTGGCCCGTGCGGTCGAGGGACAGTCGGACAATCTGTCGGTGCTGCGCCTGCGGCTGGGCGTGTTGCCGCTATTTGGTTCGCAGCGCCTGTTCCCCAAGCTGGGCGAGTTACGCGCGCGCCATCCGCTGCTCCATATCGATATCGACACCGGCCCGCATCTGGAAGATCGCGTCGGCGATACGCTGGATGCGGCGATAATCCTTAGTCAGGGGCCGGATAAGCGGCTTCATGCGGTGCGCCTCGATCACAATATGGTCCACGCCATTTGCAGCCGCGAACTGGCGAAGAAACTGATCGGCGACGATAGTGCGGCAGCGCCCGATAAGGCCGCGCTGTCCAAGCAAACGTTCCTCATTCATAGCGAGCTGCCCGCCAGCTTCGAAGCCTGGAAGCAAGCGCTGGAGCTGGAAAACCTCGAACCCGCTGCCATCGATCATTATGATTCCGGGCAATTAATGCTGGAAGCGGCGGCACAAGGCCTTGGCATTGCGATCATGCATGACGATCATTTGCGGCGCGCGGCGGACAACCGGCTGGCTCCGCTATATGATATCAAAGTCGAAAGTCCGTATAGTTACTGGTTCGTGTGCCGTCCCGGTGCGCTGGAAGAACGGCCTGTGCGGTCGTTCCACGACTGGCTGATTGACGCCAATCTTTAAGACTTTGTAGCAGAATCTGGCGCTTCATAGCCGACGGGTGGGAAATCATGCGCAAAATCACGCAGGGGTTTGCCGAGGTTAGCCTGCAGCACCGGTTCCATCTGCGCGCGCGCTTGCGCTCCGATGGCTTTGCGGCCCGGATAATCGGCGGGGCTGAACGGTTCGAGATAGTGGATATGCAAAGGGAAAGTTCCGCGCCGGGCAAACACTCGCTTCGCGCTATTGACCCCGCTTTCCTCCCCGACCCAGCCAAACCATTCCGACACTGCTCCGTAATTCAGCACCACGGGCTGAACCACGATACCGGGCGGCGGGGGTTCCAGCACTTTCAGCATCGAGGTCTTGAACGGCAGCAGCGAATGCCCGTCGGTCGTCGTGCCTTCAGGGAAAACCGTCACCGACCAATTATCGGATAACGCTTCTTTCAGCACGGCAATCTGTTCTGCCACCGCCATGCGGTTCTCCCGCTTGACAAAGACGGTCCGGTTCAAGCGCGCCAGCCAGCCAACCACCGGCACTTCGCCCAGTTCAGCCTTGGACACGAACGCCGTTCCGCTCGCACCTGCCAGCACCAGAATATCCAGCCAGCTTATGTGATTGGACAGGAAAAACACATCGCGTTTCAGCGGTTTGCCGATCAGCTTTACTTTCGCGCCCAAGATGCGGGCGGCGTATTTCAGGAAATATTTGGGGAAGGGCGAGCCATAGGCCGTTATGCGATAGAGATAATGCGCCGGGACCAAGACGATGAGCAGCGCCACGATCAGCAACATCCTGATAATCAGGCGCATCCATCCGCCTATGCCTATCGCCGTGGCTTCTCCGCGCATTGCGGCCAGCCGCACCGGATCGTCATAGGCAGACGGCGCGTCGTCATGCGGCGCACCGTAATCGGTCGGCTCAGGCGCTTTAGTCCTCGCGGTCTTGCCGGACACCGTAAAGCTCCATCCGGTGATCGACCAGCCGATAGCCCAGCTTTTCTGCGATCTGTTTTTGCAGCGATTCCAGTTCGGGATCGACGAATTCGATCACCTTGCCGCTTTCCACATCGATCAGATGATCATGATGGGCTTCCGGCGCGGCTTCGTAACGCGCGCGGCCATCGCCAAAATCATGCCGGTCGAGAATGCCTGCCTCTTCGAACAAACGCACGGTGCGATAGACGGTGGCGATCGAGATTTTTGGATCGATTGCCGAGGCGCGACTGTGCAGCAATTCGACATCGGGGTGATCCTCGCTGTCGGACAGCACTTGTGCGATAACGCGGCGCTGCTCGGTAATCCGAAGGCCGCGTTCGGCACATAATTGTTCGACATCGATCCGGTTCGGCACGAAATTATGGCTCCTAAATAACAAAACGCCCCGGCTTCTTATCCAGCCGAGGCGCTTCACTCAAGTTTTCACCGTATTGCCGATGCGGCAAACGGGATTACGCTACTTTTTTACGACGTCCGCGCTTTTGTCCAGGCTGACGGCCCAGACCGATTTTCTTCGCCAGATCGCGGCGGGTTTCGGCATAGTCGGGCGCGACCAGCGGATAATCCGCACCAAGTTCCCAACGTGCTTTGTATTCGGCCGGAGTCATATCATGCTCTGTCGACAAGTGACGTTTGAGCATTTTCATTTTCTTGCCGCAATCAAGACAGACGATGTGGTCTTTCTTGACTGACGCGCGCACCGTGACGGCGGGTTCGGGACGCTCTTCTTCAGCTTCTCCGCCGTGCCCGATTTGGGCCAGTGCTTCATGGACTGTACTGATCAGTCCCGGCACATCGGCGACATTGACCGAATTGTTGCTGACATGGGCGGATACGATATCCGATGTCAGCGTGATAAGCATCTCTGCCGTATCCGTTTCGAAATTTTCCATTTAGTTACCTTACCGATAGTTTTATGCGACCCCTCTTTTTTGTGTTTTGCTTGAGGAGCAGGCGGGTAATGTCCAACCACAGTTGAAAATACAAGCCAAGGTCACGCTATGACCCAGAATGCGACATTTTCAAGGTATCATTAGTTAGTTATTACCCGTTTAAAAGTAATGGCATCGATCTTGTTGCCGTCTGCCGTGCGGTAATAGTCAGTGCGTTGTCCGATCGCTTCGAAATCGCATTTTTCATACAAATTGCGCGCCGGATTGTTCTCGCGCATTTGCAAAAACAAGGCTTCGGCACCGCGCGCGAGTGCCGCCTTTACGTAACGTCCGATTAATTTTTGCCCAAGTCCTTGGCCGCGCAAGGTGGGCCGGATCGCAACCAGCAGCAATTCCTCTTCGCCCGGTGCTGCGCGTGACAAAAGGAAGCCTGCTGCCGGGCACTGCGGGTCGGGCCAGTCGCCTGCATCGTCGCATAAAAGATAATGTGTTGAAGGTGTGACAAGCGCATCGGATAATTGCTTGCGGTTCCACGCTTCGCCCCAATGCGGATCGAACGCGGCATCCATGACCGCCATGATGCGATCGACGTCATCCATTGGAGCAAGTCTGCTGATCGGATCGCTAGCCATGGTTTAGACCGGAGCCTTGGCGTCGGGCGGACGGCCATAGATTGGCGACAAACGGTCGGAATAAAGCGCCTGCGGCAAGTGCGGGAACGCGCGGGCGTCCGGCAAAATGTCAACCGCGATGCCATAGCCACGCTGTGCAACCAAGGGTTCGGCCCGGTTTCCGGCGACAAGTTCGACTTTGGTTTGTGCTGCCGCGACTTCCGGTTTTAGCGAGCGATGCGGTCCAGTGGGCAATCCTTGCGCATCGAATTCCTGCACGTAAAATTCGCCATGACCGCCCGCCATCGCGGCGCAGACTGGTTGCAGGCCATGTTCTTCGCGCGCCATCGCGGCTATCAAGCCAAGCGTGGGGTAGCCCTGAACGGGTACGGACCAGGCAACCCCCAATGCGCGAGCGGCGGCAAGCCCGATGCGGGTGCCGGTGAAGCTGCCGGGACCAAGCGAGACGAAGATACGCTCAGCCTGTCCTTTATCGGGCAAGTCAGCAATCATCGGGATAAGGCGCTCGGCATGGCCGCGACCCAGAACCTGATGTGCCGAGCCGAGTAATTGGACCTTATCGAACCCAGTATCGAGCCCGGTATCGAATAGAGCAATCGAACAGGCTTCGCTGGCCGTGTCGATTACCAGTTCGCGCATAACCCGTCCAATCCTTGCCAAGCCCGCTTAGTTACACCGCGTGTCAGACGATCTGATTAAACGTCCCGAAATCGGGACGCGGGCTGCGTCCAAAAACGCTGCTGGGATCGCCATAGCCGACCGAGCAGATCCAGTCCGCTTTAACATTCGGCTTGTCGGCGAAGAAGGCCTTGGTGACGCCGTCAAGATCAACGCCTGACATCGGCCCGCAATCCAGTCCGATCGCGCGCGCGGCCAGCATCAGATACGCACCTTGCAAGGCGCTATTGCGGAACGCCGTTTCCTCGCGCTTGTCCTTGTCGCCTGTAAACCAGCTTTTCGCGTCGGTATGAGGGAACAGCCACGGCAGCTCTTCATGGAAATCCACGTCGTAGCCGATGATGACGGTCGCAGGCGCAGCCAGCACCTTTTCCTTGTTGCCATCGGACGCCAGTTCGGCAAGTTTTACCTTCTGATCCTGTGATGTGACCCAGATAAAACGGCCCGGCTGACAATTTGCCGAAGTCGGTCCCATTTTCAGCAATTCATAAATTTGCGCGATTTGCTTTTCGCTCACCGGCTTGTCGAGCCAGCCATTATAGCTGCGTGCTTCGCGGAACAATTGGTCGAGTGCGTGATCGGACAGCAGATTGTCATGAAATTGAGTCGGCATGGGGTTCCTCTATGCGATTAAAGACGGTCTTGGTGCCACTAAGGGTCGTTTAGACATCCTTGTGGACATTTTTGAGGATTTGCCCGAAAATGGCGCGGCTCAGGCAGCGCGGACTTCGGTAACTTCGGGGACATAATGCTTCAAAAGTCCCTCGATACCGTGCTTTAGCGTGGCCGAAGACGACGGGCAGCCTGAACACGCTCCTTGCATGGTGAGGTAGACGATGCCCTCCTTGTAACCGCGATAAGCGATATCGCCGCCATCGCCCGCGACAGCAGGGCGAACGCGCTCTTCCAGCAAGTCATTGATTTGCTCGATAATTTCGGCGTCGGCCGGGTCGGCTTCGACCATCAGATCGCTTTCCGGCGGGACCGCTATTCCGGCGGCAGTTCCCGGTGTAAATAGCGGATTTTGCGCGACAAAATGATCGAGCAGAATGGACAGGACTTGTGGTTTCAAATCGCTCCAGCTTACCCCCGGCGCAGCAGTTACCGATATGAAATCGCTGCCGAAAAAGACGTTCACGACTTCGCCCGTATCGAACAAGGCTTGGGCCAGCGGGCTGGCTTCCGCACTTTCGGGATCGGTAAAATCGCGGCTGCCGGATGGCATGATTTCCTGTCCGGGCAGGAACTTCAAGCTGGCGGGATTGGGCGTGGTTTCGGTTTCGATGAACATGAATGCGATGTAGTGGTCCGGAGGGAAACCCGCAAGATAGCCGCGCACATTCACTGGTCCTTCATTGATGGGTTGCTTATAGCTAGCCCTATGAAAACCGTCTCGCGCGCCGCATGGCGCTTTTCGCTGTGTTTCCTCGCCCTTGGCGCACCTGTCGCCGTTTACGCGCAGGCTTTGCCCGACCAAGCCGCGCCCAGCGCCGCCGAACAAATCCCCGCACCGCAATTCGTGCAGGGCGAGGGCGAAACGCCATGGCTGTTTGAAAACAGCGATATTCCGGTCGATCCCGAATGGGTATTCGGCGAGATCGACAATGGCCTGCGCTATGCGACGCGGCTGAACGGCGTGCCGCCGGGCCAGGTCTCCATCCGTATCAGGATCGACGCAGGATCGCTGCATGAAGAAGACAGCGAGCAGGGCTTTGCGCATCTTCTTGAGCATTTGCTGTTCCGCGAAAGCCAGTATCTCGGCCCATCGCAAGCGATCCCGACCTGGCAGCGACTTGGCGCGTCATTCGGCAGCGATACCAATGCCGAAACCAGCCCGACACATACGGTGTACAAGCTCGACTTGCCCAATGCCTCCGTTGCCAAAGTCGCGGAAAGCATGAAATTGCTGTCGGGTATGGTTCGCGCGCCGGCGCTGACGCAGACCAATCTATCTGCCGAAATACCGATTGTGCTGGCGGAAAAGCGCGAGCGCGGAGGGACCGGGCTGCGCGTGGCCGAGCAAATCCGTGCGACCCTGTTTGCGGGACAACGGCTGGCGACCCGTCTGCCCATCGGAACCGAAGCAACGCTTCGCGGCGCGACACCTGACGCCGTGCAAGACTTTCACACGCGCTGGTATCGCCCTGAAAACACCGTCATATCGCTGGCAGGTGACATCGACCCGATGCTGGCCGCCGGATTAATCGAAGAGTGGTTTGCCGACTGGCAAGTGGCAGGCGATGTGACACCCGCACCCGATTTTGGCGATCCGAAAGCACCGGCTGGTTCCGATCCGGCAAATCCGGTTGGCGAAGTGGCAGTCATCGTGGAAGCTGACGTGCCGCGCAGCTTCACCTATGCTGTGCTGCGTCCGTGGCGACCTGTCGAAGATACGATCGTCTATAATGAAGGCCTGATGATGGACGGGCTGGCGCTGGCGCTGATCAATCGCCGCTTGGAAGCGCGCGCACGGGGCGGCGGCAATTTCCTTTATGCGCAAGTGCAGCAGGACGATATTAGCCGCAGCACCGACGCCACCTTCGTCAGCTTTGCGCCGCTCGATACCGATTGGCGTGCGGCTCTGGCCGATGTGCGCGGCGTGATCGCCGATGCGCTTGACGCCGCTCCGACCGAGGAAGAAATCGCGCGCGAGGTCGCGGAATATGATGTGAATATGGCCAGCGCGGTCGAGCAGAAAGCGGTGCAGGCGGGATCGGCTTTGGCCGACAACATCGTCAGCGCGGTGGATATTCGCGAAACCACAGCCGGGCCGGAAACGATTTTGGCGGTCTTCCGCGGTATGCGCGACAAGGTCACACCGGATTTGATCCTGAAGCACACGCGCGATTTGTTCACTGGGGCGGTGGTTCGCGCAACTTACGTAACGCCGGATGCCAGCGAAGCCGACGACCAGACACTGCGCCTTGCCATGAGCGAGCAAATTGCCGCCGATGGTTCGGCCCGCCTTGCCGCAAACAGTATCGATTTTGCCGATTTGCCGCCGGTCGGAGAGCCGGGAGAAGTGGTCGAACGCCGGCCGACTGGCCTGTTCGATATCGAGCAAGTGACGTTTGGCAATGGCGTAAAGGCGCTTTTATGGGCGACCGACGCCGAACCCGGACGGGTGGCGGTCAAGGTGCGTTTCGGCGCAGGTTTCCGCACCTTCGATGAAGCCGATGGGCCTTATATCGGCCTTGGCCGCGCAGCTTTGATCGGCGCAGGCATTGGCGAGCTGGGTCAGGAAGAACTGGATCGTCTGGCGACGGGCCGCAAAATGGGCTTCGACTTCGCAGTGGAGGATGGCACTTTTTCTTTCTACGCACAAACCCGGCGCGACGATCTGGCCGACCAACTCTACCTGTTTGCGGCCAAGCTGGGAATGCCGCGCTGGGACGAAAATCCTGTGAGCCGCGCCATTGCCGGTTCGCGCTTGTCCTATGAGAGTTTCGAAACCAGCCCCGCAGCCGTGCTGGGCCGTGATCTGGAATATCTGCTGCGAAATCGCGATGTCCGGTTCCGTACGCCCGGCCCCGATGTGCTGGCTTCGATGACCGCGCAGGGCTTTCGCGAAACATGGGAGCCGGTCTTGTCCGAGGGTCCGATCGAAGTGCTGATCTTCGGTGATTTCGATGCCGATGCAGCGATCGAAAGCCTGTCGCGCAGTTTCGGCGCATTGCCGGAGCGCGCTTCGGCCTCCGATCAGGTTCTGGCCCGGACGCCCGAATTTCCGGCTGCGCAGGACAGCCCCCAAATCCTCACTCATCGGGGCGATGCTGATCAGGCCGCGGCTGTCATTGCCTGGCCAACCGGCGGCGGCGTCGATGATTTGCGCGAGGGACGCCAGATCGAAATTCTGTCGCAATTGTTCAACAATCGGCTGCTGGATGCTCTGCGCGAGCGGGTCGGCGCCAGCTATGCGCCCAATGTCGGGGCGAGCTGGCCGAACGATGTCGCGACTGGCGGCCGGATCACGGCATTGGCGCAGTTACGGCCGCAGGATGTGCCGGTGTTCTTTGATGAAGCTCAGAAAATTGCCGCCGATCTGATTGCCAATCCCGTCGGCGAGGACGAGCTTAAGCTTGTAACCGAGCCTTTGAGCCAGGCCATCAAGCGGTCCTCCACCGGCAATCTTTTCTGGCTGTTTCAGATCGAGGGCGCAACGGTAGACCCGCGGCTTATCGGGCTCGCGCGTTCGGTAGGGGTCGATTATTCGCGCACTACGCCGGAACGGATGCAGCAGCTTGCCGCCAAATATTTCGGCCGTCATGATGGCTGGCGTCTGGCGGTCGTGCCGCAAAGCCAAATTGGCGGAGCCAGCGGAGCCGCTGAACCAAGCGGTCGTTGAAGCTTAAGCCGAGTGCGGCAAAGCGCGGCAAAGCGCGGCAATGCATGGCGGCAATAGCAGCTTGAGCGCGCAATAGATTAAAAACGGTTGCGTCGCGGCCCGCTATGCTATGCTGTCAGCCTCCATAATACGTCAGGAAAGTCGGGAAAGTAGTGGCACAAGGTTGGACCAAGGATAGCTGGACTTCGTTCGAGGCGAGGCACTTGCCGGTATATGAGGATAAGGCTGCACTGGCCGATGCGACGGCGACGCTGGAACGCTATCCGCCGCTGGTTTTCGCAGGCGAAGCGCGTGCTTTAAAGTCTGATCTGGCCGATGTGGCAGAAGGCAAAGCGTTCCTTTTGCAAGGCGGCGATTGCGCCGAAAGTTTTGCAGAATTTCACCCGAACAACATTCGCGACAGCTTCCGCGTCATCCTGCAAATGGCGGTGGTCATGACCTTTGCCAGCAAGCATCCGGTTATCAAAGTCGGGCGGATGGCAGGGACAATTTGCAAAGCCGCGCAGCTCCCCGACCGAGACCAAAGATGGCGTCACGCTGCCCAGCTATCTGGGCGACAATGTCAACGGGATCGAGTTCGACCCGGCACAGCGCGTCAACGATCCACAACGTATGGTGCGCGCTTACAGTCAGGCGGCGGCGACACTGAATCTGTTGCGCGCATTTGCTGGTGGTGGCTACGCAAATTTAAGGCAGGTTCATCAATGGACCCTCGATTTCATGGGCCGCTCGCCCTGGGCCGACAAGTTTGCCGAGACTGCCGACCGGATCGGTGAAGCGCTTGATTTTATGGAAGCGTGCGGCATCGATCCGGCAACTGTGCCGCAGCTTCAGGGAACCAGCTTTTACACCAGTCACGAGGCTTTGCTGCTCCTTACGAAGAAGCCATGACGCGGCAAGATTCGCTGACCGGGGACTGGTACGATACGTCGGCCCATATGGTCTGGATCGGCGACCGCACCCGGTTCGAAGGCAGCGCGCATATTGAGTTTGCGCGCGGCATCGGCAATCCACTGGGCATGAAATGCGGGCCGAGCCTTGACCCTGACGATCTGCTGCGTTTGCTGGACACGCTTAACCCTGCGCGCGAAGCGGGACGAATGACGCTGATCAGCCGGTTCGGCCATGAGGGCGTAGAGGCGGGTCTGCCGCGCTTGATCCGCGCGGTGCAGCGCGAAGGACATCCGGTGGTCTGGTCCTGCGACCCGATGCATGGCAATGTCGTGAAATCGGAGAGCGGCTATAAGACGCGGCCCTTCGATCGCATCTTGTCCGAAACGAAAAGCTTCTTCGCTGTCCATCATGCCGAGGGATCACATCCCGGCGGCGTGCATATCGAGATGACCGGACAGGACGTCACCGAATGCGTGGGCGGGGCGGTTGCAATCACCGACGAGGCTCTGGGCGACCGTTATCATACGCATTGCGATCCGCGCCTTAACGCTGCGCAATCGCTGGAGCTGGCGTTTCTGATGGCGGATATGCTGAACGCACAAGTGACCGAGGCGCAGACGCAAGCGGCTTGATCCAGCGAGGCTGCGCGCAAAATTGGCAGCGCGGCTCTTTCAAATTGCGATGTGATGCGCCAAGTAGCGGGGAGCATGAGTCGCAAAGCCCAAGCAAAACCAGTTACGCGCTCTGACAGCTTGCCGGAGCGAGCCGATGCTTCGGTCGCGTCACAGTTTCGCGCAACCCGTGCCTTAACCGCGGCGCTGGCCAGGCCATTATCCGACGCCGATGCCACGATCCAGTCGATGGAGGACGCATCGCCCGCGAAATGGCATCTGGCGCATACAACATGGTTTTGGGAGACGTTTCTGCTGCGCGATTATGGCGACAATTATCAGCCATATGACGAGCAATGGCCGTTCCTCTACAATTCTTATTACGAAGCCGAGGGCGACCGGATCGACCGTTTTTCGCGGGGTTTGTTATCGCGCCCGGCCTTGCAGGAAATCACCGATTATCGCGACCATGTTACGAGCGCGATGGAGATGTTGCTTGATCGCGAGGATGTGTCGCCGCTGATTGAACTTGGCATCGCGCATGAACAGCAGCATCAGGAGTTGCTGCTGACTGACATCAAACACGCATTGTATCAAAATCCGCTCGGCCCGGCGATGTGGCCGGATGGCAATATTCCTAAGTCGGTGGCAAACACGGGCGATGGATCATGGATTGAGCATCCCGGAGGGATTGCGATGATCGGTCACGATGGCGAAGGCTTTGCCTATGATAATGAAGGGCCGCGCCATCGCGTGCTGCTCGAACCATTCGCTTTGGCTGATCGGCTGGTAACGAATGCCGAATGGGACGCATTTATCGCGGATGGCGGTTATAGCATGGCTTCACTGTGGCTATCCGATGGGTGGGCATGGGTGCAATCGGAGGGGATTACCGCCCCGCTATACTGGCGCGACGATGAGTATTTCACGCTGGCAGGTTGGCAAAAGCGCGACCCCAACGCGCCGGTGACGCATATCTCATACTACGAGGCGGATGCTTTTGCGACCTGGGCCGGAGCGCGTTTGCCTACCGAAATGGAGTGGGAAGCGATTGCATCAGCCTCGCATGGTGACACGCAGAGAATATCGGCTGATCCGGCCAGTGGCGTGCAGCTTGACTGTCCGGAAAGCGACGGGAATTGGTCCGTACCGCAACCGCACAATGACGGCGGCGGTGAGGCGCTGTTCGGGAATGGCTGGCAATTTACACGCTCGGCCTATCTGCCCTATCCGCGCTTCGAAGTGCCAAAGGGCGCTGTCGGCGAATATAACGGCAAATTCATGAGCGGTCAGGTCGTTTTGCGCGGTGCAAGCTGTGCCACGGCGCGGGGGCATTCGCGCAGCTCGTATCGCAACTTCTTTTACCCGCACCAACGCTGGCAATTTACCGGCATTCGGCTGGCCAAGGATCTTTGATGACTAACGGACAGGTTTTGAAAATCGTCGATCATGACGAGCATGGCGTGGACCGTGCGTTCCGCAAAGACGTGCTGGACGGCTTGTCCCAACCGCAAAAGGCGATTCCTGCGCGATGGCTCTATGACGATGCCGGATCGCAGCTGTTCGAGAGTATTACGCAGCTTCCCGAATATTATCCGACGCGTGCGGAAACCGAGATCCTTGAGGGGCAGGCAAGCGCTTTTCGCGAAGCTATTGGCACTGACCGCGCCGTGGTAGAATTCGGGTCGGGCAGTTCGGTCAAGACACCGCTTTTGTTGAACGCCATTGCACCGGCGGCCTATGTGCCGTTGGACATTTCGGGCGAGTTCTTGCGGGCTGCGGCGGCAGAGTTGCAAAAGCGATTTACCGAGCTGCCGATTTATCCCGTCGAAGCCGATTTCATGCGCCGCGTGGCTTTGCCCGATGCGGTCGAAAACCTCCCGAAACTGGGCTTTTTCCCCGGTTCCACGATCGGCAATATGGTGCCGCGCACGGCGGTCGATTTGTTGCGGTCCATGCGCGATACCATGCTGGGCAAAAGCGCAGGGCATGGCACACCGTTGCTCTTGATTGGGATGGACCTCATCAAAGATGTGGCGAAGCTGGAAGCGGCCTATGACGATGCGGCGGGCGTTACGGCGGAGTTCAACCTAAATCTGGCGCGGCGGATTAACCGCGAATTATCGGGCGATATTCCGGTGGATCAACTTCGCCATGTGGCGCGCTGGAATAACAGTTTTGCGCGGGTCGAAATGCATCTCGAAGCATTACAAGACATCGAATTTACCGTGTCAGACCAGCAGTTTGCATTGAAAATCGGTCAAACGATCCACACGGAAAATAGCCATAAGTTTACGCGGCGTAGCAGCGATACTTTGCTGCTTGCAGGCGGCTGGACTCCGTTGGAGCGATGGACCGATAAGGCCGAGCAATTCTCGCTCATTCTCGCCGAAGCGTCGGCCCCGCGTAACGCGCCATGATGCGCTGCGCTTATTCATCTTGTATATTAAAGCCCCATGCTAAACTGCTGATATGAAAAGTTTTACCATTTTTCACGATCTGAGCGATGCGATTGCTGGCGTGCCGCAGCACGAGTTGCTGATCATTACGGCGCTGGCCGTTCTGATTGGCTGGATCGGCACGCTTCTGGTGCGGCGCAGAGTAGCTTTGGGTGGATTGCTATCGACGGCTAGCACCTTGATACTTGGTACTATTCTGGTCGTTGTCGTATTGCAGATTTCCCACATCAGTCCGCGTTTCGGGATCGCTTTAAACGGCGCGGAGCAAGTCGTGGAAGGAGGCGAAACCCGGATAAAAATCGCGCGGGATGGGCATTTTTGGCTGGAAGCAATGATCAATGGTCAGCCCACTCAGTTTTTGGTCGATACGGGCGCAACTTTGACCGCTATCTCTCAGAAAACGGCGGATAAAACGGGTATGGCACCACTAGCCGATACGCCTTCGATAAGGCTGGAAACGGCCAATGGTGCCATCGAAGCCAAGCTGACAGAGATCGATCAGCTAACCTTCGGAAATATAAGCGCGAATAACATCGATGCGGTCATTGCTCCGAACCTTGGAGAGACGAATGTGATCGGTATGAACGTGCTGTCGAGGCTGGAATCCTGGCGGGTGGAAGGCGACACGATGATCCTGGTCCCGACGTCGCAGGATCGCGATAACACACTGGAATAAAATGAAATTTCGCCCGTATATTTTGCGAAAATGGCACATAGATAAAATGGTCCACAAGCGACCCTAAACGGCCCACAAGGATGTCGAGCGCGCCAAAGACGGCATAAACCGTCATTATATCAGCACACCGCGCGCCGGTTCATTCCACTCGATTGTGAAGTGGGTGTTTTGTCAGCCGTCTGGCCCGAATTTATTGCCAGCCAGCTGCGAAGATCGGTATGGCCTTCGCGGTTTGCTCGCGCGTCCAGAACCGCATTGACTTCGCGCCGCAAAATCTTCTGATCGAACGGCTTGCGGATGTAAGCTTGCGCTCCGTGATAGAGCGCGCGATTTTCATCCGCTGTGCCGGTGATCGCGGTCAGCATAATGACCGGCAAGTCATAAAATTCTTCCGAGCCGCGCAAATGGCTGAGCAAATCCTGGCCGCGCATCCCCGGCATATCCTGATCGAGCAGGATCAAGTCAGGTCGCCGCCACTTTAAAAGCGCCAGAGCCTGCTCGCCGCTTTCGACCCAGCCGCAAGCGTGCCCCGCGTGGATCAGCATATCGGATGCCAGATCGGCCACCAGTTCATCGTCATCCACAATCAATATTTGCGCCATCGCACGTTCCTTCTTTGGGCCCTTTGTTCGTCGATTTCAGGATTTAGCCCGCGACCCGCAAACGGAACGTCGCCGCAACTATAAGTAAGAATACGGAAGGGTAGCGCTCCGCGAATGGCTCACCCTCTTGTGCACATACGCCAAGGCTGCCAAGCGGCGCGGCATGACAACGACTGACAACACACGCGTTCTGCCCCTTTCCGGCGTGCACAATTTCCGCGATTATGGCGGCTATCGCACGAGCGATGGCGGGCGCTTAAAGACCGGCGTTTTGTGGCGATCCGGGCAGCATTTGGATGCAAACGAAGCCGACCTTGCCGCAATCGATGCGCTCGATCTGGCTCATGTCGTGGACTTGCGCGGGCGGGGTGAGCGGCGCAAATATCCATGTCCGCGTGGTCCCGATTTCGAAGCGGAAGTTCATGCCTATGACGGAGAGACTGCAGGCCTTGCGCCCCATGTCGAGGCGGCAAAGGATGCGCTGACCGTCGAAACCGCTCATGCCGCGATGACCAAGCTCTACGCCGATCTACCGGACCGCAAACCGCTGCTGGTCATGCTACGCCGATATTTCGCGGCGCTGGCGCAGGGCGACGGGGCCAGCCTCGTGCATTGTCTGGCGGGGAAGGATCGCACAGGCATGGCGGTCGATCTGATGCACCATGCGCTGGGCGTGCATCCCGACGACGCGATGGCGGATTTCCTGCTGACCAATACTGCCGGCGATGTCGACGCACGAGTGGAAGCGGGTGCGAAAGCCGTGCGCGGGAAATGGGGCGAGATCGACGATGCGACGATCCGCGTGCTGATGGGCGTTGACGAGCGTTATCTTGCCGCATCGCGCAAGGCGCTGACTGATCGCTATGGCTCGATCGATGTTTTTCTCGCAGACGAAATGGGCGTCGACGACACGAAGCGCGACGCGTTGCGCTTGCATCTGGTGGAAACGTAACGAGATCGGGTGACGCAGGGCGACGCGCCGACTAGACTGCTTAACCACCACCGATTCCCAGCAAGTAAAGACCCCGACTATGGCAATCCATCGCACAAAAATGCTTATTATCGGCTCCGGCCCGGCGGGATATTCCGCTGCCATTTACGGCGCGCGCGCCGCCTTGGAACCGATCGTCGTGCAGGGCCTGCAACCCGGCGGGCAGCTAACGATCACCACCGATGTGGAAAATTACCCCGGCTTTGCCGATGTAATCCAAGGCCCGTGGCTGATGGAGCAGATGCAGAAGCAAGCCGAACACGTCGGCACGCGAATGATGTGGGACACCATTACCAGCGTCGATGTGGCGGGCGGCGGGCCGTTCCGCGCAGTGGGCGATAGCGGGGATGAATATATCGGCGATTGCCTGGTCATTGCGACCGGCGCGCAAGCCAAATGGCTGGGCGTTCCGGGCGAGCAGGAACTGGGCGGGAAGGGCGTTTCAGCCTGCGCCACGTGCGACGGATTTTTCTATCGCGGCAAGAAAGTCGCAGTCATCGGCGGCGGCAATACTGCCGTGGAAGAAGCGCTTTACCTCACCAATCATTCGGACGATGTGACGCTGATCCATCGCCGCGACACGCTGCGCGCGGAGAAAATCTTGCAGGAGCGGGTGTTTGCCTCGGACAAGATTACGCCGATGTGGAACACTGCGGTGGAGAGCTTTGAAGGTGATCCCAAAGACGGCGGGCTGAAACATATGGTGCTGCGCGACACGGTGTCGGGCGAAACCTCCACGCTGGCGGTCGACGGTGCATTTGTTGCCATCGGCCATGCGCCTGCAACGGAATTGTTCAAGGGCAAGCTGCCAATGGATGACGGCGGCTATCTCGAAGTCGAAGCCGGCACTCCGAAAACGGTCATTCCCGGCGTGTTCGCGTGCGGCGATGTAATGGACCACACATATCGGCAAGCGGTGACGGCGGCGGGAACGGGCTGCATGGCGGCGCTGGATGCCGAGCGTTATCTGGCCACAATCGCCTTTGCGCGCGAGGAAATGCCTGCGGTCCAAGCTGCCGAATAGAGTGGTCGCGAAGCTGCGTTATCGGTTTGTATCAGCAGCCTGCGCGACACTCTCGCTCGGGCATCAAAAGATCTCGCCTCCGAAAATCACGCCCAGAAAATCACGCCTTAGAAAATCGCCAGCGCCGCTTCAGCGATCAATACGATCAGCACGACGCTGGACAGGGCGAACAAGACAAAGCGCACCATGACTTTGTTCGCAGTGGCCTGCACCACCGAATGGATGATCCGCAACCCGACATAGATCCATGCCAGCAATGCGCTGATCCCATCGCCCAGGCCGATCAACGCCAACACAATACACGCCGCATAAAACACCGTCGGCTGTTCGTGCAGATGGTTGTAATTATGCGCTTTCCACTGCACTTCGACAGGCAATTCGCGATCCAGCGACGCTTCGGGATCATGCACCAGCCGTTCGACATCGACTTGCTTTTTGCTCATCGCAGGGATGCGCGTGGCATACATCCAGGCCCACATTATCATCGTCCAGATCATCAGGGCGACGACGGGTTGAAGGATTTCGGTATCGATCATGCGAGAACTCCGGGATCAAAAAACAGGGTCGCCATCACGGCGCGAACAGCGAGCCAGGTCAGGGCAAAGGTTGACGCGAAAAACAGTAAAATGCGCACAGGGATTGTGTTGACCAGCGATTGCCAGAAAGAATGCACGATGCGCAGGGCCACGTATATCCATGCGGCCAGCACATCGCTTGCCCCGGCGCCCATGATCGCCAGGATGATGACCGCCGGATAGAAAATCGTCGGCTGCTCCATCAAATGCGTGAAATTATGGGCGGGCCAAACTGCGCGGTCGGGGATTTGGCCTTCCAGATCCTGTCCGCGACCACCTGCCTTTGCGATGGGGCTATTCCCGTCGCTTGCGCCCAGTTTTTTCATCGCCGGAAAGCGCACCAACGCGACCCAGACCAGCATGACGATGGACCAGACGATCAGGACCGCCGCCGGTGCGAGTATCTGTGCTTGCATGAATGCGTCCCTTGATCCCGTGCTTCTGCCCGTGCGGCAACCGCTACTTTTGCGGGTGAATGGCGGGGAAGCAGCCGCTTTGTCAATCGCAGCTTGGGCTTTGGGCTACTCTTTTGCCCGCCGCATTTACCCCACTCTGGGCCAGCCGATTGACCGGGACCGTTTTACGCGTGCCGATCATTCGATTAGGGCAGGGCACAAGATTCGAATTTGGAGACGGTTAAGCAATGGCAAGAGTTCTGGTAATCGGTGCGGGCGGCGTAAGCTCTGTCTGCGTCCACAAAATGGCGTTCAACACGGATATTTTCTCCGACATCCATCTGGCCAGCCGCACGAAAACCAAATGCGATGCCATTGCCGCCAGCGTGAAGCAGCGCGCGGGCGTGGACGTGGCAACCTACGAAATCGACGCCGAGGAAGTCCCGGCGATGGTGAACCTGATCCGCAAGATCGAGCCGTCGCTGGTCGTCAATCTGGCGCTACCCTATCAGGATTTGCCGATCATGGATGCGTGTCTGGAAGCGGGCGTCCACTATCTCGACACAGCGAATTACGAGCCGCGCGACACCGCGAAGTTCGAATATCACTGGCAGTGGGCTTACCATGACCGGTTCAAGAAGGCCGGGCTGATGGCATTGCTCGGCTCGGGTTTCGATCCCGGCGTGACTAGCGTGTTCACTATGTGGCTGAAGAAGCACAGGCTGAAAACCATCCGGCAGCTCGACATTCTGGATTGCAATGGCGGCGATCACGGACAGGCCTTTGCCACCAATTTCAATCCCGAGATTAATATCCGCGAAGTGACCGCCCCGGCGCGGCACTGGGAAAACGGGTCATTTATCGAGACCCCGGCGCTTAGCAAAAAGGTTGAATTCGACTTCGAAGCGGTCGGGCCCAAGAATATGTACATGATGTATCACGAGGAGCTGGAAAGCCTGTCCAAATTTTTGCCCGAACTGGAGCGCGGCCGGTTCTGGATGACCTTTGGCGATGAGTATATCAAACACCTCACCGTGCTGCAGAATGTCGGTATGACCGGGATCGATCCGATCAAATATCAAGGGCAGGAAATCGTCCCGCTGCAATTTCTGGCGGCTGTGTTGCCCAAGCCGGAAACTCTGGGTGAAACCACCAAGGGCAAGACCAATATCGGCGTGATCGCGACCGGCGAAGCGCTGGATGGATCAGGCGAAAAGACATTCTACATCAACAATATCTGCGACCATGAGGACGCCTATGCCGAAACCGGCAATCAGGCGGTTAGCTATACCACCGGCGTTCCCGCGATGATCGGCAGCGCGCTGGTCGTGCAGGACATCTGGCGCGGAGATGGCGTGTTCAACATGGAAGAGATGGACCCCGATCCGTTTATGGAAATGCTGAACGAACATGGCCTGCCATGGAACGTGAAGGAACTGGACGGGCCGGTCAAATTTTGAGGTACATTTTCGGAGCAGTCGGCGCGGCATCTGTCGTATCATTAGCTGTGCCAGCCGTGGCTCTGGCTCAGGTCAATACGACACAAGTGGAGCCCGAGGCCGAGGCCTTCGATGCCAGCGAAGCATGGCAGGAATTCGAAGCGGTCCTGCGCGGGGCTTATGCCTATCTGGAACGCGATGATATTAATGTCGAAGCGCAACTCGCCCGGTCGCAAGAGCTTGCAGAGCAGGTTGCCGATCGTGAACAATTCCGGCGATTAGTCCACCAGACCGCTCTAACATTTATGGATCCCCACCTGATCGTTGGGCCCTTCACTCCGGATGATTACTCTATCGTTATGTCCGCTGCAGATCTCGACGCGGGGTTTGTTGGAGGCAGAGCGATCGTCAAGGACGTAAGAGCGGCGTCGCCCGCCTTTGATGCCGGTATAAGGTCCGGAGATATCCTGGTCTCGATCGACGGGAAGCCTGCCGCCGAGGCGGCACGTTTGCCGTTCGGCCCCGTTCTTCCCGACCCGACCTTTGCGCAGCTAGATTACGGCCTAACCCTCGCTGCAAATGGCAAACGTGGCTCTGGCCGTGTCTTGCAGGTCGCGCGAGGGGGTGTGGCGGTACGTACGGTGGAGTTGATATCGACGCTGGATTTCGCACGCTCATTGAAGGAACGACCTCCTGTCTCGGTCACCTTTGCTGGTGAGCAAAATGGAGTGGCTGTGATCCGGGTGCTGAATTCTCTCGGCAACAACGAAACAATCAAAGCGTTCGACGAGGCAATGCTGCAAGCTGCAAACGCCAGTGCGATTGTGCTTGATCTGCGCGACACACCAAGCGGCGGCAACACCGAAGTGGCGCGTTCCATCATCGGCCATTTTGTTACCGAGGCAAAGCCGTACCAGATGCACCGCATTCCTGCGATCGAGCGTGAATTTGGCGTGCCCCGCCAATTCGTCGAATACGTTCTCCCGCGGGAGCCTTACCATGCCGGTCCGGTCTTTGTACTGCACAGCAAATGGACAGGCAGCATGGGTGAGGGGATCGTGATCGGAATGGATGCTGCGAGCGATGCGACGACTATCGGATCGGATATGGGCGATTTGCTTGGCGGGCTATGGAATTTCGACCTCGAAGTTAGCGGCGCGCGTGTCGATCTCGGCGGGGAATCACTGTTCCACGTCGATGGCACTCCGCGTGAAGATTTCGTTGCTGATGTCGCTATGACGCCCGCTGATACCGCGCCCGATGGAAGCGATCCTGCATTGCGTTCGGTGCTGCAAATCCTTGATGTTGCTCAGTGATGCAAACCAAAGCCGGTGATCCGGGAGCCTTTGCAGCGTTTGACCTCACGCGGGTCGACAGTCCATCCTTCGTCGTGGATGCCGCAAAACTGCGCGCAAATTGCCAGATATTGGCCGATGTCCGCGATGCCGCCGACATCAAGATGTTGTCGGCCTTAAAGGCATTCTCGATGTGGAGCGTCGCCCCGATCATCGGCGAATATCTCGACGGGGTGTGCACGTCCGGCCTGTGGGAAGCGATGCTGGCGTCCGAATTTTACGATGGCGAAATCAGCACCTATTGTGCGGCCTATAAGCCCGAAGAGCTGGAAGAGGTCTGTCGCCTGTCCGACCACATCATCTTCAATTCACCGGGTCAAATGCAGCGCGCCGCCCTGATCGTGGATCACGCGCGCAGCAGCGGGCAAAGTTTCGATGTGGGCCTGCGCATCAATCCGCAAGTGGCAACCGGCGAAGTGCCGCGCTACGATCCGTCCAGCCCCGGCTCGCGCCTCGGTTTTCCGCTCGATCAATTGACCGAAGAGGCGATGGAAGGCGTCGAAGGCATTCACTTCCACAATCTGTGCGAGCAGGATTTCGAGCCGCTGCGCAAAACCTGGGACAAAGTGTTCGACGCGATTGAACCGTGGTTCGGCCAGTTGAAATGGATCAATATGGGCGGCGGGCATCACATCACGCGCGACGATTATCAGCGCGAGGAATTGATCGAATTCTTGAAAGACGCGAAAGCCGACACAGGCGCGGAAATCTACCTTGAACCGGGCGAGGCTGTGGCGCTGGATGCAGGGATACTCGTCGGCACGATCCTCGACACAGGCTTCAACGAAGTGCCGGTCGCGATTACCGACATTTCGGCGACCTGCCATATGCCCGACGTCATCGAAGCGCCGTATCGTCCCGCCATGCTGAACGAAGCGACAGGCGAAGACGTGCCGGCCATTCGCTTAGGGGGGCCGTCCTGTCTGGCCGGCGATGTGATCGGCGACTACCGGATCGCAGGCGGGGCGCAAGTAGGGCAGCCGATCGCCTTCCTTGATCAGGCGCATTATTCGATGGTGAAAACAAATACATTTAACGGGGTGAAATTGCCCAGTATCTGGCTGTGGGATAGCGACACGGATGCGCTCGAACAGGTCAAGAGTTTCGGCTATGAAGATTTTCGCAATCGCTTGAGCTGAGAGGAAAAATTCTCGCCGAGAGCGTGCGTCATTCAGCGCCGCGTCATCGCATTGGTGCTACCAAATCAGAGCTGCCAAAATGCCACATCGCTAGGGTCTGCTGACGAGATCGCTGACATAGCATCCGAAACAATCTTGCGAATCCATGGTTATTGCTTATATGCGCGCTTCCGCTGCCGGGCCCCTGCACAACAGGGGACTTCCCAATGCCCGGTCGCTTGATACAAACTTCGATGTTTAGGGGGTCCCTTGAGTTGCACCATTATCCTGATGCCAAGGCTGTAGTTCGCGCCCTCGCGCCGGACGAACCTGTCATTCTTAACCGTCCGCACGCCGCCGCGCGTGCTGCCCGCTTCTTTACCGAGAAGTTTCCGGGCAAGTCGCTTTATGCGGTGAAGGCCAATCCTTCGCCCGATTTGCTGCGCGTTTTGTGGGATTCGGGCATCACCCATTACGATGTCGCCTCGATTGCAGAAGTGCGCCTTGTCGCGGCGACACTGCCAGATGCAACGCTGTGCTTCATGCATCCGGTAAAGACTGCGCGGGCGATTGCCGAAGCTTACCACGAACATGGCTGCAAAACATTCAGCCTGGACACCATCGAAGAGCTGGAAAAAATTGTCGAGGCTTGCCGCGATTCCGATGGCAATGCGGCCACCGATTTGCGTCTGTGCATCCGCTTGCGCGTGTCGAGCGAATATTCCGAATTGTCGCTGGCCAGCAAATTCGGCTGCGATCTGACCGAAGCGCCTGCCTTGTTGCAGGAAGCGCGGCAGCATTGCGACTGGCTGGGCGTGTGTTTCCATGTCGGCAGTCAGGCGATGACGCCGTTCGCTTATGTGCAAGCGATCGAGCGGGTGCGCGTCGCCATTGCCGAAGCCAGCGTGGTGATCGATATGGTCGATGTCGGGGGCGGTTTTCCAAGCGTCTATCCCGGCATGGAGCCGCCACCGCTGGAAGATTATTTCACCATCATCCACAAGCAGTTTTATTCGCTGCCAATCGCTTACAATGCGGAATTGTGGTGCGAGCCGGGCCGCGCGCTGGCGGCGGAATATTCCTCGCTCATTGTGCGGGTGGAAAAACGTCGGGGCGACGAATTGTACATCAATGACGGAGCGTATGGCGCATTGTTCGATGCGGCCCATGTCGGGTGGAATTTCCCGGTGCAGGCACTGGACGATGACCGCGCCGAGGCGGACGTCGATTTCGCATTTTACGGGCCAACCTGTGACGATGCCGACTATATGCAGGGGCCATTTGCGCTGCCGCAGGACATTCAGGCGGGCGATTACATCGAGATCGGGATGCTTGGCGCTTATGGAGCGGCGATGAAGACCGGCTTTAACGGGTTCGGCGATGCTGTGCAGGTCACAGTTTCCGACGAGCCGATGGCAAGCCTGTATGATGGCAGCCGCCTGCGTCCAGCGGCAAATAACTGTGGTCAATCTGCGCTAAGCAAATTCGCGGCACATTCCGCGCGGCGTCGCGTCAGCCATTCGCGCTCCACCGGATTGGTTTGGGCCGCAATGGCTCGGTCATATTCGCGGACCGCATCCTCCCATCGCTCCGTGCGGTATAATAGCCCTGCGCGAACGGCATGGTACGCGGCATTGCCCGCGACGCTTTCCGCCGGAATAGTGTCGAGATCGGCCAGAGCGGCTTCGGGTCCGTGGACGTGCGCAAACGCAACCGCGCGATTGATCTGCGTAAAAGGACTTGGCTCGACCAGTGCCAGGCGGTCGTAAGCGGCCAGCACTTTGCGCCAAATTTCGCCCACGTCGCCGCTGCGGTCACAGGACCAAATCGCTTGTAGCTCCGCTTTGATCGTTCGTGCGGACTGAGCGTTTTCGCCTGACAGCGCTTTGTTCAGATGCGCCGTAGCGCGTTCAATGAGCGTGCTATCCCACTGAGCGCGATCCTGCTCGGACAAGGGCACCATATTGCCCATCGCATTCACACGCGCAGGCCGCCGTGCTTCGGAAAACATCAGCGCTGCAGCCAAGGCGTGCGTGTCCTGACTATCGGGCATCATGGTGGCGAGCATCGCCGACAGATCGATCAATTCTGTCGCAAAATGCGCATCCACGCTCGTGCCGGACGCATCGCCGTGGCCCCTGGCATAAGCGATTTCGATCGTGCTAAGCACAGCTTCCAACCGCTCTTGCCAGAAGCGCGCATCGGGAATTTCGAACAAAATGCCAGCGCCCGCCAGTTTGCGTTTCGCTCGGGCCAGTCGCTGCGAAATGGTCGGCGCAGCGATCAGAAAGGCTTGCGCCACTTGTCCCGCAGTCATCCCGCACACAGTTGTCAGCGTCAGCGCTATGCGGTCGGTCAAATTGATCGCCGGATGGCAGCAGGCGAAAATCAGCGCCAGTCGATGGTCGGGAATGGTGTGCAGAGCCATCTCAATTGCGCTTTCGCCAATGCTGTCGCGTGTCGCATCACTTCGCACGCGAAGCTGCCGTGTGCGATCGATTACGATTCGGGTAGCCACGCGGTAAAGCCATGCTGCCCAGTCTTGGACCGGCTCGGATCGCTGTGCCGCCCGCAGGCAGGCTTCGGCAAAAGCCTCTTCCGCCAGATCGAGATTGCCGCAATGTTTGGCGAGCGCTGCAATCAGTTGCAAACGCTCGCCAGAGACAATCGCGGTCAGTGACGCATTCGCCGCCAAAGTCGCTTTATTCGCCGACGCAAGGCCGGATCTCCACCGATCCGTTGCCGATCATCGGGATGTCGCGTGCAATCGCCATCGCTTCGTCCAGGCTGGCCGCTTCGACCAGATAGAACCCGCCCAATTGCTCGCGTGCTTCGGCAAACGGACCGTCATGGAATTCGACTTTCTCGCCCGCCCGGTTCAGCGTGGTTGCCGTGTCGGGCGCTTGCAAGCCTTCTCCGCCGACGATGACGGACGCGTTGGCTTCGCCGAATTCGGTGTGGCGTTTGATGATCTCTTCCCACGCGCCGTCCTTGGCGTAGGACGCGTGATCTTCGTGGATCATAAGGGCGTATTTCATTGCAAATCTCCGTTCAGGAAGGCGCACCAATTCACGCCTTCTATCACAAGACGTGCCACGCCTCACCATTATGACATTTGTCTGAAATTTTATTTGCGAACCGCGCGAATGGCGGTCGGATGACATCGACTTAGCGATCACGCCGGAACGAATTCGCCTTGACCGGTGCCGATTATGACAGCGCTTATCGAGAGGGTCGCGCCATCACTTCTGTTCTGCCCGGCTCCGATTACCAGACCCATTTCAGCGCCCGATGGTCCAAAAAACCAGCCACCGAAAGTGCCGCTAGCCATGTTATCCGACGAAGTAATGGTCATGAGTTCCGAAAAGTTTTGCTCGGTGCCGTCAATTGTTGTCTCACCGCTGACCACTCCGAACGAAACTTCGTCATCAGACAGACTTCCGTCTGGCTGATACTGCCGCCCGATCAAATTCATACTAAGCGTAATTAGACCCGTATCGGGCTTTGCTCGGAAATCGATGGTGGTGCGATCGAGTGCATATTGTTCTGAAGCTCGACCGTCGTTGAAGTCGACGTACACATCCCCCCGCACGCCATAATTGCTGTAGCTGATGAAGCCGGAGGTTTCGGTCACATCGGGGATTTTGTCTTCTAGCGCTGTCGGAACGCCAATAACACACTGGAAAATTCCCAAAGTGCTGTCCGGTAAAGGAGAGGCGACAACAACATCGCGCACATATTCAGGTGTTGCAGTTAAAGCACGGGGAAAATTATATGCAAACCGCAACGGGCGATTTTGCAAATCCCGCCTTTCATACACGACTTTGTTAGGACGATCATCTTCAGCCAAATCAGGTGGGCCAAAAGACAGCGCCGTATCGAAGCTGATCAATCCAGTGGCAGGAGAAATGGTCCAGATATCGGTGGCTTCGGTGTATGAAATCCCGAAACCTTCCGTGAATGATGAAGCAAGGAGTCAGCGCCTCCGGCCAGACCAAGCCGAGCGCCCGTACATGCACTGTCGAAACTTTGATTGCCGGTAAGTTCGGCAAATTTGTCATAGCTAATAGGCGTGGGTGTCGGCACAGGCGTCGCGGTTCCACCTCCGGTGGGTGGCGGGGCTGAACTGGAATCACCACCTCCGCAAGCTGCAAGCAATGACAATGCGCAGATCGCGCTTATTGTGTTGTATTTCATGCTGACCCCGCCAGTAAAAAGATAGCGGCAAAAAACCGCATCATTCCAATTATGTCAAGGCTTGTGTAGCTAATTCTTTAACGGCCGCGCCGCCATGCGCGGACCTTCTCGTACAGGCCCAACTTGACCAGCATCGTAGCGATTAAATGCTTGGTTTTGTGGCCCGCAAACCCTTTCAGCTTCTGGCCCAGCGTTTCGGGGTTGATCGCTCGATCCAGCAACTTTGGGCGCATTTGCCGGATCAATTCGACATACAGGCGATGGCCACGCTTGCCGCGCTCGGTTTCGGGGATGGCAATCATCGCCATCAGCAAATCGCGGCACGTATATGGCGTCATCCACCATCCGCCATGCCCCATGATGTTGTAATTGGCCGAAATCCAGCGCGACAGACGCAATTCCCAATACAGCATATCGGAAACGGGCACGCCGCTGGTCCTGCTCGCCTGACGTGCGCCATCCAGCCAGCTTTGCGCTTCTTCGAGAAAAAGGGGCTTCAGATCATCGGGCAAGTGACTGATTTCAAGGACATCCTGCGCATCGATATTTTCCGAGCCCGGCCATGAATAATAGGCACGTCCGATCCCGCTGGCCCAGCCTGATACGATCAATTTGCCGGATAGTGGCTCTTGTTGCGACAAAGCAGCCCACTCTTCAAAACGAGGCGCCTGCATCCCTTCGGTCGCGCGGATGGTATCGCGCATCGCTTGCGGAATATTGTCATCGGCGTGCAGCTTGTGATGCTCAAGGTCGAGCGTGTTGGCGATCCAAGTAGCCAATTCAATGTCGGTATGGCCCTCCGGCGTGGCGTGGGTGTCTTCGATCGTAAACGCGATGGAGCGCGTCTTGGCATCGGGCGCAAGTGACAGGGCGGCTGCCAACACGCGGCTGTCATAGCCTCCGGTCAAAGCCAGCGCAGTCGGTGATCGTGCCAAGATGCCGGTCCAGATGCCGGTCAGTATCGCGACGATATGCGGTACGCTGTCCTCCAAGGAGCGGCGATCAAGCGGCTCAGGCGCAAAGCGTTTTGCTTCGAATGCGGCCAAATCGAGCCGGTGATTGGTCAGTAGTGCGTAAACACCGTCATATTCGGTATCGGTTGCTACGAAAGCTGCGCCCGAATGCCAGCCGGTCAGGCGGTGACTGTCGTACTCCGGGCGGTGTTTGCGCTTGAGGGACGGATCGACATGGGCCAGCAAAGCGGCGCTCGAACCGGCCACGCCTTGCGACCAGGTCAGCGCCATCGAGCCATCGCCAAACACTTGCGGCTGATCGCCGAGGTCGAATATCGCCCATCGTCCGGCAAGGCGCGCATGGTTTTCCGGCAGGCTGGCGGCAATGTCCTGATTGCTTTTGTCCGGCTCTGCCCAATCGATCGCATGGCCAACCAGCACCGTTGTCTCGTGTCGTGCAATCGGCAGATCGGGAGAGTAGTGGAACTGCCATGCGCCAACCTGCTCGGTTAGAAAGCCATCGGGTTTGGCTTCGGGATCCTTGTTGCAGAGAAATTGCATAGGGAAAGGACGTGAAGACAAAATGCAGGTTTCCTTGTGCTGGCGCAGCTTGCCGCTCGATAGACGCCATCCGCTCACCGGTAAACGCTAAGTCTTATGGAAATGTATCAGAAGTTTGAGAGGGTATATTCCGGCACAATCGCGCGGCTGCGTGTTAACGCGAATGGCCTTCCGCGCGGCGGTCAAAAGGTTGCGCGTGTCAGCCCTCGTCGAAACCGACAAAGCGCACGGCGTCCTCGACCGATTTGCGTTCGGTATAGACGGCGTTGGCCGCAAAGCTGTCATCGGGCCAGCCCAGCGCGACACAAATCATGATGACCTGATCATCGGCGATCTTGCCGTGTTCGCGCACCACCGGCGACTGCATAATGCCTTGCGAATTGATGACGCAGCCCAGCCCGCGCGACCATGCCGCATTGACCAGGGCATTGGTCACAGCGCCGCAATCGAAAGGCGCGATGTCGCTGCCCAGAAGCTCGCGATCATATGTGACGATGACCGACACCGGCGCGTCGAACTGCCGGAACCCGCGCAAGACCCAGTCCTGCCGTCCTTCCTTGTCCTCGCGCTCGATCCCCATCGCACCGAAGAGCTGCTTGGCGACATCAACTTGCCGCGTGCGGTGATCGGGATGCTGGCCGTCATGTTTGCGGAATTCGCGGCTGTCGGGTTTTCCGGCCAGAATGCCGTCGGTGTTGCCTTGGCGGATCGCGTCCAGCGCTGCGCCTGTAACAACGGTGAAATTCCAGCACTGATTGTTGAAGCTGGACGGTGCGCGTATGGCCAGCGCCAGCACTTCGTTCAGAAGCTCGCGCGAGACCGGCTTGTCGAGAAATCCGCGAATGGACCGCCGACCGCGCACAACGTCATCATAAGTCGGGTGTTTGGCTGAGGCGTCACTCACGCGGCTTTGGCAAGGTCCAGATCGAGCCGGTCCCAAATCTCGACCAGCGCATCACCCAATTCCTGCATCATCGCAGGCGTATGTGCGGGGCCGGGGGTGAAACGCAAACGCTCCGTCCCGCGCTGCACAGTGGGGAAATTGATCGGCTGCACATACATCCCGTATTCGGCCAGCAAGATGTCGCTGATTTTCTTGGCGCGCACCGGATCGCCCACCATCAGCGGGACGATATGCGTGGTGGAATCCATAATCGGCAGACCGCGTTCGCTCAAAACCGCTTTCAGCATCGCGGCATTCGCCTGCTGCGCCTCGCGCTCTTCACTCGATGATTTCAAATGCCGGACCGAAGCCAGCACGCCCGCTGCCAATACTGGCGATAGCGAAGTGGTGAAGATGAAGCCCGGCGCATAAGAGCGGATGCAGTCGATGATCTTCGTGTCCGCTGCGACATAGCCGCCCATGACACCGAACGCCTTGCCCAGCGTACCTTCGATCAAATTGACGCGATCCGCTGCTTCGTCGCGCTCGGTAATGCCGCCGCCGCGCGGGCCGTACATTCCCACAGCGTGCACTTCATCGACATAGGTCAGCGCGTTGTAAGTTTCGGCAAGGTCGCAAATCGCATGGATCGGCGCGACATCGCCATCCATCGAATAGACGCTTTCGAAGGCAATGACTTTGGGCACATCAGGGTCTTCTGCGGCCAGCAATTCTTCCAGATGCACCAGATCATTATGACGGAACACGCGCTTTTCGCATCCGGCATTGCGAATGCCTGCGATCATGCTGGCGTGGTTTAATTCATCGGAGAAGATCACGCATCCGGGCAGCAATTTGGCAAGCGTCGACAAGGTCGCATCGTTCGAGACATAGCCACTGGTGAACAGCAGCGCGCCTTCCTTGCCGTGCAGATCAGCGAGTTCCTGCTCAAGCTGGACATGGTAATGCGTGTTGCCGCCGATATTGCGCGTGCCACCCGAACCCGCGCCGACATCGTGCAGCGCTTCTTCCATCGCTTCGATCACTTTGGGATGCTGGCCCATTGCAAGGTAATCGTTGGAGCACCACACGGTGATCGGCTTCGGCCCGTTATGGCCGTGGAAACAGCGCGCATTGGGATAGGCACCCTTGTTGCGCAGGATATCGATGAACACGCGATAGCGGCCCTCGGAGTGCAATCGCTCGATTGCCTTGTCGAAGATCAGGTTGTAATTCATCGCGGACCGTCCTTGGCCGAAATCCCGTAGCTGGCGTGTGGCGGTCAGATAATACCGCGGATCGGGTTTGACCACCGCGATCTTTGCGAGCCATTCGCGATAAGCGATTCCGGCCCGGAACTCTGCGGATTTGCGTGACAAGTTGCGAATTTTGCAAACAGTCTGCGCTTTGATGCGTACGGGGCCGAGTACAGGGGCGTGTACAGGAACGCCTGCCAGGACACCTAAAAAATAGAAACGGCAGCGAATCCGAGGTTTTGCAGGGCAGGGCGGTACGGGTCCAGTCCGCTCTCGCTGCCCGTCGCGACGAAATAAGACGGTCCTTTTGCAAATTCCTGATCCTGCGTCAGATCGGCGATGCGCCGGGCAATTCCCTTGGCTCCATCGACCAGCGTAACCTCTGGTCCAAATGCTTGGGACAACTCATTGCGGATGAGCGGGAAGTGCGTGCAAGCCAGCACCAGCGTATCGATTCGCGCACCATGCGCTTTTTCACGCAAGGCATCGGCCACTGCATCGATCGCGCTTTGGTCCACCGGCTCGCCGCGGATGCGCGCTTCGGCGGCCAGCACCAGTTCGGGCGCGGCATGGCGAACGAGCGTCTTGTTGCGCGCAAATTCGGCTTCAAGCTGATCGACATAAGGCTGCCGGATGGTGGCTTTCGTGCCGAGCAATCCAATCACGTTGGTCTTGGTCATGGCGGCGGCGGGCTTGATCGCCGGAACCGTGCCGACAATCGGGATTTCCAGCACCTCACGCACCATCGACAGTGCAATCGTGCTGGCCGTGTTGCACGCGATACAAGCGAGGCGCGGACGGTACCGCTCGCTCATCCGGCCCAGCAATCCGGCCACCCGCGCGGCAATTTCCTGCTCGGATTTGTCGCCATAGGGCAAGCCTGCCAGATCGGCGGCGTAGATGACCGGCGTATGCGGCAGGAGGGCGCGCATCTCCGACAGGACGGTCAGACCGCCGACCCCGGAATCCAGCATCAGGATGGGCGCATCGGCGCGCGTCACATCCGGTGCGGAACGGGTTTCGTATTCGACAAGCATAAAGTGAGCAGTTAAAGACCGGCGATGGGATTTGCTACGGAAAATGTGTGGGCTTTGCTGCTGGGCTATGCGCTTGGCTCAATCCCGTTCGGTTTGTTGCTGACGAAAATGGCCGGAATGGGCGATGTGCGCGCAATCGGGAGCGGCAATATCGGCGCGACCAACGTACTGCGCACCGGGAACAAGCCGCTGGCGGCGGCAACGCTAATTCTCGACTTGATCAAAGGTTTGACGCCGGTGCTGCTGGCCAAAGTGTGGTTTCCCGATGCAGTCGGCTGGGCAGCGATGGGCGCAGTCCTGGGCCATTGCTTCCCTATCTGGCTCCGCTTCAAAGGCGGCAAGGGCGTCGCGACAAATGCGGGCGTGTCCTTCGGGCTCGCATGGCCCATTGGGCTGGCTTATGCTCTGGTGTGGCTGGCCGTGCTGGCCTTGTCACGCATTAGCTCACTTGCCGGAATGTGCGCCGTCGTGGCGGCTGCGATCGCCGCATTTGCGCTGGGATATCACGATTACATCGCGGTGCTGATCGCGATTGCCGTGCTGATAATCTGGCTGCATCGCGCCAATATTCAGCGATTGCTGGCGGGCGAGGAGCCGCGCATCGGGTCGCCGAAATGAGCGGAGAGGGCGCTGCTCCGGCAGGGCTGTCCGACCAAGCCATTACGCAGGCCGAGGCGTTTGCGCGCATCCGCTTGCTGCGCTCACCGCATATCGGCCCGATCAGCTATCGGCAATTGCTCACGCGGTTCGGGACAGCTGCCCAAGCGCTAGAGGCGCTGCCCAATCTGGGCGGCGAGGGAAAGCGGCGCTACGTTGCGGCGAAACCCGATAGGATCGAGCGCGAAGTGCTGGCCGTTAAACGCGCGGGGGCGAAATATCTCTTTCACGATCAGCCCGATTTTCCGCCTTTGCTGGCCGAGATCGACAGCGCTCCGCCGATCCTGACGTATCGCGGGGATTGGCGATTGGCAGCGCGGCCTTGTGTGGCGATCGTTGGCGCGCGCAATGCTTCTGCCGCAGCCATCAAACTGGCGCGTGAATTTGCGCTGGGGCTGGCCGAGGCTGGGCTGACAATTGTGTCAGGGCTGGCGCGCGGGATCGACGGTGCGGCGCATGAGGGCGCTCTCAGCAGTGGGAACGGAACGCAAGGATCCGGCGCGACGGTGGGCGTCATCGCCAGCGGCATCGAAATCGCATACCCGCCGCAGCACAGCGAATTGCAGGAGCGCATCGCCAGCGAAGGCTTGCTGATCGCGGAACAGCCACCGGGGACCGAGCCGCGCGCGCAGAACTTCCCCAGCCGCAACCGCATCATTGCCGGGCTGGCCAGTGGAACATTGGTGGTGGAAGCCGCGCCCAAATCCGGCTCGCTGATTACCGCTCGTCTGGCCGGAGAAGCGGGCCGCGAAATCATGGCGATACCCGGCTCGCCGCTGGATGCGCGGGCGCATGGTTGTAACCAGTTGATCCGCGATGGCGCGGTTCTCGTGCAATCGGTGGAGGATGTGGTTGAGCTGTTATCCGGCTTTACCGGAACGCCGCGTTCGCGCGTCATTGCGGCGGATGACCGGCCTGTTCGCGCTTTGAGTGAGAAGGCTTCTGCTCAGGCGGCTTCGGTTGCTTCCGCGCCGCCATCGCCGTCCGCCGGGACAAGCGATATTGCCAGCTTGCTGACCAACGCGCCGGTTAGCGTGGACGAATTGATCCGCCAGTCGGGCGCAAGTGTCGCCGATGTGCAGATGGCGCTGCTGGAACTGGAAATCGCCGGACAGCTAACGCGCCACGCTGGCGGCAAGGTGAGTTTGAAATGAGCCTTAAAAAAAACACTATTTCAGTTATTTTAAAAGAAGTTATCCACTTAGTCAGGAAAAATATTATTGTATTAGCGGTCTATGGCTCTCTATCAGTAGCGATTTATGCTTACATGGAGATAATAGATTACCACTCTTTGATTTACTATCTAATAGTCCTCACTGATCTGATCTTAAATTTTCTATTGACAATTATAATACTTAGATCTGTCGGATATAGTTTTACATTAAGTATAGATAAATTTTTTGGTTATATAGTTTTAGTTATCTTAATTACCATAATAACAATCGCGGGTGCGTTCTTGCTATTACTACCAGGTTTGTACGCCATGACGAGATGGATTTCTGTTTATGGGAAATATCTTACCGGTTCTCTAGGTATCAGAGATAGTATGCAATGGTCATGGGATTCTACGCGAAATTTACAATCTTCTATTTTCGTAATTTTGGTGATTTTTCTTCTACCAGCTTTTATCTCGTTTTCGCTAACCATTTTCAGTCCTCAGATATTCAGACTAAGCGAGGTTAGTGAGGTGATAGTTGCAAACTTGCTATCTACATTTAGCTACATCGCAATCATCATCCTTGGCCTTGCAGTCTTTAAACTCGTATCTCAGCAAGAGCGTGATCCCACTTGACCTCCTGACGCAACCGACCCCACCTTCGCGCGTACGCACATACACACACGTAAGAGACTGACCCACACCCTATGCAACTTGTCATCGTCGAATCGCCTGCCAAAGCCAAAACCATCGAGGGGTATCTCGGCAAGGACTTCAAGGTTCTCGCCAGCTACGGCCACGTTCGCGACCTGCCGCCCAAGGATGGCAGCGTGCGCCCGGATGAAGACTTCGCGATGGATTGGGAGTTGTACCGCGACAAACAAAGCCGCTTTAAGGAAATCGCCGATGCAGCCAAGGGCGCGACCCGGCTGGTGCTGGCAACCGACCCCGACCGCGAAGGCGAAGCGATCAGCTGGCACGTTCAGGAGCTGCTGAAAAAACGCAAAGCCTTGCCCACGAAAGTGGACCGGGTCACTTTCAACGCGATCACCAAATCTGCCGTGACCGAGGCGATGAAAAGCCCGCGCGAACTCGATACCGATTTGATCGATGCATATCTTGCGCGCCGTGCGCTCGATTATCTGTTCGGCTTTACGCTGTCGCCGGTGTTGTGGCGCAAGCTGCCCGGAGCCAAAAGCGCCGGGCGCGTGCAATCGGTCGCCCTGCGGTTGGTGGCAGAGCGGGAGCGCGAAATCGAAGCGTTCATTGCCGATGAGTATTGGTCGATCACGGCCAAGATGGAGCAGGACGGCACGGAATTCGACGCACGGCTGGTCAAATATGATGGCAAGAAGCTGGAAAAACTCTCGCTGGGCGAAGCGGGCATTGCCAATGAAGCGAAAGCCAAGGTCGAACACGCGCCGTTCACGATCGAGGAGATCGAAACCAAGCCGCTGAAACGCAATCCGTCGCCACCGTTTACGACGTCGACCTTGCAACAGGAAGCCGCGCGCAAGCTGGGCTATTCGGCGAGCCACACGATGCGGTGCGCGCAATCGCTGTATGAAGCGGGCGCGATCACTTATATGCGGACCGACGGCGTGCAGATGGACGGCAGCGCGATTTCGGCTTGTCGCAAAGCGATTTCGGAGCGGTATTCGGGCCATTATATGCCGGAAAAACCGCGCCATTACAGCACGAAAGCCAAGAACGCTCAGGAAGCGCACGAAGCCATTCGTCCGACCGATTTTACGCGCGACAAGGCCGGATCGGGCGACGAGGGAAAGCTGTATTCGCTGATTTTTAAACGTGCGATGGCGAGCCAGATGGCGGCGGCGTCGCTCGAACGCACGACTGTCACGATGCGCGATCCGGCGGGCCTGCATGAGCTGCGCGCGACCGGACAAGTGGTGAAGTTTCCGGGCTTTTTCGCCGTATATCAGGAAGGACGCGACGATGCCGCCGACGATGATGAAGGCTTGCTGCCCGTCATGGCGAAGGGCGACAGCCCGCTGAAAAAAACGGTTGATGCGAACCAGCACTTTACGCAGCCACCGCCGCGGTTTTCCGAAGCTTCACTGGTCAAGCGGCTAGAGGAGTTGGGGATCGGGCGTCCATCGACTTACGCCTCGACCATTCAAACGCTGCGCGATCGCGATTATGTGCGGATGGAGAAAAACCGTTTCTTTGCAGAGGAATCCGGGCGATTGCTGACCGCGTTCCTCGAACGCTTTTTCCCGACCTACGTGGCATATGATTTTACTGCCGGGATGGAAGACGAGCTGGACGAAGTATCCGGCGGGCGCGAGCAATGGAAGAAAGTGCTGGCCAGCTTCTGGAAGGATTTCAAACCCAAAACCGATGAAGTGATGGAGCAGCAACCGTCCGAAGTGACCAAGGAATTGGACGTGTATCTGTCCGATTACCTGTTCCCGGCGACCGATCCCGACGCCGATCCGCGTAGCTGCCCGATGTGCGAAAAAGAAGGCCGCGACAATGGCCGTCTGGCTTTACGCGGCGGGCGCTATGGCGCGTTTGTGGCGTGTGACAATTATCCCGAATGCAAATTCACGCGCCGCTTTGCGCAGCCAGGCGGCGAAGGCGATGCCGATGCTGGGCAAGACGAAGTCATGGGCAAAGACCCGGAAACCGGCCTGCCGGTCGAACGCAAATCCGGGCGCTTTGGACCCTATGTGCAATTGGGCGAGGGCAAGGAAGCCAAGCGCGCCTCCATCCCCAAGGATCTCGACGAATTCGACTTGGAATGGGCGCTGAAATTGCTGTCGCTGCCACGCATCGTTGGCGCGCATCCCGAAAGCGGGCTTGAGATCGAAGCGGCTATCGGGCGCTATGGCCCGTATCTGCGGCATGATGGCAAATATGCCAAGCTGACCAGCACGCGCGACGTGTTCGATACGGGGATGAATGCGGCGGTGACGTTGCTGGCCGAAGCAGCGGCGCAGAAAGGCGGGCGCGGGCGGCAAAAGGCCGAGCCGATCAAAGTGCTGGGCAAGCATCCGACGTCCGAGGCGGAAATGAAGGTCATGCCGGGCCGCTATGGCCCCTATGTGACCGATGGTACGACCAATGCCACGATCCCCAAGGACATCAAGCCGGAAGACGTCACCGAGGAGCAGGCCATCGCTTTGATTGATGCGCGTGTGGCCAAGGGACCGGCGAAGAAAAAAGGTCGCAAGAAAGCGGCGCCAAAGAAGAAGGCTGCTCCGAAGAAGGCGGCGGCTAAGAAAACGGGGGCCAAAAAAACGGCGGCGAAGCCTGCGGCCAAGAAAAAGGCGCCTGCCAAGAAGGTGGCCGAGTAATGGCGAAAGAGCGTTTCGAGCGGCATAAACAGCCTTGGAAAGCCGAAGAAGCGGGGCAACTGCGAACGCTTGCCGCCAAGGGTAAGGGCTTACGCGAAATCGCCAAAGCGATCGGTCGCAGCGAAGAATCCACCAAGGATTTTGCCAAGAAGAACAAAATCGATATTTTGAAGAAGCGGTGATTTTTAATCGATTACTATGGCGTTGCAGTTCTTCATGTTTTTAATATCAAGCTAGCGAAAAAACCTAGTCAAATGATTGGAACGCTAAATGCGACTGTGAAAAAACCGGCTCCAGCAAACGAAAGCACGATAATTCTCCAGTAATTGTACTCGGCATCCTTCCACGAAGCGAGCCCTGACATCATTCCCTCAGGACGACGTAAAAGCGCGTACGTACAGGCAGTGAATGCGACCCAATTTAATGCTATTAGCCAAAATATTGGTTGTATTGCATGGATTGCTGGAGACACTATTAGGAGCGCTGAAAAAATAACGACGCCAGTCCAGTGCCAAAATAGAATTGCTTCCTTGTAATTCTCATTAACCCGTCCAATCAAGCCCGATCTCTTCGAAGATTTCCTTGTCCTCGTCCCAGTTCTCGCTGACTTTGACGTGCAGGAACAGATGCACCTTTCGGCCCAGAATTTCGGCCAATTCCATGCGAGCCGCCTCGCCAATGGCTTTGATCCGGCTACCGCCTTTGCCCAGCACGATGGGTTTCTGACTGGACCGGCCGATCACGATCTGCTGCCGGATTTCCACGCTGCCATCGGGTTTTTGCGTATAGCTTTCCGGGCGAACCGCGCTGTCATACGGCAATTCGTCATGCAATTGCTGATATAGCTGTTCGCGCGTGATTTCGGTCGCCAGCAAGCGTTCGCTCGCATCGCTCACCTGATCTTCGGGGTAATGCCACGGCCCGTCCGGCATCAGCGCGGCCAGCGCGTCCTGCATCTCGGTAACGCCATCGCCGGTCAGCGCGGAGATGAAGAAAATCTCCGCAAAATCGATCTGTTCGCCCAGCTCTTGCGCCAACGCCAGTAGCGGCTCTTTCTTCGCCTTATCGACCTTGTTCAGCACCAGCAGCTTGCGCTCTGGGCGCTTGGCCAATGCCTCTACCAGCGGGACCAGCTCGTGCCGGCGCTGCTTGATTGGATCGACCAGCAACACGATGGCATCGGCAGCTTCGGTGCCTTCCCACGCGGCGCTGACCATCGCGCGGTCCAGCCTGCGCTTGGGCGCGAAAATACCCGGCGTATCGACCAGGATCATCTGCGTGTGAGCCGCTTCGGATTTGTGCAATGCGATGCCCAGCATCCGCGAGCGGGTGGTCTGCGCTTTGGCGCTGGTGATCGCGACCTTTTGCCCGACCAGCTGATTGACCAGCGTCGATTTGCCGGCATTGGGCGCGCCGATGATCGCGACGACGCCGCATTTTGTCTTGGTATCCGAATTGCTATCGCTCACGCATATTTCTCCAGAAAGGCTTTGGCGGCGGCAGTTTCAGCTTCCTGTTTGCTGGATGCGGTCGCCTCCACTTCGCCAAGATTGTTGACGCGGACCAGCACGGTAAATTGTGCCGCGTGATCGGGGCCGCTGCGTGATGACACCACATATTCGGGCGGTTTGCGGCGCTTGGCCGCGGCCCATTCCTGTAAGGCGCTTTTGGGATGTTTGGTCTGTCCCGCATCGCCGTGAACGAGGTCGGACCACAGGGTTTTGACCAGCTCCGCCGTTACCTCATAACCATTGTCGATGTAAGACGCGCCCAGCAGAGATTCCATCACATCGCCGAGTATGTTGTCGCTGTCCGCGCCGCCATCGCTACGCGCCTGACTGCCCATGCGGACATGGTCTGCAACGCCGACAGCGCGAGCGACGATGGCGCAAGATTCGCGGCTGACCAACGCATTGAGGCGTAGTGACAAGCGGCCCTCCGGCCCCAAATTACGCTCGAACAGCCACGAGGCGATGGCAAGACCCAGAACGCGGTCGCCCAAGAATTCCAACCGTTCATAATCGCGCTTTTCGCCCAGGCTGCCATGCGTCAGTGCGGCTTTCCAACGCGGCTCGTCGCGCATATGAAATCCGGTCGCAGCCAGCCATTCCTTGGTTTCATCGCGCAATTTGCTCATCGCGTCACAAGCCCTGTCCGATCCGGTTCCATCGGGTTGCCGTAAACCAGCTTTGCGGGTCCGACCAGCCTGCATGGCCATCGGTGGAAAAGACGATGATATCCGCGCGCCCGACCAGCAGCTTGACCGGCACCTGACCGACACCGCCGCTGATGCGTGTGGGGAAACGGCTGTCCTGCGAATTATCGCGGTGATCGCCGAGCACAAAAATGTGCCCGTCGTCCACAGTCACTGGGCCGAAATTATCGGCAAAGCTGGGTCCGCTCTCCAGCGTTTCATAGGATGCGCCAGAGGGCAGAGTTTCACGATAGCGTATATAAGAAAATTCGGGCTCACCCGCTTCGTTTTGCCGACTTTGCGCGCGGGCGTATCCGGCATAAGGACCGGGCGTTACGATGAAATCCGCAACCTTCTGGCGCTCCACAAGCGTGCCATTCAGGATCAAGCGTCCCTCCCGCATGGCAATGGTATCGCCGGGCAAGCCGATGACGCGTTTGATGTAATCCGTCTTATCGAGCGGATGCTTGAATACCACGATATCGCCACGCTCCGGCAAACTGGCCGCGATGCGTCCTTCGCCCAGCGGCGTTGCAAAGGGGATCGAATATTTCGACACGCCATAGGGCCATTTCGCAATCATCATATAGTCGCCGCGCAGCAACGTCGGGACCATGCTTTCACTGGGTATATAGAAGGCGGAATAGACGAACACGCGAAAGGCAAAGACGATGGCCACGACTTTGACGATGAACCACAGGAATGCGAGCAAGCTGGTAGCTTGGGCACCGTCATCCTCGCGGCGGTTCTTGCGTGATTTCCAGAAAGCCATGCGACCCAAGCTCCGCCTAACAGCGCTTTGCAAAGCCACGGAAAATTCGTGTCGCACGGGTAAGGGAGGGGTTACATTTCATGGCGCGCTCACCTAACCGTTCGGCGGACGACAGGAAAGGGTTTTCACGTGACAGCTTCGCCGGATAAAAATGCCATGACCGCCGCATGGGAGGCAATCCGCGCCGTGCCGCGCCGGAGTTTGGCAGAGCTGTTCGCCGATGAATGACGACCGTGTGACACTGTTGTCGCAGCGTCTCGAATGGACCGATACCGCGATCGGGACAGAAGCGGTGCAGGGTATCTGGTTCGACTGGTCGAAAACGCATCTGGATGCCGCTTTGCTGGACGCATTCGAAGCACTGGCCGAAGCGAGCGACTTTACCGGAATGCGCAGCGCGATGTTCTCAGGCGAGCGAGTCAATGTCACCGAGGACCGACCCGCCGAACACACGGCGCAACGCGGCATCGGCACAGAGGCTGCGGTAGAGGAAGCCGCCGCATTGCATGAGCGGATGAAGCTGCTGGTCGAAGCGATTCATCAGGGCGCGATGGGCGAGGTGCGACACTGCATCCATATCGGAATCGGTGGATCGGCCTTGGGTCCGGCTATGGCGCTAGATGCGCTGACCCGCGACTTGGAATTGGTCGATGTCCACGTCGTGTCGAATATCGACGGGCTGGCTTTGGAACAGGCCTGTGCCGCGTGCGATCCGGCCACCACGATCATCGCCATCGCTTCCAAAACCTTCACCACGACCGAGACGATGGTGAATGCAAACTCCGCGCTGGACTGGCTGAAAGCCAATGGTGTGGACGATCCCGCCGGACGCGTGGTGGCGCTGACCGCATCGCCGGAAAAAGCGGTGGAATGGGGCGTCGATGAAACGCGTATTCTGCCATTTGCCGAAAGCGTTGGCGGGCGATATTCGCTGTGGTCCTCGATCGGATTTCCGGTAGCTTTGGCCGTTGGATGGGACGATTTTGCCGCGATGCTGACCGGTGCGCGCGCGATGGACGAACATTTCCGCGATGCGCAGGGTCGGGATAATCTGCCGCTGCGGGCTGCCTTTGCCGATCAGTACTACGCGCAAATCCGCGAATGCCAGACGCGGGCGGTTTTCGCCTATGACGAGCGGCTGGGCCTGCTGCCCGACTATCTGCAACAGCTTGAGATGGAATCGAACGGGAAGCGAGTGACAGCTTCGGTGAGCGGATTGCGACACCGACCGCTCCGATCACGTGGGGCGGGGTCGGCACCGACGCGCAGCACGCCGTGTTTCAATTGCTGCACCAAGGCACGCATTTGATCCCGGTGGACTTCATCGCCAGCATTGCGCCCGGCGATCAGCTTGATCCAGCGCATCATAAAATATTGCTGACCAATTGCTTTGCCCAGGGTGCGGCCTTGATGGCGGGCGGGCAGATGGGGACAAGCGACGATCCGGCGCGTGCGTTTCCCGGTGACCGGCCTTCCGCAACGATCCTGTGCGATGATCTGGACGCGAGCACTTTGGGCGCGCTGATCGCCTTTCACGAACACCGCACGTTCGCCAATGCGGTGCTGATGGGCATCAATCCTTTCGACCAATTTGGGGTGGAATTGGGCAAACAGATGGCCAAAGCGATCGACAGCGGCGAGCAGGACTTTGACGCCAGCACGACGGCGCTGCTGGAACTGGCGGGGTTAAGCTAACTGACAGGCGTGTAAGTTTACTGCGCGGCTTATCACCATAAAGCTGGTCAATTTGGCCTGCATCGCGCCCGTGTATCCGCGCGAAGGTTCGAGGAATTTGCCCCTTTGCACATTGCTTTTCCCTTACAGGGGTCGGTCTCTGCGCCTGTCGCAGCGCCGCAAGCATTATCGCTGTTCGAGCGCCAATCGCTTGCCATCAGCCGCATAAATCTTTGCTATTTTTGGCGGCACAAGCGCTTGCCCGATCTGACTCACGCGCCGCGTTTTACCGAGCTGGTTCAGCGCCGCAAGCTATACGGTCGCGACCCGCGCCATCCGCTGATGATGGACAAGATCGCTGCCAAAACGATTGCGCGTCGCACACTTGGCCCCGATTGGATCACACCCACGGCCTGGGTTGGCGATGTCCTGCCCGCTGCGCCGCCTGTCGATGTGCCATTCATCGTCAAAGCGCGGCATGGCTGCAATCAATTTCGCGTGTTTCGCAAAGCGCCGACCGCCGATGGAATGGCAGGCTATGCGCAGGCTTGCGGCAAAGTGGTGCGCGCAGCCTTATGGAAAATGGTTGGACGAGTGGGCGTATCGCGATGTTCCACGCGGCGTCATTATCGAACCGTTGTTGCAACCTGACCAGGAGTTGCCGCTCGATTACAAGATATATGTGTTCGGCGGGCGGGCAACTCATGTGCAGTTGCATCTGGATCGTGCGCGCTCGCACCGCTGGATATTGCATGATCGTGACTGGACACCGCTTGCTGGTCGCGATGGTGCGCAGCCACCGCCCCAAAGCCTTACAGCGATGCTGGATGCAGCGGAGCAACTTGCGCGCGGCCACCAATTTCTCCGCGTGGATTTTTATGAGATCGATCAGCGTCCGGTGTTCGGAGAGTTTTGTCTGTATCCCGGATCGGGCCTTGATCCTTTCGCGCAAGACTGGATGGATTTCGAGCTTGGCTCACTGTGGCACGCGGCGCACAGGACGGTCGTTTCATCGTCAGAAGCGCGAATTTCTTTGACTTCTGATGTTAACGCTCCCACATGGGCCGCAACGAAATGCGCTTAACCAGCGTGAAGCGGCGGATTTGCTAAGGCAATCTGCCCCGGCCGCATTTCGCTTCTTTTTTCACAGAGCCTCCCTTTTCACGTGGGTTGTTCCAAACACCCAGCGTGACTGCGCGCCATTTCGGCTGCGTGGCTCTCACGCGTATATTTAAGAGTTATTACATATGAAATTTACCGACCTCGGGCTGTCTCAGCCCGTTATTCAGGCGCTCGAACTCAAAGGTTACGACACGCCGACCCCCATTCAGGCGCAAGCCATTCCCGCCGTCTTGAGAGGCGACGACCTGCTGGGCGTTGCCCAGACCGGAACCGGCAAAACGGCGGCCTTCATGCTGCCGTCGATCGACCGTTTGCGGCAAAGCGACCGTCACGCTCCGCGCAAAGGTTGCCGGATGCTCGTGCTGGCGCCGACGCGCGAACTGGCGGGCCAAATTGCCCAGTCGGCGCGTGACTATGCCGCATTGGCTGCGATGAAAGTTGCCAGCGTTGTCGGCGGTACATCTGTCGGGCGCGACCGGCAGAAGCTGGCGCGCGGCGTTGATATCATGGTGGCAACACCGGGCCGTTTGCTCGACCTTATCGATCAGCGCGCTTTCCATCTCGACGGGGTAGAAATTCTGGTGCTGGACGAGGCCGATCAGATGATGGACCTCGGCTTTATTCACGCTCTGAAGCGCATCGTATCGCTGCTTCCGCCAAAACGTCAGACGCTGTTCTTCTCGGCAACGATGCCCAAGGCGATTAAGGATTTGGCGTCGGCTTATCTCACTGATCCGGTGCAAGTCGCCGTAACCCCGACCGCAACGACTGCGGAACGGATCGACCAGTATTTGCTGATGGTACAGCAGGGCGAAAAGCAGGATTTGCTTGAAATGATCCTGTCGGGCCGACACGAAGTTCCGGGCAAATTCGAGCGTATCCTGATTTTCACGCGCACGAAACACGGCGCGGACCGGGTCGTGAAGAAGCTGGAACAGGCGGGCATTCGCTCAAACGCGATCCACGGCAACAAGTCTCAGCCTCAACGGCAGCGGGCTTTGAGCGAGTTCAAAAGCGCCAAAATTCCGATCCTGATTGCAACCGATGTGGCTGCGCGCGGGATCGATATTCCGGGCGTTTCGCACGTCATCAATTACGAGCTGCCCAACGTGCCGGAGCAATATGTGCACCGGATCGGGCGGACGGCTCGCGCGGGTGCCGACGGAATTGCGATTGCGTTTTGTGCCGAGGATGAGCGCGCTTATCTGAAAGACATTACCCGCAACACCGATGCCAAGCTGGAGCGTTTGCCATTGCCGGATAATTTCCGCGCTGTGGTGGAAGGGGTTGGTCCGACCAAACCCGCCGCGAAACAGCAGCGTGGCCGTGCCAGCGTAACGCCGAAGCACCCCCGCAAACAGCACAAGCCGGACAATCGTCCGCGCAAAGGCCAGTCGCAAGGTGAACGTCGCGACAGTTTCGGCGGCGATCGTGATGGTGCCAGAGAGGGCCAGCGCGAAGGTCAGCGTGATGGCCAACGTTCCGGTCAGCGCGACGGTGCCAAGCGCAAGCATCCGAGCCGCGCGGGACGTCCTAATCGAGATGGCCAGCGCGATGGCCAGCGTGACAGCCAACGCGATGGTGCGCGTACTTCGGGGCATGAAGGTAGCCGTGGTGGCAGTCGCGATGACAGTCGGCGCGACAATCGCGGCGCGGGTCGTCCTGATGCTCGCTCGGACAACCGTTCAGGCGAACGTTCAGGTTCCCGCCCTAATGAACGCAGCGGCGAACGTAGCGGACAAGCTCCGCGACGCGGCCCATCCGATCGCGGATCATTTCGCGGTGACGGTGGCGAGCGGCGCTCAGGCCAGGGTGGCGAATCGCGCGGACAATCGCGCAGCCAATCGCGGGGGCCAAGCGGCAGCCGCGATGGCGGAGGCGCGCGATCAGGTGGCGGCAATCGTGGCGGTCAAGGACGACCTAATGACCGTTCCGGCGATCGCTCCGGTGGCCGCAGCAACGGGCCTTCCGGTGGCGGCAACGCACAGCGTTCCGGCTCACGCCCTAACGGCGGCAATCGTTCCGGTGGATCGCGCGAGCGTTCATAAAGTTTCTCGGAACCGCATCGTCGGTTTAGAGCATTAACAAGTGATAGGGCGGGTGCAGTTGGCAAAGCCGATTGTGCCCGCCATATCGTGTGACATTTGCAAGGCCGCATCCAAGGCCCGCTACAGGAGTTCTGCATGGCCGACGCATATGATTTCGATCTGTTCACCATCGGAGCGGGTTCCGGCGGCGTGCGCGCGTCCCGTGTGGCCTCGGCACATGGTGCAAAAGTTGCGATAGCCGAGGAATATCGGGTCGGCGGCACCTGTGTTATTCGGGGCTGTGTGCCAAAGAAGATGCTCGTTTACGGCGCGCATTTTGCCGAAGATCTGGAAGATGCAAAAGCCTTTGGTTGGGAAATCGAGAACGCCACTTTCGATTGGGTGCGTTTGCGCGACAATGTGATGCGCGACATCGACCGGCTGAACGGTCTTTATACAGAGACGCTGGAAAATCACGACGTCACGATTTTTACGCAGCGCGCTGAGCTGACCGGACCACACGAAGTCACGCTCGCCGATGGGCAAGTGTTTACCGCCAAGCACATTCTGATTGCGACCGGCGCGACGCCGCTAGTGCCGAAATTTCCTGGCAGCGAGCATGGCATCACTTCCAACGAGGCCTTCCATCTGGACGCAGTGCCAAAGCGCGCTTTGATCGTCGGGGCTGGTTACATCGCGAATGAATTTGCCGGCATTTTCCATCAGTTCGGCGGGCAAGTGACGATTATCAACCGGTCGGATACGCTGCTGCGCGGCTACGACCATTCCCTGCGCGATCGCCTGCTGAATATCTCGATGGCCAAGGGTATCCAGTTTCGCTTCAACACGACGATTTCCTCGATCACCAAACAGGACGATGGATCGATGAAAGTCGCGTTTGATGGGTCCGACGATATGGACGTCGATTGCGTATTGTTCGCAACCGGTCGCAGTCCGAATACGCACGGCCTCGGCCTCGATGTTGCGGGCGTTGAAACTGGGCGAAAACGACGCAGTGGCCGTAAACGACCATTCGCAAACCAGCGTCGAACATATCTATGCGGTGGGCGATGTAACCGATCGGGTGCAGCTTACCCCGGTAGCCATTCGTGAGGGACAGGCCTTTGCCGACACCGTATTTGGCAACGATCCGAAAACGGTCGACTATGGCTGTATCCCGAGCGCGGTGTTCAGCCACCCGCCGATCGCCGCCGTCGGCATGACCGAAGGCGAGGCACGCAATGCGCTGGGCGCGGTAAAAGTCTATCAATCCGATTTTCGCCCGATGAAACACGTTGTCGCCGGGCGCAACGAGCGCGGTCTGTATAAAGTTGTGTGCGATGCGGCGAATGACCGGATCGTTGGCATTCACATGATCGGACCGGAAGCGCCGGAAATTATGCAAATGGCCGCTGTCGTCGTGAAAGCCGGGCTAACCAAAGCCGATCTCGATGCGACCACCGCGATCCACCCGACGATGGCCGAAGAGTTGGTGCTGCTGCGCTAAGCCGCCACTGCCAACCCCTGATCCGCCTCGATCGTATCATTGTGGTGCATGAGGCGCGGACCCGGCCTTGCGCCATATGGGGCTTTCCTCAATACGCTCGCACAAAATGTGGTGGGCGAATCGGGCGCGCCCATTACCTGAGCAAATGGGGAATGGCATGAATGTCTTGGCATCCAAGGGGCAGCTTCGCGCAAGCTTTATCCGCTGGTCGCTGCTGACCGTACCGGCGATTTTACTGCTGGGTTATTTATCGGCGGAATTGTCTGGTGATGTTGCGCAAAATGGCTGGTTCAATGCGCTGGAAAAGCCAGACATATTCCCGCCACCGGCAACTTTTGGGATCGTATGGGCCGTGTTGTGGGTGATGCTCGGCTTTGCGCTGGCTCTGGTCTGTGCCGCATGGGGGGCAAAGGGGCGCATATTGGCGATCGGTCTGTTTATCGTGCAATTCCTGCTCAGCCTGACATGGACGCCGGTATTTTTCGCCATGCGCGATATGAGTACGGCGCTGATCGTAATCGTTATGGTCGCCATTCTGGCCGCTATAACGACCGCTGCATTCTGGAAAGTGCGCGCCCTGGCAGGCTGGCTGATGGTCCCATATCTCGCCTGGATATTGTTCGCGACAGTGCTGAATTACCAGTTTCTGAGCGTCAATCCTGACGCCGATGCTTATGGCGCGCCCGGTGATTTGCAACGCATGGAATTGTAGCGGCTTTTACAAGCGCGCTTGTCATTCTGAATAAGAAAACCCACATAACGCCCATGCAGTCACAAAACCCCATGATCGCCGATTTCGTCAAACTCGCCAACAGCGCTGCCGGTACCTTTGCCGGAATGACGCGGGAGGCGCGCGAAGGCGCTCGCGAACGCTTGAAAGAAGCGATGGGCGGGATGGATTTCGTGACGCGCGAAGAATTCGACGCGGTCAAGGCGATGGCAGCTAAAGCGCGCGAAGAAAACGAAGCGTTGGCCAAGCGTGTTGCCGCTCTGGAAGCCAAGCACACGGCGTAACGCGCTACACGCCGCTCTTGACGTAAGGCGGCGAAATCTCTCCTAGTTCCCTCGTATCAAAGCGCCGGATAATTGCACCGGCCAAGAACAGGGGATTATTCATGCGTCTGTCCATTTTTTCCGCGCTGCTTGTGACGCTGGCTCCGGCTGCGCTTACCATGCCGTACTATGGCGCAAGCGCAGCAGGACGAGGCGAGCGCCCCGGCAACGAGCGCGCAGGATTTGCCGACCCGCGCCTTTACCGGAGACGATGTTTTTCGCCTGTCGGGCGCAACCGATCCGCAGATTAGCCCCGATGGCAGCATGATCGCCTATACCCGCATAACCGGCGATATCATGACCGACCGCTTTGCCCCGTCCATTTGGCTGGTCGATGTCAGGACTGGCGAGCAACGCCCGCTGGCCGCCTCTAATGGAGCGCATTATTCGCCGCGCTGGTCGCCCGACGGCAAGCGTGTCGCTTATTTCTCCACCGATGGCAGCAGCGGCGCGCAATTGCACGTTGCCTGGGTCGCATCCGGCGAAAGCCTGCGCGTGACCTCGATGGCAGACAGCCCCTCATCTCTCGCATGGTCGCCCGATGGCCGGATGATTGCGTACACCATGCTGGTTTCCGATAGCGGGCCGAAGCTGGGCAAAGCACCGGCGAAACCCGAAGGCGCGGAATGGGCCAAGCCGCTGCAAATCGTGGATCGTGTAACATGGAAGCGGGATGGGCAGGGGTATTTGAAGCCCGGCTTTAGTCAGGCGTTCGTCGTGCCGGCTGATGGCGGATCGGCGCGCCGCGTTACCAGCGGCGAATGGGATGCCAGTGGACCGCTCAGCTGGACGGATAATTTTACCCTGCTGTTTGCCGGATTGCGCGAGGAAAACTGGCAATTGGAAGCGCTGGAAAGCGAGATTTACGCGGTCGATACGCGCAATGGCTTCATCACTGCGCTGACGGATCGCAAAGGGCCGGACATGATGCCGGTCGCTTCTCCCGATGGCCGCCGGATCGCATATCTGGGCTTCGATGATGTGGGCAATTCCTACGAAAATGCCGAGCTATACGTGATGGATCGCGACGGATCGAACAAGCGCGCTTTAACGGCCAGTTTCGACCGCAGCATTCAAGGTCTGCAATGGGCGGGCAATAACGCGCTTTACGTATCCTATGATGATGAGGCGGACATTAAAGTCGCGCGGGTTAGCATGGATGGGTCGCGCCGTGTGGTGGCCGAAGGGCTGAAGCCCGGACGTATTGCGGACCGTCCCTACACCGGGGGCGATTTCAGCATCAGCGATGGCGGAACGCTGGCCTTTACGGCTGGCGACATTACCAGCCCCGCCGATCTGTTCGTCAAGTCCGGTGGCAATGCGCGCCGCCTGACCGCGCTCAATGCCAATGTCATGGCAGCCAAGGACATTGCGGCAACGCGCAAGCTCACCGTGACTGCGCCCGATGGCCGCGATGTTCCGGCCTGGATCGTCGAGCCGGTGGGCCGAATGCCGGGTGAGCGGGTGCCGCTGATCCTGGAAATACATGGCGGACCGAACACGGCTTACGGCCCATTATTCGCCACCGATATGCAGCTTTACGCCGCCGCCGGATATGCCGTGCTGTTTACCAATCCGCGTGGCTCGACCTCCTATGGCGAGGAATTTGCGCAACTGATCGAGAAGAATTATCCCGGCCCTGACTATGACGATTTGATCGCGGCGGTCGATGCCGCAATTGCCGATGGCGTTGCCGACCCTGACAATCTGTTCGTGACGGGTGGCTCGGGCGGCGGTGTGCTGACCAGCTGGATCGTCGGCAAAACGGATCGGTTCGCTGCGGCTGCAACACAGAAGCCGGTTATTAACTGGACGAGCGAGGCGCTGACGGCGGATCTGGCGGTCTATGCGACGCGCTACTGGTTCGATGCGCTGCCGTGGGAAGCGCCAATGGAATATTGGCGGCGTTCGCCCCTGTCGCTGGTTGGCAATGTGACGACGCCGACGCTGGTCGTGGTGGGCGAGAAGGATTACCGCACGCCGCTGTCGGAATCCGAGCAATATTATACGGCCCTGCAACTGGAGGGCGTCGATACCGCGCTCGTCACCGTGCCCGATGCCAGCCACAGCTTCACCGCACGCCCGTCGCAAAGTGCAGCCAAGGCCAGCGCCATCATTGCGTGGTTCGACCGTTATCGCGACAAGCCGCCGGTCGATGGCGACAATCGCGATATTCGCACAATGACGGAAGATAGCGGCAGCCAATAACAAGCGGCCAATAACAATCGGCCAATAACAAGCAGCCAATTACAAGCAGCCAATAACAAGCACCGCGCTTGCGATAGTGGACGGCTCGCGCCACAGCATTGTTTATGCAATTACGCGCGCCAGCCATCATCGTCTCCGCTCGTCCGCATGGCGAAACGGCGGTGATTGCGCGCATGATGACGCAAGAGGCGGGGCTGGTCGCTGCCTATATTGCGGGTGGACGCGGGCGGCATTTGCGCCCGATCGTGGTGCCGGGCAATCTGGTTGAAGCCGACATTCGCAGCAAGACCGACAACCAGCTGCCGTTTGCGCGGCTGGAGCTGACAAAAAGTCGCGGGCCGTGGCTGTCCGAACCGTTGCCTGCTGCTGCGATCCTGTGGGTGACATCGCTTCTGGCCAGAGTGCTGCCCGAACAGCAGGCCTCGCCCGCTGTCTTTGCGACCCTGTCCGCCGTGCTGGATGCGATTTGCGCGGCACCATCGGCACGCGGCTGGCTTCCGGCACTGGTGACATACGAACGGTTGTTGCTGCGAGAGCTGGGCTATGGCGGTGGCCGTATCCCGAGCATGGGCGCAATCGCGCCGATGGCCCGAGCGAGGCCGGCTGATGGCGAAGATATCGAGGACACTTTTGCGCGCTTTGAAAAACTTGGCCCGGCGATAGAAAACTACCTGCTTGCCGAGGCGCATGGCGATGTTATGGCCGCGCGAAATCTGCTGCGCGCGCGGCTGAAACGGATGCTGACATGAAGATTGCCATATTTGCGGGAGACGGGATTGGTCCCGAAGTCACTGCCGAAGCGCGGCGGGTGCTGGACGCCTTAAGCCTGCCTGATCTGACAATCTTCGAAGGCGATGTCGGCGCGGTTGCGTATCAGCGGCACGGTGTTCCGCTGCCGCCCGAAACGCTGGACATGGCCCGCGCTGCCGATGCTGTGCTGCTGGGCGCGGTAGGCGATCCGTCCTGCGATGATCTGGCCCGGCATTTGCGGCCCGAACAGGCCATTCTGGGCTTGCGCAAAGAGCTGGACCTGTTTGCCAATTTGCGGCCAGCAAAGGCGTTCAAGGGGCTGGAACATCTGTCTGCATTAAAGCCGGACATTGCCGCCAGCATCGATTGCCTGATTGTACGCGAATTGACCGGCGATGTGTATTTCGGCGAGAAAGGCGTGGACGAGCGACCCGATGGCTCGCGCACAGGATGGGACCGAATGTCCTACTCTTCCACCGAAGTCGCGCGCATCGCCAAGATCGCCTTCGAGGCGGCGGCCAAACGGGCAGGGCGCTTGCTCAGCGTCGATAAAGCCAATGTGCTGGAAACCAGCCGCGTGTGGCGTGAAACGATGCTGGATGTGGCCAGCAATTATCCCGATATTACGCTCGACCATATGTATGTCGATAATGCCGCCATGCAGCTGGTCCGCGCTCCCGGCGAAATCGACGTGCTGGTCACGGGCAATCTGTTTGGCGATATTCTATCCGATCAGGCCAGCGCCTGCGTCGGGTCGATCGGTTTGCTGGCCAGCGCATCGTTGGGCGACCGCAAGACTTCATATGGCACATTTGGATTATACGAGCCGATCCACGGCAGCGCGCCCGATATTGCAGGGCAAGGCGTCGCCAATCCGGTGGCGGCAATCCTGTCGCTGGCGATGATGCTGCGCCATTCGCTTGGCCGCCAAGAGGATGCTGTGCGGATCGAAACAGCGGTGGAACAGACCTTGGGTGACGGCATTTTCGGCCGCGATCTCGGCGGCGATGCGTCCACGAAGGCTATCGGCGATGCCGTACTGGCGCGGCTGTAGAGTTGCGCAGCAGGCCCAAGCAATTTAACGGCTGATCCCATGAAAAAGACCACCGGAATGGATCGCACCATCACGCAAAACTGGCGCGCTGCCACGCGCGCAGTGCGGGGCGGCACCTGGCGCAGCGAACATGGCGAAACGAGCGAGGCATTGTTCCTCACTTCGGGTTACACTTACGACGATGCAGCAAGCGTTGCCGCGCGCTTTGCCGGTGATGAGCAGGGCATGACCTATTCGCGGCTGCAAAACCCGACCGTCGCGATGCTGGAAGAACGGATCGCCTTAATGGAAGGCGCGGAAGCCTGCCGCGCGCAAGCAAGCGGGATGGCGGCAATGACCGCGTCGCTGCTGTGCCAGCTTTCGGCGGGCGATCACTGTGTTGCGGCGCGGGCGGCGTTCGGGTCATGCCGGTGGCTCGTCGATCATCTGCTGCCGCGCTTCGGGATCGAAACCACCGTCATCGACAGCGTTGATAATGCCGCGTGGGAGCAAGCCATCCGGCCCAACACCAAAGTGTTTTTCTTCGAGACGCCGGCCAATCCGACGCTCGACATCGTGGATTTGCAGCACGTGTGCGACCTTGCCAGGGCGCACGGAATTACGACGGTGGTCGACAACGCATTCTGCTCGCCCGCTCTGCAGCGCCCGATGGAATTCGGGGCGGATGTCATCGCCTATTCGGCGACCAAACTGATGGATGGACAGGGCCGCGTGCTGGCCGGTGCGATCTGCGGCAGCGAAGCTTTCATTGAAGAGAGCTTGATGCCTTTTCAGCGCAACACCGGCCCGACTTGCGCGCCGTTCAATGCCTGGGTCGTGCTGAAAGGCCTTGAAACGCTCGACTTGCGTGCGCGCAAACAGAGCGAGAATGCGCTGGCGCTGGGGCAGTTTATGGAACGGCGGGTTGCCAAGATGCTGCATCCCGGCTTGCCCAGCCATCCGCGACACGAAATCGCGATGCGGCAAATGGACGCCTGCGGCCCAATTTTCAGCTTCATCGTTGATGGTCGCACGCAAGCTCACGCCATTCTCGATGCGTTGCAACTGATCGATATTTCGAACAATATCGGCGATACGCGCAGTCTGATGTGCCATCCGGCCAGCACAACTCACGCAGGCCTGACGCACGAAGAGCGCGAAGAAATGGGCGTTGTCGAAGGGATGCTCAGGATCAATGTTGGGTTGGAAGATGTGCAGGATTTGATCGATGATATGGATCAGGCGCTGACGGTTGCAGGACTGTAGCAGCGGTCAGCTTGGGAGATGCACCTGTCAGGCTTCGTGCGCCATAAAAGCACCGATCCAAAGCCCATGACCTCCACCACACGGAAAATTCCGCTATTTGTTAATTGATGTGCAAAGTCAGGCTTGGTAGTCGCTCACACATGATGAAGGCCTTTTTCCAGCACGCCGCAACCAGCCACGAAGTCACTGTTCGAGTCGCCGTCAACTTCTTGCCCGAACAATCGCAACCCGAGGCGGGCAAGTGGTTCTGGGTGTATCATATCAGGATCGAAAACAATTCGGGCGAGACGCTGCAATTAAAGACTCGCCATTGGCGAATTACCGACGGGCAAGGGCACGTCACTCATATCGATGGCGACGGCGTAGTCGGCGATCAGCCCATCCTGACTCCCGGCGATGCGCATGATTACGTGTCGGGTTGTCCGCTCACCACGCCGCATGGATCGATGGAGGGCTTTTATGGCTTTACCAGAGGCAATGGCGACCCGGTCGAGGTACGCATTCCGTTCTTTCCGCTGGCTGCTCCCGCGACGATCAACTGAGACAAGTCCGGGCTGCACAAGTCATACAGGGTTGCGGCGTACAATTCCGCGCGATAGGCGCTTGGGCTTATGAAACGGACTCACCTCCCGCTTAACGCCCTGCGCGTGTTCGATGCTGCCGCGCGGCATCTGTCGTTCACACGCGCCGCCGATGAGTTGGCCGTGACACCCGCCGCCGTGGGCCAGCAAATCCGCGCGCTGGAGGATCACCTTGGCACCGTCTTGTTCCGCCGGACCAGTCGCGGTCTGGAACTAACCCCTGAAGCCACCGCTGGCCTCGATTCCTTGCGCGATGGTTTCCTGCGCTTTGAAGAAAGCGTGCAGGCGATGCAGGCGGGTCAAGCCAGCGACCGCTTCACTATCGCCGCCCCGCGCGAATTTTACGCGCAATGGCTGGCGCCGCGCCTTGCCGCCTATCGCGCCGCGCACCCCGATGTCCGCTATCAGTTGATCGAGAACGAGAACGCCGACTTTGCTGAAGCCAATCTTGACCTCGCCGTGCGCTTGATCGATGGGCCGGGCGATCTGGAAGGCATCGAGTTGGCTCCTGCGCGCCGGGTCGTGGTGGCCGCGAAAGACGCTCCCGATAGCTGGATTTCCTGGCCGGGCGCGCCGCTGCCCGAAGGGGCGGAGGCTTCTATTACAACCGGCAATGCGGGACAGGCGCTGTCCTCGGCGATGGCAGGGATGGGCCGCGCGATCCTGCCGTATTTGCTGGTGGAGGAGGCGTTGAATGCCGAGCGCCTGACCATATTGGAAGGGCCGGACGAGGGACGCCGCGCTTACTGGCTGGTCGCGCCGCTACCGCAATGGCGGCAGAAGAAGGTGAAGGCGCTGCTGGCGTTTTTGCAGGAGAGCTTCGACTGAGGGCGTCTGCCGGAGTGTCAGTGTTTTGCGCTTTTCTTTCCTTTCGCGAAACTAGTTAAAACGCTGACGGATGAGCAGCGGCTTGTGCAGTTTGGAGCGGTGACCGGCGATGCAAAGGTGCGACCCAAACGCAAAACGTGCGATGTTCGAAAGTGGATTGGCAAGACGTCAATTATTACTAGCACTTTGCGGTCGGGATACTTACGCCAGTTGCATGGGGGAGGGATAATGACCAACACACTATATTATGGCGATAACCTCCATGTCCTGCGCGAACATGTGAAGGATGAAAGCGTCGATCTGATTTACCTCGACCCGCCGTTCAATTCGAACGCCAATTACAACATCCTGTTCAAATCGCCGGAAGGGCAGGACAGCGACGCGCAGATCGAAGCGTTCGAGGATACGTGGCACTGGAACGACACGGCGGAGGACGCCTTTGACGAGGTGATGAAGAGCGGGAACACGCAGGCGTTCGAACTGCTGCGCTCCATGCGCGCCTTCCTCGGCGATAATGACATGATGGCCTATCTGGCGATGATGGCGATCCGGCTGATCGAATTGCACCGAGTGCTGAAGCCGACGGGTTCGCTGTATTTGCACTGCGACTCAACGGCGAGCCATTATCTGAAGCTGCTGCTGGACGGGGTGTTTGGGCCGACTAATTACCGGAATGAAATTGTTTGGAAGCGGACCACCACCCACAACGACAGTAAAACCTGGAGTAAAGTTACCGATTCAATACTGTTTTATACGAAAGGAAAGTCGTTCACTTGGAACACGCCTAGGGAACCTCTGAGCGAAGATTATCGCAACACGAAATATCGCCATGATGATGGTGATGGACGAGGCCTCTACCGACTCGACAATATGACTAGCCCAAATCCACGACCAAAAATGATGTACCAATGGCTAGGTTTCCCCTTTCCTCCAATGGGATGGCGATACAAACCGGAAACTATGCAAAAGCTGCATGATGAGGGTCGAGTTTGGTATCCCACGAATGATGACGGCTCTTTCAGGCTGGATCGTCGACCTCAACTTAAAAGGTATCTTTCAGAGACAGATGGGGGCGTAATGGGTGTTGTTTGGTCAGACATCTCCCCACTCAATTCTCAAGCCCAAGAACGTCTTGGCTATCCCACGCAAAAACCGCTCGCTCTAGTCGAACGCATCATCGCGGCCTCCTCCAACGAAGGCGACGTCATCCTCGACCCATTCTGCGGCTGCGGCACGGCGGTTCATGCGGCGCAGAAGCTAAGCCGCCAGTGGATGGGCATCGACGTGACCCATCTGGCCATCACGCTAATCGAAAAGCGGATGAAGGATGCCTTTGCGGGAATCGCCTTTGACGTGGTGGGCCGCCCGCAAACGCTCGCCGCCGCGATGGACCTTGCCGAACGCGACAAATATCAATTCCAGTGGTGGGCGGTCAGCATGGTCGATGCCCTGCCTTATGGCGGCAAGAAGAAGGGCGCGGACGGCGGGATCGACGGGCTGATCTATTTCAAGCCCGATGGGAAGAAGACCGAGAAAGCGATTGTGTCGGTGAAGGGAGGCAAGAATGTGTCCGTCACAATGATCCGCGATCTGCACAGCGCGATGGAGCGGGAAAAGGCGATCTTCGGTGTGTTCATCACCGCTGCAATGCCCACGGGACCGATGGAAAAAGAAGCCGCCGCTGTGGGTCGCTGGGAAAATCCATCGACAGGGCGCAAATCTGCGCGCTTGCAAATTCTGACTCTCGCCGAATTATTCCAAGGCAAGAAGCCTGACATTCCTTGGGTCGATGCCAGTGTGCTAAAAAGTGCCAAGCGCGAAGATACGACAAGGCAAGATCGACTGCTTTGATCCCTTGACCCAGCCACGAATCCCGCATAAAGGCGCATCTATCCGGTGTTGAGGAAACTCAATGCTGCGATAAAAGAGCTGAACATTGCCGGTTTGTCCCGGAGCCTTCGCTGATTTAGCGCAAGGCTCTTTTTCGTGAGAAGGGGCGACTGTCAAAGTAACCCGGTGCTTGTGTAGTATCTGGTGGAGTGTTTCAGGCTCGCGCTTACGTGAAGAGGCTTCGCTGATGCGGCTCCTCTTACTCGCTGAGACTCGGTTAACTCCGGGATGTCAGCAAAGCGCGACCCCGATACATTCCGCATAGGACTATCAGGTGCCAGCCGGTTCGCGCTTGGGCCATGTGCTGTATTCTTCTCGGGCTGGTCCCGTGGGTTGACTGCACAGAAACGGCGCAGAGCAATCGGCGATCCTAGTGCGGCAATGTCGCGGCGCTAGAAAATTAGGTGAAGAGAATAATGCCGACGATTAACCAGCTGGTCCGCAAGGGCCGCGTTCCGCAGAAGGCCAAGTCCAAGGTGCCTGCGATGGAAGCGAACCCGCAAAAGCGCGGCGTTTGCACGCGCGTCTATACGACGACGCCGAAGAAGCCGAACTCCGCATTGCGTAAAGTCGCCAAGGTGCGCCTGACCAATCAGCGCGAAGTCATTTCCTATATTCCGGGCGAGGGTCACAACTTGCAGGAACACTCCGTGGTGCTGATCCGCGGCGGCCGTGTGCGCGACCTTCCCGGTGTGCGTTATCATGTGCTGCGCGGCGTGCTCGACACGCAAGGGGTGAAGGATCGCAAGCAGAGCCGGTCCAAATACGGGGCCAAGCGGCCTAAATAAGATTTTCGTGCCGCCGATCTTGCGAGGTTGGTGGTGAAGTTGTTTTTTGTGGGGTGCGCCTTCGACATCGGTCGAAGGCTTTCGGCTCCGGCCCTTTTCCCCGCCCAGCTACTCAATATGGTCCAGATAATGGATCGGGTAGTTAGGCGAGGGAGGGGGCAGGTACCGCACCCCGAACTCCCAAAGGAGTACGGATAAAATGTCACGTCGTCGTCGTCCCGAAAAGCGGGTCATCCTGCCCGATCCCAAATTTGGTGATCAGGTTCTGTCGAAATTCATGAACAATCTCATGCTTGACGGTAAGAAATCCACTGCCGAGCGGATCGTTTATGGCGCGCTCGACACGGTTGAGGCGAAAGCCAAAGCCGACCCGGTGCAGATGTTCCATGACGCGCTGAATAATGTGTCGCCGCAAGTCGAAGTGCGCAGCCGCCGCGTCGGTGGTGCCACGTATCAGGTGCCGGTCGAGGTTCGCCCCGAGCGTGCGCAAGCTCTCGCCATTCGCTGGCTGATTGGTGCTGCGCGTGGCCGTGCGGAAACGACGATGTCGGCGCGCCTGTCGGGCGAACTGATGGATGCGGCGAACAATCGCGGCAATGCGGTGAAAAAGCGCGAAGATTCGCATCGGATGGCCGATGCCAACCGGGCTTTCTCGCACTACCGCTGGTAATATTAGGCTAAGGCGCGGGGCAAATCGGCCCCACGTCTTACACCTGTAACAATTGCAACTATATCGGGAGTGGGTCACGTCAATGTGGCCTCTCCCATTTAACCCTTGAGGTACTTGAACATGGCCCGCGAATATCCGCTGGAACGCTATCGTAATATCGGGATCATGGCGCATATCGACGCCGGGAAAACGACCACGACCGAGCGTATTTTGTATTACACCGGCAAATCCTATAAAATCGGCGAAGTGCATGATGGCGCGGCGACGATGGACTGGATGGAACAGGAGCAGGAGCGCGGGATTACGATCACGTCCGCTGCGACTACGACTTTCTGGCAGAACGAAGATGGCAAGGGCGAAAAGCACCGCATCAACATCATCGATACGCCGGGTCACGTCGATTTCACGATTGAAGTCGAGCGTTCTTTGCGGGTGCTGGATGGCGCGGTTGCGGTATTCGACGGTGTTGCAGGTGTTGAGCCGCAATCCGAAACTGTCTGGCGTCAGGCTGACAAATATGGCGTGCCGCGGATGTGCTTCATCAACAAGCTCGACCGGACCGGTGCTGACTTCTATTACTGCGTGGACAGCATCGTGGAGCGCTTGGGCGCTACGCCGCTGGTCCTGTATCTCCCGATCGGCGCGGAAAGCGACCTCAAGGGTGTGGTCGATCTCGTCAACAATCGCGGTATCGTGTGGGAAAATGACGGTCTCGGTGCCGACTTCTCCTATGTCGATGTTCCGGCTGAATTGGCCGACAAAACTGCTGAATATCGCGAAAAGCTGATCGAAACTGCGGTTGAGCAGGACGATGATGTGATGGAAACCTATCTGGAAGGCGAAATTCCAGATGCGGCGACCTTGAAACGGCTGATCCGCAAAGGCACGATGGCGCGCGCTTTCGTTCCAGTGCTGTGTGGTTCGGCCTTCAAGAACAAAGGCGTTCAGCCGCTGCTCGATGCGGTGGTGGATTATATGCCATCGCCATTGGACGTTCCGGCGATTAAGGGCATTTTGCCCGACAGCGACAAGGAAGAAACGCGGCCATCATCCGACGAGGCTCCGTTCAGCGCGCTGGCATTCAAGATCATGAACGATCCGTTTGTGGGCTCGCTGACTTTCACGCGTATTTATTCAGGCCATCTTGCAAAAGGTATGGTGCTGAACTCCGTCAAGGAGAAGAAGGAAAAGATCGGGCGGATGCTCTTGATGCATTCCAACAATCGCGAAGATATCGATGAGGCATTTGCCGGCGACATCGTTGCAATTGCGGGCATGAAAGACACGACCACAGGCGATACGCTGTGCGATCCGGCGCATCCGATCATTCTGGAACGGATGGAATTCCCAGAGCCGGTGATTGAATTGTCGGTGGAGCCAAAGACCAAGGCCGACCAGGAAAAGATGGGCGTTGCGCTCAATCGTCTGGCAGCTGAGGATCCTTCGTTCCGCGTCACGACCGATCACGAATCAGGTCAGACAATCATCAAGGGTATGGGCGAGCTTCACCTCGACATTCTCGTCGATCGGATGAAGCGCGAATTCAAGGTCGAAGCCAATGTCGGCGCGCCGCAAGTCGCATATCGCGAATCGCTGGGCCGTCAGATCGACGTCGATTACACCCATAAAAAGCAGTCGGGTGGTTCCGGGCAGTTTGCTCGTGCCAAGGCGACCTTTATTCCGGGTGAGCGCGGTCAGGGCATCGTTTTTGAAGATAGCATCAAGGGCGGTAATATTCCTCGCGAATATATTCCAAGTCTTGAAAAAGGGATGCGCGAGCAAGCCGATAGCGGTTATCTGATCGGCTTCCCGATTATCGATTTCACGATCAAGCTGACCGATGGTGCCTATCACGATGTCGATAGTTCGACGGTGGCGTTTGAAATTTGCGGTCGTGGCGCAATGCGTGAAGCGGCGGAACGTGGCGGTATCAAACTGCTAGAGCCGGTGATGAAGGTTGAAGTTATCACGCCTGACGATTATCTCGGCGATGTTATCGGCGACCTTAATTCACGCCGTGGCCAGATACAGGGCACGGATACGCGCGGTAACGCTCAGGCGGTCGAAGCGATGGTTCCGCTGGCCAATATGTTCGGTTACGTGAACGAGCTGCGTTCGTTCAGTCAGGGCCGTGCCAATTATTCGATGCAGTTCTCTCATTATGAGGAAGTGCCGGCGAATGTTGCGGCAGAAGTTAAAGAGAAACTTGCCTAACGGCAGCCAAGCGGTTAGGGGCGGCGCCTGAATTCCAAGGGCGCTTGCTTCCCGCAGAATATCATTTTTTCAATTCAGAGGTTATTTGAGCATGGCGAAGGAAAAATTCGAGCGGAACAAGCCGCATTGCAACATCGGCACCATCGGTCACGTTGACCACGGTAAGACGACGTTGACGGCGGCGATCACCAAGGTGCTGGATGCGCCGGTTGATTTCGCGAACATCGATAAGGCTCCCGAGGAGCGCGAGCGCGGCATCACGATTTCGACGGCACACGTCGAATACGAAACCGATGCCCGTCACTACGCACACGTCGATTGCCCAGGGCACGCCGACTATGTAAAGAACATGATCACCGGTGCAGCGCAAATGGATGGCGCGATCCTGGTTGTAAACGCGGCCGACGGTCCAATGCCACAAACGCGCGAGCACATCCTGCTCGCTCGTCAGGTCGGCGTTCCTGAGCTGGTCGTTTATCTGAACAAAGTTGATCAGGTCGATGATGAAGAGCTGCTGGAACTGGTCGAGTTGGAAGTTCGCGAACTTCTGTCGGACTATGATTTCGACGGCGACAACATTCCGATTGTTAAGGGTTCGGCTTTGGCCGCGCTTGAAGGTCGCGACGATGAAATCGGTAAGAACTCAATTCTCGAATTGATGAAAGCGGTTGACGAATTCATTCCTCAGCCAGAGCGTCCGATCGACCGTGACTTCCTGATGCCGATCGAGGATGTGTTCTCGATTTCGGGTCGTGGTACGGTTGTAACCGGCCGTGTCGAAAGCGGTATTGTCAATGTCGGCGACGAAGTCGAAATCGTTGGTATCAAGGATACCAGCAAGACGACTGTGACCGGCGTGGAAATGTTCCGCAAATTGCTTGATCGCGGTGAAGCTGGCGACAATATCGGCGCACTTATTCGCGGCGTTGGCCGGGAAGATGTCGAGCGTGGTCAGGTTCTGGCGAAACCGGGTTCGGTTAATCCGCACACGGAATTCAGTGCAGAAGTTTATGTGCTTTCGAAAGACGAAGGTGGCCGTCACACGCCGTTCTTCGCTAACTATCGTCCGCAGTTTTACTTTCGCACGACCGACGTAACCGGCGAAGTGATCCTTCCTGAAGGCACGGAAATGGTTATGCCTGGTGATAACGTAACGATTGGCGTTAAGCTGATTGCACCGATCGCGATGGACGAAGGTTTGCGCTTCGCTATCCGTGAAGGTGGCCGGACTGTCGGTTCGGGGGTTGTCAGCAAGATCACGAAGTAATATAGGCCGCATCAACGACGGGGATTCGTCTCCGTCTTTGCCGGACTATTTCGGAATAAAGTTTGATCGGTGGCCCCGCTCTCCCCGGAGACGGGAGGGGGCGGGCCCGCTGATTTTGTGTTTGCTCTTTCTCATCGGTACACGGACATGGAAGCCCAGAATATTCGCATTCGCCTCAAGGCGTTTGATCATCGCGTTCTCGACCAGGCAACTGGTGAAATCGCAGAAACTGCTCGTCGCACCGGCGCGCTGATCCGGGGTCCCATTCCGATGCCGACGCGGATCGAGAAGTTCACGGTGAACCGCGGACCGCACATCGACAAAAAGTCGCGTGAGCAGTTCGAAGTTCGCACGTATAAAAGGTTGCTCGACATTGTGCAGCCGAACGCGCAGACAGTCGATGCTTTGATGAAGCTTGATCTGGCAGCAGGCGTGAACGTCGAGATCAAATTGGCGTAAGCGATTACGCTGCCTTCGCCGAAGCGAATTTGCTTGAGGCTGAGGGCAATGTCCACCTGACAGGACGTAAAACGGTCAGGGAAGTTTATGAGGCTGCTTATAAGCGGCCTCGCGGTTTCCGGATAGGAAATTGCATTTTACGAGATACCGCCGGGTTCCTGCATGGAACGTATCCGGGCTGCGTCTCCCGTCTTGTCGGCCAGTCGAGCATCACGCTTGCGCTAGCTGACAGTCAGCCCGGACGGGGCGACGTATCGAACATTTTGGGCTTATGATGCGCAGGGGCGTTGTGCCTTACGCGTGTCGCTTATGAACCAAGCACTTGGGGATGGTCCTCAAGTGCCTCTGTCGAAGGAGTATGCGTGATGCGCACAGGCGTGATCGCTAAGAAAGTCGGGATGACCCGCCTCTTCCAGGAGGATGGCCGCCATGTGCCGGTCACCGTTCTGGCGCTTGAGGAATGTCAGGTCGTCTCTCACCGCACCGAAGAACGCGATGGTTATTTCGCGCTTCAACTGGGTGCGGGTGAAGCGAAACAAAAAAATGTCAATAAGCCTCAGCGCGAGCATTTTGCCAAGGCCGAAGTCGGTCTGAAGCAGAAGGTCGCTGAATTCCGCCTTGAAACCGAGGAAGGTCTGCTTCCTGTGGGTGCGCGGATCTCTGCCGAGCATTTCCTTGCCGGACAGAAGGTTGACATCACCGGGCATACGCAAGGTAAAGGCTTTGCCGGCGCCATGAAGCGTTGGAACTTTGGCGGTTTGCGCGCGACACATGGTGTCTCGCTGTCTCACCGTTCACATGGTTCGACGGGTCAACGGCAGGATCCCGGACGCGTGTTTAAAGGCAAAAAGATGGCGGGTCACATGGGTGATCGCCAGCGCACGCAGCAAAATCTGGAAATTGTACGGACCGATCCCGACCGCGGGCTGCTGTTTGTTAAGGGCTCTGTGCCCGGACACAAGAATAGCTGGCTGCTTGTTCGCGATTCGGTCAAGATCCATCGCGATGATCTTCCGTTTCCCGGTGTTATGCGGCGCAATGAGAGCGAGTTTGCTTCTGAAGAAGCCAAGGCTGGTCTGGTTGAATCCGCTGCCGAGCATGAGGTTGGCCTCGAAGTTCCGGCTGATCAGCAAGCGGAATTGCTGAAAGAGCAGGAAGCTGGTGCCGAGAGCGAAGTTACCAAAGAAAACGCTGCACAGGCTCCGGAAACGGATGTTCCCGACAGCGACAAGAAGGAGGACTGACCCATGAAGGTGAAGGTCCAGAAAATCGACGGATCGAAAGGTTCGGGCGACATCGATCTAAACGATGACGTGTTCGGTATCGAGCCGCGCGCGGACATCCTGCACCGGGTGGTGACCTGGCAGCTGGAAAATCGTCGTGCGACGGCTCGCCCCACGCGCGAACGCTCCGATGTCAATCGCACAGGCAAAAAACACGGACCTCAAAAAGGTTCGGGCGGCGCGCGTCATGGCGATCGCGGCGCTCCGATCTTTATCGGTGGTGGTAAAGCACACGGTGCACGCAAGCGTGACTTCAACCAGTCGCTGAACAAGAAAATCCGTGCTTTGGGTTTGAAGATGGCGCTGTCGAGCAAAGCCAAAGACGGCTTGATCATCGTGGATGAGCTGTCGGTAAGCGATGCCAAAACGAAAGTGCTGGCGACCGACTTCACCAAGGCTGGTTTCAACGGCAAAGTGCTGTTCATCGATGGCGACAATGTCGACAATGCCTTTAAACTGGCAGCGGCGAACTTGCCGGGTATCAATGTGATGCCAGCACAAGGCGCGAACGTTTACGACATTCTGAAACACGATACGCTGGTCCTTTCCAAGGCAGCAGTCGAAAAGCTGGAGGCGCGCTTCAATGGCTAAAAAGCAAAACATCGACGCGCGGCATTACGACATCGTACTGGCTCCTCACATTACTGAGAAAGCCACGCTGCTGTCCGAATACAACGCGGTTGTGTTCAAGGTTGCAGGCGATGCCACCAAGCCGCAGATCAAAGAAGCGGTCGAGGCGATTTTCGACACTAAGGTCAAGAACGTCAACACGGTGGTTCAAAAAGGCAAAGTCAAGCGCTGGAAGGGCAAGCCCTACCGTCGTTCGGACTTCAAAAAAGCGGTCGTTACATTGGTCGAGGGTGCAAACCCCGTCGATGTTACGAGCGGTATCTGAGGGCGATAGAAGATGGCACTCAAGAATTACAAACCGACCAGTCCCGCCCGTCGCGGCCTGATCCTCGTCGATAAGTCCGGTCTGCACAAAGGCGGTCCGGTCAAGTCGCTGACCGAGGGCAAGCATCGCACCGGTGGCCGCAATAACAAAGGCCATGTCACATCGCGCGGCATGGGCGGCGGCCACAAGCAAAAATATCGCCGGATCGACTTCAAACGTCGCAAATGGGATGTGGCTGGCACGGTCGAGCGGATCGAGTATGATCCCAACCGCACGGCTTTCATCGCGCTTTTGAAATATGACGATGGCGAAGTAGCTTACATCCTGTGCCCTCAGCGTTTGGCTGTCGGCGATCAGGTTATTTCCGGCGAGAAAGTCGATACGAAGCCTGGTAATGCCATGCTTCTGGGTCAGATGCCGGTTGGCACGATCTGTCACAATGTCGAAATGAAGCCGGGCAAGGGCGGTCAGATCGCTCGCTCTGCTGGTACGTATGTACAGCTCGTCGGTCGTGACCGCGGCATGGTTATCGTGCGCCTCAACTCAGGTGAACAACGTTATCTGCGGTCGGATTGCATGGGCACGGTTGGCGCGGTTTCGAACCCTGACAACCAGAACCAGAATTTGGGCAAGGCCGGTCGCCGTCGCTGGATGGGTCGCAAGCCCCTGACGCGCGGTGTCGCCAAGAACCCTGTCGATCACCCGCATGGTGGTGGTGAAGGCCGCACCAGCGGTGGCCGTCATCCGGTTACCCCGTGGGGTAAGCCGACCAAGGGCGCTCGCACTCGCAAGAACAAGCAGACGGACAAATATATCATCCGTTCGCGCCACGCCAAGAAGAAGAGGTAAAGGCATATGGCTCGTTCCGTATGGAAAGGCCCGTTCGTCGAACTCAGCCTTCTCAAGAAGGCCGAAGACGCTCAGGAGGCCGGTGGTCGCGCTCCGATCAAGACATGGTCGCGCCGCAGCACAATCCTGCCCCAGTTCGTGGGGCTAACATTCAACGTTTATAACGGTCGCAAGTTTATTCCTGTGTCGGTTAGCGAAGACATGGTCGGTCACAAGCTCGGCGAATTTTCGCCTACGCGCACGTTTCCGGGCCATGCTTCGGACAAGAAGGGCAAGCGATAATGGGCAAGACAAAATCCCCCCGTCGCGTTGGCGAAAACGAGGCTTTGGCCGTTGGCACGACTATCCGTGGCAGCGCACAGAAGCTGAACCTCGTGGCGCAGCTTATTCGCGGCAAAAAAGCCGAAGATGCGCTGAACATCTTGTCATTTTCCAAGCGGGCGATGGCACGTGATGCGACGAAAGTTCTGGCGTCGGCCATTGCCAATGCCGAGAACAATCACAATCTCGATGTCGATGCGCTGATCGTGGCGGAAGCCAGCGTCGGCAAATCGATTACCATGAAGCGTTTCCACACCCGTGGTCGCGGTAAATCCACGCGTATTCTGAAGCCGATCAGTCGGCTGCGCATTGTGGTCCGCGAAAGCGACGACATGGATATGGAGGCTTAATATGGGTCAGAAGAGTAATCCGATCGGCCTTCGCCTGCAGATCAACCGCACTTGGGATAGCCGCTGGTACGCCGAAGGGCGCGACTATGCACAGTTGCTTAAGGAAGACATCGAAATCCGCAAGCACATCATCAAATCGTTGCCGCAGGCTGCGATTTCGAAGGTAGTGATTGAGCGTCCGGCCAAATTGTGCCGCATCTCGATCTATGCTGCGCGGCCTGGTGTCATCATCGGCAAGAAGGGCGCAGACATTGAAAAGCTGCGCACGAAACTAGCCAGCATGACCAGCAGCGAAGTCAAGCTGAACATCGTGGAAATCCGCAAGCCGGAAATCGATGCGAAACTGGTTGCGCAAGGGATTGCGGATCAGCTTATTCGCCGTATCGCGTTCCGTCGTGCGATGAAGCGCGCCATGCAATCCGCCATGCGTCTGGGTGCCGAAGGTATCAAGATTGTGTGCGGTGGTCGTCTGGGCGGCGCGGAAATCGCCCGCGTCGAACAGTATCGCGAAGGCCGCGTGCCCTTGCATACGCTGCGCGCAAACGTTGATTACGCCGAAGCCGAAGCCCTGACGGCTTATGGCATCATCGGCATCAAAGTATGGGTCTTCAAGGGCGAAATCCTCGGCCATGATCCAACCGCACAGGACCGTTTGATGATGGAAGCGCAAACTTCCGGTGTGCGGCCTGCTCGTTGAGCGCAAGATTTGAGTAGAGACAATGCTACAACCTAAGAAAACCAAATACCGCAAGGCCTTCAAGGGCCGGATCAAGGGTGAAGCCAAAGGTGGCACGACCCTGAATTTCGGTTCCTACGGTCTGAAAGCGCTTGAGCCGGAGCGGATTACCGCGCGCCAGATCGAAGCTGCTCGTCGTGCGATTACGCGTCACATCAAGCGTCAGGGACGTTTGTGGATCCGCGTTTTCCCCGATGTTCCGGTGTCGAAAAAGCCTGCTGAAGTGCGTCAGGGTAAGGGTAAGGGCTCGGTCGAATATTGGGCTGCACGGGTGAAACCTGGCCGCATCCTGTTCGAACTCGACGGTGTTCCCGGACCTCTGGCAGCTGTTGCATTCCAGCGCGCCGCCATGAAACTTCCGGTGAAGACTAAGGTTGTCGCGCGCTTTGGCGATACCAGCCACTTGGGAGCAGTATAATGGCTCAGGGACAAACCACGGTCGAAGATCTTCGCACGAAGTCTGATGATCAACTCGACGAGCATTTGACGGGTCTTAAGAAGGAGCAGTTCAATCTGCGCTTTCAAACGGCCACCAACCAGCTGGAAGCGCCTGCTCGCATTCGTCTGGTCCGCCGCGAAATCGCACAGATCAAAACGCTGCAGAACGAGCGTAAACACGCCGCCGCTGCCGAAAAGACCGGTGCTTAAAGGAGCAACACGATGCCGAAACGTATATTGATCGGAACCGTCACCTCCGACAAGACCGACAAAACCGTGACCGTGAAGGTCGAACGCAAGGTGAGACACCCGCTCTATGGGAAAATCATGCGGCGTTCGAAGAAGTATCACGCGCACGATGAGAGCAATGAATTCAAGTCGGGCGACACCGTCCGCATCGAAGAGACAAAGCCTATTTCCAAGACGAAGACCTGGAAAGTTCTTGACCGGGTACAGGCAGGCGGCGCGAAAGCCGTCGAAGCCGATCTGGAAGTAGAAGCCGCGTCTAACTGATTTTCAAGTGGAACTCCCCGACTGGATCGGGAAAGCCGAGTAGGAAGGAAACGCATCGATGATTCAGATGCAATCAAACCTGGATGTCGCTGACAATAGCGGCGCAAAACGGGTCCAGTGCATTAAGGTGCTGGGTGGATCCAAGCGTCGCACGGCTAGCGTTGGCGATGTGATCGTCGTATCCGTTAAAGAGGCTCAGCCTCGCGCCAAGGTGAAGAAGGGTGACGTGCATCGCGCGGTCATCGTTCGCACCCGCAAAGATGTCCGCCGCCCCGATGGCAGCGTGATCCGCTTCGACAGCAACGCTGCTGTATTGGTGAATAAGAGTGAAGAGCCGATTGGTACGCGTATCTTTGGCCCCGTCGTTCGCGAGCTTCGTGGTCGCGGTTTCATGAAGATTATTTCACTCGCTCCGGAGGTGCTGTGATGGGTGCTGCCAGAATCAAGAAAGGCGACAGCGTCGTCGTGCTTTCGGGCAAGGATAAGGGCCGCACCGGCACTGTCCGTCAGGTTATGCCCAAGCAGGACAAGCTGATTGTGGAAGGCATGAACATTGCCGCGCGCCACCGCAAGCCGAGCCAGCAAAATCCGCAGGGCGGCATCGACCGTTTCGAAGCTGCCATGCACCTGTCCAAAGTTGCGATTGCCGATCCCAAAGATGGCAAGCCAACCCGCGTCCGTTTTGAAGAGAAAGACGGCAAAAAGGTTCGCGTCGCTGTAAAGTCCGGAGAGACAATCGATGGCTGATTACACACCACGCATGAAGCAGCGCTATGACGAGCAAATCGTCAAAGCGATGACCGAAAAATTTGGCTACAAGAACGTCTTCGAAGTGCCACGTATCGCTAAGATCACACTCAACATGGGTGTGGGGGAAGCGAGCCAGGACAAGAAGAAGGTTCAGACGGCAGCCGAAGAAATGGCGCTGATCGCTGGTCAAAAGCCGGTTATTACCAAAGCCAAGAAATCCATCGCCCAGTTCAAGCTGCGCGAAGGAATGCCGATCGGTTGCAAAGTGACCTTGCGCCGTGACCGGATGTTCGAGTTTCTCGACCGCCTTGTCACTATCGCTATGCCACGTATTCGCGACTTTCGCGGCCTCAACCCGCGTTCATTCGACGGGTCCGGCAATTACGCGATGGGCCTGAAAGAGCAGATCATCTTTCCAGAGATCAGCTACGACAAAATCGACACGGTTCGCGGCATGGATATTATCGTGACCACTACGGCGAACACCGATGAGGAGGCATTGGAATTGCTTCGTCTGTTCGGGTTCCCGTTCCCGGTCGAAGAGACACAAGAAAAAGCGGCCGCTTAATAGCGCGCCCGATGACAGACACACGAAGGAAGAGAGCTTAAGTCCAATGGCGAAACTGAGTTCCATCAACAAAAACGAGCGTCGTAAGAAGCTCGCAAAAAAATATGCGGCGAAATACGCAAAGTTGAAGGCTGTGGCCGACGACAAATCACTGGATGAAGGCGAGCGTTTGATCGCGCGTCTCAAGCTGGCCGAGATTCCGCGCAATGCGAATCCGACCCGCATCCGCAATCGCTGCACCACCACTGGCCGCCCGCGCGGCTATTACCGGAAGTTCGGCCTCAATCGTATCGAGCTGCGGAATTTGGCCAATAAGGGCCTCATTCCCGGCGTTACGAAGTCGAGCTGGTAAGGATCTGAATTATGGCATTGACCGATCCCCTGGGTGATATGCTCACCCGCATCCGCAACGGCCAGCAGGCGAAAAAGGATTCTGTCCTTTCGCCCGCTTCCAAATTGCGTGCCAACGTCCTCGAAGTGCTTCAACGCGAAGGCTACATCCGTGGCTACAGCGAAGACGAGAGCGGCAAGCACAAGGCATTGCGGATCGAACTGAAATATTTCGAAGGCGAACCGGCGATCAAATACGTCGCTCGCGTTTCCAAGCCTGGCCGCCGCGTCTATTCGGGTTCGCAAGAACTGCCGACTGTGCGCAATGGCCTTGGCATCACCATCGTCTCGACACCGCGCGGTGTGCTTTCGGATAACGAAGCGCGCACAGAGAATGTCGGCGGCGAAGTGTTGGCGGAGGTCTTCTGATGAGCCGCATTGGTAAAAAACCGGTTGCGATCCCTAGTGGCGTCACCGCCAATATCGACGGTGGCAATCTGTCCGTTAAAGGGCCGAAAGGCACGCTGACGATGGGGCTTAGCGACCATATCACTTATAAGGTCGAGGGCGACGAAATTCAGGTCGGGCCGGCCAATGATACTCGGACAGCGCGTTCATTCTGGGGAATGCAGCGTACGCTGGTTTCCAATTTGATCGAAGGTGTGACCGATGGTTTCACCAAGGTGCTGGAAATCAACGGTGTTGGTTATCGTGCGCAGGCGCAGGGTAAGAAGCTGAAGTTACAGCTTGGTTATAGCCATGATGTCGATCTTGACGTTCCTGAAGGTATCGAGATCAAAACACCTGATCAGACCACAATTGAAATCAGCGGTTCCGACAAGCAGGCCGTAGGTCAGTTTGCCGCTGAAATTCGCCGCTGGCGCAAGCCTGAGCCTTACAAGGGCAAGGGTATTAAATATCGCGGTGAATACATCTTCCGCAAGGAAGGGAAGAAGAAGTAAGATGGCAAAACTTTCCTTATTCGAACGCCGTCGTCGGCGTGTCCGCAGTGCGCTTCGCAAACGGTCTGGCGCCAAGCCGCGTTTGTCCGTGCATCGCACCGGTCAGCATATTTATGCGCAAATTATCAATGATGCCGAAGGTCGCACGGTCGCTGCTGCATCCACGCTGGGCGCAAAGTCGTCCGGCGCGAACATGGAAGCGGCCAAGCAGGTCGGGTCCGATATTGCGCAAGCTGCGAAAAAAGCCGGTGTGAATACGGTCGTTTTCGATCGTGGCGGTTTCCTGTTTCATGGCCGTGTGAAGGCGCTGGCCGATGCCGCGCGTGAAGGCGGGCTGGAGTTTTAATTATGGCTGATGACAAGAAACCAGACAATGCAAACGACGCTGCAGAAACGACGACTGCTTCAACAGACACGCCTGTGACCGAAGCCAAAGTCGAAGCAGCAAAAGACGCTTTGGAAGCGGCTCCCGTTGCAGAACCCAAAGTGACCGGCAATGACGGCGCTACGCCGACGCCTACTACAGCAACGACCGAAGCAGCGACAAACCAGTCGGCAGCTTCTGGCGCACCCACGCAGCAGCGTGAACGCAGTGACCAGCGCGGTCGTGGCGGCCAAGGTGGTCGTGGCGGCGGCGGTGGCCGTGGCGGAAACAGCGGCGGTGGTCGCGGACGTGGTCGTGATGGCCGTGGTGGTCGTCAGGAAGAAGATGATGGCATTATCGAGAAGCTGGTTCACATCAACCGCGTCTCCAAGACCGTTAAAGGCGGTAAGCGTTTCGGTTTTGCAGCTCTCGTTGTAGTTGGTGACGGCTCCGGCCGCGTCGGGTTCGGTAAGGGCAAGGCTCGTGAAGTTCCGGAAGCGATCAGCAAGGCAACAGCTGCCGCGCGCAAGAAAATGGTCCGCGTCGCTTTGAAAGAAGGTCGCACGCTGCACCATGATGGCAATGGCCGGTTCGGTGCTGGCAAGGTGACGATCCGTACAGCGCCAGCGGGTACCGGTATTATCGCCGGTGGTCCGATGCGTGCCGTGTTCGAAAGCCTGGGTGTTGCGGACGTGGTGACCAAGTCGGTCGGCAGTTCCAATCCCTATAACATGATCCGCGCCACGTTCGATGCGTTGACCGATCAGACTTCACCTAAGTCTGTGGCACAGCGTCGCGGCAAGAAAGTCGCCGACCTGCTGGGTCGCGGCGGCGCTAGTCAAGCCGAAGCGCAAGCTGACGCTGCTGCGGTCACGGAGTAAGTATGATGGCTGCTAAAAAGACGATCAAGATCAAGCAGATCGGTTCGCCGATCCGTCGCCCCGAAGCGCAGAAGAAAATTCTGATCGGTTTGGGCCTTGGCAAGATGAATCGTGAAGTGGAAGTTCTCGATACGCCGGAAAATCGCGGTTCGATCGCAAGACTGCCACACATGGTTGCGATTATCGATTGATTGCATGAATAGCCGGGTCGCTTGACCCATAAGGCCCGGGCGCGTACCGGGCCTTTTCCTTGAAGCGCGTACCTCACATGGTGAGGCTAGAAAGCGAAAGCGAGTGCCAAAATGTCTATAAAATTGAATGAACTGCGCGATAATCCGGGCGCACGTAAAGAACGTATGCGCGTTGGACGCGGCATCGGATCGGGCAAGGGTAAAACCGCCGGTCGTGGTCAGAAAGGCCAAAAGAGCCGTTCGGGCGTCGCGATCAAAGGTTTTGAAGGCGGCCAAATGCCGCTGCATATGCGTTTGCCAAAGCGTGGCTTTAACAATCCGTTCGCCAAAGATTACGCCATCGTCAATCTGGGCATGGTGCAGAAGTTCATTGACGCCAAGAAGCTGGATGCCAAGGGCACGATCGATCACGCAGCTTTGAAAGCGGCGGGTCTGGCCAAGGGCGGCAAGGATGGCGTGCGCTTGCTTGCCAAGGGCGAAATGACCGCAAAGGTTTCATTCAAAGTTGCCGGTGCATCCAAGGGTGCGATCGAGGCAGTCGAAAAGGCTGGTGGTTCGGTCGAAGTGGCGGCGGAAAAGATTCCGTCATCCAAACCTTCGGCAAACCCGCGCGTCAAGAAAGCGGCTGATAAAACAGATAAGAAGGCCGACAAGAAACCGGCATAATCGGATATTTGGCAAGCGGGGGGTTCGACAAGTCACTTCCCGCTTCCTATGTATCGGATCGGAGGGCTGCGTCTGCGCGAAAGCGGGGCCGGGCCGTAAAGTCAGGATCAACGGTTACTCATGGCGTCACGTACCGATAGCATTGCCAGCAATTTAAGCCTTTCGAATTTTTCCAAGGCGACCGAGCTGAAAAAACGCATCTGGTTCACCATCGGTGCGCTGGTTGTGTTTCGTTTCTTGAGCTTTGTTCCATTGCCCGGCGTTAATCCGCTGGTGCTGGAAACGCTGTATGATCAAGCGCGCGGCGGCATTCTCGATCTGTTCAACACGTTTTCGGGTGGTTCGCTGGAGCGGATGAGCTTGATTGCGCTGGGCGTGATGCCGTATATTACCGCGTCTATCGTGGTACAGTTGGCCTCTTCGCTTCATCCTACATTGGCAGCGCTGAAGAAGGAAGGCTCCGCCGGGCGACAGAAGCTCAACCAATACACGCGGTATGGCACGGTTTTTCTGTGTGCGATCCAAGGGTGGTTTTTGGCCGCAGGCTTGGAAAGTTTTGCAGCGCAAAACGGCCTCGCGGCGGTGGTTGCTCCCGGTTATATGTTCCGCATTGGCGCGGTTATCAGCCTGGTCGGGGGCACGATGTTCTTGCTGTGGCTGGGTGAGCAAATTACTTCGCGCGGCATTGGTAACGGCGTTTCCCTGATTATTATGGCGGGTATCGTCGCACAATTCCCGAGTTTCGTAACCAGCATGGGCTCGCAATATGCCAGCGGTACGATTGGTACGGGTCTGGTGATCGGCTTTAGCGCCATGATTATCGTGCTGATCCTGATAATCTGCTTTGTCGAACGGGCGCAGCGACGCTTGCTGATCCAGTATCCCAAGCGTGCGACCCAGCGCGGTATGATGCAAGCCGATCGCTCGCACTTGCCGTTGAAACTAAACACGGCAGGCGTTATTCCGCCGATCTTTGCCAGCTCGCTACTGCTTCTTCCACTGACCATTAGCCAGTTCGCGGGCAATTCGGTCAATACCGACAGCACCACCGGCAACATCATCCAGCAATTGAATTTCTATCTTGCGCCGGGACAGCCATTGTATCTTGCCCTTTATGCGGCAGGGATCATCTTTTTCTGCTTCTTCTACACTGCGGTTGTGTTCAATCCGGAAGAGACGGCGGACAATCTGAAAAAGAATGGCGGCTTCATTCCGGGCATTCGTCCGGGCAAGCGAACCGAGGAATATCTCGATTACGTTTTGAGCCGGATCACCGTTGTTGGCGCGATTTACCTCACGCTCGTCTGCGTCATTCCTGAATATGTCATTCGGCAGACGGGTATCCCGCTATTCCTTGGCGGTACGAGTTTGCTCATTGTGGTGAACGTGACCGTGGATACGATCAGCCAAGTTCAGTCGCACCTGTTGGCACATCAATATGGCGACCTTATCAAGAAGGCCAAGTTGAAAGGCCGCAACCGCTGATTTGCCATTAGGCGCCTTACAGGCCGCTAAAAATTGGCAAATATGGTACGCGGTATCCGAAAGCAGCCGCATCGACACGGGGAGCAATTGCGTTGGATATCATTCTGTTGGGGCCGCCGGGTGCCGGCAAAGGCACGCAAGCGCACCGTCTTGAAGAACATCACGGTATGCGGCAGCTTTCCACTGGCGATATGCTGCGCGAAGCGGTGAAATCAGGATCTCCGGTCGGTGTAAAAGCCAAGTCCATTATGGAAGCGGGCGGTCTGGTATCCGACGAGATCGTGTCCGATTTGATCGATCACGAACTGACTGCAATGGGCGATCATGTCGGTGCGATTTTCGACGGTTATCCGCGTACGGCGGCACAGGCTGAAGCGCTTGATAAAATTCTCGCACGTCACAACCGCACGCTGGACCATGTGATCGAGTTGGAAGTCGATGAAGATGCGCTGGTCGACCGGATCACCGGCCGCTTTACTTGCGCGAAATGCGGCGCCGGTTACCATGACCGCCACAAGCAGCCGCAGACCTCCGGCCAATGCGACAAATGCGGTGCACATGAGTTCAAGCGTCGCCCTGACGACAATGAAGAAACCGTGCGCAAGCGGATGCAGGAATATCGTGCGAAGACGGCGCCGATCCTGCCCGGCTATGAAGCGCGCGGGATCGTGTCGCGAGTTGATGGCATGGCTTCGATCGATGCGGTGACGTCCTCTCTCGAAGCGGTGTTACGTCGCTGAACCATTGCGTAAAAGGATAAGCGGCTATGCTCGGACGAATGAACAAATTGGGGCTATGGGTCGCTGCTGCCTTTGTCATCGCAACGCCGCTATCCGCCGAAGTCGTGGAGCAGGATGACAGCGGTTTTACAACGCGCGTTTCCAGTGACATTCCAGCCAATCCGACGAAAGTCTGGCTGGCTCTGATTACGCCGTCGGGATGGTGGAATCCGTTGCATAGCTGGTCCGGGGATGCAGCCAATATGACCTTGACGCCGCAAGGTGGCGGCTGTTTTTGCGAGACGCTGCCGGGCTTAGAAGATGCCGATACGGTCGGCCTTGCCGGAAGCGCGAAGCATATGGAAGTCGTGCAGGCTATGCCACTGAAGGTCTTGCGGATGCGCGGGGGGCTGGGTCCGCTGCAAAGCGAACCGGCGACCGGCGTGCTCACGATCACATTACAGGAAACGGGTGATGGCACGCGCGTTGTTTGGGAATATGTCGTTGGCGGGGAAACGCGCTACGAGATGCCCGTGATCGCCCAGGCGGTCGATGAAGTGATGAACGAACAGCTTGCGCGATTGACGGCGCATCTGGGCGGCAAGTTGGAAGTCGCGTCGGAGGCGCCTGTCGAAGAAGAGGCTACTTCCGAAGAGGAGTTGGATTTAGCACCTGCCGATCAGCAAGATAGCACAGATGAGAGCGATGATTTCAGCGAGGCTTTCGGTCCCTGATCGGTCAAGCCGCTTACACGCGCCGGGTTAAGGTTGACGGCGGCGGCGAATCGCTCTAAGCGCTCCTCCATTCGACAGGTTCGGTCAAGTCCGGCAGGTGTTCGCTATTCTCGCGCATCATCCGGGCTTTTGCTATGTTAGCGAGCGGAAACCGGCGAATGTCAATAGCGATGAGATGGAGGTTGCGTCATGCCTCCGGTGGTTAATACCGGACAATGATATGCAAACCTTCGTGGAGCATGGAGAAGTAATTAGTGGCTCGTATTGCCGGGGTAAATATCCCAACCAACAAGCGCGTGATTATCGCGCTCACCTACATTCACGGAATTGGCCGCACGACGGCAGTAAAAATTGCCGATAAGCTCGGGATCGATCACGCCGCACGCGTGCAGGATCTTACCGACGCGGAAATTTTGCAGGTTCGTGAAGCCATCGACGCCGATCACTCGGTCGAAGGCGATTTGCGGCGTAGCACTGCGATGAATATCAAGCGCCTGATGGACTTGCGGTCCTATCGCGGCTTGCGTCATCGTAACGGTTTGCCCGTTCGTGGACAGCGCACGCATACAAACGCGCGCACCCGTAAGGGCAAGGCAAAGCCGATCGCAGGTAAGAAGAAGTAATCTGGGCGCTGGCGGGCATTCCGCCGGACCGGTTATCTCTCACTTCTCAAGTAACAGGATACCAATATCATGGCACGCGAACCAGGCCGCGTTAAGCGCCGCGAGCGCAAGAATATTTCCAGCGGAGTTGCGCATATCAATGCCAGCTTCAACAACACGATGGTTACCATCACCGATGCACAGGGCAATGCGATCAGCTGGTCCAGTGCCGGGGCGATGGGCTTTAAAGGCAGCCGTAAATCGACGCCATATGCCGCGCAGGTCGCAGCGGATGACGCCGGCAAAAAAGCAGCCGAACATGGCGTTCGCACGCTGGAAGTTGAAGTAAAGGGTCCGGGTTCGGGCCGCGAGAGCGCGTTGCGCGGTCTGGCTGCTGTCGGGTTTAACATCACGTCGATCCGTGATGTGACGCCGATCCCGCATAATGGCGTGCGTCCATCCAAGCGTCGCCGCGTCTAATCCGTTTCGCCCGGTGGCTGTGCCAGTCATCGGGCTTTTTAAAGGTCGGACGCTTCGCTCGAAGTGCACCGGCCTTGTCCGCATCTGAACACGCTACATAGCGAATAGGGGAAATCCATGTCCGTCAATACGAAGAACTGGCAGGAATTGAAGAAACCCAATACTCTCGACATCAAGGAAGGTGGCGATGCCAAGCGCAAAGCGACATTCGTAGCCGAACCTCTGGAGCGTGGCTTTGGTCTGACGCTGGGCAATTCCTTGCGGCGGGTGCTGTTGTCAAGCTTACAGGGCGCGGCGATCACCTCGATCAAGATCGAGAACGTGTTACACGAATTCTCCTCGCTTGCCGGGGTTCGCGAAGATGTGACCGACATCGTTCTTAATGTGAAGCAAATCGCATTGAAAATGGAAGGTGAGGGCGTCAAGCGTCTGCAACTTTCCGCAACGGGTCCGGGTCCGGTTAAAGCTGGCGATATTGCTGTGTCGGGCGACATCGAAGTGATGAACAAGGATTTGGTGATCTGCCATCTCGATGAAGGCGCGACTTTGAACATGGAACTGACTGCCGATATCGGCAAAGGTTACGTTCCGGCTGTGCAGAACCGTCCGAATGACGCGCCGATCGGTCTTATTCCGGTGGATTCGCTGTATTCGCCGATCCGTCAGGTTAGCTACAAGGTCGAGAACGCCCGTGTGGGTCAGGAACTTGACTATGACAAGCTGTCGCTGACCATCGAGAGCGATGGCACGGTCACGCCGGAAGATGCCGTGGCTTATGCCGCACGCATCCTGCAGGATCAGCTTACGTTGTTCGTACACTTCGAAGACGGTATTCCGCAGCCTTCCAGCGCGATGATCGGACAGGCCGTTCCGCAAGAAGAAAGCGATGCGAACCAGCTGAACCGTTATCTGCTGAAGAAGGTGGACGAGCTGGAACTTAGCGTGCGTTCGGCCAATTGCCTCAAGAACGACAACATCATCTATATCGGCGATTTGGTTCAGAAAACCGAAGCCGAAATGCTGCGCACCCCGAATTTCGGCCGCAAATCTTTGAACGAGATCAAGGAAGTGCTGTCGTCGATGGGCCTGCGTTTGGGCATGGACATTCCCGGATGGCCGCCTGAAAACATTGAGGAAATGGCTAAAAAACTCGAGCAGGAATTGCTTGGATAAACCGGTTTCGGTGGCGCACCGTAAAGCGCCACCAGCACTGGGCAACCAGCGGGCTTTGTTGAAGGCATATCCTTCACGAAATCCGCTATACGGGCCCATTTCGAACGAAGGATTACATCATGCGTCACGGAATTTCACAGCGGAAACTTTCGCGTAAATCGGGTCACCGTAAGGCCTTGTTCCGCAATATGTCGGCTGCGCTCATAAAGCATGAGCAGATTAAAACGACTGTGCCTAAAGCAAAAGAACTGCGCCCTTACATCGAAAAGCTGATTACGCTGGCTAAGCGCGGTGGTTTGTCGAACCGTCGTCTGGCGCAATCGCGCTTACTCGACGAGACGCAATTGAAGAAATTGTTCGATGTTCTGGCAGAGCGTTACAAGGACCGTGATGGCGGCTATACGCGCGTCATCAAGGCCGGTATCCGCGCCAGCGACAGCGCCCCGATCGCCATCATCGAACTGGTTGACCGCGATGTGGACGCCAAGGGCCTCGACAGCGGACCCGTCATGAAAGACGATGAAGACGAACTCGAAGACGCGTAAGCGCACGATACAATCACCGAGGGGGCCGTGGGAGAGATTCTGCGGCCCTTTTTTGTGCATCGTTCATAGCGCCTCGTGCGCTTCGACCCGCAACGTCATCACAACGCTGGGATAAATGCGAGCCGCCCTTTCCAAAGCAGCGCGATCTATTTACACTTGGGCGCATAACAGCATCACCGGAGAGATTTATGAAAATTCGCACTCTTTTGCTTGCCGCATCCGCCGCGTCGCTGGCCTTTGCCACCCCGGCTTTATCACAGGATATGACCGTGCCTAATTACCCAGAAACGCGCGATGATGGCACGAGCGAAGTCATCTTCGGACAGACGATTGCCGACCCCTATCGCTGGCTGGAAGATGATGTGCGGGTCAATCCCGATGTGGCAAACTGGGTCGAGGCGCAGAACGCGGTAACCGACGCGGTGCTGGCACAATTGCCGCTGCGCGCGCAGTTACAAGAGCGGATTACCGAGCTAACCGACTATGAACGCTTCGGACTGCCGCAAGCGAAGAATGGGCGTTATTTCTACACGCGCAATGACGGACTGCAAAATCAGTCAGTGTTGTATGTGCGCGACGGGCTGGAGGGTGAGCCGCGCCTGCTGATCGATCCGAATGAATGGTCCGACGATGATGCCACGGCGCTGGCCGGATATGCGATTACTGAGGACGGCAGCAAGCTGGCTTACGCAATTCAGGATGGCGGTAGCGACTGGCGCACGGTCAAGGTGATGGACGTGGCGACTGGCGAGACGCTGTCCGACGGCGTGGAATGGGTGAAGTTTTCCGGCATCGACTGGGCGAAGGACGGCTCCGGCTTTTATTACAGCCGCTTCCCGGCGACAGGCGAAGGCGAGACGTTTCAGGCACTGAACACCGATCACACAGTATATTTCCACCGGCTCGGCACAGATCAAGCGCAGGATGTAAAGCTGTTCGCGCGCCCCGATATGCCGGAATTGAACAACTTTGCCAGCGTCAGCGACGATGGCAGATATTTGATCGTAACCTCATCCAGCGGAACCGAAGCACGCTATGAAGTTGCGCTAATCGACTTGACGCAGCCCGATAGCGAACCGCGCGTCATCGTGCCGGGTTTCGAGCATGACTATTCCTATTTCGGCAATGTTGGCGATATTTTCTACTTTACCACGAATGACGGTGCGCAGCGTAACCGCGTGGTCAGCCTCGACATATCGCAGGAAAATCCCGTCAGTCAGGAAATAATCTCCGAACAGGCCGAGACATTGCAGGGCGTGTCTCTGGTCGGTGGCAAACTGGTCGCGAGCTATTTGAAAGACGCCAAAAGCGTCATCCGTATGTTCGCGCTGGATGGCACACCGACGCGCGAAGTCGCGTTGCCGGGAATCGGATCGGCAGGCGGCTTTGGCGGCGATGTCGATGACACCGAAACCTTTTATTACTTCTCCAGCTACAATCGCCCGACGACTATCTATCGCTATGATATGACCAGCGGCGACAGCGAAATCTGGGCCGCACCGGAGGTCGATTTCGATCCGGATGGTTTCGTGGTCGAGCAGAAATTCTACACCTCGAAAGACGGCACGCAGGTGCCGATGTTCTTGGTGCGCAGCAAAGAAGTGGCCGATGCAGGTGAGGCTGTGCCGACCTTACTTTACGGTTATGGCGGGTTCGACATTTCGCTGACGCCGGGCTTCTCGCCCTCGCGTATTGCTTGGATGGAAGCGGGCGGCGCATATGCAGTCGCTAACATCCGTGGCGGCGGCGAATACGGCAAAGCCTGGCATGATGGTGGCCGCCGCGCGAATAAGCAGAACGTGTTTGACGACTTCATTGCTGCGGGTGAATTCCTGATTGCAGAAGGGGTAACGCCGGCAGACGGGCTAGCCATTCAGGGCGGATCGAATGGCGGCTTACTGGTTGGGGCAGTTGCCAATCAGCGGCCCGACTTGTTTGCGGCGGGCAATGCTGCGGTCGGGGTGATGGATATGTTGCGTTTCGACCGGTTCACGGCCGGGCGTTATTGGGTCGATGATTACGGCTATCCCGACCGGGAAGAGGATTTTGCGATCCTGCGCGCCTATTCGCCATATCACAATGTGCAGCAGGGTGTGGACTATCCCGCCTTACTGGTGACAACGGCGGATACCGACGACCGCGTGGTGCCAGGACACAGCTTTAAATATACGGCCGCGTTGCAGGCGGCTGCGCTGGGCGCGAAGCCACAAGTCATTCGCATCGAGACGCGGGCAGGGCATGGCTCGGGCAAGCCAACGGATAAAGCCATTGAAGAGGCGGCGGATATTTTGGCCTTCCTCGGCCATTTCTCTGGCCTCGAACCGGCAGAGTAAAAGCCAGCCTCAACAGCGCGCAAAGCCACCGTTCACAAAAAACGTAACTTTTATGAACGGTGGCTGTCGCGACAATTCAGGCTCGTAACAGCAGCACTCATCCATAACGCTTTGTGAAACCGGACACACCCGCTCCGGTCACATTGCCAAGGATGAGCCTGATGAAAAACTTTAGCAAAGCCCTGTTCGGCACCGTTGCGGCTGGCGCGATGGCACTTGCCGGCGCAACCCCTGCCGTTGCTGCAGATCGTTACAACGATCGTGACCGCGGGATCGATACAGGCGACATCATCGCCGGAGCCGCCGTTCTGGGCGGGATTGCCATTCTCGCTGGTGCGCTTGGAAACGACCGCGATCAATATCGCGATCAATATCGCGACCGGCGTTATCGTGACCGCAATTACCGCGATGACCGTTCTTCGCGCCGCGACAATTCACGCCGCGCTGTCGAGCGCTGCGTTCGCACCGCCGAACGCCAGGCCCGCCGCGCCGGCTATCGCTATGCCGATGTAACCCAAATTCGCGACGTGGATCGCACTCGCTACGGCTATCGCGTTAAAGGCCGCATGGTGGTCGAAGATGGCCGCCGTGGCTATCGCAACAGCCGCTATGATCGGCAGGACCGGCGCTATCGCCAACGTGATCTGGATCAGGGACGCTTTACCTGCATCGTCGAGCGCGGCCAGCGGCCCAGCGTACGCTATCGCGGAATTAACGGACTACGGTAATCTGCCGAAGATGGAGCGGTGGATGGCGGTTCAGGCTTAAGTCAGTCTGGGCCGCCTAATCGTTTATCAGCAATAACAGGAATTTGGTCCGAATATTTGAGATGGACCGGGGAGCTAATTTATGAGCCGACTGATCCGTATCGCCGCACTGCCTGCCTTTGCCGCAGCGTTTGCACTTGGCGCGCCGCAGGCGCTGGCCGCACCAGTCACATCAGAAACTTCGCGGACGGCTTACGCGCCGGCTGACCCTGTGTGGAGTGATGCGGAGCAGACTTTCGAGCGGCACCGCCGTTATCGCGGGCATCGCTATCGGGGCTATCGGGGCTATGGCCATCGTTATCGCAACCGGACGAGTGTCGGCGATGTTATTGCCGGAGCGGTAATCCTCGGCGGCATTGCAGCGGTTATCAATTCGACCAAACGCAACCGCGAAGATCGTGATTACCGGCGCGATGGCGACTATCGCAATCAGGATTATCGGCGTGACCGGCGCGGCAACACTCGCCAGGCGGGTGCGAGCGGGCTTGATCGCGCAGCGTCGCAATGCGTTCGTGAGATAGAGCGCGATGTGCGGGTCAATGAGGTAGAAAGTGTGCAGCGGACAGGCGAGGGCTGGTTCGTGCGGGGATCGCTGTATGACGGCGCATCTTTCACCTGCACAATTGACCCCAATGGCCGGATCGACCGGATCGATTATAGCGGCGAGCAAGCTTCGCGTGATGTAGATGGTCGCTTCGCTGCGTCTTCGGTTGCAGTGGAGCGCGGTCAACAGTGGGATGATGCCCGCTATGCCGAGGCACGCCGTGACACGCGGATCGATACACCTGCTGCGGCTCCTGTAACAATTCTCAGCGATGATCAGCCAGCACCAGCTTATCCCGGCGGACCGCTACCCGGTGAAACGCCAGACGATATCGCGGTGGATGGCGATCTGGCACTTGCTACGCCCTGAGTTAGGCGGGCTAAAAGCGCCTCACTTTGGTGCGTCTTGCTGCGCCGCTTTACTGTATGCCGGTAAGGCCAGATTCCACTGAATGGCGGCTGCGCGCAGGGCAAATCCTGCTATGGCGGCGACAATCCACACGACCGCCCGCGGCACGTCTATAAAGGCACCCGCGACACAGAGCGAGGATGACAGCGCAGCAGCGGTGACATACAATTCCGGGCGCATAATGATCGAGGGCTGGCCTGCCACCACGTCGCGGATGATGCCGCCGACGCAGCCAGTGACGATGCCCATCAGGATGGCGGGCACGGGCGGAACACCATAGCTCAGCGCCTTGGCTGACCCAAGCACCGCATAAGCCGTAAGGCCCAGCCCATCGGCCAGATCGAGCAGTTTGCCTTCCCACCAAGCGGCTGGCGTAAACCAGGCGAGCAGGGCAACCGCGAAACATACCGCCGCGACGCGTTGATCTGTAATCCAGAATACCGGCGCGCCGATCAGCAAATCGCGGATGGTCCCACCGCCGACACCAGTGACCAGCGCAAAAAACGCCATCGTCACAAAGGTTTGCCGCTCTCGCGCTGCCAGCAAAGCGCCGCTGAACGCGAATACACCGACGCCAAGAATGTCGAGCCAGTCGAGTAGCGGGGTCAGCACTAAGTTCGGTTATCGGCGGCATTGGATCAGAGCGCCTTGTTGGTGGTTGTAACGCGCGTTTTGCTTCGCTTGTTACGCTGCTTGTAACGTCGGCGTCGGAATAACAGGATCGTGCCCATCAACACGCCAAAAGCGGCCAGTCCGGCAAAGCCGATCAGGATAGGGTGCGATGTATCCTCTCGCTCCTGCAAATCCATGATGTGCAAGCCCCACGCAAAATCGAAAGCGCGCCAAAATTGCGTGCGGACTGCCAGGACTTCGCCGGTTTCTTCGCCCACATAGACGTGCGTGCCATCGGCCAGTGCAATCTGCCACGCGGCTATCGGACGGCGAAAATCGCTGGCGGGCTGATCGGCAGGGAAAAGCTTGGCGCTGACGAATTGATTGCCGCCCTTAATCTCTCGCTCGACCACCGAACGCGCCGCAATTTCATTGAGCGATGGTATTTTGCGACCGTTTTCCGAATAGCGCTCGACCGTATCATCCATATACGTGATGCGCGTGATTGCGAGGCCGCCCTCCATTGTGACCGTGACAGACTTCACCGGCCGTTCGAGCTGAGACACATCGACCGCGATTTCAGCATCTGCGGGCAAAGCCACCATAGGTGTCGCCTGACGCAGATGATTGCCGCGCACTTCTTCGATCGGCTGCCATACCATCAACAGGCCGGTCAGCGTCCACATGATCAGCGGTACGGCGATCAGCCAGCCGAGCCAAATATGCCATCTTGCCAATAATCGCATATGCCGCCTCCCTGACGCCCGCATGGCAGCGTTTATCGCCTAGATGTGGATCGGCTTGCCCTGAACTGCCATCGCCGCTTCTTTCAGCGCTTCGGCATGCGTCGGGTGCGCGTGGCACGTATAAGCGATGTCCTCCGAAGTCGCCCCGAATTCCATCGCTTGCGCGGCCTGTGCGATCATGGTGCCGGCAAGGCTGGCCACAATATGCACGCCCAGCACCTTATCGGTTTCCGCATCGGCCACGACTTTAACAAAGCCATCCGTGTCGCGATTGGCTTTGGCACGGCTGTTTGCCATCATCGGGAATTTGCCGATTTTAACTTTGTGTCCCGCATCCTTGGCTTCCTGCTCGGTCAGCCCCACGCTGGCAAATTCCGGCATAGTATAGACGACGCCTGGAATGACCGCGTGATTGACGATGCCAGTTTGGCCAGCGATGTTCTCCGCCACTGCGATGCCTTCATCTTCCGCTTTATGCGCCAGCATCGGGCCGGGAATGACGTCCCCGATAGCCCACACGCTTTCGACCGAGGTGCGGAAGTCATGATCGGTTTCAATCTGGCCGCGCTCGTTTTGAGTTAAGCCGATCGCATCGAGACCCAAGCCATCGACATTCGGGCGCCGTCCGATGGCAACGAGTACATGACTGGCGTCCAGCGTTTCCGTATCGCCGCCTGCCGCCGGTTCCAGCGTCAGACCGACACCTTTGCCTTCGACTTTCGCTGCCGTGACTTTGGTCTTCAATTTCAGGTCCATGCCCTGTTTCTTGAAGATCTTGGCCGCTTCCTTGCGCACATCCTTGTCCATGCCGGGCAAAAGCTGGTCGAGAAATTCAACGACGGTAACTTTCGCGCCAAGTCGCAGCCACACGCTGCCAAGTTCCAGCCCGATTACGCCGCCGCCGATCACCACCAGATGCTCTGGCACACGGTCGAGTTCCAGCGCCCCGGTTGAATCGACGATCAGCCCTTTGTCGTTATCGACTTCGACACCGGGCAAGGAGTAACACTGGACCCGGTGGCGATCACGATGTCCTTCGCCGTAACCGTAGCATCGCCCACCTTGACCGTATGCGCATCCTGAAATGTGGCGCGGCCCTTTTTCCAGTCGATCTTGTTCTTTTTGAATAGAAACTCGATCCCGCCAGTCAGCTCGCCCACCGCTTTGGTTTTCTCGGCCATCATGGCGTCAAGATCCAGTTCGACAGTCGTTTTCAGCCCCCATGTGGCCATGTGACCGCCGACTGCTTCATCGAACAATTCCGAGCCATGCAGCAATGCTTTGGAAGGGATACATCCGACGTTGAGACACGTTCCACCCAGCGTCTCGCGGCTTTCTGCACAAGCGGTTTTCAAGCCCAGTTGCGCTGCGCGGATCGCCGCAACATAGCCGCCGGGACCGGAGCCGATGACAAGCACATCATAGTCGTAATTATGGTCAGGCACCGGTGTTCTCCGTAGGTTGCGCGACGACATCGGCGCCCGCCTCGCTAGCGCAAACGCGTACGATTTCCGCCACCCGCGCACGATCGACTTGCGCAAGTTCGCTCGAATTTTTCTCCATGAACGTGTCCGCCGTGCATTCGCAAACAGGCGTGATGAGATCGCTGCCGATACCAAAGTTTTCAGACACTTGCTGGCACTGTTCGACAACTGCTGTGCGCACTTGACCGCCCACTTGCTCCATGGCCGCATCGCACGCTGTGAGTGACAGCGCCGCGCCGCAGAGCGTTAAAAATTTCAATGTCATGGTGTCATTCCTTGGCCGGTCACAAATCGATCAGCATTCGGGTGGGATCTTCGATGGCTTCTTTGATGATTTTTAAGGCCGTCACCGCTTCGCGTCCATCGATCAGACGGTGATCGTAGCTGAGCGCCAGATACATCATTGGGCGCACAACGATTTCGCCATCGATGACGACCGCGCGATCCTCGATCCGGTGCAGACCGAGAACGGCGCTTTGCGGGGGGTTGATGATCGGAGTGGACATGAGCGAGCCGAACACGCCGCCGTTTGAAATGGTGAAGGTGCCGCCCTTCATATCTTCCATCGTCAACGTGCCGTCCTTGGCACGCCCGCCATAATCAGCGATGTCTTTCTCGATTTGCGCAAAGCCCTTTTTGTCCGCATCGCGAATGACCGGCACAACCAAGCCGTTGGGTGCGCTGACCGCTACCGAAATATCGACATAATCGTGGTAGATGATTTCGTCGCCCTCGATATAGGCGTTCGCGGCGGGCACGTCTTTCAAGGCCAGGCAGGCTGCTTTGGCGAAAAAGCCCATAAAGCCCAGCTTGATGTCATGCTTTTTGGCGAACAGTTCTTTGTATTTTGTGCGCGCGTCGATCACCGCTGACATATCGCAATCGTTGAACGTGGTGAGCAGGGCAGCATTATCCTGCGCCCCCTTTAAACGCTTGGCGATAGTCTGGCGCATCCGCGTCATCTTCACGCGCTCTTCGTTTCTGCCTTCGCGCCGCTCAGCGCCATGCTCGGCGCTCGAAGTGCTAGCGACCTGCTGGGCCTGTGCGGGAGCTGCACCAGCAATATTATCGCCGTTATTGCGCTTGGCTTTGGCGGCGCTCAGCACATCTTCTTTGGTCAAGCGCCCATCTTTGCCGGTGCCCGTGATGGTCGATGGGTCCAGACCATGTTCCAGCACCGCACGCCGCACGGCTGGCGACAAGGTTTGTGCAGCATCATAGGCGGCATCGCTTGTTTTTGGTTTCGGAGCTGCGTCGCTTGGAGCATCGCCGCTGCTTGGCTCATCGCCTGACCCATCATTTTGCTTGGCAGAAGCCGCCTTCTCGCCGGACGCACTTGCGCCCTCTTCGATCACTGCCAGCAATGCGCCGACTTCGACGGTATCGCCGACCGCAACGCTTTGCGTTTTCAACACACCGGCAATCGGCGAGGGTACTTCGATCGCGACCTTATCGGTCTCCAGACTGGCGATCGGTTCATCCACTGCCACCGCGTCGCCCGGCTGTTTCAGCCATTCGCCAATTGTGGCTTCGGCAACCGATTCGCCCAATGTCGGGACTTTGACTTCTTGAGCCATGCGTGTGTTCCTCTAGGATTTCGTAATCGTTGGGCGGGTAATCGTGACTTTGGCCGTTTTGCCGACATTCGCAAGGTCGAGCGCCAGGCTGACCAGCCCATCCTGCTGCATCTGATGCCGCGCAGCAAAGCCGGTCGCAGGCGATGCGGCCACTTCGCGACCTGCATAAATCGGGCGCAGCGCGTGTCCGGCATCCATTGCCGCTTGCTCGATCAGACGATCGACAAAGAACCATGCGCCATTGTTTTTCGGCTCTTCCTGACACCAGACGATCTCTTCTAGATTGGTCATGCGTTTTAGCCGCACCGATAGCGGATTGCCGGGGAAGGGATACAATTGTTCCAGCCGCACAATGGAGATGTCGCCGATCTCTTCCTTATTGCGCCGCTCGATGAGATCGTAAGCAACTTTGCCTGAACACAGCACAATCCGGCGTACATTTTCATCCGGAATATCGGTCGTGTCGCTAACGATCCGGCGGAAGTGGCTATCGCCGATAAATTCCTCGCGCGCGGACTTTGCTAAAGGATGCCGCAGCAAGGATTTCGGTGTCATTACGATTAGGGGCTTGCGGAAAGGACGCAGCATTTGCCGGCGCAGCACATGGAAGTAATTGGCTGGCACAGTGATATTGCACACCTGAATATTGTCATTTGCGCAAAGCTGTAAGAAGCGTTCGAGCCGCGCCGAACTATGTTCTGGGCCTTGTCCTTCATAGCCATGTGGCAACAGCATGACGAGACCGTTCGCACGCAGCCATTTGACTTCGCCCGCTGCAATAAACTGATCGATCATGATCTGCGCGCCATTGGCAAAATCGCCAAACTGCGCTTCCCACATGACCAGTGTTTTCGGGTCCGCCAGCGCAAAACCATACTCGAAACCTAGTACGCCATATTCCGACAATGTGCTGTCATACACCTCGAACTTGCCATGCGGCAGAGTCGCGAGCGGAATATATTTGCGCTCGTCATTCTGGTCGATCCACATCGCATGGCGCTGGCTGAATGTGCCGCGCCCGGAATCCTGACCCGACAGGCGTACACCGAACCCTTCGGTCACAAGGCTGCCGAAGCCAAGCGCTTCCGCCGTGGCCCAGTCGAAGCCTTCGCCAGTGTCAAACATCTTGGCTTTCGCTGCGATGACGCGGCCCAGAGTTTTGTGGATCGTGATGTCATCGGGAACGGTGGTGAGCGTTCGGCCGAGGCTGTCGAACAGCTTCTCCTCGATGCCCGTCTCCACATTGCGTCGCGCAGTTTCCGGATCGGCTGGCTTGTTCAGGCCCGCCCAGCGTCCGCCAAACCAGTCCGCCTCATTGGGCTTGTAGCTTTTCGAAGCTTCAAATTCGTCAGATAGCAATCCGGTAAAATCATCTACCAGACCTTTGGCAAATTCATTCTCGATCGCGCCTTCTGAAACCAGCCGCTCTTCGTAAAGCGTCGAAACTTTCGGGTGTTCGCGAATAGCATCATACATGAGCGGCTGTGTAAATTTGGGCTCGTCGCCCTCATTGTGACCGAAGCGGCGATAGCACCACATATCGATTACGATGTCGCGGCGGAATTTCTGGCGATATTCGATGGCCAGTTTGCAAGCGAAAGTAACAGCTTCAGGATCATCGCCATTGACGTGCAGGATCGGGGCCTGAACGCCTTTCGCGACGTCAGATGGGTAGGGGGAAGACCGCGCAAATTGCGGGCTGGTGGTAAAGCCGATCTGGTTGTTGATGACGAAGTGAATACATCCGCCGGTGCTGTAACCGCGCACGCCTGACAAGCCGAAACACTCCCATACCACGCCTTGTCCGGCAAAAGCCGCATCGCCGTGAATAAGGACGGGCAGGACTTCCTTATGGCTGTCCAAATCGTCACGAAACGCTTGTTGTGCGCGGGTTTTGCCAAGAACCACCGGATCGACCGCTTCCAGATGGCTGGGGTTGGGGACCAGCGACATATGCACGTTGATCCCGTCGAATTCACGGTCGGTGCTTGTGCCAAGGTGATATTTGACATCGCCCGATCCGCCGACATCGTCGGGATTGGAACTGCCACCGGAAAATTCGTGGAAGATGACCTTATAAGGCTTGCCCATGACATTGGCGAGAATGTTCAATCGCCCGCGATGCGCCATGCCGTAGATGATTTCGCGCACGCCCATCTGGCCGCCATATTTGATCACAGCTTCCAGCGCCGGGATCATGGATTCGCCGCCATCCAGGCCGAACCGCTTGGTCCCGACATATTTCTTGCCGAGGAAGTTTTCATACTGCTCGCCGCGAATTACCGCCGCCAAGATTGCGCGCTTGCCTTCCGGCGTAAACTGGATCGTATCGCCGGGAGATTCGAACTTTTCCTGCAAAAACCGACGTTCGCCAACATCCGAAATATGCATATATTCCAGACCGACCTTGCCGCAGTAATTTGCGCGCAAAATGTCGATCAGATCACCAATTTTGACCCATTCAAGGCCGAGATTGCCGCCGACATAGACTTCGAGATCTTCCTTGCCAGCAAAGCCATGCCATTCCAGTGTCAGATCTTCCGGCATTTCGCGCTGCGCAAGACCAAGCGGATCAAGGTCCGCCGCCAGATGTCCGCGCACCCGGTACAGGCGGATCAGCAACATCGCTTTGATCGAGTTGTTGGCCGCTGCTTCGACCCCGGCACTGTCGAGCGCCTTGCCAGCCTTAGCCGCAGCGGCTTTGACCGTCTGCTTCATAACGGTCGGGTCAAGCGCCTGCGTCAGATCATCCTCATGACCTGTTAGCGGCCATTTCGGATTGGCCCATGAGGGACCGGGCTGTGCGCCGTCCTGATCGCCCATTTCGGGAAGGAAATCGTGGTTTTCGTTACCCATGAGCTTGTCCTGTAAGGGCTAGTTTGGGGCCTGACCGAATGGCCGGGCCGCGCGCAAAATCAGACCGTTTCTTTCAACATAGCATCGAGCGTCGTGCCGAGTTCGGACGGGGACGGAGAGACGCGAATGCCTGCTGCTTCCATCGCCGCGATCTTGTCATCCGCTCCGCCTTTGCCGCCCGACACAATCGCACCCGCATGACCCATCCGGCGACCGGGAGGCGCCGTGCGTCCTGCGATAAAGCCAACGGTTGGCTTCTTGCGACCCTTGGCGGCTTCCTGCTTCAAGAATTCAGCAGCTTCTTCTTCTGCGCTGCCGCCAATCTCGCCGATCATGATGATCGATTTGGTGGCGTCATCGTCCAAAAACAGGTCCAGCACGTCGATGAAGTTTGTGCCGTTAACTGGATCGCCGCCAATGCCGACTGCCGTGGTCTGGCCAAGGCCGACCATCGTGGTCTGATGCACGGCTTCGTATGTCAGTGTGCCGGAGCGCGAGACGACGCCGACCGAGCCAGCCTTGAAGATAGAGCCGGGCATGATGCCAATTTTACATTCGCCGGGAGTCAGAACACCGGGGCAATTTGGGCCGATCAGGCGCGAATTTGAGCCTTCGAGTGCAGCTTTCACCCGCACCATGTCCAGCACCGGAATGCCTTCGGTAATCGTGATTATCAGTTCCATTTCGGCATCGATCGCTTCGCAGATCGCATCGGCGGCGAAGGGCGGCGGCACATAGATGCAGGAGGCGGTCGCGCCGGTGGCGGCTTTGGCTTCAGACACGGTGTTAAAATTCGGCAGGCCAATATGCGTCGTCCCGCCTTTGCCGGGCGTCACGCCCGCAACCATTTGCGTGCCGTAATCCAGCGCCTGCTGCGTGTGGAACGTGCCTGTATCACCGGTCATGCCTTGCGTGATGACCTTGGTATCTTTGTTTACGAGGATGGACATTGATTACTCTCCGAAACGTCTAAGTTGTTCTTTGAAATCGGCGGTTGAAGAAAGCCAATGCGAACAGCAGCCATCCTATTGAAATCGGACCTATGACAATCATCACAAGCATTGGGCCATATGGATCGCTGAGCATCGGCGGGCCGGCTGTCGTACTCTCCAGCCAAACGAGCAAAAGAATAAACGGGACCGTGAAGGCGGTTCCTGATGCCCATCGGTTGCTAGAACCGAAACGATACATCGCGATCCAAAGTGCCGAAAAACGGCGCGAATGCAGCTCAGCCATTGCCGACGCAGCAATTGTAAAGGCTCTCACGCAAGCGTGCTATCCAGCCCCTTACAAGCCGCCAGCAGTTCTTCAACCGCATCAACGCTCACTTTGAAACCCTGCTTCGCTTCATCATCCAGTTCGATTTCCACGATCCGCTCGACGCCGCCCGCACCAATTACAATCGGCACGCCAACATACAAGCCATCAACACCATATTGGCCATCGAGATAGGCCGCACATGGCAGCACGCGCTTTTTGTCCTTGAGATAAGCTTCGGCCATTTGGATCGCGGCGGTGGCTGGGGCGTAATAGGCCGAACCATTGCCGAGCAAGCCGACGATTTCGCCGCCGCCGCCACGGGTGCGCTTGACGATGGCGTCCATCTTGTCCTGCGTGGACCAGCCCATCTTGATGAGGTCGGGCACTGGAATGCCCGCAACGGTCGAATATTCGAGCACCGGCACCATCGTATCGCCATGGCCGCCCAACACGAATGCCGTAACATCCTCAACCGACACGTTGAACTCGTCTGCCAGAAAGTGGCGAAAGCGCGCGCTGTCCAACACACCGGCCATGCCGACGACTTTGTTGTGTGGCAGACCCGAATATTCGCGCAGCGCCCACACCATCGCGTCCAGCGGATTGGTAATACAGATCACGAACGCATCGGGCGCGTGTTGCTTGATGCCTGCGCCGACCGCACCCATAACCTTAAGGTTGATACCGAGCAAATCGTCGCGGCTCATCCCCGGTTTGCGCGGTACACCGGCAGTCACGATGATGACATCTGCGCCCGCGATATCGGCGTAGTCATTCGTGCCTTTGAGGTTTGCATCGAACCCATCGACCGGAGCCGCCTGACTAAGGTCCAACGCTTTGCCGGCGGGCATACCTTCGGCAATGTCGAACAGGACGACGTCGCCCATTTCTTTCGATGCTGCGAGGTGGGCGAGAGTACCGCCGATCATTCCGGCGCCGATCAGGGCGATTTTCTTGCGAGCCATATTGGGTCAGACTATCCTTACAGAGAATATGCGGGACCGTGGCAGGATCGAAGCCCGAAGCGCGCCGATAAAGTCCCGCATGGACAGCGCGCCGGGTATCAGCTTGGCAAAAAGGATTAGGCTCGCCGATAAGTGATTGCAACCGACAAAAACGACAATCTTTGCAAATAGTTCGCAGTTGCAATAGACGTTTCAATGCGCAGGAACAGAACACAAAACGCAGGCCGTTCGTAACGGAAATGCCTGATGGCGCAAATCTATCCCGCAAATGTGCCGCAAATTTTGTGCGTATTTAAGCGTGGCTGAGCGATCGCTCCAACTGCCGAGCCATCGGCGCATCGAAAGACCGGCACAGGGCTAGCCACATGGCGTACTGCCCGGCGTCGCCATCGTAATGCGCTTGTTCTGCGCTTTGGCGCGCTGCTGCCGCTGCACCCAACCCGTGCTGCGAAAAATAATCGAGTGCGACGCGCAGATCCAGACCTTCGGCACTGCTATGCGCATTGTCATTCGCGGGAGTTGCAGCCGCGCGATAGAACACTGTGCGCGCCAATGGCGACGGCACGCGCAACTGCGCGGAAGCGATGTCGTATGTCATGCGAACCCTTTGACGATACTTTGGCCGATATTTCGAACCAATATTTCGGTATATTGTGGGGTCAGCCTCTAGCATCGCAGCAATAAGGTAGTGTTGTGCGATAGAGTTTATGCGGTCTTAAGGATGTTTCGCATTTGTCTGCAAGGCGGGCAGATCAAGCCGACCCAAGGCCACACAAGCGCGAACTATTCAGCAGTTTTCAGCTTAGCTCGCGAATGCGCCGGATCAAGCGTTCCGGCCTCGTCCGCTTTCAATCGCGATCCACCACCAACGCGCAGCTTGCCACTGTCCTTGTCGGCGTGCAGGCGCGACTGTGGCGCTTGTGGAACTGCAGCGGGCGGCGGTGCTATCTCGCTGACCATGTCGGGCAGCGCGGATGCATCTCCTGCCGGAAGCTGGTCGAGCGCAATCGTGAGCAAAGCATTGTCAACCGGAACGACTTCGCGCTGCGCAATGAAACTATCGGCAGAGCGTTCATACCCGCCATGGCGCGTAGTAAAGGCGGTCGGTGTGCCGGATTTGCCGCGCCAGCGGTAAAAACGGTGTTCGCCCAATGCGCCGACTGGGTGCAGATGCGGAGCCCATACCGGACGCACCGCGTGGGTGTGGTAGTGCGTGGCCAGCCCCACCTTGCCAAAAACTTCACCGGCCAGCGCTTTGTTCGCGATGTCCAGTGCCCGCACCCAGGCATATTTATTGGGTTTGCGAGCCATCGATCCGTCGCAGGTAAAGCTGAACTGGCAGCCCGTGACGCGCTCAGACCCCTGAAACACGACGTTACAGACACCGGCGGGATAGGCGGGATGATTTACGCGATTAAGCACGACTTGTGCCACTGCCTGTTGTCCGGCGACCCCTTCACTGGCCGCTTCGTAATAGACCGCCATGGCCAGACATTCGGCGGCGCGTCCGCGATCAAGTGCCGATCCAGCGAAGGCAAAACGGCGGGCAGTAGGTCCAGCATCAATTATCGGACCAGCAGAAATACGCGCAAATTCGCTAGTGTCGCCGTTAATGACGTCTTCCAGAGCGCCGCCACCAAGCGGTGGTCCGAACAGTCCGGGTTTCATAGCGGATGGCAGTTCGCCAGTCTCGGATAACGGCGCAGCGCCACCGATCGGAGCTACAGCAGAGGCCGACTGGATCGTGCCAGCCGTCGCCAGGCACAGTGCGCCGACTGCTAACAGCGGGGTCACCACTTTCCATTTGGGTCTGGCCCGGATTTTTGCGGCAAGCAGCATATGAAACTCAAACAAAGGTTGTAACAATGGTTCCTGCCGGGAAGGGCGGAAATACGGACACTCGTCTGCGCGCCAGTCATCGCTCCCCGCTTGACGGGTGCCCGATGCCTGCGATCCGAAGGCGACTGCATTATTTATTTCGTTCACCATAAGCGTTGAATGTGAACTCTTCATTGCCTGAGAGCTTACATCGGTCGAGCAGGTATGGCGAGCGCGGCACCGTGCTTGTGCCCATATGACACACACCGGCTGCCAAATCTTTCTCAGGAACACATACGTGAGCGCGCCAAGGCGTGACCCCATTTTGTAGGCGCCGTCTTGTATGGTCGGGGCAACGCCGCTAAAGGTCTGGCCGTGTCATAGGTTGCTCGCTTAACGGCGGGCCTAAGAGGGAAGAAGGGCGTCCGGTTTGGCGAAAGCCAACAAGACGAAGCCTTCGCTGCCCCCGCAACTGTGACCGGGGAGGGCGGCTTGCCCTGTGCCACTGGCTTTGATGCGGTTGCTGTTGTGCGATCGCGGTGAAGTTGGGAAGGCAGCAAGCCAATGCCTTTTGATCCGGGAGCCAGGAGACCTGCCGATGACCCGTCGATCGGCCGTGGGCGGGGTGTACCAAGGGTCAAGCGGAAGATGCGCAAAACGCATTTCTCGTCATGGGCGGAATATGCCACATGATGGGAAGCCTTATGTATAAATATCTGTTATTATTGAGTTGTTGTGCCTTTCCTATACCTGCCCATGCGCAGGACCAAGTAGATGAAGTGCCGTTTGAGACCGATCCACTGGCTGATGCACCAGGACATCACGGGTCCAATCCAATCGAGCCGGTCATCACTGTCACTGCCAATGGCCTGTCCACGAACATCGACAGCACAGGGCAGCCCGTTACGATCATCCAGCGCGCGGAAATCGAGGCCGTGCAAGGTGCCGATTTAGCCCGCACGTTGCGCCGAGCGCCTGGTATTACGCTAACCCGCAATGGCCCGGTCGGCAGCTTTTCGGGCATAGCCGTGCGCGGGGCGAGCGCGGATCAACTGCTCGTGGTGATCGATGGCGTGCGCGTGGCCGATCCGGCGGCTCCGGCTGGCGGCTTTGACAGCGGCAATTTGCTAAGCGGCAATGTCGGCACGCTCGACCTGTTGCGGGGATCCAATTCCGTCATCTGGGGCGCGGATGCCGTCGGCGGAGTGCTGGCAGTTTCGACACGCGCGGAAACCGATTTGACAGGCAGTATCGAATACGGCTCGCGCAACACGCTGTTTGCCACTGCATCTGGCGGGCTGAAAGGCGATAAATATTATGCAGGACTGTCTGCAAGCTATTATGATAGTTCAGGTTTTTCTGCGGCAGAAGCCGGAAGCGAACGCGACGGGTTCGAGCAGTTCGCGCTGACCGGCTCAGCTTTTTATGATCTGACCAGCACGATCGAATTGTTTGCGAGCGGACGCTATAGCCAGGGCAAGCTCGAAATCGATGGTTTTCCCGCTCCGACATTTACATTAGCCGACACGCCGGAAGTGCAGGATACGGAGCAATTTTCGGGCGCGATCGGTGCGAGCTATTACGGTCAGGATTTGACCCTGCGCGCGAGCTATTCGCTCTCCGATACCGAGCGTGACAATTTTACCGATGGATCGCGCGATGTGATGGGCTTTGCCAGCAACGGGCGTTCGGAGCGTTTCGATCTGCGAGCGGAAGCGCGGCTGATCGGCGGGCTGACGCTGGCTTATGGCGGCGAATATGAAGAGACGCGCTTCGACACGTCGTTTGCCGGGTTCTCAGGCGAAAATGCGGAAACGTCGATCGTCGGCGGTTATGCGCAGGCTGGGTGGGTGCTTGGTAAGCTGGCTGCACATCTGGGCGCACGCTATGATAATCATCAGGATTTCGGCGGACAAGTTAGCTTCGGTGGTGACGTAAGCTACGGTTTTAACAGGGACTGGCGCGCTCGTGCGAGCTTTGGCGAAGGTTTCAAACCGCCCAGCCTGTTTCAGCTTTTGTCCGGCTTCGGAAACGCCAATCTACAGCCTGAAACCAGCACCAGCGTCGATCTCGGTGTCGAGCGCGGCACACGCGGCCGCGGGACGCATTTGGCGTTGACAGTATTTCGCAGAGATAGCGACGATCTTATTGATTTTGTATCTTGTTTCACAATAGTATCTGCGATTTGTACGGATCGTCCGTTCGGTACTTATGATAATGTCGGACAGGCGCGCGCGCAGGGAGTTGAGGTCGAAGCAGGTGGGAATTTGAGCAGAAATTTGCGACTTGCCGGCCAGTATAGTTTTATCGGCACAGAAAATCGGACATCCGGCGCGTCCATGCAAGGCAATGATCTGGCGCGGCGCCCGCGTCATGCGGCAACAATTTTCAGCGACTGGACGAGCAACTTCGGGCTCACGCTCGGCGCCGACCTGCGCTTTGTCGGCAGCAGTTTCGACGATGCAGGCAATCAAGTGCGGCTGGATAAACATGCCGTCCTCGATTTGCGGGCCAGTTATACCCTGGCCGACAAGCTGTCCGTATTCGGGCGAGTCGAGAACGTCTGGGACGAGGATTACCAAACGGCAGCGGGTTATGCATCAGCCGGACGCGGCGTATTTGTTGGTATCAAAGCCGGGTTGTGAAGGGTGGTCTGATCACTGTTTTTTGCGGCGCACTGGCCGCGTGCAGCGTCGCGCCCCCTGAAAACGATACAGTCGTGCCGACTGTGGTCAGCCTGAACCCGTGCCTCGATGCCATGCTGGTCGAGCTAGCCGAGCCGACCCAGATTGCTGCCCTCTCGCATTACAGCCGCGATCCTACGTCCAGTTCGATTGCGGCGGAAACTGCCCGGCAATTTGCCGTTACGGGCGGCACGGTCGAAGAGGTGCTCGCGGTGCAGCCTGATATCGTGCTGGCGAGTAGCTTCCTCAATCCTGCAACGCACGCCGCGCTGGAGCGGATGGAGCGGCGCGTCATTACGTTTCGATATGCCGCGGAGCATTGGGGACAGCATAGCGCAAGTGCGGCGCTTGGGCGAAGTGATGGGTCGGGAAGTCGCTGCAGAGAAGCTGGTGCGCGCTATCGAACAGTCTGTTTCGGACGCGCAAACCAACGGCGAAGAACGACCGCGCGCGGCGATCTGGCAATCGGGCGGGATTGTGCCGGGTGAAGCGGCCTTGGTCACGCAGCTTCTCACCACTGCCGGATTTCGCAGTCAGACGGTCGAGAACGGTCTCGCGCAATCCGATTATCTCAGCCTTGAACAGATTGTTGCCGATCCGCCCGATATTCTGCTTATTGCTGGCAGCGAGATTGGACAACGCCACCCGGTGCTTGATGCTCTGCCCGATATGCAGCGCATTGCTCTTGATCCTTCGCTAATCTATTGCGGCGGCCCGACGATCATTGCCGCGCTGGAGCGGCTGACAAATATTCGCAACGCTTGGCGCGACATACGGCAAGCCGCACAATGAACCGCGCAACGCCCGTCTTCGCCGTGCTGTTGCTGATCGCATTTCCGCTGTCGATGCTGGCCGGGCGTGTCTGGATCGATCCATCGCAAACGCCCAATGCAGTCCTGATATTGGCGGAATTGCGCCTGCCACGCGGGTTGCTGGCAATTATTGTCGGAGCGGGACTTGGTGCTGCGGGCGCGGCGATGCAGGGTTATTTGCGCAACCCGCTGGCCGATCCCGGTCTGTTCGGGATTGCACCGGGCGCGGCGTTGGGCGCGGTCACAGCAATCTGGTTTGGCTTAACCGCAAATGCCTTCGTGTTGCCTTTGTTCGCCCTGATCGGAGCGGGCGGAGCAATGGCGCTACTCGCCTTAATTGCGGGGCGTAGCGGGTCAGGGCTGGGACGCGGGATCGCTCTGTTCACGCTGGCCGGATTGATGGTGGCCAGCCTTGCGGGCGCGTTGACCGCAATGATGATTAGCCTCGCGCCGAATGCGTTTGCCATGAGCAATATCGTGTTGTGGCTGAATGGCGCGCTGACCGATCGCAGCTGGCAGGAAGTCACGCTGGCCGCGCCTCTCACATTAGCGGGCATCATCATCTTATGGCGGACGGGCAAGGCACTCGATGCGCTGACTTTGGGTGAGGATGTAGCACGCTCAATGGGCGTCAATCCGCGTGCGCTGTTGTGGCTGTTGATCGCTGGGATTGGTTTGACCGTTGGCGCAGGAGTGGCAGTTGCCGGGATTATCGGCTTCGTCGGCTTGATTGTGCCGCATCTGGTCCGCCCGCTGACCGATCGCCGCCCGTCGCAATTGCTGATCCCCAGCGCATTGGCAGGCGCCTTGCTGGTGCTTGTCGCTGACAGCATCGTGCGCATCCTGCCGCTGATGACCGAGTTGCGGCTTGGTATTGCGCTAAGCCTGCTCGGCGCGCCGTTCTTCCTGTGGCTGTTGCTGCGGATGAGGAAGGGCTGGATATGACCATGCGCGTGGAAAATCTCAACATCGGCACGCGATTACGCGATGTCACCGCCGCTTTTGAGCCCGGCCGCATCACGGCCATATGTGGACCCAACGGTGCGGGCAAATCGACCTTGTTGCAGGCTTTGGCTGGGCTGCTGGAAGCTGACGCAGGGGCAGTGCTGCTCGGCGACAAGCCACTGGTGGAAGTAGCCACAAAGAGCCGCGCGCAGGCGATCGGCTATCTCCCGCAATCCTCCGAAGTCGCGTGGGATGTGCCGGTGCGCAACATCGTCGCGCTCGGGCGAATGCCACATGGCGATGCGAAAGCGGCGCCGGTCGAAGCCGCACTTGCCGCGCTGGATTTACGCGAGTTGGCCGACCGTCGTGCGCTCACCTTGTCGGGCGGGGAAACGGCGCGGATGCTGCTCGCACGAGTGTTGGCGGGCGAACCGCAATGGATCTTGGCAGACGAGCCATTGGCGGCGCTCGATCTGTCACATCAAATCCGCCTGATCCGGCAATTTCGCGCAGAAGCAGCGCGCGGCATTGGCGTCATCGTGATCGTTCACGACCTCGCTATTGCGCGCAACCATGCCGATCATGTCATCGTGTTAGATAAGGGCCGACTGGCAGCGGAAGGCTCGGCACAGGAGGCGCTGAGCGCCGACATCATCCAGAGTGTCTGGGGTGTAGAGACGCACTGGATCGGGGAAGCAGGCGCTCAGGCACTCATCACGGCTTGACGCGTTTCAGCCATTATGTCCCGCCAGCTACTTGTCGAAGAATGGTTGCAACTGACCCGCGAAGCGATGCCAGCCCTTGCGCGCAAAAAACGCTGGCCGGTGCGGTTCGACCACTGTTTTCAGCGCATCCTGCTCGACAATGCGGTTGGCGGACGCTGGTATGATCATATTGCCTCGCCAGCTTATAAAAACGCCAGCGACGCGCAATTGCAAGCCGCAATCAAACTCGGCAAACAGGCTGTGCTAGGCAAGGCAGATTTAAGCGCGCTTAATCGCAATTCGCTAAAGTGGCGGGGCAAGTACTAACACCTGCCCCGCGCACATCTTACTTTTGCGAGACAGCATCTGCCGGAAGCTGACCGTCCGATACATCTTCTGCATCGCCATCGCCGCCCGCGACAAGGCCACGCGCTTGCAGCATCGGTGTGACATCGGGCGCGCGTCCGGCAAAATTCTGGAACATATCGAAATAGTCCATTGTTCCGCCACGGCTCAGCACCGTTTTGCGGTAGTGATCGCCGTTGGCACGGGTCATTCCGCCATTATCCATGAACCATTTGCGGCTGTCACGGTCGAGCATTTCGGTCCACAAATAGCTGTAATAACCAGCGGAATAGCCTGATGGGTTGGAGAAGATGTGGTTGAAATAGCTGCTACGATAGCGCGGCGGAACCAAATCGATTTCTAGGCCCAGCTCTTCCAGCGAGTTCCGCTCAAATGCGTCTACTTGCTCGACCGTCGTGATTTTGGCCGCATTGTCAGGTGATAAGGCGTGCCATTTCATATCCAGCAGCGCAGCTTCGACGACCTCGCCGAAATCATAGCCCTGATTGAATTGCGCAGCGGCTTCGATTTTTTCGATCAATTCTGACGGGATCGTCTCGCCGGTTTCATAATGCTTGGCATAATTGCGCAGCACATCGGGATAGGTCGCCCAAACCTCGTTCACCTGGCTTGGATATTCAACGAAATCACGCGCCGTGGCCGTACCGGACAGCGAAGCATAACGCTGATCCGCAAAGAAGCCGTGGAGGGCATGGCCGAACTCGTGGAACAGCGTGTTCACATTGTCGAAGCTGACCAGTTGCGGCTGACCTTCGCCCGCTTGCGGGATGTTCAGCACATTATAGATGACGGGCTTCGTGCCGTAGAGATAGCTTTGATCGACGAAATTGCTCATCCATGCGCCGCCCCGTTTGGACGGACGCTGGAACGGATCGAAATAGAACAGGCCCATCTCACTGCCATCCGCGTCATAGACTGTGTAAGTCGTGACAGTCGGGTGATAGACAGGCAAGTCAGTGCGCTGTTTGAATGACAGGCCGTACAGCTTGTTAGCGGCGTAGAAAATGCCGTCTTCCAATATGCGGGTTAGTTCGAAATACGGTTTAACCGCATTTTCATCGAGGTCGTATTTCTCTTTGCGGACTTGCTCTGCATAGCGATACCAGTCCCACGGTTTCACTTCGAAATCACCGCCTGTCGCGGCGATCTGATCATTCAGCAAAGCCGCTTCACGCCGCTGTGTCGCAGCAAGCGCAGGGACCATCGCTTCCATAAAATCGAGCGCGGTTTTCGGCTTTTTGGCCATCCGGTCGAACATCGCATAGCTGGCCCAGTCGGGCTGGCCGAACAAAGATGCTTTCTGCGCACGCAGTTGTGCGATCTCGGCAATCAGCAGGCGCGTGTCGTTTTCGCCGCCCTGATCGGCGCGATTGTACGACAGCTTAAAGAGCTTCTCGCGCGTGTTGCGATTTTCCAGATTGGGCAAAACCGGCTGTTGCGTCGTGTTCTGCAAAGCAATCGCGAATTTGCCCGCCATACCTTTTTCGTCTGCCAGTTTCGCCGCTGCGGTAATTTCATCAGCCGACAATCCGGCCAGCTCGTCCGCACTATCGACAATCAGAGCGTTTTCGACTGTTGCTTCGCGCACTCGCTGTGAAAAATCGGTGGTGACTTCCGACAGGCGCGTATTGATCGCCTTGACCTGATCCTTTTCCACTTCGGTCAACAAAGCACCGGATTGGACAAAGCCATTATAGGTTTCTTCCAGCAGCTTGGCGTCCTCTACCGTCATTGTCATAGCGGCACGCTGATCATAGACTGCTTTGACCCGTGCGAACAAAGCCGGATCAAGATTGAAACTATCGTAATGTGCCGAGAGCTTCGGACCGATTTCGGCTTGAACCTCGTCCAGCGTATCATTGGTATTTGCTCCGGTCAGCGCATAGAAGATTGCGCCGACCCGGTTCAGCATCTTGCCGGAGGTTTCCAGCGCAACGATCGTATTGTCGAACGTCGCCGCTGTGGGATTTGCGATAATCGCATCGATTTCGGCCTTGTGGATCATCATCGCCTGCTCAAAGGCGGGCAAGTAATCTGCATCGCTGACTTGCAGTGAAGTCTGGCGCAAGAAATGGAAGGTCGCTGTCCTTGGCGAAATATCCGGTTGCCTGCGGGATGGCGGCTGTGGCGACTGCGCCATTGGCGGTGGCCATCTCAGGATTTTCCATCGTGGCGCATCCGGCCAGCAAAGCTCCAGAGGCGCTGGCGGTCAGCAGTTTCTTCCTCATGCGACATATTCTCCGAGTGTTTGGCGCGCTTTTTGCGCGTTATGGTGGTTAATATTGGAAAGGAAAATGGTATTATCTGCAACTATGTGCCTTGTGCATAGTAATCTCGTTTGGCTTACGGGCGTGATTGTGCGGCCTCGCGCATGGCCTGACGGTTAATGGTCACTATCTTGGGGTAGCCACCGCGCTGTCTTGAGGCGAGCCAGACTGTACCAACTTCGAAAAACACCCCTTGGCCCGGCACAATTTGCATATTCGATAAGTCCAGTTCGGATAACAAAGTTAGCATTTGCGCGTCCAGCATTACATCGCGGTTGCTTGTCCGGCTTGCATCGTCGGCAAGGGTAAGCCGCTTTCCCGCATCATCAATATACAGCACCCGGCTATCGAATTGCAGCAACACGCCGTCAGCGTCACCGCCATTTGCGGCCTCGCGAATATCTGTGATCGCAGCGGCAAAGCGTCCGGCAGTAGTTCCGGTGGCGCAGGAAATGGACTGGCCTTGCACAAAATCATGATCTCGGTCGAAAACTTCGTCTCGCACTGGCTGCGATGACCAAATATCGTCGAGACAATCTTTTTGTGCGGTCGACGGACGACGCTTTGTTATTCGCATCACCCTCCGAATTAGTCGAGAGTGTCGATGTCACGCTCGTACCGGGTTCGATCCCGAAACTGTCGCCCTGTGGCGCTTTCTCGCAAGCCGATAGCGTCAGCACCGCACCAAATAGCGACGTGTAACTGCACCAAAGCGCTTAGCTGGCTTGTCCAGATTGCACCTCTCTCGGATCGTCATACGCGGCTTCCATGAAAATATTGGCGCGACGTTCGCTTCGAAAAACAAGGCCGTTGGCTTTGGCACCGCCAGCATTGTGGTAATGCAATTCATCGGCAATTGCTTCATAATCGGCAGACGCGATGGCTTTGTTCAATTGCGGAGATTTCCGCTCGGACACATTGCCTTCGCCGACATTATAAATCAGATCGACCAGTGCATCAAATTCGTGTTGCAAAACCGGTAAGTCGCCTAACAATCGCACGGCAGCACGCTCGGCAATTTCCAGATCCTGCTCCAGAAACGATAATATCTTATCGTAGCTGACCCGATCGCCAACGCGCAGATTGTCTTTCGCCGTCACCAAGTGACCAACACCAACGGTGGGGTAACCTGCAACATCACGATAGACGACTTCGCGCACGCCTTCCTCTTGGATCATCGCTTCTTTCAAGTCGTCGCTGGCGGACAACTTGATAGCGGAAACCCGGTGTTCGGATGGATCGACCATCATTCCGTCCTGCATCATAACTATCTGATGTGCCTCTGCGGCGGGTGGCGGCATGATATCGATCGCGGCGGTATTCAACGCCATGGCACCAGCCGACAGAGCCAATGCAATCTTCCGCTTTTTGCGACGCGATAAAGACACGTCACCGCGGTTTTTACGGCGCAACTTTTGATCGCGTAATTTGCGGATCAAAGCTCTTACACGGTCGCGACGGCGTGAAAAAGCGGGCGTTTCAATGGCCCGCTTTGCGCGATAGGTCTGCTTTAATTTTGTATCTGAGGGTACGATTACGCGTTCTCCGTCACATATGTGAATTCATCATCGAGAAGGTTTGCAGCATTGCCTGCTGACTGCCTAGTTTTCCTATCAACGATGCCTTTGCCGTCATTGTTCCGCAATTTTGCCGGTTTGCGATACGGCGTAATATAGCCATAAGTCATAGTTATTTCTCCGGTTGGTAGCGCTTTAAGTCGACTCGACCCGGTATTGGGGAGCGGCAGCGCGCCGTGAGTGTGCTTTACTATAACAACGGATCGAGGAGGGCATCGGTCCACGCTTCGTCCAACCTCAAGCACAGCTGGCGGTGTGGAAGCACATTTAATCGCTTAAAAGCGGTGTTTAATCGGTAAAGTCTGACAGTTGCGGTTTTAACCAAAAATCCGCGTAAACTTGAGCATTTGTGTGCAGGCGCGATAAAAAACCCGACCGGAATATCGGCAGTCCGCATGGGAATACCGTATCCAGCCGGGCAAAGTCTTCGGGTCGCATGGAACCTCTCGGCTCCGTTTGCTGATATACTGCCAGATGCAGCGGCTTGCCGTGACGTCCATCACACTTGCCAAAAAACCGTTGTTTTGTCTTGCCAGTCAATTCCGGTCCATTAGTCAGGCAAGCATGACAAATGCCGCACAAATTGCCGCCGATCCTTTGTGGCTGCCGCACAAGGCCGATTACGTACAGTCGCGATTGCAGTTTCTTCGCGTGCCGCCAGAGCAATTTGCAAGTCAGGGCTTTTTGGCAGATTATATTCCGCAAGCTAAGGCGGACAGCGTATGGCTGCCATTTGCCGAAGTGCAAGCCATGCGGCCACGCACCGGACCGCTGCATTTCATTTTCCACACCGCCTTCTGCCGCTCTACCTTGCTGGCGCGTGCGTTAAACAAAGCGGATTGCGTAATCGGAATGAGCGAGCCGGGTATCATGGCCAGTTTGGCGTCGGGTGGCGAGGCGGCCATCCCGTTTATCAAACCTGTGCTGGATTTGCTGTCGCGCCCACATGGCGCCTCCAAAGCAGTATTCGTAAAGCCGACCAATCACTCCAATATGCTGATGCCAGCGCTGCTCAATGCGCGGCCCGATGCCAAGGCCGTATTGATGAGCAACACGCTGCCGGCCTTCCTCGCTTCGGTCAATCGCAAGGGCATGATGGGCCGCCGCTGGGGACGTCAGCTCTATCTGGAGCTGCAAACTTATGGCGGAATGGATTTCGGAATGGATGCGCGTGAGCAATTTGCGATGAGCGATTTGCAGGCAACGGGGCTGGCCTGGTTTCTCAACCGCCGCTGGTTGGCGCTGCATCTGGGCGGACAAGTGCGAGGTGTTGCACTGGACCGGCTGCGAACGCTGGATGGCGATGCGTTAAACGAGGCGCGAGGCAAAACCTTTGCGGCGCTGGGTCAATGGACCGGGGTAGACGCGTTGGCCGGTCAAGCCGATGCCGTGGCCAAGAGCGACATATTTACCTCGCACGCAAAGCTGGGTGGGGATTATGCGGCGAGGGAAGCCAGCGATGCCAGCCGCTCGACCAGCGCCATCGTTCAGGAAGAAATCGCGCAAGTCGAAGAATGGCTTGGTATAATTGCAAAGCAAGCGGGTATAGGCATGACCTTCGATCGCAAGGGCGCATTGTTTTAGGCGCCTTAGTCCAGATAAGCTGCGTTCTAAACATTGTTTGGTCGGGAATGGGCCCCCCGCTGCTTCACATTCTCAAGGCAGCGCCCACATAAGGCTCGCGGCATCGGGCATTAACCGTGCTGTCCCTTGACACTTGCGAACATTACAGGAACACAGCGACCCATGGCATTAACCAAAATCTCTGTCCGTGGTGCGCGCGAGCATAATCTTAAGGGCTTCGACATTGACTTGCCGCGCGACGCGCTGATTGTAATTACCGGCCTTTCGGGATCGGGCAAATCTTCGCTGGCCTTCGATACGATCTATGCCGAGGGACAGCGGCGCTATGTCGAGAGCTTGAGCGCTTATGCGCGGCAGTTTCTGGAGATGATGCAAAAGCCCGATGTCGAGCATATTGACGGGCTATCCCCAGCAATATCCATCGAGCAAAAAACGACCTCGCGCAATCCACGCTCGACCGTGGCGACCGTTACCGAAATTTACGATTACATGCGGCTATTGTGGGCGCGGGTGGGCGTGCCGTATTCGCCGGAAACCGGATTGCCGATTGAGGCACAAACCGTATCGACCATGGTCGATCGGGTAATGACTTTGCCAGACGCGACGAAGCTGTATCTGCTCGCGCCAGTCGTGCGCGCTCGTAAAGGCGAATATCGCCGCGAATTGGCCGAATGGCAGAAAGCGGGCTTTACGCGGGTGCGCATCGATGGCGAACTTTACCCGATCGAGGAAGCGCCCGCGCTCGACAAGAAATACAAACACGACATTGAAGTCGTGGTGGACCGGCTGGGCGTCAAAGAAGGTCTGGAAAGCCGCCTGGCCGACAGTTTCGAACAAGCCTTAAAACTGGCAGGTGGGCTGGCTTACGTCGATTTGGTCGATGCCGTCGTGCCGGGCCGCGAGAACAATGCGGGTGATGCCGCCGCGCCGGAGCAAAAGCTAAAAGGCGCTGGCTTGCCTGACAACCGGATCGTCTTTTCAGAACGCTTCGCTTGCCCTGTTTCTGGCTTCACAATCGAGGAAATCGAACCGCGCCTGTTTTCCTTTAATGCGCCACAGGGGGCTTGCTCGACCTGCGACGGATTAGGTGAAAAGCAGCTATTCGACCCCCAATTGGTTGTACCGAATGAAGAGCTTTCTTTGAAAAAAGGCGCAGTGATGCCTTGGGCCAAATCGAACCCGCCATCGCCTTATTATATGCAGGTGCTATCCAGCCTGGCCAAAGCATATGATTTCGATCTGACGACGCCGTGGAATGAATTGGGCGAGGACAATCAGCAAGTCATATTGAACGGGACGAAGGGCAGGGCGGTGCCGCTTACCTTCAAAGACGGGCGCAAACAATACACGGTGAAGAAGGCATTCGAAGGCGTCATTGGCAACCTTAATCGCCGGTTGCGGCAAACCGAAAGCGCTTGGATGCGCGAAGAGCTGGCCAAATTTCAGACTGCCCAACCTTGCGAAAACTGCGGCGGCGCGCGCCTCAATGACAAAGCACGAGCGGTGAAGATCGCCAGCGCCAACGGGCCGACCGATATCAGCGCGCCGACGCGGATGAGCGTATCCGATGCGAAGGCCTGGTTCCTCGCCGTGGAAGACAGCCTGACCGATCAGCAAAAGCAGATTGCCAAAGCGATCCTGAAAGAGATCAATGAACGGCTGGGCTTCCTCGACAATGTCGGCCTCGACTATTTAAACCTCGACCGGACCAGCGGCACCCTCTCAGGCGGCGAGAGCCAGCGCATCCGCCTTGCCAGCCAGATCGGCAGCGGGCTGTCGGGCGTGCTTTACGTCCTCGACGAACCCAGCATCGGCCTGCACCAGCGGGACAATGACCGCTTGCTGGAAACCCTGAAACGCCTGCGTGACCTTGGCAATACGGTGATTGTGGTGGAGCATGACGAGGACGCCATCAGGCAGGCCGATCACATCGTCGACCTTGGCCCCGGCGCAGGGGTGCGTGGCGGCGAAGTCGTAGCGCAAGGTACGCTGAAACAGATCCTGCGCAGCCGCAAATCCCTGACCGCAGACTACCTTACCGGACGCCGCGAAATTGCAATCCCGCCCAAACGCCGCAAAGGCAATGGCTACAAGCTCACCGTTCACGGCGCACGAGCCAACAACCTCGCCAATGTCACCGCCTCCATTCCGCTTGGCACATTCACCTGCGTCACCGGGGTCAGCGGCAGCGGCAAATCCTCCTTCACCATCGACACGCTGTATGCGTCCGCCGCCCGCACCCTCAATGGCGCGCGCATCATCGCGGGCGCACACGACAAGGTTACCGGCCTTGAATATTGCGACAAGGTTATCGAGATCGACCAGTCGCCTATCGGCCGCACCCCGCGCTCCAACCCGGCCACCTATACCGGCGCCTTCACCAACATCCGCGACTGGTTTGCCGGCCTGGCCGAACAAAGATGCTTTCTGCGCACGCAGCTGTGCGATCTCGGCAATCAGCAGGCGCGTGTCATTTTCGCCGCCCTGATCGGCGCGATTATACGACAGCTTAAAGAGCTTCTCGCGCGTGTCGCGATTTTCCAGATTGGGCAAAACCGGCTGTTGCGTCGTGTTCTGCAAAGCAATCGCGAATTTGCCCGCCATACCTTTTTCGTCTGCCAGTTTCGCCGCTGCGGTAATTTCATCAGCCGACAATCCGGCCAGTTCGTCCGCACTATCGACAATTAGAGCGTTTTCGACTGTTGCTTCGCGCACCCGCTGTGAAAAATCAGTGGTGACTTCAGACAGGCGCGTATTGATTGCCTTAACCTGCATCCTTTTCCGCTTCGGTCAACAAAGCACCGGATTGGACAAAGCCGTTATAGGTTTCTTCCAGCAACTTGGCGTCCTCTACCGTCATTGTCATAGCGGCACGCTGATCATAGACTGCTTTGACCCGTGCGAACAAAGCCGGATCAAGATTGAAACTATCGTAATGTGCCGAGAGCTTCGGACCGATTTCGGCCTGAACCTCGTCCAGCGTATCATTGGTGTTTGCTCCGGTCAGCGCATAGAAGATTGCGCCGACCCGATTCAGCATCTTGCCGGAGGTTTCCAGCGCAACGATCGTATTGTCGAACGTCGCCGCTGTGGGATTTGCGATTATCGCATCGATTTCGGCCATGTGGATCATCATCGCCTGCTCAAAGGCGGGCAAGTAATCTGCATCGCTGACTTGCGTAAAGTCTGGCGCAAGAAATGGAAGGTCGCTGTCCTTGGCGAAATATCCGGTTGCCTGCGGGATGGCGGCTGTGGCGACTGCGCCATTGGCGGTGGCCATCTCAGGATTTTCCATCGTGGCGCATCCGGCCAGCAAAGCTCCAGTGGCGCTGGCGGTCAGCAGTTTCTTCATCATGCGACATATTCTCCGAGTGTTTGGCGCGCTTTCTGCGCGTTAATGTTGGAAAGGGAAATGGTATTATTTGCAACCATGTGCCTTGTGCATAGTAATCTCGTTTGGCTTACGGGCGTGATTGTGCGGCCTCGCGCATGGCCTGACGGTTAATGGTCACTATCTTGGGGTAGCCACCGCGCTGTCTTGAGGCGAGCCAGACTGTGCCAACTTCGAAAAACACCCCTTGGCCCGGCACAATTTGCATATTCGATAAGTCCAGTTCGGATAACAAAGTTAGCATTTGCGCGTCCAGCATTACATCGCGGTTGCTTGTCCGGCTTGCATCGTCGGCAAGGGTAAGCCGCTTCCCCGCATCGTCAATATACAACACCCGGCTATCGAATTGCAGCAACACGCCGTCAGCGTCACCGCCATCTGCGGCATCGCGAATATCTGTGATCGCAGCGGCAAAGCGCCCGGCAGTTGTACCTGTGGCGCATGAAATGGACTGGCCTTGCACAAAATCATGATCTCGGTCGAAAACTTCGTCTCGCACTGGCTGCGATGACCAAATATCGTCGAGACAATCTTTTTGTGCGGTGTACTGACGAAGCTTTGTTATCCGCATCACCCTTAGAATTAGCCGAAAGTGTCGATGTCACGCTCGTACCGGGTTCGATCCCGAAACTGTCGCCCTGTGGCGCTTTCTCGCAAGCAGATAGCGTCAGCACCGCACCAAGCAGCGCGTGTACCAGCACCAAAGCGCTTAGCTGGCTTGTCCAGATTGCACCTCTCTCGGATCGTCATACGCGGCTTCCATGAAAATATTGGCGCGACGTTCGCTTCGAAAAACAAGTCCGTTGGCTTTGGCGCCGCCAGCATTGTGGTAATGCAATTCATCGGCAATTGCTTCATAATCAGCAGACGCAATGGCTTTGTTCAATTGCGGAGATTTCCGCTCGGACACATTGCCTTCGCCGACGTTATAAATCAGGTCGACCAGCGCATCAAATTCGTGTTGCAATACCGGTAAGTCGCCTAACAATCGCACGGCAGCACGCTCGGCAATTTCCAAATCCTGCTCCAGGAACGATAATATCTTATCGTAGCTGACCCGATCGCCAACGCGAAGATTGTCTTTCGCGGTCACCAAGTGACCAACACCAACGGTAGGGTAACCTGCAACATCACGATAGACGACTTCGCGCACGCCTTCCTCTTGGATCATCGCTTCTTTCAAATCGTCGCTGGCGGACAACTTGATAGCGGAAACCCGGTGTTCTGATGGATCGACCATCATTCCGTCCTGCATCATAACTATCTGATGCGCCTCTGCGGCGGGTGGCGGCATGATATCGATCGCGGCGGTATTCAACGCCATGGCACCAGCCGACAGAGCCAATGCAATCTTCCGCTTTTTGCGACGCGATAAGGACACGTTACTGCGGTTTTTACGGCGCAACTTTTGATCGCGTAATTTGCGGATCAAAGCTCTTACACGGTCGCGACGGCGTGAAAAAGCGGGCGTTTCAATGGCCCGCTTTGCGCGATAGGTTTGCTTTAATTTTGTATCTGAGGGTACGATTACGCGTTCTCCGTCACATATGTGAATTCATCATCGAAAAGGTTTGCAGCATTGCCTGCTGACTGTCCTAGTTTTCCTATCAACGATGCCTTTGCCGTCATTGTTCCGCAATTTTGCTGGTTTGCGATACGGCGTAATATAGCCATAAGTCATAGTTGTTTCTCCGGTTGGTAGCGCATTAAGTCGACTCGACCCAGTATTGGGGAGCGGCAGCGCGCCGTGAGTGTGCTTTACTGTAATAACGGATCGGGGAGGGCATCGGTCCACGCTTCGTCCAACCTCAAGCACAGCTGGCGGTGTGGAAGCACATTTAGTCGCTAAAAGCGGTGTTTAATCGGTAAAGTCTGACAGTTGCGATTTTAACCAAAAATCCGCGTAAACTTGAGCTTTTATTGCAGGCGCAATAAAAAACCCGACCGGAATATCGGCAGTCCGCATGGGAATACCGTATCCAGCCGGGCAAAGTCTTCGGGTCGCATGGAACCTCTCGGCTCCGTATTGCTGCTATAGCTCTGCGTGAAGCAGGCCGCTGTGACGTCCATCACACTTGCCAAAAAACCCGTTGTTTTACCTTGCCAGCCAATTACGGTCCGTTAGTCAGGCCAACATGACCGATGCCGCACAAATTGCCGCCGATCCTTTGTGGCTGCCGCACAAGGCCGACTTTGCGCAGTCGCGCTTGCAGTTTCTTCGCGTGCCGCCAGAGCAATTTGCAAGTCAGGGCTTTCTGGCAGATCACGCCCCGCAAACCGAAGCAGACAGCGCTTGGTTGTCATTTGCCGAAGTGCAAGCCATGCGGCCGCGCACTGGACCGCTGCATTTCATTTTCCACACCGCCTTCTGCCGCTCCACATTGTTGGCGCGCGCAGTCAATAAAGCGGATGGCGTAATCGGAATGAGCGAGCCGGGTATCCTGGCCAGTTTGGCGTCGGGTGGCGAGGCGGCCATTCCCCTTTTCAAACCTGTGCTGAATTTGCTGTCGCGCCCACATGGCGCCTCCAGTGCGGTGTTCGTCAAACCGACCAATCATTCCAATATGCTGATGCCAGCGCTGCTCAATGCGCGGCCCGATGCCAAGGCTGTGTTGATGAGCAACACGCTGCCGGCCTTCCTCAATTCGGTTAATCGCAAGGGCATGATGGGCCGCCGCTGGGGACGCCAGCTTTATCTGGAGCTGCAAACTTATGCCGGGATGGACTTCGGAATGGATGCGCGTGAGCAATTTGCGATGAGCGATTTGCAGGCAACGGGGCTGGCCTGGTTTCTCAATCGTCGGTGGTTCGCGCTGCATCTGGGCGGGCAAGTGCGAGGTGTTGCACCGGACCGGCTGCGGACGTTGGATAGCGATGCGTTCAATGAAGCGCGCGCGCAAACGTTCGCCGCGCTGGGCAATTGGACCGGGGTCGACGCCTTGGCCGGCCAAGCCGACGCCATGGCCAAGAGCGACATCTTTACCTCGCACGCAAAACTGGGTGGGGATTACGCGGCGAGGGAAGCCAGTGACGCCAGCCGCTCGATCAGCGCCATTGTGCAGGAAGAAATCGCGCAAGTCGAAGAATGGGTCGGCATGATCGCGAAGCAAGCGGGTATAACCATGACCTTCGATGGCAAAGGCGCACTGTTTTAAACGCCTTACTCCAGATAAGCCGCGTTCTAAACATTGTTTGGTCGGCGGATTTGGGCCCGCGCAGCTTCAAATTTTTGAGGCAACGCCCACATAAGGCTCGCGGCATCGGGCATTAACCGTGCTGTCCCTTGACACTTGCGAACATTACAGGAACACAGCGACCCATGGCATTAACCAAAATATCTGTCCGTGGTGCGCGCGAGCATAATCTTAAGGGCTTCGACATCGACTTGCCGCGCGACGCGCTGATCGTGATTACCGGGCTTTCGGGATCGGGCAAATCTTCGCTGGCCTTCGATACGATATATGCCGAGGGGCAGCGACGCTATGTCGAGAGCTTGAGCGCCTATGCGCGGCAGTTTCTGGAGATGATGCAAAAGCCCGATGTCGAGCACATTGATGGCCTGTCCCCAGCCATTTCCATCGAGCAAAAAACGACCTCGCGCAATCCGCGCTCGACCGTGGCCACCGTTACCGAAATCTACGATTATATGCGGCTATTGTGGGCGCGAGTAGGCGTGCCGTATTCGCCGGAAACCGGATTGCCGATCGAGGCGCAAACCGTGTCGACTATGGTCGATCGGGTGATGACGTTGCCAGACGCGACGAAGCTGTACCTGCTGGCGCCTGTCGTGCGCGCTCGCAAAGGCGAATATCGCCGCGAATTGGCCGAATGGCAGAAAGCGGGCTTCACCCGGGTGCGCATCGATGGCGAACTTTACCCAATCGAGGAAGCGCCCGCGCTCGATAAGAAATACAAGCACGACATTGAAGTCGTGGTGGACCGGCTGGCCGTCAAAGAGGGTTTGGAAAGCCGCCTGGCCGACAGTTTTGAACAAGCCTTAAAACTGGCAGGTGGGCTGGCTTACGTCGATCTGGTCGATGCCGTCGTGCCGGGCCGCGAGAGCAATGCGGGTGATGCCGCCGCACCGGAGCAAAAGCTAAAAGGCGCTGGCTTGCCTGACAACCGGATCGTGTTCTCCGAACGCTTTGCCTGTCCGGTGTCCGGCTTCACAATCGAGGAGATCGAACCGCGCCTGTTTTCCTTCAACGCGCCACAGGGGGCCTGTTCGACCTGCGACGGATTGGGTGAAAAGCAGCTATTCGACCCCCAATTGGTTGTACCGAATGAAGAGCTTTCTTTGAAAAAAGGCGCAGTGATGCCCTGGGCTAAATCGAACCCGCCATCACCTTATTATATGCAGGTGCTATCCAGCCTCGCCAAGGCGTATGATTTCGATCTGACCACGCCGTGGAATGAATTGGGCGAGGACAATCAGCAAGTCATATTGAACGGCACGAAGGGCAGGGCGGTGCCGCTTACTTTCAAAGACGGGCGCAAACAATATACGGTGAAGAAGGCATTCGAAGGCGTCATCGGCAACCTTAATCGACGGTTGCGGCAGACCGAAAGCGCGTGGATGCGCGAAGAGCTGGCCAAGTTCCAGACCGCCCAACCTTGCGAAACTTGCGGCGGCGCGCGCCTCAATGACAAAGCACGAGCGGTGAAGATCGCCAGCGCCAACGGGCCGACCGATATTAGCGCGCCGACGCGGATGAGCGTATCCGATGCGAAGGCCTGGTTCCTTGCCGTGGAAGACAGCCTGACCGATCAGCAAAAGCAGATTGCCAAAGCGATCCTGAAAGAGATCAACGAACGGCTGGGCTTCCTCGACAATGTCGGCCTCGACTATTTGAACCTCGACCGGACCAGCGGCACCCTCTCAGGTGGCGAGAGCCAGCGCATTCGCCTTGCCAGTCAGATCGGCAGCGGGCTGTCGGGCGTGCTTTATGTCCTCGACGAACCCAGCATCGGCCTGCACCAGCGGGACAATGACCGCTTGCTGGAAACCCTGAAACGCCTGCGTGATCTTGGCAATACGGTGATTGTGGTGGAGCATGACGAGGACGCCATCAGGCAGGCCGATCACATCGTCGACCTTGGCCCCGGCGCAGGGGTGCGTGGCGGCGAAGTCGTGGCGCAAGGCACGCTGAAACAGATCCTGCGCAGCCGCAAATCCCTGACCGCAGACTACCTTACCGGACGCCGCGAAATTGCAATCCCGGCCAAACGCCGCAAAGGCAACGGCTACACGCTCACCGTTCACGGCGCACGAGCCAACAACCTGGCCAATGTCACCGCCTCCATCCCGCTCGGCACCTTCACCTGCGTCACCGGGGTCAGCGGCAGCGGCAAATCCTCCTTCACGATCGACACGCTGTACGCCTCCGCCGCCCGCACCCTCAATGGCGCGCGCATCATCGCGGGCGCACACGACAAGGTTACCGGCCTTGAATATTGCGACAAGGTTATCGAGATCGACCAGTCGCCTATCGGCCGCACCCCGCGCTCCAACCCGGCCACCTATACCGGCGCCTTCACCAACATCCGCGACTGGTTTGCCGGCCTGCCCGAAAGTCTGGCCCGCGGCTACAAACCCGGCCGCTTCTCTTTTAACGTCAAGGGCGGGCGGTGCGAGGCGTGCCAGGGCGACGGCCTTATCAAGATCGAGATGCACTTCCTCCCCGATGTCTATGTCACGTGCGAGGCGTGTGGCGGCAAGCGCTACAACCGCGAAACGTTGGAAGTGCGCTTCAAGGGCCACTCCATTGCCGACGTGCTGGACATGACGATCGAGGATGCGGAGAGCTTCTTCAAGGCCGTCCCTCCCATCCGCGACAAGATGGCGATGCTGAACGAGGTGGGGCTGGGCTATGTCAAGGTCGGGCAGCAGGCAACGACCCTATCGGGCGGAGAGGCGCAGCGGGTGAAGCTGGCCAAGGAACTGGCCAAGCGCAGCACCGGGCAGACGCTGTATATCCTCGATGAGCCGACGACCGGCCTGCATTTCGAGGATGTCCGGAAACTGCTCGAAGTGCTGCACCGGCTGGTCGAGCAAGGCAATTCCGTGGTGGTGATCGAGCATAATCTGGATGTGATCAAGACCGCCGACTGGGTGCTGGATCTGGGGCCGGGCGGCGGCGTGCGCGGGGGTGAAGTGGTGGCGCAAGGCACACCGGAGCAAGTCGCCAAGGTCGAGCGGTCGTTTACGGGCGCTTACCTCGGCCCGATGCTGGACAAGGCCAAACTGCGCGAAGCAGCGGAGTAGGTTTGTCCGTCATTGCGAGCCGCGAAGCGGCGCGGCAATTCAGAGCGTATTGTGGAAGGCTCTGGATTGCCGCGCTCCGCTCGCAATGACGAGGCAGGCGGCGGCGTGCGCGGGGGTGAGATAGTGGCCGAAGGAACACCGGAGCAGGTGGCAAAGGTCGCGGAGAGTTACACTTGCGGGTATTTGAAGGCTATGCTGGGGAAATAGCGGGCGGCTGAGCAAACGACAAGCTCAAGGGATACAACGTTCACTCAGTGTGTGCCTTTAAGGTGGAATAGCGAAACTAGCTTGTTGACGAACTAGCATCCTACGCTCACGCTTTATAAAATCGAGGAAGATATGAGCAATAAGAACATTCATCCCACTGCTGCGCGCGCGCTCGAATGGGCGGATCGCGAATTTCCATCTGTAAGCAATTTAGGAAATACACTGAACAACTCAGACATGACGAACGGAAACCTGTTCGATGAGCTTATTCGACCATCAGGCTTAATGCTACCGATTGATGCAGAAATTAAAGCTCCGCAGGTGCAATATGAGCATCCGAACGGAAAACTCTCCTTGGGAGATTCGATTGAATGGCTGAAAGGTCTCCCAAATGAGAGCGTAGACCTGATTTTTGCTGATCCGCCGTACAACATTAGGAAGGCAGATTGGGACAAGTTCGAGAGCCATCAGTCGTATATTGATTGGTCCTTGCTGTGGATTGAAGAAGCATCGCGCGTTCTGTCCCCAGCCGGCAGTATGTATGTTTGCGGATTTTCTGAAATTCTCGCAGATATTAAACATCCTGCGATGCGATTCTTCGCGTCGTGTAAATGGATCGTCTGGCACTATCGCAACAAAGCAAATCTTGGTCAGGACTGGGGTCGGTCTCACGAAAGCTTGATCCACTTTAGGCGGTCTAAGAGGCACCGCTTGAATGTCGACGACATTCGGATTCCGTATGGTGCGCACACACTTAAATATCCGTCCCACCCTCAGGCTGAGACCAGCCAGTACGGAAATGGGGGAAAGCGCAAAGACGTTTGGACGCCAAATACTAATGGGGCGAAACCAAAGGATGTTTTGGAGATTCCGACAACCTGTAACGGATCAGGCGAGACTACCGCACACCCGACCCAAAAGCCTGAGGAATTGGTTAGGCGCATAGTGCTTGCATCGAGTGAAGAGGGACAAATCGTAGTCGATCCTTTCTCTGGTTCTGGAACGACGCTCGTGGTTTCGGAACAGCTTAACCGAAAATGGGCAGGGTGCGACCTCAGTGCTGAATACAATTCATGGGCTGTAGATAGAATTGAGAACGTGTCTACGCGTTCTCCGTCATACTGGATCGACTACGATAGGAAAAATATGCACCGCCGGGAAAAAATTCGATGAGCTTAACAGCGCTCGTCGCGTGGGTAGCGGACAAAACTCGTTTCCAATCTCTGGCAAACTACATTGAATTCGCCGAACGGTTTTTAGATTTTAAAGACTCGGGTCTCCAAGCTGTCATCGTTTCTCAGAATGAAGCTAACTATCGATTTTTTCAATACAAAGAGGACGGCCATTTCAATATTACACGTCCGATTAACAGTGATCTGATTTATGAGCATGGAGCAACAGAACAAAAACACGCGGATTTTTGAAAGCGTTGGGCTCAATCCGAGAGCTGGGAGACGATGCACTAGCTCGTCGTCAAAACCTTATCGAGGTCATTTATACAGTCCAGCAGTGCATTGGCGCGGCCCTAGACGCATTGCCCGCAGGTGACTCCAACCGCGCTCGTAAGGTTAACGGTGACCTATTCGAGCGTTTCATCCAACTTGTAATATGTGAGCTTGGCGTGTCGTGCACCGGTGGAACTGTGCGTGTCCCTGTGAAAGTTGACGAAGCTGTTGCGTTTCATATGAACTACCAGCACGACTTACTTATCACCGATACAGATGAGCTGAAAATCATAGGCTCTGTGAAGACTTCGTCCAAAGACCGCATAGACAAGATTTTCATGGATAAATTTCTTTACTGTAAGCTTACGGAGACTGCTCTGCCACACATCGCGATTTTCCTAAATGATGTTCAACGCAAAAAAACTCGCTACGAGAACAAATACGGCATTAGTGCAACTTTTCTTCCAGGGCACTTCAAAGGCTTCACGGTAAAGTTAAATCCACTAGACGGGGTCTATTACTGCGACATCAGACCAAGTATGCGGACAGAGCCCATACTCAAAGACCATATTAAGACTATCGACTATCTACTCTGTGAAGATCTGTGGGGCTTGCTCGGCGAATAACACCACTTCCCCACACCCCCCATCCATGCCTCGCTACGCGGTTCTCTTAAGCCAGCAGCGAGTCCGCCCATGTCTCTTCAAACCCGCACTATCACCACCAGCTCCCCTTCCTCCACAAAAAGGGGCGCGGTGATGGTTTTTGTCACATGACTTAACAGCTAAACCCACCTCTATCTCCACTCTTGGCAGGAAGGGAGCGTTAAACAGGCGTAGCTAGTCGAGCATTCCAGCAGTGGCTAGTCGAGCAATTCCAGTTCCACCCGTGCATGACCCGATTGCACCATGCCAAGCCGCTCCGCTGCCGCGCGCGATAAATCGATGATGCGGCGCTTGGCGAAGGGGCCGCGATCATTGATCCGCACCACAACCGACTTGCCGGTGCGGGCATGGCGCACGCGCACCTTGGTGCCGAAGGGCAGCGTGCGATGCGCGGCGGTCATGGCGCGCGGATTGAAGCGTTCGCCATTGGCGGTTTTGCGCCCGGCAAAGCGGCGACCATAATAGCTGGCGCGACCGGCGGAATGGATGGAGGTTTGTTCTTCCGGCGGCTCAAAGCTGTCGAGATCGACCGCCTTGCTCGCCGGATCGGTTTCGGGATCGGGCGCTGCGGGAAGTTCTTCGAACAGGTCGAAGGCTTCCATAAAAGCGCCGTCGCTATCCTGCGCGGATGCTGGCGCCGACATCATGGCTGCTGCTGCAATAAGTAAAAAGACCCGTCGCATAATGGCGCAAGCCTATACCAGCTATGGTTGCGATTTGCTAAACGCGGGTGGGGCGGCCTGTTGAAAAGCTGCGATCAGTCAGCGCTTTCCGCCTTGTCCCGACGCGCCAGCAAACGGAGGCGAAGCGCGTTCAGTTTGATGAAGCCTTCCGCGTCCTTTTGATCATAGGCACCAGCGTCATCCTCGAATGTGACATGCGCTTCGGAATACAGGCTGTCCGGCGATTTGCGGCCCACCACATCAGCGCGGCCTTTGTACAATTTCAACCGTACCGTGCCGTTCACGCGCTCTTGCGATAGATCGATCGCCGCTTGCAGCATTTGCCGTTCAGGGCTGAACCACAGGCCGTTATAGATCAGCTCGGCATAGCGGGGCATCAGTTCGTCTTTCAGGTGGGCTGCGCCGCGATCCAGCGTCAGCTGTTCGATTCCGCGATGCGCCTGCGCGTAAATCTCGCCGCCCGGCGTTTCGTACATTCCGCGCGACTTCATGCCGACAAAGCGGTTCTCCACGAGATCGAGCCGTCCGATCCCGTGTTTGCGGCCCAGATCATTCAGCGCGGTGAGCAAGCTTGCCGGCGACATCTCCTCGCCGTTCAATGCTGTCCCGTCGCCCTGCTGAAAATCAACAGTGATATATTCCGGCGCGTCTGGGGCATCTTCCGGGTTTGTGGTGCGTGAATACACATAATCAGGTGTCTCTTCCCAAGGATCCTCAAGCACTTTGCCCTCGGACGAGGTGTGCAACAAATTCGCATCGATGGAAAAAGGGCTTTCGCCGCGCTTGTCTTTCGGCACGGCAATCTGGTGCTGTTCTGCCCAAGCGATAAGCGCCGAACGGCTGTTCAAGTCCCACTCGCGCCACGGTGCAATGACCTGAATGTCCGGAGCCAAAGCATAGGCACTCAGTTCGAACCGGATTTGATCGTTGCCTTTTCCAGTCGCGCCGTGGGCAATCGCGTCCGCTCCAGTTTCCCGAGCGATTTCAACCAACCGCTTCGATATCAGCGGACGCGCAATCGATGTGCCGAGCAGATAGTCGCCCTCATAACGAGCATTCGCGCGCATCATCGGAAAGATGAAATCACGCACGAATTCCTCGCGCAAATCCTCAATGAAAATATGGTCGTCGGGAATGCCCATGGCCCGGGCCTTCTCGCGAGCCGGCTCGATTTCCTCGCCTTGGCCAAGGTCAGCGGTGAAGGTCACTACTTCGCAGCCGCGCTCGACTTCCAGCCATTTGGCGATGACGCTTGTATCGAGGCCTCCGGAATAAGCGAGGACGACTTTTTTGATCTCAGACACGTGAAGGGCACTCCATGATGGGCCGGACTTTGCGCCGCGCGTATCAGCGAAGTGGTCGGTAGGCAACGCCGCCACTCACGCGGGATCGCTCTCTCGACCTGTCCGCCATTAGCGGCGTAGTTTGATCCGACGATCCGGGATGTGGTATGCAAGGTCGAGGGTGAAGCGATGAATGGCAAAAAAAGCACGGCAAAGATCGTTCCAGGTCAGGGCGATCCAGACGAGTTTCTAGCTGCAGTCGAGCCAGCAAAAAAGCGCGAAGACGCGCAAACTCTCGATCGATTATTTAGGCGTGTAACCGGAGAGGCGCCCAAACTGTGGGGAGCATCGATCGTCGGTTATGGCGCGTATTTCACTACCTATGCCAGCGGTCGCAAAGTCCATTGGTTACGCAGCGGGTTTAGTCCACGCAAGGCCCGCCACTCGCTTTATCTGATGGGCGGTTATTGCGACGACAAAGCGGCCAGAATTCGCGCAGAGCAGCTATCGCGTTTGGGCAAACATAAAACCGGCAAAAGCTGTCTTTACATCAATAAACTGGGCGACGTGGACCTGGATGTGCTGAAGGACATTATCGCTGAGGACTGGAAAGCGATGCTGCGACTTTATCCAGCCACCTGACAATATACGACGCCTAAATCCCGGCATACCATTGATATCCGGCACGATCCTCCCAGTAACCGCCTTTGCCACGCCCGATATCGTCCAGCGATGCGACAGCTTCGATTGCGTTCAGATATTTCGGGTGTTTGTAGCCCAATTGCCGCTCGATTCGCATTCGCAACGGAGCACCGTTTTTGATCGGCAACGGTTCGCCGTTTAAATGATGCGCAACAATCGTTTGCGGATGATAGGCATCGTCAAGATCGACACTTTCATAATAATCATCGCCATTCAGATTATCGGCGCAGCGGAAGATGATAAACTTTGCTGCGGGTTGCAAGCCGGCTTGATTGAGCAAAACGGATAGTTGCGGACCACTCCATTCACCGATTGCGCTCCAGCCTTCGACGCAGTCATGCCGCGTAATCTGCGTGCGTTGCGGCAATGCGCGCACATCATCGAGTGAAAGCGATAGCGGGTTATCGACCAATCCGCGCACGTCCAAGCGCCAATTTGCAAAACCCGCCGCCGCCTGTTCGGGATAGTCCCCGTTCTGCGGGTCGACGCTGCCATTGCCTCGGAATGTCGGTGACATTTCGCTGCGATCATATTCTTTGACGAGACCGCCACCGCCAAGCAGCCGCTGTGCGTTCTTGTGCCACTCACCCGCCATGCGGAACGTGGCTTGACCCGTCTCGCTGCGTCCGATCTTGGAACATCCGCCAAGAACGGTAGCGCCGAGACCAGCAATGATCCCGCGACGTTTCATCGGCAGGCTCATGTCTTTTCTCCTGATACTACCGGACTAGTGCGTCCGGCTTGATCGTCTTCCAACGTACCGCCTGTAATCATCGAGCGAATCTGACCGATCGGTCCGGCGAGCAGCACCAGAACCACATGGGTGACAAAGAACGCAAATATTGCCCAAGAGAAGATAAAGTGCAGGCTGCGCGCGGATTGGCGTCCGCCTAAAAGCTCGATGAGCCACGAAAAGCCGGGCTCAAGTCCCGGACTCATCGCCATACCGGTCAGCACCATACCCGGCAGGAATATGCCAAGCACCAGCCCATAAGCCAGTTTTTGCAGGAAATTATATTTTTCGCCCGCATGGTCGAAGTTCAGCTTAAGGTGCTGGACGATGTCCTGCCAGACAGCACGCGGTTTCCACTCTGTAATGCGCGTGCGGATGTCGCGCCAAAAGTGACCATTCATCAGCATCGCAATCCACATAAACAGCAAGATCAGAGCAAATGGCCAAGCGAACAGCGTATGCCAGTCGCGCGCCTGCGCAAGGCTATAGAAATCGGGGATAGTCGCCCATCCCGGGAAGCGCGGCACGGCGAGCCACGCATCGGCTGGATTAAATCCATAATCGCCCCAGTAAAGATAGCGGTGCGCATTCGAAATGTTCAAACCGGACATGAACAGAATGACAATGCACAGCAGGTTAATCCAGTGCCAAATTCTGGTCGCCCAACCGTGTCTTTTACGAATGCTGCCCATGGGCCTCCCCTTCGCGCGCCAGATATATGACATCGCGCGCCTGACGCAAAAGGTGCTGTCCGGAGTCGATGTACAGCGTCTCACCTGATGCAAGATGTCCCTCGGTTAGAAACAATGCGGCCTCGGCAAGCTCGGTTGCGTGCGTCTTGCGCTCCAGCAAATTCATCCTGTGTGAGCGGTCCGTTTCCGACGCGCTTTGATCATGGCTGGGCAAGATCGCACCGGGCGCCAAGCCGTACACGCGATCATCAGGTTTGGCCGCGCCCATCGCCAGCATCTTTATAGTCCCTGCAAGGACGTGTTTGCTGGCCGTATAGGAAAAGAAATCTGGGTTGGTGTTGGCCAGCTTCTGATCGGTGATGTTGATAACGCAACGGCCCGCTTCGGCCTTCGCGTGTTTAAGATAGGCTTGTGCCATCCGCGTCGGGGTTTGTGCGTTGATCTGCATCATGGCGCGATACGTCGCCGGGTCGAGATCGGTTACATCGTCCGGCGCGAAAATCGCCGCGTTGTTAATTAACGCGCGCCAATTCACAATGCGCGATGCCAGCTCTTCGATCATCGCGACCGCGGCATCGCCATCGGCAAGATCGCAGCTGACTGTTTCGGCAGAGGGGAGCGAAGCGGCCAGATTCTGCGCTTCATCGCGTGACGAACCGTAATGTATCACGACGTGCCAGCCCGCATCGCCAAACGATTGCGCCAGCGTAGCACCTATGCGTTTTGCAGCGCCGGTAATGAGTATGGCAGGGCGGGTCATAGCAGCAGCTAAGCAGAAACAATGGCTATGCGATAGGAAAGAGTCCGCAATTGCGCTGCAAAGCCGTCCGAAGCCGGAGAACATGGCCCTGTAGGCTAGGCGATCGCCTGCGCGGCTTCACGATCGCGTTCGGCCCGGCTTTTCTTCGCCGCTGCGGTTTTCAGCTGACCGCACGCCGCATCGATGTCGCGACCACGCGGAGTGCGGACCGGGGCGCTGATGCCGCTCGAAAAGACGATATTGGAAAAGCTGCGGATTTGCGCTGGTGTGGAGCACTCATAGGCCGATCCCGGCCACGGATTGAAGGGAATTAAATTGACTTTGGCTGGCAGATCGAAGGCTTTAATGAGCCGCACCAATTCGCGGGCGTCCTCGTCGCTGTCATTCTTGTCTTTCAACATGACATATTCGAAGGTGATCCGCCGTGCATTGGACGCGCCCTGGTAAGCTTTGCACGCCGCAAGCAGTTCTTCGATGCCATACTTCCGGTTGAGCGGCACGATTTCGTCGCGCACTTCTTTAGTCACTGCGTGCAGCGACACAGCCAAGTTTACGCCAATTTCTTTGCCGCAGCGGTCGATCATCGGCACCACTCCGCTAGTGGATAGGGTGATCCTGCGGCGGGACAGAGCCAGTCCTGCGCCATCCATGACGATGTTCAAAGCATCGCGGACATTATCGAAATTATACAACGGCTCGCCCATACCCATCATCACGATGTTCGTCAGCAGACGGCCATCAGCACGGTATTCTGTTTCGCTTTCCTCCTCGGCAAAATCCATCTTGCCTTTCGGCCATTCGCCAAGCGCATCGCGGGCTAGCATAACTTGTCCGACGATCTCGCCCGGTGTCAGATTGCGCACCAGCTTCATCGTGCCGGTGTGACAAAAGGTGCAATTCAGCGTGCAGCCAACCTGGCTGGAAACGCACAGGGTTCCGCGCGTCTCGTCAGGGATAAAGACCATCTCAAATTCATGGCCGTCATCGGTTTGCAGCAGCCATTTGCGCGTGCCGTCCGAAGAATGTTGCGCCTCGACGACATTCGGCCGACCGACCACAAATCGCGCCTCCATCCATGGCTGCATAAGTTTGGAGATGTCGGTCATCGCCATAAAGTCAGTCACACCGCGATGATAAATCCAGTGATAGACTTGCTTGGATCGCAGTTTGGCTTGCTTTGCATCCAGACCCGCACCCGCGAACAATTCGCAAATGCGCTGCTTGGTCAGACCCAGCAAATCGATTTTACCATCGACGCGCGGGGTTATTTCGCGCGGCGCAGGGACAGGATCAACGAGTCCCGGAATGGTCATGAGGTCGGTATCTGGCATGGGAACCTAGTTATATAAGCGCTACTCGCCGATAAATCCAGCGTTGCGACAGGGCTAGAAAAGCGAGCGGCGTCCAAGTCTAGCGCAGGCTTTGGTTGCCGCGTCCATTGCTTTTCCCGCTCCTGTAAGCTGATAAGTGTTGGAGAAGCCGCGTCCGCTTGTGTCACGCGCTTTGATCACCATCTGCTTGGCTGAACGCATGGTGGCCACGATTGCAGCGTCCATTGTTTTATCGCGTGCCCAGGCATCGCCGCCGCCTCCGGTCAGCAAGAAGTTCTTGTCATCAATGACCAAAGCAATGGTGGTTTTCGGTGTCATTTCGCGTGAAAGCCGAAAGTGTACTTGGCCGCGAACGTCTTTCTTTGGCCAAGTCGCGACAGTGGCATAAGGCTTGTAATCACGACGTAATTTACTCGGTGCAGGTTTGGCAATGGCATAACAGCGCGATGCTTTCGTATCGCGAAAGGCTGCCCAGCCCGCAAATATGCCGAGATCGTCGCGCGCAATCGCAGGCGTTATCAATATTGCGGATATAGCCACACCAATCGCCGCGATCCTTAAACGCGCGCGCATGACTGATTACCGCCGCAAAAATTCATGCGCCAGTTTCGGATGCCCGGCGCGCACCTTCTCAGGGTAAAGCGCCGCATAGACGCTCGCGTTTTCGATCACACGCTGTACGTAATTTTTCGTCTCGAAAATCGGAATACGCTCGACCCATGTGACGTAGTCGATACTGCCCGTACGCGGATCGCCATTCGCTCGCAGCCATTTGTTCACATTGCCCGGTCCGGCATTGTAAGCGGCAATCGCGAGTGGATAGGCGCCTTTGTAATAATCGAGCATTCGCGCGAAATAGGCATCGCCCAAACGAATATTGTACTGCGGCGAATTGATAAGATCCGAACTCATGTAATTGATGCCGAGCTTGCCGGATTGTTCGCGCGCAGTGCCGGGCATAAGCTGCATCAATCCACGCGCGCCTGCATGGCTGATCGCATTCTGTGCAAACTGGCTCTCCTGACGAGCAATGGCGTGAACCATGATCCAGTTGGCATAAGGCGGAGTGTCCAGCGTTGGAAAGCCTTGCACGATGAAATTGTCATGCCCGTCCGCGCCTGCGGCTTCGGCAACATTCACCGCAAGATCGCGCCTGCCAATTTCACGCGCCAGATCTGCAACCAGCCTATGTTCGGCTGGCGTATCCGCGCGTTGCGCCAAAGCTCGGTAAAATTGGATACCAGTGCGCCAAGGCGCGTTGCGAGAAACTTCGCGTGTTGCAGCGACCAGTGGATCGCTACCGAATTGACGATAGGCTTCGGGCGCCAGCGCCACATCGTCAGCAGCTTTCAGGGCGGGGATCGACTGTCCCAGCTTGTTCAGGGCCATTTGCCCATAAAACCGGTCGCCATATTGTCCCGCCATCGTGAAATAGCGATTGGCTTCCGCAGCATTACCGGCCTTTTCGCTCGCCAGACCAGCCCAGTAAAATCCTTTGGAGCGGGTTTGCGGGGTTTTTGCAGCGGCTCCGTATTGGTAAAATAGCGGTGCAGCACTGGCGGCATCGTCACTGCTCCACATGGCCTTTGTGCCGCCCAGCCACATTAGCGATGTGTAGTCGTCGCGCAGGCGATAGGAGAGATCGCTGATGTCCGTACCGGACGCGAACAAGCCCTCTGCATTCGCCGCGATTTGCGTGGCCTGACGTGCACCAGCTCCCCGCGCAACGCGCAGCATTTCGCCAATCATAGCCTCGGCATCGAACGCGGGCACTGAAAAGTTACTCGCGCGAGCCAGTGTCGAAACCGCCAGGTCATTGCGGCCATTGCGCCGCTGTTGGCGGACCAGATTATAGATATATCCTGGATCGCTGGCATAGGTCGCTGAAGCTGTTGTTACCGGACCACTTTGCGCGCTCAGCAAATTCATCCTTGCTTGAGCAACTGAACGCTTGTTCGCGGAGACAAGATTGAGCATCCGCGTCGCGGCTTCACTATCTTCCTGCCACAACAATGCATCCATGCGCGCGTCATGATCGTCTGTCGTTAGTTGCGATGCATAGCGCGCTGACAGATACGCTTCTGCAGTGCCATCGATCTGACCGTTGCGCCATGCTGTGCGCGCCCATTCCGCTGCCTGACTGCGATCGAGCGAAGCCAGTGCCAGCGCGTAACGCGCTGCGCCGCTATTGGTCAGCGGCGGGTTACGATCGAAGAAAGCGACCAGTTTTTCCGCTCCAACCGGCTGACGATCCAAAGCGTTCTCTGCCCGAATGCGCAATGTCTCTTCACGGGGAAAATCGGGATATGCCAGCACAAACCCGGCATAATCGTCGAAGCCCAGGTCTTTGGTTGCGGTCAACCGCTCCCATTGGGAAATAGCGGGCGCAATGCGGCTGGGCGCGCGCGCAATCATTTCCTGCCTGGCCCGGTCCCAACTCGCAGCATCCTGGGCGATCAATGGTGCGGAAGCCGTCATTGCTGGCGTGATGGCAAGGGCGAGTGCAATAAGTGGTAAGCGGTCCATGCTGGACATAATGGCGGGCGGCTCCTTATCAGGCGCTGAATAAATGTGACGCGGCGCATTTAATACAAACGATTCTAAGCCGCTAGATATAAAGGTAACGTTTATGTTCGCTGGTTCGATCCCTGCTTTGATCACGCCTTTTCGCGGCGGGACATTCGACGAGGCCACCTTCCGACAATTGGTTGATTGGCAGATTGAAAGCGGTAGCAGCGCGCTGGTTCCGTGTGGGACAACTGGCGAGGCTTCGACCCTGTCCAACGCCGAGCATCATCGCGTCATCGAAGTCTGTATTGAACAGGCCGCTGGGCGGGTACCGGTCATCGTAGGATGCGGCAGCAACGATACGCAAAACGCTTTGCTACATATGAATTTTTCCAAAAAAGCCGGGGCTGCGGCGGCGTTGTGCGTTGCGCCGTATTACAATCGGCCCAGTCAAGCGGGACTGATCGCTCATTTCAGCTATCTGGCAGAGCACTGCGATTTGCCCATCGTGCTTTACAATGTGCCGGGCCGCACAGTCACCGATATCGAACCGGAAACGACGTGCGAGCTTGCCAACAAATTTCCCGATCAGATTATTGGCATAAAAGATGCGAGCGAAGATTTGTCGCGCGTCGCCGATCACCGGATGGGAATTTCCAAGGAATTCTGCCAGTTATCTGGCAATGACGAGCTGGCGCTACCGTTTAACGCAGCAGGTGGAAAGGGCTGCATTTCCGTAACAGCCAATGTTGCGCCGGCATTGTGTGCCGAATTTCAACAGGCGTGCGCTGCCAATGATCTTGTTACGGCGCGCAAATTGAACGACCGGCTGTATCCCCTGCATTACGCCATGTTCGAGGATTCCTCACCCGCGCCAGTAAAATACGCTTTGAGCCGCGTCCGCGAAGGCTTCACTGACGAAGTGCGCTTGCCGTTGTGTAGCGCCAGCGATCATGCACGCTCCGCTGTGGACGATGCGTTACAGCACGCTGGCTTGTTGTAAGCGCTAATCTGGCGGGTTGTGCTTGGTCACAAAGCGCACCCTCTCCATCAGCCTTATGCAATCGGTGTTTCCAATCCGCGAAATTGGACCTAATGACGGCTCGCTATGGCTCGTCCGAAACCTGAAACCTTCGACAAACAAAATACCGTCGCCGAAAACCGGCGCGCGCGGTTCGATTATGCAATCGAGGACAAGTTCGAGGCCGGACTGATGCTGCAGGGCACGGAAGTAAAAGCGTTGCGCGCGGGGCAAGCCAGTATTGCGGAATCCTATGCCGAAGTGAAAGGTGGCGAAGTTTGGCTGATCAACGCCAACATCCCCGAATTCAGCCACGGCAATAGGTTTAATCATGAGCCAAAACGACCGCGAAAACTGCTGCTTAACCAGCGCGAAATCAACAAGATGATGGGAGCGGTCGAGCGTAAAGGCATGACCCTGATCCCGATGTCGGTTTATTTTAACAAGCAGGGCCGTGCGAAAGTTGAACTGGCGCTGGGCAAAGGGCGCAAAGCGCAGGATAAACGCGAATATGTAAAAGATCGCGATTGGCAGCGTGACAAGGCGCGATTGATGCGCGAAAACAATTAAGCGTATTAAGGCTAGCGATAGGACTTATTCGTTAAGTCGATAACAAAGCCCATGTCGTCGGTTTCGGCTTATCCGATGTTGCGCGGGAACGCTGCTCGTAGCAAGGCGCTAAGCAATTCAATGACAAAGCGAAAACTCTCTCGATTCTTGCCGAAATGGGCAAAGCCGCGAATGCCCACGCCTGATGAGATGGCGCGCAACAAATGGCTTGCCCCGATCGCGCATCGCTTTTTGTCGCCCGAGCTTTGGCGCTTTACGCGGCGCAGTGTGCCGCGCGGCGTGGCTCTGGGATTGTTTTGCGCATTCATTATTCCGGTTGGGCAGATCTTTTTGGCGGCTTTTATGGCCTTGCCCGCGCGCGCCAACGTGCCGATGTCGGCCGTCGTCACTTTCATCACGAACCCGTTCACGTTTCCATTCTGGATCGTGGTGGCGAACCGCGTCGGCGCTTTCATACTGAAAATCGACGCGGCGGCAGGCGGAATGGCCAATGAACAATTACAAGGCGAGCGCGGCCAGTTGCTCGCCCAATTTTTCGAAACCGCGGGCGTCACGGCGTTTGGCTTCGTCGTTCTGGCCGTTGTCAGCGCGGCTGTGGGTTACCTCGTGTCGAGCTGGACTTGGCGCGTCATGGTTGCAAGGCGGCGCACACGGCGCCTGGCACGGATGGAAAATGCCCTCGACGAGCGTTTGGAAGCCCCCAAGCGATGATCGCCAATCTGGAACGTGACGGAAATCTTCCGCCGATCCCCCTTATGCTGGGGCTGATCTTGGCGCTTGTCGTAAGCGTTGGACTGGTCTGGCTGCTGGCTGATTCGGCGATGACGGCAGCGGCCTATGGCGGTTCGCTGTTGGTTTTGTCGCTCGTTGCCCTGCTGTATTCACGAATAAAACCGCAAGCACAGGAAACTGGGCACGCCTTGCCAGATTGGTCGGTTACCTTGGCCGCAATCGAACAGGGATTGGGCGGGGTCGTCATCACAGACCGCGCCAACCGGATGGTTTGTGCCAACAAAAATTTTGCAAAGTGGTTCGGCGCAAATATCGCACCGCCCGATTTGCCGATCGATCAGCAATCGCAGGAAGGTTTGGCAGAAGCTGCGCGCAAGGCATGGCGTGAAGGTGAAGCCGAAGTCGGACTGCTGCTCTCGCCCGATCGGCAAAAGCGCTGGAGCGCGAAGTTGCACCGGGCAGGGCGGGCCGATGATTATCTTGTGTGGCGCTTTGCCGAAATCGTGGATGCGCGGCTGGAAGACAGCGTTGCGGATAATTTGAGTAGCCTGTTCGGTCTGGTCCTGTCACGCTCCGGCATTGAAGCGGCGCTGGTCGGCCCCGAAGGCCGCATTCAATCAGCAACGCCTGGCCTTGCCGAGCGGTCCAGCGGAAAAGCCGAAGCCAATCTCGATAATGCAGAATTTGTGCAACTTCTCCGCACCGATGATCGCGAGCGCATTTTTTATGCGCGCGAAGGGTTGCAGGGCAGTCCGCAAACGCTGGTGAATATAGCGCTTGATCCTCCCGGAGCACCATCCACCAGCAATGCCGATCAGGCCTCTTCGCTGATGCTGCTTATTGATAGCGGCGTCGCATTAGGCGGCGCGGGCGATACGGTCGGCCGCAACGCCGTGCCGCAGCTTGAGTCGCTGTTGTCGGCTTTGCCGCTGGGGCTGGCCCTGACTGACCGGGATGGTCGTTTCCTGTTTGCAAACAAAGCCTTTATGCGGGCTGTCGATCGCCGCGAAAAAGGCCTGCCGCAATACCCGTCCGATCTGGTGGTGCGCGAAGACAAAGGTGCATTCGCCGATTCGGTCCGCCGGTTCGGCAAAGGTCCGGTCGCAAGCGGAAATATGCCAGTGCGCCTTCTAAGTGAGCCTGACGATCCGGTCTCAATCGGTTTTGCCGGTGTGCGCGGTCTGGGTGATGCTGCCGTGCTGTTGTCGATGAGCGATTCCTCGGAAGAGAAAAGACTTCGCCGACAAGTGGCACAGGCCACCAAAATGCAAGCGGTCGGACAGCTGGCCGGCGGTGTTGCGCATGATTTCAACAACGTCCTGACCGCGATTATCGGCTATTGCGACTTGATGCTGCTGCGCCATTCTCCCGGCGATAGCGATTATGACGACATTCACCAGATCCGCGCAAATTCCAATCGCGCTGCTTCTTTGACTCGCCAGCTTTTGGCCTTTTCGCGGCAGCAGACATTACAGCCGGTCGTATTGCAATTGCCCGATGTGGTGAGTGAAGTCAGCCAATTGCTGAAACGCCTGATGAGCGACGGCATCGAATTTTCTGTGAGGCATGACCGTGAATTGGGGCCGGTAAGAGCCGATCCTCAGCAATTGGAGCAAGTCATCGTCAATCTGGCAGTGAATGCGCGTGATGCAATGCTTGCCAATGGTGCGGCGGGTAGCCGTCTGACGATGGCGACTCGCCGCGTGTCGCGCGCCGATGTCGAACGGATGGGTATCGAAGTCATGCCCGTCGATGACTATACGGCGCTGATCATCCAAGACACGGGCGGCGGCATACCGCATCAGGTTCTGCCCAAGATTTTCGAGCCGTTTTTTACGACCAAAGAGCAGGGCAAAGGCACCGGGCTGGGGTTGTCTACAGTTTATGGCATCGTGAAGCAGTCGAACGGCTACATCTTTGCGGATAACATTCCCGCGTCCGGTGATCGTCCGGCAGGTGCGCGCTTCACTGTGTACTTGCCCGTCTATAAGGGCGATGCGCTACCCGTCGCATCCGGCCCGCCGCTATCCGAAGAACCTGATGCCACGGCCAGCGAGTGGTCGAGTGGTGGCCGTCTGTTGCTTGTAGAAGACGAGGACATGGTTCGCGCCGTTGCCGAACGTGCTTTGAGTCGTGCGGGTTACGATGTCACGACGGCATCGGATGGCGAGGAGGGGCTGGCAAAAGTCGCCAATGGCGGCGAATTCGACATGGTTGTCTCCGATGTCGTTATGCCTGGAATGGACGGCCCGGCTATGGCGCGCGCCATTCGCAAGGTTTATCCCAAATTACCGATTCTGTTTATGTCCGGTTATGCCGAAGAGCAGCTTCGCCGCGACATCAACATCGACAATATGCATTTTATCGCCAAACCTTTCTCGGTCCAGCAAATCGGCGTGAAGGTTGCCGATGTTTTGGGGCGCGGAACGCAATAGCTTCTTGGCGGCATATTAACCACTAGGTCGCGCGGTATTTGGCGGCTTGGGCCACTTGCAGCAGGAAACACTCGAAACTTATTTTTGTTCTCCTCTTGTTCTTTGAGAACAAAACGCATACAACTCCAACAGACGACGATAAAAGCAACGCTCATATTGAGCAATTGATGGAGTCCGTGCGATGGCTGCTGCGAAACTGAAATTAGTCGAAGGTAAGGAAAGAAACGTGGACCGTCAGAAAGCATTAGACGCCGCACTTGCGCAAATTGATCGGGCATTCGGTAAAGGCTCTGCGATGAAGCTGGGCAGCCGTGAAACGATGAATGTGGAATCGATTTCCACCGGCTCGCTCGGGCTGGATATTGCGCTGGGTATCGGTGGTTTACCCAAAGGTCGTGTGGTCGAGATTTACGGACCGGAAAGCTCCGGTAAAACCACGCTTGCGCTACACGTCATTGCCGAAGCACAAAAAGCTGGCGGCACTGCGGCGTTTGTCGATGCGGAACACGCGCTCGATCCGGTCTATGCCAACAAGCTAGGCGTCGATATCGACGAGCTGATTATCTCTCAGCCCGATACTGGTGAGCAGGCGCTGGAAATTACCGATACGCTGGTGCGCTCTAATGCGATTGACGTGTTGGTTGTCGATTCGGTTGCCGCTCTGGTTCCACGGGCGGAAATCGAAGGCGAAATGGGTGATAGTCACGTCGGCTTACAAGCGCGCTTGATGTCGCAATCGTTGCGCAAACTGACCGGTTCGATCAACCGCTCGAAATGCATGGTGATTTTCATTAATCAGTTGCGGATGAAAATCGGCGTGATGTACGGTAACCCAGAGGTTACGACTGGCGGCAATGCGTTGAAATTTTACGCTTCAGTACGGCTTGATATTCGCCGCACAGGACAGATCAAGGACCGCGACGAAATCGTTGGTAATGCGACGCGCGTCAAAGTTGTCAAAAACAAGGTTGCACCGCCGTTCAAGCAAGTTGAATTCGACATCATGTATGGTCAGGGCATTTCGAAGACAGGTGAAATTCTTGACCTGGGTGTTAAGGCTGGGTTGGTTGAAAAGTCTGGATCATGGTTCAGTTATGATAGCGTTCGGATTGGTCAAGGTCGCGAAAACTCCAAGACTTACTTGAAAGAAAACCCTGAAGTTTGCGACAAGTTGGAAGCTGCTATCCGCAGCCGTACCGACGAGGTCGTCGAGGAGATGATGACCGGTCCTGACGCGGAGGACTGATCCCACTTCTCAAGCGGGCGGCTATATGCCCGGACACATGGATGGCCGGCGGGTGCGAATGCATCACGCCGGCCTTTCCGTTTGGATCGAAGTTTTTGCGGTCGGGCCACAACAAATTTGACTATCGCTTCGCAACAGGGTGGAGAAGCGATCAAGCTTTTAAGCAAAAGGAAACGACTATGACGATCACGGTACACCATCTCAATAATAGCAGATCGCAGCGGGTTTTGTGGTTGCTCGAAGAATTGGGAACTGACTACGAGATCGTCAAATATCAGCGCGACGCGGAGACAAATCTCGCGCCACCTGAGCTGAAAAATGCGCATCCACTCGGCAAGTCTCCGGTTATTGTAGCTAATGGCCGCATGATCAGTGAAAGCGGCGCGATCATCCAGTATCTGTGTGAGCGGCATGGCGGATCATCATGGTTGCCCGATGCGGCATCGGAGCAGCATATTGCTCATCTCGAATGGATGCAGTTCGGCGAAAGCTCGTTCTTCGTTCCGGTGATGATGAAGTTGATGGCTGGACGTTTGGGTGACGCCGCTGCCCCAATCCTCCCGCGTATCGAAGATCAATTGTCCGCCCATGTGATGCATATGGAAGAGCACCTTAGTGATGATCTGCATTTTGTCGGAAGCAATTGGACCGCGTCCGATGTTATGATGAGCTTTCCTGCTGAGATCGCAATCATGCAGGGCTATGGTGAGAAATGTCCCAAACTTACGCAGTTTGTCGAAGCCATCCATGCGCGAGAGGCTTGGCAAGCAGCACGAGAGAAGAGCGGCTCTTACTTTATCTGGTGATCGCAATTCGTGAAATTTATCGGGTGCGTTATGCTGCAGAATTTTCGGCACTTGTTGTTCAGCTTGCTAATGCGTAATTCGCCAGCATGACTTCAACCAATGACATCCGCCGATCCTTTTTGGATTTTTTTGCCAACGCTGATCACAAGGAAGTGCCCTCGGCGCCGCTTGTGCCGTTCAGTGATCCGACACTGATGTTTGTGAACGCGGGCATGGTTCCTTTCAAGAACGCTTTTACCGGGTTGGAAACGCCTCCTGCCCCGCGTGTCACCAGCAGTCAAAAATGTGTTCGCGCCGGGGGCAAGCATAACGACCTCGATAACGTTGGTTATACCGCGAGGCACCACACGTTCTTCGAGATGCTTGGCAATTTCTCCTTCGGCGATTATTTCAAAGAGCAGGCGATCCTGAACGCTTGGAATTTGCTGACAAAAGAATGGGCGCTTTCACCCGAGCGGCTGACGGTAACGACCTACCATAATGACGATGAAGCATTCGACTTATGGCGCAAAATTTCAGGTTTGCCTGACGATCGCATTATCAGAATTGCGACCGACGATAATTTCTGGTCGATGGGCGATACGGGTCCGTGCGGGCCGTGCAGCGAAATTTTTTACGATCATGGCGAACATATTGCAGGCGGTCCCCCCGGAAGTCCTGATGAAGACGGGGATCGCTTTGTCGAGATCTGGAATCTGGTTTTCATGCAGTTCGACCAGCAGGGCGAGGGCCAGCGCACCGACTTGCCACGACCCTCGATCGACACGGGGATGGGTCTGGAACGCATCGCCGCCGTTATGCAGGGCGTGCATAACAACTACGACACCGACATATTCCGCAATCTGATCGCCGCATCCGAGCAAGCAACTGGCGCAGCTGAAAACGACGAGCAGATCGCCAGCCATCGCGTAATCGCTGATCATCTACGCTCGGTCGGCTTTTTGCTGGCCGATGGCGTGCTTCCAGCCAGCGAAGGTCGAGGCTATGTGCTGCGCCGGATCATGCGTCGCGCAATGCGACACGCACATTTGCTGGGCGCGAGTGAACCTCTGTTACATCGGTTGATACCCGCGCTGGTCACGGAAATGGGACAGGCCTATCCCGAGTTATCGCGCGGCCAAGCGCTGATCGAGGATGTCCTTCAGCGTGAAGAAACGCAGTTTCGAAAGACGCTCGATAAGGGTTTGAAGCTGCTCGACGAAGCCACTGTCGATATGAGCGAGGGGGATCGGCTGGATGGCGCAACGGCGTTCAAACTTTATGACACTTACGGCTTTCCGTATGATTTGACCGAAGATGCGTTGCGATCCCGCGGATTGTCCGTTGAACGCAGTGGGTTCGATGCGGCCATGGCAGAACAAAAAAACGCGGCACGGGCTGCATGGAAAGGGTCGGGAGAGGCCGCTTCGGACGATATCTGGTTCGACATCGTTGAGCGCGAAGGTGCTACGGAATTCACAGGCTATGGCGCTGCTACGGGTGAAGCACAGGTAATTGCACTGATCAAGGACGGTGTAGAAACACAAGGTGCCGAGGTAGGCGATGACGTCACTATATTGACAAACCAGACCCCATTTTATGGAGAAAGTGGCGGGCAAATGGGGGATAGTGGACGCATTTGGAAACCGGAGAGTTTAGAGGCAGAAATTAAAAACACGGCAAAACCGCTTGGCCGTCTCCATGCGCATGATGCCAAAATTACCAAGGGTAAAATTACAGTGGGCGAAACCGTTCACTTGGCAATCGACGAAGACCGCCGCGCGCGAATTCGCGCCAATCATTCGGCAACGCACCTGGTTCATGCGGCACTGCGCAACAGATTAGGCGATCATGTCACACAAAAAGGCTCGCTTGTATCCGAGGATAAACTTCGGTTCGACTTTTCACACCCTAAACCTTTGAGCGGTGAAGACATCGCCGCAATCGAAGTGGAAGTGAACGACGAAATACGCAGTAACGAAATCGTGGGTACAGGGCTGATGAGTCCGGATGATGCCGTGAGCGCTGGAGCGCTGGCGTTGTTCGGTGAAAAATATGGTGACGAAGTCCGTGTGTTGTCGATGGGACGAAAGAGCGGCGAAGGTCGCAATTATTCCGTTGAATTATGCGGAGGCACTCATGTCGATGCGATGGGAGAGATCGGGTTGCTCCGCATTATTTCCGAAAGCGCCGTCTCATCAGGAATTCGTAGGATCGAAGCATTGACCGGCGAAGCGGCACGCTTGTGGCTGGTCGAGCGAGAGGAGTCGCTCAAGGAAATTGCAGGCGTCGTGAAAGTGGCTCCGGGTGACGTGGTCGAACGCGTACGCGCCTTGGTCGATGAGCGAAAACGACTAGAAAAAGAGCTGGACGATGCAAAGCGTGCTGCGGCATTATCTGGCAATACCGCTTCGGAGTCCGATGCTCACAAAGATGAAACAATCGGGAATGTCGCATTCTCTGGAAAAGTAATCGAAGGACTGGCAGCTAAAGAGCTTCGCGGAGTACTCGATCAAGAAAAGACGCGCTTAAAGTCTGGAATTGCTGCCGTTATAGCGGTCAATGATGGCCGCGCAGCCGTTGCAGTGGCCGTGACCAGCGATCTGATCGATGACTTCGATGCGGTGAAGCTCGTTCAATCCGGTGTCATTGCATTGGGGGGAAAAGGCGGCGGTGGCCGCGCGGACATGGCGCAAGGTGGCGGGCCTGACGGAGAAAATGCCCATCAGGCCCTTTCAGCCATTAAAGAGTTGATCGAGCAAGCCGCTTCTCAAAGCGGCTGAAAAATTTATCCGCGGTGTGTTTTGGTTGATGGCTCGCTGCCGCGTGACACGTCTTGGTCGATATTACGTGCTTTGCGACCGCTTGAGGTAACGCTGCCCGCGCTTTCGTCAGCAACATTTTGCGGCTTGAATTTCTCGCTATTCGGCGTCGGCTTGGCAGGGTTGTTATTGGACATATATTTTCTCCTTGTTCACTTAACGAACGAGGGCGGTCGAAGTGCCAGTCAGCTTGCGCTTTCCACAGTCGAGCTGCGAAGTTTCGGCGCATAACCAATCTCGCCGTCTTCCTGAATCTGCGCGCGGAACTCGTCGCGTTTTTCATGAATCGATGCGATAACCGGACCCATCGGCACACCGATATCGACCAGCACCGCTTCGGATAATTGCAGCGAGCTTTCGAGCGTTTCCGGGACTGCATGGCTGGCCCCGCTTCGATACAATTCAGCGGCATGGATGGCATCGCGAGCGCGTGCAATGATCGGCAAATCGGGATAGGATTTGCGTAATTTGCTCACGAGGCGCTGAGCAAGTACCGGCTCGTCCATCGTAAGGATAACGGCGAGCGCATGGTCGATCCCAAGCCGGCTCAAGGCATCACCGCGCGCAGCGTCACCGAAGGTTGCAAGATAACCTTTGCGCTTGGCGCGCTCGATCAAATCCGCATCAGAATCCAGCGTGACATAGGGTTTGTCATGTGTCTTCAGCATATCTGCGACCAATTGCCCGACGCGACCAGCGCCGATGATGATGACGTGCGGTATATTGGGATCGGTGTCCGGCATTTCTGGAACGGGTTCGATGCGGCGGCCCACGGCACGGCCGAACTTGGCCAGTACGGGAGTTATTGTTAAGCCGATTGCCGTGACGATCTGCCAAAATTGCGCAGTGCCTGGCTGAATGAGCAGCGCCGCGCTGGCAGCAGACAGCACGATCAGAGTCGTCTCCGAGGGACTGGCCATCAAGATGCCGGTCTCGGTTGCCGTGCTGCGCCGCGCCCCCATGAACCGCAAAAGCAATCCGGTGACCAGCGCCTTGAAGGTCAGCACCATCACGACTGCCAGCATGATAAGACCGAAATTGGCCCAGATGGTGAGCAAATCGATACTCATACCGACCGTGATCAGGAATACGCCGAGTGCTAGGCCCTTGAACGGCTCCATGATCAACTCGATCTCGCCATGATATTCGGTTTCCGCAATCAGCAATCCTGCGATCAGCGCTCCGACGATGGGCGATAAGCCAGTGAGGGCAGTGGCCAGGCTCGCTCCGATAACAACGAGCAAGGTCGCAGCCAAAAACAACTCGGGGCTTTTGGTGCGTGCAGCCTGCGCAAACAGACTTGGCAGGGCAAAGCGCCCGACAACGAGCAGGGCAATTACGACCAATCCGCCTTGCCATAAGGTCTGGACCATGCCTTCCCATCCTTGACCTTCGGCATAGGGAGCCAACGCGCCCAGCATGAAAATGATCGGCACGATTGCGATGTCTTCGAAGAGCAGCATCGACAACGCGGCGCGGCCAACAGGGCTGGTGGTGCCGGAAATCGGCAGCACGATGGCGGTCGAGGACAAGGCCAGCGCAAGGCCTAACGCCAAGGCTCCGGTCCAATATTGCCCCATCATCGCCAGAAATAACGCAATCAGGCTACCGATGATGATCAGTTCGAGTGCGCCCAAGCCAAAAACCAAACGGCGCATTTGCCACAGGCGATTAAACGACAGCTCCAATCCGATGCTGAACAATAACAGGATGATCCCGAATTCAGCGAATGGCGCGAGCGCTTCCGGGTCCGAAATGGTCACATGGGTTAGCCAAGGGACATCGTAGATTAGTTTGCCAAGGCCGAATGGGCCAACCAGCACGCCAATCAGGATAAAGCCGATAACGGGTGTAATCCGAAAACGCGTAAATACCGGAATTACGATCCCAGCCGCGCCCAAAATCACGAGGGCGTCGGACAGTATCGGTGATAGGGAAAGTTCGCCCGCCATTAAGCGCTCACGCTATCGCCGAACGACGCAAAGAGCCAGCGCCAATTCTAATCAAATCCCACGTGGTGGATTACATGGAACACGGTGCTGAACACAAAGGCCGCCGGGTGTCGCGCCGTTTTTCGCTAAGCAAACCACGAGCCCCACAGCAATATACGATGCTCATTTCGATAGGCACCAAGCCTGCCGTAGAAAATCTGCGTCCAGAAGCGTTAGCCGCCGCCCGGTGAATGCTTGCCTAAGGGTTCGTTCCGCGGCTTCGGCTTGCCTTTATGCTGTCCGGCTTCGTCCCATTCGATCCGGTAAAGATCGAACCGGCGGTCGGCCAAATTGCGCACGGTGCCTTCCGCTCGCGCCCAGCTAAGATCGGCCAAATTAATATCGCTGATCGTCAGTGTTTCGACATTCTCTGTGGCTTCGGCGGCAATACCATCACGCGCAAATGGAAAGTCGCACGGCGTCAGAATACAGCTCTGCGCATATTGAATATCCATATTGCCGACATTGGGCAAATTGCCGACATTGCCCGACAAGACCATAAAACACTGGTTTTCAATTGCACGCGCTTGCGAACAATAGCGCACCCGCAAATACCCCTGACGGCTATCGGTGCAGAACGGCACGAAAATGATCCGCGCGCCTTCGTCGGCCAGCCGCCTGGCCAGTTCAGGAAACTCGCTATCATAGCAAATCAGCACCCCGATCGGTCCGCAATCGGTCGGGATTACGTCGATGCTGTCGCCGCCCTTGATGTTCCACCAATACCGCTCGTTCGGGGTCGGGTGGATTTTCTCCTGCGAGTGGATCGAACCATCGCGCAGGCACACATAAGCGATGTTGTGAATGTCGCCATCATCCATGCGGGTCGGGTGAGATCCGCCGATAATATTGATGTTATAGCGCATCGCCATATCGGAGAGCGCCTTGCGAATGCGCGGCGTATATTTCGATAATTTCTCGATGGCTTCGACGGGCGACAGTTCTTTTTCCTCGAAGCTAAGCAGCATCAGCGTAAAAAGTTCGGGAAAGGTGATGAAGTCGGCTTCGTAATCGGCGGCCACATCGACAAAATATTCAATGGCGCGCATAAATTCATCGAAGTCGGCGACTGCGCGCGCCTGCAATTGGCAAGTGGCTACGCGCACCGATTCGACACCGCGCGGCAACCGCTTTTTCACCGGCTGGTCACGCTCGACATACGGATTGCGCCATATCATGAGCACGGCGTTACCGGCCGAGCGTTTATCCTCCGGCAGATAATCTTCCATCACCCGCTCCGGCTCAAACCCGTTAGCGAGCTGAAAACGAAGAACAGGATCATGAATTTTGCCGCTGACGACCAGATCCAGATATTCCTGAGGCGTGTTGGCGCGATTGGTCTTACGGCGCTTGGCCCGCGCAAAGCCGGGCATCCGGCCACCAAATACGATCCCTGTCAGATCATGTTCTTCGGCGAGTGCGCGGCGCTCTTCATACAGCCTGCGACCGATGCGAACGCCCCGGACCTTGGGATCGACGCACATTTCATAGCCATAAAGCCAGTCGCCCGTGGGATCGTGGCGGCTGCCGAAACCATTGCCGGTAATTTCGTCCCAGTCATGCGGCGCAAAAGCGACGGTGCCCGCGATCTGCATCGTGGCGCAGTATCCGACAATTTGCTCGTCGAGCAAAGCGACGAAGCATCCTTGCGAGAAGTTGTTGATTTGCCCGCGAATTTCACCCTGTGTGTAAGCTGGCAAATCGTCATATGCGCGCGCAACCAATGCGGAAATACCGCGCACATCCTTCGCCATAGCTTGCCTGATCTCGAGGCGTTTCTGGCCGAACTTTTCCGTTTTTGGACGGGCAGAACGCTTTTTCTTCGGCTCGGCCATGCTCTACCTCACATCATTACAGGCGAAACGAGACAGCCCAGAGCCATGCTTGCAATGCCGGACTGCCGTTTCTAACCGCTATTTTCATCGCTCCGCAACAGCCGCCCAGACGAAAAAGTTAAGCGGCGCTCATTTCGGTTTCGAGGTTGGTCACGATGGCCTCGAAAAACTGCTCCGTCGTCAGCCAGTTTTGCTGCGGGCCAATTAACAGCGCCAAATCCTTGGTCATCTGACCCTTTTCGACCGTCTGGATGCATACCCGTTCCAGCGTTTCGGCAAATTCCACCACTTCGGGTGTCTCATCGAATTTGCCGCGATACATCAGGCCGCGCGTCCAGGCGAAGATGGATGCGATTGGATTGGTCGAGGTCGCCTTGCCTTGCTCGTGCTGGCGGAAATGGCGCGTAACGGTGCCGTGTGCGGCTTCCGCTTCGACGGTCTTGCCATCGGGCGTCATCAAAACGGAAGTCATAAGACCGAGCGAGCCAAAGCCTTGTGCCACGGTGTCGGATTGCACATCGCCATCGTAGTTTTTGCAGGCCCACACAAACTTGCCGTTCCATTTCAAAGCGGAAGCGACCATGTCATCAATCAAGCGATGTTCGTAGCTGATGCCGGCTTCTTTGAACTTGTCCTTAAATTCTGCTTCATAGATTTCCTCGAACAGATCCTTGAAACGCCCATCGTATTTTTTGAGAATGGTGTTTTTGGTCGAGAGGTAGACGGGCCATTTGCGGTCCAGTCCGTAATTCATGGAAGCACGGGCAAAATCGCGAATGGAATCGTCGAGATTGTACATCGCCATCGCAACACCGGCGCTCGGGAATTCGAACACGTCGATGTCGATATTTTTGCCGTCTTCGCCTTCGAAAACAAGTCGCAGCTTGCCTTTGCCGGGAATTAGCGTGTCCTTCGCGCGATACTGATCACCGAAAGCATGGCGCCCGACGACAATCGGATCGGTCCAGCCAGGTACCAGGCGCGGGACATTGTCGATCACGATAGGTTCGCGAAAGACGACGCCGCCTAAAATGTTGCGGATTGTACCGTTGGGGCTGACATACATTCGCTTAAGGCCGAATTCCTCGACGCGCGCTTCGTCAGGGGTGATGGTGGCGCATTTTACGCCGACGCCATGTTCCTTAATCGCATTGGCCGCATCCACGGTGATCTGGTCGTCGGTCGCATCGCGGCCTTCGATGGACAAGTCGTAATATTTAAGATCCACGTCGAGATAAGGCAGGATCAGCCGTTCGCGAATCCATTGCCAGATAATTTTCGTCATCTCGTCGCCATCGAGTTCTACGATGGGGTTTTTGACCTTGATCTTTGCCATAAATTCCCTGTTTGTCGTGTGTTTTTGTGTCGCTGAAGTGCGGTTTTGATGTGCTTGCCTCGCGCTTTAGCAGAGGAGCCATGCGGCGCAAGTTTAGCCTCGTCTGGCGGAGACGCCTGGGCTTTTGTCTGGCGCAGTTCGCTACCTGCTGCGCACGAGTTCTGAACCGCGACGCAGAGCGAATAACGATACGAATGCTAAAAGTCGCGAATGGTGGGCGTAGAGAGAGTTGAACTCCCGGCCCCTGCGATGTCAACACAGTGCTCTACCACTGAGCTATACGCCCACACTTCGCTTGAATGCGCGTAACGCAAGATCGGTCACGGCAAGAGGCGCGCACTTAGCGAGGGCGCGGGCAGCGTGCAAGACCTATTGCGTGATAATGCGCATAGCGCCGCGCACATTAGGGGTGGAGAGAAACCTGCGCCTGATCGTCCAGCACGCGTTCCACTTCCAGCACCAGATCGCGCAGGTGGAAAGGTTTGGATAAAACTTTTGCGTCGGGCTGCTCGCGGCTGGCTTTCAGCGTAACGGCGGCAAAGCCAGTAATGAACATCACCTTGGTGTGCGGGCTGACTTCATTGCACCGTTGCGCCAGCTCGATACCGTCCATTTCCGGCATGACGATGTCGGACAGCAGCAAGTCGAATTCTTGCGTTTCCAGGAACGGCACGGCAGCTGTGCCGCGATCGACCGACTGCACGCGATAGCCGGCTTTTTCAAGCGCACGCTCTAGGTAAACACGCATGGCGTCGTCATCTTCAGCCAGCAGGATGGAGGTTTGTGCGCTTGTCGTCATGTGGCTCTTCTAATCCAAAACATTTAAGAAATCTTTGGTTTATTGTCCGTACTGTCCCTTATTGGCGCAATGGCTTGAGCGCCTTGGCTTACGGATGAGGCACACGGTGCATTGTCGTGGTTAACAATTTGCGCTTACCTGCGCTCGCACCCTTGCGAAACACCGTTAACGGCTCCGATTGACAGGGTTAGCGCAGGCGTTCAGCACGGCGTCGATGGATGATCCGATCGCACCTTCTTCCAATGATTCGCCATTTCACTTCCATCTGCCAGTTGCGCCCGCCGTCCCGATTGTGATCGCCGCGCCGCATGGCGGACGTCGATATCCGCAAGATTTGCTGTATGAAATGCGCGATCCCGATTACAGCTGCTTGCGGCTGGAAGACCGTTTCATCGACCGCATTGCCGAGCAAATTGCCGAGCAGACCGGCGCGGCTTCGCTAATTGCCAACGCGCCGCGCGCGATGCTCGATCTTAATCGCTCGACCAGCGATGTTGACTGGGGAATGATCTCCGATGCGCCGAACCCGACGCCAGCGCGTCCGGCGGATTATCGCCGAGCGCGCAACGGGCTCGGGCTGATCCCGCGCCGCTTGCCGGGACATGGCGACATCTGGCGTGGTCCGATAAGTCACGAGACGCTGCAACAGCGAATTGCGGACATTCACGAGCCTTACCATGCGCAACTCGCCAGTATGATGCAGCACATTGCGGATAGTTGGGGCGCGGTGCTGCTGATCGATCTGCACTCCATGCCGCCGCTGAAAAGCGCGGCGTTGGGTCAGCGTGCAGCTGAATTCGTGGTCGGCGATCGCTTCGGAGCAGCCTGCGCCTCGCTTATCAGCGCCCGGACTTTGCAGCATTTCGACAGGCACCGGCGGCCCGTAGCGCACAACCGACCCTATTCCGGCGGCTATATTCTCGACCGGCACGGCAATCCGTCCAAATCGCGCCATGCACTGCAGCTTGAGATTTGCCGCGATACCTATCTTGATGCACGCCACGAACAACCGACGCCGCGCATGGACAGCATCGTTCAATTACTCAGCACGATGGTACAGGATTTGGCTTCTGAAGTTGCACAGCTTGGCAGTGGATCGCTGCAACGTCAGGCTGCGGAATAAATCCCCTTAACCGCGCGTAAGTTACTGTAGCATAACCAAAAAACCACCCCGTGCAAGTCGCACGAGGTGGCCAAGGTTCAGGGAGGTATGCGCCCAAAGGCACATGTCAGGCCGCCATGAGGGGGGAGGTGCGACCTGACACTGCATAAATAAGATCGGATCGGTCTGCTTTCAAGGCAAACCGACCCGTCTCGTGTGCGTATCCGCTGTGCTCCGAACGCGACCTGAGCCGCGCTAAATCGGATCAAATCAGGCCGGTTGCGGCATATTGGGAACCGGAACCTTGCCCTGGTTTTGCTGGCGCGCAAAGATATTGCGCATAATGTCGAGCGAAAACAGATGCGCATGGATCAAAGGCAGCAATCCATTCTGATTCCAGGTGCGCAATTGATCGCCGCGCATTTCCTGCAGCTTTTCCTGATTAATCATCTGGAACCCGCGATAAACGAATGGCTTGTCGGGATTTTCCGTTTGAGAAATCGACATTTCGCCATCCATCAGCAGCTCATGCTTGGCAATTTCGTCCATAAAGGCGCGCGTGCGCTGTCCAGCTTGCTCGAATTGCTCGCAGAATTTGAGAATGCCGTTGGTCGCTTCGGACGCCGCGCCTTCTTCGTTGAAAAGCTTCTCGCCTTCCTTAAATTCGCCGATCGTGTCCGTAGTCGGATCGAAGCACAGGGACAATTCGTCGGTATCTGGCTTCAGCTTGGCCAGCATAAACGGATAGCGGCGGATATAGGCGGGGACATAGACCGGCTCGGAAATCTTGCCGTCCTCGCCCACAAAGACATTTACGCCTTCATTAAGGCCCATCAAAGCCAGCGGCAGGGGATTGTCGCCCGATGAAAACACGATCGGGAAATTGCGCTGTGCCTGCGGAAATTCGTCCACGGTCAAGGGTATCGCATGATGACCCGCCAGCCATGTGGCGGAATCGGTGGGCTTTGCGCTCCACTTCGAATGATCGCGCGAATTAAGAGGCATCAGATCGTTGTAGAACAAAGGTAGGCTTGGCTGCGGCGCAGTGGCCATGGGAATTCTCCGCTGGATGAAAATGTCGGTGCATCGGACTGAGCAATCAGCCGCGAGGCGAGTGGGCGCGTTCTTACGAAACGATTGCGCGCTGTGCAAGATCGTTCCAGCGAGCCGCTAAATCGTCCACACAAACTTATTGCGGCACGACGACCAGCTTGCCCGGATTCATGAGCCCGGCCGGGTCCACCGCTTGCTTTATTGCTTGCATCAGCGCCAATGCTGCAGGATCGCGGGTGGCTTCCAGAATGCCGAGCTTGTCCTGTCCAATGCCATGTTCGGCAGAGATCGATCCGCCGCGCTGTGTCACAAGGTCATAGACCGCGACGCTGATCTGCTTGGCCGTGGTGGCGTCCCAATCATCTGCCGCATCACGCGCAGCCAGAACGTGCAGGTGGATGTTCCCGTCGCCAAGATGCCCGAATCCGCGCACGTCATGGCCGGGGAAGTCCTGCGCTATCATAGCATCGATCAAGTCCAGCGTGTCCGGCATATCGGCAGGCGTCACGGCGATATCGTGCTGAACCGCGCGACCATAGGCTTTCTCCGAAGGGGCAATCATTTCGCGCAATTGCCAGAACTGTTCGGCTTGCGTTTCGTTGGCGGCAATCGTGGCATCGGCGAACAGGCCAGCGTCCATCGCATCGGCGAGGCAGGCTTCGACCCGGTCGGACAGATCGTCTGCGCTGCTTTCATCGCCGACAAATTCTAGCAGGGCGTGCCATGCGTGATTGCCAGACAAGGGCGGGCGTGCATCGGGCAAATAGTCTAAGACGGTGCGATAGCAGCTATCGGGCAGCACTTCGAAGCCTTCCAATGCGTCGCCCATGCGCTTCTCGCAATGCACCAGCAAGCGCCGGGCGGTGTGAATGGAATCGAGACCGACCCACACCACTTGCCGACGCGCAATAGCAGGGACCAATCGCAAAATGGCTTTGGTCACGATGCCCAGCGTGCCTTCTGACCCGATAAACATCTGTTTTAAATCAAAGCCGCGATTGTCTTTTTTCAGCGGCGCGCTGAGATCAAGAATGTCGCCGCCGGGCGTTACGACTTCGAGGCCGGTGATCAGCGCCCGCATGACGCCGTGCCGCAACACTTGTGTCCCGCCCGCATTGGTCGAAACCAGCCCGCCAATGGTGGCCGATCCCTTGCCGCCAAGTGATAGCGGAAAGCGCAAATCCTTGGCTTCGGCCGCTTCATGCAAATTTTGCAGGACGACGCCTGCGCCGCATTCGGCTTGCCGGGCGTCGGCATCAATGATGAGCGTGTCGAGCCGTCTCAGCGACAAGAGAATGGCCTTACCGCTGCCATCCGGCACGGCTCCTCCCACCATGCCGCTATTCCCGCCTTGCGGAACGATTGGTATCTTGTGTTCGGCACATAGGCGGACAAGCTGCGCGACTTCCGATGTATCGGCAGGCGAGGCCATGCCCAGCGCTTTGCCAGTATAGCGGCCCCGCCAGTCGGTCAGCCACGGCGCAACCATTTCGGCGTCCTGCGTAAAGCCTTTCGAGCCCAGCAATTCGTTCGCAGCCACGACAAAGGCGGATTGGCTTTCCGCTGTCATATCAGGCGCAGGCGCGACTGTGCTGGGAAAATCAGTACGGTTCAAAATTGTCATGCTTCCATCTTGTCACAATTAAGCGGACATTCAATAAGGATCGTTAGAGAGGTTGCATAACGCTCTGCCGGTAAGCATCGGTAATCGTTGATCGGCTTGCGGCTAAAGAGGGAGCGTTCGGTAATTATGCAATCAGTCGTTGCCTTGCTCGCACCTGTCGCATTCTGGCTAAGCTCTCCGGCGGTCGAGGCCGCTGATCCGGTGCTATCGCAGACAGTCCAACATACCGAAGAAGGGCAAGAAGCACCGCCCGCAGGCAAAGCGCGCATGACGCGTACTCTTCCGGAATGGCTTGGCTTTATACCTGTACAGCGGATCGATTCCGTGCGGCAGGTCAGGATCGAGCGGCGCGTGATTTTGCGCATCTCACCGCGGCGTCCGTCAAATCGGCAAAGTCTGCTGCGAGAGTTGCCGCGTACGCAGCCTGCCGCCAATTACGAAGAGCGCAAGATGGGCAAATGTCTGCCTGCCAATAGTATCCTCGGCGTGCAGCCGACCGGCGAGAATACTTTGCGTCTCTATCTGCGCGATCGCCGTATCGTCAATTTGCGTCTGACCAAAAGCTGCCCTGCGCAGTCGTTCTATTCCGGTTTTTATGTCGAGCGGCACGAAGATGGTCAGCTATGCGTAAAGCGTGACTTGCTGCATTCGCGCTCGGGCACAAAATGCACCGTCTCTGCCATGCGACAGCTTGTCCCCGTCCGGACGCGGTAAACAGGCCACCCAACGCCCCAAGGCGCACCAGCGGTAAATCTTGACTTTTTTGCGTTTTTGTCGGACTGCGCTGCGTTGTTAACCAGTCGGACAGAGCGTTTCCGCTCGACCACCGACCTTCCTTGAAAATTGGAAACGCATGACTTTTGCCGATCTCGGCCTTTCTCCCGAACTGCTAAAAGCGGTCGAAGCTGCCGGCTATACAGAGCCGACACCCATTCAGGCGCAAGCCATTCCTGCCGTTTTGATGATGAAAGACATCCTCGGGATCGCGCAGACGGGAACGGGAAAAACCGCCAGTTTTGTGCTGCCGATGATCGATATTCTTGCCTCGGGTCGCCGCCGGGCGCGGATGCCGCGTTCGCTCATTCTGGAGCCGACCCGCGAACTCGCCGCACAAGTGGCCGAGAATTTCGAGAAATACGGCGAAAATCACGATTTGAAAATGGCGCTGCTCATTGGCGGCGTGCAAATGGGTGAGCAGGTCAAGGCACTGGACGAAGGTGTCGATGTTCTGATTGCCACGCCGGGCCGATTGATGGATCTGTTTGATCGCGGCAAGATTTTGCTGACCGGCTGCGAATTGCTGGTCATCGACGAAGCGGACCGGATGCTCGACATGGGCTTCATTCCCGATATCGAATCGATTTGCGACAAGCTGCCGCCACAACTTCAAACGATGCTGTTTTCAGCGACAATGCCGCCGCCGATCGAGAAATTGTCCAAGAAATTTATGGATAATCCCAAGCGTATCGAAGTCAGCCGCGCTGCTTCGACCAGCGAGAACATCGCGCAGCATAAGCTGATGGTTTCGCCGCGCAAAAAGAAAGACGCCCTGCGGTATTTTCTGCGCGGGGATGATATGCAGACCGCTATTGTGTTCGCCAATCGCAAGACGACCGTCCGCGAACTGGCTAAGACGTTGAATCGCGACGGTTTTGCCGTGGGCGAAATTCACGGCGACATGGACCAGTCCTCGCGCATTGCCGAGCTGGATCGCTTTAAATCGGGCGGCATCAACGTGCTGGTGGCGAGCGATGTTGCGGCGCGCGGGCTGGATGTGAAAGGCGTCTCGCACGTATTCAATTACGATACGCCGTGGCATCCCGATGATTATGTTCACCGGATTGGACGCACGGGCCGGGCAGGGGCGACCGGCTATGCCTATACTTTCGTAACTAAGGCCGATGTTGAGGCAATCGAGAATATCGAAAAGCTGACCAAGACCACCATCCCGCTATGGACGGGTGAAGGTGCTTCGGTCAGCGACGGGCGCAATGCCGGCGGCAGCGATGCCAACAAAAGCAAGCGCGCAAAGAGCAGCGCGAAATCTACTGATAATGATGCCAGCAATGACGAGGCGCAGGAAGAGCGTCCGCGCAAGTCCCGCTCACGCCGGACAAAACAGGACGACAACGCTCCTGCAGAGCAGTCGGAACGGCGCTCGGAAGCCCAATCTCAGCCTGATTCTGGGTCGCGTGGCGAAAAAGCGCACAAGGATGTCGAGAAGGCCGACAAGCGCACCAAACCGCGTCATAAGGCTGCCGAGAACGAGCCGACGAAGCCCGGCGACTGGAACGGTCCGATGCCAAGCTTTCTGGGCGTTTCGACCACCGATCAGGCCTAGCGCAAATTAGGTAAAGATCGCGGCCAATATCGCGTCAATTTTTCCTTCAAGCCAGCCGCACGAAACTGTCGATGACGCGCTTCAATCCGCTATCCTCGAATTCGATTTCCAGCTTGTTGCCTTCCTGATCCATTACGACACCGCTGCCGAATTTGTCATGCACCACTTGCGCGCCGATCACGATGTCGCCGCGCGGTTTGGCAGCGAAGCTGGCAGCGGAGCGGCGGCTTTCCGGAATACGCTTTTGCTGCGTGTCATATCCTGTGGCCAAGGCGCGCTGCCAGCCCGGACCGCGTCCCGCCGATTTTTCGGGCGCTGCCTTTGAGACATGGGCAAAAGGGTCTTCGGATTCGGTCCAGTTCGCGCGCCATAACGATGCACCACCGCTCATGCTGGTCTCGGCATCGACGTAATCGTCGGGCAGATCTTCGATAAAGCGGCTTGGGATCGAACTGGTCCATTGCCCGTATATTCGGCGATTGGCAGCGTGTAGGATGGTGCAACGGCGCTTGGCCCGCGTGATCGCGACATAGGCAAGGCGGCGTTCTTCTTCGAGGCTCGCCAATCCGCCTTCATCAAGCGAACGTTGCGAGGGGAATACGCCTTCTTCCCAACCCGGCAGGAACACGTGATCGAATTCCAGTCCCTTCGCGCCGTGCATGGTCATGATGGTGACCTTTTCACCTTCATTCGCCGCATCATTGTCCATCACCAGCGAGACGTGTTCGAGGAAGTCGCCCAGCGTTTCATATTCCTCCATCGCGCGCGCCAGTTCCGACAGGTTTTCCAACCGTCCAGCAGCTTCGGCGGTGCGGTCTTTCTGCAGCATATCTTCATAGCCGCTTTCCTCGATCACCAGCCGCAGCAGATCGGCAGGCGCGGTTTTCTCCGCTTCCTCGCGCCATTTGGCAAAGTCACGCAGCAAAGCGACCAGCGTGTTCTCCGCGCGCTTGGGCAATTCATCGGTATTGGCAAGGTCGAGCGAAGCGGCTGCCAGCGGCATATTTGCGCGGCGGGCATGGCGGCGCATGGCTTCCAGCGTCTTTGCGCCCAATCCACGCTTTGGCTGGTTGTAAATGCGCTCGAACGCAAGGTCGTCCGCCGGTTGCGCGATAACTCGCAAATAAGCCAGCGCGTCCCGGATTTCAGCGCGTTCGTAAAAGCGGAAACCGCCGATGATCCGGTAATTGATCCCGGTCTGGATAAAGCGGTCCTCGAATTCGCGCGTTTGGTATTGCGCGCGGACCAGGATGGCGACTTCGTCCATCGACGCGCCTTCGCCTTCCAGCCGCTCGATCTCTTCGCTGACGCGGCGCGCTTCTTCCGGGCCGTCCCACACGCCGATGGCGCGCAGGTTCTCGCCTTTCGGCAAATCGGTCCAGAGCTGCTTGCCCAGCCGTTCGCTATTGGCATTGATCAGGCCGGATGCTGCGCCAAGAATCTGCGGAGTCGAGCGATAATTCTGTTCTAGTTTGATAACTTTCGCGCCGGTAAAATCTTTTTCGAAGCGCAGGATATTGGCCACTTCTGCGCCACGCCAGCTATAAATCGACTGATCGTCATCGCCTACGACGCAGATGTTCTTGCGATGCTGCGCCAGCAGGCGAAGCCACAAATACTGGACTTGATTGGTATCCTGATACTCGTCCACCAGAATATATTTGAAGCGCTTGTGATACTGTCCAAGAATTTCCGGCTCACGGCGAAAAATGTTCAATACGTGCAGCAACAGATCGCCAAAGTCACAGGCATTCAGCGCCTTCAACCGATCCTGATACAGACCGTAAAACTTGGCGCCCTGTCCATTGGCATAGGCTTCGTTCTCGACTGCATCGAGGTCGCCGGGATTTAGCCCGCGATTCTTCCATCTGTCGATCAGCCCCGCCAATTGCCGCGCGGGAAAGCGTTTCTCATCAAGATCATTGCCGGTGATAAGCTGTTTCAGCAGCCGCAGTTGATCGTCGGTATCGATAATCGTGAAATTGCTTTTCAGGCCTACGATCTCGGCATGGCGGCGCAGCATTTTCGCGCAGACCGAATGGAACGTGCCGAGCCATGGCATCCCTTCGACCGCGTCGCCCACATGGCGACCGACCCGCTCACGCATTTCGCGCGCCGCTTTGTTGGTAAAGGTCACGCACAGGATTTCGCTCGGCCAAGCCAGCCGCATGGCGATCAGATGCGCCAGTCGCGACGTCAATGCAGCAGTTTTGCCTGTACCAGCGCCCGCCAGCATCAGCACTGGCCCTTCCGTTGTCAGCACAGCCTCGCGCTGCGGCGGATTAAGCATCTGCGCATAGGCGGGAACGTCGCCTTCGGGCGGCTGGTCGGTGCGGGCGGTAAGATCGGTCATAGCTGTGCGAACAGTTAGGGAACGTAGGGCCGTGCGGCAAGGGCGCGTTTACGGCTTGCTTACCATCATCATGCGCCACGCTTGGAACCCGTGCCGCGCGCAAACCGTTACCTTGCCAATATCCACGCTGAAATTTTCAGGAGATGATGACATGAAGACTGCATTTTCCGCGCTCGCCGCCGCCACTCTGGCCATTGGCCTGTCCACCCCGGCGCTGGCCGATGACCACGGCGACAAGTCCGGCAAAATGACTGCCGAAGTGGTCGAGAAGAACGCGCAAGGCAAAGCGACCAAGGTAAAGTTAGGCGACAAGGTCTATGATGTGTGCATGAAAAGCGATCAGGATGGCTGCATCAATCCGCGCGAAGCGGGCCTGAATTTCGGCAACCGCGCATTAGATTACTGGCCCGGCAAGCCCGCCAGCCAAATCGATGGTCCATTGCCGGTGAACAGGCCCGCCAATAGCGACGGTTAAGTCTTACCACATATTCGCAAAGGGGCGGTTGAGCGTAAGGCTTTGCCGCCCTTTTTCGTGCGTATTTTCCATTCAGCCCGTTTCACTTTCAAAAACCGCTTGAGTGCCCAGACGACGCGATGACAGGCCGGGGACAGCCTTGCCATACCGTGCCGTCGGGCCGATAGTCATGATCATAAAGGGATCGCACTCGTCACGCTGAAAACCACCAAACTTAGGAGCTTTTCATGCGTAAATTATCTTATCTTATCCCAGCGGCGTGTCTTATGACGGCCCCGGCAGCAATCGCACACGACACCATGAGCCCGGAAGAAACAACTGTGCTGGACCCGCAACAGACCGATGCCATGACGTCTGATATGCAAGAGGGCGATATGCAAAAGAGCGGTGTCCAAGATGCGGATCCGCAATATGACGAAATGCAGGCCCCGACAGAGGCGCCACCACCTGCTCCCGTCCTGGGCCCGGACGAGCAGGCAGTCTATGATTCTTGGCCGGATCAGCGAAAGGCCGATTTCGCGGCGCTGGCACCTGCCACGCAAAGCTATTTCTGGTCACTTGGAGCTGACCGGCAAGAGATGTTCTGGGCGATCACACCGCGCGATCGTGAGGCTCTTGCAGGAATGAACGCCGAAGAACAGGACGCGGCATGGCAGCAGGTCGAGCAAATGATAACTGAAGCGCGGGCTGCTGCATCGAGTGAGCCGATGAACGATACACCTGAGCAAGCGGAAGGTCCAGACGGGCGCTAAAGCTCGGCTCTAAAGACTGGCTCTATTGATTGGCAAGGCGGAGCAGCGTGAGCTTCGCCTTGCCCACATTGCGGGATGTGTCGGTGGTAAGCGAATTTACTGCAACATCTTCGTCGCGCGCGCATTCCAGCACGATCCAAGTCGCCGGTCCGACCCAGCCCAGACGCACGAGGCGGTCCAAAGCAACATTGCCCGCGCCGGTATGATAAGGCGGATCGAGCAATATCAGATCATGCGCGACTTTCGCCGGGCCCAATTGCATTACCGAACCCTGATGGACCTGTGCCTTGCTGCGCGCATCCAACGAGGCGATATTAGTGCGGATCGCTTCGATCGCAGGCTTTTCCTGCTCGACGAACAGGCACGATGCGGCCCCGCGCGACAGCGCTTCCAGACCCAGCGCACCCGATCCGGCAAACAGGTCGGCAACCGACAGCCCCTCGAAACTGCCCAGGCGGCTGGTCAGCATATTGAACAGCGTTTCGCGCGTCCGATCGGCGGTCGGGCGGGTCGTCTCGCCTTTCGGCGTCGTCAGCTTACGTCCGCGCCATTCTCCGGCAATGATCCGGAGCGGTTTGGCTTTGGTCGAAGCGCGAACGGCAGGCATTATTTACGTGCGTCCCGCGACAATTCCTTGCGCAACCGCTCGACTTCGCTTTGCTTCACTTCAGCAACGGCACCGCGGCCCAAATCGCCAAGTTCGAACACGCCATAGCGGGTGCGCATCAGGCGCGACACTTCAAGGCCCAGATGTTCAAGCACGCGGCGCACTTCGCGGTTTTTGCCTTCGCTCAGTGTCAGCTCGATCCACTGGTTGCGCCCGGTGCGGCGTTCGAGATTGGCATCGATCCGCCCATAATGGATGCCTTCGATGGTGATCCCTTCGATGAGGCTTTCCAGCTGATGCTGCGAGACTTCTCCAAAAGCCCGCGCACGATACGTCCGCTCGATCTTGCTCGACGGCAATTCCAGCGCCCGCTTTAGCGCGCCATCATTGGTCATCAACAGCAAGCCTTCGGTGGTGAAATCCAACCGACCGACCGGCATGACGCGCGGCGTTCCCTTCGGGAGGGCATTGCGCAGCGCATCGTAAATCGTCGGGCGACCGGAGAAATCGCGCTCTGCCGTGAGCAGGCCGGAAGGCTTGTGAAAAATGAACAAACGCGCAGGCTCGGGCTTTCCGACGGGTTTTCCATCCACCGTCACACCGGTCAGATCGGGGATGATGGTGGCAGGTGTGTCCAGCACTTTGCCCCCAATTGCCACGCGGCCATCGCCGATCATCCGTTCGACTTCCCGGCGGCTGGCGACCCCGGCACGTGCGAGCAATTTTGCAATGCGGTGGCCGTCAGGCTTTGTGGCTAGCGGATCGTACGGGGCAGGGGTGTCAGGCATAGGCGGCCAATTAGGCGCTGGGCCGACCAGAAGCAACACACGCTTGGCGTGCACATCCTTCGAAGCCGCATATATCGCAATGGTTCATCCGCGCTTCCTTAAATGACCGATGGCGTTATGGGTGGCGCGAAATGACTTTATAAGCGGGAAAAGTGCATGAGCGAAGCAGTGGCAGAGACGGGCGACAAACCAGCCGCAAAGCCGGGCTGGCGCGCGGTCATCCGTTCACTGAACAACCGCAAAACCGGGTTCATGCTTCTGTTCGGGTTTGCTAGCGGCCTGCCGTTTGCGCTGTTTCTGGGCACTTTGTTCGCTTGGCTAAGCGATGCCGAGGTGGATCTGGAAACGATGGGCGTCTTTTCGCTGATCGGGCTGGCTTACGCGTTTCAATTCATCTGGTCGCCGCTGATCGACAAGGTCAATATCGCAGGGTTGCGCAGGCTGGGGCGGCGCAAACAGTGGATCGTCCCGGCGCAATTGCTGCTCGGCATCATCCTTGTTTCGCTGGCGCTGAGCAATCCAAGTAATGAAAATATCGGCTGGTTCTCGCTGCTGGCGGGCATCGGCGCATTGGCCTCGGCCACGCAGGATATCGCCATTAACGCTTGGCGGATCGATGTCGCGGACGAAGTCGCTACGCTGGATATGCTCTCGACGATCTACCAGATGGGCTACCGCTTGTCCTCGCTGGTTGGCGGCGCATTGGGCCTGATTATCGCGGCACGGATCGGCTGGCCGCAAACTTATATGATGATGGGGGCAATTCTGCTCGCAATCGGCTTCATCGGCCTGTTTGCGCCGGATAGCGATAGTTCCAAGGCGCGGCCGGGCGAAGTTGAAATTGAAGACGAATTGCTGGTGGCCTTGCGCCACAAAGGCGAGTTGGAGCCGGGCGTGCGGGCCAAAGCGCTGGCGCTGGTCGCGGTTTTGTGGGCGGGCAGCATCGGGGTGTTACTGACCTTTATGTATATGTCGCTGTTCTACGCGCCCGAAGACCGCCCGAACCCGACCGATTTCACGCTGAATTATGGACCTTGGATTATCGTCGCGACCGTGGTGATACCGGCGCTGATCGCTGGCTGGCTTGCCGGACAAAAGAGCAAAGGCCTGCATTTGCTGGCCGAGGATACGCCGCCCGCGACCGGAAGCGGGTTCGTGATGGATCACCTGTATCGCGCGCTGCTGCTGCCGCTGGTTGAGTTTGTCGGGCGCATTGGTTGGTCGCTGGTGCTGATCCTGTCGCTGGTCCTGACATACCGGATTTGTGACGCAGTATGGGGAACGTTTGCCTATCCGTTTTATCTGGGCGAGCTGCAATATACGAAGGACGAGGTCGCGGTTGCGTCTAAATTCTTTGGCGTCGGCGCGATCATTCTGGGGTTGGCGCTGGGCGGCTATATGCTGACAGTGTTCGGGCGAATGTTCACCCTGACCGTCGGTGCATTGCTGGCGGCGCTGACCAATCTGCTTTACGCAGATATGGCAGTCGGCGGCTTTCGCATGGCAGCGGTCAGTGAGGCCATCGGCTTCACCTGGGCGGTCGAGCAATTTGGCGGGACAGCCAAGCTCGCCAAGCTGATGGTGACCATCGGGGGCGAAAATCTCGCCATCGGCATCGCTGGAGCGGCCTATATCGCGTGGCTATCGTCCATCGTTTCGAAGAAATTCAGCGCGGTGCAATATGCGCTGCTGTCTTCGCTGACGCTGCTGGTCGGCACGCTGGGTCGCGGGGCATTAGGCGAAATGATCGAGGATCGCGGATATTACGACGTATTTATCTTAACGACTTTTATCGGATTTCTCGCGGTTATCTTGTGCATTGCAGAATGGATTCGCGTCTCGCGCGCTGGAGCCAATAGTGGAGTCGTAACGCCCGAAGCATCGGCACTGACCTAACGCGGCAATTCGTCGTTTTTCCGCAAAACCTCGCCTGCGAGGTAAAGTGATCCGGCAATGAGCACCGGCAAATGATCATCGGGCAAACTGCGCATAGCATCGCTGACATTGGATGCAGCGCGAGCGTTGGGTCCGAAAGCTTCCACCGTGTGATATGGGTGCTGCGGAACCGGGACCACGGTAACACTGGCAAGATTGGCGGCCAAAGGTTCGAGGAGCGCCAGCGGGTCTTTGCCTTCGATCATGCCTGTAATCAGATGCAGCCGCTGCCCGGCAAAATGCGCCGCCAGCGCCTCGCCCGCATTGCGGTTGTGTCCACCATCCAGCCAAGTCTCGCGCGTTCCGGTCAGCGATCCTTTGCCAAGCCGTTGCAACCGGGCAGGCCATGATGCGCTTTGCAATCCGGTCGCAATCGCATCGCGCGAAACGCTGACGAAATCCTGATGCCGCAGCATGGCAATGGCAAGTGCTGCATTCTCCGCTTGATGCACGCCCGGTAAGTTCGGCAGCGGCAGGGCCAGTTCGCCATGTCGGTCGGCATAATGCAGCCCCGTGTCGCTCGCGCTTGCATGCCAATCGCGTCCGCGCATCGCCAAGGGCGCACCTGCCGATAAGGCCGCGCGCTCGATTTCCAGCTCGGCTTCGGCAGGATAGGACAGCGTCACAAGGGAGCATCCCGGCTTCGTAATTCCTGCTTTTTCGAATGCAATCCGGGCGAGCGGCGCGTCCGGTGTGCCTGCCTCCGGTGCCAGCAAAAAACGTTCGTGATCGATGCCCAGCGCCGCAATCCCGCAGGCGGCAGGCGCGGTCAGCACATTGGTCGCATCGAAGCGTCCGCCCATGCCGACTTCCACGACGCAAACATCAGCGGGCGTTCGGGAGAAGGCGAGAAAAGCTGGCCGCAATCGTGACTTCGAAAAAGCTGACTTCGAGCCCGTCGCTGGCATCCAGCACTTCGGCCAAGAGCGTCGCCAGCATCGTATCGGATACCAGCTCACCCGCGATGCGGATCCGTTCATTATAGCGCACCAGATGCGGGCTGGTGATGACGTGGACGCGCTTGCCATCGGCTTCCAGCATCGCGCGCAAAAACGCACAGGTCGAGCCTTTGCCATTGGTTCCGGCGACATGGAAAACGGGGGCTAACTGCGTGTGCGGATTGCCAAGCCGTTCCAGCAGATTGCGGATGGTATCGAGACCCAGGCGACCTTGTGGCAGAGATAATCGCGCCAGCCGATCGAGCTGCGCTTGCACTGCGGCATCGTCCGATCGGCCGAAATCGCGCATTGCTCGCTTAAGCCGCTGCCTCGACCGGCTGCAAATAATCCAAAATTTGCGCCAGAGTTTCGCGCAAATCGTGCCGGGTCACGACCATATCGACCATGCCGTGCTTGTGGAGATACTCGGCCCGCTGAAAGCCATCGGGCAATTGCTCGCGAATGGTGTCTTGGATCACTCGCTGTCCGGCGAAACCGATCAATGCGCCGGGTTCGGCAATGTGAATGTCGCCGAGCATCGCATAGCTGGCGGTGACGCCGCCGGTTGTGGGGTCGGTCAGCACGACGATATAGGGAAGGTTGGCTTGCCTCAAACGCCGCGTCATCACGGTCGCTTTGGGCATTTGCATCAGGCTCAAAATGCCCTCCTGCATCCGTGCGCCGCCCGCTGCCGTCACCACGATATACGCGCAATTCCGCCGCAAGGCTTCGTCCGCGCCCTGACAAAACGCCGTACCGACAGCCATGCCCATCGATCCGCCCATGAAGCCGAAATCCTGCACTCCGACCACGGCCGGATTTGCGTCGATCGCACCGGAGCCGACCGTAAAAGCATCCTTGTGCGGATTCTTCGCGCGCGCTTGTTTCAGCCGCTCGGTATATTTCTTCGTATCGCGAAATTTCAGCGGATCTTCGGTGACGTCGGGTTGGGGTAGAACCGTAAAGCCCTCATCCAGCGTTATTTCCAACCGCCGGTCCGCGCCGATCCGCCCGTGATATTCGCATTTGGGGCAGACCGAGAGGTTTTCCTCATAATCCTTGGTGAACAGCATATCCTGACACGAGGGACATTTGGTCCACAAATTGTCAGGCGTGTCGCGCTTGGCGAGGAAGGGAAGCGTGTTCCGAACGCGGGAAAACCAGGTCATGTGCGTGCCTTTGCCGCCGAATGCACCGCTTTGGCAAGTTTTGCCGTTAATTCGCGCAGATGTTCGGGTGCTTTGTTCCCATATCGGCCCACCAGCTCGACCAGCGCACTCCCGACTACGACGCCATCGGCAACTTGTGCGATCTCGGCAGCTTGTTCCGGTGTGCGGACGCCGAACCCAACCGCAATGGGCAAATCGGTGGCAGCTTTTAGCTTAGCGACGGCTTCCGCGATCGAAGTCTGCGCCGCTTGTTGTTTGCCGGTAATTCCTGCGACCGAGACGTAATAGACGAAGCCGGCCGAGCCTTCCAGCACTTGCGGCAAGCGTTTGGCGTCGGTGGTGGGCGTGGCGAGGCGGATGGGCGCAACGCCGTGTGCGCGTAGGGCAGGGCCGAGCGCGGCGTCTTCCTCCGGCGGAATATCGACGCAGATCACACCATCGACGCCGGCTGCTGCGCATTGACTACCAAACCATTCCGGGCCGCGCCGGATCATCGGATTTGCATAACCCATCAGCACGAGCGGTACGTCGGGATGCCGCTGCCGGAAAATAGCGGCGATCGCAAACACATCGGCGGTGGTCGTGCCCGCGCCAAGCGAGCGAATATTCGCTTCCTGAATGGCAGGACCATCGGCCATCGGATCGGTGAAGGGCATCCCTAGCTCGATCACATCCGCACCGCCTGCAACTAATGCGTCAAGATTGGCCGCCGTGTCACCATCGCCGCAGTGACGAAGCAGACGAGGGCGGGGTGGGGCTTGGCGAAGGCGTCCGAGAGGCGGGTCAATACTTACGCTCCACGAGATGCTAGGTAAACGGCAAGAACCGTTCCCGCAACAACCATCAATCCTCCGATGGTCCCATCCCAACCAGAAAACTCGAATTTGTCCAGCCAAAGCAGCGCAAAACCTGGAATAAACAGCAACAGATCGGACAAAAGAAGCTTTTTTCGCGGGCTCATATCTCCACTCCCAGCTTTTCTGCTACGGTGAAGATGTCCTTATCGCCGCGACCGCACAAATTCATCAGGATGATCGCGTCCTCGTCCATCTGTCCCGCTCGCTGCGCTACGGCGGCAATCGCGTGTGACGGTTCGAGCGCGGGGATGATGCCTTCGGTCCGGCACAAGAGCTGGAAGCCTTCCAACGCCTCCTCATCCGTAACGGCGGTGTATTCGACCCGTCCGCTGTCCTTCAGCCAGGCGTGTTCCGGGCCAATGCCGGGATAATCGAGCCCTGCGCTGATCGAATGGCCTTCGGTAATCTGGCCGTCTTCATCCTGCAGCAGATAGGTCTTGTTGCCATGCAGCACACCGGGCGATCCGCCGAGCAGGCTGGCCGCGTGTTGATCGCCGTCTAATCCATGTCCGGCTGCTTCGACACCCAGCATCGCGACATCGCTATCGTCGAGAAACGGATGGAACAGCCCAAGCGCGTTCGATCCGCCGCCGATGCAGGCTACAGCCAAGTCCGGCAAGCGGCCCGCACGGTCCAGCATTTGCGCGCGCGCTTCGACCCCGATCACGCTTTGGAAATCGCGCACCATTTCAGGATAGGGATGCGGGCCTGCCGCTGTGCCGATAATGTAGAACGTGTCGTGGACGTTGGCGACCCAGTCGCGCAGTCCTTCGTTCATCGCATCCTTTAGCGTGGCAGCGCCGCTGGTCACGGGGATGACTTCTGCGCCGAGCAGCTTCATGCGGAACACATTGGGGCTTTGCCGCTTAACATCCTCCGCGCCCATGTAGATGACGCAGGGCAAGCCGAAACGCGCGCAAACAGTGGCCGTTGCAACACCATGCTGGCCCGCGCCGGTTTCCGCGATAATCCGCGTTTTACCCATGCGGATCGCCAGCAAAATCTGCCCAATGCAATTGTTGATCTTATGCGCGCCGGTATGGTTCAGTTCGTCGCGCTTGAACCAGATTTGCGCGCCGCGCTTTTCTCCATTTGGGCCGTCTGGCGCATTCTTGCGTAAGTCTTCGGTCAGCCGCTCGGCATAATACAATGGAGAGGGCCGCCCGACATAATGCTTCATCAGATCATCGAATTCGGCCTGAAATGCCGGATCGCTTTGCGCGGCGCGATATTCGCGTTCCAGATCCAGCACCAGCGGCATCAGTGTTTCGGCAACATACCGCCCGCCATAATCGCCGAAATGCCCCTGTGCATCGGGCATATTGCGGAAAGAATTGGGTGGTGGCGGAGTGGTCATATTCGGTGCCTCAGACATTGCGGGCGGCTTTGCAGAAGGCACGGATCAAGTCCACATCCTTGACGCCCGGAGCTGTTTCGACACCTGAGGATGTGTCCACCAACGGAGCGCCTGTTTCCGAGATTGCCTGCGCGACATTGTCAGGCGTCAGGCCCCCGGCCAGCGCCCAGTCAATGGTATGTTCGTGTTCGGCCAGCAGGCTCCAGTCGAACGCCTCGCCATTTCCGCCGGGCAGCGCCTTGGCTGGCGCATCATAAAGCAGCCGATCGACCAGTCCTCGCCATTTTACCACACGATCCAGCGTCGCGCGTTCGCGCAAACCTACGGCCTTCCAGACTTCCAGCTTGGTCTGACTACGCACGACGCCGACCCATTGCGGCGTTTCCTTGCCGTGAAATTGCACGATGTCGGGCTTCACGGTTTCGATGGCTTTGGCGGTCAGCATCGGGTTGGCATTGGCGAGCAGCAGCACTGCTTTTCTGTCTCGCGGGACGCGCGCGCGCAGGCCGGCCGCGTGCTTTAATTCGATGTGGCGAGGACTCGGCTCGTAATGCACGAAGCCCACATGGGTCGCGCCTGCATCCAGAGCGGCGTCCAGCGTTTCGGGCGTCGAAAGCCCGCAGATCTTGATCATGGTCATGCGCTAAATCTTATAAGGTTGCTTCGATGTCCCGCGCGGCTTGCAACGGATCCTCGGCGCGGCTGATGGGTCGCCCGATAACCAGCACGCTGGCGCCATCGTCGCGTGCTTTGCGCGGGGTGACCACCCGTTTCTGATCGCCTGCCGAGCCGCCTGCAGGACGCAAACCGGGGACAACGAAAAAGCCCTTGCGCCATTGTTTGTGGACGGCGGCGACTTCCTGGCCTGAACATACGATGCCGTCCAGTCCCGCGTTTTCGGCGAGATCAGCCAGCCGCATGACGTGATCGTGCGGCGAGCCGGATACGCCGGTCCGTTCCAGATCGCGCGCGTTCATGCTGGTAAGCATTGTTACGCCGACCACTTTGCAATGTTCGCCCGCTGCCGCCTTGGCATCTTCCATCATGGCCCGCCCGCCGCTGGCATGGACGGTCACGATGGCCGGTTCCAGCGCGTGGATCGCCTGCATCGCGCCTGCCACAGTATTGGGAATGTCATGCAGTTTCAGGTCGAGAAAAATCGGCAGGCCGCAATGTGCCACTTCGCGAACCCCGTGCGCGCCGTGCGAATAGAAAAATTCCATGCCCAGCTTTACGCCGCCGATATGCGCCTTGACCTTTTTGACCAGCGCGACGGCGCGGTCGAGCTGCGGCATATCCAGCGCGAGATAGACGGGGCTGGTCATCGCAAGGGCGTGCTTGGCGAGGTCAGCGGTTCGTCTATGCTTGCGGGGTCGGTATCCGCCCTAGGCTCGGCCCTATAAGCAGGAGCGCCACTAGCAGGAGCAGGCGCGATCGCGGAAATGCGGCTGGCATCCTGTAACGCTTTCATCCGCCGGTTCATCCGCCATTTCATGCTGCGATAATAGAGCCACATCGGCACCAGACCAGCAAGGAATGACAGCAGAACGACAGCGGGCAGGCGGGTATCGACGACAATACCTTCCCAGATGCGCACCGTCACGCCCGGCTCCCAATTCGCCCAGCTGAACAGCAGCAATGCAACGATAATCAACAGCCAGAGAATTGTGCGGACGATCTGCATGACGGGTAAGCGTTCCTTCGGTGCTTGCGGAATTTCTTCGGTCAGACGAGGCTAGGACCTTAGCCGCTGTTCGTCCAGTGCGCTTGGGCGTTCTAGCGAAAGACCCGGTCGAAGATCGTATCGACCTGCTTGAAATGATATTCGAGATCGAATTTCTCTTCCAGTTCGCTCTCGCTCATCGCCGCAGTCACTTGCTCGTCCTGTTTCAGCAGCGACAACAGCGATAGCGCACCATCGGATTCCCACACCTTCATCGCGTTACGCTGTACGATGGCATAGGCATCCTCGCGGCTGACCCCGGCCTGCGTCAGGGCTAGCAACACGCGCTGCGAATGGACCAGTCCGCCCATCCGGTCGAGGTTTTTCTGCATGCGTTCGGGATAGACGAGCAGCTTGTCGATAACGCCGGTCAGTCGCGCCAACGCAAAGTCCAGCGTGATCGTGGCATCAGGCCCGATGAACCGCTCTACAGACGAATGCGAAATATCGCGCTCATGCCATAGCGCCACGTTTTCCAATGCGGGCAGGGCATAGGCACGGATCATGCGCGCTTGGCCGGTCAAATTCTCCGTCAGGATGGGATTGCGTTTGTGCGGCATGGCGGACGAGCCTTTCTGCCCCGGCGCGAAATATTCCTCCGCTTCCAGCACTTCGGTCCGCTGCAAATGCCTGATCTCCACAGCGAGCCGCTCGATCGAACCGGCGATAACCGCCAATGTGGCAAAATACATGGCGTGGCGATCGCGCGGGATGACTTGGGTGGAGACAGGTTCGACTGTGAGGCCAAGCTGCTCCGCCACATAGGCTTCGACTGCCGGGTCGATATTGGCAAATGTGCCGACCGCGCCGGAGATGGCGCAAGTGGCAATTTCTGCGCGCGCTGCGTGCAGCCGCGTTTTGCAGCGATCGAATTCGGCATAGGCTTGCGCCAGCTTCAGCCCGAACGTCACCGGTTCAGCATGAATCCCGTGACTGCGCCCGATAGTAGGCGTGTATTTGTGCTCGTCGGCGCGGCGTTTCAACGCGGCGAGCAATGCATCGAGATCATCGAGCAACATGGCGCTGGCCTGATCCAATTGCACCGACAGCGTGGTGTCCAGCACATCGCTGCTGGTCATCCCCTGGTGCATGAAGCGCGCTTCCTCGCCCACTTGCTCAGCAACCCAGGTGAGGAAAGCAATGACATCGTGTTTGGTGACCGCTTCGATGGCGTCGATCGCCGCAACATCGATCACGGGTTTGGTCGCCCACCAGTCCCATAGCGCTTTGGCCGCAGTGTTCGGCACCACGCCCAGATCGGCCAGCTTTTGCGTGGCGTGCGCTTCGATCTCGAACCAGATGCGATATTTTGCCTCCGGCTCCCAGATTGCGGTCATTTCGGGGCGAGCGTAGCGGGGGACCATTGGCGGTTCCTGTTTCTGTGCATTGCGGGAAAGCAGTCGATTGCGGGCTATAAGCGCAAGGCCCGATTCGCAAGGTTGCCACGCGCGCTATCGACGGACTTGTGCAGGTGCGACCAGAGCTACCTTAAACCGGAGTTGCAAAGCCACTGTCCCATCGCAGGCCACTGTCCCATCGCAGGCCACTGTCCTATCGCAGGATTGTCACCCGCGAACCCTATTTGTCGTTTTTGCGAAATGTGATAATTTGCCAGCGATTTTGGGAATTGGGGGCAACATGCAGAACAGCAACATCATATTATCCGCTCTGGCCGGGACTGCAATCGCGGCCGTCTGGACGACACCGGCGATGGCAGGCGAAGAAGTGCTGTATGGCGCTGCACCGGAATGGGTGGAGCAAACCGAACTTACCGCCGAAATATTGAAAGAAGGTCCGCCCGTCGTTCTTTTGGATACGCAGCTTTGGCTGGAGGAAGGCAAAGTTACGACCTTCAATGATGTGGCATTTGCGCTGGACAGTACCGAAGCACTGACGGCCATGGGCACGCTGAGCGCAGCCTGGCTACCGGACAAAGGCGATTTAACCATTCATAAGGTGCATTTGCTGCGCGACGGCAAAATCATCGACGTGCTGGGCGAGGGTGCCAGGTTCGAAGTGCTGCGGCGTGAAGCGCGGCTGGAGCGGCGCGAGCTTAGTGGTTTGCTGACTGCGACGATGACTTTGCCGGGCGCTCGTCTTGGTGATGTGCTGCGGATGGCGACCAGTGTCACCGTCAGCGATCAGGCGCTTGGCGACGAGGTGCAATATTCTTCGCTTATTCCAGCACAGGAAGATATTATCCGTGTGGGCCGGATGCAGGCGAGCTGGCCGAAAGACCTTGATCTCAAACTGGCAACTTTTCGTACAGATGCGGGCGGCGATCCTGTCGCGCAAGGTAATCGCATGGTCTGGAAGGCTGAACTGCCGGTTGCGGAGCCGGATGAAATGCCGAACGATGCTCCGGCACGGTATCTGCTTCCGCCGCAATTGCACATCAGCAGTTTTGCCGATTGGCAAGATGTGTCGAAGACGATGGAACCGCATTTCCGCACGCAGGATGCGATTACGGCAGGCAGTCCGCTGGCCGAGGAAGTCGCCACCATCATGGGCAATCACTCGGGCGATAAAGCGCGCGCTGCTGCGGCTTTGCAAGTCGTACAGGATAAGATCAGCTATCTGGCGAACGGCATGGACGGCGGAAATTACCTGCCGCAAAGTCCGGCAGAAACCTGGGAGCTGAGGTTTGGCGATTGCAAAGCCAAATCCTTGCTGCTGCTCGCTATGTTGCGTGAAATGAACATCGAAGCTGACGTCGCACTCGTTGCCAGTACGGGCGGGGACGTCCTTTCGAAGGTCTTGCCGATGCCCGGCAATTTCGATCATATGATCGTGCATAGCCGCTTTGATGGCATGGATTACTGGCTCGATGGCACCAGTAGCGGCGCCCGGATCGCTACGATGACCGAAGTGCCGCGCTTTTTCTACGCGCTACCTCTGACCGAAAGCGGAAGCGATCTTGTGCCGATGAAAGAGCGCAAGCAAGTGGTGCCGGATGTCGATGCGCGGATTGTGTTCGACCAAAGCGCAGGGCTTAGTGTCCCGGCATTATACGACATCGAAATCCTGGTTAGCGGAGCAACCGGCGCACAGTGGAAAAGCCTCATAACCCAAGGCAGTGAAGACGATATCGAATTGGCGGCTGGTATGGCGGTTGCCAACATTATTGGCGAGGCGCAGCTTGTCTCGCACGAAGCGAGCTATGATGAGGAACTTGGTCTGGCTGTCATCAAGGCCAGCGGTATTATCACCACGCCATGGTCGAAAGACCAAGATCGCTATGAATTGACCCCACCCGCGCAGGCGGCCAAAGACATTGCGTTCGAAGCCGACCGGGCGCGCAGCCTGTGGCGCGATATTCCGCTGCGCCTCAATGGTCCGATCTATCACCGCAGCACACTGGAAATGATCCTGCCGCAAGAAGGTGAGGGTTTCGCCATGACCGGCGACGGCGATATCGATGAAATAATCGGCGGGGTTGCGGTGAAGTCCGCCGGCACGCTGAATGGCAATCGCTTTAAATTGGCGCAAGAAATGCAATCGGTGGAAGCGGAATTGCCCGCGGACGCCATTCCCGGTGCAAAACGCGCCTTGAACGCGCATTTGCGCAGCTTGCCGGAATTGCGCGCGCCTGAGGATATTCTTGAGACATGGGAATATGGCGGAGCGAACCGAGAATTGCTGGCCGCGCATGAAGCGGCCTATGCACAGCTGATAGCCGATGGGGAACCGGATGATCCCGAGAACTTCATTAATCGGGCTAGCTTCAGAGCCGGGGTATTCGATCATGCCGGTGCGCTGGAGGATTTGAATGCCGCCATAGAAATCGAGCCAAGCAGTAACCTTTATGGCCGTCGTGCAGCGATGCAGGTCGAGCTTGGCGATTTAGCCGCCGCGCTCAGCGATGCGCAGGAAATCGAGGCAATCGACAACAAAGGCGACACGTATTTCTGGCAAATCGATTTGCTGGGTCGATTGGGCCGGATCGAAGAAGGCGAGACGCTGGTCGCCGATTTTGTCGAATTGGCAGAAAAACCGCATATGGCTACGCATCTTGAAGCTGACTATCTTGGCTGGACCGGCAATGCTGTCAAAGGTGCGGAATTGTTTGATCAGGCTCTAGCGGCGCGTCCGGGCGATCCGTCGATCATGAAAGCTGCTTGCTGGTATTCGGCGGTTTGGGACATCGTCGATGACGAGGTTATTGGAAAATGCACAGATGCGATTGTGAAAGCGGACTATTCACCAGATGTCCTCGATAGTCGCGGCGTCGCTTATTATCGATTGGGCGAGTATGACAAGGCGCTGGCCGATTTCGAAGCGGCGCTGTCGAACAATCCCGAGCAAGTCGATACCATCTATATGCGCGGGATTGTGAAGCTGGCGATGGGCGATGCGCAGGGTAAAGAGGATATTGCCAAGGCCAAGGTCAGAAAGCCGAGCGTGGCAGAGCAATATGGGCATTGGGGATTTACACCGTAAGGCGATTGGAAAGTGTCGCCAAGCTGGAAGACCAGTCGTACAGAGTGAGCCGCCAGTTTATCGAGAGATGCACCGGGTTTTGACACGGACCCATGTTGACTTGGAACACGCCCCCTTCTAAGGGAGCGGCGCCCTTGGCAGGCAGCTTTTTGCCTATACCGTCGTTTATGCGATATGGGCCGGACCGCATCCCGGTCGGGCTTGTAAGACAAGGAACATGGTATGAGCGATGAAAAGCCTGCACGGGAACCTTTGCCAGAGGATGCGCGGATCGATGCGCTTGAGAAGCGGCTTAGCGCTGCCAACGAGCGGGAAGAGACACGCAACCAGCCGAAACTTTCGGGTGCCGATGCCAATTATCGCAGCGGAAACCGGGTGTTGGCCGATCTTCTTGGCGGGATTCTGGGTGGTGTCGTTATAGGCTTGGTGATCGATCACTTTGCCGAAACGTCGCCGTGGGGACTGCTGGTGGGACTATTCCTCGGGATCGTCGTTGCCTTCAGGAATATTTTTCGAATGGCGAACAAGCGCCCCGAAGAGTGAACGCATTTTGACAGCTCGATATCGGGCTGATTTTGACAAACGACAGGCAGCGTAAAGCCGCTCGTTGAACAGGAATTTGGGGTAGCAAGCGCGTGGCAGGCGAAGAAGGCAAAGTGGACCCGATGCACCAGTTCACCATCGAACCCTTGCTGGGTTCCGATGGCTGGGAAATTGCGGGCTTCAACATCGCTTTTACCAACAGTGCGTTGTGGATGGCGATTACGACCGTCCTGCTGGCCGTATTCGTGGCCGGCGGCATGAAGCGTGAGATGGTGCCCGGGCGCTGGCAGATGGCGGTCGAGACCTTTACCGGCTTTATCGATGATATGCTGGAAGCCAATGTCGGCAAGGCCGGGCGCAAATATGTGCCCTACATCTTTTCGCTGTTCATGTTCATCCTGTTCGCCAATCTGCTCGGTCTGTTGCCTGTTGGCATCGTGGGGCTGCACCCGTTTACCTTCACCAGCCACTTCACTGTGACCGGCGTGCTGGCGATCATCAGCTTTTCGATTGTGTTGATCGTTGGTTTTGCCAAGCACGGTTTCAAGTTTTTCAGCCTGTTCGTACCGCATGGTACGCCGCTACCGATGATCCCGATCATTTTCCCGATCGAGCTGATCTCGTTTCTGGTGCGCCCGTTCAGCCTGGCACTGCGTCTGTTTGTGGCGATGATGGCGGGACACGTCCTGCTGAAAGTCTTGTCCAGCTTTGTGATCGACGGCACCAATGCGGGTCTTGGTTTCGGGCTGATGGTCGGATTGCCCAGCTTTATCCTAATGATCGGTATTAGCGCGCTGGAAATTCTGGTCGCGGGCATTCAGGCCTATGTTTTTGCACTGCTGACATCGCTGTATATTAATGACGCTGAAAATCTTCACTAAGTCAATTTTCCACTAAACATGAATTCAATCAAGGAGTTATTATAATGGACGCAGAAGCTGCAAAGCTCATCGGAGCAGGTCTTGCCGCTATCGGTGCCGGTATGGCCGCCATCGGTGTGGGTAATGTTTTCGGTTCCTTCCTGGAATCCGCGCTGCGCAATCCGGGCGCTGCAGATGGTCAGCAAGGCCGTTTGTTCATCGGTTTTGCCGCTGCCGAGCTGCTCGGCCTGCTGGCATTTGTGGTCGCGATGATCCTGATTTTCGTTGCCTAAAAATACGCCGTTTGACCGGATCGGGAGCGAACCCTCTCGATCCGGACGACTCCCGTTCCAACGGAAAGCCGTTCGATGCCTCAGATAGCGCAACTTGCCGAGACATATTCCAGCCAGATTCTCTGGTTGCTGGTCTTTTTCGGGATCACTTTCTTCTTCATCGGAAGAGGCATGGTGCCCAAAGTCATGTCGACGGTCGAGGATCGCAACAAGCAAATTTCCGGCGATCTGGTTGCGGCCAAGGCTGCACGGGATGCAGCGGACGAGGAAGAAGAAGCCTGGCGCAAGCGCGAGAATGAGAATCGTGCGAATGCGCAAGCAGTGGTAGCGGAAGCGAAAGCGGACGCTGCGGCACAGAACGAAAAGAAGATGGCGGCGGCGCAAAAGCGGTTCGACAAGAAACTGGCCGATGCCGAGCTGCGTATATCCGAGGCGCGTACACACGCGATGTCGGAAATCGAGGCTGTCGCTGCCGATGCGACGCAGGACATCGTTCAGCGCCTGGCCGGCGTAAATGTCACGGCGGCTGCGGCCAAAAGTTCCGTGAAGAAAGCGTTGCAACATGGCTAACACGCCCGAAATTTTCGCCAATGAGGCGGCCGATGTCGCGACCGAGATCGACTTGGGCGCGGCAAAGCACGTTGATCCCAGCTTGTTCGGGATGGAGCCTTATCAGATCGTCGCAATCGCGATGTTGGCCCTGATACTGATTATGGTCTGGAAAAAAGTTCCGAGCGCCATCACCAGCGGGCTGGATGCGAAGATTGCCGCTATCCGCGAGCAATTGGACGAAGCCAAGACCTTGCGCGCAGAAGCCGAAGCGTTGCGGAACGAATATAGCGCCAAAATCGCGGGCGCTGAAAAAGACGCTGAGGCAATGATGGATAATGCGCGCCGCGAAGCCGATTCTGTTCTGGAAAAGGCCGAAGCTGACAGCAAATCTATGATTGAACGGCGCAAGCGCATGGCCGAAGATACCATTGCTGCGGCGGAACGTGATGCAGTCGCCGAAGTTCAGGCGAAGGCTGCGATGGCGGCTACGGCGGCTTCGCGCCAACTGATCGCAGAAAAGCACGATGCGGCAGCTGATAGCAAGCTGGCCGATCAGGTCATTGCCGCGCTTTAAGCGGACTTCGATAGGTTAGAAACTGTCCTTGCCCGCGCGCAAGGCCGCAAAGGTTTCATGCGCGCTCTCTCCGCCCCATTTGGCTTGAATGTCCGCGCTGTCTGCGCGTAAAAACGGGTTCGTTTCAAGCTCTCGGGCAAGCCCCATTGGCACGGTCGCTTCGCCAGCCGCTCGCTTGGCATCGATCTCCGCCACATAATCAGCCAGCGCAGCGTTGTCAGGATCCGCATGGACCGCAAACTTCGCATTGGCCTGTGTGTATTCATGCGCGCAATAGAAAGTAGTTTGCGGTGGCAGAGCCTTAATGCGCTTTAGGCTGGTCCAGAATTGCTCAGGGGATCCCTTCGAACATCCGCCCGCACCCAAGCGCAAACACGGCATCGCCAACGAAAGCGAGATCACCGTTCGGCACATGATAAGCAATATGGCCCAGCGTATGGCCGCCGACATCGATGACTTTGGCTTTGTGCGCACCGATCGACACCGTGTCGCCATGTTCCACCGTACGGTCGATCCCGGCAATTCGCTCGGCTTCCGCCAATGGCGCAACGATAGTGCAGCCGGTGGCTTGCTTGACGGACTCGTTGCCGCCCGCGTGATCGGGATGCCAATGGGTGTTCCAGATTTGCGTGATGCGCCAGCCTTTGGCGTCGGCTTCGCGCAGGATCACGTCTGCTTCCGGGGTATCGATGCAGACGGTCTCGCCGCTCGCTTCGTCATGTAGCAGGAAACCATAATTGTCGGACAGGCACGGAAATTGATGGACTTTCAGCATAGCGCACACCCTATCCCGCCTTGCGACTTGAGGGAAGGGTTGTGGCCATCCAACGAAAAGGCCCGCCTGCTCGGTTGAGCAAACGGGCCAATTTCTATCTCATGCGCCCGCTAGAGCGAGCATCATGTGCAATTATTAGTCGTCGCTCTTTTTCAAAGCTTCGCCGAGGATATCGCCCAGTGATGCGCCCGAATCGGACGAGCCATATTGCTGCACGGCTTGCTTCTCTTCGGAAATTTGCAACGCTTTGATCGAGAAGTTCGGCTTCTTCGAACGGTCGAACCCAGTGACCAGAGCATCGACCTTCTGGCCGGTCTGGAAGCGGTCGGGACGCTGTTCGTCGCGGTCGCGGCCAAGGTCGCTGCGCTTGATGAAGCCGGTTGCGCCGTCTTCGCCAACTTGCACTTCCAATCCGCCATCGCGCACTTCGAGAACCGAAACGGTGACCGTTTCGCCGCGGCGCAACGTATCGCCAGCGCCATCGGCACTTGGCGCGCCTTTTTCGAGCTGCTTCATGCCGAGGCTGATGCGTTCTTTATCGACATCGACATCAAGGACGACCGCTTCGACTTCTTCACCTTTACGGTGCAGCGCCAACGCGTCTTCGCCCGAAATGCCCCAGGCAATGTCGGACATATGAACCATGCCGTCCACATCGCCGTCGAGGCCGATGAACAGACCGAATTCGGTCGCATTCTTGACTTCGCCGGTGACTTTCGCGCCGACCGGGAATTTCTCTGCGAAATCGTCCCAAGGATTTCCTTGGGCTTGCTTGAGGCCGAGCGAAATACGGCGCTTTTCGGAATCCACTTCGAGGACGACGACTTCGACTTCCTGACTGGTAGAGACGATTTTGCCGGGATGGACGTTCTTCTTGGTCCAGCTCATTTCGGATACGTGGACGAGGCCTTCAATACCGGCTTCCAGCTCGACGAACGCACCATATTCAGTGATATTCGTGACCTGGCCGGTGTATTTGGCACCGATCGGATACTTTGCCGATACGCCATCCCAAGGATCGCTTTCAAGCTGCTTCATGCCAAGCGAGATACGCTGCGTTTCTTCGTTGATCCGCACGATCTGTACCGTCAGCGTCTGACCGATTTCGATCATTTCGCTGGGGTGATTGACCCGCTTGTAGCTCATGTCGGTCACGTGAAGCAGGCCATCAATACCGCCGAGATCGACGAACGCACCGTAATCAGTGATGTTCTTGACCACGCCTTCGATCACTTGATTTTCGGCCAGCTGTTCGATCAGTTCGCTGCGCTGTTCCGCGCGCGTTTCTTCAAGAACGGCACGACGCGAGACGACGATATTGCCGCGGCGGCGATCCATTTTCAGGATCTGGAATGGCTGCGGCACATCCATCAGCGGCGCAACATCGCGCACAGGGCGGATATCGACCTGACTACCGGGCAAGAAGGCAACGGCGCCGTCCAGATCGACAGTGAAGCCGCCTTTGACGCGGCCGAAGATGCGGCCATCAACGCGCTTGCCTTCGCCAAATTCGCTTTCCAGCTTGTCCCATGCGGCTTCGCGGCGTGCGCGGTCGCGTGACAGCATCGCTTCACCGTCGGCGTTCTCGACGCGGTCGACATAGACTTCGACTTCATCGCCGACAGACAGGTCTTTGTCGCCTTCGCCGCGCTCGAATTCTTTAAGGGGGATACGGCCTTCGCTTTTCAGGCCGACATCGATGAGAGCGGCACCGCCCTCGATCGCAGTGACGGTTCCCTTGACGACGCGGCCTTCGAAGCCTCCGTCATCGGCACCGCCGAGTTGTTCATTCAATAGCGCTTCGAAATCGTCGCGCGTGGGCATTTCTTGAGGTGTGGCTGTAGATGCCATAAGTTGAAAGTTCCGATACTGTCATTTCCGGCCACCGGTTTTACCGGGGTCTTTTCTCCGCACCGGCGGAATTGCCGAATGCGGGCCAAGTGGGCCGAGTTCGCCATCGGACCGAATGCCGCGATGGAGGTTTTCAGGGTCGAGTGACAGGGCGAGGGCGGGCGAGTTTTGCGCAGGCCGGATACAAGAGCGATGCTCTTGCCAAGAAACCGGCGATGCGGGGATCGCTGCCTTCGACCGGACACTTATCCGTCGAACGGCTGCGCGCCTAGGCGAATTGGCCCGAAAATGCAAGCGCGAAAGTGTTGCTGGGCGGGGTGTCGGTTGGCTTGTTAGGCCCCTTAATCGTGCGCCGCGACAACTGCCTTGATCGCCGCTGCGATGGCCTCGTCTTTATTAAGGTCTGAGGTGTCTAGTACATAAGCATCGGGCGCGGCAATCAGCGGAGCTTCGGCCCGGGTGCGGTCCCGTTCGTCGCGCCTCTCAAGGTCCGCTTCGATGACAGACAGTGGAATATCCGTGCCACGTTCCAGCATCTCGTTATGCCGCCGCACCGCGCGCGCTTTGGTCGAGGCGGTCACAAACAGCTTTACCTCAGCTTCCGGCGCAATCACCGTGCCAATATCGCGCCCGTCCAGCACTGCCCCGCCGTCCTGCTTGGCAAAGCTGCGCTGCCGGTCGAACAAAGCTGCGCGCACTTCGGGGTGAATGGAAACGCGGCTTGCCAAACCGCCGGTAACTTCATCGCGCAGCGCCGAATCGCTTAACAAGCTGTCTTTGAAACCGCAGGCAGCCAGTGCATCCATCGCGTTGTCGGGATCGCCTTCGGACAGGAATACCTGCCGCCCAACGGCGCGATAGAGCAATCCGGTATCGAGATGAGGCAGGTCGAAATGCTCCGCCAGTGCCTTGGCAATCGTGCCTTTGCCGCTCGCCGTGGGGCCATCGACGGCGATAATCATGGCGCCGTGTCTCCCGACAGCGGCTCGTTGTTTCGCGAGCGCAGCGCTTTGGCAATGCCGAACAAGGCAATCGCCATCCAGACAATTTCCAGCACCATTGTCGGGAGATTGAAATTCACGGTCAGCGATACTGTCAGCAGCGCGGCACCAATAAAATTGACGATGTTGAAGGCGAGCAAATTCATCTGCTTCGTCATATTGCTATAAGCAAAAGCCGCCACGATGCAGAAGCTGCCGGCAAAACCGATTAAATCGGCGGTAAAGGAGGATATTCCGGGCATTAATGCGTTCCGATCTGGTCGAGCAATTCAAGGAAGTTGGGGAAGCTGGTCGCGATGGGCCGCGTGTCATCGACTGTCACGCCGTTGCGACTGATCAGCCCGGATATAGCAAAGCTCATGGCAATGCGATGATCGAGATGCGTTGTGACGGGGCCGCCTCCGGTTAGCGGCTCGCCGCCACTGCCCTGAATGGTGAGGCCATCATCGGTTTCCTCGACCCGCACGCCAATACTGCGCAACCCTTGGGCCATTGCAGTCAGCCGGTCGGATTCCTTGACGCGCAATTCGTCCAGCCCGCTGGTAATGGTCGTCCCCTTGGCCAGCGCCGCCGCGATAAACAATATCGGGAATTCGTCGATCATCGAGGCTGCGATGGCGGGATCGACGATAATCCCGTGCAATTGCGAATGCTGCACGCGCAAATCGGCGACAGGCTCTCCGCCCACTTCGCGAGGATCAACGATTTCGATTCCTCCGCCCATTTTGCGCAGCACCTCGATCAGGCCTGCCCGTGTCGGATTAAGACCGACATTGCGGATCAGGATGTCGCTGCCCGGAACGATCAATGCCGCCACGATGAAAAACGCTGCCGATGATGGATCGCCCGGCACGGTAATCGTCTGCGGGTGCAGGTCGGCAGGGCCATGCAGATGAATGTGTCGCTCTCCCTCAACCTACTCCACTTCCAATTCGCGCCGAACCCTGCCAGCATCCGCTCGGAATGATCGCGGGTCAGAACCGGCTCGATCACGGTCGTAATGCCCGGCGTATTCAATCCTGCCAGCAATACCGCGCTTTTCACCTGCGCACTGGCGACCGGCAAGCGATAGGTAATCGGTACGGGCGTATCAGCGCCTTCCATCATCAGTGGCAAAGTATCACCCGGCGATGAGGTAAACGATGCACCGATCTGCCGTAGCGGCTCGATCACGCGACCCATTGGCCGCGCGGACAGACTGGCGTCACCGATGAAATTGGCGGTGATGGCGTGGCTGGCCAGCAAACCCATGAGCAGACGGGTGGAGGTGCCGCTATTGCCCATATCCAGTGCGTTGTCCGGTTGCAGCAATCCGCCGACACCCAGCCCATTGATGACCCAGTCATCGCCGTCACGCGCAATTGCGACACCCATTGCGCGCAAGGCAGCAGCCGTCGCCAGCACATCCTCGCCTTCCAGCAATCCTGATACCCGCGTTTCGCCCACTGCGAGACTGCCGAAAATTAGCGCCCGATGGCTGATCGACTTGTCGCCCGGCACGGCAATCGTGCCGGTCAGAGGGCCGGAAAAGCCGAATTTGCGCGGAGTTGGGTTATCGGACAAGCCTGAGCTTCCTATATCTTCGAATGTATGAGAGTGCGCGGCTTTTGACAGCGCGGTTCGCCTATGGCAAGGCGCGCCCGCTTTCCTGCAAATCCGCAACAATCCGCGCCGGATATGCTAACCCGAATTTTTGCCTGCCCTTCGATACGGGATCAGGCCCAATCCTTAAAGGAATACAGATGGTCAAGCCAGAATGGGGCACGAAGCGCACTTGCCCGAAATGCGGCACGCGCTTTTACGATTTAAACAAGGATGATCCCGTCGCTTGCATCGAATGCGGCGAGGAATGGGATCCCGAACCCGTGCTGAAATCCAAGCAGCCGATCCCGTTCAATGATGAGAAGAAGAAAGACGCCAAGCCTGACAGCGATTTGGCGGACGATGATCTGGAAGATATCGACGAGGACGATGATTCGCCGGATAATGAAGTCGATCTTGGCGGTGACGACGATCTTGGCGTCAGCAAAGGCAAAGGCGACGACGAGAAACCTGACGAGTAAAACTGTTGCAAAACGCGGCCCCGCGCAATAGGGGCTGCGGTTCGCATCTTGGTGCGGACAGTTTACGGGGCCTTAGCTCAGCTGGGAGAGCGCAACACTGGCAGTGTTGAGGTCAGCGGTTCGATCCCGCTAGGCTCCACCAATTTACCGCTTTTTGCCCCCGCTTCGGGCGGCAACAGGCAACCATAGCAAAGTCGGATTTCACGGTGGAAATTCGCAGACGCTGGCCAACGAGTTTTCGTTCGCCGGCGTTTTTCGCATTCGATTGGCGGCCGGTGATTGGCGATCCGGCCCGCGCGCAGAGGAGAACACAAATGTTCGACAATTTGTCAGACCGCCTTGGTGGTGTGTTCGATCGTCTGCGCGGTCGCGGTGCGCTGAATGAAGCCGATGTGCGCGAGGCCATGCGCGAAGTGCGTGTCGCTTTGCTGGAAGCCGATGTCGCGCTGCCGGTGGTGCGGCGCTTTATCGACGCGGTGACCGAAAAAGCGATCGGGCAGGATGTCCTCCGCTCGATTACACCCGGGCAGCAAGTCGTCAAAATCGTCAGCGACGAACTGGTCGAGATGCTGGGCGGGGCAGGCGGACACGAAGGGCTGGTGCTGGAAGCCAAGCCTCCGGTTGTTATCATGATGGTTGGTCTGCAAGGTTCGGGTAAAACGACCAGCACGGCCAAGCTCGGCAAATACATCAAGGAAAAGCACGGCAAAAAAGCCATGATGGCTTCGCTCGATGTGCAACGCCCTGCGGCGCAGGAGCAGCTGAAGGTTCTGGGCGAGCAGACCGAGATTGCGACCCTGCCGATTGTTGCCGGACAGCAGCCGGTCGATATTGCTCGCCGTGCGCTGGAAGCCAGTAAGCTGCAAAGCTTCGATGTGCTGCTGCTCGATACGGCGGGCCGTCTGCACGTCGATGAAGCCCTGATGGCTGAGATGAAGGCCGTCGCGCAGGTTGCCACGCCGACTGAAGTGCTGCTGGTGGTCGATGCGCTGACCGGACAGGACGCGGTGAACGTTGCGCAGAACTTCTCCGGCGAAGTGCCGCTGACCGGCGTGATCCTCACGCGGATGGACGGCGATGCGCGCGGCGGTGCTGCGCTGTCGATGCGGCACGTCACAGGCAAGCCGATCAAATTTGCCGGTACCGGTGAAAAGCTGGACGCACTGGAAGCCTTCGATCCCGAACGCGTCGCTGGCCGCATCCTTGGCATGGGCGATGTCGTCAGCCTGGTCGAAAAAGCCGCAGCAACGATCAACGAGGAAGATGCCGAAGCGCTGGCCAAGCGGATGGCCAAGGGGCAATTCGACCTCAACGATCTGCGGATGCAATTGCAGCAGATGAACCAGATGGGCGGGCTTGGTATGCTGGCCGGAATGCTGCCGGGCATGAAGAAAGCCAAGGCGGCGCTGGCCAATAGCGATATGGATGACAAAGTGCTGGTCCATATGGATGCGATCATCGGCTCGATGACGCCGAAAGAGCGCGGCAATCCGGCGCTTCTGAATGCCAAGCGCAAACGGCGAGTGGCGGCAGGAGCCGGGATGCAGGTGCAGGACGTCAATCGCCTCTTGAAAATGCATCAGGAAATGGGCCGCGCCATGAAGCAGATCAAGAAAATGGGTGGTCTGAAAGGGTTGGGCGCATTGTTTGGCAAAGGCGGAATGCCCGGACTGGGCGGGCCCGGCGGAGGTATTGGCGGCGGAATGGGTGGCGGCGGTTTGCCGCCAGGGCTTCCCGGCCTCGGCGGACCGAAGAATTAGAACTTACAGAATTTATGATTTAAATCAGTTTAGTACATTGGAAAGGTAATATTTTATGGCAATTGCACTCAGGCTTTCGCGCGGTGGCGCAAAGAAGCGTCCCTATTATCGTATCGTGGCGGCGGACAACCGCAAACCACGCGACGGTAAGTATCTGGAGCAGATCGGCATCTATAACCCGCTGCTCGCCAAAGATGATGAAGGCCGCGTCAAGCTGAACGAAGACCGCGCACGTTACTGGCTGGGTGTCGGCGCACAGCCATCCGACCGTGTCGCCCGCTTCCTCGATGCTGCCGGTATCCGCGAACGTGAAGCGCGCAACAACCCCAACAAGGCAAAGCCGGGCGAGAAAGCCAATGAGCGGGCCGAGGAAAAAGCAACCAAGGCCGCTGAAGCTGAGGAAGCCAAGAAGGCTGCTGAAGAAGAAGCCAAGGCTGCTCCTCCTGTAGAAGAAACGCCTGCTGCTGAAGAGACACCTGCTCCAGAAGCTGCTGCCGATGCGCCAGCCGAAGAAGCCAAAACCGAAGAAGCGAAAACTGAAGACGCGGCACCCGAAGCACCTGCTGAAGAAGCGCCGAAAGAAGCCGCTGTTGCTGATGCGAGCGAAGCCAAATCCGAGGAAAAGACCGAGGATAAAGCGGACGATAAAGGCGACGACAAGTCCGCTGATAAGGCTGAAGGCTAAGCATCAATGCAGGATCTTGCCAATTTGCCTGCCGGTCAGGTCGCGCTGGCCGCGATTGCCGGCGCGCATGGCATTACTGGCGAGGTTCGGCTGAAATTGTTCGGGGAGGGCGTTGCGGCGCTCTCCCGGCACAAGATTTTTAACGACGGCGCGTTGACGCTGGGCAAGTTGCGCAGCGATAACAAAGGCGGCGCGGTGGCGCGGCTGGCCGAAGTGACTTCGCGCGATCAAGCAGAGGCCTTGCGCGGCACGCTGCTGACAATATCTCGCGACACGCTGCCCACGCTTGAAGCGGGCGAATTTTACCATGCCGATCTGATCGGCCTCGCGGTTGTTACCGATGCAGGTGACGCGGTCGGTAAAGTCGTCGCCGTCGAAAATTTCGGTGCGACCGATGTGGTCGAGATCGAGCGCGATCCAGCGCCGGAAAAAGGCCTGAAAACCTTTATGGTCCCGCTTACTGCGCAAGCCGTCATCGGCTGGGATACCGAGCGGATGACGATCGCAGCGGATTTTGTACTCTGATTAACGCTTGATCGCTCGCTCCGCTGCCAGATCGTTGCGGATGGTGGTGGAGGCGACACCGCCGTGGCCCATTGCGTTGCTGATCTGATCGAGGCCGTAAACCACGTCTCCGGCGGCGAACAAGCCCTTTACACTGGCGCGCTGATGATCGTCCACTTTGATGCAGCCCGCTTCGGATAAATCCGCGCCGACCATATCGGCCAGCATACAATGGATGTCCGAACCTAAAGCAGGATAGATGCTGGCGAACTGATGGACGGAGCCACCTTCGGCTTTTACCGTAATCATGTCGCCGTCGGGCAAAATGTCCTCGACCGCGCCATCGATTAGAGCAATTCCATAGTCGCTGGCGTCTTGGCGCTGCTCTTCGCTCAGGTCATGCGGTCCATCGGGCGCGATGAGCGTCACGTCACTCGTAAAGGTGCGCAGGAACTTGGCTTCGCCTATGCCGCCATCGCCAGTGCCGATGACACCAACTGATTTGTCGGTTACTTCGTAGCCGTCACAGACCGGGCAATAGCGGATCAGCCCTTTCGCCATCGCTGCGTCGTGAGCGGGGATATCGATGCCCGGCGGGCGACGATTGGTCACGCCAGTGGCGAGCAGGACCGTGCGTGCAAAGACTGGTCCGCTGCCATATTCTGCGCAAAACAAGCCATCGTCGCACTTTTCCAGCCGGGTTACCTGACCGCGCTCAATCTTGGCATTGTATTTCACTGCTTGGGCGCGCATCCGCTCCAGCAATTCTTCGCCATTGATCCCATCGGGAAAACCGGCATGATTGTGGCTGGTCGGGATCCAGGAGGCGCGGCTGTTCCCGCCGTCGACGAGCAAAATGTCGAGATGGTAGCGGGCCAGATAAATGGCCGCAGTCAGCCCCGCTGGGCCTCCTCCGACGACCAGACAATCGAGCGGCTCTGACTGTTTCCCATTACTCATCTGGCCAACTGCCCCTTTTTGCCGCGCGCGATCCGGGCTAGGGCTGCGCGCATGACTTTTTCTGCCACAATCATAACGCTTTATCCAGAAATGTTTCCCGGACCGCTAGGCGTGTCGCTCGCTGGAAAGGCTCTGAAAGCGGGCACATGGTCGATCGACACCATGCAGCTGCGTGATTTCGCCACCGACAAGCACAGCAATGTGGACGACACGCCTGCCGGGGGCGGGGCCGGAATGGTACTAAAAGCGGACGTCTTAGGCGGGGCAATAGATCACTTTGCCGCCGAGCAGCCGGACACCCCAATCCTCGCCATGACACCGCGCGGCGCACCGATCACGCAAAACCGCATTCGCGAATTGGCGAGTGGATCGGGCGTAGCGATCCTGTGCGGTCGTTTTGAAGGCTTCGATGAGCGAATTTTCGAGGCTTTTCCGCAGATCGAGCAAGTCAGCGTCGGCGACATCGTGTTATCGGGCGGCGAACCGGCGGCGCTGATGATACTCGATGCTTGCATTCGCCTGCTTCCCGGCGTAATGGGCGCGGCTTCAAGCGGTGTCGAAGAGTCGTTCGAACAAGGGCTTCTCGAATATCCGCAATACACCCGACCTCAGGAATGGGCAGGGCGCACGATCCCCGAAGTGCTGCGATCGGGGGATCATGCGAAAATCGCGGCGTGGCGCAAGCAACGCAGCGAAAATGACACTCGGTTACGCAGGCCGGACCTTTGGGATCGCTACTCTGGCGATCGGGACCGACCTGCCTCTGGCGCGCGGCATGAAAATAAGGACTAGAGGGATATGAACCTCATCCAGCAGCTCGAAGCGGAAGCGATCGAGCAATTAAGCAGTGCCAAAGAGATTCCCGAGTTTCGGGCAGGCGACACGATCCGTGTCGGTGTGCGCGTCGTCGAAGGCGAACGCACCCGGACGCAGAATTTCGAAGGCGTCTGCATCGCGCGCTCGAACCGGGCGCTGAACAGCAATTTCACTATCCGCAAGATGAGCTTCGGCGAAGGTGTGGAGCGGGTTTTCCCGATCTACTCGCCCAATGTCGAAAGCATCACTGTAGTGCGCCGAGGCATCGTGCGTCGTGCCAAGCTATATTATCTGCGCGGCCTGACCGGTAAGCGCGCCCGCATCGCGGAGCGCCGGGACAACGCGCCAAAGAAATAAACTTATCAAATTAATCACCGAGGAAGGGCGTTGCGAGCAATCGTGGCGCCCTTTTTCTTTGCGCGCAGGGCCGAGCGCGTTAGGGTGCGTGCATCACCAAAAAGAGAGGTAATGCCTTGATATGCGCCTGTTGTTTGCCACCGCTGCCGTGCTTGCCCTGTCCACCCCTGCCTATGCGGATAATCACACGATGAGCGAGCAACACCAAAGCGCAGGCGACCTTAGTTTTGAGCGCGTGTTTGCCAGTCCCGGCCTGGATGGGCCCAGTCCGCGAGCCGCGAAGCTTTCGCCTGATGGCCGATACCTGACGCTGTTGCGCAATCGCGAAGACGACCGCGAACGCTACGATTTGTGGGGTTATGACCGCGAAACCAGCCAATGGTCGATGCTGGTCGATAGCGAAGCGCTGGGTTCGGGTCGTGAATTGTCCGAAGATGAGAAGATGCAGCGCGAGCGCGCGCGGGTCGGCAATCTGAAAGGCATTATCGCCTACCAATGGGCGAGCGATGGCAGCGGGGTCTTGGTTCCTCTGGATGGCGATCTGTATCTGGCGACGCTTGATGGTGCGATCCAGCGATTGACCGATACTGAAGAAAGCGAGCTTAATCCCACGCTGTCGCCTGAGAGCCAGTATCTTTCCTTCGTGCGAGAGCGGCAATTGTGGGTCGGCAAGCTGGGCGATGATGCGCAGCCGATTACGCCGAAAGAAGCGGATACGATCCGCTGGGGTGAAGCAGAATTCGTGGCGCAGGAAGAGATGAGCCGCCTGACCGGATATTGGTGGTCGCCCGATGAGACGCGGCTGGTCGTTCAGCGGACCGATGAAGCCCGCGTGGGTGTTGTTACTCGTGCAGCTATCGGCGCGACCGGGACCAAGGTTTTCGATCAGCGCTATCCGGTGGCGGGCAGCGACAACGCCATCGTGCAACTTTTCGTCATGGACCCTAATGGCGGAAACCGGATCGAAGTCGATCTGACCGGCGGCGACCCGGCTTATTACAACGCCGAGGACCCTTACGATTTTTATCTGGCCCGCGTCGATTGGGCGCCGGATGGCAGCGCATTCTATGTTCAGCGGCAAAACCGCGCACAGACCCGGATGGATTTGCTGAAAGTCGATCCAGCAACGGGAAAAAGCGAGATATTTTTGCAGGAAGAGGCTGCACAGACTGCTAATAGCTCATCGCAAGAATATTGGATAAACCTCAGCGATAATTACAAATTTCTGGATGATGGTTCACTAATCTGGTGGTCGGAGCGCGATGGTTTTGCGCATCTGTATCGCTATGATGCACCCGACAGTGAGGGTACGTATGAACAGCTGACCAAGGGACAATTCGTCGTCACCAAGCTGGTCGGGGTCGATCAGGCGGCTGAGCGGCTGTATTACCTCGCGACAAGCGAGGATAACGTACTGGAGCAACACGTCTATGCGCTAAATTATGGCGCGTCGGCCGCATCGGGCGGGGCGGGCGCGTCAGGCGGGGCGCAAAAGCTGACCGAGGACGGATTTACGCATAGCGCCACAATGGACAAGCAAGCGCAAACGCTGCTGATAACGCGCTCGGCCAGCGACCAGCCTGCGCAAACTTACCTTGCCGATGGGCAGGGCGCGCGATTGGCGTGGGTCGAAGAAAATGCGCTTGACGCAGACCATCCTTACGCGCCCCATCTGACCAGCCACGTCATGCCGCAATTCGGTACGATCAAGGCGGCGGACGGCACGACCGATCTGCATTACAAGATGCTGACGCCCGCAATGGAGCCCGGCAAACGTTATCCGGTATTTTACTACCATTATAGCGGGCCGGGGCCGCAAATCGTCACCCGTGGGTGGGGCGGCGCGCTGGAGCAAGCCATAGTCGATGCAGGCTATATCTATTTCGCGCTCGATAATCGCGGCAGTGCCAATCGCGGCGTTGCTTTCGAGCAGCCCTTGTTTCGCGCGATGGGCGGCGTTGAAGTGGTGGATCAGAAAGTTGGCGCAGAATTTTTGAATCGCTGGCCTTCGTCGATCCCGATAAGATCGCGCTTTATGGCTGGTCCTACGGCGGCTATATGACGCTGAAACAGTTGCAGGCCGATCCAGGGCTTTATGCAGCCGGTATCGCAGGCGCTCCGGTGACTCGCTGGGAACTGTACGACACGCATTATACCGAGCGGTTCATGGGCGATCCGCGCGAAGTGCCTGAAGCTTACGAGACGGCCAGTGCAATCCCTGACGCTGCCAAAATGACCGACCCGCTGCTGCTTATCCACGGGATGGCGGATGACAATGTGGTGTTCGAAAATTCTTCGGAGCTGATCGCCGTTCTCCAAGAGGGGAATGTGCCGTTCGAAATGATGCTCTATCCCGGCTACACGCACCGTGTTTCGGGCGAAAACATCAGCCCGCATATGTGGAATACGATTATGGCATTCCTGACGCGGCACGGCGTTACACCGCCCGAATAGCATGACAGCTTGCACTGGCTCGCCGGTCGGCTAGGGCTGCTGGCAAAGACAAGCTGGAGCAACACATATGGGTTATCGCATTGTAGTGGTCGGCGCGACCGGCAGTGTCGGACGCGAAATGATGGCGATCCTCGCCGAACGCGAATTTCCGATCGACGAGATTGCCGCCGTTGCCAGTTCGCGCAGTCATGGCAGCGAAGTCGAATTCGGCGACACTGGCAAGATGCTAAGATGCCAGAATATCGAGCATTTCGACTTTGCCGGCTGGGACATCGCCCTGTTTTCCGCAGGGTCGGGTCCGGCGAAGGAATATGCGCCGAAAGCGGCCAAAGCGGGATGCGTGGTGATTGACAATTCCTCGCTTTACCGGATGGACCCGGACGTGCCGCTGGTAGTGCCGGAGGTCAATCCGGAAGCCATCGACGGCTATACAAAGCGCAACATCATCGCCAATCCGAATTGCTCTACCGCGCAATTGGTCGTGGCATTAAAACCTCTGCACGATGTCGCGACGATCAAGCGCGTCATTGTCTCGACCTATCAATCGGTGTCGGGTGCGGGCAAAGCGGGTATGGACGAACTGTTCCGTCAGAGCCGCGCGATTTTTGTCGGCGATCCGGTCGAGCCGGAGCAATTTACCAAGCAAATCGCCTTCAATGTCATCCCACATATCGATGTGTTCATGGACGACGGTTCCACCAAGGAAGAGTGGAAAATGATGGTCGAAACCAAGAAGATCATGGGGTCGAAGATCAAGCTGAATGCAACTTGCGTGCGTGTGCCGGTTTTCGTCGGACATAGCGAAGCCATCAACATTGAGTTCGAAAACGAGATGTCGGCCACGCAGGCGCAGGATATTTTGCGCGAAGCCCCCGGCATCATGCTGATCGATAAGCGCCAGGATGAAGGTTATATTACGCCGGTCGAAGCGGCGGGCGACAGTGCGACGTATATTAGCCGGGTGCGCGAAGACCCGACGGTCGATAATGGCCTGACGCTGTGGTGTGTCGCGGACAATCTGCGCAAAGGTGCGGCGCTGAACGCGGTGCAGATCGCCGAATTACTTGGGCGGCGACATCTGAAAAAGGGGTAGCGGCGACTGCCATGAGCGACTTGCAAACCCAGACAATTGCCAGCTTTGACGGGACCCCGATCGCCGTACATCGCTTGCCAGGGCAAGGCGGCGAGGGTCGCCCGGTGGTCCTGCTACACGGCCTGTTCTCTAGTGCAGAGATCAACTGGGTCAAATATGGCCACGCAGCGCAATTGGCCAAGGCTGGATTCGACTGCATCATGCCGGATTTGCGCGCACATGGGGCAAGCGGAAAACCGCACGATGCAGCTGCTTATCCCGACGATGTGCTGGCGCGTGATGTTGCCGCGCTTGTTGGGGCGCTGGACCTTGCCGATTTCGATCTTGTCGGCTTTTCGCTGGGCGCAAGAACCGCTGTGCGCGCAGTCATCAACGGACTATCTCCACGCAAACTGGTGCTATCGGGCATGGGTCTTGAGGGCTTGTCCGGCTGGAACAATCGGGCGGCGTTCTTCATCGATGCCATCGATCGCTTCGATGAAATCAAGCGCGGTGATGCTGCTTTTTTCGCAACCGCGTTTATGAAAACCATGCAAGTCGATCGGGTGGCTGCGCGCCTGCTGTTGCAATCGGTGGCAGACACTTCGCCGGAGCAACTTGCCAGCATCACTATGCCGACAATGGTGCTGTGCGGGACTGAGGATCAGGACAATGGTTCGGCGGAGGCACTGGCCGAAACGCTTCCTGATGCGCGATACGTCGCGATGCCCGGCACACATATGTCGAGCGTCACGCAAACCGCGCTAGGCAGTGAACTTGTGCACTTTCTCAGTGAGGGGGCATGACACTGCAACGCGCATTTCTGAGCTTCTGGATTGGCGGGATCGTCGCTTTCATCGTTGTGTTGTTCCTGCATGGACCGCTTGCGATTACTGCCGTTCCTGACGGTATTTTGGCCCATCAATCGGCGGGATCGGGCGCGCGAGTTGATGCGATCCATGCCGCATGGCGCGCAGCAGGGGTGTACGACACAGCGTTGGTGGCCATGATCGGCGACCTTGCATTCGTGGCGATTTTTTCGCTCGGTAGCTTGCTGGGCGGGCTATATTTCCGGTCATTGTCTGATGCGGGCCTTAAGGCGCTCGGAACGCTCCTGCTCCTGTCGGCTGTGATATTCGGCGCAACCGATTTCACCGAGACGATCGCGCAGCTTCAACAGCTTGTTGCGCAGCGTGGAATGAACGCTCAGGCGAGCATCGCAGCTATGATGTTCTGGCCCAAAGTCATTAGCTGGACCGCGTGTTTTGTGTTGCCGATCATCGGCTTATGGCTGGCCAGACAACAGCGTAAACGGCATCATAAACCGTATCGCAAACTTGATTAAGCCTGCTCACAGGTTCACACCCGTATCAGAAGAAACCATAAAAGTTTTTGAGAGGAATCCCTGCATGAAACTCGCCAGAGCCGCTCTGTCTGCCCCGATCCTAACCTTGGCCTTGTCGCTTGCCTCACCTGCGCTGGCCGATCATCATGGCGACAAACCCGCGATGGCGGAAACATCGGCCTTTCCGATGACGCCGCAAGGGGCGTCCGACTGGATCGATATGGTTGAGCAGGATTTGTTCGATTATTCGCTGGAAGCGGCGAAAATTTACTGGATAAACGCGACATATATTACGCAGGATACCGATGCGCTGGCCGCTCAGATTGGTGCGGAAGGCACGGAAAAATCCGTCAATTATGCGCTGGAAGCCGCGAAATATGCGCAAGTTTCGGGCCTCGATCCTGAAGTGGCTCGCAAATTGGATATGCTGCGCACTGGAATTGTGCTGCCCGCGCCAACGACGCAGGGTGCAGCAACCGAGTTGAACGAGATCGCAACGAGTTTGAACAGCCAGTATGGCAAAGGAAAAGGCACGCTGAACGGCGCGGAAATTAACGGCTCCGACATCGAGGCGGAAATGGGCAATCTCGAACGTTCTCCTGACGAATTATCGGAAATGTGGGCCAGCTGGCATAGTCAGGTCGGCGCGCCCATGAAGGACGATTACGCCCGCATGGTTGCCATCGCCAATGAAGGCGCAGAGGAACTGGGCTTTGACGATGTCGGCGCGATGTGGCGCGCCAATTACGACATGACCCCGCAAGAATTTGCAGCGGAAAAAGAGCGTCTGTGGGAAGAAGTGAAGCCGCTTTACATGGCGCTGCACACTTATGTTCGCTCGAAATTGAATGAGAAATACGGCAACGACATTCAGCCTGCAACCGGCGCAATCCGGGCCGATTTGCTAGGCAATATGTGGGCGCAGGAATGGGGTAATATTTATCCGCTGGTTGCGCCGGAAGGGGCTGGCGATGTCGGCTATGACTTGACTGACCTGATTGCCAAAAAAGGGTTCAGCGAAGTCGATATGGTCCGCGTGGGTGAGGATTTCTTCTCGTCACTGGGCTTCGATGCGCTGCCCGAAACTTTTTACGAGCGCAGCCAGTTCGTAAAGCCTGCTGATCGCGAAGTCGTGTGTCATGCCAGCGCGTGGGATCTCGACAACAAGGACGACATCCGCATCAAGATGTGCATCAAGCCTAATGCGGACGACTTCATCACCATCCATCACGAGCTGGGCCACAATTACTATCAGCGCGCTTATAAAGAGCAGGACTATTTGCATCTGAACGGTGCGAATGATGGGTTTCACGAGGCAATCGGCGACATGATTGCGCTGTCAATTACGCCGGAATATCTGGTGCAGATCGATATGCTGGACCGCGCGGATGTCCCGGGTGCGGATAAGGATATCGGGCTGTTGTTGCGTCAGGCGATGGACAAAGTCGCTTTCTTCCCTTTCGCCCATCTGGTCGATAAATGGCGCTGGGGCGTCTTCGACGGTTCCATCACGCCGGCGACTTACAACGATGCGTGGACCGGACTTCGCACCCAGTATCAAGGCATCGTTCCGCCGGTTGAGCGGCCTGCCGATGCCTTCGATCCGGGCGCAAAATACCACATTCCCGGCAACACGCCGTATACGCGATATTTCCTCGCGCGCTTGTTGCAATTCCAATTCTATAAAGCGGCGTGCGATCAGGCAGGCTGGGATGGTCCGCTGCATCGCTGTTCGTTCTATGGTAATAAAGAAGTGGGCAAGAACCTGAATGCCATGCTGGAAATGGGCGCATCCAAGCCGTGGCCTGACGCACTGGAAGCCTTTACCGGCAGCCGCGAGATGAGCGGCACGGCGATGGTGGAATATTTCGCGCCGCTAATGAGCTGGCTGGAAGAGCAGAACCGGGGCAAGCCGCAAGGGTGGTAAGTCACAAGACTTATCAGCAAGTTTTGCGTGCCGGCGCTTTGCGCGGGCGACGATGACGCGTTAGCTTTCAGGCGCATTACAGATGGGCGGGATGGAGTCGGGTTGAGATGGGCGATATAGCGAACACCCTTTTATCCGCGCCGATCCTGTTCTTCGTGCTGGGCGTGCTGGCCGCCGCAGTGCGGTCCGATCTGGCGATACCGGAGACGGTAGCCAAGGGACTGTCGCTCTATCTGATGGCGGCGATCGGCCTTAAAGGCGGGGTCGAAGTGGCCAAGGCCGGGGTCACAGCTGATCTTGGGCTGGCACTGCTCGCCGGGTTGCTGTTGTCCGCGCTGATCCCATTTCTTGTTGCTCCGGCCTTGCGTAGTTTCGGGCGGTTGGACGCGGTTAATGGCGGCGCGGTCGCAGCGCATTACGGCTCTGTCAGCGTGGTCACTTTCGTCACGGCCAGCCAGGTATATGGCGAGAACGGCTTTGCCATTGCCGGCTTCATGGTCGCGGTGCTGGCCTTGATGGAAACGCCAGCGATCATTTCCGGCCTGATGATTGCGCGCAAGGGTGCAGCAGCTAACGGTAATTCTAGCGGCAAGACGAGCGCCGAGGCAAGTGGCGGCATGGACAGCGAATTGCTGCGCGAAGTGCTGTTCAACGGTTCCGTCGTGTTGCTGTTGGGCAGTTTTGTTATCGGGCTGGTCATCGGAGAGGACGGCTTCGTACCGATCGCGCCTTTGTTCCAGGTCGGCTTCACCGGCGTCTTGTGCCTGTTCCTGCTCGATATGGGCCTGATCGCGATGCGAAAAATGCGTGACAGCCGCGCACTTACATTTCGGCTGGTCATGCTGGCGCTGATCTTCCCGATCATCAATGGCACGATTGGAGCGACCGTTGGCACGCTGATTGGGCTGGACCCGGCCTCGGTCGCAGGCCTTGCCATATTGTCGGCCAGCGCATCTTACATCGCCGTCCCCGCCGCCATGCGCATGGCCTTGCCGCAAGCCAATGCCGGCCTGTACCTCGCCATGTCGCTGGGCGTGACATTTCCCTTTAACATCATCATCGGTATCCCGCTGTTCCGCGCGATGGCCGAATGGATGGCCAGCGCCATGGGAGGCCTGTGATGCCGGACAATATGATTACCCGCGTGCGGCTGGAAGTGCTGGTCGATGGGCCACTTGCACCGCGCCTCGTCAAGCTGTCCAAGCAAGCCGGTATCACCGGACATACGCTGTTTCGCACGGTCAGCGGCGAGGGCACGGATGGCGCGTGGAAAGAGGATATGGTCAGCGGGGTGACGACCAAGTTCATCTTTCTCGCCGTCGCCAACCAGGAACGCGCCGATGCTTTTATCGAGTTGGTTCGCCCGCTAATGGAAAGTCACGGGCTTCTGGTGTTGCGCTCCGCTGTCGATGTGATCCGCCCCGACAAGTTCTGAACGCTTACCCGCGCGCGAAGTAAGTGGCGTGGCGGGCGACTTGCTCGCCGTAATATTCCTCCACCGGAACGAAGGCCTGGCGCGCTTCCTCGTAAGCTGACACATGACCTGTGCCGATGTCATAGACCCAGCCGTGGATCGACAGATCGCCCTTGGCCAGCCTCGCGGCGACCGCAGGGTGCGTGCGCAGATGCTGCATTTGTAGCAGCACATTTTGTTCCAGCAGCATTTGCATCCGCTCTTGCTCGGAAAGGCCTTCGCCAGTGGCCTCGACCGCCGCAATGGCTGCTTTGGCAAAACTGAGCCATTTGGAAACGTGCGGCAAATGCGCGACGCTTTCCAAATCCATTGCTCCTGCCATCGCCCCGCATTCAGTGTGACCGCAGATGACGGCGTGCGGGACTTTCAGCACTTCCATCGCATATTCGATCGAGGCGGTCATGCCGCCCGTCTGATCGCTGTAGGGCGGAATAATATTGCCCGCATTGCGGCAGATGAACAGCTCGCCCGGCTCGGTCTGCGTAATCATCGCGGTTTCGACCCGGCTATCCGAACACGCGACGAACAGGGCGTCGGGCGCTTGCCCACCGGCAAGGCGTTCGAACAAATCCCGCTTTTCGGGATAGACGGACTTTTCGAAATGGACGACGCCGGCGGCGAATCTGGGCATCGAGTGATTCCTGCTACTGATTAATGGTATGAAAAAAGGCGTATGTATACCGGAAAGGTGGTTCGTTAAAGGCGCGCAATTTGCGGCTGTGGAGGCGCGGGCCTTCCGCGCGCAGAATGCGGCAGGTTTCTGTCCCGATCTGCATATGGGCGGCAATGGCCTGCTCGTAAAATCTGTTCGCTTGTCCGGGCAATTTGATTTCGCCATGCAGCGGCTTGTCACTGACGCACAGCAGCGTGCCATAGGGTACGCGAAAGCGGTATCCTTGCGCGGCAATGGTGGCGGACTCCATGTCGATGCCAACCGCGCGGGACAGCGACAGCCGCCGCGCCGAGCTGGTAAAGCGTAATTCCCAATTGCGATCGTCAGTGGTGACGACGGTTCCGGTGCGCAGACGCTTTTTCAAATCCGCACCGTGCTGACCAGAGATCTCCTGCGATGCAGCCGCCAATGCCTGCTGCACTTCGGCGATTGCAGGGATGGGAATTTCCGGCGGCAGAACGCTGTCCAGCACATGATCGTCGCGCAGATAAGCGTGCGCCAGCACGTAGTCACCGATCTTCTGGCTCGGGCGCAAACCGCCGCAATGACCGATCATCAGCCACGCTTCGGGACGCAGTACGGCCAAGTGATCGCAAATCGTTTTTGCATTGGACGGACCGACACCGATATTGACCAGCGTAATTCCGTCATGCCCTTCGCGGGTGAGATGATAGGCCGGCATTTGATGGCGCCGCCAAGCCGTATCGGACAATTGCAAACGGGCATCGGGCGTGGCCTCGTCGAGATACATTCCGCCCGCTCCGGCCAGCGCAGTGTAGCCGTCCTTGCCAAGTTGCTGACCGGCCCAATCGACGAATTCATCGACATAGCGGTGGTAATTGGTGAACAGGATAAACCGTTGAAAATGCTGAGTGTCGGTGCCGGTGTAATGCGCAAGGCGTGCCAGACTGAAATCGGTGCGCAAGGCATCGAATAGCGACAGCGGGATGGTGTCACCAACGTCACCCACCTCGATCGCATCGGCCAGTTCATCGCCAATATCGGCCAGTTCGGTCGCGGGAAAATGCTGCGCAATTTCCTGCGGGCTGATCCCGGCCAGCTCTGCGCCGGCATCACCGTCCAGAACATAGGGGAACGGAATTTCCTGCGTCGATAGCCGCGCTTGCAATTCAATCTCGTAATCGCTGCCGATCAGTTGCAATTGCTCGGTCAGATAGGCAGCGAACATCGCCGGGCGCGTGACTGTGGTAGCATAGGTTCCGGGCGTGTTGAGGCGGCCAAATGCGCGGCTGCGATCTGCCGGTTGGTCGCCGCCCATGAAACGCATGACCAGTTCGGGATACGCATAGCTGCCATCCTTGCGCCGTTCGGATGAGGGCAGCGTGCCATCGCGCCCGAAGGCCATCACGTCGGCACGCAACCTCTGGACCGAGGATTGATAGAGGCGTTCGAGTTCGGCAATGATGGATTCGATGGTTTGCATGACACGTCTCTTGGGCGATCTGGCGAAAAAAAGGAAGAGTGCGACGCCATAAGTCGCACATGGCAACAACTTACAAAAAGGGCGCGAAGTCCACTTAAGACCCGCGCCCTGTTTGCACTGTGTCTAGGTCGAGGAAAGCAGCTTAGTCTTGCTCGTCCTCGGCTGTTTTCAACGAATCGGCATCGGCATCCACCGCGTCATCACTTGCCGGAGCGGCATCTTCATCCAGCATATCAGCTGGAATTTCGCCGGGTTCCAGCGTCGGATCGACGGCTTCGGTAAAGCCTTCGGTTTCCGATGCTTCGTCTTCGAACATCTGCGAGATGACGTCGACGCCCTTGGTCTGCAATTCCGCTTCGTCTTCGGAGCGCGCAACGTTCGCCTTGACCGTCACCGAAACTTCGGGGTGAAGATCGATGCGCACATCGTGCATTCCGATCGCCTTGATCGGGTTGCCCATGATGACTTGCTTTTTGTCGATCTCGTGACCCTTGTCGGCCAGACCTGCCACGATGTCGCGGACATTGACCGAACCGTAAAGCTGACCCGTGTTGGAGGAAGCACGCAACAGCACGATTTCCGTGCCATCGACCTTGCTTCCGGCCTTTTCCGCTTCAGTACGGCGTTCGGCGTTTTCGGTTTCAAGCCGCTCGCGATTGGCTTCGAACACCTTTTTGTTGGCTTCGTTGGCGCGCAAGGCTTTCTTCTGCGGCAACAGGAAGTTGCGCGCATAGCCATCCTTGACGGTGACGACATCGCCAATGGTGCCGAGTTTTTCGACACGTTGCAGGAGAATGATATCCATGTTTCTCTCTCCTTACTTCACAAGATACGGAAGCAGGCCGATGTGGCGCGCACGCTTGATCGCCTTGGCGAGTTCGCGTTGCTTCTTGGCCGAAACGGCGGTGATGCGGGACGGCACGATTTTGCCGCGCTCGGACATGAAACCCTGAAGCAGGCGCACATCCTTGTAATCGATGGTCGGCGCATTCTTGCCCGAAAACGGGCAGGTCTTGCGGCGGCGGAAAAACGGGCGGGCCATCAGTCGCGGTCCTCTCTGTCGGAGCGACGTTTGCGGTCGCGGTCGTTCTTGCGCATCATTACGCTCGGGCCTTCCTCGTGTTCGTCCACGCGGATGGTCATGTAACGCAGCACATCTTCATTGATGCGCGTCTGGCGTTCGAGTTCCTCGACGACGGAACCGGGTCCATCAATGTTGAGCATCACGAAATGCGCTTTGCGGTTACGGTCGATTTTGTAAGCGAGGTTTTTCAAACCCCAGGTTTCGGTCTTGACGACCTTGCCTTCGCTTTTTTCAATAATTTCGGTGGCTGTCGCGGCCAGTTGATCGACTTGAGCCTGGCTCAAATCCTGACGCGCGAGAAAGATATGCTCATATAGAGCCATCGTCTCGTATCCTGTACTGTAATGCCGATCGCTGGCTGATCCGCGGGATTGCGGGGCCCCTCCGGCTTTCTTCGTCTCTTGCGCCCAAGCAAAAACTTGGAACAAGAAGGCGCGCTAATAGCTGGAACACTAGGAAATGCAAGAGTGTGCTTTGCGCTGATCATCGCTATGCGTGCAAGCCGAAACCAAGAGCGGAGAATGTGGATGCCCAGTGGATTGGTCGCGTTGCTGGACGACGTATCGATAATTGCCCGCACGGCGGCGGCTTCGGTCGATGACATTGCAGCAGCTGCCGGTAAAGCGGGCAGCAAGACGGCGGGTGTCATAATCGACGACGCGGCGGTCACCCCGTCCTATGTTACCGGCCTTAGTCCCGCGCGCGAATTGCCGATCATCTGGAATATCGCCAAAGGCAGCTTCAAGAACAAGCTGCTGTTTTTGCTGCCTGGCGCTTTGCTGCTCAGTGAGTTTTTGCCGTCCGCGATCGTTTTCGTGCTGATGCTGGGTGGCGGGTTTCTGGCCTATGAAGGCGCGGAAAAAGTCATGGAAAAGCTGGGCGGTGAAAAGCACGGCAAGACCGTCGAAGACGTGATCGAGGATCCGGTTGCGTTCGAGAAACAACGGGTGTCCGGCGCAATCAGAACCGATCTTATTCTGTCGGCAGAAATCATGGCAATCACTTTAGCCGAAGTGGCGACCGAATCTTTGATGACCCGCGCCGGGGTGCTGGCTGTGGTCGGGATAGTGGTGACGGTCGTGGTTTATGGCGCGGTCGCGCTCATTGTGAAGATGGACGATGTCGGCCTTGCGCTGACCAAGCGTACCAATGAAACCAAGCAGGCCATCGGTCGCTTCCTGCTGCGCGCGATGCCGTGGCTGCTGAAAGGGCTGTCCTTCGTCGGAACCATTGCAATGTTGTGGGTCGGCGGCGGTATTTTGCTGCACGGCACGCATGAGCTGGGCTGGCATACGCTGTACGATGCGACGCACGGTATCGAATACGCTGTAAAATCGACCACGGGCGCATTAGGCGGCATATTGGGCTGGCTGACTTACGCGGCAGCATCGGCCTTTATCGCGCTGATCGTGGGTATGATCATCGCCTTTGTATTGCACAAGGTGCTGAAAGTCGGACACGCGCCCGGCGCGCATTAAGGTAGTTCGTCAGGACTGTCCGGAGTGGTCAAATCGAGCGAGCAATTGCTACATCGTTTGTTCGGCCACGGCAGAGCGAAATTTCCGCGCATGAACAAATTGCTGTTGCAGCGTGGGCAATTGTATTTCCACATTCCGGTGGTCATCACGAACAGTATCACTGTGCAAATCGCGAACGGGATGAAACTATGCCCGAAGGTGCGCTCGTATATGACGACGAACACAAAGCTCGCCGCGACGCCGAACAACATTCGGTAAAGATGCTGGCGGGCCTGGCGATAGACAATCACAGGCGGTGCAATACATCGCGGGCAAAGACGGACAGAGTGTCGTCACGCGCGCCCATGATAACGACGCGGTCGCCCGGCTTGGCAATCTCTGCGATGTAAGTGCCGACATCATCGCGATTGGCAATATGCGTTGCGCTTCCCCCGGCTTGTTTAATGAGGTCGATAATCCGTTCGCTGCCTTCGCTCCGATCGACTGTGCCGCCAAAATAGACCGGATCGCACAGGATGACTTCGTCTTGCTCGTCCAGCTCACAGGCAAAAGTCTGCGCCAATTCCTCGCCCATTTGTCGCAAGGGGCCGTATCCATGCGGCTGGAAAAAGGCGATCACGCGGCCTGAGTGGGTTTTCAAAGTACGCAAAGTCGCTGCGCATTTTTCCGGATTGTGCCCGAAATCGTCGATGACCGTGACCCCGCTGGCGCTGCTCCCGACAATGTCGAACCGGCGCGCCAGCCCGTCGTAGCCTCCTAGCGCTTCGACCGCCATGCCCGTCGGCACGCCCGCAGCAACCGCTCCCGCAATCGCAGCCAGCGCGTTGGAAAGGTTGTGCCGTCCGGGAACCGCCAACCGCAGCGGATGCTGCGCCCCGTCATGCCGGTCCAGAATCATCGCCGCTTGCGAGATCGGACCGTCTGCAATGCTGCCATCGACCACGCCGATTTGCGCTTGCGCCTGCTCCAGCCCGAATGTGATCACATCGTTCGCGCGCGGCAATAGCGCCAGAGCTTCAGGATCATCAGCATTTACCACTCCGATCCGGCTGCGCTCAAGATAATCGCCGAACAGCACCCGCAATTCATCCATGCTTTTATGATCGAGCGAAACGTTGAGAAGTATCCCGACCGCTGGCCGATATAGCGCAATTGAACCATCGCTCTCGTCCACTTCGCTGACATAAATGCTCTGCCCGCCGACGACTGCACTGGCAAAAGGTCGCTCGTCGCTGACGAAATTCTTCATGACCGCGCCATTCATGATCGTCGGCTCGCGGCCCAAGGCGTGCAGGATCCAGCCGAGCATTCCGGTGACCGTCGATTTCCCACTGGTCCCGGCCACCGCAATCCCTGCGCCAGAGGTGTTAAACAGAATTGAGTTCAGCTCCGCGCGCGTCATTCGCAAACAGCCTAGCTCCTCCGCCCGGATGATCTCCGGTACGGTGTCCTCGATCGCCGCGCTGGCGACTAACACCTGATCCCCCGACGCAATGCCGCTGCCATCCTGTGGGTGCAGCACAAAACCCTGCCGTTCCAGTGCGGCGAATTTATCGGGCGTGCGCCCCTGATCGAAGCTGCGATCGGACCCGGCGATCTGCGCGCCGCGGCCTTTTAAAATCTGCGCCAGCGGCAGCATACCCGAACCGCCGATCCCGCAGAAAAAGAACGGGCGGGCCAGTAATTCCTGTGGAGTGGGGAAATCGCTCATTTTCACTCCGGTATTGCGTTGTGCAGACAAGGGCAAGCGGGCTAAGAGGCGTTTATGACAGCAATCGCCATTTGCGCGCCGGGAAAGCGGCTAGAGCGACGCTTTGCGGACCGGCTGCTCGCAATGGTCGCGGAAGAGGCCAGCTATAGCGATGTCACGCTGCATTTTCACGAGCAATGTTTTGCGCGCGAAGGGCATTTTGCAGGCAATGATGCGACGCGCCTGAAGGCGTTGCTGGAGTGCGCGAATGATCCGGCGATGGATGCCGTGTGGTTTGCGCATGGCGGCTATGGCAGCAATCGGATAGCCGCCGACGCGATGAAGGCCGTGGGTAAGGCAGCGCAGGACAAGGTGTTTCTCGGCTATTCCGACACCGGCTATCTGCTGTCGGCGTTGTATAAACACGGTATTGGTCGGCCTGCTCATGGCCCAATGGTGGCAGACATTCGCCGCAAGGATGGCGGAGTGGCCGTGAAGCGCTCGCTCGATTTTCTCACCGGTAGTTGCGACGGGTTTGAGTCAAGCCTTGGCACCGCGCCAACAATCGCGCTCAATCTGATGACGCTCGCCATGCTGTGCGGCACGGACTTGCTGCCCGATCTCACTGGCCATGTCGTCATGGTCGAAGAAGTGTCCGAGCATCTTTACGCCGTGGATCGCCTGTTTTTCCACATCACACAGCATTTGCACGGCATTGCCGGAATTCGATTAGGGCGGATCAGCGCGATCCCCGAAAACGACCGACCCTTTGGCGCAAGCGCTGAAGACATCGCGCGCTATTGGTGCGCTAAATCCGGTATCGCGTATCTCGGTCGCGCGAATATCGGCCATGACAGCGGCAATGCTATCGTGCCGTTCGGGCTTGCCGCCAGCCGCGACAGGCCATAGGCGCGCAGCACAGTTTCACGATCAGGAGTAGGCAATGCGGGCATTTATCTTTCCGGGGCAGGGTAGTCAGAAGGTCGGCATGGGCAGCGATCTTAGCGCTGCCAGCGCCGCCGCCCGCGCCGTATTTGAGGAAGTGGACGATGCGCTCGGGTCAGAAACTCTCTGCAATCATGCGCGACGGGCCGGAAGACCAGCTGACCCTGACCGAAAACGCACAGCCTGCTATTATGGCGAATGCGATTGCGACCGCGCGCGTGCTGGAGCAGGATTTTGGCGTATCGCTAACCGAGAAAGGCGGCTGCGTCGCAGGTCATTCGCTCGGCGAATATACCGCTTTGTGCGCGGTGGGCGCATTCTCGCTGGCCACTACCGCACGATTGTTGAAATTGCGCGGGGAAGCCATGCAGGCCGCGGTCCCGGTCGGCATCGGCGCAATGGCGGCACTTGCTGGGCGCTGACCTTGAAAAGGCCAGCGCTTTGGTCGCGGCTGCGGCAGAAGGTCAGGTGTGCGAGATTGCCAATGATAATGACCCGAGCCAGGTGGTCATTTCCGGCCATACCGAAGCGATCGAGCGCGCCATTGTGCTGGCCAAGGAACATGGCATCAAACGCGGCATCAAGCTGCCCGTATCCGCGCCCTTTCATTGCTCACTGATGCAACCGGCAGCGGATCGCATGGCGGAAGCTTTGGGCGATACACCGCCAGCCAACTTCGCATTGCCGCTTTATGCCAATGTGACCGCTGCCAAAGTAACCAGCGGGGAAGAGGAACGCGCTTTGCTGGTGGAACAGGTAACGGGCCGGGTGCGCTGGCGTGAAAGCGTGTTGGCTATGGCGCAGGACGGCGTCGAGCAATTTGTCGAACTCGGCGGCAAAGTTCTAGGTCCGATGGTCGGACGCATCGCACCGGACGCCGCAGTAATAAGCGCAATCACAATGGACGATCTGGAATCGCTCGCCAAGGAGATAGGCTGATGTTTTCACTCGAAGGTAAGACCGCGCTGGTGACCGGGGCCAGCGGCGGGATCGGTTCGGCTATTGCCTACGCTTTGGCACGGCAAGGCGCGCGGCTGGCACTGTCCGGTTCCAATGGCGAAAAACTGCGCGTTTTCCGGCAGCAAATCATGGACGAGGTTGGCGGCGATCATGTCGAGATCACCTGTAATTTGTCCGATCCCGATGAAGTCGAGAAGCTGGTTCCGGCCACTATCGACAGCCTGGGTAAGTTGGACATTCTGGTCAACAATGCCGGCATTACGCGCGACAATCTGGCGATGCGGATGAAGGACGAGGAATATGCCGAAGTCATGCGCGTCAATCTTGAGGCTGCGTTTCGTTTGATGCGGGCTTCCACGCGGCCCATGATGAAAGCGCGGCATGGCCGGATCGTCAACATCACCAGCGTCGTTGGCGCGACCGGCAATCCGGGACAAATGAATTACGCCGCCGCCAAGGCAGGACTGGTCGGGATGAGCAAAAGTCTTGCGCAGGAACTGGCCAGCCGGGGGTTACGGTCAATTGCGTCGCGCCAGGCTTCATCCGCACGGCAATGACGGAGGAATTGCCCGACACCCAGAAAGAAGCGCTGAATGCGCGCATTCCGATGGGCCGGATGGGCGAGGGCGACGATATCGGTTCAGCCGTCGCTTATCTTGCCAGCGAAGAGGCTGGCTATGTCACAGGACAAACATTGCACGTCAATGGCGGTATGGCAATGTTGGGCTGAGGCGCTAAGCTAGGCGAGAGTGACAAAACTTCGGACAGACAAAACGGCGACTATCGGCGAATTATCCCCAACGAATTCCCTTACAAAAGCCGCTTCGCTTGCCCCATATGTCACCGACGCTAAGGGTAGCTGAGCGAAATAATATGCGCGACACGGCGATTCTACCCGTAAACATCGCTGCCTATGCGCGTCAGAGGGGTTGAAAGACAGACCATGAAGGCAACAATCGAACGCGCGACGCTCTTGCGCTGCCTTTCCCATGTGCAATCGGTGGTGGAGCGGCGCAACACGATCCCGATCCTGTCCAATGTGCTGCTCGAAGCAGCCGAGGGCGGTACGCTCAAAGTCATGGCGACCGACCTCGATTTGCAGGTGGTCGAGAACATGGCAGCCGCTGCCATCGATTCGACCGGAGCGGTAACAGTTTCGGCGCATTTGCTGTTCGATATTGCGCGCAAATTGCCCGATGGCAGTCAGGTCTCGCTGGAAGCGAGCGAAGGCCGCATGGCGATCAAAGCCGGGCGCAGCCGCTTCTCCTTGCCCACTTTACCGCGCGACGATTTTCCCGTGATTGCAGAAGGCGATTTGCCGACAAGTTTCGAACTTCCGGCCAAGTCGCTGGCAGAAATCATCGACCGGACTCGCTTTGCGATCTCGACCGAAGAAACGCGCTATTACCTCAACGGTATTTTCCTGCACGTCACCGATGACGATAAGCCGGTCTTGAAGGCCGCCGCGACCGATGGGCATCGTTTGGCCCGCTTCACGCTCGACCGGCCCGCCGGAGCCGAAGGTATGCCGGACGTGATCGTACCGCGCAAAGCCGTGGCAGAATTGCGGAAGTTGCTTGAAGAATCGCCCGACGGCAACGTGCAGGTCGATCTTTCGGCCAGCAAGATCCGCTTTACGCTGGGCGGTGAGGGCGGCATCGTGCTAATCTCCAAGCTGATTGACGGCACGTTCCCCGATTACAGCCGCGTCATTCCGACTGCCAATGACAAGCTGCTAAAGCTCGATCCGCGCAGCTTTTTCGAAGCGGTGGACCGGGTGGCAACGATTGCGACCGAAAAGACTCGCGCTGTCAAAATGGGTGTTGAAAAGGACAAGGTTACTTTGTCCGTCACATCGCCTGACAATGGCACAGCGGCAGAGGAACTGGCCGCCGATTACGGTGCGGATAGTCTGGAAATCGGGTTTAACGCCAATTACTTGAAAGACATTCTAAGCCAGATCGACAGCGATGTGGTGGAATTGCATTTGGCCGATGCCGGTGCGCCGACGTTGATCCGCAAGGATGACAAAGCTGCAGCATTATATGTGCTGATGCCGATGCGCGTTTAGGGCACCGATTGCTTCTTTTGTAGGTCATTGGCTTGACGACAATTGATGTGACACGCTTGCCATGACTGGGCGCTTCATTTAGTTTCCTTTTGCAACTGGAGACTTCGATGACGCGCGCTGTTCACCTTGATAAAACGCAATTATCCAACGCTGTAATCGCCGAGACGCAAGCGGGCGAACTGGCTGAAAACGCCGTGCGGCTGCGCGTCGAGAGCTTCTCGGTGACAGCCAACAATGTGACATATGCTGTCGTCGGCGACGGGTTCGGTTACTGGAATTTCTTTCCTGCGCCTGATGGTAAGGGCATTGTCCCGATGTGGGGCCATGCTGTGGTCGAGCACTCCAATCATCCTGAATTTACCATCGGACAGCGAGTCTATGGTTATCTGCCGATGGCAACGCATCTCGATGTTTTACCGGGCAAAATCTCCGATTCCAGTTTCATGGATGTCGCCGACCATCGCCAACCGATGAGTCCGATTTATAATCAATATACGCGGCTATCCCATGACCCGGAGCATGATGCTGCGCGCGAGGCAGAGCGGATGATTTTCGGCCCGCTGTTCAAGACCGGCTATCTGATCCAGTCGATGTTCCATTCCGAAGACTGGTTCGGCGCAGAAGCGATGGTGGTAACTAGCGCTTCTTCCAAAACCGCGATGGCGACTATCAGTGTGACTCGCGACAAGTCTCCACATATTCGGCGCATCGGGCTGACTTCTCCCGGCAACGTTGCGTTTACCAAAGCGACGGGCCTGTATGACGAAGTCCTGAGTTATGATGAATGTCGATCAGTTAGCTCAGGTACGCTCGGTATCGGTCGATTTTGCCGGGAATGCGAGCGTGCTGCACGCGATCCATCATCATCTTGGCGAGCATATGGCCTATTCCTGCCTGGTCGGCGTAACCCATATCGAAGCGCGGGCCGGCGGCACTGCTTCTCTGCCAGGACCGGAGCCGGTGATGTTCTTCGCTCCGACTTACGCGGTTGCTGCGGTAAAAGAACAGGGGCCGAAGCAGTTCGCGCTGGCGCTGGCAAAGAGTTGGCGCAAGTTTTTAAATGAAGTGGATGGCACCGTAACGATTGATCGGCGGCACGGGCTGGAGGCGGCGCGCGATGCATTTGCCGATCTGCTGGCCGGCAAAGTCGATCCTTCTCTGGGCATTGTGATCGAGCTGTAGTCTGCGACTTAGTTGCCCGGTTTTCGGCCGGATGTTTTATGGCTAGCGCGGATCATCGCCTCGACATCGACAAACTTCTCGCGTGGTGAGCCGCTGCGCGCTGCGGCGGCTTCGGCTTCCTCGATGTTCTTCCAGTCCTGAAATGTGACGACATCTAGTTTGCGCGCCTTAGCTATTTCGTCGAAGCCAGCACGTCCAATCTTGCTGCCTGCCCTGCGCAATGCGTCCAAATCCACGGCAATTTTTCCGATCAGGCCATAGCCATCCGGTCGGTTCGTGCCGATTGTTCCGGATGGTCCGCGCCGCGCCCATCCCACACAATACAGGCCCGGCAATATGCGCCCTTCGTCATTGGCAAACCGGCCTGCGCGCTCGTCGAACGGAACGCCGGCAATGGGTGACGAGCGATAGCCGATGCAGGTCACCACAAGGTCAGCCGGAATGCGGTAAGTCTCGCCCGTGCCTTGCGCGCGTCCTTTGACGACCTGCGTACGCTCCAGCTCGATTTCGCGCACTGCGTCGTTACCGTGCATAGCAACCGGACTGGCAAACATTTCAAAGCGAATTGCGATCCGTTTGCCAGCCCGTTCAACATCCGGCAAAGCGGCGTAATTTCGCAACAGCGTCACCGACTTGCGCAAGCCGGGTTCGAGCAGCGCGTCCTCCAACATATCCGGCAGATCGGCCGGATCGACGTGCGGCGAAGCGCGCTCCAATTGCCCTAGCTCGCCCAGCTCCTTTGGCGTCATCATAATTTGATGCGGTCCGCGTCGCCCGACAATAGTGATCTGCTCGACATTTGATTTAAGTAACGCGTTAAGCGCATGGTTCACAATATCGCTGCCAACAAATTCCGCCTCGCTCTTGGCAAGGATGCGCGCGACGTCCAGCGCCACATTGCCCATGCCGATTACCACCGCGTGTTTGCCGGACAGATCGGGGTCAAGCTGAGCGAATTTTGGATGGCCGTTATACCACCCGACAAAGGCCGCGCTGCCGAACACGTTCGGCAAATCCTTGCCCGGAATATCCAGCATGCGGTCGTCAGGCGCGCCTGTCGCCATTATCACTGCGTGATAAAGCGAGGCAAGCTCGTCGATACTTATATCCTGGCCAATTGTCACATTGCCCAGAAAGCGCACGTTTTCGGCAAAAGCGGTTTTCTCATAGCGGCGTGATACGCCCTTGATGGACAAATGATCCGGTGCAACCCCGCTGCGAATCAGTCCGTAAGGTACGGGAAGTGCATCGAAAATATCGACCTGCACATTGTCGCCCCATTCCTTCACCGCTGCTTCTGCCGTGTAGTAACCCGCCGGGCCGGAGCCGATGATGGCAATATGGATCACGTGCCTGTCTCCCGCGCTCGCTTGACGCATTGCCCGTCGTGACAAAGACCTTGGCAATACGCTTTGGCATACGGAACGGTGCGCGAATGCTGCGCCAGAAATCATGGCTTGGCAAGGGCGGGCAAGTGCGCTGGCTTTAAGACGAGCCGCGCAATTACAAAGATTTGCCGGTGCGTCAGTTAAGTAGTCACACAGGCGGTTATGGTGGCCTTGTTAGCGAAAAACTAACCAATCGCGTTTACGCAAATATCCACGAACCAAGCCAGCGAGAGGTTACCAGCGAGTATGGGCGAGATGCCCTTTTCCGGATTGTTTAAGAAACCGCGCGATTCTGCTGGTGCAAGAGTTGCGTCCGATGGTGCGGGCGGCTTCGATCCGGCGGAAAAGCTGGCGATCGTCGAAGATCTGGAACAAACAGGGCTGGCAGCTTTCTGGGCTACCGGACCTGATGGAACACTGACTTATTGCAGCCCATCGATTGCGGCAGGTTTGGGTAAGGAATTTGCCGATCTTCGCGGACAATTACTACCAAATCTGCTAAGGCCGATTGCCAGCGACAATGATGCCCGCTCGCTTAATCTGAAACTCGGTACGCGCAAGGCCTTTGCGAATTTCACTGTTCATGCCTCCGATCAATCGCAGGACATCGTCTTGCGTTTATCGGGCCGCCCATCGTTCGACGCCTCAGGAGAATTTCAGGGCTTTCGCGGCAGCGGGATCGACATCACCGAACAATTTCGGAGCGAAGAAGAAGCCAGCCGCCTCGCCAAATATGATGCGCTGACCGGCCTCGCCAACCGTCACCGGATGGCGCAATATATCGATTCCACACTGAATTCTTTCCGTCAGGCAAAGCGGTCCTGCGCGATCCTGATGATGGATTTGGACCGTTTTAAAGCTGTCAACGATACCCTCGGCCATGCGGCAGGCGACCAGTTATTGGTGCAAGTCGCGCAGCGGTTGCAAAGTATTTTCGGAGATACCGGCGAAATCGGGCGTCTTGGCGGCGATGAATTTCAGATTATTGTGCCTGATGTGGATGATCGCGGAAAGCTGGGCGAAATCGGCAAGAAAATCATCACCATGCTGTCGCAGCCTTATTCGGTCGAGGAAGGCCGCTGCACCATCGGCGCATCGGTCGGGATTGCGATTGCGCCATATGACGGGATCGAACGCGAAGAGCTGACTCGTGCTGCCGATTTGGCATTATATTCGGCGAAGAACGGCGGACGCGGACAATTCCGGTTCTATTCCGCCGAACTCGAATACAGCGCAAATCTGCGCAAGCGCATGGAAGACGATCTATCTGATGCGATAGAGGATGGGCAATTTACGCTTGAATATCAGCCGCTAGTCGCGCTGGAAAGCAATCGCGTAGTTGCTTTGGAAGCAACCTATGTCTGGGACGATGAAGAGCGTGGGCGCGTGCCGTCTTCGACCTTTCTGCCCGTTGCAGAGGGCAGCCGTCTTATTGTGTCCATCGGCGAGTGGGCGCTGAAAAAAGCGTGCGAAGATGCGCTCAATTGGCCTGACAGCTTGCGCCTCGTCATAAATGTGTCGCCGGTGCAATTCGGCGATAAGGATTTCGTGACGATGGTCACGCAAACGCTTGGCGAAACTGGCCTGGATCCGGCGCGGCTGGAAATTGAATTAAGCGAGGCGGTGTTTCTCTCCGATCAGGCCGCCACCGAGAAAGCGATTTCAGAATTGTTCAAGCTGGGCGTGCGCCTGTCACTGGACCAATTTGGCACGGGCTACACGTCGCTAAGCTATTTGCGCCGCGCACCATTTAGCAGCATCAAGATCGGTGAGAGCTTTTTTGAATCCACGATGATCGACGAATTGGGCGATCTGGAAATGGTCAAAGCCATCGTCGAACTGACGAAGGTTTTGGGCATGGAGACGGTCGCTGCCGGAGTCGATTCACTCGACTTGCTGGAAGCGCTGGCCAAGCGCGGCATCGGCCATGTGCAGGGCTTCGTATTCTCCGAGCCACTTGCCGCTGACAAGGTGCTGGAAGAAATTACAAGTGGTGAATGGAGGCTGGACCCGTCGCAAGATGGCTCGCAGCGGGCGGGTCGCCGGACTGTATTCCGCCGCATCGGTGTGATTCACGAAGATCATTACTACGAGGTAACATTGCGCAATTTGTCGCGCACGGGCGCAATGATAGAGGGGCTGGAAGATGTCTCGGTCGGCGTGCAATTCGTCCTGGATTTCGGTGGCGGACAATTGGCTGTGGCATCGGTCAAGCGCACCGATGACGATGTGCAGGGATTGGAGTTTGAATCCGCGCTGGTGGATGACGGGGCAGGGGGCTTGTGTACACGCCACCGTGTCTCGCCCTATGAGCTGGCGGCCGTCGGTGCTCCGCTGTCCGCGCTGCCTGCAGGCAAATATTCCGGTATGGATGCGCCATCCGGGCAAGCGCCCAGTTATGCGCAATTCAAGCTGTCGCAGCGCGCGCCCACACAAGGTCAGGGACCGCAACCGGTTTAGCTTCGCATCAGACTTTACGAAAGGCGGCTGACAGCAGCCACCCGCGCGGCTAAAGGCACGCGCATGACCGAATTATCGCTGATCCGTAACTTTTCCATCATCGCACATATCGACCACGGCAAATCGACGCTGGCCGACCGGCTGATCCAGTTTACCGGCGGGCTGACAAAGCGCGAAATGAGCGAGCAGGTGCTCGACAATATGGATATCGAAAAAGAGCGCGGGATTACCATCAAGGCGCAGACCGTGCGCCTGAATTACACTGCCAAGGACGGGCTGACGTATCAGCTGAACCTGATGGACACGCCGGGCCACGTCGATTTCGCCTATGAAGTCAGCCGCAGCCTGGCCGCGTGCGAAGGCGCGCTGCTGGTGGTCGATGCGGCGCAGGGAGTCGAGGCGCAGACGCTGGCCAATGTCTATCAGTCGATCGAGCATGACCACGAGATCGTGCCGATCATCAATAAGATCGACCTGCCCGCCGCCGAGCCTGAACAGGTGCGCGCCGAAATCGAGGAAGTGATTGGGCTGGACGCTTCCGAAGCGGTCCTGACTTCCGCCAAATCCGGCATCGGGATCGAGGACGTGCTTGAAGCCGTCGTCGCAAAAATTCCGCCGCCCAAAGGTGAACGCGATGCCCCGCTAAAAGCCATGCTGGTTGATAGCTGGTATGACCCGTATCTTGGTGTCGTTATTCTGGTACGTGTGCTGGCCGGCGTTTTGAAAAAAGGGCAGCAGATTACCTTCATGGCCGGCGGGACGCAGCATCTGGTCGATCGAGTCGGCTGTATGCGCCCCAAAATCGAGCAATTGCCCGAGCTTGGCCCCGGCGAAATCGGCTTCATCACCGCACAAATCAAAGAGGTCGAGCAGGCCCGTGTTGGCGACACAATCACCACGGTCAAGAACGGTGCTACAGAGGCTTTGCCAGGCTATAAGGAAGTTCAGCCGGTCGTGTTCTGCGGGTTATTCCCGGTCGATGCCGCCGATTTTGAAAAGCTGCGCGAATCCATCGCCAAGCTGCGCCTCAATGATGCCAGTTTCAGCTTCGAAATGGAATCCAGCGCCGCGCTGGGCTTCGGTTTCCGCGCCGGTTTCCTTGGCCTGCTGCATCTGGAGATCATTCAGGAGCGTTTGACCCGCGAATATGATCTCGACCTGATTACCACCGCGCCATCGGTGGTTTATCGCATCCATCTCAGCAAATCCAAAAACGATGATGCGCGCGAGCTGATGCTTCACAATCCCGCCGATTATCCCGACCCCAGCCGGATCGAGACGATCGAAGAGCCGTGGATCAAAGCGACCATTTATACGCCTGACGAACATCTCGGCAGTATCCTGAAATTGTGTCAGGACCGGCGCGGGGTGCAGGTCAATCTCACCTATGTCGGGGGGCGCGCGCAAGTAACATACGAATTGCCGCTGAACGAAGTCGTGTTCGATTTCTACGACCGGTTGAAATCCATTTCGCGCGGCTATGCCAGTTTCGATTACGAACAGATTGGCCTGCGCGAAGGGGACCTCGTCAAGATGAACATTCTCGTGAATAACGAGCCGGTCGATGCGCTGTCCATGATCGTGCATCGCGGGGTGGCCGAGGCGCGCGGGCGGCATATGTGCGAGCGGCTGAAAGACCTCATCCCGCGGCATCTGTTCAAAATCCCGGTGCAGGCGGCGATCGGCGGCAAGGTGATTGCGCGCGAGACGATCGCGGCGATGCGCAAGGATGTAACCGCGAAATGTTATGGCGGGGATATTTCGCGCAAGAAAAAGCTGCTGGAAAAGCAGAAGAAGGGCAAGGCCAAGATGCGCGAATATGGCAATGTGAGCATCCCGCAGGAAGCATTTATTGCTGCACTGCGGATGGGGGAGGAGTAACCAGCGCGCTGACAATAGCCAAACGTTGCTCGAGCAACGTGCAGGCTAATGGCGGCGTAACGGCGCGGGGCGGCGTCACCAAGCTAATTGCGGTGTGACAGGTAAACTGTCGGCTTTCCAAATTTGATGTGGCCCACCAAAAGACACCTACTCCAAGATCTAATATCAAGCGTCCCAACCGCTAAATCTTCGGGCATGGCATACGGCTCGATCATCTCCAGCATCTTCGCTTGAACGGGTCGCCCCGACACTGGCGTAAGTTCAGCCCCCATGCTCTTAAAGAGCCAAGCATTAGCGCGCAAAATTTGCCTTCAGGATTTGCCTTCACGACTGTATTCCCTGTGTTTCATGGTGTAGGATTTGGCTCCTGAAATGCGCAGAAAACCGGGATAGTCGAAAAGCGGGATAAACAGGCCAGGCTGCGCGGCTTTCACTTGGCGTTCAGCATGGAGCGCGTTATAGCGCCGACCCATGATCGACACGACGCGCACCGCCCGAACCTCAACTGTCAATTCCGGGCCTGTAAAGCGCCTGTCCGCGGTGATGGCCTGCGGCGCTGCGCTGGCGCTGACGGCCTGCGCATCGACGCCGAAAGGTCCCAACGACACCGCTTATATCGCGCGGGATGTCGAGACGCTCTATGCCGAGGCCAAGAGCCGGCTCGACCGGGGCAATCCGACGGTGGCGGCGGCGCTGTTCGACGAGGTGGAACGGCAGCATCCCTATTCGCCATGGTCGCGGCGGGCGCAGCTGATGAGTGCGTTCAGCTATTATGTGGCGCGCGATTACAACAAGGCGATTGCGAGTTCTCAGCGGTTCCTCTCGATCCATCCGGGCAACAAGGATGCGCCTTATGCGTATTATTTGATCGGCCTTAGTTATTACGAGCAGATCAGCGATGTGCAGCGCGATCAGAAGATTACCGAGCAAGCGCAGGTTGCTTTGCGCGAAGTTGTGCGGCGCTTCCCGAATACGTCCTATGCAGCCGATGCTTCGCTGAAGATCGATCTGGTGCAGGATCATCTGGGCGGGAAGGAAATGGAGATCGGGCGGTTTTATCAGCGGTCGGGTCGCTGGCTGGCGGCGCAGATCCGGTTTCAGAACGTGATCGATAATTTCCAGACGACGAGCCATGCCGCCGAAGCACTATACCGGTTGACCGAAAGTAGTCTTGCTTTGGGTGTGCCGACAGAGGCGAAGAAATATGCGGCGGTGTTGGGCGCGAACTATCCCGGCAGCGAATGGTACGAGAAAGCTTTCGAGCTGGTCGAAGACCATGCGGCGGGCGTAACTGCCACTTAGTTTTTGCCGCGTGCGGAAAGCTACGTTGCAGGTCGCTCTGAAACCCACTCTGTCTCTGACACACGAAATCCGTGACGCGCGCTTGCCCTTGCGCTAACCAACGCAGCAACGATGCTGACTCGCCTTTCCATACGAAATATCGTGCTGATCGAGGCGCTGGATCTCGACTTTTCCGGCGGGCTTGGCGTGCTGACGGGCGAGACAGGCGCGGGCAAATCGATCCTGCTGGATGCATTGGGTCTGGTGTTGGGCAATCGCGCAGATAGCGGACTGGTGCGGGCTGGCGAAGATAAGGCGAGCGTTACGGCATCGCTGGAATTTGCAAAGCTGCCGCCTGCGTTGCACGCTATTCTTGACGAGGCGGACATCGAGCGGGACGACGGAGAGCCGTTGCTTATTCGTCGGCAGTTGAAAGCGGATGGCAAGAGCAAGGCTTTTATCAACGATCAGCCGGTTGGCGTTGCCCTGCTTCGGGAGATGGCGACGCATCTCGTCGAATTGCACGGTCAGCACGATGATCGCGGGCTGGTCAATCCCAGCGGCCACCGGATGCTGCTCGATCGATATGCGGGGGTCGATACCAACGATATTGCGAGCGCTTGGAGTGAGTGGCGCGCTGCGCAGCAGCAGCTTGCCACAGCGCGCGAGAGCGTAGAGCAAGCCAAGGTGGATCAGGATTTGCTGCTGGCCCATCTGGCGGAATTGTCGGCGCTGGAGCCGGTTGCCGGCGAGGAAGCGCGGCTGGCAGAAACACGGGCCTTGATGCAAAAAGGCGAGCGGCTGTCTGGCGAGTTGGAAGAGCTGCGCAAATTGTGGGACGGTTCGGACTCGCCTTTGGCATCGCTACGTGTGGCGGCGCGTAAAGTCGATCGGATCGCAGCGGACCATCCATTTCTGACCGAAGCGCTACAAGCATTGGATCGCGCGGTAATCGAGACAGGCGAAGCCGAAGACAAGCTGACGGCGGCGGCAGAAGCGCTGATCCACGAGCCTGCCGCGTTGGATGAAGCGGAAACGCGACTGTTCGATCTGCGCGCATTGGCGCGAAAACATCGCTGCGAAGTCGATGAATTGCCTGAGAAGATGCGCGAAATGCGTGGTCTGCTTGACCAAATCGAAGGCGGTGAAGCGCAGCTGGATGCGCTGGAAGCGGCTGCGCGCGAAGCGGGAGAGGTTTATCGCAGACGCGCCGCTGTCTTGCATGAGACGCGGGTGAAAGCAGCGCGAAAGCTGGACAAGGCAGTGGCGGCGGAGTTGGCCCCGCTTAAGCTGGACGCTGCACGGTTTCAGACGCGGGTCGAGGAGCGGCCCGAAGAACGCTGGAGCGCATCTGGTATGGACAGCGTCGAATTCCTGATTGCCACCAATCCGGGTGCGCCGTTTGCGCCGCTCGGCAAGATTGCATCCGGCGGTGAATTGTCTCGGTTTATCTTGGCGATGAAAGTGGCTTTGGCCGAACAAGGCGGCGCGGCAACGGTCATTTTCGACGAGATCGACCGGGGTGTGGGCGGAGCGGTGGCTTCGGCAATTGGCGACCGCTTGGCGCGGTTGGCCGATGGCGGGCAATTGCTGGCCGTAACGCACAGTCCGCAAGTCGCGGCGCGTGGCACGGTGCACTACATGATTGCAAAGACCAGCAAAGGCACGGTCACGCGCACGTCTGTCGGCTTGCTGGACGAGGCTGCGCGCAAGGAAGAGATTGCGCGGATGCTATCGGGCGCCGTAGTGACCGATGAAGCCCGCGCTCAGGCCGATCGGCTGCTGGAGGGCGTGTGAGCGGCGAAATTGACGAGGTTGCCGCTGCCAATGAATTGATGCGGCTGGCCAAGCAGATTGCGCAGCATAACCGCCTGTATCATGCTGATGATGCGCCGGAAATTACGGATCAGGAGTTTGATGCGCTGGTGCGGCGCAACGCCGAATTGGAAGCTGCGTTTCCGCATCTGATCCGCGAGGATAGTCCAAGCAAACAGGTGGGGCACGAAGTCGCTGCATCGCCCTTATCCAAAATTACCCATGCGCAGCGAATGCTCAGCCTCGACAATGCGTTTTCCGATGAGGAGCTACTGGAATTTGTGGCGCGGGTGCGGCGATTTTTAAGCCTTACAGACGACGAGCCGGTTGCATTGACAGCAGAAGACAAGATCGACGGGCTGTCATGCAGCTTGCGTTACGAAGACGGCAAACTGGTTATGGCCGCCACGCGCGGGGACGGGCAGATCGGTGAGAATGTGACGCCCAATGTCGCTCATATCGCTGACATTCCGCAAAGCCTAGACGATGGCGATGTACCCGACGTGCTGGAAGTGCGTGGCGAGGTTTATATGGCGCGTGCTGCCTTTGCGGATCTAAACAAGGCGCAGGAGCAAGCGGGCGAGAAGCTGTTTGCCAACCCGCGCAATGCCGCCGCGGGATCACTGCGCCAGAAAGATGCGCAAGTCACTGCTGACAGACCATTGCGTTTCTGGGCGCATGGGTGGGGCGAGGTAAGCAATGTGCCGGGCGATAACCAATCGACAGTGATCGCCAAGCTGTCGCAATGGGGCTTTCCCGTTTCGCCCGAGTTTCGCTTGGTTGCCAATACCAAAGAAATGCTAACCGCTTATAGCGCGATTGCTGATGCGCGACCCGATTTACCTTACGAGATCGATGGGGTCGTTTACAAAGTGGACCGGCTCGACTGGCAGGCGCGTCTGGGCTTTGTTGCAAAGGCTCCGCGTTGGGCGATTGCGCGAAAGTTTCCGGCAGAACAGGCGGAAACTACGCTGGAACGGATCGACATTCAGGTCGGGCGAACAGGTAAGTTGACCCCAGTCGGTAGGTTGTCGCCCGGTGCTGGTGGGCGGCGTAACAGTAACGAATGTCACACTGCACAATCGTGACGAAATTGCTCGGCTGGGGGTGCGTCCCGAAGACCGCATTGTCATTCAGCGCGCGGGCGATGTGATCCCGCAAGTCGTGGAAAATTTGACGCGCGAGATGGAGCGCAAGCGCTTATAATTTCCCCGAACATTGTCCGGAATGCGACAGTGAGGCGGTGGCCGAAGAGGGCGAGGTCGATGTACGTTGCACCGGCGGGCTGATCTGTCCGGCGCAGAGATCGGAGCGGTTGAAGCACTTCGTCAGTCGCGGCGCGCTGGACATCGATGGTCTGGGCGAGCGTACAATCGATCAGTTTATCGGTGAGAGCTGGCTTAACAATCCCGCAGATATTTTCCGTCTAAGCGAGCGACGAGAAGAAATACTCGCTCTGGAAGGATGGAAAGAAAAGTCAGTCGATAATCTGCTCGCAGGTATCGAAGCTAAGCGCAAACCGGACGCTGCGCGTTTATTGTTCGGTTTAGGCATACGCCATGTCGGCGCGGTAACCTCGCGCGATCTTTTGAAGCACTTTGGCGATTTGCCAGCTTTATGCGATGCTGCGGAGAATGCCGAAGCCTTGGCAGAAATTACCGCGATCGACGGCATTGGCGATGCGGTGGCGAATTCGCTGCATAACTTCTTCCACGAGCCACATAACAGGGAAGTCTGGACAGACCTGCTGAAGCAAGTCGAGCCCCCGCCATTTGTGGTCGAAACGCGCGATAGTCCGGTTGCGGGTAAGACGGTCGTATTTACCGGAAAGCTGGAAACAATGAGCCGCGACGAGGCGAAGGCTCAGGCAGAGCGGCTGGGCGCCAAACCATCCGGTTCCGTCAGCGCAAAAACCGATCTGATTGTCGCGGGTCCGGGCGCTGGTTCGAAGCTGAAGAAAGCAGCGGAGTTGGGCATCGAGGTGTGGGAAGAGGCGCAGTGGTCGGAGATGGTCGCGGCGGCAAGCTGAGCTATTTGGCGACTTGCTCCGGCACCCATTTCATCACCCCGCCGGACAGCGGCGTCCACCAACCCGTTTTTACGCCCGCTTCCGCCAAAATATTTCCGACCCAGCTATTGCAGGTTGTCAGCGGCGTGTAGCGGCCCAGCGCATCGTGATGCACATCGCCCGGCTGATAGCTGGTATAGGCTACCCTGTTCGCACCGTCTTTGATCGGCGGCAAAGCGGCTTCGATCTGCTGCACAAGTCGCTGATACTCGTCTTTACGCAGGCGAAGAGGCCGATGGTTCGGGCCTGGCGCTGGCCGTACATAATGCGCGATCCGCAGCAAGGTATCACCGCCAATCGTCACAACGCGCAACGCCGTAAGCGGATTGAGATCGGACCAGGTCGCGACATCCAGAAACACTTCGCGCTCACCCCATCCAACCGCAATATGAGTCGGCAATTCGCCGGAAGGAGTCGGCTGCGCGGCGCTGGGAAAGACCTCACGCCAATCATGCACCTCCGTAACGATAGGCATGATCAAGCCGGTATGGACACCGTTCGTCTCTACCATGATGGTTATGCCGTCATCCGGCTCTGTCCAGTCAGCGTTGCGGGGGATCGAACTGCCGATCCAGGCTGCAAGAAAGTACAGGGCGATTATGCCAAGCAGCGCCGCGATCAGCCGACTGAGCCACTTTCTGACCCGCGCACCAACGCGTGACTTGCGCAAGGCTACCGGCGCTTGCGAAGCCACAGGATCGACCATTCGCCGTTAATAAGCCTGCGCGCGAGGCGGAACCCGGCGCGCCGATAGGCACGTCTCACATCGGCTTCTTGAGTATGTAGCAAGCCGGCCAGAACAATATGGCCGCCCGGAGTCATACTTTTTGCAAAATCCGGCGCAAGCTCGATTAACGGTCCCGCCAGAATGTTGGCGATCAGCAGATCATACGGCCCGCGTATGACCAGCAAATCGTCATCCATCCCGTCCGCGATGGAGATGGTCAGCTCGCCGCGCGAATGGCCGAGCGGTACAGCATTCAGCGCCGCATTTTCCCGCATGACACCGTCGCACACCGGATCGATATCGCTCGCGGTTAGCAGGGCATTGGGCCACAGTGCCCGCGCGCCAAAGGCGAGGAGCCCAGTTCCGCTGCCGATATCGGCCACATTGCGGGCTAGCACCCCCTGCCGCCGCATCTCGCTCAGCATGGCAAGGCATCCGGCGGTTGTTTCATGGCTGCCCGTGCCGAATGCCTGCGCGGCTGGTATGACCAGATCGTGCAAGTCAGCATTACGGCTGACCGGATAATCGGGTGTATGCACATGGAAGCGTCCGGCATGGATCGGCGCGATGCCCTGTTGGCTTAGCGCAAGCCAGTCCTCGTCCGGCAGCTTTTCAACGGTTAGGTCTGGCGCATTTTCTACAAATAGTGACGAAATCGCTTGTCGGTCGGCAATGGTCGGCTTGCGCGACAAATATGCTTCCAGCACCCATTCCAGCGGGCGATCCTCGGCAACTTCTCGGCCCAGCACGACGATCTCGCCATCCCACTCATCGACCGCGTCCTGCGCCAGCAAAGCCTGCTCCACATCGTGCTTGGCCGCAAAGCCGCTGATTTTCCAGCTATTCGCCATCGGGCGCCGCGCGTTCTTTGGCCAGACGTTCTTCCAGGTCATGCCGCTTGCCGATAGCGTATTTTGCGCACGCTCCTGCCTCCATGAGGCTCCCGCTACGCATACGTTTGATCATTTCGCTGTGCGAAGGATGGGGAGTCAGCAGCAGGTCACAGTTCACGCTACCCAAGCGCTTCAATCCAGCCCTGTACGCGGCGAGATATTGAGGATGATCGCTGAATTTGTAATCGTCGCGGCTTACAGGGCTTAGGCTGTCTGCGTAAGCGAATGTAACGCATTGTTCCCCTTCGCATGACTGCCATGTCCAACTGAGCGCTCCAGGCGAGTGCCCGGGGGTAGAAATTGCGGTTAGGATATTGCCCGAAGCGGCGATTGTCTGGCCACTGGCAATATTATCCCGAACGCGGATCGGCTCGAAAGGGGCAAGCATACCGGCTTGCGGATCATCTGCTGCGGCTTGACCCGTGGCGAGAACGGGTGCCGCGGTATTGGATGCGATGACGTAGGCACCGGATGCGCGCTGGATTTTGGCCATTCCGCCGACATGGTCGAAATGTTCGTGACTGCTGAGGAGATACTGCACGTCGCTGACCTCAAAGCCCAGCGTGGTGATGTTGGCCATCACCACATCGGCGCCACCTTCGGTTCCGCTATCGATCAGAACATGCCCATCTTCGCCAGTAATCAGGACTGCGGAAATTCCGCAAGTGCCGACATGATACGTATTGCCGTGCACCTTAAAGGGAGGAGCGGGTTTGTCCCACTTGTCCCACGGTTCGCAGGCTTCAACGAAAGGTCGGTAGTTCGCGGGGCTATCGGCGAGCGGATCGGCGGATTGCGTGCTTTGAATACATCCAGCCAAAATCAGACTGGTGGCAACTACCGGATAATGCCATATGTTCTTAGCGAACATAGCTGGCTCCGTTCGCATCCAGCGTCGCGCCGGTCATCGATGGCGGAGCATCCAGCGCGCAATATGTGATGATGCTGGCAATCTCTTCGGGTTCGGCAACCCGGCCCAGTGGTATATCGGCAAGCAAACCGGGTCCGCCGCGACTGGCCAGATAATCGTCCGCCATCGACGTATCGACAAAGCCGGGTGTGATCGCGAAGCTAAAGATGCCTTCTGCTGCATATGCCCGTGCGATGGTTTTGTGCATGGCCAACATTCCGCCCTTGGCGGCTGCATAGTGCCAATGTGCAGGGGAATCGCCGCGATGTCCGGCACGGCTGGCGACGTGGACGATCCGCCCACCTGACTTGCGTTCTTGCCAGTGGAGTATGGCGAGCCGGGATAATTGCGCGGCGGCGGTCAAATTGATTTGCACATTCTTTTGCCAGCTATCCAGCCAGTCATCATCCGCCGCATCGATTGGACCAGCCTCAAACAGTCCGGCATTGTTGACCAGGACATCCACTTTGCCGTCGCCTCGCGACAACGCCTCTTTCCATATATTGGCCGCCGATACCGGGTCCGACAGATCGCCGCCAATCGTCTGCGCGTCATGCGCGGCACTGGCATGACCGATTACCGTGGCGCCGCGCGCTTCCAGCGCAAGTCGTGCTGCCGCGCCGATCCCGCAACTCGATCCGGTTAATAGAATGCAACTCATGCAACCCGCTATCCGAAACTTTGCATCACTTGTCGAGGAACGCGCCTTGATCGTGTCGCTTGTTAGGCTAAGGGATGGCGAGGAAAAGTATTCATTGGAAACGCGTTTATGAGTAACAGGCCGCTATCGCCGCACTTAAGCATCTGGAAGTGGGGTCCGCATATGCTGACTTCGATCCTGCACCGCGTCACCGGCGATGGCATGGCACTGGTCGGACTTGGCGTGCTGGTCTGGTGGCTGGCCGCATTGGCAAGCGGGCCGGAAGCTTATGGCACACTCGTTGACCTTGCGACCACCCCGATCGGCTATGTGGTGCTGGTCGGCCTAAGCTGGGCGTTTTTCACGCATATGATGAGCGGCTTGCGCCATTTTGTGATGGATATCGGTGCCGGCTACGAACTTGATACCAACAAGACCTGGGCGATCCTGTCGCCCATCATTGCCATTCTGCTGACCGCCGGTTTTTGGGCGCTGCTGCTACTTCGATAGGAAATTTGAGTTATGGGTAACGGAACCTCCATTGGCAGGGTTCGCGGGCTAGGGTCTGCACATGAGGGCGCGCATCACTGGATTTTGCAGCGCTTCACCGCCATCGGCAATCTGGTGCTGATGCTGTTTCTGCTGGGCAGCTTTGCGTTTTTGCCGAATTTCGATTTCGCCACGGTGCGCGGATGGATTTCCGCGCCGCTGCCAGCGACCGCGATGGCATTGCTGATCATCAGCACATTCTGGCACGCGCGGCTTGGCCTGCAAGTGCTGATCGAAGATTACGTCAAGGAAACAGGCAGCAAATTCGCACTGAAAGCGGTGCTTAATCTCGCAAGTATCGGTGGCGGCGCATTTGCTCTTATTTCCATTGCCCGCATGGCATTTGGAGGAGAAGCATAATGGCTAATCCGGCACCACGCACAGGCGACCAGACCCCGACGAACAAGAAGGCGGCAGCAGCCGGCGGGACCGATTTGTCGGCCTATCCGATTGTCGATCACACTTACGATGTTGTGGTCGTCGGGGCGGGCGGCTCGGGTTTGCGGGCTACGATGGGCAGCGCCGAAGCAGGCTTGCGCACGGCCAACATCTCCAAGGTTTTCCCGACCCGTTCGCACACGGTTGCAGCGCAAGGCGGCATCGCGGCCAGCCTTGGCAACAACACGCCCGACCACTGGTCGTGGCATATGTACGATACGGTAAAAGGTGCGGATTGGCTGGGCGATCAGGATGCGATCGAGTATCTGGCGCGCGAAGCTCCGCAGGCCGTGTATGAGCTGGAACACGCGGGCGTTCCGTTTTCGCGCAATGAAAACGGTACGATCTATCAGCGCCCGTTCGGCGGACATATGCAAAATATGGGCGAAGGCCCGCCGGTGCAGCGGACCTGCGCGGCCGCTGACCGCACCGGCCATGCGATGCTGCACGCCTTGTATCAGCAAAGCCTGAAATACGACGCAGATTTCTTCATCGAATATTTCGCCATCGACCTGATTATGGAAGACGGCCCGAACGGCGTGCCAGTGTGTCGCGGCGTTATCGCAATGTGTCTTGATGATGGCTCGATCCATCGTTTCCGCTCGCAAAGCGTCGTGCTGGCAACAGGTGGATATGGTCGCTGCTACTACACCGCGACCAGTGCGCACACCTGCACTGGCGATGGCGGTGGGATGGTTCTTCGCGCTGGCTTACCTTTGCAGGACATGGAGTTCGTTCAATTCCACCCGACTGGCATTTATGGCGCGGGCGTTCTTATTACCGAGGGCGCGCGGGGCGAGGGTGGCTATCTGACCAATTCCGAAGGCGAGCGGTTTATGGAGCGCTACGCCCCGTCGGCCAAGGATCTCGCATCGCGCGATGTCGTCTCCCGCTCGATGGCGCTGGAAATGCGCGAGGGACGCGGGATTGGCGCGGATGGTGACCACATTCACCTGCACCTCGATCATATCGATTCCAACGTGCTGGCCGAACGGCTGCCTGGAATTACCGAATCCGGCAAGATTTTCGCTGGCGTCGATCTGACGCGAGAGCCGCTTCCGGTGACCCCGACCGTACATTACAATATGGGCGGCATTCCCTGCAACTATCACGGCGAAGTCGTCACCATCGGCAGCGATGGCAATCCCGATACAGTCGTGCCCGGCCTGTTTGCCGTAGGCGAAGCGGCCTGTGTGTCGGTGCATGGTGCCAACCGCCTGGGCTCCAATTCATTGATCGATCTCGTGGTCTTTGGACGTGCCACCGGCCATCGTTTAAAAGAGATCATCAAGCCCGGCGTTAGCCAGAACGAATTGGCTAAAGACAGCGCCGATAAAGCTTTGTCACGGCTCGATCATTTCCGTCATGCCGATGGCGGCTCACCAACTGCTGAAATTCGCAGCGATATGCAAAAAACGATGCAGAAACACGCAGCCGTATTCCGCGACAGCAAGCTAATGTCCGAAGGCGTCAGCCAGCTTTCCGCGACTTATCGAGCGGATGCAGGACGTGAAAGTGTCCGACCGCTCGATGATCTGGAACAGCGATTTGATCGAGACTCTGGAACTCGACAATTTAATCGGTCAGGCGGTTGTCACCATGTCATCGGCAGAGAACCGGAAGGAAAGCCGCGGCGCGCACGCGCATGAGGATTTCCCCGAGCGCAACGATGCCGAATGGATGAAGCACACCGCGGCCTGGTTCGATGGCTGGGGCGGACAAAGCGGCAAGGTCAATATCGATTATCGCCCGGTCCACGAGTACACGCTAACCGACGACATCGCCTATATCGAGCCGAAAAAACGGGTTTATTGATGGGGCATCAATCACTGCATCTTTTATACGCGCGACTAAAGAATCGGGGTCTAAGACCCGTTCATCCAGCTTTCATGTTTACAGGCGTAGTCGCAATGACTACAGGTGTAATCGCTTGGATAGGAGGACGGGATGGCGCAGCGCAAGGGACCGGAAGCAGAGCGGATCAGCGAGGCCGAACACGCGGTCATGGAGGCCCTGTGGGAGCAAAGCCCACTTTCTGCGACGCAGGTTTGCGCGCAGGTTTGCCGAAGTCGCGACTGGTCGCTCGCCACTGTCAAAACGCTGCTGTCCCGCTTAACCGCCAAGAATGCGGTTTTGGCTGAGGCGGAAGGGCGCAAGTTTCTCTATTCCCCAGCGATTGCGCGATCAGCTTATGTTGGCGGCGAATCGCGACGGCTGGTGGATCGGCTGTTCGGCGGGAAAGCGGCCACCCTGTTTGCTCATTTGGCCGAGCATGAGGCCCTTTCGGATAGCGACCTGTCCGAGATGGAGGCCTTGCTAAGGGAGCTGCGGAAATGACCGGGTTCCTGACTGATACGCTGATCTGGACCGGGTTGCTGATCGCCCTTGTCCTTGTAATCCGGCGTCCCGTAGCGCGTTTTTTTGGCCCTAAAGCGGCCTATGCGCTGTGGTTGCTGCCGATGTTACGGTTGGTGATGCCGCCTTTGATCCTGCCATCTTGGATGAGATCGATGCCTCCAGCCGAGCCGTCGACGATGGTGGTCCAAACCGGTCCACAACCGGCCCTTATGGATGCCGACGGGGTGCCAAGTGTCTCGGAAATACCTTTGACTGCGCTTCAGACGGCTTCGACCTCAATCGATTGGGTAAATGCACTCGTGGCAGTCTGGTTGATAGGCGCGGCAGCTTTTCTTGTTCATCGCTTCACCCTCTATTTCCAACTTCGCCGCGAGATGCTGGACGAAGCCGTTGCGGTTGGTGAAGCAGGCGCGATCCGCTTGCTGGAAACCGACGCCACTAGTGGCCCGGTCGCTTTTGGCGTGCGCGACAAAATCGTAATTTTGCCCATCGGTTTTATGGCGCAGCGTGATCGCCAGATGCGCGACCTTGCTCTGATGCATGAGCTTTCGCATCATCGCGGACATGATCTGCTGGTCAATTTTCTAGTCCAGCCATTGTTCGCGCTGCATTGGTTCAATCCGCTGGGCTGGTCGGGCTGGCGCGCTTTGCGCCGCGACCAGGAAGCGGCCTGCGATGCCCGCGTGGTGGCCGATTTGCCGCGTCCAGTACGCGCCGATTATGCCCAGATTATTGCCCGATTCGCCGCTGGTCCCCAAATAGCACTGGCTGCGCCGATGGCGTGCCCGGTTCTGGGCGACGTGCTGGGCGATAAATCCATTATTCAACGGTTGAGGAGCCTATCTATGTCCGATCCTACCCCGCGCCGCCGCATTGCCGGCAAACTGCTGTTGGCAGGAGCTGCCATTGCCCTGCCGCTGACCGCTTCGGTCACATATGCGGAAGTCGAAACGCAACAAACGAGTGATAGCGCATCGCTACCGCCAATTCCGCCACAACCTCCGATTGCGCCGCGTGCGCCCACCAGTGCTGTGACACCCACAGTGCCCGATGCGCCTGCGCCGCCTGACTTCGATACTGCCTTTGCCGACAGTGATGCGGAGTATGAGCGGTCGATGGCCATGACGGAAGGTGAACAAGAACAGGCCGGGCTTGAGATGGAGCGCGCAGGACTGGAAATGAAGCGCGCAGGCCTTGAAATGGAACGCGCAGGATTGGAAATGAAGCGCGCCGAGAAAGAAATGAAGCGTGCGTCATTAAAAGGTGCAGCACATGGCACAAAACACGGGAAAGATGGCCATCGCCATCATGTCGAAACCCGGATCGAGCGGCACACCCACAACGGCAAAACGCTGGAACGCAAAGTAACCATTGTCGATGGTAAGAAAGTCGTATCCGGCAATTACGACGACGCCGAAGTGCGCAAGGCTCTGCGTGATGCAAATGTTCAAGTGCAGTTCGTTGAACGCAAGCTGGCCGAAGGCGGCGAGATCGATCGCGAGATCAAGGCCGCGCTTGCTGAAGCACGCTCAGATGTAAATGTTCGTGTGCTGACTTCATGCGGGCAGCGTGAGAATATCAGCGAAACAACTTCCGAGGATGGCGCGACAACGATCCGTATCTGCACATCCCGAATTGCTTCGGAAGCGATGGGGCAGGCGCGTCAGGGTTTAATCGAGGCCCGCGCAGCGATTGCAGCCGATCCTGATATCCAATTGCCGGACAAAAAACGGACGTTGCGCACGCTTGATCGCCAGATTGCGCAAATGAGCGAGAATACTTGAAGCGCCTCTCCTGAACCACTGAGAGACTATAGCGCCAAGGAAAGGGCGCGGCACCGGCAATCGGTATCGCGCCCTTTTTCGTGTCTATCGTTAAGCGATCCGAGAAAACCTGGTGTAATTACCGCAAACGTGTGATCTCGTCACAGGCTGCATCGTCACCCTCCAGTCCGAGGCGCAGGGCCTGCATCCGCTGCTGACTGGTGCCGTGCGTAAAGCTTTCGGGATTGACCCGCTGCCCGGCCTGCGCTTGCAGATTATCATCGCCAATAGCGCTGGCCGCGCGCAGGCCTTCTTCGATATCGCCGGATTCGATCAGATTGCGGTTTTTGCCCGCCCATACACCGGCGTAGCAATCAGCCTGCAATTCCATCAGCACTTGCAATTGGTTGGATGCGCGCGGATTTTGCGATTGCGCGCTGCGAATCTGATCGGAAATGCCGGTGATGGTCTGAATGTGATGGCCATATTCATGCGCGATCACATAGTAACGTGCGAAATCGCCGCCTGCGCCCATCCGCCGGGCCATCGTGTCATAAAAGCTGGTATCGAGATAGATGCCCTGATCGGCAGGGCAATAAAACGGTCCCATTGCGCTCGACGCATTGCCGCAAGCCGAGCGGATACCGCCGCTGAACAAAGTCAGTTGGGGGTCTTTAAATTCCAGTCCGGCGCGTTGGAAAATCGGGCCCCAAGTCTGGTTCAGCGAATCCAGCGCATTACACGCTTCCGTCGCATAAGCATTCTGCGTGCAAACTTCCTGCTCGTTGGTATTTTCCGCGACTTGTCCGCCGCTGCCTGCACCCTGGATGCCTTCGACAACGCCAATGGTCTGCATCGGGTTAATGCCGAAAAACACCATGCCCAGGATCGCAATAACTAGAGTGCCGCAGCCAAGCCCGCCTTTACCGCCGGGAAAGCCGCCACCGCCTCCGCCGCCGCGCACACGAATATTGCCGGTGTTGAACGGATTGAGCCGCATAGTATTTCCCCATCTTTGTTGCGCTTTACGGCGCATCATAACGACACCTTATCGACAGGTCAGCCGTTTCTTACCAGTCCGAACCGCCCGTAATCCCCGATGTTCCCTGTTTTGTGCGGCTCGAAGCACTAGCGATTGCTCGCGTGTGTCGTTACATGGACCGCCACACCGACCCATCTGTATCAGAAAGCGATTCTTACCCGTGGCAGCCAGCGACATCCCCATCGGCTTAACTTTCGACGACGTGCTGCTGCGCCCCGGCGAAAGCGATATTTTGCCCAGCATGGCGGATACGCGCACGATGCTGACACGCGAAATCGGCCTGACGATCCCGTTTATTTCAGCGGCAATGGATACGGTGACAGAGGCGGATATGGCGATTGCGATGGCGCAATTGGGCGGGATTGGCGTGTTGCACCGCAATTTGGAAGTGGATGAGCAATGCGCGGCTGTGCGCGCCGTGAAACGCTATGAAAGCGGGATGGTGGTCAATCCGATTACAATCCAGCCGGATGCGACTTTGGGCGAGGCGCAGGCGATCATGACGCAAAACCGGATCAGCGGCATTCCGGTCACCGATGCCGGGGGCAAGCTGGTCGGGATTTTGACGAACCGCGATGTGCGCTTTGCGGAAAATCCGTCGCAGCCCGTGCGCGAATTGATGACCACGGATAATTTGGCGACCGTGCCGCTGGGCACCAATCAAGAGGATGCGCGCCGTTTGCTGCATCAACGCCGGATCGAAAAGCTGCTGGTGGTGGATGATGCAAACCATTGCGTCGGTCTGATCACGGTCAAGGATATCGAGAAGGCGGTCAATTATCCCAACGCCACAAAGGACGACACCGGACGATTGCGCGTAGCCGCTGCAACAACGGTGGGCGACAAAGGTTTCGAGCGTAGTCAGGCGCTAATCGATGCCGAAGTCGATGTGGTCATCATCGACACAGCGCACGGGCATAACAAGCAAGTCGCGGAGTCGGTTACAGCGGTCAAGAAGCTGTCCAACCACGTGCAGGTCATCGCGGGCAATGTCGCTACGGCAGAAGCCACGCGGGCGTTGATCGATGCGGGCGCGGATGCGGTCAAGGTCGGCATCGGGCCGGGCTCGATCTGTACCACGCGGGTCGTTGCGGGTGTCGGCGTGCCGCAATTGACTGCAATTATGGATTGCGCGGAAATCGGCTTGAAAGCGGGCGTTCCGGTCATTGCCGATGGCGGCCTCAGGACCAGCGGCGATGCCGCCAAGGCGCTGGCTGGCGGTGCATCGGCCCTGATGATCGGCTCGATGCTGGCCGGGACGGCGGAAGCTCCGGGCGAAACGTTCCTTTATCAGGGGCGCAGCTACAAAAGTTATCGCGGGATGGGCAGCGTCGGCGCCATGGCGCGGGGCAGCGCCGACCGCTATTTTCAGCAGGACGTATCGGCTTTGAAACTCGTGCCGGAAGGGATCGAGGGGCAAGTGCCTTACAAAGGCCCGGCGGCCGATGTAATCCATCAATTGGTGGGCGGCATCAAGGCCGCGATGGGCTATACCGGCTCGGCAACGATTGGCGATCTGCGGGAGCGGGGCCAGTTTGTGCGCATCACCAACGCCGGATTGTCCGAAAGCCATGTTCACGATGTCGCGATAACCCGCGAAGCGCCGAATTATCCCACACGCTAATATTTGACCCGAGACGCGGTAATGGGCCGTTTCCAACCCACGAAACGGAAGACGAGACATGAGACCACCAGCACGCGTTCAGGCCGCCATCGAATTGCTCGACGAAATCATCGGCGCGGCGCTTGACACCGGCCCGCCCGCCGACCGGCTGATCGCGGACTATTTCAAACAGCGCCGCTATGCCGGATCGAAAGACCGGCGCGCCGTGCGTGAATTGACCTATCGCGCCATTCGCGAGTGCGGACCTGTGCCCGTCAGCGGACGAGCAGCGATGTTGCGCGTGGCCGAGGGTGATGCCGATTTGCAGGCCTTGTTCGATGGCTCGCCGCACGCTCCTGCTGCCATTGTCGAGGGCGAGAAACCAGCGGATGCAGGAATTGCGCCGCAATGGCTGCGCGAGGAACTGGCAAAGTCGGGAATTGCAGACGGCGAAGCCAAGGCGCTGCTGGATCGCGCACCGCTGGATGTGCGGGTTAATACGCTAAAGAATACACGCGATGCGCTCGAACTGCCGGAGCCGGGCGAAGCGCTGGCCGCGCCACACGCCTTGCGCTTCGAAGGCGGCACGCGGATCGAGCAGTGGGACGCTTACAATGACGGGCGGATCGAAGTGCAGGATCACGGCAGTCAGCTGGCTTGTGTCGCTGCGAATGCACAGGCGGGCGAAACGGTCATCGATCTGTGCGCCGGAGCGGGCGGGAAGACGCTGGCACTGGCAGCAGCGATGGCCAATGAGGGCGAATTGCTGGCGTGCGACACCAACAAGCGGCGGCTGTCGCAACTTGCTCCGCGTGCCGAACGTGCCGGGGCCACGAACATAACATCCAAGCTGCTCGATCCGGGCAAGGAACTGGAAATGCTGGAAGCGCAGCATGGCGCTGCCGATCTGGTCATCATCGATGCGCCGTGTTCCGGTACCGGCACTTGGCGGCGAAATCCGGAAAGCCGCTGGCGAATGTCGCCCAATGGTCTCGACAAGCTGATGGCGGCGCAGACCCGCTTGCTCGACATCGGCAGCGCGCTGGTCAAACCCGGCGGACGGATGCTCTATATTGTGTGTTCACTGTTGGATGGTGAGGGAAAAGCCCAGATTGACCGTTTTCTCGCCGCCAACAGCCAATGGAGCGCGAAAACATCGGACTTGCCTGCTGGTCGCACGCACGGGCCGGGCATACGCTTGACGCCGCATCATGACGGGACGGACGGATTTTTCATCGCCCAGCTATGTTTGGCGTGCTAACCTTGGCAAATTATGACGGAAACTGCGACTGATCGGACCGCCGAACAGGCTGATGAAAGGCACGGCAGTTCCTTGAAGGAGTTTTTCATGCGTTACGCGCCTGCTGCTGCGGCTTTGTCGCTTGTTCTGGCTGTTACCGCCAGCGTGTCTGCTGTGGCCGAACCCGAAGCCAGCCCGCGCGCCGCCGTTCTGATCGCGCAGGGCGAAGCAGCTTTAGCCGAAGGCCGGTCGCAGGATGCCATCGATGCGTTCGAGGCGGCACTGGCGGTCGATCCCGCATACACGCCGCTATTCATCGATCTGGCCGAAGTGGCGCGGATCGAGGGGCTGCAAGGCAAGGCGATCCGTTATTACCGCGAGGCACTGATGCGTGATCCGGGTAACTTTGCGGCTTTGTCGGGCGAAGGTCAGGCGATGGTCGAGAAGGGCGCGGTCGAGAAAGCGCGGCAAAACTTGGCCAAGCTGGAAGCGATGTGCGGCGATAATTGTCCCGAAACGCAGGTTCTGGCCGCGTCGATTGCGTCACCGCCGATCCGCACAGCTAATGTGACACAGGCCAAAGCTCAACACAGGCCAACGCGGCGGATGAGCCAGAGGTTCAGGCCAATTAGGTCAGATTAACGCGCTAAATTCGTCGAGGATCGCGCGATACAGCATCTTTTTGAACGGCACGATCACTTCGGGCAATTCCTGCGGGTCAATCCATTTCCATTCGCAGAATTCTGCCGGATCATGCGCGTTGAGATCGACCGCATCATCGTCTCCGGTAAATCGCGCTAGAAACCACACTTGCTCTTGCCCGCGATATTTGCCGTTCCAAAGTTTGCCGATCAATTCATCCGGCAAATCATAGCGTAGCGCTTCTTTCGAGCGCGCCAACAGCGTCGCGTGATTAGGACCGATACCGGTTTCCTCGGCCAGTTCGCGCCACATCGCCGCTTCCAGATCCTCGCCTTTATCGACCCCGCCTTGCGGCATTTGCCAATACACGGCGTCGTTGTTCAGAACTTCGCGATGATCGATGCGCTTGCCGACGAAGACTTGCCCTTCGCGATTGGCCAGCACAATGCCCACACAGGGGCGGTATTTCAACTTGCTCATGTGGGTGCGTGATCCAGACCATCGAGCATATACTTCACCGCTCCTAGCAAGCGCGTGAGGTCATCCTGTCCGCTGGGAATGGCTTTGCGCAGGGTAATGAAGCCGTGGATTGTGCCCTTGAATTCGAGATAAGTCACATCGGCCCCTTGGCTGATTGCATGACCGGCATAGGCCCGCCCGGAATCGCGCAAGGGATCAAGGCCAGCCGTGCACAGGACCGTCGGCGGTGTCAGCGAGCAATCACCCAGTAGCGGCAGATTGCGATGATCCATCGGATCGGGCGCATATTGCCCGTTGAACCAGGCCATCGACGTGGCGGTGAGAAAATAGCCCTCTCCGAAATCGAAGAAGCTTTTATGCTGCGAAACATCGTCGGCCACCGGATAGATCGGCACTTGCGCAATCACCGGTACTTCAGCGGGCTCGGCACACAGAGCATTGGTCGTGACGATGGCAAGGTTGCCTCCGGCGCTATCGCCCATCGGCACAAGGCCTGTGCAAATGCGGCCCAATTCCTCCGGGTTGGAGGCGACCCAGCGCGCTGCGGCTTCGCAATCGTCGGGGCAGCAGGGAAGGGTGCTTCGGGCGCCAGCCGGTAATCGACCGACACCACCGGCAGATCGAGCTGCGCACAGATTTCCGTGCAGACGCTGTTATAAATGTCGAGATCGCCGATCACGAACCCGCCGCCATGCAGGAACAGGACCACTGGACCGGCTTCGCGCGTCTCTTTGGTATCATAGAGCCGCACAGGAATATCACCGGCTGGGCCAGGGCATTTCAGGTTCTTAATGACGGCCAGATCGCGCGGCGGGGCTTCGGCAATCATCCCCAGCGCAGCCATCGCCTGCCGCCCTTCGGCCACGGGCAATTCCTCGACTCCGGGACGGCCCAATTGTTCGATCAAATCCAGAAACGCGCGGACATCGTCGCGCACGAAATGCTGTGCATCGGCCATAAGTTGCAAATATCCTTAAGCGGTAAGATTACCGTTATTTGCGATGCGTTTACCCTATCACTCTAAGAATTCCACCGGACTTTTGCACCTGTAGGAGAAAATCTTCATTGCCCCGCACAGGCACGAAGCATAGGTGCGCGCATTGATATATAGGATCGCTGCTCTATGGCTGCGACGGACACGATATTAAGGAATTTCCATGGCGAGCGCCGCCGAGACACAGCCTGTCCATACCAGCGAGGCTTCGCCCGATGCGGTCGTGGTCCGCTTTGCCGGAGACAGCGGCGACGGAATGCAGCTAACGGGCGGTCAATTTACCCTGTCCACCGCGCTGGCTGGCAACGATCTGGCGACATTCCCCGACTTTCCGGCGGAAATTCGTGCGCCGCAAGGCACATTGTTCGGCGTGTCGGCGTTCCAGATCAACTTCGGCAGTCGGCAGATCAACACGGCGGGCGATGCGCCCGATGTGCTGGTCGCGATGAACCCGGCAGCGTTGAAGGTCAATGTCGCCGCATTGAAGCCGGGCGGCCTGATCATCGCGGATACGGGCGAATTTACGAAACGCAATCTCGATAAAGCCAAGTATGACAGCAATCCGCTGGAAGATGACAGTCTGGCGAAATGGGATGTGCTGGCGTTTGATATTTCCGAACTGACGGTTCAGGCGGTCGAGCCGTTCGGGTTGGGCAAGAAAGACGCACTGCGCTCTAAAAATATGTGGACGCTGGGTCTGGCGCTATGGATGTTCGACCGTCCGCGTGAGCCGATCCATGCGTGGCTTAAACAGAAGTTCGCCAAAAAGCCGGACATCGCTAACGCCAATATTGCAGCGCTTGACGCGGGCCACGCCTATGGCGAAACGGCGGAATTGTCGGGGCCATTGCGTCAGACTTCGATGCCGCCGGTTCAGTCTGCTCCCGGCCTTTATCGCACGATCACTGGCGCGGAAGCGATTTCGCTGGGTCTGGTCGCGGGCGCGCAACTGGCCGAATTGCCGATGTTTTTCGGCGGGTATCCGATCACGCCTGCCAGCGCGATCCTGCATCATCTGGCGCGGCTAAAAGAGTTTGGCGTTACGACATTTCAGGCCGAAGACGAGATCGCGGCCATCTGCGCCAGCATCGGGGCAAGCTATGCCGGCAGCCTTGGTGTCACGTCTTCATCGGGTCCGGGCATCGCTTTGAAAACTGAAGCGATGGGGCTGGCCATCATGACCGAATTGCCGCTGGTGATTGTAAATTCTCAGCGCGGCGGGCCTTCGACCGGCTTGCCAACAAAAACCGAGCAGAGCGACCTCTATCAAGCGGTCTATGGCCGCAATGGCGATGCGCCGATGCCGGTAATCGCCGCCTGCAGTCCGGGCGATGCGTTCGAATGCGCGATCGAAGCCTGCCGGATTGCGGTCCAATATATGACTCCGGTAATGCTGCTGACCGATGGCTATATCGCCAATGCAGCCGAGCCGTGGAAAGTCCCTGACCCGGCCAGCTACACACCGTTCCCTGCGAAATTTATGACAGAAAAACAGGGCGATACACTGCTTCCCTATCAGCGCGACTTAAAAGGTGCGCGCCCGTGGATCAAGCCTGGCACGCCCGATCTGATGCACCGGATCGGCGGGATCGAAAAAGCGCAGGGCACTGGCCATATCGATTATGCGCCCGATAACCATCAGGCGATGACGGAAGCACGCGCGAACAAGGTTTCCGGCGATTGCCGTGCCGGATCAGGAAGTCTCGGTCGGCGAAGCGGGCGCGAAGCTGGCCGTGGTCGGGTGGGGCTCGACTTACGGTCCGATCCGTCAGGCCGTCCGGCGTGCACGTGAGCAGGGCTTTGACGTGGCGCAAATCCATGTCCGCCATATCTGGCCATTGCCGGCAAATCTGGGCGAATTGCTGCGTAGTTACGACCGCATTCTGGTGCCGGAAATGAATACCGGACAATTCAAGACAGTACTGCGCGATCAGTATCTGGTCGATGCCGAACCGCTGACCAAGACCAGCGGCCAGCCATTCCAGATTGCCGAGCTGGAAGCGGCGATCGCGAAATATTTCGACGATATTCCCGACAATGAAGGTGGACAAGTTGCGGTGAACGACCAGCAATTGCCAAGTCCGGAGTTAGACGCATGAACGCACCCGCAAAATTTGAAACCACACTGAAAGACTGGGAAACCGATCAGGAAGTGCGCTGGTGTCCGGGCTGCGGGGATTACGCGATCCTGAAAGCAGTGCAGCGCACCTTACCGCAACTGGGCGCAAACCCTGCCAACACTGTCTTCATTTCCGGCATCGGCTGCTCCAGCCGCTTTCCATATTATATGGAAACTTACGGCTTTCACACGATCCACGGGCGCGCACCGGCGGTGGCGACGGGCGTAAAACTGGCCAATCCGGAACTCGATATCTGGCTGGTGACGGGCGATGGCGACGGCCTGTCGATCGGCGGCAATCACATGATGCACGTGCTGCGGCGCAACGTCGATATGCAGATTATGCTGTTCAATAACGAGATTTACGGCCTGACCAAAGGGCAGTATTCGCCAACCAGCCGGATTGGAACGCCAAGCCCGTCCACCCCGCGTGGGTCAGTTGATGCGCCTGCCAATCCTTGCGCCTTTGCCTTAGGCTCGGGCGCGCGGTTCGTTGCGCGCGGCTTCGATGTTTCGAAAAAGCTGCCAGAAGTCCTGATCGCGGCACACGCGCATCGTGGTGCGGCATTTATCGAGATATTTCAGAACTGTATCGTTTATAACAAAGATGTTTTCGAGGAATTTGCTGCACCAAAAGGGGCCGAAGACCGGCAGCTCTGGCTGGTCGATGGAGAGCCGATGCTGTTCGGTTCGGATAAGACCGGCGGCGTCAAAGGGCTGGCGCTTGATCCTGAGAAGCTCGCCTTCACGGTGGTCGATGTGGTGGATGGTGACTGGCAGGCAGCGGGCGTGCGCGTGCATGATGCGACCAACCGTATAACCGCGCATTTGCTTGCGGAATTGCCGTTTGGACCATTTCCAATGGCAATGGGCGTGCTGTATGATGATCCTGCGCCGACGTTTTCCGACGGGGTGATCGCCGAGCGCGAAGCTGCTGCGAAAGGCAAGCAAGCCGACCTTGCGAAATTGCTGCAATCGGGGCAGACTTGGACAGTGGACGGAACTGCGCAAGACCCGGTTTAAGGCTTGCCCTTTTTTAATTCCTAACGGCGTGTCATGGGCGGATGATGGCGCCACCGTTTGGCCCTTTAAAGGCGCTGATAAAATCGCAGTGCGCAGTAGGAATTTCAGCCAATTGGACCGTATTCCAAGTGTTCACCCGGTTAATTTTGGCGAGTAGCAGCACGAACGGGAATGTATGGATAATCTGACGCATAGTCTGGTCGGGGCGCTGATCGGACAGACCGGCCTGAAGCGCAAAACGGGGCTGGCTATGCCGGCGCTGATCATCGGCGCGAATTTGCCCGATATCGATGCAGCGTGCTTCTTTTGGCTGGAGGGCGTCGAGCATCTCGCTTTCCGTCGCGGCATCACGCACGGACCGATTGCGCTGGTGCTTCTGCCGCTGCTTTTAGCAGGCCTGTTGTGGAGTTGGGATCGTTGGCAAGCTAGTCGCGATAAACGACCGGCAGCGCGGGTGCCGGTGCATTTCGGCTGGCTGTTTGCGCTGAGTTTTCTGGGTTGCCTGACGCACCCCGCGCTCGACTGGCTCAATGTGTATGGCGTGCGGCTGCTCGAGCCTTTTTCCTCGCGCTGGTTCTACGGTGATGTCCTGTTCATCATCGATGTGTGGTTGTGGGCAATGCTGATCGGCGGTGTCTGGTGGTCGCGGCGGCAGGAAAAGCGCGACAGCGAATGGCGCAGGCCTGCACGCGTGATGCTGTCGGTGGTGCTTGCCTATATCGGCGTCAACGCTGCAATCACTGCCGGGTATGAGCGCGCCAACGCCAATGCCGAGGGCGTTTCCGGCGTGGTCATCGCCAGCCCACCACCGATTTTCGCCTTTAGCCGCGATGTCATTACCGGGAGTAACGGGCTGTATGCCATCAATGGCGAGGCCTTGTCTGACATCCCGCTCGATCAGTGCGACTTAAAAACACTTGCCCAGTCTGACTCGCAAGTCGCGGCGCATCGCTTCTGGTCCCGCACGCCGCTGGTCGAGCGGTCCACCGGCTCACTCCTGCTTCTGGACGCGCGCTATTTCGATCCACGCGCGCGCGATCGCTTTACCGCCGCTTTGCCCGATGATGTGTGCGCGGAACTTCCCGTCGATTGATGCCGTTATCCTGTTGAAACGAGGACTTGATGGCACGAATACAAATTGTCTGGCTCAGGCGCGACTTACGGCTTTCCGATCAACCGGCTTTATACGCCGCAGCGCAGGCCGGCCCGGTTATCCCGGTCTATGTGCTGGAAGATGAGGCAGCGGGCGATCACGCCTATGGCGGCGCATCGCGTTGGTGGCTGCATCAGGCGCTCATCAAATTTGGCGACGCGCTGAAAGCCGAGGGCTCGCGCCTGATTTTGCGAAAAGGCAATGCCGCCGAGCAAATCGCTCAGATCGCGCAAAGCGTCAATGCGCAAACGGTTCACGCAATCCGCCACTACGAACCGTGGTGGCAGGAGGCGGAGAATGAGCTGTCCGGACTGGTCGATCTGCGACTTTACGACGGCAATTATTTGTTGCCACCGGGCGCGGTCAAAACAGGATCGGGCACTTGCTATAAGATCTATTCGCCCTTCGCCAAGGCGATGCTGGAAGAGATGCCGCCCCGCGACTGCGTGCCCGCGCCGGACGAACTTAAGGTTCCGTCAAGCTGGCCGGACAGTGATGATCTTGATGACTGGCAGCTATTGCCCCATGCGCCGGAACCTGACTGGGCCGGGGGAATGCGCGATTTCTGGGATGTGGGCGAAGCGGCCGCGCAAGATCAGCTTAAGGATTTTGGAGATCGCGTTGCCGATTATTACGAGGCACGCAACCATCCCTCGATCGACGGTTCCTCCAAACTCTCGCCCTATTTGCATTGGGGCGAGATCAGCCCGGTGCAAGTCTGGCATGAATTGAAAGGCCGACGCGGGAAGGGCTGGGAAACCTTTGGCAAAGAGGTCATCTGGCGCGATTTTGCACAGAATATCATCGCGCAATTTCCCGAATATCCACGCGAAACTTACCGCGACACGATGAAGGACAGCCTGTGGCGCTATCCCGACAAGGACGATGACGCTGCCGAAGATTTGCGGGCTTGGCAAAAGGGCCTGACCGGCTATCCCATCGTCGATGCCGGAATGCGGCAGCTTTGGCAGACCGGCTGGATGCACAACCGCCTGCGGATGATCTGTGCCAGCTTTCTGGTCAAACATCTGCTGATTGATTGGCGCGCAGGCGAGCAATGGTACTGGGATTGCCTCGTCGATGCGGATTACGGCAACAATGGCGTAAACTGGCAATGGATCGCCGGAACTGGCGTCGTCAGCAGTATGTTCAGCCGCATTATGGCGCCGTTATCGCAATCGGAGAAATTCGATGCGGCGGGTTACATCCGCGAATATGTGCCGGAACTTGCCGAAATGTCCGAGGAGGATATTCACGATCCGGCTGATGACAAACGCGGCGAATACCCGCCCAAAATCATCGGTCACAAAGAAGGGCGCGAGCGTGCCTTGCAAGCATATCGGGATATGAAAGACTCCTGACTTGCCACTGTGCGGCGTGCATCGCATAGGGCGCATATGGGAGCCGATACTTACCAGCCAATGGACGCGGGGCGCGGCGCAGCGCTGACATCGCGTTCAGCCCGCTTCGAGCAAGCCGCCGGAATGCTGGCGCGCCTGATGGCCCCAAGTTTTCACAAACTGCTGGATCGTCTGGATACGGGATTGGTTGCTGGTTCTATCACGGGTCATCTGCCTGATGGAACAACGCGCTTGTTGGGCGGACGGGCTGATGGCTTCGATGCACACATCCATTTGCACGACTGGCGCGGATTGTTGCGCCTTGCGACGAACGGGTCGATCGGCTGGTATCAGGCTTGGGAAAAAGGCGAATGGTCCAGCCCCGATCCGGTCATGGCTTTTGCGGTGTTCGGTGCCAATGCAAAATCTTTGGGCGCGATGGGGCGAGCAAAAGGCATCTTCCGTGTGGCCGCAAGGTTTGCCCATTGGCTTAACCGGAACAGCAAGGCCGGCTCGCTGCGCAACATTCATGCGCATTATGATCTGGGCAATGATTTTTACAAAGCGTGGCTCGACCCGAGCTTAAGTTATTCCAGCGGATTGGCGCTTGACGGCGATCATCTGGAAGCATCGCAGCGGACCAAATGGCAGGCTTTGTCGCAGCGTATCGGCAAAGCGGACAGCGTGCTGGAGATCGGTTGCGGGTGGGGCAGCCTGGCCGATCATCTGGCCAATGAAGGACGCGAAGTCACCGCAATCAGCCTGTCCGACGAGCAGCTTAGCTGGGCCAGAGCTCATAGCCATTCTGCTATCGACTTTCGCAAGCAGGATTATCGCGATGTTTCGGGGAGCTTCGATGCCATCGTCAGCGTCGAAATGGTTGAGGCATTGGGGCAGGCCTATTGGCCACAATTTATGGACTGCGTAGCCCGCAATTTGCAGCCCGGCGGGCGGGCAGCGATCCAGTATATTTCCATGTGCGACGAGCTATTCGATGCTTATGCCGACAGCGCGGATTTCATTCAGGCTTATGTGTTTCCGGGCGGATTGCTGATCAGGACCAGCGAGTTTCGCGAACTTGCCGAAGCGCGCGGCCTTGAGTGGCGCGATCAGGTCGATTTCGGCGCGGACTATGCCGATACGTTGAAAATATGGCGGGAAAATTTCGACCGCGCTGTCGAGGATGATCGCTTGCCTGCGGGCTTCGATGATAATTTTGTGCGCTTGTGGCGCTATTATTTGATGTATTGTGAAGGCGGCTTTCGCTGCGGCAATATCGACGTGCATCAGGTCACACTGGCAAAATCGTGATGGAGAAACACATGAAACGCTTGTTGCTAACGGGAACCGCCGCATTGATGCTGGCAGGCTGTGCGTCGTCATATGTATCACCGCCAGAGCCTCGAAGCGAAACAATGCCCCCAGAAAGTTCGGTCACACTGACAGAGCCAGCGAACGCCTTATCGATTCTGGAGCAGCAAGTTTTGCTGTGGGATGACGACACGCGCGCTGCCCGGTTTCGCGCGATGGAAGACTATTTCCCCGGCATGGAAGTGGCGGCGGGACAGCCGCGCGAGCTTGCCACAGGAGCGTCGCTATCGACCGAGCTGCAAACCGCCATTTCCGAGTTTGTTGCCTCAACCAACGCGGCAGGCATCATGGTGCTGGTCGATGGCAAGGTCCGGCACGAGCAATATGGCTTGGGGCTGGAAGCCGATCAGCGGTGGACCAGCTTTTCGGTCGCAAAGAGCTTTACCTCGATGCTGGTCGGGGCAGCGATGGCCGATGGACATATCGCAAGCCTGAGCGATCCGGTTTCGCAATATATCGCCGGCCTCAAAGGCAGCGCTTATGATGACGTCACGGTAGAGCAGTTGCTGACTATGACGTCAGGCGTGCGCTGGGATGAAAATTACAGCGATCCCAATAGCGACGTCGCCCGAATGTTTGGCGTCACGCCGGTTGCAGGCGAATCGCAAGTGGTCACCTATATGAAAACCTTGCCGAGAGAAGCCGAGGCGGGCGAGAAGTGGGTTTACAAAACCGGTGAGACGAACTTGATCGGCGTGTTGCTGGAAGAAGCCACGGGCCGCAGCCTTGCCGATTACGCCAAAGAGAAGATCGTCGATCCGGCGGGATTTGCGGGCGATCTGTTCTGGATGCGCGATTTAAGCGGCGGCAATATCGGTGGCTGCTGTCTCTCGCTTCGCTTGTCGGATTATGCGCGCTTTGGGCAATTTGCGCTGGAAGGCGGCGGCAACGTCACCCCATCGACTTGGGTTGGCGAATCGACCAAGGCGCAAGTCGATCTGGGCGGAGGCTTCGGCTATGGCTATCAATGGTGGACGTACCCGCAGGGGGCTTACGGAGCGCAGGGCATTTTCGGCCAGGCAATTACCATTGTACCTGAGCGCAAATTGGTCGTTGCGCTCGTCAGCAACTGGCCCACCGCGACCAGCAATGATCAGCGCCGCGCATGGCAGGCGCTCGTCACGCGAATTACGGCTGAAGCGAATTAGGCGAAGCGCGTGAACCTCGGCCGTTTTCGCCTAGACGTTGCTGCGATAGACTTGACTGGTGCTGTAGCGTTTCAAAATGTTGTCATGCACGATCGGGCTGAGCAATTCTGAAAAAGCGCAACCCGCAACACAGCTTTCCCACCACACGACTTGCGCTTGAAGGGACTGCAATCCCGGCAATGTCAGCCAGCAGACCTGACCTTCGTGCATCCGGTTGATGGCCGAGGTGGAAAAGCCTGAAATCGACAGATCATGCACGACCGTCTGGAACGCGCGACCGCCCGATGCGCGCAGCATTCCGGGAATGGTCAGCTTGATGCGCGGCGCGCAGCGATCTTCCTGTGCGGCAATGTCGTACCGCTCCTGAGCTTTGAATTCCATAAAGCGCCTCTGTCATAGATTGCAGGCGAGCACCCCTCTGCCCGTTACGCGTTATTACGGATCGAAGGTTAGGAGATTTTTACCTTACACAGTTAAAGCGTGTTAACTTTAAGCCTGCTGCGAAGTGGTTGCAGCTGGCGGCACGACTGGCACGGATGATGCGTTGTCACGATAGCGCGACGTCAAAGCAGCTGGCGTCAGTCGCTAATGAGCAAACGTCTGGCTGACGCTATTGGGCGGCTACGCGCTCACGATGTCTGTTCGGAAAGTCACGCTGCAGCAATTCAACGATGCGGTCGGCGACGACTTGCGGGTCTTTGACGGTTTTCGGATCTTCGCCGGGATAGGCTTTGGCGCGCATATCCGTTCGAGTCGCGCCCGGATCGATAATAGCCACACGCAAAGCGCTGATGCGTTCGACTTCCTGCGCATATGAATCGAGCAGATTGTCGAATGCTGCTTTTGTTGCGCCATACGCTCCCCAGAATGCACGCGGATCAGCTCCGACCGAACTGGTCAAGCCAATGATCCGGCCATTTTGTGCACGCTTCAGCAACGGATCGAACCCTGCCAGAAACGCCTGCGTGGCCAGCACGTTGATGCTCATCGCTTGCGCAAACTGCTTTGGATCGACTTGTGGAACCGATGTTAAGTGCGGTAGGTAAGCTGCTGACAAAACAAGAATATCCAGCTTGTCCCAGCGCCCACTAATGGCGGATGTCAAGCGCGACACACCGTCGTTTTCAAGCAAGTCGAGCGGAGCGATACTGCTGCTGCCATCGGCGTCATGGATTTGATCTTCGACCTTTTCCAGTGCGCGCACATCGCGGCCGGTCAATATGACATGAACGCCCGCTTTTCCCAGCGCCACAGCAGTCGCAGAGCCGATGCCTTTGCTTGCACCCGTTACCAGCGCGGTTTTACCCGTCAAATCGATGTCAGGCATTTTCGGCAACCTTGTTGACGGGCAGAGCGAATTCCGCCTGATCGCTGTTGCGGCCCTTCAGATCGGTCAGCGACGTCGGATAATCGCCGGTAAAACAAGCGTCGCAGAATTGCGGACAAGTCGAGCTGCGATCCTTGGAAGCGACTGCGCGATACAGCCCGTCGATGGAAACAAAAGCGAGGCTGTCGGCTTTGATGAAGCTGCGCATCGGCTCCAGCTCCATCCGGGCGGCCAGCAATTTCGAGCGTTCCGGCGTATCGACACCGTAGTAACAGCTGTGCGCGGTGGGCGGGCTGGCTACGCGGAAATGCACTTCCGTTGCGCCCGCATCGCGCATCATTTCGACGATTTTCAGCGAGGTTGTTCCGCGCACGATCGAATCGTCAATTAGGATGATGCGCTTGCCTTCGACCAGCCCGCGATTGGCATTGTGTTTGCGCCTGACACCGGCATGGCGCGCGCCATCGGATGGCTGAATGAAAGTCCGCCCGACATAGTGGGAGCGGATGATGCCCAGCTCGAAGGGCAGCCCGGATGCCTGAGCATATCCGATCGCTGCCGGAACGCCGCTATCGGGAACCGGGACAACCAGATCGGCCTCGACCGGGTTTTCCAGCGCCAGTTGCGCGCCGATGGCCTTGCGCGCCTCATAGACGGATCGACCATCGAAGATCGAATCGGGACGGCTGAAATAGACGTGTTCGAAAATGCACGGTCTGGGCTTGTGGTCGCCGAACGGACGTAACGTTGTGACTGTGCCGTCCAGGTCGACTTTGACGACTTCGCCGGGATCGACTTGGCGCATGAACTGCGCGCCGATGATGTCGAATGCCACGGTTTCGCTGGCAAAGGCGATGGCATCGCCGATTTTGCCCATGACCAGCGGGCGGATGCCCAGCGGGTCGCGGCACGCAATCATGCCTTCTGGCGTCATCACGATCAGCGAATAGGCGCCTTCGACCATCCGCAAAGCATCTATCAAACGGTCGATCATCGTCGGGTAACGGCTGGTCGCGACCAAATGGATGATAACCTCGGTGTCGGAGGTGGATTGGAAGATAGCCCCGCGGCTGACCAGATCATCGCGCAAAGTCTGCGCGTTGGAAATATTGCCATTGTGCGCCACGGCAAAACCGCCACTGGCAAGGTCTGCATAGAGTGGCTGAACATTCCGCAAACCGGCCCCGCCAGTGGTGGAGTAGCGGACGTGTCCCGCAGCCATAAAGCCCGGCAATTCGGCAATCGCATCTTGGCTTGAGAAATTATCGGCGACATGGCCGGTCCCGCGTTGCGAATAGAATTGCTGCCCGTCAAAGCTGGTAATTCCGGCAGCTTCCTGTCCGCGATGCTGCAAGGCGTGCAGGCCCAAAGCCGTCGTCGCAGCAGCTTCGGGCGCGTTGATCGTGCCGAAAACCCCGCATTCTTCGCGCAGTTTATCGCCATTTTCGTCGTGAAAAGGGTTCGTAAGGTTCATGGCTGATGCTGCCTGTGGCTGCCCTGAAAGTTAGCTGTTCAATGGCTATGTTACAGGACGATTACAACCCGCAATCCACCGGATCTAAGGCAAATCTGCGGAAAGATCGGGGAATTCATTGCAGCGCCATCAAAGGATGCCTAGACGCACCCAAGAGATACCGAGCCGGCCCAAACCAGAACAGCCGATCAGCAAAACAGGGCAATCGCACTTGATCCTCTCCCCCTTCGAATGGACCATCGCCAAGCGCTATTTGCTGCCCGGACGCAGCGAAGCCTTTATCGCTTTGGTGGCCGGCATCAGCATCGGGGTGGTCATGCTGTCCGTCGCCATGCTGGTGATCGTAATGAGCGTGATGAACGGCTTTCGCGCCGAGCTGCTCGACAAGATCGTAGGACTTAACGGCCATGCGGTCGTGCAGGCTTTTGGCGGGCGGCTTGATGACTGGGAAAACACGCTGGAAGATATTCGCCGGACGCCGGGCGTTGTGCGGGCCTCGCCATTGATCGAGCAGCCGTTGATGACGACTTTCAATGGCCGGGTCGAAGGCGTGTTCGTGCGCGGCAATACGGCGGAAGATATCGAGCGGCTGCGCGAGAAGGTTGTGCTGGGCAATCTCGATCGATTGGAACCGGGTGCTGGCCGCGTTGCCATCGGCACCAGACTGGCCGCAAATATCGGTGCGCGGGTCGGCGATACGATCACCATCATCAATCCGCAGGGGCGTTCATCGCCATTCGGCACGGTGCCGCGACAAGTTGGCTATGAAGTGGCGGCGCTCTTCGAGGTTGGCATTTACAATTACGATGAGACTTTCGTGGTCATGCCGATGGAGGATGCGCAAACCTTGCTGTTGCTCGGCGACCGGATCGGAATGATCGAAGTGAAGGTGGAGGATGCCGATCAGGTGGGCGAAATACTCGCGCCTGTAGCGGCAAATCTGACGGGCAGAGCGCAGATTACGGACTGGAAAACCATGAACGCCTCGCTGTTCGAGGCTTTGCAAGTCGAACGTGTAGCAATGGCTTTTGCCTTATCTTTCATGGTCTTGGTAGCAGCATTTAACATTTTATCGAGCTTGGTCATGCTGGTGCGGGCGAAAACTCGCGACATTGCCATTATGCGTACGATGGGCGCGACACGGCGATCGCTCCTGAAGATTTTTGTGACCACCGGCTTCACGGTCGGCGCGCTGGGCACGATTGCAGGGCTGATTCTCGGCTTTATCATCCTGACGTTCAGGCAGCAGATCGTGAAGTTCATCGAAGTGGTGACGGGTCAGGAGTTGTGGGATCCACAAGTGCGCTTTCTCAGTATGCTGCCATCGCGCACCGACCCGATGGAAATTGCGATGATCGTCGGCCTGTCCTTGTTGTTAAGTTTCCTTGCGACTTTGTATCCGGCGTTCAAAGCGGCCAGTACCGATCCCGTCCAGGTGCTGCGCTATGAATAGCGGCGCGACGCCTGTCATCGCGCTCAGCAATCTCACGCGCAGCTTTGAACAAGGCGGTGTGCGAATCGACGTCTTGCGCGGTGTCGATCTGACGGTTGCGCCGGGTGAGATCGTCGCGCTGCTGGGACCGTCAGGCTCTGGCAAATCGACTATGCTGCAAGCGGTTGGTCTGCTGGAGGGCGGGTTTGGCGGCAAAATTGCCATTGCGGGCGAAGAAGCGAGTAAGATGGCGGCGGATGAGCGCACGCGCTTGCGGCGCGAGCATCTCGGCTTCGTCTATCAATTCCATCACTTGCTGCCGGATTTCAATGCGTTGGAAAATGTCGTTCTGCCGCAATTGGTCAAGGGAACGGCGCGCGAGGAATCCGAAGATCGCGCAGAGCATTTGCTCACCTCGCTGGGGCTGGGCGCGCGCCTCGAACATCGGCCAAGCCAGCTTTCCGGCGGCGAGCAGCAACGCGTTGCCGTCGCGCGAGCGTTGGCCAATCGCCCGCAATTGGTGCTGGCCGACGAACCGACCGGCAATCTCGATGAAGCCACGGCGGATAAGGTCCTCGCGCAGTTTCTCGAACTTGTTCGGGGCGAAGGCAGCGCAGGCCTGGTCGCGACGCATAATGAGCGTCTGGCCAGCCGGATGGACCGCATCGTGCGCCTCCATGACGGTTTGCTGCAATAGCGGCGGACCCAAGCCGCTTTTCGCCCGTTACAAAGCAAAGCCAAGGAGATTATTATGAGCGACCACCCAAGCACGTTTCGGGGCGATCCTGAAAACACTGGTTCGATTGAATGGGGCGACCGTGCGGCCTTGCATCGCGTCGATGATGGCGATGGTGTGCTGGACGGAGCGAATGCACTGCAACGCGGCACATTTGCCGAAATGATCCGTCACCTGATGCTGTTACCTGAAGATGAGCGTCAGAAATATGTGATCGAGAAAGCGGGCGATCGCGAATATAGCGCGGTGGAAGCAGCGGAATTGTCCACGCGCCGGGCCTATAAAAATCTCGAAAGCTAAGATGCTGCTGCTTGTAACGAAACGGGTATGACCTTCTTAATAGTCCATAGCCTGCCGAAAGCTGTGGATTGCCGCTTGGATGCGAGCGGATTTGGGCACATATCATAGGTCATGCGATTTGCTCCTTTTGTCCCTTTGCGCGTTATGTCGTCCTATTCGATGCTCGAAGCGGCCATCGACCCGAAACAGATTGCTAAGCTGGCAAAGGAACGCGGGTTTCCAGCGATAGCTTTGTGTGATCGCAATGGGTTGTACGGCGCAGTGCCGTTTGCCGCCGCTTGCGCAGCCGAAGGCGTGCAGCCGATCATCGGCGCGTTGCTTGGTGTTGCGCGCGAGCAGGACGAGACGCGGATCGATTATCTGCCGCTCTATGCGCAGGATGCGAATGGCTACGACAATCTGTGCCATCTGGTCAGCAAAGCGCATCTGGACCGCCCGTTGGAGCTTGAGCCGCACGTTCAGCTTGCCGACCTTGATGGGCATACGGACGGGCTGATCGCGCTCACTGGCGCGGATGATGGCGCACTGACTAGATTGCTGGCCGAGGAACAGCGCGATCATGCGGACGCTCTGTTGGACCGTCTGACCGGGCTGTTTCCGGATCGGCTTTATATTGAGCTGGCGCGGATGAACGGGGAGGCGTCGCAGGCCGCTGAAGCCGTCTTGATCGACACCGCTTATGTCCGCAATTTGCCAATAGTTGCGACCAATCCGGCGCAATTCGGCGATCCGCATATGCACAAGGCGCATGATGCCATGTTGTGTATTGCCGGATCAACTCACATCGAGGCGGATGACCGGCCCCGTTCCAATGCACAAAGTTTCGTGAAATCCGCACCGATGATGGCGGAGCTGTTCGACGATTTGCCGGAGGCGCTGGCCAACACGCTGACCATTGCGCGACGCTGTGCCTATGCGCCGCCCAACCGCGACCCGATCCTGCCCAGTCTGGCCGGCGATGTCGAAGGCGAAGCAAAGCTATTGGAAGAGGATTCGCGCGCTGGTCTGGACGCGCGGCTGGCCCCTTATGGCGCGCTGAGCGATGACGAGCGCAAAGCGTATGACGACCGGCTGACTTATGAAATTGACATTATCCGCGGCATGGGTTTTCCGGGCTATTTTCTGATCGTTGCCGACTTTATCAAGTGGGCGAAGGAACAAGGCATTCCGGTGGGGCCGGGGCGTGGTTCAGGTGCAGGGTCGCTGGTCGCTTGGGCGCTGACAATTACCGACCTCGATCCCATTCGCATGGGCCTGCTGTTTGAGCGATTCCTTAACCCTGAGCGTGTCTCCATGCCGGATTTCGACATCGACTTTTGCGAGACGCGGCGCGGTGAAGTCATCCGCTATGTGCAGGCGAAATATGGCCACGATCACGTCGCGCAGATCATCACTTTCGGTAAGCTGAAAGCGCGCGCCGTGCTGCGTGATTGCGGACGTATCTTGCAGATGAGCTACGGTCAGGTGGACCGCTTGTGCAAGATGGTGCCGAACCATCCGACCGATCCGTGGACGCTTCCGCGCACGTTAAACGGTGCGGCGGATTTCAAACGCGAATACCAGAACGACAATGATGTGAGGCGGCTGGTCGATCTGGCCATGCAGCTTGAGGGCTTTCCGCGCAATTCCTCGACGCACGCGGCAGGTGTGGTGATCGGGGACAGACCGTTGGCACAGCTCGTTCCACTTTATCGCGATCCCCGCTCCGATATGCCAGTCACGCAATATGACATGAAGCACGTCGAATCGAGCGGCCTCGTCAAGTTCGACTTTCTCGGCTTGAAGACCCTCTCGGTTTTGCAAAAGGCCATCGATCTGCTGGCGCAGCGCGATATCAGCATCGATCTGGCGACACTGGCGCTGGACGATCCGGCTGTGTTCGAGCTGATGAAATCGGGCAATACTGTTGGCGTGTTTCAGCTGGAATCCGAAGGGATGCGCCGCACGCTGACGGCTGTAAAACCCACCAAGTTCGAAGACATCGTGGCGCTGGTTTCGCTCTATCGTCCGGGTCCGATGGACAATATCCCGCTGTTCGGTAAGCGCAAAGCGGGCGAAGTGCCGATTGAATATCCGCATACCAAACTGGAAGGCATTCTTGCCGAAACTTACGGGATTTTCGTCTATCAGGAACAGGTGATGCAAGCCGCGCAGATCCTGGCGGGATATTCGCTGGGTGAAGCTGATTTGCTGCGCCGGGCGATGGGTAAAAAAGTCCAGGCCGAAATGGATGCGCAACGGCAGCGTTTCGTCGATGGCTGCAAGAGCGTGTCCGGCATTGAAAGCACCAAAGCAAACGAGTTGTTTGATCTGATCGACAAGTTTGCAGGCTACGGATTTAACAAAAGTCACGCCGCCGCTTACGCGCTGCTCGCTTATCAGACGGGCTGGATGAAAGCGCATTATCCGCATGAATTTTACGCCGCGTCGATGTGTTTCGATATGCACCAGTCGGAAAAGCTGAGTGTATTTGTGGACGATGCGCGGCGGTACCCGGAAAGCATGGGCGGCCCGGTCGCGTTGGCTCCGCCCGACATCAACCGCTCCATCGGCGAATTTACCGTCGAGGCCACGGAAAACGATTACGCCGTGCGTTATGCGCTGGCTGGTATCCGCAATGTTGGCGAGAAAGCGATGGACACAATCGTGGCCGAGCGGGAGGCGAGCGGTCAGTTTGATTCCTTGAGCGATTTGTTCAACCGCTTGCCCGCAGGCTCGATGAACCGGCGTCAGCTGGAAGGATTGATCTGCGCCGGAGCGCTGGACGGGCTGGAGCCAAACCGCGCGCAATTGATGGCAAATGCCGATTTGTTGATGGCGGTCGCCGATGCGGCGGCGCGCGAACGGGTCAGCGGGCAGGGCGGCTTGTTCGGCGGCGAGGGCGAACAAAACGAAGCCTTGCGACTGAAACCGGCAGAACCCTGGACCAAAGCCGAAACGATGGCTCGCGAACGGGACAATTTCGGGTTCTATTTTGCCGCGCATCCGGTGAGTGCATATCGTCTGGTCGCTTCGGCCAATGGTGCGCGCAGCTATGTTTCGCTGATGGAAGCGGGCGCTCCGGCAGGCGCGCGAACTCCTGCGGTGATTGCGGCAATGGTAGAGAACGTCAATCGCGGGCGGACAAAGCGCGGCAAGGACTTTATCCGCGCGGATTTTTCGGATCATACGGGCCAATTCAGTGCCGCCTGCTTTGAGGAAAGCATGGTCGAGCAATTCGAACAATGGGCCAAGGACAGCACTTGCATCCTGCTTAATGTCGAACTGGATTCGCCCAGCGCGGACGAGCCGCCACGGATTACTGTGCGCGGCGGCAGGCCTTTGGATGAAGTTACCGGCTCGGCGCGATTGACGCTGAGTCTCATCATCCACACCGAAGAAGCGCTCGATGCGTTGCACACGCAATTGTCCGCCGCGCCGCCCGAAGGCGTTAACCCAAATGGCGAGGTCATCGCGCAGCTTGTCACAAATCCCGCTTCCCAGGGCGAGGCTGCACCCATGATCCGATTGGGCGATAATTTTCCGCTCGATGGTGATCTGGCGGAGCGGCTGGGCGAGATCGTCGGACTGTCGGACATCCATCTGAAGACTCGCCGTTCGGTGGGCAATTTGCGCCTCGTCGCCTGACAATACACGGCAAACTTGCCACTCCGTATCTCTCGCCTATGGTCGGCAAAACGATAAAGGAGAGATGTGGTGCTGGGCGGAATGCAAGACTGGAGCATGAAGGTCACTCATCTGATCGATCATGCCGCGCGCGAACATGGTGGACGTGAGCACGTCACGCGCTGGGCCGATGGCAGCGAAACGCGCACCGATTGGTCCGGCATTCGCCGCGATGCCCTGAAAATGGTGCAGGCTTTGCGAAAGCTTGGCATCGGCAAGGGCGACCGGATCGCAACGCTGGCCATGAATCACTCGCGCCATCTGGTCACCTGGTATGGTGCAGTCGGCGTAGGCGGGGTGCTGCACACCATCAATCCGCGCCTGTTCGAAGACCAGCTGGAATATATCGTCAATCACGCAGAGGACCGCGTGATGCTGTATGATGCCGCATTTCAGCCGATCATCGACAAGATGCGCGACAAATGGCCGTGCATCGAACGATATATCTGCTTCGATAGCGCCGAACATGGCACGGGGTTCGAAGACTGGCTGGCGCCTCATGATGGCGTGGCGGAATGGGCCGAGGTCGATGAGCGCGATCCTTGTATGCTGTGCTATACCAGCGGCACGACCGGCAATCCGAAGGGTGTGCTGTACGAGCATCGCTCCACCATGCTGCACGCCATTTCGGGACTGCAACCCGCCGCCATCGAGTTCAATCCGCAAACAGTGATGCTGCCGGTGGTGCCGATGTTTCACGCGGCCAGCTGGGGCTTGCCTTGGGCAGGAGCCGCCGCCGGAGTCAAATTCGTCTACAGCGCAGTCAATGATCCTGACGTCTTGTGCGATTTGATGGAGCGCGAGGAAGTCACCGACAGCGCGGGCGTGCCCACCGTCTGGCTCGGCATTTTTCAATATTGCGATGCCGAGCAGCGCGACTTGCCGAAGCTGAAAAAAGTGGTGATCGGCGGGTCCGCTTGTCCGCGTTTCATGATCGAGCGACTGATGAAAAACGGCACATATGTTGCGCACGCCTGGGGTATGACCGAAACTTCGCCCATCGGCACGGTCGGGTCGCGCACGCATGACTGGGACAAGCTGAGCTTCGAGCAGAAAGTCGATATCGTCGCGATGCAGGGCCGCCCGGTCTTTGGCGTTGAACTGCGAACAGTCGATCTCGATGATTTCGAGCAAGTGCTGCCGCGTGATGGCGAAACATCGGGCGCGTTGCAGATACGCGGCCCCTGGGTCATCAAGCGTTACTTCAAGGCCGAAGAAGACGCGATCACCGCCGATGGCTGGTTCGATACCGGCGATGTTGGCATCTTGCATCCCGATGGCACGTTGCAACTGACCGACCGCACGAAGGATGTCATCAAGTCAGGCGGCGAATGGATCAGCTCCGTCGAGCTGGAAAACCACGCCGTGGGTCATCCGGCCGTTGCGGAAGCGGCAGCGATCGGAATGCCGCACCCAAAATGGGACGAGCGGCCGGTGTTGTTCGTGGTGCGCAAGGAAGGGCAGGCATGTTCGGCTGATACGATCAACGCTTTCCTGTCTGACAAGATCGCAAAATGGTGGATGCCTGACGCGATCGAATTCGTGGACGATATTCCGCACACGGCGACGGGCAAAATCAGCAAGAAAGATTTGCGCGCGCGGTTTGCCGATTACAAGCTGGAGAGCTGATGATGGCGCGCTATATCGATCCAAGTCCGGCCAATTTTCAGGCGTTCAAAGATCTGCCGCGCGACCAGCCGATCCAAATGCTCAACTTGCTGCTTTATCGCGAACAAGCGGTTTATCCCGATGGCCATGCAAACCAGACGAAGTCGTGGAGCGGACGGGAGGCATACAAGGAATATGGCCGCACTTCCGGGCCGATCTTTGCGCGGGTGGGTGGCACGATCGTGTGGCGCGGGGCATTCGCGACGATGGTAACGGGGCCGGACGATCAACAATGGCATGACGGGTTTGTGGCGCAATATCCGAATGCGGATGCGTTTTTTGCGATGATCAAGGATGCGGAGTACCAGAAAGCGGTGGTCAATCGCACAGCAGCCCTGGCCGATAGTCGCTTGATGCGGTTCGATCCCGGCAATGCAAGCGGTGGTTTCGGGTAGGGAGACTAAACCGCTTCGCTCGATTCAATTCCGCCAGTTTAGCTTCGATTTCGCTGATTTGCCGCTCGAATTCCTGCCATTGTTTGTGCTGTTCGATGTCGGGCGGATCGCCTTCGACCATCCGGTAAATTTCGCGCAGGTGGATGACTTCGTCACGCGCTTCGGTCAGTTCCTCGATACGGATATAGCGCTGCGCGGCGGGGCTGTAATTGTTGATGTCCTGAGCTGCGCGCAGTTCGGCATCGCGCTTCTCGCGCGCCACGGTAAAATCGATCGCATCGCCAATCGTAACCGGCTCGCGCCCGTCTACGCTGACAAGTTTTTCGCCGCAGAATTTGGCCGATGATGCGAGATGCTGGATCGCGTATGTGCGGAAAATGCCGCGTTCTTGCTTGTCCAGCTGCGCAGAAACAGAGGAGACTACGGACATATCGGCAAAGTCGTACTGCGCCAGCCTATGCTCGCGCAAATCGTCGCCACACGCCGAAAGCGCCGCAGTGGACACAAAACAAAGCAGGATTACACGCCATTTCATTGCCTGCGAACATGGCGAAATTTGCTTAATCCCGCGTTACCGCGACCCCTCAAATCAGATGAGACGAAGCTGTCCGTCGATTTCCGGTTTGCGAAACGCTGTGCAGTCCAGCTTTATCTTGCGCTTGGTGATATTTGCGCGCTTGCAAGCGGTCGCAAATCGCGCGCGAAACAGATCAGCCCATACGCCGGTGGGGTTGAAGCGCGCATGAAAATTTGGCTCATTTTCGCGTCCGCCGCGAATCGAGCGCACGATATTCATGACTTTGTCCCCGCGTTCGGGAAAATGCACCGACAGCCACTCACGAAACAATGGCGCAACTTCATGCGGCAAGCGAAGCATCATCCATCCCACCGAAGTCGCCTTGTGCTGCGCTGCCAGCGCAACGATCTCCTCCATGAAGTGATCGGTGATGCAGGGTATGATGGGCGAGATGGAGCAATGCACTGGCACACCCGCTTCGACCAGTTTTGCAAGGGCATTCATCCGTTTTTGCGGCGATGCGGCGCGCGGCTCCAGCTTCCCCGACAGTTTTGGATCGAGGCTGGTCACCGAGATCGCCACCGCCACCAGATTAAGAGCGGCCAGCTTGCTGAGCAGATCGAGATCGTCCAGCACGCGGTCGGATTTGGTGGTGATCGTAACCGGGTGCCGCGTGTCGAGGCACACTTCGAGAATTTGCCGCGTGATCCGATAACGCCGCTCGATTGGCTGATACGGATCGGTATTGGTCCCCATCGCAATCGGCTTTGGCTTGTAACCCGATTTCGCCAATGTCTGCCGTAACAGCGCCGCCGCATTGGGCTTGGCAAACAGCTTGGTCTCGAAGTCCAGTCCCGGTGATAGATCGTGATAGGCATGGCTGGGCCGGGCAAAGCAATACACGCAACCATGCTCGCAGCCGCGATAGGCATTGATCGAACGATCGAACCCGATATCGGGCGATGCATTAAAAGTCAGGATGGTCTTGGGGCGTTCTTCGATAATTTGCGTGCGCAATTTCACCGGCGGACCATCGAGCAATTCCATGTAATCACGCCAGTCGCCATCTTGCTCGCGCGTATTCAGCCCGAAGCGCGTCGGGACATTGGCCGATTGCGCGCCGCGACCGCGAATAGCTTGGTTCTCGCTATGCTCCATGTGGAACATATACAGAACAAAGCACTCTGCGTACAGGTCGTTATTTCTGCAAGCGGGGCATAAGCTCGACAAAATTGCAGGGGCGATGCCGGCTATCGAGCTGGCTGGACAGGATCCCGTCCCACCCATCTTTGACCGCGCCGTTCGAGCCGGGTAGCGCGAAAATATATGTGCCTCGCGCCAGCACCGCGCAGGCGCGGCTCTGGATCGTACTGGTCCCGATTTTGTCGTAGCTGAGCCAGCGGAATAGCTCACCGAAACCGGGAATGTCTTTCGATTTCACCCGGTCCAGTGCTTCCGGCGTAACATCCCGCGCGGTCAGTCCCGTGCCGCCCGTAGTCACGACCGCGTCAATCTCCGCATTGTCGATCCAGCGGTGCAGATGCGCTATAATCTGTTCCACATTGTCTTTGCTGATTTCTCTTGCCGGCAGGTTGTGTCCGGCGTCGGTAATCCGCTCGGCCAGAATATTTCCAGACGTATCGTCCGCTTTTGTGCGCGTATCCGACACTGTCAGCAGCGCGATATTCAGTGGGATAAATGGCTGGCTTTCATCGATCGGCATCGCTTATTTCCTGTTCGGGAATTTGGGCCATTCATTCTTGGCCAAGGCGGCGCGGCTCGGGATATCGGAAGCATTCTGGCGCAAATACATCCAGTAATTGCGCATCACGATCGCGACATAGCTGCGCGTCTCCCAATAGGGAATCAACTCCATATACAGCAGCGGATCGTTGCCAGCGCGCACTTCATTGTTCCACCGCTGCACCGGAGTCGGCCCCGCATTGTAAGCCGCCATTACCTTGGGCAAATGGCCATTTGTGGTGCTCGATTGAGCGAGTGCCTGTAAGGCGCGTTGACCGAATGCAATGTTGGTGGCCGCATCCTTCAGATCGACGCTGCTGGCGTTCATATTGATGGATGCTGCATATTCACGCGCGGCTATGGGCCGAATTTGCATTAGCCCGATGGCGTTTGCGGGACTAACTGCGCGCGGGCGAAAATCGCTTTCCTGCAAAGCATGAGCAAAGGCCAGCGAGGGATCGACGGTCCAGCCGCGCGCTGGGCGCTCCGCTGTCGTCGGGTAACGCAAGCGCAAGAACAGGCTCGGCACCGCGCGGTGTGTTGTAGCCGATCCATTTTTGCGCGCCGGTCAGCCCCAGCGTCTTCGCCAATCTGGCAAGCGGCGCATAATGTTCTACCCTGCCGGTGCGGACCTGATGCAGCACGGCGTTCTCCGCCAGATCAAGCCGACCGATCTCAGCCAGAGCAATCGCGTTGCGCACATTGGCTTGTCCTCGCAGATCGCGCCAGTCCTCGCGCGAGAATGGCTGCACAACGAAGCTGTCCGGTTGCTTCAGACCAAGCTGTTCGGCGGACAACATACCGTAAAGCGTTTCGCCACTGCGACTGGCACGCTGAAACATCTGATTGGCTTGCTCAGGCTGTCGGCAACGGGTGTAGGATCGACCCGCCCAATATTGTGCGGCGGTGCGCAATTCGACGTTATCGGCTCGTGCAGCGGCGCGCGTGAATGCATCGGCGGCATCCGGGCAATCGTTCAAGCGCCACGCGGCCAGCCCCTCGACCCATGCACCCTCGGCAAGCCACGGCCCGCTTCCATTGGCAACCGTGCGCGCCATTGCGAGAGCTGCCGTGTCGCGGTTTTCAATGTAATAGCTCCATGCCACGCGTTGCCGCCATTCGGTGCGCGCTGCATTGCTCAGCGCAGCGTCGATACCGTCGAGCAAGACACGCGCGCCGTCGGGATCATCGTCCCGGATCGAGGCCAGGATCGCGCTGCTGATCTCGGATGGCATGGTCCCGTCATTGACGGATCGCGGCCGTGTGCGCTTGGAAATAGCGGGCTGTCTGGTGGTGGCCAATGTGCGCGGCAGTGCAGGCATCGCGGTGATGCCGCGCTTTACGCCTAGACCAACCATCCGCTCTGCCTGTGGCTGATCGGCATAGCGTGCAAGCCAAGCCTCGATGTCCGGCAATTCGATGCGCGGGCTGTTGGGGTGGAGGTAATATTCCGCTGCCAGCGTCGCGTGCAATATACCGTTTGGATTCGCGTCAATCGCGGTGCGCACGGCGTCCCAATCCTGTCGATTGAGCGCACCAAACGCGCTGGCGTAAAACCGGCGTTCGCTGGCGGAGAGCACTTGTTCGGGCAATTGCGATACGCCGGGCGAGCGGTACTCGATCGGCTGTGCTGATAGGGATGTCGCCGGCATGATTAGGCTGAGCAAACCCATGCCAATTGCGCGTTTGAAAATTTTCATGAGGTTAGCGTGTCGTCCAATCGAGCCAATTTTGCCAAAGTCGCTTGCGACGTTGCGGCGAACGCGCAAGATCGCCAAGCTGGTGTGCGGCCAGCAGAGGGATTTTTGCGCCCTGAATGGCAATTTCGAGCGGTAAGCCAACAGGTTGCGCAGGCGATTGGCTGGTTTCAGCGTCGTTCTGGTTGATAATTATCGGCAATACCGAGCGACCGAGCAGCAAAATACGCTGCGGTTTGGCAAGCGCGATGTGATGCCGCGTAAGCTTCCCAACGCCGCGCGCTTTCAGCTCATCCCAATCGGGCAAGGGCGAATAGCGCGGCAGGACGCTGCCAAAATAAACATTGTCGCGCTCGATCCGCATTGCGGCAAGAATTGTGGCCAGAAATTTTTCCGCTGCACCATCGACAAGCTGCTTACCGTCGCTTTCCAAAGGCTGCGGCAACAGCACCATCAATTCCGCATCCGCTGGTCCGCGCGGCGCGATGCGTGGGTGACTGCCGCCATCGTCCAGGCTGGCTTCGCTCATCCACCAATCTTGAAAACTGGCCAGATCATCGGGCCATGTGTCCGGCTGACCGCCCAGGTAACTGCTATCAGGGACAGGAATTTGCGGACCCTTAGCTTCGGCTTTCACAGGCGATTTGGGGTTTGCGGCACAGTGCCGGGCTGGGCCACAGGTGCGGCTTCTTTGGCGGATAACCATGACTGCGGATCGTCTTCAAAGGCCAGATCGACGCCGGCCTCCCGCCACCAGTCATAGACCCCGGCGGCCAGTTCGCCCGGTGTCAGATCGGCCAAATCGGATGTGTTCTCTAAAGCCATGATTTCACCGCCAGCCTTGACCTCAAAGCCACCAGCAATCAAGGCATTATGCGAACAGTTGAACGGAAGAAGCGAAGAGATATGAGCGAACGGGAATCGATGCCTTGCGACGTCGTTATAATCGGCGGCGGCGTAGCGGGCCTGTCGGCGGCGATCAGACTGAAACAGATCAATGACGAGTTGGAAGTCGTGGTCCTTGAAAAAGGGTCGGAAATCGGCGCACATATCCTGTCCGGCGCAGTGGTCGATCCGATCGCGCTCGATGAATTGCTGCCCGACTGGCGCAACAATGATTGCCCGATGGCAGAGACGCCGGTTACGGACAATTTGCACTGGGTACTGTCCGGCAAAGGCAAGACCAACATTCCGCACATCACTTTGCCGCCGCTAATGTCGAACAATGGCTGCTATACCGGTTCGCTCGGCAATTTGTCGCGCTGGCTTGGCGAGCAAGCCGAAGCTCTGGGCGTAATGGTTTTCCCCGGCTTTCCCGCCTCCGAAGTGTTGTTCGACGACAATGACGCAGTCGCCGGCGTCATCACGCAGGATATGGGTATTGCCGAAGATGGCAGCCACAAATCCGATTATCAGCCCGGCATGGAAATACAGGCGAAATACACGCTATTTGCCGAGGGTGTGCGCGGCAATCTGACCAAAAAATGAAAGCGAAGTTCGATCTTGAAGCTGATTGCCAGCCACAAGTTTATGGCCTTGGCATCAAAGAACTATGGGATATCGAGCCCGGCAAGCACGTTCCCGGCCGTGTGATCCATACGCAAGGCTGGCCGCTGTCCGAAAGCGATACGTGGGGCGGCGGCTTCATCTATCATCAGGCGAGCGGACAGGTTGCGGTCGGCTTTGTGACCGCACTGGATTACAAGAATCCCTACGTTTCGCCGTTTCAGGAATTTCAGCGCTGGAAGCAGCATCCAGCGATCCGCGAGATGCTGGAAGGCGGCAAGCGCGTGGCTTATGGCGCGCGTGCAATTAACGAAGGCGGCTGGCAATCAGTGCCGAAGCTGGCGTTTCCGGGGGGTGCGCTGATCGGTTGTGCCGCCGGTTTTGTAAATGTGCCACGGATCAAGGGCAGCCACACCGCGATGAAAAGCGGGATGCTGGCAGCCGAAAGCGCCGCTGCTGCCATCGCGGCCGGTCATGAAAAGACCGAGCTTGCCGATTACGACGCCAATTTGCGTGATAGCTGGATCGCGACCGAATTGAAGAAAGTGCAAAACGCACAGCCTGCGGTGGCGAAATTCGGCGGCGATGTGGGCACGGTGATTGCCGGGATCGATATGTGGATGCGCACTTTGAAGATCGGCTTGCCGATTGCCATGAAGCACGAACCGGATCACGAACACCTTGGCCGGGCCGATTTATACAAGCCGATCAACTACCCCAAACCCGATGGCGAAATCAGCTTTGATCGTCTGACTTCCGTGTCCTTTAGTTACACAAATCACGCCGAAGATCAGCCGGTGCATTTGAAGGTTAAGGACATTGCCCTGCAACGCGCCAGCGAACTTGGCGTCTATGATGGGCCGTCCACGCGATATTGCCCGGCGGGCGTTTATGAATGGACGGGAGTCGAGGAAGGCAAACCCGAATTCGTCATCAATTCGCAGAATTGCGTCCATTGCAAAACGTGCGACATCAAGGATCCCAACCAGAATATCGAGTGGACCACACCAGAAGGTGGCGGCGGGCCTAACTATCCCAATATGTAGCGAGTCCGGGCGAAACCGCAGGACATGAGCTGGACTGAGACCGCCTATGCCAAGATTAATCTTGCGCTGCACGTGCGCTCGCGCCGGGAGGACGGGTATCACGAACTTGAGACGCTGTTCGCGTTTCTCGACTGCGGCGATACGCTGACAGCGCGTTCAGCCAAGCAGGATAACGTGCAGACAATCGGCGAGTTTGCGAGCGGGATTACCGATCCGTTAGGAAACCTAGTCGGCAAAGCTCTGACGCGACTGCCGCGAGCCGACGGGTTAGCCGTTACGCTGGAAAAGAACTTGCCGGTTGCAGCGGGTCTGGGCGGGGGATCGGCGGATGCCGGAGCGGTGTTTCGCATCATCCGCGAGCGCAACGGATTGCCCGACGACTGGCATGAACGCGCGACTGCGCTGGGCGCAGATGTCCCGGCCTGCATCGCTAGCGAGATGGTCATCGGGCGCGGTGTGGGTGAGCATTTGGAACCCGTTGAGAACGATCTGGCAGGAACGCCGGTTTTGCTGGTCAATGATCGCACGCCCATGCTGACTGGTCCGGTATTTGCAGCATGGGATGGTCAGGATCGCGGCCCGCTGCCATCTGGTCCGGCATCGCAGATTGCGCGCGAGGGGCGGAACGATCTGGAACGGCCCGCGCTCAGCATCGCACCGTCGATCCGCACGGTTCTTGAAGAATTGGGGCAGGGTCCGGCTTGGCTGGTGCGTATGTCGGGGTCCGGCGCTAGCTGTTTTGCGCTTTATGAAACGCCGGAGGAATGCGCTGCCGATGCAAAGCGCATTGCGACGGACCATCCCGACTGGTGGCAAATGGCGGGCAAATTGCGATGAGCGCGCACGAGGCTTTCCGCCAAGTCGGAGAGATCCGGCAAAGCGGGATTATCGTTTGTGCCGACCATGCATCAAACCACGTCCCGCATGACATCGATCTTGGCATTAGCGCAGACCTGCTCGACACGCATATCGCAATCGATATCGGCGTGGAAGGCGTAGCTGAAGAACTGGCGCGCAGTCACAATATGCCTGCGCATATCGCGCGCATCAGCCGCCTGGTCGTCGATCTGCACCGGCACGAAGACGATCCCGCCGTCATGCCGCTTAGCAGCGATGGCGTGGCTATTCGCGGCAATATGGATGCCGATCTGGAAACACGTCTAGCGCGTTTCCATCGCCCCTACCATGATGCGTTAAGCCAGTTTATCGAAGCAGCGCAGCCCGAACTGATTTTGGCTCTGCACAGCTTTACACCGGCAATGGCTACATCGGATCAGCAGCGCCCGTGGCAAGTTGCTTTGCTGTATAATCAGGATGACCGCGCGGCGAAACACGCAATCCGATTGTTCCGTGACGAAGGCTATACGGTCGGCGATAATCAGCCCTATTCCGGCAAACAGCTTAACGCCACGATGGATCGCCATGCAGAGGCGCGCGGTCTTCCGTATCTGACCATCGAAGTGCGACAGGATCAGCTCACGACGCACAAACAGCAGCGCGATTGGGCAGGTCGCATTGCGCGCGTAGCGCGTCTGACAATCGGAAGCACTGAAGACAAATTAAGCGCGGCTAAACATGGCTTGCGCTTGCTTAAGCACGTCATGCGCGCAAAAGTGCCACCATGACCAACAGCTTCGACAAATCCAGACTTCCCAGCCGCCATGTCTCCGTCGGCCCGGAACGCGCGCCGCATCGCTCATATTACTATGCGATGGGAATGACCGAGGAAGAGATAAACCGGCCGTTCGTTGCGGTGGCCTCGGCAGGAAATGACAGCGCGCCATGCAACACCGCGCTCGACGCGCAGGCCAATATTTGCCGCACAGGCGTGGAGAAGGGCGGCGGCACGCCGCGTCGCTTCAACACGATCACGGTGACTGACGGAATTGCGATGGGCCACCAAGGCATGAAATCCTCACTCGTTAGCCGCGAAGTTATTGCGGACTCAGTCGAGTTATCCGTGCGGGGGCATTGCTATGATGCACTGGTCGGCTTTGCCGGATGCGACAAAAGTTTGCCGGGCATGATGATGGCGATGTTGCGGCTGAACATTCCGTCCATCTTTGTTTATGGCGGATCGATCCTGCCCGGCACTTATCGCGGTGAGGATGTCACCGTGGTGGATGTGTTCGAAGCGGTCGGGAAATACGCCGCGGGTGGCTGTCCCTTGAAAGAGCTGACTGCGCTGGAAAAGATTGCCTGTCCAGGCCACGGCGCGTGTGGTGGGCAGTTCACCGCCAATACGATGGCGTGCGTTGGTGAAGCAATTGGATTGTCTTTACCAAACAGCAATATGGCTCCTGCTCCTTACAAATCACGTGAGGAGGTGGCGCTGGCCGCTGGCGAGCAAGTTATGGCCCTGCTTGCCGAGAATGTGCGCCCGCGCGACATCTGCACGAGAGCGGCGTTCGAAAATGCGGCGCGAGTTGTGGCGGCGACCGGCGGCTCAACCAATGCTGCGCTGCACCTGCCTGCGATGGCAAGCGAATGCGGTATCGAATTCGACCTGTTCGATGTGGCGGAAATTTTCAAATCCACACCATATATCGCTGATTTGAAACCGGGCGGTCGTTATGTGGCCAAGGATATGTTCGAAGCGGGCGGCGTCTACATGGCGATGAAAACACTGCTGGATGGCGGGTTTCTGGACCCTGAGCCACTGACCGTTTCAGGTAAGACGCTCGGCGAGAACATCGAAGAAATCACGTGGAATCCCGATCAGAAAGTCTTTTACGATGTAAAAGCACCGATCTCGCCGACTGGCGGAGTCGTGGGTTTGAAAGGTACGCTTGCACCCGAAGGCGCTATCGTAAAAGTTGCTGGCATGGAACGCTTGCAATTCAGCGGTCCGGCGCGGGTTTTCGAATGCGAAGAAGACGCTTTTGCTGCTGTGGAACGCCGCGATATTGCGGAAGGTTGCGTCATTGTCATCCGCTATGAAGGACCGAAAGGCGGGCCGGGAATGCGCGAAATGCTTTCGACCACGGCGGCATTGTACGGGCAAGGCATGGGCGAAAAAGTGGCGCTGATTACAGACGGACGGTTTTCCGGCGCAACGCGAGGCTTTTGCATCGGCCATGTCGGGCCGGAAGCAGCGGATTGCGGTCCGATTGCCTTGGTCGAGGATGGTGACATAATCCACATTGATGCCGAGGCGGGGTCGATCGACCTTGAAGTGGCCCAAGACGTGCTTGAGCGGCGCAAAGCCAAGTGGCAGCCGCGCAGCAATGATTACCAATCGGGTGCGCTCTGGCGTTATGCGCAAAATGTAGGTCCAGCTTATCGCGGGGCGCTGACGCATCCCGGCGCTGCGTCAGAGACTCACATTTACGCCGATATTTGATGGATTGAGCGGACGCTTTCTCTAAAGCGGCAAATATGAGCGAGCAGAAGGAAATTGTGCGCATCGCGGCGAAAGGCGATGGCGTTACCGACGATGGCGAGCATTATGCCGGGACCGCGCCGGGTGATCTGGTCGCGCGCGATGGCAGCATTACCGCCGGGCCACATCGGGTAACACCGCCTTGCCGCCATTTCAGCGAATGCGGTGGATGCCAGCTGCAGCATATCGACGAAGTTGCGCTGCATCAGTTCGTGACCGATCGGGTGGTGCTGGCCGCGCAGGGTCAAGAATTGCAGGCCGAAACGCTTCTACCGACGCATCTTTCACCGCCGCTTTCCCGTCGACGGGCAAACCTTCATGCGATGCCCTCGGGCAAGAAAATTACGCTCGGCTATAACGAGCATCGTTCGCGCAAAATCTTCGACTTGCGGGAATGTCCGGTTCTGCGTCCTGAATTATTTGCTTTGGTGCAACCGCTTCGGGACTATCTTGCGGGCAATCGCCCGAAACGCTTGGTCGAGATTAGCCTGACACTGACGGATCAGGGCGTGGATTGCGCGATTTCCGGACTGGAAGTGGAAGGGCTGTCAGCAACTGAAAAGCTGTTGGAATTTGCGCAAGCCAACGGCCTTGCCCGATTGACTTTGGATCAGGGGTTTGGCGCAGACACTTTTTACGAGCCGCAACCTGTCACGGTCAGCCTGTCCGGCATCGCAACCCCGTTCCCGACCGGCGCGTTCCTGCAAGCGACGCAAGACGGCGAAGACGTGCTTTCATCGGATGCGATAGCAATGCTGGACGGGGTCGGCGCCACCGCCGATCTGTTCGCGGGACTTGGCACGTTTTCCTTTGCCTTGGCCGGGCCGCGCAAGGTTCTCAGTGTCGAGGCTGCACGCGATCCGTATCTGGCTTGCAAGCAAGCGGCCGAGCGCGCGCAACTGCCCGTATTTCCCGGTGCATCGCGACCTGTTCCGCAATCCGTTGCAAGTGGATGAGCTAAACAAATTCGACGCTGTATTGCTCGATCCGCCGCGTGCAGGGGCGCGTTCGCAAGTCGAGCAAATTGCGGCCAGCAATGTCGCGAATGTCGTTTATATCAGCTGCAATCCGGCCAGTTGGGCGCGTGATGCGGCGACATTGGCGCAAGCCGGATTTACGCTAAAAACTTTGCGGCCGGTTGGCCAATTCCGCTGGTCCACTCACGTCGAATTGAGCAGCCACTTTTCGCGATAAAGCTACAATTCTGCGCGTGTCGCGAGTTCAGCTTGGTCTACCATAGCCGTCTTGCGCTCCGCAAAGTCCAGCAATCCGCCATAGGTTTCCAGCATCTCGCCATCGACATCTTCATCGTCGATGATGATGCTGAGCTTGTCTTCCATCTCGGTCAGCAAGCCCGCGACCGCCATCGAATCAAGTTCCGGCAAATGTCCGAACAGGCCAGTGTCACGTTCGAAACCGGCAACGAATTGGGCGTCCAGCCCAAGCACATCCTGCAAGATCGTGCGTAATGTCAGATCGGTCGGGCTGGATAAGGCATCGTCAGCCTCGGCCCTATCATCGCATGAAATCTTGCCGATTGCCCCGTCAGCCATCATTCCTCGCTTCCCTCTCAACCCGGCCTTGTAAGCCTGTATCACTTTGTTTTGCGCGTATTACCGAGCGATCGGCGGTTTCGCAAGGAATGCTGTGATCGAGGGTGACTGCGTACTTGGCGCTGTTCGTTCGAGCGGCTATGCGAGCCTGATTATCATGCCGCACACATCACCCGATGCTCTTGATAGCCACGATTTGCAGGCTGATCCGCAACCGCTCGATCACATTTTGTCATTCGGCGACGCTGACGATGTGGCGCTGATCCTTAAGACGCGAACCTTCACTTACGCCGAGCTGCGCAAGCGCGTTGCCGAAATGGCTGGATGGCTAAGCACGATTGCGGCACCGGGCGAGCGCGTGGCAAGCTGGGCCGCCAAAGGCGAATGGACGTGCCTGCTGCCCTTGGCAGCAGCGCGGGCCGGGCTGATCCATGTGCCGATCAACCCGCTCCTGAAAAATGCGCAGGTGAAGCATATCCTGTCCGATAGCGGGGCGACTGCACTGGTCGGCACAGCGGCGCGTTTGCAGAGCCTGAAACATGGCGATTTGCCCCAGGGCTGCGTGGCGTTCTCCGAGCAGGAGGCCGACGCGCAAGTGACGCGCGTGGATCAGCAGCTTGGTAAATCGTCTGCCGATACCGGCGATCTGGCGGCAATCCTTTATACCAGCGGTTCGACCGGGCGACCCAAGGGCGTGATGCTGAGCCATGCAAATTTGTGGCTTGGGGCGCAAAGTGTCGCTTCATATCTGGGAATGCACTCGGATGACCGGACGCTGGCCGTTTTGCCGCTATCCTTTGATTACGGTCAAAGCCAGCTCCTGAGCACATGGTTTGCGGGCGGATGCGTGGTCCCGCTCGATTACCTCGTGCCGCGCGATGTCGTGAAGGCTTGCGCAAAACACGCGATCACGACTCTGGCTGCGGTGCCTCCATTGTGGTCGCAGCTTACCGCGAGCAAATGGCCCGATGAAGCAGTGGCTGCCATGCGCAGGCTGACAAATAGCGGCGGTGCGCTGACCCCGCAGATGATCGACCATTTGCGCGACATTTTTCCAAAGACCGATATTTACCCGATGTACGGTCTGACAGAGGCGTTTCGCTCGACCTATCTCGCGCCCGAATTGGTCGCTCAGCATCCGACCTCTATCGGTCGCGCCATTCCGTTTGCGGAAGTACTGGTGATTGGCGATATGGCGACCTAGCAAGGCCCGGTGAAATCGGCGAGCTGGTGCATTGCGGTCCGCTCGTTGCGCAAGGGTACTGGAATGATGCCGAACGCACCAGCGAACGGTTTAAGCCTGCGCCGTCAGCATCGCGTTATGGCGGCATGGCGGTTTATTCAGGCGACAGGGTGAAGCGGGATGGCGACGGATTGCTCTATTTTGTGGGGCGTACCGACGCGATGATCAAAAGTTCTGGCAACCGGATCAGCCCGCAGGAAATCGAGGATGCTGCGCGCGCGACTGGCCTCGTCAGCGATGCGGCGGCGTTTGGTCTGCCCGACGATGCGCTGGGCCATGCCATCCATCTGGTTGCTGTGCCATTAGGGCCAGATAGTGATATCGGCGAAGCACTTGCGCAGGCTTTGTCGAAAGAATTGCCCAACTTTATGCAGCCGCAGAAAATTCATATTCGCGAAGTATTATCGCTAAATACGAATGGCAAAATCGACCGGGCGCGACTGAAAACGGAACTGATGACGGCTGAGGGACTATGAGCAAAGTAAAGCCGCATGGTCCCATCCCGGAAGGTTTCGAGGCAATCGATGGCGAGCTTTCCATCGGCGGTCGCAAGGTCAGCGAATGGATCGCGGAAGCGGGCGACACGCCGCTGTTTCTCTACAGTGCCACCATGCTTGAACATCGGGTGGCGCAACTTCGTGCGGCCATGCCGGACCGGTTGCGGATCAATTACGCGATCAAAGCCAACCCGTTTGCGCCGGTCCTTAACCTCATGGCGGGGCTGGTCGATGGGTTCGATATCGCATCTGATGGCGAGCTGGCGATGGCGCAATCCGTTGGCGTCGATGCCAGCCGCATCAGCTTTGCCGGACCGGGCAAGCGCGACCGGGAACTGCGCGCGGCAATCTCTGCCGGAGTGACGCTGAATTGCGAATCGGAAGGCGAGGCCGAGCGAGCCTTGGCGATCGGTGACGAGCTAAGCGTACGCCCGCGCATAGCGGTGCGGGTTAATCCCGATTTCGAGTTGCGCGGATCGGGTATGAAGATGGGCGGCGGGGCCAAGCAATTTGGCATCGATGCTGAGCGCGTGCCTGCGCTCGCCCACAAGTTGCTGGCTGCGAATTGCGAATGGCGCGGCCTGCATATCTTCACCGGCAGTCAGGCGCTCGACCATGAAGCCATCATCGAGACACAAGGCAATGTGCTGGATCTGGCGCACAAATTGGCAGGCGATATTGGTGCGCCTATCCCGATGCTGAATATGGGGGGAGGGTTTGGAATACCCTATTTCCCCGGCGATAAGCCGCTCGATATCGCCGCGATCGGAGCAGCTTTGACGAAGCGTTTCGATCATCTGCCCGACACGCTTGCCAAGACCGACATACATATCGAGCTAGGCCGCTATCTGGTCGGCGAAGCGGGCATTTACTGCTGCCGGGTGATCGACCGGAAAGAAAGCCATGGGCACAGCTTCCTCGTTACCGATGGCGGATTGCATCACCAACTCGCCGCATCCGGCAATTTCGGCACAGTGATCCGGCGTAACTATCCCATTGCGGTGGCAAACAAGTTTTCAGCGGCGCCCGACGATGTGGCTAGCGTCGTTGGATGCCTCTGCACACCGCTCGACCGATTGGGCGACAGCGTTGCTTTGCCAAAGGCGGCAAGAGGCGACATCATTGCCGTATTTTGTGCCGGAGCATACGGCGCAACGGCCTCACCGATGCAGTTTCTGGGTCACCGTCCTGCGCTGGAAATGCTGGTCTAGCGGCATCTTCAATCGTGGCCGCCATGCCCCAGCGCCATATATTCCGAGCTTTGCATTTCTTTCAACCGGCTGACAGTGCGGGCAAACTCAAAGCTGCCATCGCCCGATTGATACAAATCTTCCGGCTCAGCGTCGGCCGTGGCGAATAATTTGACCCGCGCTTCGTATAGCGCGTCGATCAGCGCAACAAACCGCGCTGCCTCATTTCGCATATCACGCCCCATCTGCGGAATGCCGACCACAATGACCGTGTGATATTCGCGCGCGATCGCAAGGTAATCGGACGCGCCACGCGCTTCGCTGCACAACCGTTTAAAGCTGAACACCGCCACACCTTTAAAACTTTTGGGGACGTGTATGGTTCGCTTTCCGCCAACATCCAGCTCACGCGAAGGGACAATTTCGGCCTCTTCCGGTTCGTGATCGGTCAGGCGGAAGAAAGCCTCGCGTACGCGCGCAGTTGCCGCATCACCCAGCGGCGTATGCCACGTATCGATCCCGGCGAGGCGCTGCATCCGGTAATCCGTCGGACCATCGAGCGGCAGGACATCGAGACGCTGCTTCATCAAATCGATGAACGGCAGGAAATGCTCGCGATTGAGACCGTCCTTGTAAAGATGGTCGGGCGGGCGGTTCGAGGTGGTGATGACGGTAACGTGTTCATCGACGATCAGCGCACGAAACAGCCGGCTCATGATCATGGCGTCAGCGGAATTGTTGACCACCATTTCATCGAACGCCAGGCACCGCACATTCTCCGCGATGTCCTTGGCCACTTTGGGGATCGGATCGCCCGGATCGGCCTTGCGCCAGTCGCGCATCTTTGCATGAACGTCTTGCATGAAAGCGAGGAAATGGACGCGCCGCTTTTTCTCGATGGTCAGCGTCTCATGAAACAAATCCATCAGCATGGACTTCCCGCGTCCCACGCCGCCCCACATATAAATGCCCTGTGGCTGATCCTCATCGGAAGCGAAGATGCGCGAAAACAAACCTTTGCTGCGGGTCGCGATCAGCTCATCCTGAAGTGTTTGAAGCCGGCTTTGCCGCTGCAAGCTGATCGGCATCGGGCTGCAATTCGCCGCTATCAATCATGGCCTGATAGCGCGCCAGCACGCCTGTCGCCGTCACGTTAGGACACTCTCGGTCGGTTCGACTTACGCACGATCCCGCTATAGGCGGCCACAGTGTGATCCTCTTGCACGACTTGTCCGCGCAGAAAAACGAGGCGTCCGGTTTCGCGCACGATTTCGCTGACCGCGTCGAGCGGTTTATCAGGACGCCCAGCGCCGACAAACTGCGTGGAGAGTTCCAGCGTCACCGCCAGTCCAGCCTCATTGTCACTCAACACGTGCATTCCGGCAAACAGCGCGATGTCGATGAGAGCCAGCGTCGTTCCACCGTGGATCATATCCTGAATGTTGGTGTGCCGCCGCTGCGGGATCATGCGTAACCGGCATTGTTCGCCCTCACGTCTTACCCGCAGATGGCCAAGCACCGCAGTATTGAAGCGTGTGTCATCGACCATATCCCAACTGAACCAGTCCGGCTCGTCGGCAATCGGGTCGTATCGGAAAAATTCCGGTGGCGAAGTCATGTGAGCTGCTGAACCAGCTTAGATGTGCTTTTCAACCTGCATTTTCTTGATCTCGGCAATGGCTTTTGCAGGCGACAAGCCTTTCGGGCACACATTGGCGCAATTCATAATTGTGTGGCAGCGATATAGGCGGAACGGATCTTCCAGATCTTCCAAACGCTCTCCGGTCATTTCATCGCGGCTATCGGCCAGCCAGCGATAAGCCTGCAACAGGATTGCAGGCCCCAGAAACTTGTCTGAATTCCACCAATATGACGGGCAGGCGGTCGAGCAGCACGCGCACAAAATACACTCGTACAAACCGTCCAACTGCTCGCGTTGCTCAGGCGACTGCAAGCGTTCCTTGCCCGAGGGTGTGGGCGAAACTGTCTGCAACCAGGGCCGGATAGACGCATATTGCGCATAGAAATGCGTGAAATCGGGCACCAAATCCTTGACCACTTCCATATGCGGCAGGGGCGTAATCCGAATGTCACCTTTCAGATCGTCGATCGCGGTGGTGCAGGCAAGACCGTTTTTGCCGTTCAAATTCATCGAACAGGAACCACAGATGCCTTCGCGGCAGGAGCGGCGAAAGGTCAGCGTCGGATCGATCTCGTTTTTGATCTTGAACAAGGCGTCTAGCACCATCGGACCGCAGCCATCGAGATCGACTTCGAATGTATCATAACGCGGGTTCTTGCCGCTATCCGGATCGTAACGATAGATTTTGAAATTCTTGACGCGGGTTGCGCCTTCGACCTTGTGCGTCTCGCCTTTGCTGGAGATTTTCGAGTTCGCGGGAAGGGTGAAGGTGGCCATTGAAATATCCTGTTTGTTCGCTTGCCTGTTTAAGCATTCTGCGCGTCGACTCAAGGCGAACTTCGTGCCGCGCCGAAATGTTTAGTCCTATACGTTGGAACACATGGAACACGATCCGGGGTCCGGCAATTCCGCCTAACAAATGATACGCTAACAAATGATATAGGGCAGGGCGCATAGCTGACTGCGTGGCGTGCGCAATCATGCCTCTCGGGAACTGAGATGCTAGTTGCAGCCTGTATTCCCTATGAGCATTGCAGGACAGAATATTACCAGCGCCGCCGTATTCGGAGCCAGCGGCGGCATCGGACGAGCCTTGGTTGAGGAATTGGCAGCGCGCGGCGTCGAACATATTCATGCCGGATCGCGCTCAGGCGAATGGACAGGAAATGAGCCACACAGCGGCCTTATCCGTCCTTTCCGGTTCGATTATTCAGACGAAGACAGCATCGCGGGTTTTGCCGGCATGGTAAAAGACGATCCGCCCGACCTGGTCATCGTCGCCACCGGTTTGCTGACCTTGCCGGACGGCACTGGGCCAGAGCGATCCTATCGCAATATCGACGCCAAAGTTATGCGGGAGATATTTGAAACCAATACTTTCGGACCAGCTCTTGTCGGCAAATATATGCTGCCGCTGATGCCACGCGATCGCCGATCAGTGTTTGCAGCGCTATCGGCGCGGGTTGGCTCGATCAGCGACAATCGACTGGGCGGCTGGCATTCCTATCGCGCTTCCAAAGCCGCGCTCAATATGCTGATCCGCAATTTCGCCATCGAATTGTCACGCACGCAAAAACAAGCGCTGGCGATCGGTTTGCACCCCGGCACGGTGGACACGGCGCTATCGCAGCCATTTCAAGGAAATGTGCCCAATACGCAGCTTTTCACCCCGCAAAAATCAGCCTCTGCGCTGCTTGATGTTATCGACGGCCTGACACCTGAGAATAGCGGCGGGCAATTCGATTGGCAGGGTGAACGCGTTCCCGACTAAGGCGCTTAAGGTGGGTCAACTTCTGGACGGCTGATCCGTGAATAGCCATAAGAAACGACCCCGCCGGAGCAATCCGACAGGGCCGTACTTTACTTAACGGTGCAGTTCCCGGCTATTCGCCGAAAGTACGCTGCCACCAGCCGCGCCGCGGCTTGGCCGATTTCTCGCCACTTGCCGATGTGTCGGATGCAGCCGGACTGCTCGCCGTATCGTCGGCCGCTTTCTTCGCCGCAGATTTGCGCGCCGGTTTTGGCTTGTCGGCTTGTTCAGCTTTCTGATCGGCCTGCGCTTCTGCAGATTGCTTGGCGCTTTTTGGACCGGCAACCACCGCGATATCATCCTGCAATTGTGCTTTAACCGCTTGGTCGTCCTTAGCTTTGGGAGCCGCTTTCTTGCGCGGTTTCCGGGGCTTTGCAGCAGCTTTGCCATCGGCTTTTTCAGCAGCCTTGACAGCATCCGCCTCAGCCTTGGCCGCTTTGTCTGCTTCGATCTCTGCCTTGGTCCGGCGTTTGCGCCGCGCAGGCTTGGCTGGCGCATCATCCGCTTTTGCCTCGCCGCTCGCAGCCATGGCCTCTGCCGTTTCAGAAGCGCCATCGGGTCCACTAACGACAGCAATATCGTCCTGCATCTGATCGGATACAGAGCTTAATCCAGTGGCATCGATGTCCGCATTGTCGGCGTTGTCACCATTGCTATTTTGCGACTGATCGGAGCTTTGAGCATCCGATTTACGGCCACGACCACGCCCACCACGACGGCGACGCTTTTTAGGCTTGTCCTCGTCTTGAGTATCATTGTCCTGATTGTCGCGATCCTGAGCCTGATTGTCAGTTCGGGCGTCGCCAGCATCTTGTTTGTTTTCGCCGCCTTCAGCATTGCCAGCGTCGTTATTGTCGTCATCGCGCCGCTTATTGCGACCCCGACCACCGCGACGCCGACGGCGCTTCTTCGGCTTGTCGTCATCATCGCGTTCGTCATGGCGCTGGCCGCCGCGCCCATGATTACGCTCGCTATCCCGATCGTCGCGATCATCGCCATCCTCAGCGATGTCGTCCTCATCTTCATCCTCGTCATCGCTGACGATGGGTTCAAATTTGGGCACGTCGGTCGGGCGAGGACCGGAACTATTGACGCTCATTTTCGCGCCTTCGTCCTCGCCTTCCGGCATGACTTCGACGTTGACGTGATAGCGCTCTTCGATTTCCTGCAAATCGGCGCGTTTCGTGTTGAGCAGATAGATCGCCGCTTCGGTGCTGGCCGACAGGGATATCGTCGAACCCTTGCCCTTGGCCGCTTCATCTTCGATCAGTCGTAGCGCGGACAAGCCAGCGCTGGAGGCCGTGCGAACCAGGCCCGTGCCATCGCAATGCGGACATTCGCGCGTGGTTGCTTCAAGTACACCGGTGCGCAAACGCTGACGGCTCATTTCCATCAGGCCGAAGCTGGAGATACGTCCGACCTGAATGCGAGCACGGTCGTTTTTCAGCGCGTCTTTCATGCAGCGTTCGACTTTGCGAACATTGCCGTGGCGATCCATATCGATGAAGTCGATCACGACGAGGCCGGCCATATCGCGCAAGCGCAATTGCCGTGCAATTTCCTTGGCCGCTTCCAGATTGGTGGCGAGCGCGGTCTGCTCGATGCCATGTTCTTTCGTCGAGCGACCCGAGTTGATATCGATCGAAACGAGCGCTTCGGTCGGGTTGATGACCAGATAGCCGCCCGATTTCAGCTGCACGACCGGATCGTACATGGCTTTCAATTGATCCTCTGCGCCGTAACGCTGGAACATCGGCACCGGATCGGAATAGGCTTTTACCCGGCGCGCATGGCTGGGCATCAACAATTTCATGAAGGCTTTGGCGGATTTATAACCTTGCTCGCCCTCGACGATAACTTCCTCGATCTCGCGATTATAGATGTCGCGGATCGCGCGCTTGATCAAATCGCTGTCGGAATGAATGAGCGCAGGCGCAGTCGAGCCCAGCGTTTTCTCACGGATTTCGTCCCATAGTCGGGCAAGGTAATCGAAATCGCGTTTAATCTCCGGCTTGGTCCGTGACAATCCGGCGGTGCGCACGATCAAACCCATGCTTTTGGGAAGCGAAAGATCGGACACGATTTCTTTCAGGCGTTTGCGATCGCTTGAAGAATTGATTTTCCGGCTGATGCCGCCACCGTGATTGGAATTCGGCATCAGGACCGTATAGCGCCCGGCAAGGCTTAAATATGATGTGAGCGCTGCACCCTTATTGCCGCGTTCTTCCTTGACGACTTGCACCAGCAAAACCTGACGGCGCTGGATAACGTCCTGAATTTTGTAGCGGCGGCGTAGTGCCTGGCGACGCTGACGCACTTCATCGACGGCTTTGCTGCGGCTGTTATTGCCGCTTTGCTTGCGGCCACCACGACCGCGCCGGGGGCGGCGATCCCTGCGCCCACCGCGACCGTTTTCGCCATCATCGGATTCATCTTCATCCGAATCGTCGTCATCGTCTGAATCATCATCATCATCGCCGTTTTCGACGTGACCTTCCTCGATCGTGGCGACTTTGCCTTTTTCAGACGTGTCGATTTCCTCGACTCCATCCTCGGCAAATTCTTCGGCTAGTGCTTCGGCAGACTCGTCGTCGGCGTCATATTCATCGCCGGGCGCATTGCCTTCATCTTCCTCTTCAGCGCGCAGGCGTGCCTCTTCTTCGGCTGCCTCGGCATCTTCGTCGAGCAGGGCTCTGCGATCTTCCTGCGGGATCTGATAGTAATCGGGATGGATTTCGCTGAAGGCGAGGAAGCCATGCCGGTTACCGCCGAAATCGACGAAAGCAGCTTGCAGCGATGGTTCAACTCGCGTGACTTTTGCGAGGTAGATATTGCCTTTTATCTGTTTGTGTTCGGCGGACTCGAAATCGAATTCTTCAATCCGGTTGCCTTTGAGGACCGCCACCCGGGTTTCTTCCGAGTGGCGCGCATCGATTAGCATGCGCGTTGACATGTATATTTCTCCAAGCGCCGGCATCGGTGATTAAAACCGGTGCGATAGGGCGCGATCTGTGTTGAAAACCCGATCCGCAAAGTGTGCGGCGGGTGTTGGGAAACCGGACGATCCTGCAAGCAGGACGGTGCCGGAATATCGTGTCTGCAATCCTGAAATCGCGCGGTGTTCGCGCCGCTGTGTCGCTCGCACATTCGCCCGCTGCAAACTGCAGCTCTGGCGAAATGGAGGGCACGGCTTTCATGGTTTGCATCAACCTGTCGTCTAGACCGTAAGAGCCGATTGTATGATCGGCGCGGCCATTCGGGTATCTGGAAAAGCGAGCTGCGCATTATCTGAATGCGCCATCGCCGCCGGTAATCCGTACCCTTGATACCGGTTACCGAGCGCTAGCATCGTGAATATCATTCAGCAACCATATTGCGAAAACCCCAGCGAAACCTTAACCCCGATCGCACAATGTTGTCGCGTAACCCATTACTGCCCGTTTTGCTGGCATTCGCGACGGTGCTCATTGCAGCTGCCGGACTTTATCAGACGCCGCTGCTGGACTGGCCGGGAAATACAGCGCGGCCGGATTATATCGTCCAGCTGGAATTGCCTGAAGCCGAAACGCTAGCCTTGCCCGACGTGGTCGGCGGCGAGGACACGTCAAAGCCGCTTATTGTCATCGATGCCGGACATGGGGGTAATGATTATGGTGCGACCGGAGGCGGACAACGCGAGAAGGACATCGTGCTGGGGCTGGCGCGGGCGCTGTATGACAGGTTGATCGCAGAAGGTCAGGTGCGCGTGGCGCTGACCCGGCGCGACGATCGTTTTCTGGTACTGGAAGAGCGTGCCGAAATTGCCCGGCGTCTGGATGCCGATTTGTTCTTGTCGATCCATGCAGATTCGGCCGGTGATGTCGAAGGCGCATCGGGAGCCAGCATTTATACGCTTTCGAACGAAGCCTCCAGCGCCACTGCGGCACGCTATGCCGCGCGCGAAAACAGCGCCGATATGGTCAATGGCGTCGTGCTGGACCGCGAGAACGCCACGGTAAATACGATCCTGGTGGAATTATCGCAGCGGCGCGCAGTGGAAGAAGCGATCGCTTTTGCGCAAGAGATCGAGGAAGCGGGACAGGGCCGCTTTGCCTTTCGCGATCCTGCCCGGCGTTCGGCTCCGTTCGTGGTGCTGAAAGCGCCGGATATCCCTTCGGTGCTGTTCGAAGCGGGCTTCATCAGCAACAGCGACGAAGCACGCGCCATGTCGAGCGCGGAAGGGCAGGAGCGGTTTGCCGACATCATGGCGACGGCCATTGCAAACTATTTTGCGCAACTAGCGCCCGCCCAGGAACCGGAAGAAAGCGCACGCCCCTCGATCGGTTCGGTGCTGTAGTTTTAAGGCCGGTTGCATCAGGCCAGTAAGATACGGTCGTTCGTATCGGGCTTGGCTAATGGTTCACGCCGCTCTAACGTCGCATTCATCTTTTCTGTATTAGCGGAGCTTATCCGCGACCAAACAACCGGCAGGCTATGGACACCAACGACACATCGACCACCCATGCCGAGCGATTGCGCCGTGACACTGGCGGTTTTCTGGCGCGGTTGCGCGATGTGTGGATGAATAGCTGGATTTTGCGCTGGCTGACTTATGCAGTCGTAGCGGCGCTGATTGCACTCGCCGTATTATGGGTGATTGTGACGCGCGATCTGCCCGATGCGGGCACGCTGGTCGATTATCAGCCTGCCTTGCCCAGTGTCGTGCGCGGCAATGATGGCGAAATCGTGCATAGTTTCGAGCGTGAACGCCGCGTGCAATTGCAATTTGGCGATTTTCCGCAGCCGCTGATCGAGGCGTATCTGGCAGCCGAGGACAAGACCTTCTTCAGTCATGGCGGGGTCGATATTCCCGGCTCGATCAATGCCGTGTTCGATTACGCCACGAAATTCGGCTCTGGCGAGCGTGCCGTCGGCGGCTCCACCATCACGCAGCAAGTCGCGAAAAACGTGCTGCTGACCAATGAATATTCGATTACGCGCAAGCTGAAAGAAATGGTGTTGGCGCGCGAGATCGAGGATGTGTTGTCCAAGCAGCAAATCCTCGAACTGTATCTCAATGAAATCCCATTGGGGCGGCGCAGTTTCGGAGTGCAAGCCGCATCGCGCGCTTATTTCGACAAGGATGTCGATGCGCTGGATTTGCACGAGATGGCCTTTCTGGCGATCCTGCCCAAAGCGCCCGAACGCTATGGCCGCTCGGCCAATCAGGACGTGGCGATTTCGCGCCGCAATTTCGTGCTTAACCAGATGGTCGAAAACGAATTTGTCAGCGCCGAGGAAGCGAACGCTGCCAAGGCACAGCCTCTCGGACTAAAGCCGCAGCGTGGCCGGATGCGCTCCGCCGATGCCGGGATATTTCTTCGAGGCCGTGCGGCGCGAATTGATCGACCGTTTTGGCGAGCAAGCAGAAGAGGGCGATAACAGCGTTTATGCCGGCGGCTTGTGGGTCCGCACGTCGCTCGACACCGAATTACAGGATGCTGCACGCGATTCGCTACGCGCCGGTTTGCTGCGCTATCACGGCAATCGCGGATGGCGCGGTCCGGTCGCGACGCTGGATGTCGAGCAAGGCAATCTGAGCGGTCAATTGGCCAGCTCGAATCTGGGCATCAATTACGAAGACTGGCGCGTCGGCGTCGTTACCGAACGCAGTGGTTCGCGCGCGACCATCGGCTTTTCGAATGGCGATAATGCGCCGTTGAGCGGATTGCCGGACAATCTGAAGGTCGGCGATGTTATCGTGTCCTCACCATCGGGCAATGGCTATCGTGTGCGCACCGTGCCGGAAGTCTCCGGCGGGTTTGTCGCGCAGCAGCCTTTCACCGGGCGCATTCTCGCCATGCAAGGTGGTTTCGACAGTCGGTTGGGCGATTTCAACCGCGCCACGCAGGCCGACCGACAGCCCGGATCGACGATCAAACCGTTCGTCTATGCCACCGGCCTCGACAATGGCTTTACCCCCGCCAGCGAAGTTCCCGATCAAACCTACTGCTATTATCAGGGCGCCAATCTGGGCGAGAAATGCTTTCGCAATTTCAGCGGGCGTGGCGGCGGCGTGCACACGATGCGCTGGGGTCTTGAACAATCGCGCAATTTGATGACCATCCACATTGCGATGGAAGCGGGCATGGAAAATGTCGTCAAAACGATCAATCGCGTGGGGATCGGCGATTACCAGCCATTTCCAGCCTTTGCCTTGGGCGCTGGCGAAACCACAGTCGAAAAGATGGTGTCGGCTTATTCGGCTTTGGCCAATCAAGGGCGGCAACTGCCTCCGACAACCATAGATTTTGTGCAGGACCGAGCTGGCAAAGTTATCTGGCGGGCCGACAAGCGAGCCTGCAATTCCTGCAATATGGCGCAATGGGATGGTGAGCCGATGCCCCGGTTTGCCGCCGGTGGCAGGCAAGTGCTGGACCCCGGTACAGCATTTCAGACCGTCCATATGCTCGAAGGCGTGGTGCAGCGCGGGACCGCCGTGGTGCTGCGTGATCTCGATATGCCGCTATTTGGCAAAACCGGAACTACGAATGGGCCAACCAATGTCTGGTTTGTCGGTGGTTCGCCGGACTTTATCGCAGGCGTTTATCTCGGTTTCGATCAGCCGCGCAACATGGGTGGCTACGCGCAGGGCGGCACGCTTGCTGCGCCGATCGTAAAGCAGTTCATCAAGGATACGCGCGAGAAATGGAGCGGATCGCCCTTTGTTGCTCCCGAAGGTGTGCGAATGGTCCGCGTCGATCGTCTGTCGGGCAAACGGGTGTTCGATGGGTGGCCGGGGACCGAACCCAAAGCGCAAATTATCTGGGAAGCATTTCGCGCCGATACCGAGCCACCGATTGCAACGCGGCAGGATGCAATTGCGGCCAAGCGCGAGGAAATTCTCGACCTTATCCGCCGTGCGCGGGCTGGGGACAGCGCATTGCGGCGCAGCGGCAATGTCGATGAACCATCCGATTTCGTGGAAGATCAGGGCGGCATTTACTGATTTGGTCGCCTCGCCAATCCGCTGTCGCCTTGTGAGCGCGCAACCTTTACAAACCGGCTTACTGCGGTAAGCGGTCCGCCCCCGACTTTCACTGCTGCGCACATCATTTACGCGGCCATTGAGGATTGTTCATATGCGTGCCGAAGGGCAAGCTCACATTAACCGGATCGAAGCGGCATTGGCGCTGGTCAGGCAGTCGCTCGACTGGGACCGTGCCTTGCGCGAGCTGGATGAGCTCAATGCCCGCGTAGAAGATCCGACCTTGTGGGACGATCCCAAGCAGGCACAAGCGACAATGCGCGAGCAAAAGCGCTTGGAAAACGCGGTCGGAACGGTTCGCGAAATCTCTGGCGAGATGAACGATGCGGTTGAGTTTATTTCCATGGGCGAGGCCGAAGGCGACGACGACATCGTTACTGATGGTTTGAAAAGCCTTGAAAAGCTGGCCGACCGCGCGGACGCCGACAAGGTGCAAGCGCTGCTGGCAGGCGAAGCCGACCCGAACGATACTTATATCGAAATCCATGCCGGAGCGGGCGGAACCGAAAGCCAGGACTGGGCCGAAATGCTGTTCCGTATGTATGCGCGTTGGGGCGAGCAGCGCGGCTATAAAGTCGAAACGGTCGAATATCAGGCGGGCGATCAGGCGGGCATCAAATCGGCGACTTTGTTGCTAAAAGGCGAGAACGCTTATGGCTATGCCAAGACCGAATCCGGCGTGCATCGGCTTGTGCGGATTAGCCCTTATGACAGTTCGGCGCGTCGCCACACTTCGTTTAGTTCGGTCTGGGTCTATCCGGTTATTGATGATGACATCGACATCGAGATCAACGAATCCGATCTGAAGATCGACACCTATCGGGCCAGCGGTGCGGGTGGCCAACACGTTAACACAACCGACTCCGCTGTGCGCATCACGCACCAACCGTCCGGCATCGTCGTCGCCAGCCAAAACGATCGCAGCCAGCACAAGAATCGCGCCACCGCGATGGGAATGCTGAAAGCGCGTTTGTTCGAACGCGAAATGGCGGAACGTGAAGCGGCAGCCTCCGGCGAATATCAGGAAAAGACCGAAATCGGCTGGGGCCATCAAATCCGTTCTTACGTCCTGCAACCCTATCAGATGGTCAAGGACTTGCGCACCGGCACTACATCCAGTGCGCCTGACGATGTGCTGGACGGGGCGCTCGATCCGTTTATCTCTGCCGCGCTGGCGCAGCGCGTGACCGGCGAAACGGTCGAGGTCGAGGACGTCGAATAGGTATGAAACGTGCGGCTTTCCTGATGGCATTGCTTACGCTGACGGCAGCGTGCGAGCGAGTTGATGGATTGGGTGATGGCCAAGGCGACCGTCCTGAAACCGCGCTGATGTTTCCTTTGCCCGACCGCCCGGTTTCCAATCTTGGCTCCAACCAGTTCTCCACCGAAACCGCGCGCGACAGTGTTGGTGAAGCCCAAAAGGTCATGGATCTGGCAGCAATCGGCGGCGGTATGACGGTTGCCGATTTGGGAGCAGGCGAGGGCTATTACACCGTCCGCCTGGCTGAGCGGGTGGGCGAAACGGGCCGGGTGCTGGCACAGGATATCGATAGCGATGCGCTGGCGCGCCTTGGCGAGCGGGTCAGCCGAGAACGGCTGGACAATGTGGCGATCAAACTGGGCGCACCGGACGATCCACGCTTGCCGGAGAATAGCTTCGACCGCGTGTTCCTCGTGCATATGTATCACGAAGTCAGCGAGCCTTACGCTTTCCTGTGGCGTTTATGGCCGGCCTTGCGCGAAGGCGGCGAAGTGATTGTCGTCGATGTCGACCGCCCGACCGATCAGCACGGGATCGACCCTTTGCTGCTATCGTGTGAATTTCGCCGAGTGGGATTTGAGTTGGCGCAATTTAGCGACGAGCCGGAATTGGCCGGGTACTATGCAAAATTTACGCGAGCCGCTAAGAGAAGCAAACCCGCCGACATCAAGCCATGTCGCGGACCAACGCAAGATAACAAACGCCCAACATCATAGCGGCGGACGGGGCCTCATAAACTATGGCATTCAAGGGATTAAGCCCGATACGTTACGGGTCGCGCGAAGTGTGGCCGCTGATCGAAGGTGGCAAGGGCGTCTCTGCGACAAACCATGCCAGTTCAGGCGCTTGGGCAGCGGCGGGCGGGATCGGTACGGTCAGCGCAGTGAATGCCGATAGCACCGATGAAAACGGTGAGATCATCCCGCAAACCTATCCGCAGAAAACGCGCAAGGAACGGCACGAGCAGCTGATCCAATACGGCATCGATGGCGGTATCGAGCAAGTGCGCAAAGCCTATGATATTTCCGGCGGCGAAGGCGCGATCAACATTAATGTGTTGTGGGAAATGGGCGGGGCGCAAGCCGTACTTGAAGGCATTCTCGAAGAAGTCGGCGAACTGGTAACGGGCGTTACTTGCGGGGCAGGGATGCCTTACAAGCTGGCCGAGATCGCTGCGCATCATAAGGTGCACTACCTGCCAATCATCTCCTCGGCTCGCGCATTTCGTGCTTTGTGGAAGCGTAGCTATAGCAAAGTGCCGGAATTGATGGCGGCGGTGGTGTATGAAGATCCGTGGCTGGCCGGTGGTCATAACGGACTGTCGAATGCAGAGGATCCGCGCGATCCGCAAGACCCTTATCCGCGCGTCAAAGCGTTACGCGAAACGATGCGCGGCGAAGGCGTCAGCGAAGAAACCGCGATCGTGATGGCGGGCGGCGTCTGGTATTTGCGCGACTGGGAGCATTGGATCGACAACCCCGAGCTTGGCAAAATTGCATTCCAGTTCGGCACTCGCCCCTTGCTGACTCATGAAAGCCCGATCCCTCAGCAGTGGAAGGATGAACTGCGCACGCTGGATGAAGGCGACATCCTGCTGCACAAATTTTCGCCCACGGGCTTCTATTCTTCCGCCGTGACGAATGACTTTCTTAACGACTTGATCCATCGTTCCGAGCGCCAGATCGCGTTTTCCAAAAAGCAGGACAGCGAACACAATGTCGCGCTGGAAATCGGTGTGAAGGGCAAGAATTTCTGGGTCACGCCGGAAGATCGCGCAAAGGCGCAAAAATGGTATGATGCCGGGCAGGTCGAGGCCCTGAAAACGCCGGACAATACGCTGGTGTTCGTGACGCCAGAGAGCCGCGTCGAAATCCGACAGGATCAAGCCGATTGCATGGGTTGCCTGTCGCATTGCGGGTTTTCATCATGGAAAGATCATGATGATTACACGACCGGCAGGCTGGCCGACCCACGCAGCTTTTGTATCCAGAAAACCTTGCAGGATATTGCGCATGGCGGACACACCAACGACAATCTGATGTTTGCCGGTCATTCCGCCTATATGTTCAAGCAAGATCCGTTTTATTCCAACAAGTTCACGCCGACAGTTAAGGAATTGGTCGAGCGCATCCGCACGGGCGATTAGCGGCTCAAGTTAGCGCGCTAATCACTTGATCGGGTGGACGGTGACCATCCATCCAGAAGCGAATATTGGCGATCACTTTCTCGCCCGATGCTTCGCGTCCTTCGACCGTAGCGCTGCCGATATGGGGCAGGGTCATGACATTGGGGTGGGCGAGCAAACGCGGGTCGACTGCCGGTTCCTGCGGATAGACATCCAGCCCTGCGCCAGCCAACTGGCCGCTTTCCAAGGCTTTAATCAGGGCCTCCTGATCGACCAGCTCACCGCGCGCCGTGTTGATGAACGATGCCCCGCGCCGCATCAGGGCAAAGCGTCGCTCATCCATCATGCCGACCGTTTCGGGCGTTGCGGGACAATGCAAAGTCAGAATTTCGGCACTCGCCACCAGATCGTCGAGTGAAGGCACGAATTGCGCGCCCAGCATCCGCTCGGCAGCTTCAGGCAGGCGTTTGCGGTTGTGATAGGCAATGTCGAGGCCGAATGCGCGCGCCCTGTGCGCCACCGCCTGACCGATCCGGCCCATGCCGACGATGCCCAGAATTTTGCCGCCAAGTTTGCGGCCCAGCATTGCCGAGGGCGCCCATCCGGTCCATTCCTCGCGGCGGATCAGCGCCACGCCTTCGCGCACCCGGCGCGGCACGCCGATGACGAGCGCCATGGTAAGATCGGCGGTATCGTCGGTGAATACGCCCGGCGTATTGGTCACGATGATCTTGCGTTTGCGTGCAGCTTCCAGATCGATGTGATCGATACCGGCTCCGAAACTGGCGATCAGGCGTAACCGGTCACCCGCAGCTTCGATTAGCGTCGCATCGATCCGGTCCGTCACGGTCGGCACCAAAACGTCGCAGCGATGCGTCAGTGCGATGATCTCGTCGCGGGTAAGCGGGTGGTCATCGGCGCTTGGAATGACATCGAACAATTCGCGCATCCGCGCTTCGACACCTGGCATCAATTGCCGGGTGAGGCCGATTGAGGGACGCGTTCGGGATGTGTTGTTCGGCTCGGCCATAGCCTGATTGCTAAGGCGAATTGGCGGCGCGGGCAAGCAAACAATCGGGTGTATGGGCCAAGGAAATAAACTCGCAAAACTTGCCAAGGCGCAGCGATCGGGCAAGAACGATTCTTCGCCCAAGCGCTTATCAAGCAAGACCGTTTATGACCCTTTCGAATACACGCAATATCCGCCAGTTCGGCCTGCTTCTTGGTGCGCTTTTGCTTTTGTGGCTGCCAAATGCGGCCCAGGCGCAGGATCGCGAAGTTCCCTATTGGGCCAGCATCCGTGCTTCCGCGACGACATTAAATATGCGCGTCGGGCCAAGCCTCGAATTTAAGATCGCATGGGTTTACCAGCGGCCCGGTTTACCGGTGAAAATTGTGCGCGTGAAAGATGGCTGGCGGTTGATCGAAGACCCGGAGGGTACGCAAGGCTGGGTCAAGGCCAGCCTGTTATCGACGCAGCGCGCTGTCTATGTGCGCGGTGACGGGCTGTCCGCGATGCGCTTGGAAGCCGATGCTGGCGCTACCATCAAATGGCAGGTGGAAGCTGGCGTCGTCGCCCGATTGTTGCGGTGCGAGGATGAGTGGTGCCGCATCGATGTCGACGGTCGGCGTGGCTGGGTCCGGCAAAGCCGCCTTTGGGGCGCCGAAGATTTTTAAACGCACAGTTCTGAATGTCACATAATTCAACGCGCATATTTGGATGGACTAAGTTCCGACTGGCTCAAGCATCACCATAAAAAGGTTCGCCAAAAAGGCCGCCATAAAAAAGGGCGACTTGAAGGCCGCCCTTTTCCAGATTTCGTTAGTGCAGATAAATTAGCCGATCTTGCGAACGATCGTTCCGGTTTCTTGTCCATCGGCGCCGATTGCGCGGAACGAACCGTCTTCACTGACTTCGCCGCCGGTCATGCAGGTTTCCACTGCCGGTCCGGTGTCATCGAAACACAGCGCTTCGCCTTCAGTGCGCCATGTGCCACGCTGCAATTCCGTGCCGTCAGCCGCAGTATCAACGTAAGTGCCATCGGCGTTGACGGTCTGCGTTACGATCGTGCCATCGGCTTGCGTCATTTGATATGTGCCAGCCACGCCGGTCGTATCTTCGCTGGCGACGACCGTGTCATCCGCCACAACCACATCGTCAACTGCGGCATCGTCATTGGCGCCGCCGCACGCTGCCAAAGCCAGAGTGGAGGCTAAAATAATCAGTTTCTTCATTGTATTCTCCCTTTCGTAAAGTTCGGTTTTGTTGAATTTTTACTTAAGTTTCCAATCCTGCAAGTTCGCTTGGGTCAGGTCATTTCGATGGCAATCGCAGTCGCTTCCCCGCCGCCGATGCACAGGCTGGCAACACCCTTTGTTTTGCCCTGCTGCTTCAGAGCGTTGAGCAGCGTGACAAGAATACGTGTGCCGCTTGCGCCGATGGGGTGGCCCAGCGCCGTGCCGCCGCCATTGATGTTGATCTTGTCATGCGGAATACCGATGTCGCGCATGGCAAACATGGCAACGCAAGCGAAGGCTTCATTCACTTCCCACAGATCGACTTCGTCCTTGCTCCAGCCAGCCTGTTTCAGCACTTTTTCAATCGCTCCGATTGGAGCCGTGGTAAACTTGGAAGGCTCATGCGCATGGGCTGCGGTGGCAACGATCCGTGCAATCGGTGTTTGTCCGCGATCATTGGCGACGCTTTGACGCGAGAGGACGACCGCTGCCGCGCCATCGGAAATCGAGCTGGAGGTTGCGGCGGTAATCGTGCCGTCCTTGGCAAAGGCGGGGCGCAATTGCGGAATTTTATCAGGCTTGCCGCGACCCGGCGCTTCGTCGGTATCGACTGTCACATCACCTTTGCGCGATTGCATCGTCACGGCCACGACTTCATCGGCAAACGCGCCGCTCTCGATAGCCGCATTGGCCCGGCGCAGTGATTCGATGGAGTAATCGTCCATCTCTTCGCGCGTCATTTGGTAGTCATTGGCCGTTTCCTGCGCAAAAGTGCCCATTGCGCGGCCTTCCTCGTAAGCGTCTTCCAGCCCGTCGAGGAACATATGATCGTAAGCCGTGTCGTGGCCGATCCGCGCACCAGAGCGGTGCTTTTTCAGCAAATATGGCGCGTTGGTCATGCTTTCCATGCCGCCCGCGATGACGCAGTCCACAGTGCCGGCTGCCAGAGCCTCGCTGCCCATGATGACCGTCTGCATTCCCGATCCGCACACCTTGTTGACCGTGGTGGCTTCGACCGATTTGGGCAAGCCTGCCTTGATCACAGCTTGGCGGGCCGGTGCCTGACCAAGACCCGCTGGCAGGACGCAGCCCATATAGCAGCGGTCGATCGCATCGCCTGCAACGCCTGCACGCTCGACTGCGGATTTTACGGCAGTGGCCCCGAGATCGGTAGCCGAAGCGTCCGACAATGCGCCTTGCATTGCGCCCATTGGGGTGCGTGCGTAGGACAGGATGACAACCGGATCATTTGCGGAAAATTGCGCCATTTCGAATATTTGCCTCTTTAGCCATTATGCATTGGGCACGCTTTCTAAGGGGTGGGATGCGCCAAGGCAAACCGATTGCCATATCTTATCGGCGATAAGCCTTGTTTTGATGGCGTCGGCGGTTACCTACAACCGATAGATTTTTGACAAAGGACGAATAGCGATGGCCGATAACAAGCAGGACGAACTGGACGCAATTCTAAAAACACAGCGCGAGGATTTTACCAAATCGCGGCCCGAAGACTTGTCCGTGCGCAAGGACCGGATCGAGCGGGCCATGACCCTGCTGCGCGAAAATAGCGAAGCCTTGTGTCAGGCAATGAGCGAGGATTTTGGCAATCGCAGCGCCCGTCAATCCATGCTGACCGACATTGCCGGGACCATCGGTTTTGGCAAATATTGCCTCAAGAACCTGGATAAATGGTCGCGGACTGACAAGCGCAAGGTGCAGTTTCCGCTTGGGCTATTGGGTGCGAAAGCCGAAGTGCGTTATGAACCTAAAGGCGTTATCGGCATCCTCAGCCCGTGGAATTTTCCGGTCAATCTGTCGTTCGGACCATTGATGCAAGTATTGGCTGCGGGCAATCGCGCGATGATCAAGCCGAGCGAATTTACCGAAGCGACCAGCGAACTATCGCGCGAGCTCGTTGAGAAATACTTCGCTCAGGAAGAAGTCGCTTTCATCACTGGCAGCCCCGAAGTGGCGCAGGCCTTTTCCTCGCTCCCTTTCGACCATCTTATATTTACCGGATCGACCGCGACGGGTCGCAAAGTCATGGAAGCGGCCAGCAAGAATTTGGTGCCGGTAACGCTGGAATTGGGTGGAAAGTCGCCGGTAATTCTTGGCAAAAGCGCTGATCTGGAACGCGCCGGTGAGCGTATCGCCCTGGGCAAAATGATGAATGCCGGACAGATCTGTCTTGCACCTGATTACATGATCGTGCCGGAAGCACAGGAAGATGCGGCAGTCGCTGCGGTCGAGCTGGGCGTGCACAATATGTATCCCACGCTGCTTGCGAATGACGACTATGCCAGCATCATCTCGGACCATCATTTCGACCGTTTGCAAGGATTGGTTGCCGATGCAAAGGCAAAGGGCGCAAAGGTGGTCGAGGTCAATCCGGCTGATGAGGATTTTTCCAACTCCAACACGCGCAAAATGCCGCTCACGATCCTGCAGAATGTGACCGATGATATGGATGCGATGCAGGAAGAGATTTTTGGCCCGGTCTTGCCGGTGAAAACCTATAGCGATGTCGATGAGGCCGTCGATTACGTCAATGCGAATGACCGCCCGCTGGCGCTGTATTATTTCGGTGACGATACGGCTGAGCAAAAGCGTGTGCTATCGCGCACCATATCGGGCGGCACGACAGTCAACGACGTGATTTTCCACGTTTCGATGGAAGACTTGCCGTTCGGCGGAGTTGGGTCATCCGGCATCGGCAGCTATCACGGGATCGAGGGTTTCCGCGAATTCAGTCATGCCCGCTCGACTTACACGCAACCCAAGATCGATATCGCCAAACTCGGTGGGTTCAAGCCGCCCTACGGCGACAAGACTGCAAAAGCGGCTGCTAATTTGATGAAATAGCGCGCAGCGGCCGCGAAATTTAACAAATGGGAATATGGCGCCATTTTGCGGCGCGCTGCCCTTGCACGCCGGACCTCAGGGGCCTAGAGGCGAGCCAACAATTGCACTATTGGATGAATTCGTGGTCGATCTCTCACAATATCTGCCTATCTTGCTGTTCCTGTTCATCGCGGCAGGCTTGTCGGTGGCGTTTGTCTTTTTGCCGATGGGCGTGTCGCGGCTGACGGGGACGCATAATCCGACAGCGGAAAAACTCAGCGAGTATGAATGCGGCTTTCCGGCATTCGAGGATTCGCGCAGCCAGTTCGATGTGCGCTTCTACTTGGTCGCGATCCTGTTCATCATTTTCGACCTTGAAGCAGCCTTTCTGTTTCCTTGGGCCGTCAGCCTCGATCTGACCGGCTGGCCGGGCTGGATTACGATGATGATCTTTCTTGGCGAGCTGGCAGTAGGCCTTGCCTATGCCTGGAAAGTTGGAGCGCTGGAATGGGAATAGATAATACGTTGAGCGCGCGCGACCATGCGGCACTGGCCAATGCGCCGACGGCGAAAGCTGGCGAAATGCGTGCGCCCGACACAGATTATTACAAAGCGATGCAGGACGAGGTGAACGATCAGGGTTTTCTGGTCACATCGACCGAAGACCTGTTTCAATGGGCGCGCACCGGCAGCCTGTGGTGGATGACGTTCGGCCTTGCTTGCTGCGCCGTCGAGATGATCCACGTCAATATGCCGCGCTATGATATGGAGCGGTTCGGCATTGCTCCGCGCGCCTCGCCACGCCAATCCGATGTAATGATTGTGGCTGGTACTTTGTGCAACAAGATGGCTCCGGCTTTGCGCAAAGTCTATGACCAGATGTCCGATCCGAAATATGTCATTTCGATGGGAAGCTGCGCCAATGGCGGCGGTTATTACCACTATAGCTACAGTGTCGTGCGCGGTTGCGATCGCATCGTTCCGGTCGATATTTACGTGCCGGGATGCCCGCCGACTGCAGAGGCTCTTCTATATGGCGTCATGCAATTGCAGCGCAAAATCCGCCGTTCCGGCACGCTTGAGCGGTAGAGCACACTTATGACCGTTCTTCATTCGGCTCCGAAAATGTCGCAGATTGACGATGCGTGCGGATCGCTGTCGGCGGCGCTGGCCGATATGCTGATCGATGCGCGCGAAGAGCATGGCGAATTTCAATTCACTGTGCGCCGCGAGTCGATTGAGGATGCCTTGCGCTTGCTCCGCGATGAGCACCAATATCAGCAATTGATGGAAATTGCCGGAGTTGATTACCCGTCGCGCGCCGAGCGTTTCGAAGTCGTCTATATGCTGCTGTCTGTGACGAAGAACCACCGGGTCATCGTGAAAGTGCAGACCGACGAAGCGACGCCAGTGCCCACTGTCACGACCTTGTGGCCCAATGCAGGTTGGCTGGAGCGCGAAGTGTTCGACCTCTACGGCGTACTGTTCGATGGCAATACCGATCTGCGCCGAATTCTGACGGATTATGGATTTGAGGGTCATCCTTTCCGCAAGGATTTCCCACTGACCGGCTATACCGAACTGCGCTATTCCGAAGATGAAAAGCGCGTGGTTTATGAGCCGGTGGAGCTGGCGCAGGATTTGCGGCAATTCGATTTTTTAAGCCCGTGGGAAGGCGCCGATTACGTGCTGCCCGGTGACGAGAAAGCCGCTACCCCTCCGGTTGATGAGCCGAAAGTTACCGACAGCCCAAAGGATACCGGCGCAGGCGCGAAAACCGATGCCAAAGCAGCCAAGCGGGTAAGTGCAGCGGCTCCTGCCGAAAAGGATAGCGGCAAAGATCGCACACCTCCGCCCAAACCAACCGAAGATCGCCCTGCGCGCAAGAAACGCGCCGGTAAGGCAAAGGACACCAAGGCTTCGACGACACCTGTGAAAAATGCGCCAGCGAAAGATAAGTCTGCGAAAAACTCGGCCAAAAAAGATAAGGCCAAAAAAGATAAGGGGAGCGCGACATGAGCGGTCTCACGCTGGAAAAATCGCCGACCACCGGCGATGACACGATTGCCAATTACACGATCAATTTCGGGCCGCAGCATCCTGCTGCTCACGGCGTGTTGCGCATGGTGATGGAGCTTGACGGCGAAATCATCGAGCGGATCGATCCGCATATCGGCTTGCTACATCGCGGGACCGAAAAGCTGATCGAACATAAGACGTATCTGCAGGCGCTGCCCTATTTTGACCGGCTCGATTATTGCAGTCCGCTTTGCATGGAACATTCTTATGTTCTGGCGATCGAGAAACTGCTGAACGTCGAAGTGCCATTGCGCGGACAATATCTGCGTGTGCTGTTTGCCGAGCTAACCCGCATTTGCAATCATATGCTGAATATCGGCGCGCACGTGATGGATGTCGGCGCGATGACGCCCAATCTTTGGGTGTTCGAGCTGCGCGAAGATTGCATGAACTTTTTCGAGCGAGCGTCCGGTGCGCGGATGCACAGCGCGTGGTTTCGTCCGGGCGGCGTTCATCAGGATGTGCCGCTGAAATTGCTGACCGATATTGGCGATTGGGTCGATACGCGGCTGCCTGAACTGTTCGGCGATGCGATGAGCCTGGTGACCGACAACCGTATTTTTAAACAGCGTAATGTCGATATCGGCGTCGTGTCGAAAGAAGATGCATTGGCCTGGGGCTTTTCCGGCCCGATGATCCGCGCAGCTGGCGTGCCGTGGGATTTGCGGAAATCGCAGCCCTACGATGTTTATGACCGGATGGAATTCGATGTGCCGGTGGGGACCAATTCAGATTGCTACGACCGTTTCATGGTTCGGGTGAATGAGGTTTACCAAAGCGCGCGCATCATCAAACAATGCCTCGCAGAAATGCCGGAAGGTCCGGTGGCCAGCGACGATCGCAAGGTTTCTCCGCCCAAACGCGGCGAAATGAAGCAATCGATGGAAGCGCTGATCCACCACTTCAAATTGTACACAGAGGGCTTTCACGTCCCCGCTGGTGAAGTGTATGTGGCGACGGAAAGCCCCAAGGGCGAGTTCGGCGTATTTCTGGTCAGCGACGGCTCGAACAAGCCCTACCGCTGCAAAATCCGTCCGACTCGTTCAGTCATCTGCAAGCAATGGATTTCATGTGCAAAGGGCATATGCTGCCTGACGCCATCCCGGTGCTTTGCGCAATCGATGTGGTGTTCGGGGAGAGCGATCGATAATGGCTGATCGTCGCACCGCCCCTGATACACCGGAATTACGCGCGCAATTTGGCAGCTTTGCCTTTACCGATGCGAACACGGAACAGGCCGACGCAGTGATCGCGCGCTATCCCGATGGGCGGCAAAAATCGGCCGTCATGCCGCTGCTCGATCTGGCACAGCGTCAGGTCGGAGCGGAGACCAACACGCAGGGATGGCTCCCGCTGCCCGTGATTGAGTATGTCGCGACGTATCTCGATATGCCGGTCATTCGCGTGCTTGAAGTCGCCACGTTTTACTTCATGTACAACCTTATACCGGTCGGCAAATTCCATGTGCAGGTATGCGGCACAACGCCTTGTATGCTGCGCGGCTCCGATGCAATTATGGAGACCTGCAAAAAACGCGGGATGGTCAAGGGCGGCGTTTCCGATGACGGATTGTGGACGCTGACCGAGGTGGAATGTATCGGCAATTGTGCCACCGCACCCACGGTGCAGATCAATGACGCCAATTACGAAGATTTGACGCCAGAACGCATGGACACTGTGCTTGATGCGCTGGCCGCGGGCAAAGCGCCGAAGGAAGGCACGCAGGAGCCGGGACGCCACACCTCTGAGCCATCGGGCGGCCCGACGACACTCAAAGAAATGGTCAGCGAAAATCACAATTACGGAGCGGCGTCATGATGGAAGGTGACATCATCACCTGGGTCGTTGCCCTGATCGCAATCATCATTGCGTGGAAGGTGCTGAAAGGCATTATCAAAACGGTCGCGCTGGTTGCAATTCTTGCCATTGCGGCGTTCGTCGTGTTCGGAGTGGGCGCATGAGCCTCCAGGACAAAGATCGCATCTTTACCAACGTCTATGGTTTTCAGGACTGGGGCCTAAAAGCAGCGCAGGAGCGCGGCGATTGGGACGATACCAAGGCGCTGATCGGGCGCGGGCAGGATTCCATCATAGACGAGATGAAAGCCTCGGGTTTACGCGGGCGGGGCGGGGCAGGCTTCCCGACGGGCCTGAAATGGTCCTTCATGCCCAAAGAATCGAAAGACGGTCGGCCCAGCTTTCTGGTTATTAATGCGGACGAATCCGAGCCCGGATCGTGCAAGGATCGCGAGATCATCCGACACGATCCACACAAGCTGATCGAAGGGGCGCTGGTCGCCGGTTATGCAATGCGCGCGCGCGCCGCTTACATCTATATTCGCGGCGAGTACATTCGCGAGGCGCAGACGCTGCAACAGGCTATCGACGAGGCTTATGAAGCCGGTTTGATTGGCAAAAATGCCTCTAAGTCCGGCTATGACTTCGACGTGTTCATGCACCGCGGCGCAGGCGCTTATATCTGCGGCGAAGAAACCGCCATGATTGAAAGCCTGGAAGGCAAGAAGGGCCAACCGCGCCTGAAACCGCCATTTCCCGCTGGCGCAGGCCTGTATGGTTGTCCGACGACGGTCAACAATGTCGAGAGTATTGCGGTCGTTCCGACGATCCTGCGACGCGGGGCAAGCTGGTTTTCCAGCTTCGGGCGTGAAGGCAATCACGGAACGAAGCTGTTCCAGATTTCCGGGCACGTCGAACGGCCTTGCGTCGTCGAAGAAGAAATGAGTATTCCTTTTCGTGAACTGATCGAGAAGCATTGTGGCGGGATCACCGGCGGGTGGGACAATTTGCTGGCTGTCATTCCGGGCGGCTCGTCGGTTCCGTTGGTCCCGGCGGAACAGATCATGGACGCGCCGATGGACTTTGACGGCTTGAAAGAGCTTGGTTCGGGCCTTGGTACGGCGGCTGTGATCGTCATGGACAAGTCCACCGATATTGTCCGGGCAATCAGTCGCCTAAGCTATTTTTATAAGCACGAATCCTGCGGGCAATGCACTCCCTGCCGTGAGGGTACGGGTTGGATGTGGCGCATGATGGAGCGTCTGCGCACGGGTGATGCTGCGATCGAAGAGATCGATATGCTGCAACAAGTGACCAAGCAGGTGGAGGGCCACACGATTTGCGCACTGGGCGACGCTGCGGCTTGGCCTGTGCAAGGTTTGATCCGTCATTTCCGCCCTGAACTCGAACGCCGGATCCACGAGCATAACGCGCAATTCGCACCCGATGTTCTGGAGGCAGCGGAATGAGTCGCGCATTTATCCTCTATTGCGTAGCGGCAGTGCAGCTAATTGCAGGGCTTTATATTCTCATCGATGCTCATCCAAACCTGCAAAGTGGCGAGATTACTGCGATCACGTTTATTGTTCGCGGACTCGGCCCGCTGATTTTGGCAGCCACGTTTATTTTTCTAGCGCGGCAGATGCGTGCAAATGAAGGTTTGGATGATGCCTAAAGTCACCGTAGACGGGCTGGAACTGGACGTTCCCGATGGCGCGACTGTGCTGCAAGCGTGCGAGCTTGCGGGCAAGGAAATCCCGCGCTTTTGCTATCACGAACGGCTTAGCATCGCCGGCAACTGCCGGATGTGCCTCGTCGAAGTAAAGCCGGGACCGCCGAAACCGCAAGCGTCTTGCGCTCTTCCTGCGACCGAGGGCCAGGAAATCCGCACTGACAGCGAACTTGTTCGGACTGCACGCGAAGGCGTGATGGAATTTCTTCTCATCAATCACCCGCTTGATTGCCCGATTTGCGATCAGGGTGGGGAGTGCGATTTGCAGGACCAGTCCATGATGTATGGGCGCGGCGCGACGCGCTATGACGAAAACAAGCGGGCCGTAACTGAAAAATATATGGGTCCGCTGATCAAGACCGTGATGACCCGCTGCATCCATTGCACACGCTGCGTGCGCTTTTCGGAAGAGATTGCCGGAGTGGACGAGATCGGCGCGCTGTATCGCGGCGAAGATATGCAGATCACGACATATTTGGAACAAGCGGCAAGCCATGAATTGTCGGCCAATGTGATCGATCTTTGTCCCGTCGGTGCTTTAACCTCACGGCCCTATGCGTTCGAAGCGCGGCCCTGGGAATTGAAGAAAACTTGGTCGATCGACGTATCCGACGCGATCGGCTCCAACATCCGGTTAGACAGTCGCGGGCGTGAAGTTATGCGCGCGCTTCCTCGCATCAACGATGCGGTTAATGAGGAATGGCTGTCCGACAAGGCTCGCTATCAAGTCGACGGTTTGAGCAAGCGCCGCCTCGACAAGGTCTTCATCCGCAAAGATGGCAAGCTAGCCGAAGCAAGCTGGGACGAGGCTTTCAAAGCCATCGCCAAGGCAAAGCCAAATGGCAGCATCGCGGCGATTGCAGGCGATATGCTGGATTGCGAAACGATGTTCGCAGCGAAGGCTTTGCTGGGCGCGCTTGGGTCCGATTTGCTCGAAGGTCGGCAGACCGGCATGAATTACGACTGCAGCAATCTGGCCGCAGTCAATTTCAATTCCACGCTGGCTGGTATCGAGACCGCCGATGCGATCCTGATCGTGGGTAGTCATGTCCGCTGGGAAGCGCCGCTGGTCAATGTTCGCTTGCGCAAAGCGGTCAAGCGCGGCGCAAAAGTGTTCGTTGTCGGGCCGGAGTGGGAAACCACATATCCGGCCACCTTCTTAGGCGAGGATGCAGGATTGCTGCACGATCTGCCTTCGGAAGTGACGGATGTATTTGACAAGGCCGAGCGTCCGGCGATCATTCTGGGCGGAGCAGGCTTGGCGAAAAATGCGCTGCATCCGGCGCTTGTCTTGGCCAAGCAATTCAATGTGATTCAGAGCGATTGGAACGGTTTTAATGTTCTGCACATGGCGGCCAGCCGGATGGGCGGATTGATGCTCGGCTACGCGCAAGCGGGAGGCTTAGCCGACATCGTCAAAGCCAAGCCGAATGTCGTGCTGTCGCTGGGCGCGGATGAAGTCGATTATTCTGCATTCGACGGCTCTTTGAAAGTGTATATCGGCCATCACGGCGATGCGGGCGCTCACGCAGCGGACATTATCCTGCCGGGCGCGTCCTACGCCGAAAAAGACGGCACTTATGTCAACACCGAAGGCCGAGTGCAATTTGCCGAAAAAGCTGTGTTTGCGCCGGGTGATGCGCGCGAGGACTGGACGATCTTGCGTGCCTTGGCCGATGCGCTCAGCGTTGATGTCGGCTTCAATAGTTTTGCCGAATTGCAAAGTGCAATGATTGCCGCAGTTCCGTCTTTGGGCGAAGAGGGACTGGCCGATTATGGCAAGCTGCCGGAAGCCAAAGCAGGCGTCAAAGCCGACGGCGTGATCTCGTACCCGATCACAGATTTCTATATGACGAACGCAATTGCACGCGCCAGCGCCACGATGCAGCGTTGCTCGGCAGAACTGCTGCATGACGAAGCGATGCAGGAGGCGGCAGAATGACCGAGTTCTTCCAATCTCTTGGCATGAGTTACGAGTGGGCGTGGTTTGTTGCGACTATCAGCGGCATTTTGCTGATCGCGTTTCCGCTGATGCTGGCTGTGGCCATGATCATTTATGTCGATCGCAAAGTGTGGGCGTCGATTGCGTTGCGGCGCGGTCCCAATGTCGTTGGCCCGTTCGGTTTGCTGCAAAGTTTTGCCGATGGCATCAAGGTTTTCCTGCAGGAAACCATTATCCCGAGTGCCGCGAATAAAGGCCTGTTCCTGATAGCCCCGATCGTGACGTTTACCGTGGCTCTGTTGGCATGGGCGGTGGTGCCGTTCGGGCCGGAAGCGGTGCTGGCCGATATCAATGTCGGGCTGCTCTACATCCTCGCGATCAGTTCGCTTGGCGTTTACGGCGTGGTGGTCGCCGGGTGGGCGTCGAATTCCAAATACCCGTTTTTCTCTGCCATGCGCGCCGCCGCGCAAATGATTTCGTATGAAGTGTCGATCGGCTTCACGCTGGTCTGTGTCGTGTTGTGGGCCGGAACCTTTAACATGAACGGCATCGTCATGGCGCAGCAGGGGCATGGCTTCGGCATCGTCAATGCCTTTGCCTTTAACTTGCTGCTGTTCCCTATGTGGGTCGTATTCCTCATCTCATCGCTTGCCGAAACGGCCCGCGCACCATTCGATTTGACCGAAGCGGAATCAGAACTGGTTGCGGGATATCAGACCGAATATTCCAGCATGAGCTTCGCGCTCTTCTGGCTCGGCGAATATGCCAATGTGCTGTTGATGTGCACGCTGAATGCCATTCTGTTCTTCGGGGGCTGGTTGCCACCGCTGAATGTCGACTTGATCCCTTGGTTCGACATTCCGGGCTGGATCTGGCTGTTTGGCAAAATCTTCCTGTTTTTCTTCATCTTTAGCTGGATCAAAGCAACAGTTCCACGCTTCCGCTATGATCAGCTAATGCGGCTGGGTTGGAAAGTGTTTCTGCCAATCAGCCTTATCTTTATCGTTTTAATTTCCGGATATCTAATGGCCACGGGGCATTATTCATGAGCATTGCCCACCTGATCAAATCCTTTACCTTGTGGGAATTTTTAAAGGCGCACGCGCTGACCTTGAAGTATTTCTTCAAGCCCAAAGTGACGATCAATTACCCGCACGAAAAAAACCCGATCTCTCCGCGTTTTCGTGGTGAGCACGTGTTGCGGCGCTATCCCAATGGCGAGGAACGCTGCATTGCGTGCAAGCTGTGCGAGGCGGTCTGTCCTGCGCAAGCCATCACCATCGAGAGCGAACCACGCGAAGACGGCAGCCGCCGGACGACCCGTTATGACATCGACATGACCAAATGCATCTATTGCGGTTTCTGTCAGGAAGCGTGTCCGGTCGATGCGGTGGTCGAAGGACCAAATTTCGAATATGCGACGGAAACGCGCGAAGAATTGCTTTACGACAAAGCTAAATTGCTGGCGAACGGGGACAAGTGGGAGCGGGCCATTGCCGCAAACCTTGAAGCCGACGCGCCCTATCGCTAACGCGCGCGTCAGACCACACGGGGCACTATCACAGCTATGACCATCCAAGTCGTCGCCTTCTATCTATTTGCAAGCGTCGTCATCGCCAGTGCGGTGATGGTGATCCTTGCGCGCAATCCGGTGCATTCAGTGCTGTGGTTGATCCTCAGTTTCTTCAATGCCGCGGGCTTGATGGTGCTGCTACAAGCCGAGTTCATCGCGATGCTGGTGATTATCGTTTATGTCGGTGCGGTCGCGGTCCTGTTTTTGTTCGTCGTGATGATGCTGGATATCGATTTTGCTTCCTTGCGGGCCGGGTTCATGAAGAACTTTCCCTTGGGGATTGCCGTGGCGCTGGTGCTGCTCGCCGAATTGATCCTGGGTATCGGTGCATATCAAACAGGTGCTTTAGAGCTTGGCACGGCGAATAACGGCGCGGCGCCTATTCCGGGTCGCAGCGACATCGATAATCTTGGCGCGGTTCTGTACACCGATTATCTGTTTCTGTTCGAAGCGGCGGGCATTATCCTGCTTGTCGCGATGGTGGGCGCAATCGTGTTGACGCACCAGGACATCAGAAGCCCGCGCGCGCATCAGGACATTGGCAAGCAAGTCCGCCGTAATCCCAAGGAAGCGACGATCCTTACACAGCCGACAGTCGGCAAAGGGGTCGAACTATGACCGTTTCCGGTATCGGCCTCGAACATTTCCTTGTCGTCAGCGCGATCCTGTTCGTTTTGGGGGTGCTGGGCATATTTCTCAACCGCAAGAACATCATCGTCATTCTGATGGCGATGGAGTTGATCTTGCTTTCGGTGAACATCAATCTGGTGGCGTTCAGTGCGTTTTTGAACGATTTGACCGGCCAGGTTTTTGCCATGTTCGTGTTGACGGTTGCTGCAGGTGAAGCGGCCATCGGCCTTGCCATTTTGGTCATCTATTTCCGCAATCGCGGGACGATTGCCGTCGATGATGTCAATCGGATGAAGGGATAGCTGACCTGATGTCGTCAATTCTGATCATCGTGTTTCTGCCGTTGCTGGCAGCGATCATTGTCGGGTTCGGCAATCGGATGCTGGGCAATGTGATCGCCAAGTCGATTACGACCGGTGCGTTATTTATTTCCTGCGCGCTGTCCTGGCCGATATTTCTGAGCTTCATCAGCGGTGATGCCGTTGCGCAAGTTGTCCCGGTTCTGAAATGGGTGGAATCCGGCACGCTGACATTCGACTGGGCCTTGCGCGTGGATACGCTGACCGCAGTGATGCTGGTCGTGATCACCACCGTTTCGGCGCTCGTCCATCTGTATAGCTGGGGGTATATGGACGAGGATCCGGATCAGCCGCGCTTCTTTGCCTATCTGTCGCTCTTCACATTCGCGATGTTGATGCTGGTGACGGCCAACAATCTGGTTCAGATGTTTTTCGGATGGGAAGGGGTTGGTCTTGCATCCTATTTGCTGATCGGCTTCTGGTTCAAGAAGCCTTCCGCCAATGCTGCGGCCATCAAAGCATTTGTAGTCAATCGCGTCGGCGATCTCGGCTTTATGCTCGGTATCTTCGGCACGTATCTGGTGTTTGGCACGACGTCGATACCGGAGATCCTCGAAGCAGCACCGTCGATGAGTGGTGCGACAATCGGATTTCTTGGCTACCGCGTCGCGACGATGGATGTCCTGTGCATCCTGTTGTTCATCGGCGCGATGGGCAAGTCGGCGCAGCTCGGCCTGCACACATGGCTACCCGATGCGATGGAAGGGCCGACGCCCGTATCCGCGCTGATTCATGCGGCGACGATGGTAACTGCTGGTGTGTTCATGGTATGCCGCCTGTCTCCGATGTTCGAGACCGCTCCGGTCGCGCTTGGCATGGTGACCTTTATTGGCGCAGCGACCTGCCTGTTTGCAGCAACCATCGGCACGACTCAGTGGGATATCAAGCGGGTCATCGCCTATTCGACTTGCTCGCAGCTGGGCTATATGTTCTTTGCTGCGGGGGTGGGCGCATACGGCGTGGCCATGTTCCACCTATTTACGCACGCATTCTTCAAGGCACTGCTGTTTCTTGGAGCAGGCTCGGTCATTCACGCGATGCATCACGAGCAGGATATGCGCTATTATGGTGATCTGCGGAAGCATATCCCATTTACGTTCTGGGCGATGATGGCGGGCACGCTGGCCATTACTGGTGTCGGCATTCTGTATGTATTTGGCTTCGCAGGGTTTTATTCCAAGGACGCCATTTTAGAAGCGGCCTGGGGTCGCGGGACCGAAATGGGATATTTCGCTTTCTGGATGGGTACTATCGCAGCGCTGCTGACCAGTTTTTATAGCTGGCGCTTGATGTTCCTCACCTTCTGGGGTCGCCCGCGCTGGATCGAAAGCGAGCATATTCAGCATTCGGTGCACAAAACTCCTGCCGAAGCAGGAACGGATACGACTGGCGGATATCACCCGCACGAAAGCCCGATATCCATGCTAATCCCGCTGGGCGTACTGGCCGTGGGCGCAATTTTTGCAGGTTTCGTGTTCAAGGATGCCTTTATCGATGGCGCAGCATTCTGGGCCGGATCGGTTTATTACAATGAAGGCCTGATCCATGCATTGCATAGCGTACCGTTGCCGGTAAAACTGGCCGCTACGATCGCGATGATTTCCGGTCTTGCTATCGCCTGGCTGGCTTACATCAAGGACACATCGATCCCGGCGAAAGCGGCCGAGCAATTGGGGCCTGTCTATCGTTTGTTTTACAACAAATGGTATTTCGACGAGCTCTATCGCATGGTGTTTCTCATTCCTGCATTCTGGCTTGGCCGGATGTTCTGGAAAATTGTCGATATGGGCACGATCGACCGCTTCGGTCCCGATGGCGCGGCATGGCTGGTCTCGAAAGGCAGCGTCGCAGCGAAGCGGATACAAACCGGCTATGTTTATAGCTATGCGCTGATCATGTTGCTCGGTTTGATCGCGGCAATAACGTGGGTTCTTTTCTGATGGATTTTCCAATCCTTACCGCGATGCTGCTGGTTCCATTGCTGGCCGGTCTGGCGTGTATGTTTGCACCACCTGCGATGGCGCGCATGATCGCGTTAGTCGCCACGCTGGCCAATCTGGCGCTCGGCGTTGTCCTGTGGGCCAGCTACGATATCGGCGGGGCGCAGTGGCAATTTGTCGAGCGGGCCGAAATTTTCGCAGGCTTTTCTTACGCGTTGGGCATCGATGGCATTGCTCTGATGCTGATCATGCTCTCGGTGTTCCTCATGCCGATCTGCATTATGGCAAGCTGGGAATCGATTAAGACGCGCGTCGGCGAGTACATGGCTGCCTTCTTGTTCATGGAAGTCCTGATGATCGGCGTGTTCGCCGCGCAGGATATGTTCCTGTTTTACATCTTCTTCGAAGCTGGGCTTATCCCGATGTACTTCATCATCGGCGTATGGGGCGGCGACAACCGGATTTACGCCAGCTACAAATTCTTTCTCTATACGCTGCTCGGATCGGTATTGATGCTGATCGCCATGCTGTGGATGGTCAATGAAGCTGGCACGACCGACATTCCAACGCTGATGCAATATGATTTCGCACCGTCGGCGCAAACTTGGCTATGGCTTGCCTTCTTCGCCAGTTTCGCTGTTAAAATGCCGATGTGGCCGGTCCATACTTGGCTGCCCGATGCGCACGTTCAAGCGCCGACTGCCGGTTCCGTTATTCTGGCCGGCGTACTGCTAAAGCTGGGCGGATATGGCTTTATTCGTTTCAGCCTGCCCATGTTTCCCGAAGCCTCCGCGCAATTTATCTGGCTGATTTTCGGCCTGTCGATGATTGCCGTAATCGTAACCAGCCTCATTGCACTGGTGCAGCACGATATGAAAAAGCTGATCGCCTATTCCAGTGTGGCGCATATGGCGATCGTGACGGCAGGGTTGTTCGCTTTCAACATTCAAGGCCTTGAAGGTGCGATGATCATGATGCTTAGCCATGGCCTCGTATCCGGTGCGTTATTTCTGTGTGTGGGCGTTATATACGATCGGCTGCATACGCGCGAGATCGACCGTTATGGCGGACTTGCGATCAATATGCCGAAATACGCGCTGTTCTTTCTGTTCTTTACGATGGCCAGTATCGGATTGCCCGGCACAAGCGGTTTCGTTGCAGAATTCCTCAGCCTTGCCGGTGTTTACGAAGTGTCGAGCGCAGTGACTTTGGTCCTGACGACCGGGATTATTCTTGGCGCAGGATATATGCTGTATCTGTACCGCCGCGTCGCATTCGGCCCGCAGGTCAATGAAGATGCTGCGGCCATGACTGACCTTAGCCCACGCGAGTGGGCCATGCTGGCACCAGTCGCGGCAGCGGTCTTGTGGATGGGTGTTTACCCTGAAAGTTTCCTTGCCCCGATGCGCGCTGATATTGCCGCATTGGAAACACGACTTGCCCGCGCAGCACCTGACGGCGATGCAAACCTGACAATTGGCGCACCGGCTGAGCATTCCGCCAATCATATCGAAACCGACCACACGAACGAGAGTGCGCATTGATGGATTACGCAAGCTCTCTTTACTTCACCGCAGCGGAAATCGGGCTGACCATCAGCGGTTTGATCCTGCTGCTTGTATCGGCATGGGGCGGTCAAAAATCCGCTAAGCTGGTCACAATTTTAGCAGTTGCCACTTTGTTTGGCGGCCTTGCTTTTACCGCGCATCTTTTCACAGATGCCTCATTTGCCTCCGGTGGCGATGCATTTGGCGGTCTATATCGCATGGATGCATTTGGCAGTTTTGCGAAGATACTTGTCTATGTCGCCGTGATTGCCTGCCTGATCATTACGCCGCGCTTCTTCGATGCCAAGGGTCAGTATCGCCCGGAATATCCGGTGCTGATGCTGTTTGGAGCTGTCGGCATGGGATTGATGGTGTCGGCTGTCGATTTGCTGACCCTTTACATCGGCCTAGAGCTTTCCAGTCTTGCATCATACGTTCTGGCCAGCTTCGCGCGTGACGATGCACGGTCGTCGGAAGCGGGCTTGAAATACTTCATACTTGGTGCTTTGGCCTCGGGCATTCTGCTTTATGGTATGAGCCTGATTTACGGCTTTTCCGGAACGACCAGCTACGATGCAATCCGCTTGGCCTTTGCCGATGGAGTCGGCACTGGAGCCCTGTTCGGCATCGTGTTCGTTTTAGTGGGCCTCGCATTTAAAGTCGCGGCAGTTCCATTTCATATGTGGACGCCCGATGTTTACGAAGGCGCGCCGACACCAGTCACGGCATTCTTCGCCAGCGCGCCCAAAGTTGCAGCGGTCGCGATGCTGATGCGCATGGCGCTCGACCCGTTTTTCAATCAGGCAACCAGCTGGCAGCAGATCGTTATTTTTGCAGCGCTTGCCTCGATCATCGTCGGTGCATTGGGCGCCATCGGTCAGCAAAACCTCAAGCGGCTGCTGGCCTATTCCTCGATTAACAATGTCGGCTTTATTCTGATCGGCCTCGCAGTCGCAACGCAAACCGGGGCGAGTGCGATGCTGACCTATCTGTCTATCTATGTGATTATGACGCTGGGTAGTTTTACAGCCTTGCTGATGTTGCAGGATGAGCAAGGTCGCGCATTCGAGACGTTCGCTGACATTTCCGGACTGGCAACGCGCAAGCCGGCAGTGGCTTGGTGTTTGCTGCTGCTGATGTTTAGCCTCGCTGGCATCCCTCCCTTGCTCGGCTTCTGGGGTAAGTTTGTGGTGTTTCAAGCCGCTGTCCAAGCCGATCTGTTGCTGCTGGCAGCTGTCGGTATCGCGGCAAGTGTAATCGGTGCGTTTTACTATCTCAAATTCATCAAAGTGATGTTTTTCGATGAACCATCAGGCGAGGCGATTGGGACCAGCCCTATCGCGCATTGGGTGGTGCTCATCACTGCAACGCTGATTGTTTCTCCGCTGGGTTATTTGCTGACGATATGGTTGGGCGAATGGACCGATAAAGCTGCGTCCTCGCTGTTCTACTTGTCCTGAATTGGCTAGCGCTGAAATCCGCTTCGAAACGGTGGCAGAAACCGGTTCGACCAATGCCGACTTACTGACGAGACTGCGCGAGGGCGAGGCAATCGACGAGCAGTTTTGGTTGCGCGCTGTCAGCCAGATAAGCGGGCGCGGTAGGCTTGGACGCACTTGGCAAAGCATGCCTGGTAATTTATTTTGCAGCACAATCGTTGATTGCCTGGTAGCTGACCCACTGCCGCACACTCTGTCGTTCGTAGCGGCCTTGGCGGTTCATGATACGCTTGCTCAAAATTTGCCCGAGACAGCACCATTCCGTTTGAAATGGCCCAATGATGCCGAAGTTGCTGGCGCCAAGATCGCAGGAATTCTGCTTGAGCGGCACGAGAATAATGTCGTGGTGGGAATTGGGATCAATATTACCCATGCGCCGGAGATTATGGATCGTGATACGACGAGCCTCGTAAGTGAGAACGTGTCGTTTGACGGCGACGCCGAGGTTGTGCTTGCCTCTCTGGCTGATAATTTTCAAACCCGTCTGGCCGAATGGCGACGCGATGGCTTAGCTGTGACAATTGCCGCTTGGGCCGCGCGCGCGCACTCTTCGGGTGAACGTCTCGCGGCCAGCAACCCCGATGGCACGAAAACCACCGGAACTTACGCGGGGATCGCGAATGACGGGGCGCTGAGATTGCGCTTGCCGGACGGAAGCCTTACGCAAATTTACGCAGGTGATATCGCGCCTGCCTGAAACGGAGAAGCTCCATGTTGCTGGTCGCCGATGTCGGCAATACCAATGTCGTTTTCGCGCTGTTCGATCGTAAGGGAAACGCCCACGACAATATCCTCGCGCGCTGGCGGATCGCCACCGATCCACGGCGTACTGGCGATCAATATGCGGTGTGGCTGCTGCAATTATTAGCCATAGAAGGCTATGAAAAAGCCGACATTACACAAATTCTCATCGGTTCCGTCGTCCCGCGTGCAGAGCATAATTTGACCGTTCTGGCCGAAAAGTATTTTGGGATCACGCCCGTCTTTGCAGGACAAGGCAAGGCGCAATGGACCTTTGCAATCGATGTCGATCAGCCATCCTCGCTTGGTGCGGACCGTGCGCTTAATTGCGTTGCCGCTAATGCGATCTATGGCGGTGATTTGATTGTCGTCGATTTCGGCACAGCGACGAAATTCGAAGCGATCGATTTCAATGGTGCTTACAAGGGAGGTATCATCGCCCCCGGCATCAACTTGTCGCTTGATGCCTTGGTAGGCAAAACCGCCAAACTGCCCCGGATCGGCATCAAAGCTCCGGATACCGACAGCGTGATTGGTCGTACGACCGAAGAACAAATGCTAATCGGCGTTTATTGGGGTTACGTCGCGATGATGGAAGGCCTAATCCAGCGGATGCAAAAAGAGATCGGCCGCCCGGCTAAAGTCGTCGCGACCGGCGGGCTGGCTATACTCTTCGATCAACGAACCGACATTTTCGACGCCGTCGAGGCGGACCTTACCATTCGCGGACTCGCGATACTTGCGGAACAAAGCAACTTATGAAGAAAAATTACCAGCCGGAAGACGAACTCCTGTTCCTGGCTTTGGGCGGGTCTGGCGAGATCGGCATGAACGTCAACCTGTACGGCTGTCAGGGCAAATGGTTGATGGTCGATCTGGGTATGACCTTTTCAGGCAACGAATACCCAGGTGTCGATCTGGTCTTTGCCGATCTGGAATTTATCGAGGAGCGTCGGAAAGACTTGCTTGGGCTGGTTCTGACACACGCGCATGAGGACCATATCGGCGCAGTTCCCTATTTTGCCGAAGAGCTGGGCGTGCCGCTCTATGCGACTCCGTTCACGGCTGATCTGGTCCGCCGAAAGCTGGCGGAAGCGGGACTGGTCGATGATATCGAATTGAACATCATTCCGCACAATCACGGCTCGTTTGAAATCGGACCCTTTGGGATCGAATATTTGCCGTTGGCGCATTCGATCGCCGAGGGCCACGCCCTGCTGATCGACACGCCGCATGGGCGCATTTTCCACACTGGCGACTGGAAACTGGACGAAGATCCAATCATTGGCGAGCCGACAACGGAAGAAGAATTGCGCGAGATTGGCGACGAGGGTGTGCTGGCGCTGGTCTGCGATTCGACCAATGTTTTCAATCCGAAGCCAAGCGGATCCGAAGGTGCGGTCTATAAAGGCCTGCTGGACGAAGTCGGCAAACATTCCGGCAAGCGGGTGTTGGTGACGACATTTGCGTCCAACGTCGCGCGCTTGCATACTCTGGGTGAAGTCGCACGCGAAACCGGGCGTAAAGTCTGTGTGGCAGGGCGATCGCTCGACCGTATTATAGAAGTCGCACAAGATAACGGGTATCTTCAGGACTTTCCCAAAACAGTGGATTTCGACGCTGCCATGCAATTGCCGCGCGGCGAAATCATGATTGTGGCAACGGGCGGACAAGGCGAGCCGCGTGCTGCCTTGGCCCGCATTGCCGACGAAAATCATCCCCTGAAACTGGTGCGCGGCGATGTTGTGCTATTTTCCAGCAGACAGATACCGGGCAACGAGATTTCCATCGGCAAGATGCAGAACGCACTCGCTGCGCGCGGGATCGATATGGTCACCGATCGGCAGAACATGATCCACGTATCGGGCCATCCCGGACGCCCCGAACTCGAAGCGCTTTATAGCTGGCTGAAACCGGACATTCTGGTGCCGGTCCATGGTGAGATGCGGCATATGCAAGAGCAAGCGCGGCTTGGTCGCGAAACCGGGATCGACGATGCAGTGGTACAGAAGAACGGCGATATCATTCGCCTAGCCCCGGATCGTCCAACCAAGATCGGCGAGATTCATACGGGCAGGCTGCTCTTGGATGGCGACTTGATTATTCCCGCTAATGGTGAGGCAATTACCATGCGCCGCCGGATGGCGCAGAGCGGATTGGTCATGGTGGCGCTTGATAAGACCTTGAAACCACAGGTGGATGCAATCGGATTGCCGTTGGATGAGGATTTAGCGGAGTTTATCGAGGAAGCCGAAGGCGATATTTCCAAAGCAATCGGAAAGCTGCGCGGGCCTGATCAAAATAATGCTGCGGCAATACATGAAGCGGCACGGTTAGCGGCTCGGCGCGCAGCTTCGCGCTGGAGTGGCAAAAAGCCGCAAGTGAAAGTGATGATGCCGAATTTGGCTCGGACCAAGAGCAAGCGCTGATGCAATGGACGTCGATCGTTGCGATTTATGCGCTGATCTGGATCGGAACAGCTTTTGTTTCATTGCCGTTTGGCATTCGCACCCATGAAGAGCTTGGCATGGCGAAAACACCGGGTCAGGCTGATAGCGCGCCCGGGAATTTCGCGCCGAAACGGCTGCTGTTACGCACGACACTCATCGCTGTGTTGCTTACCGGACTATACGTTGCAAACTATACGAATGGTTGGATCACCGCCGACGACATCGACATCTTCAGCGCACCGACAACCCGCGCCTAGTCCAAGATTTAGCTGCGCAGGCGCTCGATTGCTTGTGCCAGAGCCACGTATAATTTGCCCATATCGGAACTCAGGATTGTCACGCTTAACGTATTGCCATCTCGCGTGGCGAGAAGCGAGCGCAGCAAGCTCTCGAAATCGTGAATGTAGCGGCTGACGTGTTCGCGGAATTCTCCGTCGCTATCATAAAGCGCAGCGATTTCCTTGGCCTGCGTATTATCGAGCAATCGCACCGCACGGCGCGTGAAGATGCCACGATCTCCGCGTAGATAAGCAGTCCATGCCGTCTCGCTCACATCCTCTGACATAGCCTTGGAAATGTCGATCGAGGACGAATGCAAATTCTCCGTTATGACGGCGACACGGCGTGAAAAATCGCTGTCCAATTGGTCGGTAGCGGTCTCGCGGATGTGTTCGACTCGGTTTTCCAGCGCGGCAGCAAGCTCGTCCACTTTGGCAAGCTGATCTTGCAGAACAGTGAGTGTCTCCTGACTGCTTTGTCTTGCGCGCTCAGCCGAAGTTTCGACACTTTCCACCGCTTCAACGGTCCGCGTTTTAACGACCCGTTCAATTGCGCCTGCGCTGGCAGCTCCGATGTTGTCGGCCAGCGATTGCATACGATCACTGTCGCTGTGTTCGAAGTCGGATAAGGCCGTATCGACGGCCTGCCGCGTTGCCGCGATTACCCCGTGCAGTTCCGTATTCGAGCGTGCGGTAAAGCCATCGAGGCTTTCGCCCATATCCGAAAGATTGGTGTGCAATTCGGCAAGGCGCTCGCGCTGGTCTGCATGCGATGTGCCGAGCCGCTCTTGCCACTCTTGCAAATATTCTATGGCAGCACGCGCTTTCTCGTGACTATCCTCGACCGTTGCCGAAACCGAAATCGAAGTCGTGTCGACCTCACCAAGTTTTGTGGCCAAGGCCGTGACCGAAGCGACAATTTCGGCAATCCGCTGCTCGCTTTGCTCCAGCGCATCCGGCAGCACTTTCTGGCTTTGCACAACTCCGGCTTGTAGCAATTCAAGCAAACGCACGCTGCCATCTGTTACCGTGTCCATGTCGCCGCGAGTCGTTTCGAGCAGCGCCTTGCTCTCTTCGATACTGCCGGACAGCGCCGCGACATCGTCAGCCAACTGCTTATGAGTGACAGTGCCACTGTCGGACAGATCGGCGATATTCGCGCTGACTGTTGTGATCCGGTCCGCAATAGCGTCCAACCCTTGCGACAGATCATCCGTGTTGGCGGTGAAGGTTGCGCGCTTGTTAGCCAGATCGGTATCCAACTGTGCGAGCCGTTCGGTCAGCGTGCCGCTGGCTTCGTCGCCCATCTGAGTCAGGCGCAGCGCCCGCTCGGCCAGCTGCGTTTCCAACTCGTCGCCCTGAAAGCGGATATTATTCTGAAATGCTGCAAAATCATCCTGAAGCTTAGCCAGACGCTCGTTCCAGCTTTCAGTCGCGTCATTCTCGGCGGAGCCAAGGGCATGGGTCATCGCCCCGGCAGAAGCGCGCACTTCTTCGATGCGTCCGATAAGCGCTGTGAGGCTGGAACTTTCATGCTCGGTCGAATCGTTTCTCAGCGAGCGTGAGTTCATCGTCCAGCTTGCTGGCGCGTTGGCGAATGCCGCCCAAGGCTTCGACTTCGTAATCGTCAAGTTCCGAGCGCAGCAGATCGATGGCAAGATGCAATTCCTTAAAGCGCGATGCTGTCATGACGTTCAGATATTCGGAGCTTTCGGTAAAGCTCGCCAAAGTATCATCGACCTTCACTTTCAGCGCATCGACTTGCCGTTCACTGGCAAGGCCAAATTTGTTCAAGCGTTCGAATCCACCGATCAGCGTGTCGACCTGGGCTTGCGCACCGCGGCCTGCGCCGCCGATCTGATTGGATACATCGCGGGCAGAATTGGCGATGACAGGCAAATCGTCGCGCAGCTTTTCCATGTTGCCTGCAGCGACTTCACTGATGGTGGCGATCTTTTCGACTTCATCGGTGTTTTGCGAAATTAGCGATTGCAGGATTGTGGCATGATCGGACAGCCGTTCGCTGGCGCTGCGCCCGACATAATCCAGCTCACGCGATTGCACGGTAAGGAATTCGCGGGCGAGACTAAGCTCACGATTGACTGTAATCAGGCGTTCTTCAAGCTCGCGCGATGTATGGCTAAGGACATTTGCGGCGTCGCCATAGCGCGCAATTTCGCGTGTGCTGGAGCGCGTAAAAAGAATGTAAGCTGTCGCAATCAACATCGTCGGCATCGCCCAAGCGGCCAGCAGATCGCTAAATGTGGATGGCGTCAGTCCGGCTTGCCATTCTGCCATCTTCGACCAGACAAAATAAGCGGTCCAAGCGATCGCGATACCAACGGCCAAAACCGGAATGATAGGCACGGCGGGCGTAGCGTAACTTTCATACACGTCGGGTTCGAACAAATGTTCGTTATCGGCGTCATTTGCGTCGTCATCGGCACCATTATCGGTGATGTGTTTGTCGCCCAGGATCAGCGTATTTTCATGCGCTTCTCCGTCGATCGGTGTCTCATCCGATGTCGCCGGATTATCATCGGCAACCGCTCTGATATGCGTTTTTGTTCCCATAGCTGCGCAGGCTATCACGATCGCGGAAGGGTTAAAAACTTTTTAACCCTCTTGGCTGTAGAAATCAGACCAATGGCTTATGAAACCGGTCCTTTAGAAGCGACGATCTTTGCTGCGGCAGGGGACAATGCAAAGTTGCAGGATGAGCTGGCGCTTGCCTTCATCCAAAGCATTGCCCGGCAGCTGGATTTGTTGCGGCGATCGCGATGTGATGCGAATTGGGAAATGGCTGCGCTGAGATTGCGGGCCATCGCGGCCAGCTTCAACGCGGTCGAGCTGGTCTCTCTGGCGAACGAAACGCTGGAATCTGCTCCGGGAGAGCCGACCGTTATTCGCAAAATCGATAATTTTCTGCAGGAAATGAGCAGCGCAAAGAGCGACTAGTCGCTGCGCGCACTGAACGTGCACCTTCTTCCAATTGTGATGAACTGTCTTTAAGGCACGCTAATTGCAGAGAGGAGATATTGCGTGCGAATTGCGCTGCTGAGCGCTGTCAGAAATATCGATGACGATACGAGCAATCTTGTCGCTCACTCGTCTTTCGCCGGATCGACTGTTCTCAAGCGTCAGATAGTCCTTGCAAAGTCGTTAGGCTGCGAGCGCATTGTCTGCCTTGTAAACGACAATTCGAGCGAGATCGGGGCCGCACAATCGTACTGCAAACGTTTGGGGCTGGCTTTTCAGACCTGCAAAGATGCCCCTGACCTAATGCCAAAGATAAAGCACACCGACCAGCTCTTGGTGTTGGCGGATGGACTGGTCATATCCAGTCGATTTGCCACATCTCTTCCCATGGCGGATAATGCCGTTTTGGCCGTCCCGGCTGATGCGCTGCAAAATCAAAATCTCGAACGGATCGATCCGACACGCCGTTGGGCGGGGATTATGCTCATTCCGGGCGAAATGTTGGCGCGGCTCTCCGATATGCCAACCGATTTCGATATCGTATCGGTCTTGTTGAGAACGGCGTTGCAGGACGGCCATCCGATCACAACGCTTTCGGATGAAAAGATGCAAGCGTTGCAAGTAGCCGGAACGGCGTCCGGCATCACCACCGCATTCGAAACTCAAGAAGCTTTGGCCTTGGCCAGACCCGCATCTTTTGCGACACCATTTAGAGCTATTGCGCATCGAATTGCGCTCGCGACAATGCAGAAAAACCCGCATTTTGGCGAGTTTTACGACGGTCGCTCGCATTGGCTTGTTGTGGCGCTGATCGCGCTTGGAGTCGTTGCGATCTATTTCACATTAACGGTCGCGGCATTCACAACAATCGGCATCGCCGCGTTCATAATTTATATGGGCGAAACGGTGAAGCGCGTTAGCGGTCTTGAAGAAGCTTCACCTGATCGATCTCGCCAATCATTTACACCGATATTGCTAATCGACGTACTTGCCATATTAGCAATTGCAACGGCCGGGCGTTGAATATTTTGACCCAAATTATCTGTTCGCCGGGATCATGCTATTTGGACTGATATATTTGACCGGGGATCATCATGAGAAGTGGCAAGCATTCCTGTCCGATCGGGTGATGTTGGCCATAATTCTTGGAACGATGTCCAGCGTCGGAATGCTGCTCGCTACGGTGATGGGGCTGGCTGTGTTCAAGCTTGCAACGGCTTTGGTAAAGCGTAAACACACGCTCATAACCAGTGATTAACCACGCCATGTTATCGCGGCACTATGGATAATCGCGTGGTGACAAATCCTGATAATTCGACTGATCGTGATGCTCTGCAGCGCGCGATGGCGGTTGCCGATATGCGATTAAGTTATGTCGGGCCGAGTGTATCCGTTCTGATAGCGACCGAGCGCAATGACTATTATAGCGATGAAGCCATTGCGCGGACGCGCGGAGCGATCCGCAGCGTTGCAGAACAGCTTTGCATGTCGGTGCAGGGTGACTTGCCCGAGACTGCGCAAACCAGCAATTCCGATAATGTTGCTCGATTGACCGATGCGCTGCTAGAAAATGCCGATCTGGTTCGGTTTTGCCACAATCTGGCTTTGGAATTTGCCTATTTGCAAAGGTTGGAAGAATAGGCTGGCAATGGATCCGGCATTGCCGCCAGTTTTGCAAACTTTGATTGGCTCGGATGCAGAGCAAATTGCACCGCTCGCCATGAAACTCGTCGCAGCGCAGTCGCAATTTATACAGCAACAAATGCGGATGCAGCTACCTTTTGGGCAAATACCGGGCGATCTGTTGCATAAAATATTGTGCGATTGGCGAGCGGCGGGCGCACGCGAAACCGCCGCTGCGATGACCAAGGCAGAGACAATCATCCGCCGTAATTACAATGAAGGCGACAGTCGGCTTGCTTTGTTGGAGCGTTTTTGCGGCGAACTCGAAAGCTATGAATACACCGAAATGTCAGTGTCGCAATTGGGGCTATCCTTGTTTGCCACACGGCTTGCGCAGAAGTCCGGGCAGGAAAGGGCGCGCGTCATTTTATCGTTCGATCCGTCGCAGAGCGTGCGAATGTTTGTGAGTTTGACCGCTGCCGGAATGTCTGCAGATCAGATAGTGCGACAATTCGCCACGATATATGGTGACGACATCGCAATGCCCGATCTTGGCACCCTCTCTCCAGATGAAGCCCGGTCGCTATTGCACGCTGACGGCCACGAGCGAGCAAAGTGACCATGTTCGACACTTTGCAAAAACCTTTGGCCAAAGGGCGCTGTAACGCAGACGGGCGATTGGTGGAGGCCGATGGCGTTCTGCATGAATTGCAGATTGCTTGTGGAGGAAGCGTCCCCGGCGATGTCGCCATCCCGGAGCTGGCTGCTCTGATCGCTAAAACTCAGAAATACGGCTTTCGCATCTCGCGACAATTGCGCGCATTCGATGGCGAAAACGAAGTGACCGCGTGGGTAGAACTGGTGCCGCATTTCTCCGTCACATCATCGGAGCGCGAGAATAATCCGGGAGACCCTAGTTTTTCCGGCGTAAAGATATCGGTCCATAGCTGGCAATCACAGGCAGCAGCGGAGATCGACGATGCGGACAGAGCGGGCAAGCATCACCAGATCGACAAGCATCTGGCACAACTGACTGCACGATTGGATGACCGCCAGCAATTGCTTTCGATTGAAGCCGATGCGCCAGACCTTGTCAATTTGGCGCAGGAGATGAATAACGGCGTGGGTAAGCACTGGGCTGATTTCGTTCAATTCGACGATTCGGAGCAGCTTGGCAAAACCCATTGGCGGCTGCTTAACGGCCTATCGTGTCGCGTGGCAGGATCGAGCAGGACGTGGCGCGTACATCTAGATCCTGTCGGATTTTCGGCATCTGATCCGTCCGGATTTCTGCTGTTCCTGACCACGGACGAGCCGACAATAATTGCAGATCAAGCCGCGGCAAAAGAGGAAGCTTCTGCACTCGAACTGGTGGCCAATGATTTGTCACCAGTGCTTCGCCAACCGATTACACGTATCATCGCCAATGCCGAGACGATCCAGACCAAGCTGGCTGGCCCAATTGCTGACGAATATAGCGAGTATGCATCAGACATCGCGTCCGCTGCGAGCCACTTGCTGAATCTGGTGGACGATTTGGGTGATCTGGAAGCTGTCGAGGACATGGAGTTTTCGACCGCGCCGGATCGGATCGATCTGGCCGAGCTTGCCCGCCGCGCCGCAGGAATATTGCGAATGCGCGCTAGCGAGAAGGGCATCACCATTGCCGCGCCGCCGAAAGGTGTGACTCAGCCTGGCATCGGTGAGTTTCGCCGGGTGTTACAGATTTTGCTAAACCTGCTCGGCAACGCGATCCGCTATTCGCCCGAACAATCGCAAATTTGGATATGCCTCGACCAGAGCGCAGACATGGCTTCGATTACGATCGCCGATCAGGGTGGCGGCTTATCCGAGGCGGACCAACCACGCGTGTTCGACAAATTCGAACGTTTGGGTCGTAGCGGAGATGGAGGATCGGGCCTCGGCTTGTATATCTCGCGGAAGATTGCCCGCGCAATGGGCGGAGATCTGACCGTTGAAAGCGCGCCGGGGCAGGGTGCTCGGTTTACTTTATCCGTGCCGCACAGCGACTAGATGCAAAAAAGAGGGCGGTCTCCCGCCCCCTTCTCACAAATTACCGTTTATCAACCGGAACATAGTCACGTTGCGTCGGGCCGGTATAAAGCTGACGCGGGCGACCGATGACCTGGCCTGGATCGGAAATCATTTCGTTCCATTGCGCCACCCAGCCGACTGTCCGGGCCAGCGCGAACAATGCTGTGAACATAGTGGTCGGGAAGCCAATGGCCGACAGAATAATGCCAGAATAGAAATCGACATTAGGAAACAGCTTTTTCTCGCGGAAATATTCGTCGTTCAAGGCGATCTCTTCAAGCGCCAGAGCAGTTTCGAACACTGGATCATTCACTTTCAGCGCATCGAACACTTCACGCACCGTTTTCTGCATAACGGTCGCGCGCGGATCGTAATTCTTGTACACGCGATGTCCAAAGCCCATCAAACGAAACGGGTCGTTCTTGTCCTTTGCTCGCTCAATATAATGCGGAATCTTATCCGGCGTGCCGATTTCGCGCAGCATATTCAAAGCTGCTTCATTCGCGCCGCCATGAGCTGGCCCCCACAAACAGGCAATCCCGGCTGCCGTGCAGGCAAATGGGTTCGCGCCCGACGATCCGGCCAGCCGCACAGTCGAGGTCGAAGCGTTCTGCTCATGATCAGCATGAAGGATGAAAATCCGGTCCATCGCGCGCTCGACTTCGGGCACGACTTCATATTCCTCCGCCGGAACACCGAACGTCATCCGCAGGAAATTGCCGGTATAGCTTAGCGAATTGTCCGGCTGTAAAAACGGTTGTCCGATCGCATATTTATATGCCCAGGCCGCAATCGTCGGCATTTTGGCAATCAGGCGATGGCTCGAAATCTTGCGATGCTCCGGATCGGCAATATCCGTGCTGTCGTGGTAAAATGCCGACAGCGCGCCAACCACACCGCACATAATGGCCATCGGATGAGCATCGCGGCGAAAGCCTTGATAAAACTGCCGCAATTGATCGTGCAGCATCGTGTGGCGCGTTATCGTGTAAGTGAAATCGTCCAGCTCGTCGGCTTGAGGCAATTCGCCGTTTAGCAACAAATACGACACTTCCATGAAGCTCGATTGCTCGGCAAGCTGGCCAATTGGATAGCCGCGATGCAGCAGTACGCCTTCCTGACCGTCGATATAGGTTAGCGCGCTTTCGCAGCTGGCAGTCGATTTATAACCGGGATCGAACGTAAAGCGCCCCGTCTGGCCATACATTTTGCGGATATCGACCACATCGGGTCCGCAGCTTCCTTGCAGCACGGGAAAGTCGTGGTCGGTGTCGCCAATCGTAAGTTTTGCCTCGTTATCGGCCAAAACGCGTCTCCTTAATATCTCAATTGTTGCCGACGGGGGCGGCCTGCGCCTCCAGCCGAGCCAAGGCTTCCTCTCTGCCAAGCAGTGTCAGCACATCGAATATACCGGGCGAGGTCGTCGTCCCGGTGAGGGCTGCCCGCATGGGTTGTGCCAGCTTGCCCAGACCAAGATCAAGTGTCTCGGCCAACGCCTTCGTAGTGGCTTCGAGTGCCTCGCTTGTCCAGTTCTTTTCCTGTTTCAATGCGTCGGTCAATTGTCTTAACTTGGCACGGCTGTCATCATCCAGCAGCTTGGCCGCCTTGTCGGTCATTTCAAGCGGCAGCGTCGCGAACAGAAACGCGGAACCTTCCGCCAATTCATCAAGATTTTTGGCCCTGACCTTTAGAACGGGCATCGCCTGTGCAAGTAGCTGACGATCCGGATTACCGTGTATACGTTCTGCGACAAGGTCGGCAAGATGCGCGTCATCGGCTTCGCGAATGTAATGTCCGTTCAAATTCTCCAGCTTTTTCATATCGAAGCGGGAAGGACTTTTGCCAACACCGTCGAGATCAAACAATTCGATGGCTTCGTCGCGAGACAATTCTTCGCGATCTCCGTGTCCCCAGCCCAAGCGCAACAGATAATTGCACATAGCTTGCGAAAGGATACCAAAATCGTCGCGATAGGCCTCGACACCAAGGGCGCCATGCCGCTTGGATAATTTTGCGCCATCTGCTCCGTGGATTAGCGGAACATGGGCATAAATTGGATCGGGCCAGCCGCCCTCGATCGTATCCATCGCGTGAATGATGGGCAGCTGCCGGAAAGCGTTGTTAAGGTGATCATCGCCGCGAATAATGTGCGTGCAGCCCATGTCGTGATCGTCCACCACCACGGCGAGCATATAGGTGGGCGTGCCGTCGGCCCGCAACAAAATATAGTCGTCGATTTCCTCGTTTCGAACCGTTACCGAACCCTGAACCGCGTCTTCGATGGTGGTCTCGCCATCCTGCGGCGTTTTTAACCTGACCGTAAAAGGGGTATCGGCGCTCGCTTCGGATGGATCGCGGTCGCGCCAGCGCCCATCATAGCGCAGCGGTTGTTTATTGGCGCGCTGTTCGGAGCGCATTGCATCCAGCTCTTCCGGCGTCGCGAAACATTTGTAAGCATAACCTGCATCCAGCAGTTTTTGGGCGACTTCGACATGACGATCCGCGCGTTTTGATTGAAACACCGGCTCCTCGTCATAATCGAGGCCGAGCCAATCGAGGCCATCGAAAATTGCTTCGATTGCATCGGGAGTCGAGCGTTTGTGGTCCGTATCCTCAATGCGAAGAAGGGCTTTCCCGCCGTGATGCTTGGCAAACAACCAGTTGAACAAGGCCGTACGCGCACCGCCGATATGCAAATAGCCGGTGGGCGAGGGCGCAAAGCGCGTGACGACGGGACGGCTTGGGGAGGGCATCTTAACCTCTGTTCTCTAATGTTTCGCGCGTTATGGGGGTTCAGCATCCGCACAGTCTATTTAGCAAAAATGCGCCCGTAGCTGGCGCGTTCCTGCCTTCGCGCACTTGGCTCACCAGCGCCCGCTTGTCCAGTATCGGCGATCGCGCAGAAGCCTTTCTCAACAACGCTTCGCTAGATCGCGGTCCGTGGCTGGCGGTTGCCTTGGCGTGCGGTATCGGCGCATGGTTCACGTTGCAAAGCCCATGGCAATGGACAGCTCTTGCGGCATTTCTGACATTGGGGATCGTCGCAGCTATCGCAATATGGCGCGGTGTGGATAGTCGGGCCGCAACGTTGATTGCGATCGTTTCGCTCGGCGCGACCATGCTGGCCGGTCTGATCGGTGTCTGGGCTCGCTCCGAAATGATCGGCACATCTGCGATTGACCGTCCATCGGTCGAATGGATCGACGCGCGGGTGCTGGAGCGAATCGAACAGCCAGCGCAAGATCGCATCAGGCTAGTGCTTGCCACACGTGACAGCGATACGGGTCAGGCAATCAAAGTGCGGGTCAATTTGCCAATCGCCAAAGACCAGCCTGGATTGGCAGAGGGAGCGCGCGTCAATTTGCGCGCACGTTTGTTGCCGCCGGCCCCTCCGATGTTGCCGGGGTCTTACGACTTTGCTCGAGTTGCATGGTTCAAGGGCCTTGCCGCTTCCGGTTCCGTGATTGGCGACGTCGAGATAATCGATCCTGCAGCGGGTGAAGATTCAGTCGCACATTTGCAGCGTGGCTTGTCGGGCCACGTCCGCGCACAATTGCCGGGCAGCGCGGGCCATATCGCGGCGGCCTTTGCCAGCGGAGACAGGGGCGCAATCGGCAAGGACGATCAAGTGGCAATGCGCGATGCCGGACTGACGCACTTGCTCGCCATTAGCGGCCTTCATGTTAGTGCCGTTATCGGAGCGGCATATTTTCTCGCACTAAAACTGTTGTCGCTGTTGCCGTGGCTAACCTTGCGCGTGCGCCTGCCGCTTATGGCAGCAGGCATCGGCGCCTTGGCAGGGATCGGTTACACGATCTTGACGGGTGCGCAGGTGCCGACGGTGCGAAGCTGTATTGCAGCTGTCCTGGTGATGATTGCGCTAGCGCTAGGGCGCGAGCCATTATCGCTGCGCATGGTTGCCGTTGCGGCCATCGCTGTCATGATCGCATGGCCGGAAGCCTTGATCGGCCCCAGCTTTCAGATGAGCTTTTGTGCGGTCATCGCCATTGTGGCGCTGCATACATCGTCAATTGTGCGAGCATTTTTGGCTCCACGCGAAGAGATTTGGCTGCGCTGGTTCGCGCGCCGCGTCATCATGTTGTTCATTACCGGAATGGTCATCGAACTGGCGCTGACACCGATCGTGCTGTTCCATTTCCACCGCGCGGGACTTTATGGCGCGTTTGCCAACGTCATTGCCATCCCCTTGGTTACGTTCATATCGATGCCGCTGATCGCAGTTGCATTGCTACTCGACCTCGTCGGGTTAGGGCAGCCGGTCTGGTGGATAGTCGGCGTATCGCTCGACCTTTTGCTATGGATTGCGAATGTAACGGCGGGGATGCCGGGCGCCGTCAAACTTGTGCCGCAGATCAGCATAGCATCGCTATTATTGTTTCTTTTCGGAGGGCTATGGCTGGCCTTGTGGAAAGGCCGGGCGCGGCTAATGGGTTTCGCGCCAATAGCATTGGCGGCGTTGTCGTTCACAGCAGCGCCAACACCCGACATCCTCGTCTCGCGAGACGGGCGTCACGTTGGGATTGCTGGCGAAGCCAATCGATTGCTCGTCCTGCGCGATAGCAAAAGCAGCTACGCACGCGACAATTTGCTGGAATTGACTGGTCTGGAGGGGGAGCCGATTGCTCTCGACCGTTGGCCCGGAGCGCGTTGTAGCGCCGATTTCTGCACCGTGGGCATGACGCGCGGCGAAAAAGACTGGTCGATCCTGATCGCGCGAAGCCGTGAACTTGTCGGAGAGCGTGAATTGGCCGCTGCGTGTGCGCAAGTCGATATTGTCATTGCCGACCGCAGACTTCCGCGTAGTTGCAAGCCACTTTGGCTGAAAGCAGATCGGCGGATGCTAGAGCAAGCAGGAGGCCTGTCGATCAATCTCGACAAAGCCGAAATTACGCGCGTTTCGGACAGTCAAGGCGAACATGGATGGTGGCGCGGTGACCAATGGACGCGCAAGCGCCGCTAACAATCTGGCAAGCAGCTGACGACACGCTAAACGCATCGCCAGCCTCACGATTAATGGTATCGGCGGAGCAGTCCAGCCAGCTTGCCCTGAACTTTGACTTGCCCGGATTCGTATATTTGCGGCTCGTACATCTCGTTCGCAGGGTCAAGGCGCACGCGACCCGCATCACGGCGCAGATATTTCAAAGTAGCTTCCTCATCATTGACAAGCGCAACCACGATTTCACCATCGCGAGCCGCATCGGTACGCCTGATCAGCGCAAAATCACCGTCGAAAATACCCGCCTCGATCATCGAATCGCCGGAAACTTCCAACGCATAATGCTCACCAGGACCAAGCAATGCGGCAGGTACCGGCAGGCTGCTGAAATCCTCGATGGCTTCGATCGGCGCACCGGCAGCAATCCGTCCATGCAAGGGAACATCGATCACATCGTTGGCTGGTTCAGGCGCAGCCGGCTTTCTGAACGGCACGACAACATCATCCACCGCATTGGCTTGCGCCAAAGCAGAAGCAAGTTCGACATTATCGGGATTTTTCAGCACTTCCAATGCCCGTGCGCGATTGGGCAGCCGACGTAAAAACCCGCGTTCTTCCAAAGCGGAAATCAAGCGATGGACGCCTGATTTACTTTTCAAATTCAGCGCCTCCTTCATTTCCTCGAAAGACGGAGAAATGCCGGTATCTTCCAACCTATTAGAAATAAACCGGATTAACTCGTGCTGTTTAGCAGTCAGCATGGCGATTGACCTCCTTGGTCGCCTGAAACAATTCAATCACACAATCTGGCTAACACATTATGCGAACGAACACGGAACAACTAGGCAACCTGTAGGAGTTAGTCAAGCAATTCCGTGGTTTGTCAGGCGATACGCATCGACCACCGATCCGGCAGCCGCTTTTTCGGCATGAGGTGCGCGATCAATCAGGTAATCGGCTTGTGACAAGGCGTGCAGCAAACCGCTGCTTTGCTCTGTATGTGCGGTCAGCTCACCATTGCGAAATTTTGCCCGCAGAAACGTGCGTCGATCACCATTTTCCGCCAATTCCTCCGCTACCGGCAAAGCGACGGCTTGCGGTTTCGGGGTTGCAGCACCCATCAAATGTTTAACCAACGGTTGCAGGAACAGGCAGGCGGTGACGAAGGCTGATGCGGGATTGCCGGGCAGGCCGAGAATAATTTGCGTATCGCGACGTGCGACTAGGAGCGGCTTGCCGGGCTTGATCGCGACTTTCCAAAACGCCGTCTCGGCGCCGATTTTCTGCAAGGCTTCAGCGATATGATCGTGATCGCCGACCGATGCGCCGCCGATCGTCACGACAATATCAGCGTCGCGGTTGAGTTGCATAGCATCCACCATTGCTTGCGGCTGATCGGGCAGAATGGGATGCAGAGTTGGCGTCATCCCGAGGCCTTGCAGCATTGCGGAAACCATTGGGCCATTGACCGCTGGAAGTTGGTGTGCGCCGGTTGACGCACCATCCTCGCAAGGATCGTATAATTCATCCCCGATCTGCAAAATGGCGATGTTTGGCAGACGGGGTACGCGCACGCGCCAAACTCCTGCGGTCAGGGCCAGCGCCATTAGCCGCGGCGTAATTGGTGCTCCCCGCTTGCACAGAACGTCGCCGGTAGAAAAGTCGCTTCCTGTGCGGCGAATGTGCTTGTCGAGCGGAGTCGGTCGCTGATTTTGCAGGCTGAGCTTGCTCCCATTCCGCCGCGTGATTTCCTGCACAAACACAGATGCTGTGCCAGATGGCATAACTGCCCCGGTGGAGATGCGCACGGCATCCAGTCCTTGCAAAATACCGGCAAAAGGATGGCCGGCAGACAATTCTCCGACGATGTTCCATTCCTCGCGCTCAGGGTCTGCGACAGCGTATCCATCCATCGCCGACAGATCCGCAGCGGGCTGTGTGCGTTGCGCGGTCAGCGGCTCGGCCAGATAGCGGCCTATGGCGTCGATGATCGGGATTTCGCGCATGGGCATAGGCGATGCGAGGCTGAGAAGACGATCCAGCGCATCGTCATAAGACAGCAAGCCAGTCATTCCGGGGCGCACCAATCCCCTGACTTGCCGCCCGATTTGGACAGCAAGCGCACATTCTCAATACGCATCGCCTTGTCCAGCGCCTTTGCCATATCGTAGATTGTCAGTAACGACACGGTAACAGCGGTCAATGCTTCCATCTCCACGCCCGTTTTGCCCGAAGTCGCAACGGTCGCCGTCACACAAATGGTACCATCACTCAGCTCGAATTCGATGGCTGCGTTATCGAGCGAGAGAGGGTGGCAGAGCGGGATAAGTTCGCTCGTTTTCTTGGCCGCCATGATGCCAGCGATCCGGGCAGCAGCCAGCACATCGCCTTTGGGCACGCTACCATCGGCAATTGCACCAAAGGCGACGGGCGACATGGTGATTTGCCCTTCTGCGACGGCGACGCGCTGCGTCGTCGCTTTGCTGCCGACATCAACCATATGCGCATGGCCTTGCGCGTCGAGGTGGGTGAGGTCAGCCATGCAGCAGCGTCTTTGTAGCTTGCGTGATATCGTCAGCGCGCATCAAGCTCTCTCCAACGAGAAAACATCGTGCACCGCTCTTGGCCAGACGCATAAAATCAGCGTGACTGCCAATGCCGCTTTCTGCGACGAGCAGCGCATCGTCAGGCGCTACTTTTGCCAACAATTCTGTGGTTGCCAGATCGGTCTGGAATGTGCGCAAGTCACGATTGTTGATGCCGATCAAGCGCGATTTCAGCTTATGCGCGCGCTCCATTTCCGCCGCATCATGCACTTCGACAAGCACGTCCATGCCGCGCTCGATCGCCGCTTGCTCAATTTCCACCATTTGTTCGTCATCAAGCGCTGCAACGATGATGAGAATAGCATCGGCACCGATACTGCGAGCCTCGGCCACTTGCCACGGATCGACCATGAAATCCTTGCGCAGCACTGGAAGACTGCAGGCATTGCGCGCTGCAACGAGAAAATCCTCGTGCCCCTGAAAATACTTGGCATCGGTCAACACGGAAAGGCAGGTTGCGCCGCCTGCCTGATAGGCTTGTGCGTGGTCGGCTGGATGAAAATCGGCGCGGATCAGGCCCTTGGATGGCGAGGCCTTCTTGATCTCCGCTATCAACCCGAAACCATCGCGCGAGGCATTTTCCAAAGCTACGCGAAAGCCGCGTGGCGGCGTCTGGCTCTGAGCTAGACGGTCCAAAGCATCAAGCGAGTGAACCACCTTGCGCTCGGCAACTTCCAGGCGCTTATATGCGCAGATTTCGGCCAGTTTGTCGCTCATCCGACCATCACGATCCAGCGGTTAAGCAGTTCTTTTGCAGCGCCGCTGTCGATGGCTTCTTCGGCCACCGCGCGCCGATCGTGCCAAGTTTTGCCATGATCGCTTACCGCTAGCGAGGCCGCTGCATTAAAAACCACCGCATCGCGGTATGCGCCGGGAGCGCCATCCAGCAACGCGCGCAACGCACGGGCATTGAATGTGGCATCGCCGCCTCGGATAGCCTCAACGGGTGCCGAGGGGAGGCCAAGGGCGTCACAAGACAGCCTCTGCATCACAAAAGCATTGCCTTCGATTAGCGCAACTTCATTGCCTCCGGCCAGGCTCAATTCGTCCAGCCCCTCGTCACCGGAGACGATCATCGCCTTGATCGCACCAATCTCTGCGCGGGCTTGCGCATAGATAGGTACGTAAGCCGGGCGCGCGATGCCGATCAATTGGCGTTTCACGTCAGCCGGATTGGAGAGCGGGCCCATCAGATTGAAGATCGTGCGTTGGCCGATTTCACGGCGTAGTGGCTGTATCCGGCCCATTGCGGGATGGTGGTTTGCCGCGAACAGAAAACAGATGCCGATCTCTGCCAAAGTCTTTTCCGCTGTGCGACCGGCTGCTTCCATGTCGAGCCCCAACACTTCCAGCGTATCGGCTGCGCCGGCTTTTGAGGAAGCGGCGCGATTGCCATGTTTGGCGACCGGAATGCCGCACGCGGCCACGATCAGGCTAACGGCGGTCGAAACGTTCAATGTGTGATGGCCATCGCCCCCGGTGCCGCACACATCGATGGCGTTGTCGGGCGCTGCTATCGGGATCAGCCGCTCGCGCAAGGCCAGCGTGGCTCCAGCAATTTCCGAAGCGGTCTCGCCGCGCTGTGACAAAGCGAGGAGGAACTCTTTGATCGCCTGATCGCTGACCGTGCCGTCCAGAATGTCGGCAAATGCCTTATGCGCCGCAGCTTTGTCGAGCGGATCGGTAACGTCGGGAAGGGCAGTCATCGCTTGGTTGGCTCCAGCCCGCAAATGCGCATGAAATTGGCAAGCAGCGCATGACCATGATCGGTCGCGATGCTCTCAGGGTGAAACTGCACACCATGAATGGGCAGGGTCGCGTGACGAAAGCCCATAACGCTGGTTCCGTCCAGCCCCGGTGTGCTGGTTTGCGCGTTTACATGAAGACAATCAGGGACATCTTCGACGACCAGCGAATGATAGCGCGTGGCTGTATAGGGTGAGGGTAATCCAGTAAAAACGCCGCTACCATCATGCGCAATATCCGACGTTTTGCCATGCATCAGGCCGCCGCGCACAACCTTGCCGCCAAAATGCTGACCGATGGCCTGATGGCCCAGACACACGCCCAGCAATGGCGTGTTGCTTGCTGCGCACGCCGCCACCAGGTCGAGGCTGATACCCGCGTCATCGGGCGTGCAGGGCCCGGGCGAAATCAGGACGCCGCTGGGGTTGCGCGCCAATGCTGCCTCCGCCGTCAGCGCATCGTTGCGCTCGACCTCCACCTTCGCTCCCAATTCCATCAGATAATGGACCAGATTGAAGGTAAAGCTGTCGTAATTATCAATGACCAAAATCATGGCGCTATTTCTTTTCGATCACGATGAGCGGTCCGATTAATGCGCCTGTATCGAGCCGGTCGGCAGCCGGATTCCACAGCGCAGAAACATTGCCATCAAGATATAGCGCGTTTTTCACTTCCAGCTTGTCGCGATAGAGCCGAGCCAGCTTGCCGAAGCTGACCGCACGATTGCTGATCACAAAATGCGCATGACCTTGTCCATCGATTCCGACAGCATTGCGCACGGCTTTGGATTCGCCATCCTGCGCAATCTCAGGATGCAGTTTGCCGTCAATCACCAGCATCGGACCGCTTTGGGTGCCGAATTCCGGACGATCGGCAACACTATTGAAGAAATCGTCCGATGCTTTGACGGCCCATGTCTCGCCGCTGCCATAAAACACGCCATTGGGCTTCAAATGAAAATTGCCGGCTCCATCCGCGCGGTTCAGCTCGGACAAGCGCTCCGACTTCTCGACATAATAGCCGATCGGATCACCTGCATCGTCATACATTCCGGCATTCATGGCGAAGGCTACGGGCGCAGCATTGGACCTGCGTGACGCCGCATATTGCGCAAGGCCCCGAAACGTCGCGCCATCGCTGCCTTTCAATGCAGTCGTGATCGCATGACGCGCAGGTACGGCCACACAATGAATAAACGGCGTATCTTCGAAAATTATCGGACGGCAGGGCGATTCAAGCTGCGCCGTTTGGGTGGCTGCAATTTGACCATCCACAGGCGCCGGGACAGAGCCATCCGCAGGCTTAATCTCGGTGCGGACGATGGCTTCACCTGCCGGTTGCTGCTCGCAAGCACCGACCAGCGCGAGACAAGCCAAACCCATCAAAAATTGTTTCGATACCAATGTCATTGTCCAAATTTCGGTTCGTTAGCCAGGCGCACGGCTTCTTTGGCCGCAGCGAACAACGCGCCAGCTTTCGCTTCGCATTCCCGCAACTCATAGTCGGGGTCGCTGTCCGCGACAATCCCGGCCCCGGCATAGACGTGCATCACGTCGTCTTTGATGACGGCAGTGCGCAATACGATGCAGCTGTCGATCGAGCCATCGCTACCGAAATAGCCCACTCCGCCTGCATAAGGCCCGCGCCGTTCCGGCTCCAGCTCTGCGATAATCTGACACGCGCGTACCTTGGGCGCACCGCTGACGGTTCCAGCAGGAAATCCCGCAAATAATGCGTCGAGCGCGTCTTTATCAGGAGCCAAACTGCCGACGACATTGCTGACGATATGCATGACGTGGCTGTAGCGTTCGACGCCGTAGCTGCTGGTCACAGTGACACTGTCAGCGCTGGCCACGCGCCCGACATCATTACGACCCAGATCGAGCAACATGAGATGTTCAGCGCGTTCCTTGGGATCGGCGAGCAAGTCTTGCTCTGCGGCTTTGTCTTCGCCGTCGGTGGTTCCGCGCGGTCTGGTTCCGGCAATCGGCCTGATCGTGACTTCGCCATCGCGCACGCGGACCAGTATTTCGGGACTTGAGCCAACAATGGCAAACCCCGGAAAGTCGAGGAAGAACAGGAACGGGGAAGGATTGATGCGCCGCAATGCACGGTAAAGCGCGATGGGCGGCAGATCGAAGGGCGCAGTAAATCGTTGGGCGAGCACCACCTGAAACACATCGCCTGCCGCAATATACTCTTTCGCGCGCCCGACCATCGCCTTGTAGGTGTCGGCGTGTTGCACTGGCATTGGCTCAGCCAAGCAATTGCTGCTCTTGTGAGCGGCTGAAGTTTGTGGCGCATTCAATGCGCTCAGCTGGGCATCGATCCGGTCGCTGGCATCGGCCAAGGCGCGCTCGACATGACCCTCGGACTGCCAAATCGGTGCGATCACGAAGGCGACATCTTGCAAGCGGTCGAAAATCAGGATCGTGGTCGGGCGCACGAACATGATATCTGGTACTTGCAGCGGATCGACATCGCTGAATGCGACTTTCTCGACCAGACCGATCGTTTCATAGCCGAAATAACCGACCAGGCAGGCAAGCGCACTTGGCACATCCTCCGGCGTGTCGATCAAACATTCGCTGTGCAGCGCGCGCAACGCTTCCAGTGTTGGTTTCTCGCACGGCTCGAACTTGTCTCGCGCGGTTCGCCAGTCGGCGTTGATCTCAGCCTGATTGCCGTTGGCGCGAAACACCAGATCCGGGTCCAGTCCGAGCAAGCTGTACCGTCCGCGCGTTTCGCCGCCCTCGACCGATTCCAGCAAAAAATCGCCGCGTTCGCTTTGCATCAATTGCGCGGCTGCTCTGACAGGGGTCAGCATATCGGCGACGATACGCCGCCAAATCAGCGCCGGTTTGCCCGCCGCCAGCAATTTGCGCGCTTCATCAAATCCGTCAGGCTGAGTCATTTTCACTGCAAGCCAGGTTCGGTCAATTCTCGCCCAGAAGCTGCTTGCGAACAGCATCGACCGCGGGATCGTTGATTTCCGCGCCTTGCGCCGCGCGCATGGCAGCCACGAATTGTAGCTGATATTCCTGCCCGATCGCTTCGCCAAGCTGCCGCTGCGCTTGCGCCACCAGCGGATCATTAGCGGCCAGTACGCCCGGTTCGATCGTGTCCAGAGCGACAACGTAAAAGCCGGATGCGTTTTCGCCTTCCAGCTTTTTCTCCGAGCCTTCCACCATTGCAAACAGCAATGCCAGCGGCGGCGGCACGCGCTGATCGCCAAGCTGCGCGATTTCCTGCCGGGTCATGTTGATCGATTGCGCGGGTGGCAGGCCGGATTGCGTGCTGCGCAAAGCAGCGTTCAGCGTGTCATCCTTTGCAAGTTTGGCAAGAATAGCGTCTGCGGCTTTACGCGCAGCTTTTTGTCCCTCGATCACCTTCCAATCGGCAGCCAGGCGATCCTTAATCTGTGCGAGCGGTGCAGCGGCGCTTTCCGTGATCTGGGTCACTTCGAATATAACGAATTTCTCGCCGCGCTCGATCTCTGCCAGTTGCGGCTCGCTTTCTTCCATCTGGAATGCGGTTTCCAGTGTCAGTTCCAGCACTGGATCGACTTGTTCACCTTGGGTGGCGTAAATGGCGCCCGATGGCAGAACGGCGCGGGTGGTTTTCAGCTCAAGCCCAAGGTCCTCGGCCACTTCGGTTAAAGCGATGCCATCACTCAGCGACATTTCGACTTCTTCGCTGAGGTCGGACAGCAACGTTACCCGCTTCTGCTCGCGCACTGTTTCGACGATCTCGCTGCGCGCTTGCGCCAGACTGCGTCCTGCAACCGAGGTCACATCATTGATGTTGGCAACATACCAGCCCAACGATCCGCGCACTGGCTTGGTCGCCGTACCTTCGTTTGCTGCGAAGAATGCGTCAGCCACGGCTTTGCTAGTTTCCGATGTCAGTTCGGCGCGCGTCATAGGGCCGAGCGTAGATGCGCGCAGTCCGGCAGCCTGCGCTGCTTGGGTGAGGCTTTGTCCGCTTTCTACAGCATCGGCGATGGCTTGAGCAGCCGACTGGCTGGCGGCGATTACCTGCGTATAACGGCGTTCTTCACGGGCAGCGAATTCCGCCGCATTGTCGCGATAATATTGCGCGATTTCGGCATTGGTCGGTTCGATGCGGCTGGCAACGGCGTCGCTGCCAAACTCCGCATAGCGTATGACGCGCCGCTCCGGGCGAACATACTTGCTGCGGTTAGCATTATAAAAGGTCTGCAATTGCGTATCGCTGGGATTGGCGCTGGGAATGAAAGCAGCGCTGGGCAAAAACGCGATTTGGCCGATACGGCGCTCACGAAACAAGGCCGCATACTGGCGCGCCATTTTTGCCGGAATCGAAGCATTGGCGGTCGTCGTGCCAAGGATCTGCTGCGCCAGTAAACCATCCGAGACATCGCTGCGGAAGATCGCATCGGTCAGTCCAACGCGTTGCAAGGCGGAGCGATACGCGGCTTGGTCGAATTCACCGCCAATCCCGCGAAATTGCGGGATGCTGACGATTTCGCTGTTCACAAGATTGTCGCCTGCCCGCAGGCCCAATTCGCGCGCATATTCACCGATCGCATAACGATCCAGCAATTGGTCGAGCGTTTGATCCAGACCGCCTTCACGCACGAAATCCTGCATAGTTAGTGTCGGGTTCTGCTCTCGCAATTGCTCGGCGGCATTGGTCGTCGCGCGCGACAGCTCTGCCGTCGATACCTTTCTGTCTCCCACGACCGCCACCCGGTCACCGCCAGCTACTCCGCCAAAGGTTGCGGTGTTGGCGACATCGCTGCTGGCAAAAGCAAAGGCAATCAGCCCCAAAAAAGCAAAGGTGATGCCAAGACCGATCTTGGACTGGAAAAAATTGCGGAAAAACTGAAACATGGCGTGCGAATTATTCCCGTATAGAGGCCCTGGATATCGGCCTTCAATAATGGCTAGCACGGCAGAAGCGTGCCGTATCCAAGGCGCCGCCATATAAGGCTGATCCCAAAGCGGCAAGCATGATGCTAATGCTTTTGACCTCTGGTACAAGCTCGGCTAACGCACCGTTTCAAATTTATGGCCTTGAATGATCGGCCCTTTCTCAACACACATAGCAGGTGAATCACATGGCCGAACGGCCTTACATTGTCGGCAACTGGAAAATGAACGGCACCCGCGCGATGCTGTCCGAGGCCCGCGCGATCGACCGCGCATCGCAACGCTTTATGAAAGTGGAAGTCGCGATTGCCCCACCATTTACGCTGATCCATGCCGTCCATCGCGAAGTTAAGCAGATCGGTGTCGGCGCGCAGGATTGTCACGCAGCCTCGGAAGGCGCGCATACCGGCGACGTGTCCGCCACTATGGCCGCGGATGCGGGCGCTAAGTTTGTTATCCTCGGACATAGCGAGAGACGCGAGAATCACGGCGAAAGCGATGAGTTAATCGCGAGCAAAATGGACGCAGCAATCGAAGCGGGCCTGCGCATTATCCTGTGTTGCGGCGAAAGCGAGCAGACCCGCGATGCCGGACAAGCCGAAGATCATGTGTTGGCGCAGTTGCAGGCAGCATTGCCGGATAAGGGCGAGCCGGCGGAATATCTGACTGTCGCTTACGAACCGATCTGGGCGATAGGCACAGGCCGCGTGCCAACCGCCGACGACATCACCGCGATGCACGCCGCGATTCGCTCGCTATTGGACGAGCGCTACGGAGCAGAGAAGGCAGCATCCATCCGCATTCTTTATGGTGGATCGGTTAAGCCTGAAAATGCGCGCGAAATTCTGGATTTGCCTCATGTCGATGGAGCCTTGGTCGGCGGCGCAAGTCTGAGCGCTGAATCCTTCCTCGGAATTGCCTTGGCTGCGGTCGAGCGTGAGGATGCACGCGCTTGATTTCAGAATGCGCTGCGGCGGCTCTTGCTGCCACGGGCAATAGGCACTAAATTACGATCATATGGCGCGCATCGCGCCAGTTGTTTTGCGAGTTTGATTGATGACCCTGTTTCTGTTTCTCACCGTTGTTCAGGCCATCGTGGCCGCCGCTCTTGTCGGTGTTATCCTGATGCAGCGATCCGAAGGTGGCGGCCTTGGTATCGGCGGCGGAGGCAGCCCATCGGGAATGCTGAGCGCGCGCGGTGCGGCTGATTTCCTCACTCGCTCGACCAAGATGCTCGCCATTTTGTTCGTGGCGCTGTCGATTGTTTTGGCGGCTGTGGCCGTGGATGCGTCCAGCACCGATGAAATTTCCTCGACGATCGACCGGTCGGTGACGCCGTCAGGTCAACCTGACCCATTGGCAGGCGGTAGTGGTTCGTCCTCGCTTGGTGGAGCACCAGCCGCACCTGTTGCCGATGGCACAGCTGCAAATGAAAATGCCGCACCTGCCGATCCGCTCGCAGAGTAACGACGCTCTTGAAGTTTGTTCTGTCAGTAGTTTAGCACATCACGCCGACTTCTGTGGATTGCGCACAGGAGCGTGCGATTACCGCTTGCTCCGACTCCGATTAGACCCTTAAGGCTTGGCTCCCATGGCGCGGTATATTTTCATCACCGGCGGCGTGGTCTCCTCGCTCGGTAAAGGTTTGATGGCGGCTAGTTTGGCTGCCCTCCTGCAAGCACGCGGATTTAAGGTCCGCATTCGCAAATTTGACCCATATCTCAATGTCGATCCCGGCACGATGAGCCCGTATCAGCATGGCGAGGTGTTCGTCACGGATGACGGGGCAGAAACCGACCTCGATCTTGGCCATTACGAACGCTTTACGGGCGTCTCTGCGCGGCAAAGCGACAATATCACGTCAGGCCGGGTTTATCGCGATATCATCGCGCGAGAGCGGCGCGGCGATTATCTGGGCGCGACCGTGCAAGTCATCCCCCACGTTACCGACGCGATCAAGGAATTTGCGCTGGACGATCAGGGCGATCACGACTTCATCCTGTGCGAAATCGGCGGAACAGTCGGCGATATTGAAAGCTTGCCCTTTATCGAAGCGATGCGGCAATTGAAGAATGAGATGGGCTCGTCGCGTACCGCGTTCATCCATGTGACGCTGGTGCCGTATATTTCGGCTGCAGGGGAGCTGAAAACCAAGCCAACACAGCATTCTGTGCGCGAATTGACCAGTCTGGGTATTCAACCCGATATGCTGCTGTGTCGATGCGAGCACCCTTTGCCCGAAGTCGAGCGGCAAAAGATTGCCAATTTCTGCAACGTGCGCAAGGAAGCCGTCATTCCCGCGCTCGATGCATCCAGCATTTACGCCGTGCCGCTGCAATATCATGCCTGCGGTTTGGACAAGGAATTGCTGAACCATTTCGGCATCGAAACACCGGCTCCCGATCTTTCCTCGTGGAGCGATATTCTCGATCGCTATGAAAATTTCGATGGCGAAGTGACGATCGGCGTGATCGGAAAATATGTCGGTTTGCAGGATGCGTATAAGTCGCTGAACGAAGCTCTGGTTCACGGTGGGCTGGCCAACCGCGTCAAGGTCAATATCCGCTGGATCGATGCGGAAATCTTCGAGCGGAACGCCGATGATATTGCTGCGGAATTAGAGCCGCTGCATGGGATACTTGTGCCCGGCGGCTTTGGTGAGCGCGGATCGCTTGGCAAAATCGCCAGTGTGCGCTTTGCCCGCACGCGCAAAGTTCCGTTTTTCGGCATTTGCCTCGGAATGCAATTGGCCTGCGTCGAGGGCGCGCAATTGGCCGGGATCGGCGATGCATCATCGACCGAGTTCGGGGAAACACAAGAGCCGGTAGTCGGCATCATCACCGAATGGATGAGCGAAGAGGGCTTGCAGCAGCGCAACATCGACAGCGATTTGGGCGGCACAATGCGGTTAGGGGCCTATGATGCAAAACTAGCCAAAGGCAGCCGGATTTCAGAGATTTACGATGGCGCGCCTGAAATTTCCGAGCGGCACCGCCATCGTTACGAAGTCAACGCCGCGTATATCTCTCGTTTGGAAGAAGCTGGCCTTAAATTTACCGGAATGTCGCCAGATGGTTTGCTACCGGAGATTATCGAGCGCGCAGATCATCCATTTTTCATCGGCGTGCAATTTCACCCGGAGTTGAAATCGCGGCCCTTCGATCCGCATCCCTTGTTTTCCAGCTTTGTCGCAGCTGCACTGGCGCAAGCGCGATTGGTCTAGCCGCTCTCGGCGCAAATAACGCGCGCTGCTGTAAGCGAAATGTGCCAAACCGGGACCGCTGGACATTCGAAACTTTATATTTGTTAAGTTTCGTTTAGAGAGTATACAGGCCGGAGACATATGCTCAGGCAGCGAAATTACAGGCTTACCTCTACATCAGCCATCTAAAGCGACCCGGAAGGTTGAAACAGAGGTAGGACGGCACTTTGTGCCGTGGGGGCGGGGCTTCCCAAAAGTCCCGCCCCTTATCCAAGCTGCTGTTTAAACAGACCATCTAAGCAGCGTTGCTCGTCTCGTCCTGCTTGTCGCCATCGACGACTTTCAATTTTTGCTGACAATTCAGCTCAATTTTCTTGGGCTTCATCGCATCCGGGATCTCGCGAATAAGGTCGATAAATAGCAGCCCATCTTTCAAGTCGGCTTGCTCGACACGGACAAAATCGGCCAGTTCAAAACGGCGCTCGAACCCGCGATTGGCAATCCCGACATGAAGCATTTCGCGTGCATCTTCGCAATCTTCCCGCCTTTTCCCTTGGACAATCAGCAGGTTCTGCTGCGCGGTGATGTCGATATCCTGCGGGCGAAAGCCAGCCACGGCCAGCGTGATACGGTAATTGTCATCGGCCTGTCGCTCGATATTAAATGGGGGGTAATTGTCGCCGGAATTCTGACGCGATTGACCTTCGAGCAAGTCGAACAAACGGTCGAAGCCGACGGTGGAACGGCGATAGGGTGTTAAATCGATACGGTTCATAAACAAATCCTCACATGAGCAATTTGACGAATGAAGCCCGCTTGTCGCGGCACTTCGGTTTATGCAGCAAGCCGATCACGAGATGGATCGCGATTGCTGCACAGTTAAAATAAGACGTGCTATTTCAGCTTTCAAGATTTACACTGCGCCAGTAACAAAATCGCGCAAATATCCAAGGAAATCAACTATGAGCAAGCCGCATATCGACATTTACACCAAGTTTGGCTGCGGTTATTGCGCACGGGCCAAAAGCCTGCTGGATCAAAAGGGTGTGTCGTATCACGAGCAGGATGTGACGATGGGCGGTGAAGCACGCGAAGAGATGCAAAAACGCGCGCCCGACGCACGCACGGTCCCGCAAATTTTCATCGGCGATACGTATGTCGGCGGGTCGGATGATCTGGCTGCGCTGGAAAAAGCGGGCAAGTTGGATGCATTGCTGTCGGGCTAGTTTCGCATGGTAAAAATAGCCGTTTTGCAGATGCAGTCGGGCATCGACCCGATGCAAAATACAGAAACTATTACGGCCGCTTGCCGCGAGGCGAAAGCGGGCGGGGCAGTCATGCTGTTCACGCCGGAAATGGCGGGATTGCTGGATAAAGACCGCAAACGAGCAGCGCTTTCCATTACAACTCAAGACGACGATAAATGCTTGAAAATGGTGCAAGAACAAGCGCGTGAGAGCGGTTTGTGGGTAGCGCTGGGATCGCTTGCAGTCCGATTGCCTAACGGGGCGTTGGCCAATCGGTCATTGGTAATCGATGGTCACGGCGCGATTTCAGCGACTTACGACAAAATGCATATGTTCGATGTCGATCTGGCCAACGGCGAAAGCTGGCGCGAGTCCAACGCTTATCAGGCTGGGGACGAAGTCGTGACGGCTGAGACTCCGATTGGCAAACTTGGCTTAAGCATCTGTTATGATATGCGTTTTCCGGCTCTGTTCAGCGCATTGGGGGATGCCGCTTGCGATGTAATTGCGATCCCTGCAGCCTTCACCAAACCCACCGGAGCCGCGCATTGGCATGTCCTGCAACGCGCTCGCGCTATCGAAGCCAGCGCATACGTCGTGGCGGCTGCGCAAGTTGGAAAACATGAGGATGGGCGCGAAACTTACGGGCATAGTCTGGTCGTCGACCCTTGGGGCGAAGTGCTGCTCGACCTTGGCGGTGAGCAGCCTGGGCTGGGCTTTGCAGATATCTCGCAAGAGCGGATTGCGGCTGTTCGCCGACAAGTTCCCAGCCTTGCCAATCGCCGGAAAATCGCCAATTAGCGCTCGCTCATGATCGTTTTCGACTTGTCTTGTGACCACGGCCATTCCTTTGAAGGCTGGTTCGGATCATCCGCAGATTTCGCCGATCAACAAGCGCGCGGGCTGCTGACTTGTCCGCAATGTGGCAGCGAAACCATCGCTAAAGCGCCGATGGCACCCGCCGTTTCCGCTAAGGGCAACCGAAGCGTCCACAAGGATGTCGAGACGGGGTCAAGCGTCCCTGAGAGGTCCAAGGCGGTTGCTAACACGCCTTTGCCTGACCTGCCCGAAGAGCTAAAACCCAAACTCGAAGCCGCCATCAAAGCTTTCGCCAAAGCACAAAGCAAAGCACTGACCAAAAGCGAATGGGTGGGCGATAAATTTGCCGAGACATCGCGGCAAATCCATTATGGCGAAGCCGACGAAAAACCGATCCACGGTAAAGCCAGCGCAAAGCAGGCTGAAGAATTGCTGGAAGAAGGCATTGCCATCGCGCCAATCATCGTGCCGTTTACGCCGCCCGATGAATTGAACTGATTGCCAGCGGCCCTGCCGCGCATTAACAGTCGCCGCGCGCGCCCGTAGCTCAGTCGGATAGAGCACCAGATTCCTAATTTGGGGGCCACAGGTTCGAATCCTGTCGGGCGCACCATCACTTTTTCGGGGCTTGAACGTCCCGCTAACATCTTGAACGGAAAGAAATATCAGGGGTTTGAAACCCACTTTTACGGTCGAAGATAATACGCCCCCCGAAAACCAGTTTCATCATAGCCCTACGGTCTTCTATGCGACCAGTTTCCCAAAGATTCCAAGGGTTTGACAGAAACTTTAGAGCGGTTTGAAAACTTGACTGATAGTCTCGCGCAGGCGTCCCACATTTCTCGACTTTTTCCAGTAGGATTAGCTTTTTGCGCTCGAGCGCCTCGATTTTGCCCTCGTAAGCCCTGATAATTGCTGTGCTTTCAGCCTCTATGACACGCTCAAGTAGCTGGGTTACATTCTTTTCAAGATTGCCAATCTCAACACGCAGAAGCGTTTTTTCTTCCCTGCTTGTCCCTAGTTTCGCATCCCACAAATCACGGATCATTTGCGTAGCAAGCTCAAACAGTGCGTGTGACGGCGTCAGTGCGCTAACCAGATCACGCAGCCCATCTTCCATCTTAGCCCTTGCCACTGACTTCTTTTTAGAAGGGCAACCGCGCTGACGACAGATGTAATAAGGATAGTGAGTGTTGCGTCCCTTAGACCAACAAGCTGTCATTGATTCGTTGCAATCCCCGCAAGCGACAAAGGCACGCAAAGGGAAATCTTCGTGGATGTCTTTTCTGGCGGGAGCGTATGGCTTGACCTGCAATCGCTCCTGAATGCGCTGATAAGTTTCGAGGCTGATAAGCCCATCATGCTGAGCTTTGCGGAGCGGAACGTCCCATTTCGAATATTCGATATGCCCCGAGAACAGCACCTGATTGAGAAGTTGGTTTACCCGCTCATGCAGAACAACGCCGTGACGGCAGGTAGGAAATAGCGGTTGAGATTCAAGAAAGTGCTTCACTTCACCCTGTGATGAGAAGCGACCACTGGCAAAGCCCTCAAGGCCTTCCTGAATGATCGAAGCGATTGGCTCATCACGCACAAGCCGTTTCCCGCCACCTGATTGGCGTTCAAAACGGTATCCTTGCGGAGCCTGAAAAACCCAATAACCGTTGAGCATGCGTGAACGCATACGGTTTTTGGTTTGTTCGCCGTTCTTCTGGCGTTGATGCTGCGAAACGCTGGCCAGCAAGTTTTCAACGAGCTGACTGTCTGAATCCTCGCCAAATTCGATAGAGGGAGATTCTAAGATTGCGCCAGCAGAGGCCAGAGCACTGCGCAGGCGGATATGCGCTTCAAGGCCACGTGCAAGACGGCTGATATCGTCGATAATCACCACGATCCTGCTATTTCGGCGAGCCTGTAGATATTTGAGCATGGCTTTCATGCCTGGGCGTCCCTCGACCGACCCTAAAATATCATCAGAGAACACGTTCACAACTTCATGCCCGCGATAGCGCGCATATTCGCGGCAGCGTGTTTCTTGTGAATCCAGACCGTCGCCATGCGTGGTTTGCTTGGTGGAACTGACGCGGCAATAAATTACAGCTTTTTTTGTTTTTGCCTCCGTCATGGCTCGGTTTCCTCATCTAATTTTGTTGTATTCGCGCACGCTTCTGGAGGGCGCGTTTCAATCGCTTTATTAAGAGGTAAAACACTACCATAATTGGACGCATTGCGGGAAGGTTTTCGTTCAATTTCTTGCACAGCAAGTTGAACTGGATGCGCACCCCATGCTGCATCGACAAAGGATTGCATCATGTTGAAAACGACATGAATTGCCTCTTCCTTCTGCGCATCGTCCAAACCTTTAATATCCGCAACAATTTCGCGGTATCGATCAAGGTCAGCGGTCGGAACATTTACAATCATATTCATCAAATCACCATCGCGACATTGCTCAACACGAGCAGCGTGAAAGTAATTTTGCCGAATTATCTCAGCTATTTGGGGAAACATGGAATAACACCCAACTGCCCACCATCTATAATTCAATTATATAATATTTTTCAGTGAAAACGCAAAAAACGGCTCTAAACTACGGTTTACAGGGGTTTATCGCGCAAACGACTCTTGTGTCTGTCCCCTCATATTTTTGGCCGCTTTATCGATGCGCTGAAGGTTATTGGCGTATTTTTGATACGAGAGCTTGCTGGCAGCTCGCATCAAATGAGCGGTGCGATCTTGCCCCATACCGCGAGGGGTCAAAGCGGGCGCAGGACGTTCCTGTTTGAGCATCTTGCCATAATATTTGGTAGTCCAAGAATCCTTGCAGCGCTCATTCTGCTGTGTCGCCTTTGCGGTAACACGCTCCCGTTTGGCTTGAATGGAAGTATCGCGAGTTGTTTGGGCGGCATTGCGGTTAAATGTCGAGGACGTTTTCAAAGCGCTTCTCCCTTATGAAGAGCGCGAACATCGCCGATCTGATCTTTCCAAGGCGTAACGGTGTAAAAGGGGACGCAGTCCGACACGATCAAATTGGGCATAGTTGCCACTTTGATAATCTGGTGCGTCAGGCCCAGTGCCGAGATATCCTCAGACTGCAAAACACTGCGTGTGCTCTCGCCAAGATTGGCGTTGGCACTGTTTACCGTTGAGCCATTATGGGCAACGCCCCAATTGAGGATTGTCCGATTTCCCGACCAATGCTCGATATCGCGCATCAGATCAGGTTCGCTGATTGAGCGCATGTGACTACCGCCGCCTGATCCTCAAATTCCTTTGCCAGCACTTCTGGCCAGCGTTCACGCAATGAGAACCGCCCTTGCGCGAAGAACCAGAGCTGAATTCCTTTGGAGCGGTAAAGGCGCATTGCCTTTGGCACAGCGCCTATTGGCGGGAGCTGGGCAAATTCATCAAGAATGAAAGTGGTGCGTAGCGCACCGCGTTCGCGCGCAATGGTTTCAATCGCATAATTGACAATCAGCGACACCCAGAGCGCGCCGACTTCCAGCTTGTCAGACGGCAGCATGAGATGAACCGTGTGTGGCTCATGCTTGAGGCGGGCGAGCGAGAACTCGCTTTGCGATGTTGAATTGGCGATCGCGCCACCTGGAGCGAAAGGCGCAAGAGCATCGCTGAGTGATGATTTATAAGCTTCCCATTGTTTGGGGGCATCGTTGCGGACGAGGTTGAAGCTTGCTGCGCGCCCTTCAATCGAAGGCAGTCCACAGGATTCCATAAGCGCGAATGAGGCATCGAGGTCAAAGCCCGATGAATTTGCAAATTCCCACAGGCGTTGAGGGTTGCAGTTGTCAGCATCAAATATCGCCAGATATTCCAGAACGGTTGCGGTCAGGCGCAGTGAACCACTGCGCACCCATTCCTCCCCGTCAGATTTCACAGGACGAGGAATCAGAATATGGGCGATTTCGCCAGCTTCGGAATCAATCCTCTCCCCGCGCGTCACAATATCAATCAGGAGCTGGAAGGGATTGATGCGCGTGTCGGGGAAGGCATCGCCATTGATCTTGTAAGGATTCAGGAAAATGCACTTTTGCCCCAAGACTTCTGTGCGGTGACGAGCAGACACAAAGGCATTCTCGCCATCCTTTGGATCAGCAAAAATCAATGAGCGGTCACGCACATGGGCGAGATTGGGAAGAATCAGATCTCGCCCTTTGCCAGCCCCTGTCCGTGCATAGGTCAGGAGCGGGCCATCTCCGTTGAAAAACAACAGACGGCCATTCAGACCGCCCAAAAATAGGCCGTTGGCTCCAAATGTCCCGCTCGCTTCAATATCCTTGAGACCCGCAAGCCTGCCATCGCTAAGCGCACCAGACGGCTTAGCCGTCCGCATGGCTTCCTTCATGGAACTGGCGCGAGAACGCGCGCGGGCGGCGTGGTCAGCCTCCATCGACTGGCGTTGCACATTCATAAATGTGCTTACCGACGAACCAAACCGCCCGCCACGCATGTTAGTTTGCCTGCCCGATGTTTCCGGGCGTTTCGCCCAGAACAGGAGGTGGTGGAATCGGCACAGGCCGATAGCTCTCAAGTTCAGTGCGCACCGCATCGGGAGACGGAAGCCCCATGTCCCAACCAGTAATATCAATGCGCGCACCAGCTTGTGCGGCTTCTGTCATACGCTGAGAAACGCTTGCTGACATTTCATCCGAATATGTCAGCATCCCATCGCCCAAGCCACTTTCCAGCACGTTGAGGCCATGTCCGATCAGGCGGGCAAAATCTGTAATGCCCATTTCGTTGCTGGACTCGGTGTTGACCTGATTCATCCGCACCTGAACATATTGTCCCTGAATGCGAGTAGCAGCTTCCGCCATAATCTTGGCGCGGTCATAGCTGGCCTGATAATTGGCAATCGTCGCATTCATTGCGGCTTTGTAAGCCTCAGAGTTTTGGTCGCTTGCGACTTTCACCTCAGCAGCCCACGCATCGAAACGCGCTTGCTGGTTCAGTTCTGCTGCTTTCACAGCCGATGTTACCCGCGCATCATAAGTTCCCATGATCGTGCTGGGGCGGATTTCCTCTCGGCCGTATTTTTCCAAGCCTCCCAATGCCATCAGCCCGAGGGCAAAGGACGAAGCCGTCTTGAGAAGTGAGGGAATACGGAAACCCTCGCGGGTTTCCATCACCTCAATATGCCGAGGACGGACGACAACCGGCATTTGGCCATTTACCTGCTCGCCAGAGCCATCGTCCTCATATCCCATTTCGTAGGTTTGTGCCATCATGCGTTCCTTTCAATATCCGAATGACCGCGCTCAAATCGCCGATTCAAACTGGCGATCTGGGGAAAGCTGTCTTTTCCCCCCAAGGATGGTGTTATCATTTGGCAAACGGGCAGGTTTCACAGCGCTTGAAGAAATCCCACGACCAATGCCCGCATTGAGGCTGGTTGAAGCACTCATAGGTCGCAAAGCCCGCTGCGAGGTCTGGGCGAGCCACCCAAAATGAGAGCGCGAGCAATGTCAGGCGCGGAACGAGCCGTGCTTGAGGCACTTGGCGCGGAGGGCGCTCTGCAAATGCCATGAGGTCAGACAGCCAGCGGAATGAGCCGTCATTGTTGAACACATCATTTATCGCCGTGTCGGAGACGAAAAACGGCGTTCCATCGGAATGCTCAAAGCGCACATTCTCATTGAAAAGCTGATCCGCCATCCAAAAGGGAATATCTCGCCGTGAGATGCGCGAACCATCCTTATAGCGCAGATCCGCAGTCGCTGCGGCCAGCCGATGGTAATAGTGGATCGTGAGAAGCTGAGATGGCTCTGGCACGAGGATGGTTTTGAAATCTTGCATGTCCGATCCCTCCAAAAATGATCGGAACCCAATATTCACATGGCTTGGCGCAGGCGAAGCATCAGCCTAAGAAGAGGGCAAAGAAGAGGGATTCGAAAGGCGGTGTAAGATACTGTGAAAGCGCAGAAAAATAGACGTTATCGAAACGCAAAAATTTCCGAATACAAATTCCGCCGTGTGATCGAATGTTTTGCCCACGATTTGACGGTGAGGGACGCTGCGCTAAAAACAAAGCTGTCTGAGCCAGCCATCGCCAACATCTACATGATGGTGCGGATGAAGCTCAAAACCAACGGCATGTTAAGTTCGACATTGCCGACGAGAAGAACCGTCCCGCCCAAGCAATCTGGGGGCCGAAACATCGCGGTGCGCCCGAGGCGCACAAGGAATTGCACGAAATCGAGGCGATCCACCGCATCGTTGCCGCGCACAATTTTCGCTATGTTGAAAAACTGGCCGTGTCCGTTCCTGAGCAATGGGAGCGGGCAAAGCGCCTCTACCTTTCAGATCGAAAGACTGGAAAGCTCAATTTCTTTGAACTTTTGCCAGAGGGGACTTTGACGCAGGAGGGGGAGAAGCAGCAAATCTTTGACCTATTAGATGTCAAACCAAACAGCGTCATTCTCGTGAACGAGAAGATGGTGAATCCGCACTATGCGTTGTTCCGCTATCTCTGGCAGTTGCTTCTGAAAAGTCCATTGGACGCATCGGAGAGGGTGAGTTTTTAGTCGGACAATGCGGAATGACAGCAATTTGAACCATTGGATAATGCGGCTCGATTCATGCAACTCATAAAATTTCAGTAAAATAATGGGCAACCTAAACGGCTTATGATAGCTTGTAATTTAATCAACTAAGGCAGATTACGAAGCCTTATTTAGGAGTAAAATGTCAATCTTCTCTATTGACCTTGCAGCCGAGCAAATAACAGATCATCGGACCCGCGATTACTTCAAGGAGGTTTCGCGTTCGTTTTCAAATGAGTGCTATCGGAGCAGTTTGGTTATGCTCTGGACGGTTGTGGTTTGCGATCTATTGTATAAATTGCAATCGCTGCGAGATTTATATCAGGACACATCAGCAGGCAAATTGCTTGATGATGTCGAGGCAAAAAGAGCCACTAATCCAAACAGCCCAGACTGGGAAGCTTACCTCTTGGATGAAGTCGCAAGCCGCACAAAAATGCTGGAAACGACGGATCATGTTCAACTGAAGAATCTCCAGCAGTTGAGACATTTGTCTGCACATCCGGTGCTAACTGGAACTGATCTTTTGTTTCATCCGTCGAAGGAAACTACGCGCGCGCAAATTCGTATGGCGCTGGAAGGAGTATTGCTGAAGCCTGCCCTTTTCTCGAAAGGAATAGTAAGTACCTTTGTAGAGGACATCGCAGTTAATCAGGCAGTGCTTATTCTACCAAACAAGCTGAAAACTTATCTAGAGGCACGATATTTTACCAACATGCCGTCTCCTGTTGAAGGCGAATTGTTTCGCGCGCTTTGGAAATTTTGTTTTAGAACCAAGAACGCGGATACTGATGCAAATCGGGAGATCAATGGGGCGGCGTTGGGAGTTATCTACAATCGCAACCCGATAGTGTTGCGCGCTATGATCCAAAGCGACCATGCTTACTTTAGCAACGTTGGCTCTGAAACTGAACTATTGGATGCGCTTATTGATTTTCTTGCCGATCACGGTGAGTTGTATGAGGTGCTCAATGATGGGGCCAAAGTTCTGATTGATGGGCAGGTTAACTCTACAATTGACAATCGCGTCAAGGCATCGTTCAGCGCGGCTGACCTGAACACTCACCTAACAAGTCTTTTAACCGAAAGCGCCGAGGACTTGGAGAAAATGAAGGACTCCACTTGGCAAAACCTTTTGGCAACTGCAGAGGATGGTGGCCAGATCGAGCAAGCCTTAGCGCTTGCCATCAAAATTTACGGGGACAGTGGCTCATATGATGCTGCAGACCGCCGGTTCACGTGTTTCATTAGCCCTATAATGGGCAAATTTACCAAACCTGCAGCGATTGAATTGCTTGGTGCGATTGAAAATAATTCCCAAACTTATGACCGTGGTCGCGCCGCGTTCGATCATCCTGAATTGAAGGATGCGGCTGATGCTCTCCAAATCGACACAATGGCCTATCCAAATTTCACCAAGTCACTTTAGTTAGGACGAATTGAAGTAAGAACAGACGCGATAAGGCGTACTGCAAGATGTCTGGCGTACTACACCAGCTTTCTTGGCAAAGGAGACACTGCGTTCTCCCGTTGCATCCCTCTCGCCATTGGCGCGCATCAGGCATTGAGCCTTTGCTGCGCCATCGGGGAGACTTCGCTTCTCCCCAAACCCCATCGATCAAGGAGCGTGCCTGCCCCTTGAAACCCAGCCTCTCCCGAGAGGCCAACCCTGCGCGGATTGAAGGTGCGGCAGGGGCTTGGAGACGTGCCTCTCCACCCTGCACCCGAACCATGCAGCAAGCGTTTGGCCGCTTGCATTCACCAGACAGGGGAGCGTTCCAGCTCTCTGACATCAACACCTAGACTTGAGTTCCATGAATAAGCGTTAGGGTCGCGCCGCTGCCCCTTAGGCGAGAAGTCCTATGTCGAGGAGTGACTTGAGGATACCCCCGCTAAAATCCATTGGTGAAATGTGTATCCATCGGCTACACTCTCGCAATGAAAGATTTTGGCTTTCGTATTCGCATTGAGCGTGATCTTCGGGAACGCTTCCTAGAGGTGTGCAAAGAACAGGATCGCCCCGCCGCTCAGATCATTCGCGAATTTATGCGGGAGTACGTTGCCATAAACGAAAAAGGCGAGAGCCATACAGATAGAAGAAAAATGAAATGATCCCGGATTATCAATCGCTGATGTTACCAGTTCTCAAAAGCGCCTCTGAAGAACCTGTTGATACCCGATCGGTTATTAACGCTCTCGCAGACAATTTTGCTCTATCACAAGAAGATCGTGAAGAGCTTCTCCCTAGCGGGAAACAGCGAACCTTTGATAACCGAGTCCATTGGGCCAAGTCTTACCTCAAGCAGGCTGGGCTTCTTAAATACCCAAAGCGCGGATATTTCATCGTAACCGATGAAGGGCGCTTGGTGCTCAGCAATCCCCCTGAAAAAATCAATAATAACTTTTTAAAACAATATGAATCATTTCAGGAGTTTCAGAGCCGTAAAGGGTCTGACGGTGAAACCGCCAGCGAAGCGACAGAACCCGTGTCGGATAGCTCGGCGACACCAGATGAAATTCTTCGGGCAGCTTATAAAAAGATCAACGAAAGTCTTTCGGCTGACCTGCTGGGCCGCGTCCGCGCATCATCTCCGCAATTCTTTGAACTACTTATCGTCGATCTTCTTCTCGCCATGGGATATGGCGGAACATCAGAGGACGCTGCACGAGCGCTGGGGCAGAGTGGTGATAACGGTGTCGATGGTGTTATCGACCAAGACCCCCTTGGCGTTGACCAGATATATGTTCAAGCCAAACGCTACGCAGAGGGAAACAACGTCGGCGCGGCTGATATCAGAGACTTCTTTGGTGCGCTCAATCTGAAAAAGGCCCAAAAAGGCCTCTTCTTTACAACATCAGCCTTCAGCACGAGCGCGACTCAAACAGCCAAAAATCTTGGTATGCGTATTGTATTGATCGATGGGGCGCAGCTTACAAAACTAATGCTCCGCTATGGCATCGGCTGCCGAGACGAAGAAGTTCTTCATCTTAAAAAAGTGGACGACGAATTTTTTGAGATGGAGGACTGAGCGTGACCAATGAAAGTTATCCTGTTGGCGTTGCGCAACTGGACGAAAAAGAACTCGGTATCGACCCTGAAGCACTGTGGGCCGCGGCTGACAAGCTACGCGGTTCTATCGACGCGGCGGAATACAAGCATGTCGTCCTGGGCTTGATCTTCCTGAAATACATCTCAGATGCATTCGAGACGCGCCGCGAAGAGCTGCGACAAGAACTCAAAACCGACGGCATCACCGGCGCATCAGCCGAAAACATGCTCGAAAGCCGCGATGAATATACCGCTGAGAACGTTTTTTGGGTTCCGGTAGAGGCACGTTGGGCGGAGATTCAGGCCAAGGGCAAGACGCCGAATATCGGCAAGCTGATCGATGACGCGATGTATGCCATCGAACGAGATAACCCGAAGCTAAAAGGAAAGCTGCCGCGCGACTATGCACGTCGTGGTATCGCTCCGGAACGCCTTGGCGGATTGATCGATCAGATCGCCTCTATCGCAGTTGGCACGAAGGAAGCGCAAAAGAAGGATATTCTTGGCCGCGTCTATGAGTATTTCTTAGGTAAGTTTGCTGCTGCCGAAGGAAAGCTAGGCGGCGAGTTCTTTACGCCAAGCTCTATCGTGCGACTTATGGTCGAGATGATCGAGCCGTACGAGGGCCGCGTCTATGACGCTGCCTGCGGATCGGGCGGCATGTTTGTCCAGTCGGAACGCTTCGCGGAGGAACATGGCGGATCGAAGCGCGATCTCTCCGTGTTTGGTCAGGAATCGAACCCGACGACATGGCGTCTGGCGCATATGAACCTCGCTATTCGCGGGATAGAAGCAAATCTGGGCGAACAGCCTGCAGACAGTTTCACGCGCGACCTACATCCAGACCTCAAAGCCGATTACATCCTCGCCAATCCGCCCTTCAACATTTCGGACTGGTCGGGAGATTTACTGCGCAAGGATACGCGTTGGAAATATGGCCCGCCGCCAGTGGGCAATGCAAATTATGCGTGGATACAGCACTTCATCCACCACCTTGCCCCTCCGAATGGCAAGGGCGGTGGGATTGCAGCGTTTGTTATGGCAAATGGGTCTTTGTCTTCGAATTCGGGCGGCGAAGGAGAAATTCGTAAGAGGATCATCGAGGCGGACCTTGTGGACTGCATCATAGCCATGCCGCCTCAGCTTTTCCTGACGACGGGTATTCCTGTCTGCCTCTGGTTTGTTACGCGTGACAAGTCTGGCAAGCATCTCGACAAGGGGCGAGGCGGGCGCGACCGTTCTGGCGAAACCTTGTTCATCGATGCTCGTGAGATGGGGCAGATGGAGGATGGATCGCGGACTCTACGCTTCCTATCCGGACGTGACCATCCAACTTCACCTCCGCCCGCCGAGACGGAGATAGGTCGCATCGCGGCAACGTATCATGCGTGGCGCGGCGAGAAAGACGCGGGCGACTATGCCGACATAAAGGGTTTTTGTAAGTCAGCAGGTTTGGAAACGATTGCAAAATTCAAACACGTCCTCACACCAGGCACTTATGTTGGCAGCGCAGCGCGGAAGGCTGATAGCGAACCGTTTGAGGAGAAGATGCCGAGGCTGATTGGTGAGCTTAGCAACCAACTTAAAGCTTCTGACACTCTCACAGAGAAAATCCGACAAAACCTGGGAGCGCTCGGGTATGAATTATAGTTTCGAAACGGCACGTCTGGGTGATTTTTGCCTCAAGGTTGGCAGCGGCGCGACGCCAAGGGGTGGAAAAGAAGTTTATCTAGATTTGGGTGAGTTCTCACTGATCCGGAGCCAGAATGTTTTGAACAATCACTTCTCCACTCACGGCTTGGCTTACATTACAGCGGAAGCAGCCGACAGCCTTAGCGGTGTCAGTGTTGAGGCGGATGACGTCCTTCTCAATATTACCGGCGACTCTGTAGCGCGCTGTTGCTCGGCCCCTCGGTACGTACTGCCGGCACGCGTCAATCAGCACGTCGCAATAATCCGCCCAGACCCCGCGGAGTTTCTCTCACTTTTCGTTCGATACTTCCTAGTTTCGCCTGTCCAGCAAGATCATATGTTAAAGCTAGCAAGCTCGGGCGCCACCAGAAACGCTTTAACGAAAGGGATGATCGAGAACTTTTCGATTCCTAAGCCCGATATTGACACCCAGCGCGTCATCGCAAAAGTATTGGGTGACTTGGACGAGAAGATTGATCTGTTGCGAGAGATGAATCGGACGCTGGAGGATATCACGCGGGCAGTATTTCGGGCGTGGTTTGTCGACTTTGAGCCAGTCCATGCCAAAGCCGCAGGGGCAAACAGTTTTGACGGTATGCCGCAGGAACTATTCGACATTCTACCGGACAGCGTCGAACCGTCAGCGATTGGAGAGATTCCTTTAGGATGGAAGGTTCAGCGCTTATCTTCAATCGTCGAACATCCTCGACGTCCTGTAAATCCGAATGAGATTGACTCCGCGACGCCATACATCGGACTAGAGCATATGCCGCGTCGATCAATCACCCTTGATGAGTGGCAAACGGCAGAAAAAGTTTCCAGCAATAAACACCGCTTCGAGCGCCATGAAATACTTTACGGGAAACTTCGACCAAATTTCCACAAAGTGGGTGTTGCCTTTGTCGATGGTGTGTGCAGCACCGACATCGTCGTGCTGCGGCCTAAACGCAATGAGTTTTTTGGTGTTGCGCTTGCGTGTACCTCAAGTGACAGCTTCGTTGCGCACAATGTAGTTGCGAGTGATGGTACTAAAATGCCACGAACAAATTGGGAAATCATTGGGCGATATGAATTTTGTCTTCCTCCCCTTGATGACCCTCTACTTAGTCATTTTAATGTATTCATTCGATCAATAGTCAGCAGGCTAGAGGCAAATGTCTTTGAAAGCGCCACGCTAGCTAGTTTCAGAGACACACTTCTACCCAATCTCATATCCGGCGAATTGGAAGCGCCCAGCCTAGAAGCCGTCGGCTTGGAAGGTGGTGACTAATCATGGCCGAGACATACGTATTTCAATTGTCCGCCTGCCGCGAGTTGATGGAGAGCCATCCAGAATCCCTCGTCATCCGACAGCAAGTGGAAGCGTTGGAAGATGCGATGCCGGACAAGCCCGGCATCGCTGTATCGTTTTGCCGGACGCTGATCGAAACCACCTGTAAAACAATCCTGACCGAGCGTGGAAGGCCTTTCGACAATACATGGAAAGCCGATAAATTATGGCTTGAGACGAAGAGCTGCTTGAACCTCGGCCAGCATCCGGGTGGACAGACAGATCGCCGTCTCCACAACGCGACTGAAAAAATTGTCAGCGGGTTCAACAGTATTTTCGAAGGCATAATTACGATCAGGAATGACCATGGTGCCGCGTCTCATGGTGCTGAAGCATACGCGCCGCTTCTGGATGTTCGCTACGCTGAGATGTTGGCGCGATCCACAGACGCCATAATTGGCTTGCTGTTCAAACTTCACTTGAATGCCCTTGTAAGCGCACCCGCCGCGCGGATGCGATACGAAGATGAAGACTTGAGGGGTTTCAATGACTGGATCGATGCTGAGCACGAGCCTTATGTAGTCCTCCAAACCCCGCTTGTTGCTAGCGAAGCCTTATTTCGAACAGATAACAGTGCCTATCGCGACGGGCTTGTAGTCTTCAAGCAAGAGCAGGATTCCGCACAAGAACAATTAGAACAACAACCAGGCACAAGGGAGGCTTAAGCATGAAGGAAGATATCGTCGAACAGGCTGCCCTTGGTTGGTTTGAAGCCCTTGGTTACGATACGGCGCGTGGAGCTGATATCTCCGTCGGCGCAGACTATCCCTTGCGCGAATCTTATGAAGACGTCGTGCTTCTGCCAAGGCTAAAAGCGGCGTTGCGTAAGCTGAATCCGAACTTGCCTGAGGATGCCATCGGACAGGCTGCAACTCTTGTGTCCCGCCCGCCGGAGCCGACGCTTGAACAGAACAACCGTTGGTTCCATCGCCTCCTTACGGATGGCGCGGACGTGGACTATCGGACAGCCGATGGGGAAACGCGCGGTGACAAGGCGAAGCTATTCGACTGGCATAATCTGTCTGCCAATGACTTTCTCGTGGTTCGCCAGCTAACGATCAGGAGTGGTGAGAATACTCGCCGCCCTGATCTCGTTGTGTTTCTGAATGGCCTTCCAGTGGCTGTGATCGAATTCAAAGACCCTACAAACCAAGAAGCGACGCTCTGGACGGCATTCGATCAGCTCCAAGATTACAAAACCGCAGTCCCGGCGCTCTTTGCATACAATGAAATCCTTATTGTCAGCGACGGTGATCAGTCGCGGGTCGGCTCGCTAACAGCCGATCAGGACCGCTTTACTCCATGGCGTTCAATCAAGGATGACGAATTTCCCGGCGAGCCAACGCTCGAAACCGTCATCACCGGCCTATTCCGTCGAGATGCATTGCTCGACTATCTAGCTCACTGCATTGTCTTCGAGGAAGACGAACGTACCGGCCGTATCATCAAAAAGATCGGCGGCTATCATCAGTTCCGCGCTGTCCGCAAAGCCCGCGAACGGGTGACACTCGCCCTCAAACCGGACGGTGATGGGCGCGGCGGCGTTGTCTGGCACACACAGGGTTCAGGAAAGAGCCTGACTATGCTTATGCTTTCAGGCGCGTTAATTGGGGATGCAGTGCTTCAGAATCCCACGATTGTTGTGGTGACTGATCGAAACGATCTAGACGGCCAGCTATTTGGCACGTTTGCCGATGGGCGCGACATCCTGCGGCAGGACCCTGAGCAAGCGGCGGACCGAGAGGACCTTTCCACTAAGCTCAACCGCGCTTCCGGCGGCGTAATTTTTACCACAATCCAGAAGTTTGAGGAGCGCGCCGAGCCCATCAGCAATCGCTCTAATATCGTGGTTCTTGCTGATGAAGCGCACCGAAGCCAATACGGCTTTCTGAAAGGTGGCGCGCGCTGGATGCGTGAAAACCTTCCGAACGCAACGTTCGTGGGTTTCACGGGCACACCAGTTGAAGGCGATGATCGATCCACGCGCGGCGTCTTTGGAAGTGATGTTGATATTTATGATATCAAACAAGCGATCGACGACAACGCAACGGTGCCAATCTACTATGAGATGCAGCTCATCAAGCTATTGCCGGACGATGAGGGCATCACAGAGGGCGAACGCCTCATCGCGGAAGCCGCCGATGCAGCAGACGCGGGTTCGTCCGACGATACGGATATTGCCGTCCCCTTAGAGGTGCTGGCAGGCGCTGACCAACGTCTTGAAATCTTGGCTGCTCAAATCGTCAGTCACTTCGAACAACGTTCGGACGTGATTGATGGAAAAGCGATGGTCGTCTGTATGAGTTGCGATATCTGCATGAACCTCTACGACAAGATAACATCGCTCCGACCAGACTGGCATGCGGACGAAGACGACGCTGGTACAATCAAAGTCGTTATGGACGCCAATGTTGGGAATAGGCGACCTCAAGAAACAGATGAGCAATTCGCGGCACGTACTGAGCGAACAAAGTATCATGGGCGCACAAGAGCTCGCCGCGAGAAACTAGCAACCCGTTTAAAAGACAGCGACGATCCGCTCAAGCTCGCCATCGTCTGCGACATGTGGTTGACGGGTTTCGACTGTCCGTCCCTTCACACGATGTATCTCGACAAACCGCTCGCCGGGCACAATCTCATGCAGGCTATCGCCCGAGTGAACCGTGTCTTTGGCGATAAGCCGGGCGGTGTCATTGTGGATTACCTCGGTATCGCGGATCAGCTCCGCGACGCTATCCAGACCTACACGCAGGCCGGAGGCGAGGGCAAACCTGTTGAGAAAATCCAAGATCAGGCTGTGCCTCTCATGTTGCGACATGCGGAGGAGCTGGCGGCCTTCTTTGGTGATTTCGATTACATGAGCCTCGTCGCAGGTTCTGATGCAGATCAGCTTCGAGCTATAATTGATGGTGCCAATTATGTGCTCGAAAAGGAGAACGGCAAGAAGCGCTTCGACGAAATGACAGTACGGTTGTCGAAAGCTTTTGCGCTTTCCGTACCCTGTTATGAGACCAATGCTATCCGCGATCATCTCTCCTACTACCAGAATGTCCGCGCTGCGATCCGCAAGCGGTTCGACGACGGAAATCAAACCCGCTCGAAAGCAACTTCGCCAGCGGTGAAACAAGTCATTTCTGGTGCCATTCGAACTGATGGTGTGACTGACCTATTCGAAGTAGCCGGTTTGCCAAATACGAACGTCGGTATTCTGTCAGATGAATTTCTCGACAGTCTGGCAGCGCTTCCTCAGAAAAATCTCGCGCTTGAAACGCTTAAGAAGTTGTTGAGCGATCAAATTCGTACCCGTGAGCAAATAAATATTGTGCAATCACGGTCATTTCGTGAGTCGCTCGAAAGCGTTCTCATCCGCTACTCGAATCGAGCAATTTCGACAGCCCAAGTTATCGAAGAACTAATTGGCCTTGCGAAATCAATTTCATCAGCAATTGCGGAGGGTCAAGAAACTGGCCTTAGCGAAGAGGAAATTGCTTTCTATCAGGCGTTAGCCGATAACTCGCTGGCAAAGCAGGTCATGCAGGATGACACTTTAGAGCAAATTGCGAGGGAATTGGCAGAGAGTATAAAGCGGAAGGCGACTTTGGATTGGACGCAGCGCGATACAGTTCGAGCCGATATGCGCCGGACTGTACGTAGATTGTTAGCAAAGTATGGTTACCCGCCTGACGAACAGGAATCAGCTACCCAGCTAATCATTGCCCAAGCAGAACTTATGGCAAAAAATGAAGTCACTTAGGCAGCAAAGCGACCAATATACGACGGTGAACGAGTTTTTCGCCGATCACGACCAATTTGTCGAGATAATTGACACTCTTCCTTGGTTGCCCGAGTTAGCTCGACTGCCAGATCAAGCCGTCACCATCGATAATCATGGTGACGACATTGGCTTGGCTTGAAGGGTGCTCTCAAGATGATGCAGCCGCTTGACCTTGTTAGCGCCTCCCCTTGGGAACGCGTTCTTTTCACAACATACGCTTTAAGCCTCTCATTTTTTGAAGCGGTGCTGCTTGATCGCTTGGTTCGAGGTGGGGGACGAAACGCTTTAATTCTCGCCGATCCCGAAGGTGTAAGAGCTGGCCTCAGCGAACAAGGGGCAAGGCGCGCTGGACGCGAATATGAACTTGAGCCTGTTCACTGCACCACAGGCGTTTTTCACCCCAAACTATCGATCTTCGTTGGAGGCAACGACGCACATCTGCTTGTCGGATCAGGAAATTTGACTTTCGGCGGCTGGGGAATGAACTGTGAGACGATAGAACACCTCCATCCAAGTTTCGCGGCCGACGCTTTTGAAGATGCGGCAGGAATGCTTGAGGCCTTGGCGCTCGCCGACAATGTGCGTTTTGGCGTGGCTGAAGAAATGGCCACACTGGCGACAAGCTTACGTCAAACAATCGTGGGGAGACAGCGGTCAGGAAATATAAGACTCTTACATAGTCTGGAATGGCCAATAGCTGAGCAACTAGCAGAATTTGCCCATGAGTTGGGTGGTGCAACCCGACTGACAATTGCTTCTCCATATTTTGATGTGAACGGTCGGGGCGTTGATCGCTTGGCAGAGCGACTGGATTGCGATGATGTGCACCTCCATGTTCACCCCGATGGGGCTGTAAGAGGTGCATTTGGCACAAATTGGCCTCAAGGAACGTCGGCCAAGCCAACAATTATTAAAGCACCGTTTGGAGATGACGGACGTCATCTTCACGCAAAATGTTTTGAAGTCGTGTGCAGGAACGGTAGGTTAATTCTGGCTGGGAGCGCAAACGCGACGCAGGCCGCTTTGTTTTCGGGAAATGTTGAAGCATCTCTCCTTCGGATTCAACGCGACAATCCCAAGAGCTGGGTTTTGCAGCGGGCAACTGCGCCCTGTTCTCTGCCAATACCCACCGACGCCGAGGATGATGTTAATCAACAGAGAGTTGGCATCCTCCGTGCAACACTTGAAGGTGAAGGTGTCGCAGGGCAACTCATAGTGCCACGTTTTTCGGGTTCGGCGCGACTTTCAGTCGCGACTTCATTCGGATTTGACGACCTAGGAACCGTTGAAATCGATGATGACGGGTTTTTCAACGCCGTTGCTAGTGATTTAGAAGGACGAAGTTGGGGCGGTGGCCGTATGGTACTTCGCCTTCAGCAAGGAGATAGAGTAGCTGAGGGATTTGTCTCGATAGCTGCTGCTGCTAAAATCATACAGCGTGCAGGTCCAATGGCTCCTCGACTCCTCGCCATGCTCGCGGGCACGGAAACACCAGAAGATGTAGCCGCGATATTAAGCTGGTTTCGTGCAAACCCAGAGCGCATTTCCCCCTCGATTTCGTCTAACGGAGAAAAAGGCGAAAGCAGTGAGTCAACAGATACCTGGGTATCGGTTGAGGATTTGCACACAACTGGTTTCTCGCAATTTAGTGACGGTGGAGACGGACATGGTGATCCCGCTTGGCAAAGAGCCTTGTCACTCATTCGTTCCGCATTTTCAGAACCACGCGGACCTTGGAAATCGGGTACGCAAGAAGACGATGCAGCAGAAGATGAAGAGGAGCAAGAGAGCGAAGATGCACGCCAAGAACGGTTAAATCGTCAAGAAAAAGCTCTGGCCCGCGCGATGACTGCGATGGATGACTTGCTCGATGATATGCTTTCTGAGCATCACAAGGGTAAGCACGTCCTCGCAGCGTTCACGCTTGTAAACTACCTTTTAGACAGAGTGCGCCCCGCGCCGGCAAAGGCGGAAGCTTGGCTTTCCCGAGTCTTACGTGAGGCTACGCGCTCCAGCATCGAACTTGATGATGCTATGGCGACATCAGCACTTCTTCTCCGCGCCAACGAAAGCGCGCAACGACCACACGAGACTGCCAGACGTTTTCTTTTGAAAGCTGGGATCGATCCAGAGCGATTTGTCGCGACGCCAGAATTGATAAGCGGCTTCGTTCAAGTTCTACAACCGACGTGGGATGCAAAGTCATTCCTTCAGAGGGTGCGCATTTCTCGTACAGCGGGTGAAGAAGTCTCTCTCTTTCTTCAAGCGGCCCATTCTGGCCAAGCAGCACCGCCATTTCCAATTCTGGAGAAGTCGCAACATTGGGAAAAACTTCGTGATGCTTTGAACAATTCGGAAGATTTGGAGAGTTTCCGTATCATCGACAACTTTCAAAGAGCCTGCCCTAGGTGCAACATCGTCATGCCCACAGGTTCGCAACAAGAACTACAGGTGGAGGGTGTAACCCGCCATTGCCGCATTATCCTGTGCACGGAGGTTTGAGATGACTTTAGAAGAACTCATCGAAACCGCTTCAGAGACAGGTGAACCCGCTATCGTTGCTGAGAGCAAGGTTCAGGTTGGCGGTGTTGACCCGCTTGGGCTTCGACAGATTAATTTCGATCTCATGGATAAGGTTTTGCCTGGCCTCAACAATGTAGCCGAAAAGCTGCGGCCATTCGTCTTGATGACTTGGGCGTGGCGGCGCGTCCGACATATTATTGAAAGGGACAAAAGTGGCGGTGCGACTGACGAAAAGATGCGTGATTTTGTCGATAGAATTGAGGCAATTTACGCATGGTCGCAATTCCTAATTGAACCAGCGGCTCAGATACCGGGCGGGCAAGCTCTCGCCGAACTCGTTTACGGAGAAAAAGACTCATATAAATTCGGCGGAAAAGCTTGGTACAATCGCCGAAATACGCGGCGCACTTCAACGGGACTTATCTCACCTCTGAACTATGGCCCAGGTCTGCGCAGTATGGGGTGGCTCATCCCCACAGAACATGCTGGTGTTTTTGCAGCAAACCGTGACCTAAATGAAATGCTGGATGAATTTGAAGCCGATTTTGCAACCGAGCTTGAGCATCCTGCATTTAACAAATTGGGCACGGTCACGGTCAATCGTGATGACGTTCAGCGTTGGGGTGAATTGTGGGCACTGTCAGATTTGACGGATGCAGAAAAAGATGCAGGCCTCGACCGGCTTGCTGGAACGCATGCTGACCCTCTCCGCCGTCAAGGGTTGGCAATGGTCGAAATAGCCGTTCACATTGATGAGAAAACTGAAAACCAAACAGGAGAGATTAGGCGCTTAATGTCTGAGGCTCCTGCCGAGTGGTTGGAAAATGGTGATCTTCATGCTCGTGCAGATGCTTGGCGACGCCTGCAAACACGGCAACTCTTCCGATTGAGCCTAGAGGGCTTGTTTTATTGGGTTCTTCAGGCACTTCTGGACGGCTCTAAGACTACCGACAGCTTGGCTGAGCAATTCCTTAAAATGGCCAACATTGATGGTGAAAAGATTGCCGCTGAGTGGCTTTCAGAACCCCAATCAGAAAATCCCGTCGATCTTCTGGATGAGCTAAATGAGGCTCTTCGCGTCCGCGATTGGTCTGGGTCGGCATCAGCAATGTTCGCTGGATTGAACTACTGTTTGGTTGATGCTCGTGCAGAGTCTTGGAGCCTATCCGAAGCATTTGACCGTCTATCATTAAGGCGAGCCTTGGATGAAGCTGACCAATGGCGTGATCTTTCCCTCAAGCAGTTGACGATGAAGATAATCGAAGTCTGGATTCTTGCCCAGCATGCATATTGGTGCGTTGGACGTGGGCTAGCGGACGCACGCGGAAACGGAAAAACTCTGCTGCGATTGCGAATCGTCATGGAAGAGGGCGGTTGGACGCTCACTCCTGGAGCGTCGGCAGGTGGAGTGCCAGTGCCTACACCAGATCGTTTGAACACAGCTATCAGCTTGTTGAATGAGTGTCGCGGTGATGCTGCGGAAAACCAAATCTCCTTGCCAAAATAACCATATTGAGAATGTGGCACCCGCTGGCCTATGCTACGGGCGGTCTGCATTCTAGCGACCAAGTCCTCCCTTTCCAGCTCCCTTGAATATTTGACTTGCGAATGTGCCGGAGGCGTCTGCACGTCAACGGGTTGCCCGCGCCAGTTCTAGCTTACGCTTCCACCCGTGTTGCCCGTTTCGCTATCGCTGACTTAGCAGCCTTGTCCCTCCGTCTGTGTCCTTCGCGTCCTCAAGGAAACAGAAAAGGAGTTAGGACATGACAACAGTATTTGCACAACCCTACGACATCAGTGCTTGCGGGTTCTATTTTGATAGCATCGAGCAATATCGCGCCAAGGCTTCTACGCTTAAAAACGACTATGGCGATCCCGTCGAAGAGTTCGAAATCCAGTACATCGACGGCGAACATATCGATTGCGCGTTGGCGTCAGCTCTCGGCATCAACCAAGCCAATCTGACTCGCTTTTTCGACATGGTTGATGATTGGGATTACGATCAGAAAACCCGGTATATCCTCGCCGTTGGCGAAAGCGGTTATGCGCACGACTGCGATCCCGATGATCTTGATATTGATATCTATGAACTGGACAGCCTGAAAGAGCTAGCCGAGCAATTTGTCGATGAAGGTATGTTCGGAGAAATCCCAGAACGCATCCAATATTATCTCGACTATGAGCTAATCGCTCGTGACCTATCAGCAGAATACAGCACCAGTGAGGTTGCAGGGAGCCGCATCGTTTATCGGTGCGGCTAATATCTGCTTTGTATGTCTTTCCGTTCTTATGGACGAGGTTGCGTAGGCACTAGGGTGTAAACGCTGTTCGCGAAGCTGTTCAGCAGTGCCTTCTGAAGCAATGGCGACAAGATCATGCGGAGAAGCTTGCGGGCTGCGCACGCAAGGTGCAAAAAAATTTTGGCGAAAGAAAATATTTAAAATACCACAAGATATTTGGCCGAAAAAACAGATGTGTATAAATATATATTATTGACATAGAAGTACAAAATAAGTTGAATGATCCTGAGAAGGAGATCTTTTATGAACAAAATTCAAATTATTATTCTGAGTATAGCTTTATCGGGTAGCGCAACAGCTAAGCCAATGTACTTAGATGATGGGCGATGGGATATAAAATTAGTTGCGGAGGGCACCTAAATAGTTTCGGAGATTGCGTTGAAAAAGCAGGCGAAATGTGCGGAGCCTCTGGCTATAAGGTTGTCGGGGCAAATGGCGAAGAGACTGGGTATTCACAAGCAAATGGATCGTGGGGTAGCTTAGGGGGCTCCTTTAATGCTCAAAACACTTCCTTTGTTTCAAGAGAGTTATTCGTGAAGTGTAATAAGTAAAAAATCTTATTCAAACCATGCGGGCGAAAGAACGGCGATACGATTTGAGTCAATTCATCAAACGAAATATCGCAAGTTAATTCACTGCGGGCTAGATATGCGGGCTTGGAAACGTCCTAGCTCACCTACTTTCGCAAGGATATGACCGCGCATGAATCAAAGCACTGTCGATTGCCTGTATGGATGATTGGCATTGCGCTCGCTCTTCCTGCGATACCGCAGCGTGGAATTGCGCGGTCACGTCAGCGCGCAGCGATAACAGCTCTGATTTTGACAGCCTTGCCAGTGAAGCGGCATTGAATTGATTTTGCATGACTTACCTCCTTGTTTCGGAGACCGCGATTGACCCGGCCTTTCATGCCAGAGGTAAAGCCAGTTTAGATTGGGTATCACTCGCCAGAGGCGCAACGAGCATAGAAGCAGTGACCGACTTGATCCGCTAAATTTTCAGTGGCTACACCCCGCCAGCCGAAAGGCGCATATCGCAACCCGCACAAGCAGAGATTTCATGCAAAGCAATGCCGATGGGCCAAGTCAAATCTGTGTTAAGTACTACCCTAAATCCAGCCCTCGATTACGTGCTGGAGTTGGCGCAGAACGACCATCTCGTATGCGCTGGAATTTCGCAGAATCGCGGTACAGCGACAGGATGCGTTCCGCTTCCTTGTGCCGTGTTTCTCGAATTTGGTTTTGCAGTGTCTGGCGTTCAGTCATCTGCCCTGAAATCAGTGCATGGCGTTCGGTGTTGTCGCGCTCACGCGCCCATTTCACCTCCATTTCGTTCTGCTTACGTAGTCGAAAATACTTTCCTGTCAGAAAGTCCCATGCACCAGCCAGCCCCTTGCGGACGCGGGACGAGCGGACACGCTGCTCCGCATTCCAGCGTTCAGCGTGAAGTTTATCAGAAGCTTGGCGTTCAGCTTTGTGCTGAACCTTCAAAGCATCGCGCTTCTCTATAAGGGGTTTCATGGCAAGTTTGGCGATGCGCTTGGATTCCACAATATAACGGGAAAGGCGCGGGGCAATTTCTGAGGCCAATTTCTGGCGCGTCTCATCTACCGACAGCAGTTTTGTGGGATCGCCAAGGCGAGCCGTCACATCGTTCGCCTTCACGCCAATCATGCGAGAAATGGAAAACACATCACCGTCCAGCGTGACGGCAACAAAACCGCGACGATCACCGCGCGCCAAAAACAGCCCGCGTTCTTCGAGAGCCGCCGCAAATGCTTGTCTACCGTCAGCTTGTTTCCAACAGCTCTGGATGGCTGATTTTAGCTCGCGTGGATCAAGACCCGCACGCTTTGCCTGTTGCCATTCGTCCAAGGTGAAATTGCGCGGGTCAAGCAGTTTCGCACTGGTGAAGCACTTTGGCATATCCCAGCCATTCTCAAGATAGAGGTGTTTCGCGATCTTATTGAGTTTCAGCTTGAAGAATGGAAGTTCCTTCGCAGTCATCGTCTGGGCATCAATGCGCGACCAGACAGCGTGACAATGCCTGCGACCGTCCTTTTCATGGAAAACGATAACGCGGGGCTGACCACTCAAGCCCAATTTTTCCTCAATTTCACCCAGAGCTTTCTCGAAAACCTCTGGACGCACAGATTCTTGAGGAGGGGGACTGAGCGACAAAGAGAAAAGATATTGCCTGCATTTCGTGCCGCGCGCGAGAGCATAGGCCTCATTCATTGCGCCTGTGACCGAATCTGACACGAACCCCGAAACCTCGTAGATTTCGACGTGCTCATTTTCTTCTGTCTTGAGCAGATGCTGTCCAAGCTGAGCGCCTCCACTGCGTTTGGAAGCCTTGAGGATCATGGTCGTGGCTCGATGTTCAGGGCTTGAATGAGAAGTGTGCGCATTTCGCTCACATCACCGACTGCCGAAAGTAATGCCGATTCAACTTCAGGTGTGACAGGCAAACTGCCTGTATTTGCAGCCCTTGCTAGCTGATTGATGTTATTGGCGAGGCGCGATTGCCCCAGCAATCCCAGCAGTTGAGCAAGGGCTTGATGATCCTTGACTGGATACTTCCCGCGCTTACGCGGCGCGACAAGATCAGGATCGAGAAGGCGGGAGCGGATATATGCTCCCAACGCCATCCCCGCTGCATCACGTTCTAACTTCGCTCGTTCCTCGAAGGTCAGGCGCAGAGAGAAGGGCGTAGGGCGATCATTTGACATGACGCCCATCCGATTCTTGGATTTCCAAAACAGCCACAGGTTCGAATCCTGTCGGGCGCACGTTTTTGTTCGCACTAACGCTTCGCTGCTTGAGCGCGTTTTTGTCTGCGCTACCGCTTCGCTGCTTAAGCGCGTGTTCGTCTCCGCTATCGCTTCGCTGCTTAAGCGCGTGTTTGTCTGCGTCTCCAACTAGCGCCGTGCACGGTCGCCGAAAATACCACAGCAAACCAACGCACTCTTATTTCGCGACGGGCACCTTCTCTTTGAAAGTGTGCGTGACATAGGGGAAGGGGATCTCGATCCCTGCATCGTCCAACCCGCGTTTTATGGCGCGCACCACCGCATCCTTGCTTTCCCAAGCGGATCGCGGCGTGGAACCTGCCCACCAGCGCACCAGAAAATCGACCGAGCTGGAATTGAATTCCTGCGCAAACACGTCAATTCCTTTTGCGGTCTCGACCATTGCCACACCGCGCACGGCCTTCTCAATAACTTCCGCCGCATGGTCGAGATCGGTATCGTAAGACACGCCGATCACGACCTCGTGCCGCCGCATATCATTGTCCGTAAAAATCTCGACCGGGCTTTTGAACAGCATCGAATTGGGCAGTAGCGTCAATTCACCGGACAATGAGCGAATATGGGTTTCGCGCAGGGTAATATGCTCAACCTTGCCCTTGATGCCTTCGCACTCGATAATGTCACCAATGCGCATTTTTTCGCGCACCATGATAAGGACACCGGCGAGGAAATTCTCGAAAATATCCTGAAAGGCAAAGCCAATCGCAACCGCTCCGATGCCAAGGCCAGCGATCAGGCTGGCCGCGGTCAGACCCGGCATTACGACCACCGCCGCAATCATTAGACCCACCAGCCAGATGGCCAGTTTTACAAATGTTGTGACCAGGTTTTCAAGGCTTGGGCGGATGTCGGTTTTTCCGACCAGCATATCGGTGATCCGCACCGCAAATCGCGCGATCAGCCACGTAACCAGCAGCACCAGCAAGGCGATTGCGAGGCTGGGCAGGGTCTGGATAAAGCCCGTTGCCATCTCTTCGAGCTGACGCCGGATCGTTTCGATATAATTCATTTTGCTTCAAACCCTTCGCACGCGAACGGGCGTGTAATGCAAATGTTCCCTTAAACCCTTACGGTAAGCGCTTAAACGAAGCGGTTAAGCGACGGAAACCATCAGGCAATTATTTGTTAGCTTCGTGCAGCCAGTCGGCGTGACGTGGTGCTTTCTTCGTTTCGCTCCATTCGTCGAGCATGGGCATCGCAACCCGCTTCAGTTCGGCATATTGCTCGTCCGTACCGATATCGGCGGCCAATTCGACCCGGTGACCATTGGGATCGAAGAAGTAAATCGATTTGAAAATACCGTGATGGGTAGGGCCAAGAACATCGATCCCCTTACCCTCGATATGAGATTTCGCGGCGAGCAGTTCAGCCTCATCGCTCACGCGGAATGCAAGATGTTGCACCCATTCCGGCGTGTTTTCATCGCGCCCCATATCCTGCTGATTGGGAAGCTCGAAAAAAGCGAGGACGTTGTTATTCCCCGCATCTAAAAAGACGTGCATATATGGATCATAAGCGCCGGTGGACGGAACATGATCTTCACTGAATGCGCTGGTATATTCCATGCCCAGCACATCTTCATACCATTGCACGGTTTCTTTGGCGTCCTTGCAGCGGTAAGCGGCATGATGGACCCCGCCCAGTTTGATCGGGTGCGCCGCGCCGCTCATTCCGCCGGTTCCACTTCGGCCAAATCTTCCGCTTTCCCGGTATCGTCGACCTTTAGAGCACCACGATTGATCTGGTCGCGCTCCATTGATTCAAACAGAGCCTTGAAATTGCCTTCGCCAAAACCGTCATCGCCTTTGCGCTGGATAAATTCAAAGAATACGGGACCGACTTGTGCCTCGGCAAAGATTTGCAAGAGCAGGCGCGGTGTGCCCGCCGAACCATCTTCGTTCATGGTTGTACCGTCGAGCAGAATGCCGCGCATCTGAAGCTCGTTTTTGTCTTCGCCATGTCCCGGCAGGCGTTCGTCCAGCATTTCATAATAGGTGGTGGGCGGGGCGGTCATGAACGGTACACCGAAGTCCCTCAACCGGTCCCAGCATTCCACGAGATTATCGCAGATCAGCGCGATATGCTGAATGCCTTCACCGTTGAATTCGCGCAGGAATTCCTCGATCTGGCCTTTGCCGCCTTCGCCTTCTTCATTCAGCGGAATGCGGATTTTGCCGTCCGGCGCGGTCAGCGCTTTGGACGTGAGGCCGGTATATTCGCCCTTGATGTCAAAGAAGCGGATTTCGCGGAAATTGAACAGGCTTTCGTAATAATCGGCCCAATATTTCATGCGCCCGGTATAGACGTTGTGCGTCAGGTGATCGATGACCTGGAAGCCGGCGCCTTCAGGGTGCTTATCGACGCCCGGCAGAAAATCGAAGTCGATATCATAGATCGACAGCGCATCGTTCTCGCCATCATCATAACGATCGACCAGATACAGGATCGCACCGCCGATGCCGCGAATGGCAGGAATGCGCAATTCCATCGGTCCCGGCTCGTTCTGTACCGGCTCTGCGCCTTGCGCGATGACATGATCGTAGGCCTTGACGGCGTCTTTCACGCGGAATGCCATGCCGCAAGCGCTGGCCCCGTGTTCGCGAGCAAAATACCAGGCGGCGCTGCGCGGTTCGTAATTGGCGATCAGATTGATCTGCCCCTGACGCCACAAATGCACGTCTTTGCTGCGGTGCGTAGCGACCTGCGTAAAGCCCATTGCCTTGAAAACCGGTTCGAGCTGACCTTTTTCCGGTGCGCAGAATTCCACGAATTCAAAACCATCGAGACCGGCGGGATTTTCGAACAGATCAGGCATATGTGTCATCCATTTAGTTACAATAGAAACTATCTAGCAGATTGGCGCAGCCAAGTCAAAGCGCCACCAGCTTTGGGTGATGCCGTGGCCGAAGCTACGACAAGACGTCGCAATTGCCGGGCCCCACACCAATTAACACTTGCCCGGAATGCGACTTTGTGGTGCTTGGTATCTATGCAAACGCGCAAGTTCCAAAACCTGTTCCGCCGCGATCGCCGCGCGCGCAGTCTGGGCGTTGCCGCGCTATGCCTGATCCTGGGGCTGGGGCTGGTCGGACCGTCAGGCCTTTTATCCTGGAGCGAGATGCTCCGATTGCGCGATGCACGGGAAGCACAGCTTGCGCAATTGCGCGAGACGCGTGACGATCTTCAGCATCGCGTGACCTTGCTTTCGCCGGATTCCGCCGATCCCGATCTTGTGAGCGAATTGATCCGCAAAGACTTGAACGTAGTGCATACCGACGAGAAGGTCATTATTCTGGATGACGCTGCGGAATAGGGCGCTCGCGGGCCACCATTGTCCCGCCTCATTATATTGTCATCAAATGCGCACGGCGATTGCGTCGCTGGCAAACTTCGTTTTATAGGCTGCCCATAACAATGCCCGGCGCGGTGCCTTCGATCAGGCTGGCGGCGATGTGCATGATTTGCCGTTTGCTCTAAGCGAGGATGCCCGTTTTGCCCACCAACAGTGCCAAGAAAACTGCCAAAAAATCCGAGGATGCAAGCGATGCCGATTTCGCTCTGCGCAGTTTGCAAGACCAGCACGTAAAACAGCTGCGCTATGATGCCAGCGACGAGCAAATGCTGGATTTCTATAAGCAAATGCTGCTGATCCGCCGGTTCGAGGAGAAGGCCGGACAGCTTTACGGGCTGGGTCTGATCGGCGGGTTTTGCCACCTGTACATCGGGCAGGAAGCGGTCGCCATCGGCCTGCAATCCGCCTTGGATAGCGACAAGGACAGCGTGATTACCGGCTATCGCGATCACGGCCATATGCTGGCTTACGGGATCGATCCCAATGTCATTATGGCTGAATTGACCGGTCGCGCCGCGGGTATTTCCAAGGGCAAGGGCGGCTCGATGCATATGTTCTCGACCGAGCATAAGTTTTACGGCGGTCACGGGATTGTCGGCGCGCAAGTGGCGCTGGGCGGTGGCTTGGCGCTGGCGCATCAATATCGCGACGATGGCGGGCTGTGCCTGGCCTATTTTGGCGATGGTGCAGCCAATCAGGGGCAAGTTTACGAGACGTTCAACATGGCGGCTTTGTGGAACTTGCCGATCGTATTTGTGGTCGAGAACAATCAGTATGCGATGGGTACGGCGGTTAGCCGCAGCTCTGCCGAAACGGATTTTTATCGACGCGGGACCGCGTTCCGCATTCCCGGCATGGATGTGAACGGCATGGACGTGCTGGAAGTGCGCGGCGCCGCCGAAATCGCCTTCGATCATGTTCGCAAGGGCAACGGTCCGGTGCTGATGGAATGCAACACTTATCGCTATCGCGGGCACTCCATGTCCGACCCGGCGAAATACCGGACGCGTGAGGAAGTGAAAGATTACCGCGACACGAAAGACCCGATCGACAGCATCAAGAAGACGCTGATGGAGCGGGGATCCAGTGAGGACGACCTGAAAGCCATCGACAAGGATATTCGCAAGATCGTGTCCGAAGCGGCTGATTTTGCCGAAAGCTCGCCCGAACCGCAGCCCGAAGAGCTTTATACCGAAGTTCTGGTGGGGGAGTATTGAGCGATGGCTATCGAATTGAAAATGCCCGCTTTGTCGCCAACGATGGAAGAAGGCACGCTGGCCAAATGGCTGGTGAAAGCTGGCGACACGGTCGAGCCGGGCGACATCATCGCGGAAATCGAAACCGACAAGGCGACGATGGAATTTGAATCGATCGACGAAGGCACGATTGCGGAGATCCTCATCGAAGAAGGCGCGGAGAATGTCGCCGTCGGGACGGTCATCGCGATGCTGACTAGCGAAGGTGAGGATGCTTCCAGCGCCGCTTCGACGCCGACACCGCAAGCTGCGCCAGCAAAAGTGGACGATGTTGCCGGTGAAGGCAAAGATGTCGGGCGCGAACCTGCTAAAGCCGAACTGACCAAGCCCAAAGCCGCCAAACGTGCAGTGTCCGATCCGGCTGTCCCGGAAGGCACGAACATGGTCAGCACTGCTGTGCGCGAAGCGTTGCGTGACGCGATGGCCGAGGAAATGCGCAAGGATGACCGCGTCTTCGTCATGGGCGAGGAAGTGGCGCAATATCAAGGCGCTTACAAAGTCACGCAAGGCCTGCTTGACGAATTCGGGCCGAAACGCGTGATCGATACCCCGATCACCGAATATGGCTTTGCCGGGATCGGTACCGGCGCGGCTATGGGTGGATTGCGTCCAATCGTCGAATTCATGACGTTCAACTTTGCCATGCAGGCGATCGATCACGTCGTAAACTCTGCGGCCAAAACCAATTATATGTCCGGCGGGCAAATGCGCTGCCCGGTCGTGTTTCGCGGTCCCAACGGCGCGGCCAGTCGCGTCGGCGCACAGCACAGCCAGAATTACGGCCCATGGTATGCCAGCGTGCCGGGCCTCATCGTGATCGCGCCTTATGACGCTGCCGATGCGAAGGGCTTGCTAAAAGCTGCAATCCAGTGCGAAGACCCGGTCGTCTTCCTCGAAAACGAATTGCTGTACGGGCGCAGTTTCGACGTGCCGGAACTCGACGATCACACGCTACCCATCGGCAAGGCGCGGATCATGCGCGAAGGCAGCGATGTCACAATCGTTTCTTATTCCATCGGTGTCGGACTGGCGCTAGAGGCCGCCGAAGAACTGGCCGGTGAAGGGATCGAAGCCGAAGTCATCGACCTTCGCACCTTGCGTCCGCTGGACAAACAAGCCGTATTGGACAGCCTGGCCAAGACCAACCGTGTCGTAGTTGCCGAAGAAGGCTGGCCGACGTGCTCGATTGCCTCGGAAATCGTAGCGATCTGCATGGACGAGGGTTTTGATGATCTCGACGCGCCGGTGATCCGTGTGACCAACGAAGACGTGCCGTTGCCTTATGCTGCCAATCTGGAAAAGCTGGCGCTGATCGACACGGCGCGGATCGTGGAGGCGGTCAAGAAAGTCACTTATAGCGATTAACGCGCACGCGATATGCAAGTGATGCAGGATAATGAGGCAGCAATCCTCACCGCGGAATTGTCGATGGTGGGACAATTTGCGCTGGCCTATGCTCCGGCGCGATGGCGCGGCGCTTATGCCACGCTGTTCGCGCTGGATCGACGGCTGGGCACGATTATCGCGCAGGCGAACGAGCCGATCCTGGCACAGATGCGACTGGCCTGGTGGCGTGATCGGCTGAGCGAGCCGGCCCGACAACGCCCGCAAGGTGATGTGGTCCTGAATGCGATCGGTACGCAATGGCAGGGCCATGAACGGGCGCTGATTGCCCTGATCGACGGGTGGGAATATCTGCTCGATAAAGGGTCTTTAAGCGAACCCGCGATCACCAGCTTTATCGATGGTCATGCGGCGGCCTGGGCCAGCCTCGCGGCTCGCATTGCTCCCGATGTCGAGCCGGAGACAGTGAGCCAACACGCGCGCATCTGGGCGTTGGGCGATCTCAATTCGCGGCTGAGCGAGGAACAGGAGCGCATCACTGTGCGCACGCTGGCAGAACCGCTCATCGCAACATTGCCATCACTGCCTCGCCTGCCGCGCAGTCTGCGTCCCTTTGCCATTCTGTCCGGACTCGCCCGCCATTCGCTGCGCAACGGCGGAGAGCCGATGATGCAATCACGCCGCAGTATTCTGTCCGCATGGCGGATTGGGTTAGCGGGACGTTAAAGATTTCCCGGTATTTCGCGCGGCGGAGGTCGTGATGAGTAGACTGGTATTGGGCGCGGTCGGTGCCTTGGCCTGTGCAGGTGTGGCAAGTTTCTGGATGCAGGGACGGGCCGAAGTGGAAGCGGGCGCGCCGCCACCGGCTCCGGTGAAACTTGCCGCGATGGACGAGCTGGCTGACCCCGAATTGCCGCTTGTCAGCGATGTCGATTTTATCGGCCCCGCACCGCCGGAAGCCAGCGAATTGTCGAAAGAACAACGGCGCTTTTTCCGCTACGACAAGAATCACGATTGGAAGATTTCGCGCAACGAAATGTTGTCGAGCCGCACCGAGGCTTTTCGCAAGCTGGATAAAAATGGCAATAATCTGCTGTCGTTCGAGGAATGGGCCGTGACAACCGTGGACAAATTCGACGGCGCGGATGCCGATGGCAATCGCTATCTCACCCCAAGCGAGTTTGCCCGCACCAAAAAGAAATGACCTAGGCCGACACGCTTTCTTGCAGGGCAGGTGTGCTGGGCGCAGTAGTCTCAGCCACAGCCTCGCGTAAGCCTTGTTCCGCAATCCATTGCGTCAGATCGGCTTTCGCGCGGTCGGTATAGGCCTGCTTGCGCTGCTTTTTCGCTACGTCATGCAGCGGCGGAAATAGCCCGAAATTGACGTTCATCGGCTGATAAGTCTCGGCATTGGCATCGCCGGTAATATGCGACAGCAACGCGCCCATCGCGCTGGTCTGCGGCGGTGGTGCGATGTCGCGCCCGGCCAATTCAGCCGCCGTCATTATCCCAGCCATCAGGCCCACTGCGGCGCTTTCTACATAGCCTTCGCATCCGGTAATCTGTCCGGCAAAGCGGATATGCTCTGCGCCTTTCAGCCGAAACTGGCGGTCCAGCACGATCGGGGAATTAAGAAATGTGTTGCGATGCAGGCCGCCAAGACGGGCGAATTCCGCGTTTTCCAGGCCGGGTATGGTACGGAATAGCTCGACCTGTGCGCCGTGTTTCAGCTTGGTCTGAAATCCGACCATGTTCCACAATGTGCCAAGCGCATTGTCCTGCCGCAATTGCACCACTGCGTGCGGCCAGCGACCTTGCGGAAATTCCGGCGTCGCGGCGTGCGGATTGTCCAGCCCAACCGGCTTCATCGGACCATAGCGCAAGGTTTCAACGCCGCGCGCTGCCATCACTTCGATCGGCATACAGCCTTCGAAATAGGGCGTGTTTTCTTCCCATTCCTTGAAGCTGGTTTTCTCGCCATCCATCAGGCCCTGATGAAACGCGGCATATTGCTCCCGCGTCATCGGGCAATTGATGTAATCCTTGCCATCGCCATCCGGACCGGAGCCCTTGTCCCAGCGCGAGGCTTTCCACGCAATGTCCATATCCACGCTGTCGTGATGGATGATTGGAGCAATCGCGTCGAAAAATGCCAGCCGATCCTGTCCGGTTGCAGCGACGATGCTTTGTGCCAGCGAGGCCGCTGTCAGTGGGCCAGTCGCAACGATGGTCGCGCCGGATTGGGGCAGGGCGTCCACCCGCTCGCGCACGACGGTGATGCCGGGATGTTCGTGTAGCAGCCGCTCGACATTGGCCGAAAACACTTCGCGATCGACGGCCATCGCCGATCCGGCGGGTACGCGCGCGGTTTCTCCGGCCTGCATGATGAGCGAATCCAATTGCCGCATTTCGTAATGCAACAATCCCACGGCATTGCGTTCGTCATCATCGGAGCGGAAGGAATTGGAACAGACCAGCTCGGCCAGCCCGTCACCCTGATGAGCAGGGGTCATATCGCCAGCACCGCGCATTTCGGATAGCCGGACTTGAAAGCCGCGCCGCGCCAATTGCCATGCCGCTTCGCAGCCGGCGAGGCCGCCGCCGATGATATGAATGTCGTGAGTCATTGCGAAGGCACGTAAGGCTGTGCGATAGCGGGTGCAAGTCGCATCGGGGGCGCTGGAGCTTTTTGCGGAGCTTAACAGGGGCGTCGCAAGGTTTGCGACAGGGCTTGAAGCGGGGCCAAAATAGGGGGGCACACCATGCCGAGACGATCACTGGTAGAGCATCGACCGTGGCTCTTGCTCGGACTTGCTGCCGCCATTCTGTATTATTTCGTGACCGACGATGCGCTGGGCGAAGTGTGGCAGATTGCCATCAAATTCGTGTCGATTGCCGCGCTGGCTTGCTACGCCTTTTATCGCCATTCCAGCATGGACGCCAAAATCCTGAGCGGCGTTCTGGTGCTGGCCGCTTTTGGCCATGCTTTGATGGAGCTCTACGCACTGTGGGCGGGGATTGCGTTCTTCATGTCCTATTGTGCGGCCATCGCACTGTATATGCGGCACCGACGCGCAAATCCTGTGGCCAGTCAAGTGGCTTTTGCGATTGCTTTGCTCATTGCGACGCCATTGCTGGGCTGGCTATTTACCAAGGATAGCGGCGTCTTTGCCGACACATTGATTTTGGGCGGAATGGGCTTTGCCGCATGGCTCAGCGCGTTTTCCCGATACCGTGTCGGGATCGGCGCCGTGATGATCGTCATCGCGGAATTGCTCTTGTTCTGGCAAGCGGGCGCGCTCGATAATGGCGGAGCGGTCGCATGGGCATACTGGCCACTAGTTTATGCTGGACATTTTTTGATCGCGACCGGCGTGATCCAAACTTTGCGCCACGAATTGCCGGAGGACTAAGCCTCCGGTTTCGTCCGGCACTTTCGGTCAGTCCCTTTTCATTAGACTTCGGTTTCCGGAGGATCGTCGCGCGCGATTGTCGTGTGCGGCGTGGTGGTATCATCCCCACCGCGCTTTTCGACCATCCCTTCGACCACCGCTTCTTCGGCTTCGTTTTCCGGCTCTTCCTGCTCGTCGATCCGCGCAGCCGAGACAATTTGCTCGCCATCCGCGACCTTGAATAAGCCCAGTCCGGCGGACGCGCGACTGCGGATGAACAAGCCGCCTTCTTCGTTGGTATCGTCGGCACCTTCGCGCAAAGTGATCGGAATGCGGATCAATTTGGCCTGATCGGTGACGAGCATCAATTCATCGCCCGTGCTGACAGAGAAGCTGGCGAGGACTGCGCCATTACGTTTCACATGGCGCTTTTCGAGGCTGGTATTGGCAATCCCGAGCCCGCCGCGCTTGGCTTGGCGATAATCGTAGGAGCTTGAGATCTTGCCATAGCCATTGGCCGATACGGTGATGATGAACTGCTCGCGTTCCGCCAGTTCCTCCATCCGCTCAGGCGATAACTCCGACACCGCTTCATTATCTTTCCACGGTGCCGCGCGAAGATATTGCTCACGTTCTTCGACAGAGACCGACACATCATCCAGCGTCGCGATGGAAATAACCGCATCGTCCTTCGCCAGATTCATCCCGCGCACACCGATGCCGGTGCGGCTTTTGGTTTCGCGCGCGTCAGTAGCGGAGAAGCGGATCGCCTTGCCCGCCTTGCTGGCGAGGAACACGTCTTGCCCCTCGGATAGCAGCTTTACGCCGATCAGGTGATCGCCGCTATCCTCGACAAATCCCATCGCATATTTGCCGGCCGTGGGCACATTGGTGAAAGCGGCCATGCTGTTGCGCCGGACCATGCCGTGCGCGGTAGCAAAGACGATATGCAGCGCGTCCCATTCGGCCTCGTCTTCGGGCAGTGGCAGGACATTGGTGATCGTTTCATCCTTGCCCAGCGGCAGGATATTGACCATCGGACGGCCCTTCGTCTGCGGCCCACCTTCCGGCAACTTCCAGACTTTCAGGCGATAAACGCGGCCCAAACTGGTGAAGAACAGCACCGGATTATGGGTGCTGGTCACAAACATCTCGACGATCGCATCTTCGGTCTTCGTCGCCATTCCGGCACGGCCTTTACCGCCGCGATTTTGCGCGCGGAAAGTGGAGAGCGGTGTGCGTTTGATATAGCCGCTATGCGTAACCGTCACGACCATTTCATCGCGCTCGATCAAGTCCTCATCGTCCAGCCCATCCCAGGCAGGCGCAATATCGGACAAGCGCGGAGTGGCGTAAAGCTCGCGAATTTCGGTCAGTTCAGTGCGCATGACCTGATACATTTTGGCGCGATCGCCAAGGATCGAGAGATATCCCTCGATCGCAATAGCCAGCTCTTTCAGCTCGTCGCCGATTTCATCGCGGCCCAGCGCCGTTAAGCGATGGAGGCGTAGTTCAAGAATCGCTTTAACCTGCCGTTCGGACAGGGAGTAAGTGCCGCTTTCCTGATCCGCCGTCGGCTCGATCGCTTCGACCAGCTTGATATATTGCGCGATGTCACCGATCGGCCATTCTTTGGACGTCAGCCGCGAGCGTGCTTCGGCCGGATTGGGCGCAGACCGGATCATGGCCACGACTTCATCGAGATTGGATACAGCGACGACTAGGCCAAGCAAAATATGCGCCCGCTCACGCGCTTTGTTCAGCTCGAATTTCGTGCGGCGTGTGATGACTTCTTCGCGGAACTTGATGAACGCCTGAATGATATCGCGTAGCGACAGTGTTTCCGGACGTCCGCCGCGAATGGCGAGCATATTGGCCGGGAAGCTGGATTGCGCAGGCGTATGCCGCCAAATCTGGTTGAGGACGACATCGGCGGTCGCATCGCGTTTCAAATCGACGACGACGCGCATCCCCTCACGGCTGGATTCATCGCGAATGTCGGAGACGCCTTCGATCCGCTTTTCCTTGGCCGCATCGGCGATCTTCTCGACCAGATTGGATTTGCCGACTTGAAACGGGATCGAAGTCAGCACGATGCTTTCGCGGTCGCCGCGCTTGGTCTCTACCTCATGACGGCAACGCATCAGGATCGAGCCGCGTCCAGTCGTATAGGCGAGCTTGGCTCCGGCCTGACCCAGGATCAGCGGGGCGGTGGGAAAATCAGGTCCGGGAATAATCTCGAACAATTCTTCCGAAGTGATCGCCGGATCGTCCATGTAAGCCAGGCAACCATCGATCACTTCGCCCAGATTATGTGGCGGGATGTTCGTCGCCATGCCGACGGCGATACCGCCAGCACCATTGACCAGCAGATTGGGGAAGCGCGCCGGCAAAACCGTGGGTTCGCTGCGGCTGCCATCGTAATTTTCGGCGAAATCGACTGTGTCTTTGTCAAGATCGTCGAGCAGCGTATTGGCAACCTTGTTCAGTCGTGCTTCGGTATAGCGCATCGAGGCTGGCGGATCGGGGTCCATCGAGCCGAAATTACCCTGACCATCGATTAGTGGGACACGCAGCGACCAATCCTGCGTCATGCGGGCCAGCGCATCGTAAATCGCGCTATCGCCATGCGGGTGATAATTGCCCATCACATCGCCGACGATCTTGGCCGATTTGCGATACGGGCGTCCGGCGACAAAGCCGCCTTCCTGACTGGCGAACAGGATCCGGCGATGCACTGGCTTCAGGCCGTCGCGCACATCGGGCAGGGCGCGGCTGACGATCACGCTCATGGCGTAATCGAGGTAACTGGTCTTCATTTCATCGACGATGTCGATGCTTTCATACTCGCCCGATGGCAGAGGGTCAGGAAGGTCGATATTATCGGTCAAAACACATCTTTCCGTGACGCACTTTCAGGAAGCGCAACTAATGCTCTCCATGTAGGACTTCTGCGGCTTAAGCGCCACCGATAGATTGGCAATTTGGCGCATTAATCCGCGCTTTTTCCACATTTGCGACGCATTGCCCGTGGTACGGCTCGTCTCATCGCGGAACAAGCCGCATCGCACTGGCGTTCAATCACTATTCAGGGCGAAAGTCCTACAGCCTACTTAACAAAAAGAGTGCGATGGATCAGAAACAATGTCCATCTGGCGTTCTTGCGTTGCCGGTGCCGACAGGCCTCGGCGAGACTTAGCAATTTTACGTTCCCTTTCAGGAGACAATTCGATGATCTTCACACAGCTTCTTAAACAATCGCGCACCCATCGCTCAGGGTCGCATCTTGCACTGGCGCTTGCTCTGGTCAGCGGTACCGCATTGACCGCCATGGCAATCGAAGCGCCTGCTTATGCGCAGAAGAAAAAGAAGGATAAAAAGGCAGACGAAGCGCCCAAGGCCGATTATTCCAAAGCCTTTGTCGAATTGTATCAGCCTTATGAGAAGATGCTGAATGCCGAAACGCCGGACGTGGCCGCTTTGCGTGCTGGCGTTCCAGCAGTGACGAGCGGTGCGACAACGCCAGATGACAAATTTATTGCCGGAAATTTTGCCTTGAATGTTGGTTCAAAGGCACAAGACACGTCGCTTCAATATGATGGTCTGAAAATGATGCTGGCCAGCGGCAAGGTTCCTGCTGAAACATCTGGGCAATATAATTTCTTTGCCGGGCAATTCGCTTATGAACGCGAAGAATGGCCGCAGGCACGCCAATATCTGGAAGCCGCCACACAGGCCGGATATACCACGAATGACCCGCGCGCTTTCATTGCCGAAACCTACATCAAAGAAGGCAATGTTGCTGAAGGTGTGGCCTATATCCGTCAGGCCGTGGACAGCGAAATTGCCGCAGGTCGTAAGCCAGAGAAAAACTGGCTGGTTCGCGGCGTGTCCGAAGCGTACAAAGCCA